>NZ_JBBCSS010000001.1:0-1153815 GCF_037148755.1 Tsukamurella sp. USMM236
GCCGTCAGGTCCGCCTCGGCCGGTTGACGCCCGTCGAATACGAGACGATCATCAACACAGCCGCCTCAGCGGCATGACACCGACACTGTCACCCGATCGTGCAGCAGTCCCAGCCGCCTCTGCCGATCGACGTCCAGTCAGTGTTCCGTCGGTCAGTGGTGGACGGATATATCAATCACCTGATCGCAACGGGACGCGAGCGGGGCGCCCGGCAGAACCAGTATCTCTACTACGCAGTCGGCCGGCTGGTCCATCCCCGTGAGTACCCGTTGTCAAGGGCGGCGAGCAAGAAGCCGAAACGCCGTACTGCGGCACCGGCGAGCGACACGTTGATCGCGGACTGGTATCGCACCGCCGCATCCCTGTCGGGCGAACAACAGCGGCGCGCGTACGTGAGCCTGGATCTGGCCCTTGGTGCGGGGGTTCGTCAGGGTGAGCTGTCGCGAGTTCGGGGCACGTCGATTTCGTCGACGACCTACTTCGGCCGTGAGCATGCTGTGGTGACCCTTCCCAACCGTGCGGGCGGAGTGCGCCATGTACCTGTGGTTGACGTCGCGCGTTCGGAACGAATCTTGCAGCGTGCCAAAGAGGTGGGTGACGCGAGCATGATGACTCCCGGCATCGGTCCCACGGACCGCAACTTCGGCAATCGTCTCAACGAGTACCTTCGCAGGCACGGGCACACGTCGATCGACTTGCTCGCTGCACGGGAGCGATGGATACACGACCTCGCGAAGACGGTCCCAGCGTGCCTCATGGTCCAACTCGCCGACGTGAGCACGTTCGCATCGATCAAGGACCACCGGCCGTCGTTTCCGATCTACGGTATCCGCGCCACGTTGGTCGCTCTCGATGGACGGGGGGTGCCAGCGTGATCAGCACCTTCCGTCCTACGCTCACGGTGTCGGAGTCGCTGTTCGCCGAGGCGGTCGGAGTGATCGATCGATCCGGCGCTGACCGTCTGATCGATGAGATCCATCAGCAGTCGGTTGGGCCCGGAGGTCGACGAGCTGCCGGAGTCCGGTACACGATTCGAGCAGTGCTGGTATCGGCACTGCTATGCGTGATGCTCAAACGTCCTCCCACGGTTGCTGGCATTCTCCAATTGATCAGTGACTTCACCCCGAAGCAGCTGGCTGAAGTCGGCATGGACGGGCAGGATCTCGATCCTGTTCGGACCAGTTCGCGTACCGAGTACGCCCGGCTCCATGCATTCCTCGCCAGGAGGCTGGCGCCGATCGACCCCGACCCGGACTTGCCAGCACGGCGCATCACCAACGAAGAGCATCAGCAGATCGTCCGCAGGCGGAGTCGCGAACAGAAACAGGCATCGCATCACGCAGCCGAGCTGCTCTCGAAGGTGGCCAACAGCCTGGTGGCTGGCTCAGTCCTGGACCGCGCACCCGAGGGATGCGCAGGCGATCTCGTCGTGGACGAGTCGATCTTCGACCTCGCCACGAACATGACCGGCCTGGGCGTCGCGAGCGATAAGCGGCGTGGTGCCACTCCTTTCGCCAAGCCGTATGGGCGTGACCGCAGTAACAAGGTCCGCACCGACGGTCAGAAGGCTGCTCTCACGAAGAGCGGAGTAGGTATTGGCCTCACAGCGCTCACGCGGATCGGTGAACCCAACCGTATGCACGGCGTAGCTCCCGTCATCATCGGCATCGACGTACACCCCCCGACATCCGGGGACGCTGGCGCGGTCCTCCGGGCGCTGGCACATGCGAAGGAGAACGGACTGACTGCGCGCAAGGACGGCACCCGAACGCGCTGGCCCTATCTCACCGTCGACATGGGATACAACTCCAAGCGAGGCTTCGCCGACTCGATGGTGCGCGAACAGTACGCATACGTGGGGCGGTACCCAAAGCACTGGATCATGATTCATGACAGCCTGCCCGCCACTGAAGGCGGCCGGAAACCCGGGCCAATCATGGTCGCAGGGGACTTTTACTGCCCTGCGATAACCGACATTGCAGAGAAGGTCACGGTGCCGCCAGGGCGAGAGATGTTGGCGTCGAAGCCGCCCGGATTCGCAGACCACGACCGCCGCCTGCAACGGACTCTCCCGCTTCTCATGGGAAGGAACTCGCGGCCAGTTCACGGTGTGATGCAGCGGGGCCAGCCGTCCGACATTCGCCCGAAAGCGCCCGAGCTCGTCAAGACGCAGCTCGTTTGCCCGGCGGCGTTCGGCCGCGTTCGTTGTCCGCTCCGACCGGAGTCGATGGATATCCACGGAGATGTCCCCACGCTCGAACCAACGTGGACAGCGGACCAGTACTCGTGCTGCGACAGCCCAGCAATAACCGTCGGGCTGTCTCCGGATCAGCTCAGGATGGCCCAGTTCGGGCTAACACCAGGTTCGTGGGAGCACATGGTCTACTTCGAAGCCGCTCGAGCGCTCACCGAGCAAAGGTTCAGCATCCTCAAGTCGAGATCGGTAACCGGACTCTCAGACCTGACGTCGGGGCCGCGACGACAACCGATGATCGCGATCACACTCGCACTCGCAGTCGTAGTGGCCAACCTCTCGGCGCAGCGAAGCCACGCTGAGAGACGACCGCGCGGCGAGTCCATCAACCGCCGGATGCGACAACTCCAGGCAGACCTCGGATACCCACCGACCAGAACACCACCGCGCACGTTTATTTTCACTGGTGGGGCCGCCCCACCCCTGTGGGGCCGGCCACTCGTCGTATGACCGTAGACAAAGTAATCGTGGGAAATCTGACCCCCACCAGAAGGCAAGGAGCCAGCTCGCCCGCTCCCGCGCGAAGGGCCAACCGCACCACCGCGACCGCGGGTCGAACTCGCGGCCCCCAAGATGCCCCACAGCTCCCGCTACAGGTACTCCAGGTCGGAGTCCGGCCGCGAAGTAATCGTTGGAATTTCGGCACTTAATCGTTGGAAATCCATCCCGGAATGTGCGATTCACGTGCATTCGAGAACCGCTCACCACACGAGAAGAACCCCGGGTCACGAGTACGTGGCCCGGGGTTCTTTCGTTGCGCGACAGTCGGTCGACGGTGCCGCCGGTCCGAGAATGCCGCGTGCGATCGCCGGGCAAGCGTCCCTTCAGCCCGCGGCAGGCACGAGTCGGCACGATCGGCGAATGCCTCTTTCGACCGGCGCGCCGCCGGCGCGCCCCGAACCGCACGGGCGGCGATCCCGCGCGATGTCCGGGCGCCGGGGGCCGGACCCGACGCCGGATCGGCTCACCGTCGCCGAGCGCGGCAGCCTTCTCCTGGTCCCGGTCGCGCGGACGGCCGACGTGCCCGCGGCACTCGGCTGGTGGGGCGCGACGAACGCGCAGCTCACGGGCGGGGATGTCACCGCCGTCCTGCGGTCGTGGGAGGACCGCTTCGGCGCGTCGCTGGTGTCCCTCGGGGTCGACACCATGGTTCTCCAGGTCGCGCGACGCCCGACGGGCGCGGAGCGACGGACGGTTCTCGCGGCGGAGCACTTCGCGTTCTGCGTGGACAACTTCGAGGGCTTCACGCTCGAGGACTACGGCCGGGCCCTGGACCGCTCGGATCGCTGGTCGTTCTGGTGGGACTGACGATGCGGGTCGCCGATCCGTCGGTCGCTCCCATCCGCGGGGACATCGGCTCCGAATGATCGGTGACCATGTTTCCGATCAGGAGGCGCCCACCGTATGGACACGACGGCCCGCCAAGGCAGACCACCCCGCATGAGCCGGGACAAGATCGTCGCGACGGCGATCGAGATCCTCACGCACGACGGGTACGCGAACTTCTCCATGCGCCGGCTCGCGGCCCGGCTCGGCGCGAGCCCCATGGGGATCTACTACTACTTCGACTCGAAGGACGAGCTTCTCGACTTCCTGTTCAACCGGCACGGCGGCGTGGCCGACCACCGGCGCGAGCGCCCGTCGGACGATCCCTTCGACCGGGCCGTGCAGTCGTCGGTGGCGGTGGTGCGCTTCCTCGAGGCCCGGCCCTGGGCGCTCGCGGGGATCCTGGACGGGTACATCGGGGTGGAGGAGTTCACTCGGGTCCACCTTCGGGACCTGGCCGACGGCGTGCGCGCCCTCGGTTTCGACGAGGAGGACGCGGCGGAGACGGTGCGTGGGATCTGGCGGATCGCGATCGGCGAGGCCGTGGTCGGCGCGGCGTCGACGAGGCCGGCGCGCTCGCACGCCCCGTGTGCGGAGACGATCGAGAGCTACCTGGTGGGAAGGCTCAGCCGCGTGCGGCTCTCCGACCGGATCGACGACTCCGTGCGGAGCGGCTCATGACCGCCCCGGCGAGCCTCCCGGACGGCCCGCGCCCGGAGGAGTGGGATCTCCGGTTCGACGACGCCTACGAGATCGGCGCGGAGGCGGTGCGCGGGTTCGCCCGGGCCGTGCGCGACCCCCACGTGCCCTTCGGCGCCCGGGGAGTACTGCCCGCTGACACCCCGGTTCCCGTCGCCCTCCTCGCCGCGCCGATGTTCGACGCCGCGTCCGCGCTGGTCAGTCGCGCGATCCCGAACTGCAACCTCTCCCGGATCGTGCACGCGGCGCAGCAGTTCACGGTGGTCCGGCCGCTGCGGATCGGGCAGCGCGTCGGCTTCGGGGCGCGCCTGACGTCGCACGTCGTCAAGGCGGGCGTCGACATCCTCGTCATCGACGTGACCGCGTACGCCGACGGATCGCCGCACCTCGCCGCGGTGATCACGCTCGCGCACTCGGGATCGGCGGCACCCGAGGTCGATCTCGACGCGGTGGCGGACCTGATCATGCTCACCGGAACGGGGCCGTCCGACAGCGACGCCTACACCGCGACGCGGGAGTGAGGGCAGGGGCCCGTCCCGGCTAACCGATCCGGCCGAGGACGGTGCGGAGCAGGGCGTCGTCGAGCACGGCGTCCGGGAGGGTGTCCGGGTCGAAGTGCCGGCCGATGGTGAAACCGAGCATGATCGCGTCGACGGTCACCGCGAGCTCGGCGGCGGGGCGCGGGAGGTCGACGGCGAGGTCGGCGGAGAACTGCTCGAGGGTCTCGGCCACCTGTCGCCGGGAGTCGCGGAGGAACCGTCGCGCGTACTCCTCGGCGACGCGCGGCGTGCGCGCGGCGTAGGCGAGGAACTCGAGGTAGAGCGGCAGCCAGCCGGGGATGTCCTCGATCGCGGAGACGAAGAGGTGCGCCGCCGATTGCGCACCGTCGGCGTTCGCGCGGACGGTGTCGAGGATGCGCTGGAACCGGTCCTCCAGCAGCGCCAGGAACAGCTCCTCCTTCGACGCGAAGTTGTAATAGAGCGCGCCCTTGGACATCCCGGCCGCGGCGGCGATCTCGTCGAGCGAGGCCGCGTGGAAGCCGCTCCGCGCGAAGACGTCGAGGGCGGCGTCGATCAGGGCGGCGCGGGTCGCCTCCCGTCGCTGCGCCTGCGTCCGCCGTTCCGGCCTCGACGCGGCCGGCTCCGATGCCTTACCGTCCACGCGCCCGCCTCCCAGCTCTCGCCCCGACGGTGACCTTGACCACATACCGTCGCGTCAGTATGTTACGAGACGTATCGAGACTCCGGTATCCGGCTCGCCGCGACGAAGGAAGTGCGCGATGGCAGACACGGTGGCACGACGCGCGGAACCGCCCGCGCGAACCCGGTCGGCCGGGGTCGCCGGCGCCGATGCGACCTACACGTTCGCCGTCGCGCGACGCCCCGGCGACGATCGCACGGCGCAGCAGTGGGCGCGCTCCGTCTTCGAGGACGCCCCCGCCCCGATGCCGACGGTGCTGCTCCTCGGCTGGCGCACCGTCCTGCGGCTCCGGTCGCGCCCGCGGACCGGACCCGGGCACGTCCTCGGCTGGCGCATCCGCGCCGACGAGGGCGACCTCCTGGTCTTGGAGCAGGACTCGGGCCTGATCGCCGCGCGGAACGTGGTGCAGGTCGACGGCGAGCTGGTCTCGTGGTCCACGACGGTCGAGTTCGCGAAACCGGCGGCGCGACTCGTCTGGGCCGTCGTGCTCCCGTTCCACCTGGTCACCATCCCCCGCCTGTTGGCGCGTGCCGCGCGGCGCGGGGGACGGGCGTGAGCGAGCGGGCCCCGTCGGCCGCGGTCCCCGCCGCGGCGGCGCACGCCTACCTCTATCCCGCCGGCCCGCGGCACCGTCCGCGCGGCGCGGCGCGCCATCTCGCCGGGGTCGCGACCGCCGGGACCGCGATCCCCGCCGCGCGCGTGGCACTGGAACGCGGTGCCGCGGAACGCCTCACGAGGTTGCGGTCCGCCGCTGCGGACCGAATCCGGCACCGTCGGGGCGGAGGACCGACGATGCGGGCCCTCGTCGCCTCGCCCGGCGGGCGCATGCGGTGGCGCGACGTCCCGGCGCCACCCCCGCCCGGGCCCGGCGCTGCGGTCGTCCGTCCCATCGCGGTCGCCAGCTGCGACCTCGATCGGGCGATGGCGCTGGGGCGCACGCCCTTCCCGCTGCCCTTCCACTTCGGCCACGAATGCGTCGCGGAGGTCGTCGACGTCGGCGAGGGCGTCACGACGGTGCGGCCCGGCGACCGCGTCGTCGTGCCCTTCCAGATCAGCTGCGGCGCCTGCCGGTCCTGCGCGGCGGGCCTCACGGCGAACTGCCTTCGCGTCCCGCCGATCTCGATGTACGGCTTCGGCGTCGTCGGCGGCCACTGGGGCGGCGCGCTCTCGGACCTGCTGACGGTCCCGTTCGCGGACGGCATGCTGGTCCCGCTGCCCGACGGTGTCGACCCGGTCGCCGCGGCCTCCGTGGCGGACAACGTCGTCGACTGCTACCGCGGTGTCGCGCCGCACCTGCCGGGCCTGCTCGCCCGCGATCCCGACGCCGACGTCCTGATCCTCAGCGAGATCGGGCGGCGGCCGCCGATCAGCGCCAGCGTCGCGCTGTACGCCGGCCTCACCGCCCTCGCGCTCGGCGCCCGCCGGGTGCACCTCATCGATCGCCGCGCGCACGTCCGCCGGCACGCCGCCGGCCTGGGCCTGCTCGCCCACGAACCCTCCGCGGTGCGCTCGCTCCCGCCGGCGGACCTGGTGGTGGACAGCACCGGCGACCGCCGGGGCGCCGGGCTCGCGATCCGGCGCACCGCGCCCGACGGCACCTGCGTCTCCCTGTCGAGCCTGAGCCGGTCGAGTCCGATCCCGACCGCGCTGATGTACGGCCGCAACGTCCGCTACGAGCTGGGCCGCTCGCACGCGCGGGCCCACATCCCCGCGGTCCTCGAGCTGCTGCGCACCGGCGCTCTGCGCCCGCAGGACGTCATCACGCACACCGGGCCCCTGGACCGGGCGGATCGCATCGTCGCCGAGCACGTCCACGGCGAGGCGACGAAGACCGTCGTGCACGAGTAGCGCGAAGGGCCTACCCGCGCGGCGCGAGATGCGTTCCGGCGGAGCCGATCGCGGCGCGGGTGAAGGCCCGCATCGACGTCGCGCGGGCGGCCAGGATGTCCGCGGCGTGGTACATCCCCGGCTCCACGAGGAGTTCGACGGGAACCCCGGCGGCCTCCAGCCGGCGCGCGTAGTCGACGTCCTCGTCGTGGAAGAGGTCCAGGTCGCCGACGCCGATCCACGCGGGTGGCAGGCCGGCGAGGTCGGTGCGGCGCGCCGGCGCGGCGTAGGCGGGCACCTCCCGTTCGGCGTGCCCGGCGCCGAGATAGGCGTCCCAGGCGAAGGCGTTGGAGCGCCGCGTCCACACGAGCGCGCCGCGGCGATCGGCCGGGCGAGTCGGGGTGCGGTCGTCGAGCATCGGGTAGACCAGCAGCTGGAAGGCGACGGGCAGGCCCTCGTCGACGGCGCGCTGCACCACACCCGCCGCGAGTCCGCCGCCCGCGCTGGCCCCGCCGACGCCGATCCGTGCGGCATCGATCCCGCGCTCGGCGGCACCGTCGTGCAGCCACCGCAGCGCCGCGAAGCAGTCGTCGTGCCCGGCGGGGAACGGGTGCTCGGGCGCCAGCCGGTACCGCGTGCTCACCACGATCGCGCCGGTGTCCCGCGCCATCCGCACGCACCGCTGGTGGTCGATCTCGGGCGCGCCGATGATCGTGCCGCCGCCGTGGATCCACAGCAGCGCACCGCCGTTCGGCGCCGCGGGCGTGTAGACGTACACATCCTGCCCACTGTCGACGTCGTGCCGCGTGACGGTGACGCCGCCCCGCGTCGGCATGCCCGACGGTCCGCGCGCCGCCCGGACCGCCTTGAGCGAGACGGGCCCGATCGAGGGGATCATCGCGGCGGCGGGGTGCCGCAGCCCGGGCGCCACGCCGCGCAGGGCGCGGATGCGTCCCGCGGCCGATCCCGCGCCGGTGCCCGCAGCGCCCAGCACGGGCAGGAGCATCCATCGAGCCTTCATCGTCGCCTCCGTCGTCCACGCGGGCCCGGTTGCGTGCGCACAAGCCGGACAGCCCCGTCGATCATCGCGCATTCCGGCGCCGCTCACGGGGAGTCGGCGGGATGGGCGGGGCGGAAGGCCCCGGCGGCGAGCGCCGCGCCCGCGGCGGCCCCCAGCAGAGCGACGGCCCCGGGCAGCCCGAGGGGCCGCGCGAGGACCCCGACGAGGGGCGGCCCGCCCAGGTGGGCGAGGTAGCCGACGGCGCTCACCGCGGCCGTGGCGCGCGCCGCGGAGCCCGGCGACCGCGCCGCCGCGGCGTCGATCGCGAGCGGGAACACCGGCCCGAGGAACAGGCCGACGACCACCACGCCGGCGTACGTCGCGATCCACCCCGGAGCGACCAGCCCGACGGCGGTGCCCGCGCTCCCGCCGAGCGCCGCGAGCAGGAGACAGCGCCGGGCCCCGAGCAGCGGGACGATCCGGTCGCCCGCCGAGCGGGAGACGAACATGGCCAGGCTGAACGCGACGACGACCGTCGCCCCGATGGCGTTCCCCGCGCCGTGATCCCGCGCGACGAGCAGCGCCGACCAGTCCGCGAGCATGCCCTCGAGCAGCAGCCCCGCGACCGCCACCGCCGCGACGGCCGGCGTGATCGCCCGCACCAGGGGCGTGCGCGGCGCTGCGCCGGGACCGCCGGTGTCCGTCCCGACGTTGCCCGTCCCGACGCTGGCCGTCCCGACGGTGCCGCGCGCGGCGGACCGCGGGACGTGCCGGCCGGCGGCGGCGAGCAGTACGAGGAGGACGCCGGCGACGGCGGTGAACTGCCCGGCCACGGTGACCCCGGCGGCCGCGGCCGCGGCGCCGCCCGCCGCGCCGCACAGCACGCCGAGGCTGTAGCCCCCGTGCAGGCGCGCGATGACGGGCACGCCCGCGCGTCGCCGCTGGTACTCGATGCCGGCGGTGTTCATCGCGACGTCGAGGACGCCGGACGCCGCGCCGAGCGCAGCGAGCACCAGGCCCAGGCCGACCGGCCCCGTCGTCACGGCGATCGCCGGGAGCCCCGCGGCGAAGGCGGCCCCGGAGGCCAGGCAGACGAGGCGGCCGTCGACGCGGCGCAGGAGCCGGTCGGTCAGGAGCAGCGCGGGCAGGGAGCCCGCGGCGACGCCGAACAGCGCGGCACCGAGCGCGGCGTCGGAGAGGGCGAGCCGGTCCTTGACCTCGGGGATCCGCGGCGCCCAGCTGGACAGCACGGCGCCGTTGACGAAGAAGACGAGCCACAGCCCCACGACGGGATGTGGACGGCGCGGGCGGAGGGGGATGCGTCGGAACATGCGGCCTCGTGGCCGCCCTGACGGGAGTGGAGGCGATCCCCGGACGGGACAGGAACCGCGGCGCCGGCATGCGGCGCTGGGGCCAGGCAATCACGGTCCCGTCGCGAACGCAAGGCCCCGGCGCCCTGACCTGCGCAATCGCAGCGTGTGCGGAACGCCGGTGGGCGGTAGTGTCCGAATTCGGACGAATTTCGGGGGATTTCGCGTGACCGCTGGTGCACGAGGTTCCACCAACGCGTGGAGTGTGCTTATCTTCTCCTCGAAGATCGCGCACAAGATCGCCATCAGCGACTGATAGCTGCACGATCGATATTCCGTCGAGCAGCCGGCGGGGAGCACCGCGGACCGTCGGACCCGGGTTCCGCACCCGGGCCGAGCAGCCCCCAGGGAAGGCACGAACGCCATGCGTAGGTCGAAGACCGAGACCGTCACCCCCGACCCCGAGGCCACGACGGACGCGGCCGCGAGCACCGCGGCGACCGTCGATCCCGCGCTCGAGGTCGGCACGGAGGTCGTCGCGTTCGCCGGCTCGGACCGCGAGTCCGCGGGCCGCATCGTCGACGACTTCGGCGACTTCACCCCCGTCGCCACCGAGTACGACGGGGAGCGCATCGCCGAGCCCGCCCGACGGTGGGCCGTCCTCACGACCGCCGGTGACCTGCTCTTCGCCGACTCGGCGGACCTCACCTCGGGGCCCCCGACGAAGTGATAGAAATCGACGCTTGACATATCACTGAGGGCGCACCAGACTTCGGATCAGTTCCTACATCGTTGTACGAATCTCTCCGACAGGCTGGAGTCGAGCATGGTGTCCCTCAGCAACAAGGCCGGCAAGAACGCGGCGTCGGTCGAACCGGTCGGCGTGGAGATCCACGCCCGCAACGTCGAATTCGACTGGGACGACGTCCCGCTGGAATGGATCCCCGGGCAGCCGGTGGCCAGCGACATCGTCAGCAGCATCCTGCACGTGATCCTCCCCGAGGGCGAGCGGTGGTTCTGCGAGGTCTACACCGAGGCGCTGCCGTACGTGAAGGACGAGAACCTCGCCCGCACCATGCGCGGCTTCATCGGCCAGGAGGCGATGCACGCCGAGTCCCACGATCGGGCTCTGTCGGAGTACCTCGGGCGCTGCGGCATCGAGACCGAGCCGCTCGCGCGGCAGATGGAGTACACCTTCCGCAAGATCCTCGCCCCGCGCCGCTACCGGTCGGACCGCGCGCAGTACAACGACATGGTGCAGCGGCTCTGGCTCATCGCCGGGATCGAGCACTACACCGCCATCCTCGGGGTGTTCGCGCTGAACAACACCTGGGACGAGTACGACGTGAACCCCGTGATGGCCGACATCTGTCGCTGGCACGGCGCCGAGGAGGTCGAGCACCGGTCCGTCGCACACGACGTGGCGAACTATTTCGACCCCGGCTACCTGCACCGCGTGCGGGCGATGCTCACCATCGTCTTCTTCCTGGGGCTCACCCTGCACCGCTCGTCGGGCTACATGCTGCGCAAGGACCCGCACTTCAGCTACTCCTACCCGCGCCTGTGGTGGGAGTACCTCAAGGCCTCGCACAAGGGCCTGCTGCCCAAGATCCGCAGCGTCATCAAGTTCACGCTCGTCTACTTCAAGCCGAGCTTCGACCCGGCGTCGATCGGGTCGACCGCGCAGGCCGTCGCGTACCTCGCCACGTCGCCGGCCGCCCGCGCCGCCGAGTCCTGACCCGCGCCCGACGACACCGTCGGATCCGTTGTGCCCGCGCACCGTCGGACCCGCGCGGGAGGGGGACGCCGAACCATGGCGCGCGCCGCCCGTTTCGTCCAGACTGTGAGGGTTCACCGCCCCCATCGAGAGGACCACGACCGAGCATGATCAGCACACGCATCACGGAGATGTTCGGCATCGACCACCCGGTGGTCTGCGGCGGCATGACGGGCCTGGGCACCGCCCCGCTCATCTCGGCCGTCGCCAACGCCGGCGCGCTGGGCTTCCTCACCGCGCTGACCCAGCCGAGCCCCGAGGCCCTGGCCGCGGAGATCAAGCGCACCCAGGACCTCACGGACAAGCCCTTCGGCGTGAACCTGACGATCCTGCCCACGATCAACCCCGTCCCCTACGACGAGTACCGCGCGGTGATCGTCGAGTCCGGCATCAAGATCGTCGAGACCGCGGGGTCGAGCCCCGCGCCGCACCTGCCCGACTTCCAGGCCGCCGGCGTCAAGGTCATCCACAAGGCCACCAGCGTGCGCCACGCCCTCTCCGCCGAGCGCAAGGGCGTCGACGTGATCAGCATCGACGGCTTCGAATGCGCCGGTCACCCGGGCGAGGACGACGTGCCCGGCCTCATCCTGATCCCCGCCGCGGTGCGCGAGCTGAGCATCCCCGTCATCGCCTCGGGCGGCATCGCCACCGGCAGCGGACTCGCCGCGGCGCTCGCCCTCGGCGCCGACGCGGTGAACATGGGCACCCGCTTCATGGCGACCGTCGAGGCGCCGATCCACCAGAACGTCAAGGATCAGATCGTCGCCAACTCCGAGCGCGACACCGTGCTCGTCTTCCGCAACTTCCACAACACCGCCCGCGTCGTGCGGAACACGATCTCCGAGCAGATCGTCGAGATCGGCGAGCGTCCCGGCGCGAGCTTCGACGACGTCGCCGAGCTCGCCTCCGGCGCGCGGGGCCGCGCCAACGTCCTCACCGAGGGCCGCATGGAGGATGGGATGTGGTGGGCCGGCCAGACGCAGGGCCTCGTCGAGGAGGTCGACACCGTCGCCGCCGTCGTCGACAAGGTCGTCGCCGACGCCGAGGAGATCATGACCCGGCGCCTGCCGGGCCTCGTCCGCGACTGACGGACCGCCGGGCCCGACGGTGCCGCACCGTCGGGTCAGGAGGCCAGGACCACCGCGTCCCGGGTCCGCTTCGCCTCGTACATCCCCCGGTCGGCGTCCTCGAGCAGCGCCGTGAGCAGGGAGGCGTCGACGTCGGGATGCTCGTCCACGGCGACCCCGATGCTGGTGATCACGCCGGCGTCGCCGGCCACGGCCCGGCGGATCCGGTCGCCCAGGTCGAGGCACTCCTGCGTGCTGCGGCCCATCACGAGCAGCGCGAACTCGTCGCCGCCGAGCCGGGCGATGACGGCGTCGTCCGCGGCGCCCTCGACGCGCAGCACGCGGGCCACGTGCACCAGGACCTCGTCGCCGGCGGCGTGGCCCCGCCCGTCGTTGATCTCCTTGAAGTGGTCGAGGTCCAGGACGAGGACGCCGACGTGCTCCGCCGACGGGGACCGTCGCATCGCCCACGTGGTCCAGCGCGTGCGGAGGCCCCGGCGGTTGGGGATGCCGGTCAGCGGGTCGGTGCCGGCCTCGGCGGTGTCCAGCCAGGAGAAGGTCATGCCGAACTGCATCGTCCCGGGCACGCCGATGGTCGCGCCGGCCAGGATCGCCGAGGCGAGCCCGGCGTTGAACATGCCGTGCACGGCGGCGATGGGCGGCGCGGTCGCGGCGATCGCCGCCGCGACCAGCACCATGCTCACGACGAACCACCGGGTCGTGAGGATCAGCGCGCCGAACGTGGCGATCATCGCGAGGCTCGCGACGCCGAGGGCGACGCCCACCGGGTCGTGCTGCGCCGAGGACGCGCCGTAGATCGCGATGATCGAGGTGGCGACGAAGACCGCCGCCTCCCGCGCCCCCGGCAGCGGGCCGACCTGCCACCGGACGGCCCAGAACGCGGCGACGAAGGCGCACACCACCAGCCGCACCTGCACCGGGGTCGAGAGCGGCGCGATGTTGATCAGGAGCCCGATGGACATCAGCCCGAGCAGGAACGCGCAGATGCTCACGGCGGCGCGGATGAGCCCCAGCAGCGAGCGGTTGCGGAGGTAGGTGATCCGCTCGTCGTACGTGGGGCCGCCGAACCACCACGCGGAGACGAGCTCGGTCAGCGTGGTGCGGAGCGACGCGCGGGTGGTCATGATGCGGTCAGATTATCCGCTGCGCACGGGCTTCCTCCGCCGTCCCTCGATGTTCCGGTGGGCGCGGGTGACGTCGGGTTCGGGCGTTACGTGCCGCGGTGTCGGGATAGGATTCGGCAATGCAAAATCCGATCGCGTCGGTGCTGGCCAGAAGGAAGTCCGGGGCCGGAGCACGCGGTGTCTTCGACGGCCGCGAGTTCGAGCTGCGCCGGGTGCGGCTCACCGACTACGCGTCGTGGCGCACCATCCGGCTGGCCAACGAACGCCGGCTGGCGCCGGCGTTCAAGCGCCCGGACCGCACCTGGGAGGAGTGCCACTCCCCGATGGCGTGGGTGGAGTGGTTCGCCGATACCGCCGTCGGATCGCTGCGGCGGACGCGGTACGCGTTGGTCATCGTCGAGCACGCCGCGGGAAAGCCGGCGCGCGTGGTCGGCGAGGTCGGTCTCTGCGGGGTGGACCCCGTTACCCGGGCCGGGGAGCTGTCCGCGTGGGTCTCCGATTCGCCCGGAACGCTCGTTCCCTGGGGGCTCGCCAACGTGATCGACCGGGTCTTCGCCCCGGAGTACGGGCTCGAGCGCATCGTCGCGCCCGGTGTGGAGACCAAGGGGCGTCCGGCGCACCTCGTCGCCGCGCTCGGGATGGAGCGCATCGGCACGCGGCGCGACTTCCGGATCTTCAACGGGGAGCCGACCGACCACATGATGTGCGTCCTGGAGAACACCCCCGAGGTCCGCGCGTCGATGCGCGCCCTCGCCGCCGGGCCGCGCTGACGGGGCGGGAACGCACGGGCCGCGACGACGGGGCGGTGGACCCGCGCTAGACGCCGGCGGGGCGCGGCGCGGGCAGGTCGCCCCGCGCGGGCGCGTCGGCCGGTGCGGGCGCGGCGCCGCGCGCCGCCTCGTCGTCCTTGCGCAGGCTGTTCGCCACCCCGGCCAGGGCGATGAGGATCCAGGTGAGGAACCAGATCTGGACGAATCCGGCCGTGTCCAGGATCAGTGAGATCACGGCCACCGCGGCGAGGGCTCCCGCGATCCCGCCGCTGAGCTCGGCGATGGACGGGTTCTTCGACCGCGACGAGCGCAGTGCCAGGAGCAGGCCCACCACGAGCGCCGCGACGAAGGTCGCGAAGCCGATGACACCGGCCTCCATCAGGCGGGAGACGTACTGGTTGTCGAGCACCGGTTGCTTGAGCGCCGGGTAGGCGCCCACGCCCTGCCCCAGCCACGGATGCTCCCAGAAGTGTTCGCTCGCGTAGGCGAGCCCGCGGCCCCGGGAGTGGAGCGAGTCGTCGCCGAAGGCGCCGGCGAACACCGCGAACATCGCGGAGATGAACTTCAGCTGGAACAGCAGGCCCAGGCCGATCGCGGTCCCGCCGGCGATGAGGACGGCTGCGACGCGGGTGATCGGCCAGCGCCAGCACATGACGGCGACGGCCGCCGCCGTGCCGACGACTGCGGACCGCGACAGCGTGACGAGGGCGCCGCCGACGAGGATCACCGTGCATCCCGTCCACAGCCAGTAGGTGTTCACGCGGCGGGCCTTGGCCTCGAGCGCGAGCGCCACCCCGAGCGGGGTCATCACGGTGAGGATGGCGCTCAGCTCGAGCGGATGGCCGGCGCTGCCCTGCGGGCGCGCGACGCCCTCACGCATCAGGTTGGTGACGATCTGGTAGTCCCGGAAGTTGAGGCCCGGCAGCGTGAAGTAGGCGGCGAGGTCGATGCCGGTGGCCACCTTGACCAGGCCGAACCAGGCGGACAGGGTGGCGCCGATCACGAGCCCGCCGATCACGATCCGCAGGCTGCCGACCGAGCGCAGCACCGTGAGCAGGAAGAGCACTGCGCCGAGGAGGTACAGGTCGCCGAGGATGTACCGGTCGAGTGCCACCTGGGCGACGTAGGGCACGCCGCGCATCTGGCTGGCCCCGAAGGAGAGGAACGACGTGGTCACGTAGCCGAGCACCGCGAACAGGGTGACCCGGTCCCGGACCGGGCCGGAGAAGCCGGTGATGTTCAGGCACACCCAGGTGATCCCGGCGCCGGCGAACAGCGTCTGGCCCACGCTCAGTCCGAAGGTCCCGGGAACGGTGAAGGTCTGCTGCATCCCGAGGAGGAAGAAGCACGCGGTGCCGACGAACAGGGCGAACGGCAGGTCGGGAGGGCTCGTGGTCGAGCGGCCGGGGGTCCGCAGCACCGACCAGGCCCGCGTCGATGGCGCGCCGCGGTCGGTGACGGTGGCCATCAGGCGTTCTGAACCCGGTCGCCGGTGTCGCCGGCTGCGGTGTCGTCGAGGTCCGGGAGCGGGATCTCGGACTCCTCCGGGACCTCCTCCACGCGGTCGCGCCAGCGGGTCATCGCGCGGCGGGCCGCGTCGCCCGGCGGGCGGATCGGGATCGCCGCGGGCACGGTGCGCGACGGTGCGCCGCCGTCCGGTTCGGCGCCGAACTCGGGCGCCGCGGGCACGATCCCGGCCAGCGCGGCCGACTCGGCGGTGAGCTCCTCGGGCGTCGCGGGCGTCGTCTGCGTCTGCACGGGGATCGGGACGGTGCGGGAGGCGTCACCCGAGCCCTTGCGGCGGCGCGCCCGGAACGCCTCCCAGGCGGCCGCGGCGATGAGGCAGAGGGTCAGGGTGGCGAGCGCCGCTCCCATGGCCAGGCCCATGGCGGCGCGCAGGGGGTTGCCGCCGACCTCCTCGCCCGGCGTCGGCGCGACGGGAACCCGCAGGTCCGCGTAGGAGTCGCCGACGACGCCGGCCTCGACCTGCATCTTCCGGAGCTCGGTGCGCCAGAACTCGATGAGGGCGTTGGCGCCGGCCTCGGATCGCCAGGCCTCGGGGGCGCTCACGGTGAAAGTGATGAGCGGGGAGATCTGCGTCGAGTTGCCGTCGCCGGCGCTCGCGAGCATCACCACGTCGGGGGAGGAGCCGCTCTTCTCGAGGGCCGCGCGGCCCCCGGCGGACTGCGCGACGGTCGTCAGCACGTGCGCCATCTGGGCGGCACCGCTGTTGAGACCGGTGAACGGGTTGTCCATCGCGTTGCGGCTACCCGCACCAGGCCCGATCACGAGCACGGCCGCGGAGGTCTCGAAGTGGGTCGTGGTCGACTTCCACCCGATGACTCCGCCCGTGATGCCGGCCAGCAGCACCAGCACGATGATGGCGGGTTTGGTGAGCGCCCAGCGCAGGAAACCAGCGACGTTCATTTACGGGGACTCCCTAGCGCAGTTGCAATTGCAGTGTTCCGAGCATTGACTGTACTACGCAGGTTCGCTGGAGTGTACTTCTGCGGTCTGGATCACTCCGACTCCCGCTCGGGCGAGCGCGAGGCCATGCCGATCAGGGCCGACAGTCGGATCGGACCCGCGATCGCGCTGGTGAGGAGATAGGCGCCGGCGGATGCGAGGAGCGGGATCAGGACGAACTGATGGCGCAGCACGATCGCGACGATCACCGCCACGCCCAGCGGCACCGCGAGCCGGAACAGGTACTGCCACGGCGGACGGAACGGCGCGCGGGAGCGCAGCCGCCATCCGGCGACCACCATGCCGATGACCTCGCTGATGATGAGCGCGGCGGCGGCCCCGATCGCGCCGTAGAACGGGATCAGGATCACGTTCAGGGCGATGTTGCCGATCAGGTTCACCACGTTGAGGCGCAGCAGGAAGACCTGGTCGTGCGCCGCGAACAGGCCCTGACTGAGGACGGCCGTGACGAAGGTGACCGAGACTGCGATGAACAGCAGGCTCAGCGTCCGGCCGCCGACCTCGACGAACTCCGCCGTGCTGAGCAGGCCGATGATGCTCGGCGAGAGGACGCCGCCGACGAGCGCGATCGGCGCACCGACGAAGATCAGGGCCTCCGCGCTGCGTTGCACGAATGCGGCGAAGCGCTCCTTATCGGTCGCGAACAGATTCGTCATCGTGGACAGCGAGGAGGCGAGGAAGACGGCGGAGATCACGGTCGCGTTCGACGTGATCTGATACGCGAGGCCGTAGGCGCCGGTCTGCTGCGGCGTGCTCAGCACGCTGAGGAGGAAGGCGTCGGCCCGCCAGTACAGAGCCGCGATGATCAGCACGCCGGTCTGCGGCAGGCTCTCCCGGACCAGGTCCCAGCTCTGCCGCGCCGAGAAGACGGGCCGGATGCCGACGGCGCGGTGCGCCACGAAGCCCTGGATGATCAGCATGACCAGCGGCGGGACCAGCTGGACCGCGGCGAACCACACCAGGTCGGCGTCGATCCGGACCAGCACGATCGTGCCCACGAGGGAGAGCGCGCGCCCGCCGACGTCCGACACGGCGACCGCACCGAACCGCACATTGGTCATGAACAGCGGTTGGAAGCAGGACGCCAGGGTGGTCAGCGCAAGGCCGCCGGCGATGATCGCGATCATCATCGGTACCTCGGCGGTGTCGCGGTAGATCAGCGCGCCGGTGATCACCGCCGCCGCTGAGAGCGGCACGCAGTACGCGAGCGACAGGCCGACGTTGACGCGGATGAGTTGCCGCAGGTCACCGGCACCGGAGGTGACGCGCCGGACCACGACCGCCCCGATGCCGAGTTCGGTGAGGCTGGTCCACAGGCCGATGAAGACGATGGCGGCGGTCAGGTGGCCGTACGAGATCAGGCCGAGGTGGGTCGTGGTGATCGCCATCGTCGCGAGCGAGGCGACGAGGCCGACGATCCGCGCCGCCAACTGGAGGCCGAAGGCTCGGGCGATGAGCCGCGGGGATGCCCGTCCGCGGTGATTATCTGTTTGCGACTCGATAGTCTCATCATCGGGCGGTGTCGAGACATGGGACTCGGACCGGGGAGCCGCCGAATCGAAAGGACTGTTCGGTGCGGGTGACGGTGCCTCTTGCTGGGGGATTGACGGCGACGGAGTGGGCTCGTCGGCACGCCGAGGGCGACGTTCCGGATCGGTCACCGTACGGGCTCCATCGACTCGAGGACCACGGCATGCGCGTCACGTTCGCTTCGGCGCAACCCGCGTGCGGGCTCCGGGGCAGGATCGAGGACCGGGTCGCCCGTTCGGTACGGCACCGCACCGACGGCTACGAATTCGTCGAGCGGGTGCTCGGCGTGGGCGCGCACGGCGCCGACGCGATCCTGTCCTACGACGAGCGCACCGGAGTCCCGGCGCTGCTCACCGGCCGGACGCCGGTCGCCGCCGGGATCGGCTGGCTGACGACCCGCGCGAACGCGGGCCGTGTGCACGGCGAGCTCGCGGCGCGGGCGCTGCCGCGTGCCGGTGCGGTGTGGGCCCAGTGCTCGGCCGTGCTGCCCGTGCTCCAGCGGGAGTGGGGGCTTGCCGCTTCCCGTACGCAGTTCATCCCCCTGGGAATCGATACCGATTTCTACGTCCGACAACCGGGTCCGGGTACTCCGGGGCTCGTGGTGAGCGCCGGGGAGGACCGGTTCCGGGACCACGCGACGCTGATCCGTGCACTGGCGAAGGTGCGTGCGCAGCGTCCGGACACCCATCTCGAGCTGGCCTCCGGTCTGCCCTTCGACGCTCCGGAGGGCCTGGTCACGGTGCACACCGAGCGGTTGGACGGACGGATCCGCGACCTCTACGCCCGGGCGTCCGTTGTTGCGATTGCGCTCCATCCTACCGTCACCGGCTCCGGGCTCACGGTGGTGCTGGAGGCGATGGCCAGCGGCCGACCCGTCGTGGTCACCGACAATCCCGGCGTCGCGGACTACGTCGAGCACGGCGTGACCGGCCTGCTCGTGCCCCCGGAGGATCCCGAGGCGCTCGCCGCGGCCGTCGGGGAGTTGCTCACTGACGAGGCCGCGCGGACCGAGATGGGCCGCGCGGCCGCGGCCCGAGCGCGGGAGCGGTTCACGACCGACGTCATGGCCGGGCACTTGGCGAGGATGCTGTCGTCGATGTGATCCCCCCGGTGCCTCCATGGCCGTCCTCTCGTCCCGCGGAGCGATGTGGCCGCGATGATGCGATGACGAAACGTCATGCGTTGTCATTGCGTATAGTATGACGAAGCTGATAGCGCCCGATGACGCGTGAGGAGATGTTCGTGCCGAGCGAACTGGATCGTGCGTACCTGCGCGGCGGTCTGGGATCGGCGCCGCCGCCCGCCGAAGCGGGGGAGCACCCGCTCGTCGTCCTCGTCGTCGCCTACCGGAATCCGGTGGATCTGCGGGCGTGCCTCGAGTCGGTGGCACTGCACCTCCCGGGTATCCGCACCCTGATCTGGGATAATTCCGGACCGGACTGGCCGGGGATCGCCGAGCTCCACGCCGCGTTCCCGGACGTCGAGTGGTACACCGACGGAACGAACAGGGGCTTCGCCGCGGGGGTCAACCGGCTCGCCGCGCTCGCGCCGGAGGCCGACCTGCTGCTGCTCAATCCCGATGCGCTGCTGCTCGGGGATCTGGCCGTGACGCGAGCGGCGTTGCGCTCGCCGGGCGTCGCCGCCGCTGCTCCAAGAATTCAGGATTCAGCACTTTCCGCGAGCGACGGACGCGATTGGGACGTCGCGCACCGTCGGCGGGGCACGGTCCGCGCGCTGACCTCCTACGCGGGCTACGCCGCACGGTTGCGGGGGACTCCGTTGTCGGACCTGTACGGGGAGGCGCCCGGCGAGGTGGAGGGCTACCTGACGGGCGCCTGCCTCGCGATCCAGCGCGACGCGTGGGAGGCGCTCGGGCCGTTCGACGAGGAGTTCTTCCTCTACGGCGAGGAGTCCGACTGGCAGTGGCGCGCCCGGCGCGCGGGCTGGCGGTTGGTGCTGACCGACGATGCGGGAGTCGAGCACGCCGGCCACGGCACCGTCGCCGATGACGCGAAGGCCGGGCGCCGCTCGACCGACCTGCTGCGCGCGAACATCGCCCTGAACCTCGAGCACGACCGCGGCGTTCGTGCCGCCGATACGTACCTGGCGGGCACTGCTCTGCTCGACCGACTGCAGCGGTCGACGCGCCGTGCGAAGGCGACCGCACGGCGGACGGCGAAGCCGGCGATCGTGATCACGACCAACCGGCTGGTGTACGGCGGCGCGGAGCGGCAGCACGCGCTGCTCGCGGCGGAGCTGGATCGTCGCGGTTATCCCGTGACCATCGCCTGCATGCAGCGCTTCGGCCCCATCGTGGCCGAGATCCCGCACTCGGTGCGTGTGGTCCGCCAGCCCTGGTGGGCTCCGGCGCTGGACCCGGTGGACGGTCCGCAGATCCTGATCAGCGCCACGACGAACACCGAGACGGGGTTCGCGTCGCTGTGGCGAGCGGGCTCGAAGGACCGACGGTGGCTGGTGGCCGCGCATTCGTGGTTCGGACCGAACGGCACGACGTTCTCGGCGCCGCTGGCCCGCGCGATGCGCCGTGCCGACGGCTTCGTCGGACTCGCCCCCGGCCACTGGGATGTGGGTTCCCAGTTCCAGGACCTGGGTAAACCGGTCTTCACCGCGCCGAACGGCATCGTCTCGGCGACCGAGCTCGACTCCGCGCCGCCCTCCCGGCCCGTCCGCGCCGCGGGCCGACCGCCGCACCTCGTGATGCTCAGCCGCATCGTCGAGTGGAAGAACCCGCAGCTGCTGGTGGAGGCCCTGGCGGGGATCGACGTGCCGTGGGAGCTGTCGATCTACGGCGACGGCCCGGACCGTGAGCGGCTCGAACCGCTCACGCCCCCCGCGGTACGGGATCGGGTGCACTGGCGAGGCTGGGTCCCGGGCCCCGACACCGCGCTCGCCGACGCGGACCTGCTGTGCGTGCCGAGTCGCGACGAGGCCTTCCCGCTGGTGATCCTCGAGGCCATGGCCCGGGGTGTCCCGGTGGTCGCGTCCGGTACCGGCGCGGTCCCGGAGATGCTCGCCCACGGCGAGGCCGGGCGCCTCGTCGAGGACGTCACCGTCGACGGTTGGCGCGCCGCGATGACCGACTTGCTCGCGCACCCCGAGGCGTGGCCGGCCCTGGGCGATCGGGGCTTCGAGCGGATGCGGGCGAACTACTCGATCGAGGCCATGGCCGACGGCTACGAGGCCGCCTTCGCCGGAGTCCTCCGGTGACGGGGCGCGTGCTCTGGCTCTCGCCCTGGATGCGCCCCCTGGCCCGGGTGTACTGCGAACAGCTCCAGGACGCCGGGTGGGAGGTGGTCCTGGTGACCACGGACCAGCACCCGGAGTCCGACGGTGCGCGGTCCTACGAGCGGGTGCTCGACGCGCGGCCCCGCACCGCCTCGACGTGGCCCGGCTTCGCGCGGGAGCTGCGGGCTGCGCGGTCCTTCGCGCCCGACGTGGTGGTGACCGAACTGGTGCGCGACCCGCGGTGGATGCTGCTCACCGGCGGCGCGCCGCGCGTGAACCTCATCCACGACGACCGGCCGCACGGCGCCGACGAGGTCTTTCCCGCGTGGGAGCGTCGGCTCTTCGGCCGGTGGGCGGAATCAGCGGCGGGAACGGTCGCGTTCAGCGAGTACGTCGGCTGCCGGATCGGCGCGTCCGCGGTGGCGCCGCTCGCCAGCGACCTCGACGAGGCGCGGGTGCCGCCGTTCGTCGGAGCCGGGGGACGCCGCGACTTCGTGGTGTTCGGGCGCCTCTCGGAGTACAAGAACCTCGGCGTCACTCTCGCGGCGTGGGAGCGGCACGTCGCCGGGCCGGGGTGGCGCGGCGACGAGCTGGTCCTCATCGGCGACGGTGACCTCTCCCCGGATCTGCCCCCGGCCGTGCGCTGGCGGCGGGGCACGTACTCGTACGCCGACGTGCTCGAGCCGATGGCCCGGGCCAAGGGCTCGGTGGTGCACTACCGGCGCGCGACGCAGAGCGGAGTCCAGGTGCTCGCGATGCAGCTCGGGGTGACGCCGATCGTCTCCCCCGAGGGCGCGCTTCCCGAGTTCCAGCCGTCCGGCGAGGACCCGATCGGCGTGGACGACGTGGCGGGCCTGGCTCGCGCCTTCGACCGCCTCGCGGATCCCGCGGAGGCCGAGCGCCGCGGCCGGGCCGCGCACGCGCACTACCTGCGCGCACACACGGCGGCGGTCTCGACGGACGCGCTCGGCGCGGAGTTGTCGCGTGCGGCGGGGGAGCGGAACGCGCCCCCGCACAGGACCACTCATCGGACCCGCGGTGCGGGTGAGCTCGAAGGAGACGGACATGGCGGATTGGCTTCGTGACTCGGTGACCGGGGTGGACTCGGAGCGGTCGCTCTCGGGGCGGGCCCGGGCCCGGCGGTGGGACGAGCTGCTGCGGCGGTTCCCGGACTTCGCGGAGATGCGGGTGCTCGACCTGGGCGGCACCCCCGACTCGTGGCGGCTCGCCCCGGAACGACCCGCCTCGGTGACCACCGTGAACCTGATGGACCTTCAGTCGTGGTCGCCCGACATCGTGGCCGTGCAGGGCGACGCCTGCACGCTCCCGGCGGCGATCGCGGCGGACCGGTTCGACCTGGTCTTCTCGAACTCGCTGCTGGAGCACGTCGGCGGGCACGTCCAGCGGCAGCGCCTGGCCGACAACGTGCACGCGCTCGCGGACCGGCACTGGGTGCAGACGCCCTACCGGTACTTCCCGGTCGAGCCGCACTGGCTGTTCCCCGGCATGCAGTGGCTGCCCTACGAGGCCCGGACGCAGATCTCGTTGCGCTGGAACCGCGGCCACGTCCGCACCCACACCCGCGCCGAGGCGCAGGACCAGGTCGACGAGATCGATCTAGTTGGCATCTCACAGATGCGGCGGTACTTCCCCGACTCGGAGGTCTGGTTCGAGCGGTTCGCGGGCCTGGTGAAGTCCCTCGTCGCGATCCGCGCGTGAGCCGTGTCCCCGGTTCCGGGCCGGTCAGTGCCGGCGATCGGCCGCGCGGGCACGCACCGCGCGGAGCAGGAACGCGGGGTTGCCCAGCAGGTACCGCCCGGCCTTGTGGGGCTCCCGCACCAGGATGTCCACCCATTCGACGCCCAGCCGCCGGGCCAGTCCGGGCGCCCGGGTGCGGGTGCCCGCCCAGAAGCCGAAGAGACCGCCCACGCCGGCGGTGAGCGGGACGCGCAGCGCGGAGCGGTTCCGCTCGATCCACTCCTCCTGCAGCGGGTTCCCGAAGCCGACCAACAGCACGTCGGGCGCGGCGGCGTCGATCGCGGCCAGGACCTCCGCGCCGTCCGACAGGTCGAAGTAGCCGTGGTGCCGACCCGCGACCTCGACGGGAAAGCGCCGCTCGGCGGCGGCCGCGGCGGCGGCGTTGACGTCCTCGGTCCCGCCCAGCAGGTACACCCGCAGGCCGGGGCTCGCCTCCAGCAGGGCGGGGATCACGTCGGTGCCGTTGAGGTTGGCGCGCAGCTGGACTCCGCGCATGCGTGCCGCCCAACGCACGCCCGTGCCGTCACCGAAGACGAAGGTCGACGCGTTGAGGACGTCCCGGTACTCGTCCGATCGCGCGGCCACGTTGAGCGTCGCGGCGTTGGGGAAGACGACGGTGCTGCCCGCAGGTCCACGCGCGGCCGCCTGCAGGCGGGACACCGCGGACTCGAGCGGGAGATCGTCGAATTCGACGCCGAGGATGCGCACTTCTTGCGACACGAAGGCAGGCTACCACCGTCCTTTGCGACTGCAGTAGACTGCATGGTGGCCGGACGGCCCAGTACGTTGTGCGCCCGGCCGGGTGGTGTTGCGGGGGTGAAGGAATGAGTGCGATCCGCCGTACCGCCGTCGTCGTCCTCCTCGTCTGCGCCCTCCTGGCCGCGACCGTCGCCGTGCCGCGGTCGGCGGCGCCCGAGCAGTCGACGGACGGCCTGCGGGGCATCAACATCGCCACCCTCCTGACGCAGGCGGTCACGATCTACGACCACCCGACGGTCACGGGGACCGGGGAGCCGCTCTCGACCTACGTGCGGTTGCAGCAGCTCGGCCACCGCCTGATCCGCCTCCCCGTCGACTGGAACTTCCTGCAACCGGATCTGGACACGGGCGAGGAGGACTTCCACCCGGCGTACTGGAACGCAGTGCGCTCGGAGGTGGGCAAGATCAAAGCGGCGGGCCTGCGCGTGGTGCTCACGCTGCACTCCGGGTGCGAATGGCGCAAGCCGAAGACGACATCGGCGCCGCTCGTCTGCGGCGCGGGGCTGAGCACGGATCAGACGGACCGGGTGTGGCGGACCTTCTCGGACGCGTTCCGGGACGATCCCGCGGTGATCGCTTACGACCTGTTCAACGAGCCCACGCGGTTCAGCCATCCCACCCGCCGGGACCTGCAGGCGCCGGACAAGCCGGCGTACTCCGTCTACCAGCGGCACGTGAATTCGGTCGTCCGGGCGCTCCGCGAGAACGGCGATCGGAAGACGATCTGGGTGGAGGGGCTGTGCTGCTCGCCGTACACGGACTTCCTCTACACGGATCCGTCCGGCGGCTGGGTGGACGATCCGCTGTGGCGCATCGTCTACTCGCAGCACATGTACCCGGCGCGCAACAGCAGCGAGGGCGAGGTCTTCGACGCCGCGAAGCTCGACGAGGACTACGTCCGCGACGCGGGCAAGCCCTGGGTCGACCGGGGCTACGAGCGGGGATTCATCGGCCGGCTGCGGGATTTCGGCGAATGGTGCCGGCGCAGCGCGGTGAGCTGCTCCGTCGGCGAGGTCGGCTGGTACGGCCCCGGCCAGTCCGCGGCGAACGCGGAGCAGTGGAACCTGCTCGGTGACCGCTGGTACTCGCTCGCCGACACCTACGGCTTGTCGGTCACCTACTTCGGCACGTCCTCGGCCTTCCACGGGCCGCTGTGGGCCTACGACGCCCCGGGCCCGGACGTCTGGTTCCCCGCGCCGGGACTGTCCCGCAAGCAGTCCCAGTCGGCGATCATCGAGAAGCCCGAGCACCTCTCGCGCGGATAGCCCGCGGCTCACCGGTCGGTGCGGGTTACGGACGCGGTCGCGCGAGTTCCGTCCACAACGTCGCGAGCCGCGCGTGCCAGGGGGCGATCGCGAAATCCCCGGCACGCCGGCGGGCCCCGGTCGAGATCGTCTCCCGCAGTGCGGGATCCTCGACCAATCGCGCGAGCGCACCGGCGAGCGCGGGCACGTCGCCCGGCGGTACCAGGACGCCGTCCACGCCGTCGGTGATCGCGTCGGGGATGGCGCCGACGGGGGTGGTCAGCGGCGCGAGGCCCGCGGCCATCGCCTCCAGGAGGGCCATGGGCAGGCCCTCGTCGTAGCTCGGCAGCGCGAAGACCTGTGCGGTGGCGAGCAGCGCATCGCGCCCCGCGGGGTCGACCCAGCCGCTCACCGTCACCGCGTCGCCGACGTCGGCGGCCGCGACGGCGGCGCGCACCTCGTCCACCTCGCCGTCGCCCGCGAGGGTCAGGTGCAGCCGAGCGCGCACCGCGGGCGGCAGCGCGGCCACCGCCGCGACGAGGTCGTAGCTGCCCTTCCGGACGCCGAGGCGGCCGAGCGCGACCGCCCGGACGACGCCGTCGACCGGGGCACCGTCGTCCCCGTGATCCGGGACCGGGGGCACGGGGTTGTAGAGCACCTCCACCGCGCCGCGCGGCAGCGCCATCGCGGCCGCGTACTCCTCGGCCAGCCCGGTGCCGAGCACGAGCCACCGATCGGCGGGCAGCGCGGCCCGCACGAGCGGACGGGCGGGGGCGGGCAGCCCCGCGACCCAGCCGCCGAAGTCGAAGCTGTGCCCGTGCACCACGGCGGGTACGCCGCGCACGCGCGCGGCCCAGAGCACCGGCGCCTTCCGGACCACGCTGCCGCCGTGCGAGAGGTGCACGTGCACGACGTCGACGCGGCCGCGCAGCACCGCGAGCACGCCCCGCGCCATGCCGGCCAGCCCCGCCCGCAGCCGCCGTCCGACGGTGCCGTCGATGTACGTGGTCACCAGCCGCACGTCGATCGACGGGTCCGGTTGCGCCGCCATGTGGCCGACCACCGTGGCGATGCCGCCGCGGCTGGACGGCCCGGGCGCGGCGGGGCCGACGACGAGCACGTGCGTTTGTGCGATCACAGACATAGTCTATCGGCGTGACCAGCCCCGAGAACCGCTCCCTGCTGCCCCTGTCCCTCGCCGTGCTGCACCTCGCCGCGCGGCGCGGCCGCGCCGCCCTCCGCGACGCGATCCGGCGTCCGGATGCCGTGCCCGGTAAGGAGTTCCGGATCGCCGCGGAGGGCTCGGAGATCACCCCGGCCGGCCCGGACGAGACGCTCGCGGCGGCCGTTCTCGCCGGCGTGCCGCGCGCCGACGCCCGGCGTGCCCTGCTCTCGGGCGGCCTGACGGGGATCGTCGTGACGCATCCGGACGGGCGGGTGGATCGCGCGATCGGCCGGGTCGACCTGGGCACCGGGACGATCGACGTGCACGTCACGCCCCTCGGCACGCCGCCGGACCCCCGGGCCGCGGAGCCGCTCGCCGCCTACGCCCGCCACCGGCTGAGCGAGGACGAGCATCTGCGCCGGGTCTCGGTCACCGTGCCCGCCGGTCACCCCGTCGTGGAGCGGCTGGTCGCGGCCGGTTTCGTCGACGAGGGCTGGGCGCCTCCTGTGGGCGGCTGGACCGACGCCCGCCTGCTCACCCACCTGCGCTGACGGGTCAGGCGCCGCGCAGCCGCCGCGGCGCGGCGGTCCGCCGCAGCGCGGGCGCCACGGGACGGCCCTGCAGCAGCCCGTCGACGGTGCCCGCCTCCAACGCCTTCCGGTAGGGCACGAGCGCCTGCGCGACGGCGTCGACGGTGTGATCGACGTCGGCGTCGGTGTGCGCGGCGGAGATCACGAAGGACTGCCCGAGCACACCGCGGCGCAGCAGCTCCTGCAGGAACAGCGTGCGATACGCCTGCGACGGTGCGCCGTCGGCATCGCGGGTGGTGAAGACGAGGCACGAGGGCCGGCCGATCGCCCGCACCGCGTCGCCGACGCCCGCGGCCTCGGCGGCGGCGTTCACCCCGTCGGCCAGGCGGCGCCCGGCCCGCTCCATCGCGCCCACCGGATCGCCCTCCCGGTAGGCCCGGGCGACGGCGCGGAAGGCGGTGAGCGAGACCGACTCCGGACCGTGCGTCGTGGACAGCAGGAAGACGCGCTCGGCGTCGGTGTTCAGGCCGCCCAGTTCCATGAACTCGCGCTTGCCGGCGAGCGCGGCGATCGGGAAGCCGTTGCCCATGGCCTTGCCCCAGCAGGAGAGGTCGGGCGTCACGCCGTACACCGACTGCGCGCCGTGCGGCGACCAGCGGAAGCCGGTGATCATCTCGTCGAAGACCAGAAGGGCGCCGTGCTCGTCGCACAGGGCCCGGACGGTCTCCAGGAAGCCGGGCTCCGGCTCGGCGAGCGCGGTGGCCGCCTCGAGGAAGACCGCCGCGATGGCGCCCGGGTACTCGGCGAACAGCGTGCGCAGGGAATCGGCGTCGTTGTAGCGGAAGCGCACGGTGGCATCCCGCGCCGCCGCGGGGATTCCGGCGTTCATGTCCGTGACGCCGATGAACCAGTCATCCACGGAGAAGAAGGGCTGATCGCAGATCGCCACCAGCTCGCGGCCGGTCACGGCGCGGGCCAGCCGGACGGCGGCGGTGGTGGCGTCGGAGCCGTTCTTGCCGAACTTCACCATGTCCGCGGTCGGCACCAGCTCGAGGAAGTCCTCGGCGGCGTCGAGCTCGGTCGTCGTGGGCCGGCTGAAGCTCAGGCCGTCGTCGAGGCAGGCGCGCACGGCCTCCACGACGGGCGGGTAGGCGTGCCCCAGGGTCACGGCGCGCAGTCCCATGCCGTACTCGACGTATTCGTTGCCGTCCGCGTCCCAGACCCGCGCGCCGCGGCCGCGGGTCAGCACGGGCGGCATGAACTCGGGGTACTGGTCGGCGCCGCGGGCGTAGGTGTGCGCGCCGCCGGGCACCAGGTGGTGCAGGCGGTCCTGCAGCGCGCGGGAACGGGCGAATCCGGGTTCGGTCATGGTTGGTTCACCAATCTTCCACGGAGGGCGGGCCAGGCGTCGAGCACCTCGTCGTACAGGTCGGGCAGCGTCAGCACGACGGGGCCGTCGAGGGTGATCAGGTGCTCGGGCGCGACGATCGGGATGTCGGTGCCGGGCATGCGGCGTCCCTGCTTCGACGGTGACGCGTCGGCCACGCAGGTCACGAGGCCCGCGTCGAGCCCGGCGAGCGCGAACAGGGCCACGGCCCGCGATGCGGCGCCGTAGGCCGCGACGGTGCGGCCCGCTGCGGCGTGCCCCTGCGCCCACTCCCGGAGCGCCCGGGCCTGGTCGGCGGGCGCGGCGCTGAGGGTGCGCAGGCCCGCGGGGGTGCCGAGGCCGGCTTCGGCCTCGGTCGCGAGGATCCGGCGCACGACGGGGTCGGCGGCGCCCGCGCCGGGAACGACATCGGCCGTGCCGGCGTGCCGCACCGCGAGCAGCACGGTGCCGCCGTACAGGTCGAACTCGAAGGCGCGCACCGGCTCCAGGCCGGCGGCGGCGAGCAACCGCAGCAGGGCCGTCAGCGTGTAGTAGCCGAAGTGGCCGTGCCGCAGGGCGGTCCACTGCTGCTGATCGACGATGCCGCCGAGCGGCTGGTACTGCAGGAGCAGCACGCCGCCGGGCGCGACGGCCGCGGCGCGCGCGGCGAAGGCGGCCCGCTGGTCCGGCTCGTGCATGATCCCGAAGCTGTCGAGCACCACGTCGGCGGGGCCGTCGGTCTCGTGGAAGCCGCGGTCCGCGAGCAGCGGCACCCAGGTGCCGCCGTGCGGGCTGCCGAACTCGCGCACCGTCGTACCGGGGAGGAGGCCGGCGTCGGCGACCCGGCCCACCGCGTCGGCGGCCTGCTCGCGCAGGGCGCGCGGCTCCACGCCGCGCGGCTCGTCCGTCACGGTGTCGTCGTCGGCGAGTTGCGCGAGTCCGCACGCCGCGCACAGGTCCATCGCGAGCGGATGCGCGGATTCGCCGGGGTCCACCGGGGATCCGGCGGCCGGGAAGTGGTCCGCCGCGGGGACGCGGCCGAGGTCCAGCACCCGGGTGAGCTTGGGAGAGCCGCACGCGCGGCACGCACGGGCGTGTCTCATGGCAGCATGTCCTCATGCGCATCGAGCAGACCGACCTGGCCGACGTCCTGCTGCTGGTTCCCACTCCGCACGCCGACGACCGGGGCCTGTTCACCCGCACCTTCGATGCGGAGATCTTCGACGAGTACCTCGGGGAGCCGGGCGCCGCAGCGCGATTCGTGCAGGACTCGCAGTCCCGCTCGGTGCGGGGCGTGCTCCGCGGGATGCACGGCCGCTCCGGCCGGGGAGAGGCCAAGCTGGTGCGCTGCGCGCACGGCGCGGTGCACGACGTCCTGGTGGACGCGCGACCGTACTCGCCCACCTTCGGCCGGTCGCAGGCCTTCCGCCTGGACGACGAGGCCTTCCGCACGCTGTACGTGCCGCCGGGCTTCCTGCACGGCTTCCAGGCGCTGACCGACGTGGCGGACGTCTGCTACCGGATCGACCGCCCGCACGACCCCGCCGAGGATCTCGCGGTGCACCACGCCGATCCGGAACTGGCCCTGCAGTGGCCGCTGGCCGCGTCGATCGTCTCGCCGCGGGACCGCGCGGCCGGCACGTGGGCCGACCTGCGCGCGCGCCTGGGCTGAGCCGGTCATCGCCGGCGCATCGACGCGTCGATCGCGCCCTCGCCCTGCAGCTCCTTGAGCACGGCGAGCCGGGTGAAGTCGTCGTGGAAGGAGCGTTCGGTGAGCCCGTACTCGGTGTAGGCCCGGTGCAGCTCGGCCGCGCCGTCCGCCACCGTCCACTGCGCCTCGAAGCCGAGTTCGTCGCGGGCGCGGGAGAAGTCGACCCGGTAGGAGCGCGGGTCGTTGCCCGCCTCGCCGGTGATCCGGACCGCGGCGTCGGGGACCACGTCGACCACGGCCTGCGCGATCTCGGCGACGGTCACGTTGTTGCGCTCGGTGCCGACGTTGTAGGCGCGCGCCGAGATCGTGTCCTTCGGCGCGGTGAGGCAGGTGGCGAAGGCGCGGGCGATGTCCTGTGCGTGCACCAGCGGGCGCCACGGCGTCCCGTCGGAGAGCACCAGCACCTCGCCGGTGAGCACCGCGTAGCCCATCAGGTTGTTGAGCACGATGTCCGCGCGCAGCCGCGGCGAGAAGCCGAAGGCCGTGGCGTTGCGCAGGAAGACGGGCGTGAAGTCGGCGTCCGCGAGGGCCGCGGCGTCGTCCTCGACCCGCACCTTGCTGATCGCGTACGGCGTGATCGGGTTGAGCGGGGCGTCCTCGGTCACGAGGCCGTCGCCCGCGGCGCCGTAGACGGAACACGTGGAGGCGTACAGGAACCGGGACACGCCCGCCTCCTTCGCCAGCCGCGCGAGCCGGCTCGACGCGGCGTGGTTGATGTCGTAGGTGATCTCCGGTGCCAGCGAGCCGAGGGGGTCGTTGGACAGGGCCGCGAGGTGGATCACCGCGTCGAAGCCCTGCAGCTCGTCGACGGTCACGTCGCGCAGGTCGGTGGTGATCGTGGGCGGGTCGGCCACCGCCGGCCCGAGGACGCGGTCGGCGAAGAGCCCGGAGTCGAGGCCGGTGACCTCGTGTCCCTCCGCGCGCAGGATCGGTGCCATCACCGTTCCCAGGTATCCCTGGCTGCCCGTGAGCAGGACCTTCATCGATTTCCTCCGAGATCTACGATCGCTTTTTCCAGCATGAAGCCCTCGGCGTAGGTGGAGCGGCACTGGATGCCGCGCAGCCGCGCCAGGCCGAGGAAGGACTCGTCGTCGAACCAGTCGTGGTCGACCTGCGAGGGGTAGTGCTCCGTGAGCAGCCGCGTCTTCGCCATCGCGGCGTACGCCGAGAGCGGGTTGAAGACGGTGGGCCGCGGGGTGTCGGTCTCCCACTTGAGGATCTCGTAGCCGAGGATCAGGTGGTCCCGGAACTCCTGCGGCACCAGCTCCGCGAGCTGGCGGTGGTCCTGGTGCGCGTCGCCCCGGTGGGGCGCGAAGACGATGTCGGGCGATGCCGACCGCTTGAACTGCGCCAGCAGGGATTTCTCCCGCTGCCAGTGCGCGGGGGCCCGCCCGTCGGGCAGGTCCAGCACCGTGATGTGCAGTTCCGCCTCCGGCGCGAACGCGGCGAGAGCCGCCCGCTCCTCCGCCTCCCGCGGGGTGCCTGCGCCGCTGCCCACGAAGGCCCGCACGCGCAGACCGGGATTGGCCTCCGCGAGCTGGAGCAGGGTTCCGCCCATGCCGATCGCGATGTCGTCGCAGTGCGCGCCGAGGACCGCGATCTCGGAGATCCGGCCGGCGGAGAGCCCGATCATCCGACCGGGTCCTTCCACACCATCCAGGGGCGGTCGCCGCGGGCGTAGCCGGCGTCGAGGTCGGCCCGCTCCTTGAAGGTGTCGGCCGGCTTCCAGAAGCCGCGGTGCTTGTAGCCCAACAGCTTCCCCTCCTTGGCCAGCGCCGTGCACGAGTCCGCCACCAGGTCGCCGCCGGGCGGCAGGTGATCGAACACCTCCTGGGTCAGCACGAAGTAGCCGCCGTTCTCCCAGATCGGGAACTCGGAGACGGGAGTGATGCCGGTGACCTTCGACTCGCCGTCCACGTCCACGCAGTGGAACGAGGACTGCGGCGGCACCAGCAGCATCGACGCGGCGGAACCGGTCTCCTTGACCTGGTCGATGATGGTGTTCATCGGGGCGTCGCTGAGCACGTCGGCGTAATTGGCGAGGAAGTACTCGTCGCCGTCCAGGTAGGGCCGCGCGCGCCGGAGGCGTTCGCCGATAGCGGATTCGAGGCCGGTGTCGACGAAGGTGATCGTCCAGTCGCGCATGTCTGCGCCGAGCAGCTCCACCTCGCCGCCGCGGATCACGAAGTCGTTCGACTCGGTCTCGCGGTAGTTGAGGAAGTAGTTCTTGATGTGCTGCGCGCCGTAGCCCAGGCACAGCACGAACTCGGTGTGCCCGAAGTGCGCGTAGTACCGCATGACGTGCCAGATCAGCGGCCGCGGGCCCACCAGCTGCATGGGCTTGGGCACCATGTCGTCCGCGGTGTTGCGCATGCGCATGCCGTAGCCGCCGCAGAACAGGACAACCTTCATCGCTCAGACCTCCGTGGTGGCGGCGGCCGGCCGCGCGGTGTGCAACTGGGGCATGGGGTAGACCACCTCGGTGCCCTGGTCGATCAGGGGACGCAGCTGCTCGGTGATCTCGGTCTCGAGGTTCCACGGCAGCACGACGATCACGTCGGGGCGGTCGGCGTCGAGCCGCTCGGGCTCGTGGATGGGGATGCGTGTGCCGGGGGTGAACCGGCCGTGCTTGTAGGGATTGCGGTCCACGGTGTACTCGAGCAGGTCGGGCCGGATGCCGCAGTAGTTGAGCAGCGTGTTGCCCTTGCCCGGGGCGCCGTAGCCGGCCACCCGCTTGCCGGCGGCGCGGCACTCGAGCAGGAAACGGAGCAGGTCCTGCCGGGCGCGGTCGGCCTGCGCCTGCATGCCGGTGTAGCCGGAGAGCGCGTGCAGCCCGGCCTCCTCCTCGATCCGCAGCACCTCGCGCACCCGGTCCGACGGTGCCTGCGCGACCCCGTCGGGGCGCGCCCAGACGCGGATCGAGCCGCCGTGGGTGGGGATGGTCTCGACGTCGACGACCGCGAGGCCCGCGGTCGCGAGCGCGCGCTGGGCGCTGAGCACCGTGTAGTACTGGAAGTGCTCGTGGTAGATCGTGTCGAACTGGCCCTCGGCGACGAGGGCGAGCGCGTGGTGCACCTCGATGCTCAGCCAGCCGTCGTCCGCGAGCAGGCCCCGCAGGCCCTGGGTGAAGCCCAGGAGGTCGGGGATGTGCGCGTAGACGTTGTTCGCGACCACGAGATCGGCGGGGCCGTGCTCGGCGCGGACTTGCGCGGCGGTCTCCGGGCCGAGGAAGGCGGTCACCGTCGGGACACCCTTGTCGCGGGCGGCCTGCCCGACGTTGACCGAGGGCTCGATGCCGAGGCAGGGCACGCCGGCGGCGACCGCGTGCTGCAACAGGTATCCGTCGTTGCTCGCGACCTCGATGATGAGGCTGTCGCCGTCGAGTTCGAGGCGTCGGATCGAGTCGTCGACGAATCGGCGCGCGTGGTCGACCCAGCTCGCCGAGAACGAGGAGAAGTACGCGTACTCCGAGAAGGTCTCCTCGGGGAGGATCAGCGCGGGGATCTGGAGGAGCAGGCACTCCTCGCAGATCCGGAGGTGCAGGGGGTAGGTGGGCTCGGGGCCGTCCAGTTCCGCTGCCGTGAGGAACATTTCACAAGGTGGTGTGGCGCCCAGATCGACCACGCTGCGCAGCCGGGGCGAGCCGCATAGACGGCATTTCATGATGTATTCCGTAACTCTTCGCGGGGCTTCGATCGTTGAGCATAGACCTTCACAGCTTTTCTGGTTGCAAACGGTTAATCATCTTGCGATTGCAACGCTGACGGTCTACGGTAGCAACCGGCGGCCATTCGATCCGCCGCGCGGCGCCCGGAGAGTCGAGGGGTGCCGTCGCGGAAGGACCGAGGCCCGGATGCGGTGAGGATGGCTTGTGAACAGCGCGAACGATGTTCTCGGCGAGTGATTCGCACCGGACCCGGGGGTGGCCGTGAGCACCGTCACGCCACCGGGCGGGGCGATGCGCGCACCGGACCATGAAGACATGAGACGAAGCTCACTGGATTAGCTATTCGCAACTGCAATATGTAGATTGTCGATTCTGGCCTAGTGGGGACGGCGCATTGTTTCGGGCCCGCAGCGACGGACGAATGTGAGGAGCGGGACTTGTCGATCGACACCTGGGCAGCGGCACCTGTCGCCCCGGCGGAGCCCTTGCCCGTCGCCGTCATCACGCCCGAGAAGACCTCGACCGCCGCGCCCGACCACTCGGCTTCGTCGACCCCCATGATCGCCGTGCCGCGGGTTCCTTCGGCCCGCGCGGTGGCAGATGCCCACCGGACCCGCCTGAGCCGTCGGATCGTCGCCGCGGACGCGGCCGTCGCCGTCGCGGCCTCCGCCGCGGGACTCACGGTCGGCTACGCCGAAGGCGAGAGCGTCCCCGAACTGGCGGCCATCGTCATCGGAGCGAACCTGTTCTGGTTCCTCCGCCTCTGGCGCTCCCGGCCGATGGCCCTGCCCCTCCTCCAGCTCGGCTCGCCCGAGCTGCGCCGCGTGCTCGTCACGGCTCAGCTCGTCTACGGGCCGCTGGCGCTGATCGAGCTGCTCTTCCCCTGGATGCTCCCGCACGCGCTGTTCGTCGCCTCGGCGCCCGTCGCCGTGGCCGGCGCGCTCCTCGTGCGTCTCCGGTTCCGGCACAGCGCCGCCGCCGTGGCCCCGGTGCCCACGCTCGTGGTCGGCGGCTTCGCCTCGGCCACCGCGTCCGCCCGGAGCCTGCTCCAGGCCGACACCGCGGGCGCGCAGGTCGTCGGCGTCTGCCTCCCCGCGAACGACGCCGTCGTGGTCGACGCGATCGAGCTCTCCGGCACGCGGATCCCCGTCGTGGGCACCGACCGCACGGTGATCGAGTCGGCGCGCGAGACCGGCGCCGGGATCGTGGTGCTCACCGCCACGGACTCGCTCGGCCCCGACGACGTCCGTGAGCTTATGTGGCAGCTCGCCGCGGAGGGCATCGAACTCGTGGTCACGGCCGGCCTGCCCGACGTCGCCCGCGCCCGCATGGTCACCGGCTCCGTCGGGCGCACCCCGATGACGCACGTCGCCGCGCCGCAGCCCGCGCGCTCCTACGGGCTCGGTAAGCGCCTGCTCGACCTCGCGGTCGCCGGCACCGGCGTGCTCGTGACGGCTCCCGTGATGCTCGTGATCGCCGCCGCGGTCAAGGCGGACAGCCGCGGCCCCGTCTTCTACCGCGCCCAGCGCGTCGGCGCGGGCGGCGAGCTCTTCGACATGATCAAGTTCCGCAGCATGCACGTCGACTCCGATGTCCGGCGCGACGTGCTGGCGGACGAGAACATGGGCGCCGGACCGCTGTTCAAGGTCAAGAACGATCCTCGGGTCACCCGGGTGGGCCGGTTCATCCGCCGGTACAGCCTGGACGAGCTGCCGCAGTTCTTCAACGTGCTCGGCGGGTCGATGTCGGTGGTCGGACCGCGCCCGGCGCTCGCGCACGAGGTCGAGCAGTATCCGCCGGTCATGCTCCGCCGGATGCTGGTCAAGCCCGGCGTCACCGGCGCTTGGCAGGTCAACGGCCGGTCGAATCTCAGCTGGGACGAGTCGATCCGGCTCGACGTGGGCTACGTCGAGAACTGGTCGCTCGGCCGGGACGTGGGCATCATCGCGCGGACCGTGCGCACGGTGCTCGCCTCCGACGGCGCGTACTGACGGGACGTATCGTCGTCGGAGTGCAGGAGATCCCACCCCCTCCGACGGTGTCCGACGGCCCGCGGCTGCCCACCGACCGCCGCACGCTGGCGTGCGTCGCGCTCGGCGGCGCTCTGGCCGCCGTCGCCGCGAGCCGGCTCTCCTCCGCGCCGGCGTGGCGGGCCCTGGAGTTCGACGTCCGGATCGCGGGCCTCGCCGTGCTCTCGCTCCTGACCGGGGCGCTCTTCGCCCTCCGCGACGTGATCGGCGACCGCTGGTTCGCCTTCCTCGTCTTCGGGGTCCTGGCGGGATTCGGCTCGGTGGGCGTCTACGGCCTGGTGTCCCTGCTCGCGATGCCCCCGTCGGCGGGTGTGCGCTTCCTGTTCGCGGCCCCCGCCGTCGCGGCCCTGGGGATGGCCGCGGGCCGGGCGATCGTGCGGAGGGCGCGGCGATGACGCTGCTCGTCGCGCTCGCCGGGGCGGCCGGTTCGGTGCTCGGCTACCGGCTCCTCGCGGGCGGGCCCCGCTGGACCCGGATGCTGTGCGTCACCATCGCGGTCTCGGCCGTGTTGGGCGGCACTGCCCGGCTGGTGCGCATCGTGGGCGACACGGGTTTCGCCGCCCTCCCCGTCGCCCTGCTCGGGCCGATCGTCACCTTCCTGGGGATCGGCTGGTGGCTCACCGAGGCGCCGCGCCGCGACGCCTGGCGGGCCGCCCTCGTGGTGGGCGGCGGCGTCGCCGCGGCGATCCTCGGCTACCTCTCGATCGACCTCATGGGCCTGGCCTACGTCAAATTCCCACGGTTCGGCTGAGCTCCTCGGCGACGAGGGCGGCGAAGCCGCGGACGTCGTCCTCGGTGGTGTCCCAGGCGCACATCCAGCGGACCTCGCCGCGGATCTCGTCCCAGAAGTAGAACGGCACCCGCTCCATGAGCGCCTCGGCGGCGGCGTGCGGGAGCTCGGCGAAGACGGCGTTGGACTGCACCGGCTGGGTGATCGTCACCCCGTCGATCCCGCCGGTGAGCTCGGCGAGGAGCCGCGCCATCGCGTTCGCGTGCCCGGCGACCCGCAGGTACCGGTCGTCCGAGAACAGCGCGAGGAACTGCGCGGCCAGGAAGCGCTGCTTCGAGGCCAGCTGCATCGACAGCTTGCGCACGTACTCGATCCCGGGCGCGGAGGCCGCGTCGAGCACGACCACCAGCTCCGCGCCGAGCAGGCCGCTCTTGGTGCCGCCGACGCTCACGATGTCGGCGCCGACGTCGGTGGTGATCGCCCGCAGGTCCGTGCCGAGGCTCGCGGCCGCGTTCGCCAGGCGCGAGCCGTCGATGTGCAGCAGCCAGCCGCGCTCGTGGGCGTACGCGGCGAGGGACCGCAGCTCGTCCGGGCTGTAGACCGTGCCGAGTTCGGTGGACTGCGCCACCGAGAGCACCCGCGGCTGCGCCCAGTGCACGTCGCCCGCGCGGTCGGGCACGGCGGCGGTGATGGCCTCGGGGGTCAGCTTGCCCTCGGTGGTGGGCACGACGAAGAGCTTGAGCCCGGCGAGCTTCTCCGGGGCGCCGCCCTCGTCGACGTGGATGTGGCCGGTATCGGCGCAGACCACCGCGGACCAGCGGTCGGAGACCGCCGACAGGGCGACGACGTTCGCGCCGGTGCCGTTGAAGACGGGGAAGGCCTTCGCCCCGGCGCCGAAGATCTCGGCGATCCGCTCGCCGAGCGCGGCGGTGTAGTCGTCGGCGCCGTACGCGCCCTGGTGCCCGAGGTTGGCCTCGGCGATCGCCTCGAGCACCTCCGGCAGCACGCCGGCGTAGTTGTCGCTCGCGAATCCGCGCTTGGCGGGATCGTGCAGGCGGGTCATGCGGTCACCTCCGGTACCAGGGTGTCGACGATGCCGTTGACCTCGGCCGCGGGGGCGTCCCACAGTGCGACGAGGCGGTCGGCCACGTCGCCGATGGGCGTGTAGCGCGGGAACTTCCGCTCCGGGGCGTCGGCCCGCATCTGCGGAGTGAGCAGCGCCATGACCCGCAGGACCGCCGCGGCCGCGCCGGTCCCGGCGAAGCCGTCGGCCAGGGCGAGGGTCCACGCCTCGGCCGCGGCCTTGGCGGAGGCGTACATAGCGTTCTTCGCGGTCGGCTTCGCCACGGAGACCGAGGAGATGACGGCGACGCGCGCGTCCTCGCTGGCGGCGAGCGCCGGGTACAGCGGCTGCGAGACGTTCTGCAGGCTGCGGATCAGGCCCGCCTCGAGGAAGTCCCAGTCGGCGGGGTCGGCCTCGTCGATCGGCGTGCCGCCGCGCCAGCCGCCCACCAGGTGCAGCAGGCCGTCGGCGCCGCCGTGCTCGGCGACGATGCGGCGCACCGCCTCCGCGGTGGCCTCCCGGTCGGACAGGTCCGCGCGGTAGGCGCTGACGCCGTCGAGGGAGGCGATCGCCTCCGCCGGGGCGCCGCGCGTGATCACCGCGGGCTTCGCCCCGGCGGCGACGAGCCGCCGCACCACCTCCTGGCCCAGTGCCCCGTTCGCGCCCGTCACCACGACGGTGCGCCCCGTCACCCCGCTCATGCCGGTACCTCCGTCGCCGTCGCCGCCGTGATGCCCTTCGCGCTCTCGATCACAGGACCCATCTTGCGCCGCAGCGCCTCGTAGAACATGTTGAGGGGGAACTCGTCGGGGAGGACGAGGTCCACCAGGGCCTTCGGCGGACCGTCGAGCGGCAGGGCCGACGGGCCCTTCGCCCAGGTCGAACCGGGGCCGGGCGCGACGTAGGAGGAGACGAACTCGTAGCTCGCGAGCCACTGGCCCACCTTCGACCGGTCGATGCCGGTGCGGTAGAGCTCCTCGATCTCCTCGGTCAGCCGGATCACCTGGAGCGGCAGCTCCTTCCAGTCGAAGGAGAGGCGGTTGTCGCGCCAGCGCAGCGCGCCGTGCCGGTGCAGGTAGGCGAACAGGAGCTGCCCGCCGAGGCCGTCGTAGTTGCGTACGCGGTCCCCGGTGATGGGGAAGCGGAAGAGGCGGTCGCAGAGGATCGCCAGCTGCACCGGCAGCCCGTACGGGTGGCCCTCCTGCTGGAGGCGGTACGCCTCGCGGAAGGTGGTCAGGTCGCAGCGCAGCTCCTCGAGCGAGTACTGCCAGTACGGCATCCGCTGCTTGATCATGAACGGATCGAAGGGCAGGTCCCCCCGGCTGTGCGTGCGGTCGTGGATCAGGTCCCACAGCGCGAACGTCGACTGGGCGAGGGACTGCGAGGCGACGAGCCGCTCGCCGTCTGGCGGCAGGCGCAGCGAGAGGATCTCGGCGGCCGCGCTCGTCACCCGGCGGAACCGGGCCGCCTCGCGGTCGCAGAAGATGGCGCCCCAGTGGAACTCCGGGGTCTGCGCGACGGTCACGGTCTCGGGGAAGAGCACCGCGGAGTGGGTGTGGTAGCCGGGGGTGAAGTCCTCGAAGGCCACGGCCAGGAACTGGCGGTTGTCGAAGACGCGCTCGGTCTCGGCCAGCCACTGCGGCCAGACGACGCGCAGCAGCACCGCCTCGAAGACCTTGCCCGCGTTGCCGTTCTGCGTGTACATGGGGAAGACGACGAGATGCTCGGCACCGTCGACCCGGTTCCGGTCCGGGCGGAACGCCGCGAGGGACTCGTCGAACTCGGGGCGCTCGAAACCACCCTCGATCCACCGCCGGAAGTCGAAGGGCAGCGCGGCGAGGTACTCGGCGTCGTGGGGGAAGCGGGGGGCCAGCGCGGCGATCCGCGTCACGATCTCGTCGACCAGGTCGCCGGCGCGGCCGTGATCGGCGGCGTCCGGGACGGCGCCGGACGCGTCCTGCAGGCCGCGCAGCTCCTCCACGGCGGCCTTGAGCGCGGCCCAGTCGGGGGTGCTCGCGGCGCCGGAGTCGGTGGTGGCGGGCACGTCCTCGTGGGCGCCGGCGGCCCAGGTGACCGCGTTGGCCCAGAGGGTGCGCTGGTCGAGGTCGTCGATCGAGTCGTCGCCGACGAGGTCCGAGTCCGCGAAGACCACGACGCGGCCGCGATCGACCTGCAGTGCCGCGGCGAGGGGCCGACCGGCGGGCGCGGCGGTGTCGCTGGTGCGGGCCAGGATCGTCGCGTCGGGCGCGGCGGCGAGGTCGAGGACGCCGGTGCGGTAGAAGCACGCGCCGTCGACGGCGGCGGCGATGCCCTGGCCGCCCAGCTCGGGCGCGATGTCCGAGCGGACCCAGGTGGCGTTGCCGCCGTGCCTGCGCTCGCCCGCGGCCTCCTGCACGACCACCGACTCCACGTGCACCCCGAACCGGCCGAGCAGCTCGTCGAGGTTGTTGCCCGAGGTCGCGGTGTCGCACTCGGCGAGCACCACGAGCCCGCCGCCGTCCCGGACGTAGCGCTCGATCGCGTCGAGCTCGTCGGAGGCGTAGACGGGCGGTAGGTCACCCGTGACGCGCTCGACGCCCGGCCGCGCGAGGTGCGGAATCACGTAGACATCGGCCGCGGCCAGCTCCGCGGCGCCGATGTGCGGGGCGAGGGCGTCGGTCACCGTCATGCCGCGGCGACGGAGCGTGTCGACCGCTTCGGCCAGGCTCGCGTCGGCCGGGTTCGGGGGAACCATCTCGCGCGCCCGGTCGAGCGACGTGGCCCACGCACAGCTGCGGGCCTGCTCCACCTGCACGCGAGGGAACACCGCATCGTCTGACATATCCGTACCGGCCTTTCACCTCTTACGCACGATCTTGACGCAACCTTAACGCCCGAGCGCTCTCGGAGGAAGTGGAACCGGCGCGAAGGCCCTAGCCGCAGCCGCCCTGGACCACGGCCTTCGCCGTGCCCACGAACTGGTAGAGGTAGATCAGCTCCCAGTCGGCGGGGCCGTAGTCGTACTCGCGGGGGACCGCCCGCATGACGGTGTCGCCGGAGAAGCAGTTGCCGTAGATGTAGCGCGAGCGGGTCAGGTGATAGCCCCAGCTGATCACGATCACGGAGGTCCAGCCGTGCTGCTTCGCGAGCCGCTCGGTGAAGATCGCCTCGCCGCGGGTGGTGCTCGGCACGGGTACCTCGCAGGTCACGCTGATGTCGCCCACGCGGGTACCGCACAGCTCCCGCATCGTGCGGTCGTGGTCGTAGGGGTTCGAGAGCACGACGTTCTTCGACCAGCCCTCCTGGGCGAGCCGGATGCCGTACTCCTCACGGCCGTCGTGCTCGCCGCCGAGCACGATGATCGCGTCGACCTTGCGGAGGGGATCCTGCTGGTCGCCGCCGAACAGCAGGTACCCGGCGCCCCCGACCACGGCGAGCGCCAGGACCACGACGAGCGTCGCGCCCCACAGGAGTTGTTGCAATCGACGCACGTCGCCACCCTACCGGCGCGCGGGAGCGCCACCCGCACGCGTGCGGGCCCCGTCACACGGGCGGGAGCGCGATGTACTTCGTGTTCAGGTACTCCTCGATGCCCTCGCTGCCGCCCTCGGAGCCGAGGCCGGACTGCTTGATCCCGCCGAACGGGGCCGCGGGATCGGAGATGACGCCGCGGTTGACGCCGACCATGCCGGCCTGCAGCCGCCGCGCGACGCGCTGCGCCCGCCCGACGTTCTCCGTGAAGAAGTACGCGGCGAGGCCGTACTCGGTGTCGTTGGCCATCGCCACGCCCTGCTCCTCGGTGTCGAAGCCGACGATCGCGGCGACGGGGCCGAAGATCTCGTCGCGGCGGATGCGGGCGTCGTCGGGCAGGCCGTCGATGACGGTGGGCTCGTAGAAGAACCCGGCACCGTCGACGGGCTTGCCGCCCGTGCGGACGGTGGCGCCGGCGGCGACGGCCTCGTCGACGAGCGCGGCGATGGAGCCGCGCTGCTTGGCGTTGATGATCGGGCCGATGGCGGACTCGGCGTCCCAGCCCGGACCGACCCGCATCGCCGCGACGCGCTCGGTGAGCTTGGTGGTGAAGGCCTCGCGGATGCCGTTCTGCACCAGGATGCGGTTGGCTGCGGTGCAGGCCTCGCCGCCGTTGCGCATCTTGGCGAGCATGGCGCCGTCGACGGCCTTGTCGAGATCGGCGTCGTCGAACACCACGAAGGGGGCGCTGCCGCCCAGCTCCATCGAGGTGCGCAGCACGTTGTTCGCCGCCTGGGCGAGGAGGATCTTCCCGACGCCGGTGGAGCCCGTGAACGAGACCTTCCGCAGCCGCGGGTCCGCCATGAGTCCGCCCACGACGGTGGGAGCGTCCAGCGTGGGCAGCACCGACAGGACGCCGGGCGGCAGGCCCACGTCGGCGAAGATCTGCGCGAGCAGCAGCATGGTGAGCGGGGTGTCCTCGGCCGGCTTGACGATCACAGTGCAGCCGGCGGCCAGGGCGGGCCCGATCTTGCGGGTGCCCATGGCCAGGGGGAAGTTCCACGGCGTGATCGCCAGGCACGGCCCGACGGGTTCCTTGACGACGGCGATCTCGCCGGTGCCGGCGGGCGCGGTCGCGGTGCGGCCGCCGATGCGCACGGCCTCCTCGGAGAACCAGCGCAGGAACTCGGCGCCGTAGGCCACCTCGCCGCGGCTCTCGGGCAGGATCTTGCCCATCTCCAGCGTCATGAGCAGCGCGAAGTCGTCGGCACGGGCGGTCACGGCCTCGAACGCGGCGCGCAGGATCTCGGCGCGCACGCGGGGCGCGGTGGCGGCCCACTCGTCGGCGACCGCGCTCGCCGCGTCCAGCGCGGCCGTGGCGTCGGCGGGCGTCGCGTTCGCGACCGACGCGAGGACCTCGCCGGTCGCGGGGTTGATCACGTCGAAGGTGCGGCCGGACTCGCTCGGGGTCGCGCGGCCGTTCAGCCACAGGCCGGTCGGGACGGAGTTGATCAGGTCGGGGACGTTCACGAGGGGCCTTTCGAGGCAGTGGGGCAGGCGGGTGTGACGAGGAGCGGGTACGGGATGCGCGCGGACGGCTCTCGAATTCTGTCCGGTACGGACAGCGTGTCCGGAACGGACAGAATCCGAGAGCGCCGCAACCGGAGGGGGCGCCTCTGCGGCGGGCGAGCGCCCCCGCGGCGCCGCTAGGCGGAGGCCTCGCGGATCGCCGTCTCCAGCACGGTGAGGGCGTCGTCGAGCAGCTCGTCGCCGATCACCAGCGGGGGCAGCAGACGCACGACGTTGCCGTAGGTACCGCAGGTGAGGATTACGACGCCGGCGGCGAGGGCCTTGGCCGCGATGGCCTTGGTCAGCTCGGCATCGGGCTCCGAGGTTCCGGGGTGGACCAGTTCGATCGCGATCATCGCGCCGCGGCCGCGAACGTCGCCGATCACGCCGACCTCGTCGGCCAGGGCCCGCAGCCGGCGCACGGCCGTCTCGCCGATGGCGCGGGCGCGCGCCGGCAGCTGGAGGTCCTCCATCGTGTCCAGCGCGGCGAGCGCCGCGGCGCACGCGACGGGGTTGCCGCCGTAGGTGCCGCCGAGGCCGCCCGCATGCACGGCGTCGAGCAGGTCGGCGCGGCCGGTGATCGCGGACAGCGGCATGCCGCCCGCGATGCCCTTGGCCATGGTGATGATGTCCGGCACCACGCCCTCGTCCTCGCACGCGAACCAGGCGCCGGTGCGGGCGAAGCCGGTCTGCACCTCGTCGGCGATGAAGACCACGCCGTTCTCCTTCGCCCACGCGGCGAGGGCGGGGAGGAAGCCGGGGGCGGGCACGATGAAGCCGCCCTCGCCCTGAATCGGCTCGATGATGATCGCGGCCACCGCGTCGCCGCCGATCTGCTTCTCGATCTGCGTGATGGCGCGGGCCGCTGCGGCCTTGCCGTCGGCGTCGAGTCCGGCGGCCGCGTCGCGGTACGGGTAGGACATCGGCATCCGGTACACCTCGGGCGCGAAGGGCCCGAAGTCCTTCTTGTACGGCATGGTCTTCGCCGTCAGCGCCATCGTCAGGTTGGTGCGCCCGTGGTAGGCGTGGTCGAAGGCGACAACGGCGTCGCGGCCGGTGGTCAGGCGCGCGACCTTGATCGCGTTCTCCACGGCCTCGGCCCCGGAGTTGAACAGCACGGTGCGCTTGTCGTGGTCGCCCGGCGTGAGTGCGTTGAGTCGCTCGGCCACGGCGACGTAGCCCTCGTAGGGGGTCACCATGAAGCAGGTGTGGGTGAAGTGCCGCGCCTGCGTCGCAACGGCTTCCGCCACCCGCGGGTCGGAGGCACCGACGCTGGTCACGGCGATGCCGGAGCCCAGGTCGATGAGCGAGTTGCCGTCCACGTCCACGATGACGCCGCCGTCGGCGTCCGCGGCGTACACGGGCACCGAGGAGCCGACACCGCCGGCGACGGCGGACCGTCGGCGCTCGGCGAGGCGGGCCGACTCCGGTCCCGGGAGGGCGGTCACGAGGTTGCGGACCTGGGGCAGGCGGTAGGTGATCGAGGGGGTCGTTGCGGTCATGGGAGGGTCTCCTTGTCGACGTCGACGGGGGCGATGGTGCGGCGGAGGGTCTCGCCGCGGAAGAAGGCGGGGTGGGTGGCCCGCCGGATCAGCATGAGGACGGCGCCCAGCAGGAGCAGGCCGAACCCGATGTAGAAGACGAGCCCGATGCCGAACAGCGAGGAGCCGCTGCCGTTCTCGGGATTCAGGCTCTCCTGCACCGAGATCACGAAGACGACCGCGAGGATCGTCCCGCCGATCAGCGGGAACAGGAACTTGTAGACGATGTTGTGCGGGCCGGTGAAGAGCTCGCGGCGGAAGAACCACACGCACGCGAAGGCGGTGATCCCGTAGTACCAGCAGATCATGATGCCGAGCGCGGCGATCGTGTCCAGCAGGGCGCGATCGGAGAGCAGCTTCACCACGGCGTAGAAGACGCCCGTGATGACGCCCGAGACCACGGTCGCGTAGGTCGGCACCAGGTACCGGGGGTGGATCGCGGCGAGCTTCTTGGGGAACGCGCCGTAGGCGCCCATCGCGAGCATGGTCCGCGCGGCGGGCAGGAAGGTGGTCTGCAGGCTGGCGATCGACGAGGCGAAGATCGCGAGGAAGAGCATCAGGCCGCCGAACTCGCCGAGCACCGGGCTCGCCAACGGGCGGAAGACGTTCTCGGAGTTGTCCGGATTGCCCAGCCCGACGCCCTCCGTCCCGACGCCCGCGTACATCATCACGGCGACCGCCACCAGCAGGTAGGTGATGAGGATCGAGACCACGGCGAGCAGGCCGGCGCGGCCGGGCACCGTCTTCGGGTCCTTCGACTCCTCACCCAGGGTGAGGCACGTGTCCCAGCCCCAGAAGGCGAAGATCGAGCCGGTGAGGCCGACGACGAAGGCCGCGATGGTGATGCCGGTGAACGGGTTGAACCAGTCGAGGGAGAAGGAGAGCCCGGTCGGCACGCCGCCGGACCGCACGATCGCGGTGACCGCGAACGCCACCAGCACCACCATCTGGAATCCGACGAGTGCGTACTGCACCTTGGCGCTGGTCGTGATGCCGCGGCCCGCGATGACCGTCGCGATCACCAGGAACAGCAGGGTGGTCGCGATGTTCACCGGCTTGTTCGCGGCGAGGTCGGCGAGCGACTCCTTTCCGGTGACCTGCGCCAGGAACAGGTAGAAGTAGTCCACGGCGATGGCGGCCAGGTTCGAGAGCACGATGATCGTGGCGAGGACCATGCCCCACCCGCACATCCAGCCGATGTAGGGCCCGAACGCCTTGGTGGACCAGGTGAACGACGCGCCGCAGTCGGGCACGCGCGAGTTGAGCTCGCGGTAGGCGTACGCGGTGAGGAACATCGGGATGAAGCCGGCGATGAAGATCGCGGGCATCTTCAGCCCCACCGACGCGACGATCAGGCCGATGCTCGCGGTGAGCGTGTAGCCGGGCGCCACCGTCGAGATCCCGAGGATCGCGCCCGCGAGGGTGCCGATGCTGCCCTGCGCCAGGCCCTTGTCGACGATCTCCGTCCCGCCCGCGGGCCGTACCGGGGCCGCGTCTCCGGGGTCCTCGCGGCCCGTTCCGGCGGTGGTCATGCGAGGCCGGCCCGGGGGACGACGACCATCGGCACGTCGAGGACGCGGAGCATCTTGGCGGCCGTCGAGCCGAGGAACAGGCGCTTCGGCGCGGCGAGGCGGCTCGAGCCCACCATGATCAGGTCGCCGGCATGCCAGTCGAGGCTGTTGACGGCGTCCTCGACGGTGTCGCCGAGGACGACGACCGACTCCACGTCGGCGGTGGCGGGCAGGCGGTTCCGGGCCTCGTCGAGCACGGTGGCCGAGTGCGCGCGGGCCTTCTCGAGGGCCTCCTGGTCGGCCTGGTGCACGCCGGGCATGAGGTCGACCGCGATGAGCGAGACGAGCCGCAGGGGCACGCCCGCGCGCTCGGCGCCCGCGATGGCGGCGTCGAGGAGCTCCTCCGCGCCCGGCCGTGCGCCCACGGCGCAGGTCACCGACCGCACCCGCTCGGCCTTGCTGTGCCGCTGCCCGCGCGGGGCCAGCGCGACGGCGACCGGAGCGGAGTGGATGAGGTCGTTGACCACGGGACCGAGCGAATGCCGGCCCAGCAGGCCGCCGCCCGTCGCGCCGACGACGACGATCGCGGCGTCGAGGCGCTGCGCCTCGGCGATGATGCCCTCCGCGATCGAGTCGTACACGCCGATGTGGGTGGACGCCTCGACGTCGCCCGGCACGAGCTCGCGCGCCTGCGTCAGCCAGGCATCGGCCTGATCCGTGAGGACCTGGTCCACGAGGTCGCCGGAGACGTACGCGCCGGCCTGATCGGGCGGGACCACCATGCCGAGCGCGAGTTCCGCGTTCAGAGAGCGGGCGAGCTGCACGCCGAGCGCGACTGCATCGCGGCCGCCGTCGGTCGCGAGGTAAGCGACGTAGACCTTCATTTCTCTCCCTCACAGCAGGCCGATCCGGCGGCGGCACCGTCGGATTCGGTGGAACAGCAGGACGAGGACTTCGCCGGGGTGGGCGCCACGTCGATCGACGGGTTGCGGTCGAAGAAGCCGAAGGGCTTGAGCCAGAAGCTCACCGTGTCGGCCGGCATGATCGGCCAGTCCTCGGGCCGGGTGATGTGGTGGATGCCGAACGTGTACCAGAGCACCACGTCGGTGTTCTCGATCGACCGGTCGGCCGCGGTCCACGCTGGCAGGCCCATGCCGCCGCCGCCCTGATTCACGAATTCGCCGGCGGGCCAGCGCTCCTCGCGGTCGTTCGGGGTGACCCACAGGGTGTGCTCGATGGCGCGGCAGCGGTCGAGGATGGGGGAGGCCGGGTCGAACATCGCGGGGACGTTCGCGGAGGCCACCAGCTTGTACGACGGGGACGTGCCGAGGCCCGTCTTCACGTTGTCGTTGACCACCTTCCACGACCGCTGCGTCGGGTAGTGCGGGTCCTGCTTGCCCTCGGACTCGGTGCGCAGCGGCGTGTTCACCTGCTGCAGCGACAGGCCGTACGGGTTGTCCGGCCCCGTGGGCACCATCCGCGTCTCGGACTGGTAGACGGTGTTGTTCTCGCCGTCCACGTCGAGGTCCATGCGCGCGACGATGAAGTGCTGGTGGAAGGGCGCGTAGGTGCGCTGGTCGACGAGGGTGCCGTGCGGGTGCGAGCCGCCCTCGGGGAAGTGGCTGACCACCATGATGCCGGTGGCCCGCACCTCGCACTCGATGTTGCCGTCCTCGTAGAACCGCCAGTAGGTGAGGTACTCGTAGTTCGCGACGGTGACGTGGAAGGACACCGTGAGGCGGCGCATGCGACGGACCTCGGCGCCGGCGTGGTGGTCCACGTGCTTCCAGAGGACGGCGTTGTCCTCCTCGTGGATGCAGATCGCGTTGGCGATGTCGTAGGGCTCGCCCTTGCTGTCGTGGAGCGTGGCGTCCAGGTACCGGATCTCGCCGAGGCAGTCGCAGCCGAGCGCGAGCGAGGTGGTCATGAAGCCGAGGCCCCACTCGCCGATGTCGAAGGCGGTGCGGCGGTAGTGGTCCTCGCAGTGGTCGCGGTAGGGGACCATCATCTCGGCGAAGGAGAGCCGGTGCGCGATCTTGCGCACGTTCCCGTTGTCGTTGTAGGTGATCGCGTGCAGGGTCATGCCCTCGCGGTAGTTGAAGCCCACTCGCAGCGACCAGTTCTGCCAGGTCAGCTTGTTGCCCTCGAGGGTGAAGCCGGGGCCCTCGGGCTGGGTGATCTCGAGGGGCTTGCGCTCGGGGCGGGTGCTCGCCTCGCGGAGCTCCTTGGGCAGCATCCGCGGCACGTACTCGCCCATGATCTCCGGGGTGTCCACGCGGAAGGTGTCCTCGATGCGGAGCAGCTCCATGGTGTTCAGGTCGATCACGCAGTGGAAGCCGTTGACGGGACCGGCGTAGGGGTTGGCACCGTCGGACGCCCGGACCCAGGTGTCGGACCAGCCGATCCGGCGCCCCGCGAACTCCTCCGGGATCAGCACCGCGCCGTAGGTCCAGGTGTCCATGAAGACCAGCGACATGTCGGTGTGCCCCCGCGCGGCCAGTGCCGCGATGACGTCGGGGTGCGCGCGCAGGGCCTGATCGGCCTCGTCCCACTCGTCGACGGTGACGTTCGCCTGCACGTCCGGGATGTGGTCGAACGCGGTCACGGTGTCGGAGGTCAGCGAGACGCGGGCCTTGAAGGTGCGGTTCGCGGTGCGGTCGAAGAGCACCGCGACGGCGACGCGCTCAGCGGGCGTCCCGTCGGTGTCGAAGGCGGTGATCTCGGCCTTGCTCGGCTCGAACATCTCGATCGAGGCGTAGCGCCAGTCGGCGTTCACGCCGTGCTCGCGGGCGAGCAGCGCCGTGACGGCGCGGATCTCGTCGGCGGAGAGGGGATCGAGCGGGTGGGCGGCGGGGGAGGCGTTCTGCATCGCGGGGGTGCCTTTCTCGGCGGCTTCGGCGGGCGGTGATCGGCGGTGCGGTCGGGGTCAGTCGTTGCTGCTCATGACGTGCTTGATTCGGGTGTAGTCCTCCAGGCCGTACGCCGAGAGGTCTTTGCCGTAACCCGAGTGCTTGAATCCGCCGTGCGGCATCTCCGCGACGAGCGGGATGTGGCAGTTGATCCACACCGCGCCCGCGTCGATCCGGATGCTCATCCGGTTCGCGGTGGCGTGATCGGTGGTCCACACGCTGGACGCGAGGCCGTACTGCACGCCGTTCGCGAGCGCGACGGCCTCGTCCTCGGTCGCGAAGGGCTGCACCGTGATGATCGGGCCGAAGGTCTCCTCCTGCACGATCGGATCGTCCTGCCGCACGCCCGTGATCACCGTCGGCTCGACGTAGAAGCCCGTCTCGCCCGCGCGCTTCCCGCCGGTCGCCACCGTCGCGTGCGCGGGCAGCGCGGCCAGCTTCTCCATGACGCGGCCGAAGTGGTGCACGTTGTTGAGGGCGCCGTAGAAGGCGTCCGGATCGTCGGGGGCGCCGGGCCGCAGGGTCTGCGCCTGGGCGACCAGGGCCGCGACGAAGGCGTCGTACACGGACTCGTGCACCAGCGCGCGGGTCGCGGCGGTGCAGTCCTGGCCGGCGTTGAAGAACGCGGCCTGCGCGATGCCCTCGGCGGCGCGGGCGACGTCGGCGTCGCCGAAGACCACGGCGGGCGCCTTGCCGCCGAGTTCCAGGTGGGCGCGCTTGAGGTCCGTCGCGGCGGCGGTGGCCACGGCGATGCCGGCGCGGACGGAGCCGGTGATCGCGACCAGCCCGAGCGCGGGGTCGCCGACCAGCCGGGCGCCGACGGCACCGTCGCCGAGCACGACGTTGAGGACGCCGTCGGGGAGGATGTCCTGCGCGATCCGCGCCAGCACCAGCGTCGACTCGGGCGTGGTGTCGGAGGGCTTGAGCACCAGGGTGTTCCCCGCGGCGAGGGCGGGCGCGATCTTCCAGATCGCCATCATGAACGGGTAGTTCCACGGCGTCACCTGGCCGACGACGCCGATCGGCTCGCGCCGCACGTACGAGGTGAAGCCCTCCATGTACTCGCCGGCCGCGCGGCCCTCGAGCAGGCGGGCGGCGCCGGCGAAGAAGCGCACCTGGTCGGCGCAGACCAGGACCTCCTCGGACTTCACCATGGCCGCGAGCTGGCCGGTGTTGCGGACCTGGGCGGCGACGATCTCGTCGGCGTGCTCCTCGATCGCGTCCGCGAGCTTCAGCAGCGCCGCCTGGCGGGCGCTCGGCGTGGTGCGGCCCCAGGTGAGGAACGCGCGCTCGGCCGCGGCGACCGCGGCGGCCACCTCCTCGTCGGTCGAGACCGGCGAGACCGCGACCACGGTCTCGGTCGCCGGGTCGACGATGTCGATCGACGCGGACGACGTCGAGTCGACGAACGCTCCGTCGATGAAGTTCTGGAGGCGGTCGGACATCGCGGCCCTTTCGGTGGGGGACGGGGAAGTCCTCTCACTGTGCGCTGGGTCACTGGGCCGCGCATCTGCCAGAATGGCGAAATCGACGACGTCGACTCGACGGATTGGAGCGGCATGGCGGTCACGGTGCGCTGGCTGCTGGGGCAGCGCGACCTCGGCCTCGGGCTGCGCGCGGGCGCGGCGGCGACGGACGTCCCGATCACCTTCGTCATCACCACCGAGCTCGCCGACCCCACACCCTGGCTCACCGGCGGCGAGATGCTCCTGACCACGGGCATCGGCATCCCGCCCGGCGATGAGGGCTGTCGGGAGTACGTGCGGCGCCTCACCGACCGCGGCGTCTCCGGGCTGGGCTTCGGCGTCGGCGTCTCCCGCGCCAGCGCACCGTCGGCCCTGGTCGACGCGGCCGACGAGTTCGGGCTCGCACTCGTCGACGTGCCCCTGCCGACGCCCTTCGTGGCCGTCGCGCGCACCGTCATCGACGAGATCGCGCGACGCGCGAACGCGGCGCAGGCGGCGGCGGGCCGGGCCCAGCAGCGCATGACTCGCGCGGCGGTCGCGGGCGGGCCCTCGGCGACGCTGCGCGAGCTGTCGGTGGGATCCGGTGGCGCGGCGCTCCTCTTGGACCGCGGCGGCCGGGTCGTCCAGGCGCATCCGGCCGAGCTCGATCCGGCGGTCGCGCGCGAGGTGGGTGAGCAGGCGCGCGCGCACGTCGCGGCGTCCGCGGTCGGGCCCGTGACGGCGCCGTCGACCGACCCGGCCGCCCGGCACGGCACCATCGTCACCCAGCCCATCCGCGTGGGCGACCGCGGCCACGGCCACCTCGGGGTGGTGCTGCCGCGCGAACCCTCGGCGACGGACCACGTGCTCATCGGCCACGCCAACTCCCTGCTCGCACTGGACTTCGAGCGACCGCTGCGGCTGCGGCTCGCGCAGTGGCGGATGAACGCCGCGGCCCTGCGCCTGGTCCTGTCCGCGGGTGGGGACCTCGACGAGGCGGCGCCCTTGGTCGCGGAGGCGGCGGATCCGTCCGGGGTCCGCGCGCTGATGATCCGCGGGGGTGCCGACCCGGAGGCGGTGATCGCCGCGGTCCGGGCGGCGCTGCACGATGCGGGCCGCCCGGTGTTCGTCTCCGAGGCGGCCGGCCCGGGCGGCGTGGTGGCGCTCCTCGGCGGCGACGACGGCCCCGCCTTCGCCGACGCCCTGGTCGCGGGCCTCGCGCCGGGCGAGCGCGGCCGGCTGCAGCTCGGGCTCGGGGCGCCGCACGCGCCGGGCGCGGTGGCCGAGGCGGTCGCGGCGGCGGAACTCGCGGCCCGCGCGGCGCGGCCGGGGGGCGGCACCGTCGACGCCGCGGCGCTGGCCGGGCGGACCCTGTTCACGGACCCCGGCACCCGCGATGCCCTCGCGCGGCTCGACCGCGCGCTGCTGGACCCGCTGCGCGCGCACGACGGCCTCGCCGAGGCGCTCCGGGCGTACCTCGAGCACCACGGCCAGTGGGAGGGGACGGCCGCGGCGCTGGGGGTGCACCGGCACACGGCGCGGGCGCGGGTGGAGCGGGCGGAGGAGCTGCTCGGGGTGGACCTCAAGTCGGCGCGGGTGCGCGCCGAGCTGCTACTGGCGCTGTTGCTCGGCGACGAGTAGCGCCCGCAGGCCCTCGATCAGCGCCGCGAGCCCCAGGTCGAAGGCCTGCAGCGAGCGCTCCGGGCCCGACGGTGCCGCGGCGAGGGCCCGGCGCAGGTCGTCGGTCGCGGCCTCGTCGTCGTCCACCGCGATGGGGACCTCGGGCGCCGAGACGTCGAGCGCCGCTCCCAGCAGGAAGTTCTCGACGCCGACGACGATGCCCATGACCTGCTCGACCGGGAATCCGGCGCGGAGCAGGCCGGTGGTCGCGGCCGCGTACATCGCGAGGTTCTGCCGCCCCCCGATGGTCTCGGTGGCGAGCAGGCGGACCGCGGCGGGGTGCGCGGCGAAGGCGTTGCGGTAGGTGCGGGCCCACGTGTCGAGGGCGCGGTCCCAGGGCTCCACGGCGAAGCAGGCGGCGTCGATGTCGGCGGTCACGAGGTCGCGGACCAGGCCGATGACGCCGGCGCGGCCGTCGACGTGGTGGTAGATCGACGAGACCTGGACGCCGAGCCGGCGGGCCAGCGCCGGCATGCTCAGCGCACCCTCCCGGTCGACGAGCTCCAGGGCCGCCGCGCCGATCGAGGCCCGGTCGAGTTGCGGGGTGCTCGGCCGGCCGACGCGTCTGCTCACCTGCACGAACCTACCCGACGGGACGATTAATCGACAGGCTTTCGATTTGCCTCTTGTGGCAGCGGTCACCCGGGGCTATCGTTTATCGAAAGCCTATCGATAAATTCTGGAGGAACCGAGATGGAGCTCATCGTCGCGCCGGGGATCCCGGCGTCGCCCGCCCGCGTGGACGCCCCCGAGCGGGAGCCGCTGCGCGTCGCGCTCGTGCAGCACCGCTGGCACGACGACGCCGCGCTGCTGGCGGCCGAGCTCACCGATGCCATCGGGCAGGCGGCCGGGGCGGGGGCGAAGGTCGTCTTCCTCTCCGAGATCACCCTGCTGCGCTACCCGGCCTTCGAGCGTGGCGGCGCCCGGCCGAGCGTGCTCGCCGAGGACCTGCTGACCGGTCCCACCTTCGCCCTCGCGGCCGCCGCGGCGAAGGAGCACGGTGTCGTCGTCCACGCCTCCCTCTACGAGCGGCACCCGGACGCGGAGCCGCTGGGCTACAACACCGCGATCATGGTCTCGCCGTCCGGCGAGCTGCTGGCCCGCACCCGCAAGCTGCACATCCCGGTCACCGCCGGCTACTACGAGGACACCTACTTCCTCCGCGGCCCGGCGCAGGCCGACGGTGCCGACCCGTACCCCGTGCACGCGCCCGCCGAGCTCGGCGGCGCCCGCTTCGGCCTCCCCACCTGCTGGGACGAGTGGTTCCCGGAGGTCGCGCGGGCGTACTCCCTGGGCGGCGCCGAGGTCATCGCCTACCCCACGGCGATCGGTTCCGAGCCCGATCACCCCGCGTTCGACACCGCCCCGCTGTGGCGGCAGGTGATCGTCGGCAACGGCATATCGAGCGGCACCTTCATGGTGGTGCCCAACCGGTGGGGGAACGAGGGCGCGATCACGTTCTACGGCAGCTCCTTCATCTCCGACCCGTACGGCCGCATCCTCGTCGAGGCGCCCCGCGACGCCTCGGCCGTACTCGTGGCCGACCTCGACCTGGACCAGCGGCGCGACTGGCTGACCCTGTTCCCCTTCCTCGCCACGCGCCGGCCCGACACCTACGGCCCGCTCGTCGAGCCCGTCGAGGCGAACGGCCCGCTGGGAGGTGCGAAGTGACGTGGCGCATGCCGTCGGAGACGGCGCCCCAGGTCCGCACCTGGATGGCCTACCCCTCGGCCGGCTACTCGCTCGGCGACACCGCCGAGGAGCAGCATTCCGCCCGCACCACGTGGGCCGCGGTCGCGAACGCGGTCGTCGACTTCCAGCCCGTCACCGTCGTGGTCGATCCCGCCGAGCGCGCGGCCGCGGCCCGGTACCTGTCGAGCCGCGTCGACGTGGTCGAGGCGCCGCTCAACGACGCCTGGATGCGCGACATCGGCCCGACCTTCGTCGTCGACGAGGCCGGCCGGCTCGGCGCCGTCGACTGGATCTTCAACGGCTGGGGCGGCCAGTCCTGGGCGACCTGGGACCGGGACAGCCGGATCGGGCGGTTCGTCGCCGACCTCGCCGGCGCCGAGTACCTCGGGTCGGAGCTGGTGAACGAGGGCGGGGGCCTCAACGTCGACGGTGCCGGGACCGTCCTGCTGACCGAGACCGTCCAACTGGATCCGGGCCGCAATCCGGGCCTGACGAAGGCGCAGGTCGAGACCGAGATGGTGCGCACGATCGGCGCCACGCACGCCGTCTGGCTGCCCTTCGGGCTCGCCCGCGACTCCGACACCTTCGGCACCCGCGGCCACGTCGACATCGTCGCGACCATCCCGTCGCCGGGCACCGTCCTGCTGCACGACCAGCGCGACCCGTCGCACCCCGACCACGCGCGGTGCGCCGCCCTGCGGGAGACGTTCGCGGGGTCGACCGACGCCGCGGGCCGGGCCTGGGAGGTGCTCTCGGTCCCCGCCCCGACGGTGCTCCGCGACGACGATGGCTTCGTCGACTACAGCTACATCAACCACGTCGTGGTCAACGGCGCGGTGGTGGCCTGTTCGTTCGACGACCCGAACGACGCCGTGGCGGTGGAGGTCCTGGCGGCCGCCTACCCCGGCCGCGAGATCGTCACCGTCGATGCGCGGCCCCTGTTCGCACGCGGCGGCGGCATCCACTGCATTACGCAGCAGCAGCCCGCGGTCTGAACCGACGCCGTTCGCGCAGTACAGTGCGGACGATGGGGAGCCGATGACGGCGCTGACGGTGGCCGCGCTGGTGGTCGCCGGGTTCGGGGCCGGGCTCATCGGCTACATCACCGGGCTCGCCTCGATCGTCTCCTACCCCGCGCTGCTCGCCTTCGGCCTCTCCCCGGTCGCGGCCAACGTGACCAACACCGTCGCGATGGTGGCGGTGGGCGGCGGATCGATCGCCTCCTCGGCCTCGGAGCTCGCCAAGGACCGCTTGCAGATGCGCACGCTGGCCGTGCTCGCGATCGCGGGCGGGACCGCCGGATCCGCGCTGCTCCTTCTGGCGCCGGGGAGCACCTTCGAGCGGGTGGTTCCGGTGCTCATCGCGATCGCGGCGATCGCGATCCTGCTGCAGCCGCACCTGCACGAGCGCCCCGCGGTGCAGCGGCTCGCGCGGTTCTACCCGGTCGGCGTCTTCCTGGTCGCCGTGTACGGCGGCTACTTCGGCGCGGGCGCCGGCGTGATGATCCTGGCGCTCACGCTGCTGGCCACGTCCGAACCCCTGTGGCGCGCAGCGATGCTCAAGAGCTACGCCCTCGGTCTCGCGAACCTCGCGGCGGCCCTCGGCTTCGCGGTGTTCGGGCCCGTGCACTGGCCCGCGGCGATCGCGATGGCGATCGGCGGCTTCGCCGGCGGCTGGTGCGGCCCGCCCGTCGTGGCGCGGATCGACGCCGGGAAGCTGCGCGTCGCGGTCGCGATCTGCGGCCTCGGCCTCGCGGCCTGGCTCGCCCGCGTGTGGTTCTAGGTGCGGCCCTCAGCGGGGTCGACGATGCCGAGGCCGCGCCCGAGGGTCCGGGCGGCGAACGCCACGGCCTCGTCCCAGCCCACGTCCAGGAACTCCCGGCGCTCCGTCGTGTAGTGGTTCGCGAGGCCGGTGACCTCCGACCACAGGACGGCCATCGCGGGGCGCAGGTCGCCCTCGTACCCCGCGCGGACGAGGGCCTCGCCCAGCGCACCGATGAGGCCGGCCGTCGCGTCCCGGAGGCCCTGCTCCACGGCGGGCTGCAATGCGTCCGCGGTCTCGACCAGCGCGAGCGCGTCGAACTGCCTGCCGAAGACGGGATAGCCGTCGCGGTACTCGTTCGCCGCCGCCGTGAACACCGCGACGAAGTCGGACGCCTCCTCGAGCCGAGGGCGCAGCCGCTCCGTCATCCGCAGCACGTGCTCGGCGAAGACCCCGATGAAGAGGTTCTCCTTGGTCGCGAAATAGGTGTAGACGGTGCCGAGCGAGATCCCGGCGCCGTCCGCGACGTCCCGCATGCGGAGGGCGGCGTATCCGCCGCTGCGCAGGAGCTCCTCGCCGGCGCGGAGGATGTCGATCCGGCGCTGGTCGCGGTCGCCCCACTGCGTGGCGGGCCTGCTCCTGTTCACCCCTCGATACTGCCTCGCGCCGCCTCGGCGTACATCACCGGATCGTGCGCGCACAGCAGTCGGACGGATCCGGCACCGTCGCCGAAGGTCTCCGCGAGCCGGTCCCGGGTGGCCCGGGCCTCCCGCCGTCGGGCGGCGGAGACGAACTGACCCGCGCGCAGCGCGGCGGGCACGGGCCCGCCGAGAACGGCTGCGCGGTGGTAGAAGGCGTCGCCGCAGTGCAGGATCCAGCCGTCGCCGGATCGCACCGCGATCCCCGCGTGGCCCGGCGTGTGGCCGGGCAGCGGTACCAGGAGCGCATCGTCGCCCAACGGCGTCAGCCGCGCCGCCGCGAACCCGAACCAGTCCTCGCGGAAGTCGTCGTACGCCGCCACAGCGGGTTCGGGCGAATGCCGCCAGGGCCGGTACCGCACGGCGGCCGGGATGCCGCGGGCCCCGCGCGCCGACCGCAGCTCCGTCGCGGTGGCGTGGACGGTCGCGCCGGGGAAATCGTCGATCCCGCCCGTGTGATCGGAGTCGAGGTGCGTGGCGACGATGTGTGTGACGTCGGCGCGGGCGAAGCCGAGCGCCTCCACCTGGGCGGCGGCGGTCTCGGCGGCGGCGAAGTCGGGCCGGATCACCCGCGTGAGGCCGCCGCCCAGCCTGGCCGCGGGCGCCGCGATGTCGGCCAGCCCGATCCCGGCGTCGACGAGGACGAGCCCCGCGTCGGTCTCCAGGAGCAGGACGTGGCAGACCATGGGCGGGACGCCGACGGGCCTGAGCGTGCCGCAGTTGAGGTGGTGCACCCGGTCGATCACGCGGCGCCCCCGTCCGCGAAACGCGCCGCGAAGAACGCGAAGACGCGGGACCAGGCGTCGGCCGAGGCGGCCTCGTCGTACCCGAGGCCCATGACCCGAAGCACCGCGTCGGGCGCCGAGTCGATCCGGTTGGCGAAGCTGTGGCCGACGCCGGGATAGGTCTTGAGGTCGGACAGGACGCCGTGCCGGTCGAGGACGCGCCGCAGGCGCCGCTCGCCGAACGGGAGGAACGGGTCCCGGGCGCCGAAGGATCCGACCACGGGGCAGGTGTCCGCCGTGACGGCCCGAAAGGTGGTCAGACTCCCGTAGAACGGGGCCGCCGCGACGTACCGGTCGTCGCCCTCGAGCAGGGCGAAGCCGCCGCCCATGCAGAAGCCGGTGATCGCGACCTCGCCGGTCGACTGCGGGTCGGCGGCCAGGGCGCCGCGAGCGGTCTCCAGCACCGCGAACGCGGGTCCCTTGCCCGTGCCGAGCGAGCGCATCGTGGAGACGATGCAGCCCAGCCGATTCGGGCCTGCGGTGAACAGCAGCGGCGCCATCGCGAGGTAGCCCGCGTCGGCCACGATGCGGAGGTTCCGCTCGATGTCGGGTTCCGCGCCCGTGATGTCGTGCACGAGGAGCACGGAGGGGCGCGGGCCGCCCGGCGCGGACGGTCGCGCGAGGAGCGCCTCGAAGGGTGCGGGTTCGGCGTCGATCGTGACGCGCTCGATGGTGACGCTCATCGGGGACTCCGTTCGGTGGCCTCCGCGACGGCGAGCGGGAGGCGGGGCGGGTATCGGTGCGACGAGACGGTGTGGACGTCGTCGCGGGCGGCGAGGAGCCGCAACGTCTCCCGGGTGGTCGCCTGGAGGTCCGGTGCGGCCATGGAGATCCTCTCGTACTGGGCGAGCGGGAACGCGGCGGGCGCGCCGGTGCGGGGGTCGCCGTACCCGGCGTCGCCCGTGTGCAGCAACCAGGCGTCGCCGTGCCGCACCGCCACGCCGCAGTGCCCGACGGTGTGCCCGGGGAGCGGGACGAGGACCACGTCGTCGGTGATCCACGAGCAGCCGCCGACGCCGAGCCACTCGCCCGTCCCTGCGTGCGGGCGCCACCGCGGGCCGTGCGCGAAGAACCGGGAGCGGTACGAGATCCGCGCGCGCAGCGAGCCGGACCGGGAGGGCTCGAGCTCCGTCGCGGCGACGTGCACGGCGGCTTCGGGGAAGTCCACGATCCCGGCGGCGTGCTCGCTGTGCAGGTGCGTGAGCACGATGTCGGTGAGGTCCTCGCGCCGCAGCCCGATCGACTCCAGGCGGTGCAGCAGAGACGCTTCGGGGCGGTGCGGCAGCCGCAGGAAGAAGCGCTCGAAGCCGATCAGCGTCGGATCCTCGAAGACCGAGGCCGGGAAGCCGGCGTCGACGGCGAGCACGCGGTCACCGTCGACCACGACGAGCGCGAGGGTCGGCACCTCCCCGCCGCCCAGGGGGCGCAGCGGCGCCACGTCGAACAGGTGGACCGTCATCGGGCTGCTCCTTCGGGGTCCAGGGTCGCGAGCAGGGCCGCGGCCGCGCGCCGGTCGACCTTGCCCGCGGCGTTGCGGGGGACCGCCGCGACGAAGTGGATGTCGCGGGGCTGCTCGAACCGGGACAGGGATCCGCGCAGGTAGTCGCGGAGCGCATCCCCGGTCGGCCGAGCAGGATCCGCCGTCTCCACGAGCGCGACGAGGCGCTGGCCGTACTGCGCGTCGGCGACGCCCAGGGCGCAGGAGTCCGCGACGCCGGCGTGCGCCGCGAGGGCGTTCTCGACGGCGCGCGGGTAGACGTTCTCGCCGCCGCTGACGATCATGTCGTCGTCGCGGCCCGCCACGTGCAGCAATCCGTGCCGGTCGAGGTGGCCGAGATCGCCGGTCGCGATCAGCGCGCCCACGCGGGCCTTGTCGGGGCCGCCCGTGTACCGGCCGACGGCCGGGCGGCCGCCGACGAAGATCCGGCCCGTGATCCCGGTGGGGACGGGCGCACCGTCGTCGTCGAGGACCCGGACGGTGGCCCCCGCGACCGGCCGGCCGACGGTGCCCGGGGCGCGCAGCAGGTCGTCGGGCGTGGCGAGGGTCGCGAGCGCGACCTCGGAGGAGCCGTAGCCGTTGAACAGGACGCCCCCGAAGCGGGCGGTGAACCGGTCCGCGAGCGCGGGGAGCAGCGCGGAGCCGCCGCTCAGCACGACCGGCGGAACGCTCTCGGGCGGTGCGGCTTCCAGGATGCGGGCGAGCATCGCCGGGACCACCATCAGGGCGTCGGCGCGGTGCGTCGCCGCCCGGTCCAGCGCGACCGCGGGGTCGAAGCGCGACTGCGTGATGACGGTGCCGCCCAGGCCCAGCGTGAGGGCGAGCGCGGCGAGGCCGAAGGCGTGGAAGAAGGGCACCGCCACCGCGGTCCGGTAGCCGACGTGCGCGCCGGTGCGGGCGATCACGCTCGCGGTCATCCCGAGCAGGGTCGACGGTGCCGGATCGCGCGGCACGCCGCGCGGAGTGCCTGTCGTCCCGGACGTGAGCAGGATGAGTCGCCCCTCGCGCGGGGCGGGGTCGACGGTGCCCCAGCGGTCGCGCAGGGCGGACGAGGCGATCGTGGTCTCGGGGATCTCGTCCAGGGCGGGGACGAACTCCTCGTCGGCGATCACGAGCCGCACGGCGTGGCCCTCGAGCGACGCGGCGAGGGCGCGGCCGCGGAAGTCGGTGTTGAGCAGCAGGACGTCGGCGCCGAGGGACGCCGTCGCGAGGAGGGCGACGACGAAGCGTCGGCCGTTGCGGCACAGGACGCCGACCGTCTCCCCGGGTGCGACGCCGTGGCTCCGGTGCAGAGCGGTCGCCGCGGCGCCGACCTCGGCGAGGAGGTCCCCGTAGGTGAGGGCGCCCTCGTCGTCGACGAGCGCGATCCGACCGGGCGCGCGCGCCGCGGCGACGCGGAGCAGGGTGACGAATCCGGGTGCACCGGAGCCGAGCCCGCGGGCGACGGCGGGCCACCGGTGGGGCGGCGGCGGAACCAGCAGGCCGGAACCCAGCGCCGCGCGGACGATCTCGGGGACGGCGCTCATCGGAGCGCCTCCGCGTCCGCACGGGCCGAGGGCGAGTCCTCGCCGAACCGGAAGGCCAGCGTGTACGCGGCGGAGAAGGCGCCGCCCGCGACCGTGGAGGCAACGTCGAGCGGCCACGACCACCACGGAGCCAGCGAGCGCGGGCCGTCGACCACGGCGGCGGCCACGATCTGCGCGGCGTGCTCCGGGTGGAGGCCGGGGAGCCGGCGCATGCTGGGCGTCGGCGCGCTCATCCGGGTGTGGATCAGCGCCATGTAGATCGACGTCGTGCTGATGTTCCGGGCCCGGAGTTCCGGTGTAACGCTGCGGAACCACGTGTCGAAGGCACCCTTGGACGCCTGGTACGCACCCCACCGCGGCCCGGGGTGCATGCGGACGCCGACCGTCGAGATGTTGACGATCCGCCCGCCGCCGGCCTCGGTCATCGCGGGGACGAGGCGCAGCAGGAGCCGGACGGGGCCCAGGTAGTTGATGTCGACGGTCCGCTCGAAGTCCTGCGGTCGGTCGAGCTGCAGGGTGAGCGAGCGGCGGATCGACTTGCCGGCGTTGTTGATCACGATGTCGGGCGCGCCGTGCCGGTCGAGGATGGCGGCGGCGAGGTCCTCGACCGCGCGCGGGTCCGTGAGGTCGGCCGGCAGCACGTGGGCGGTACCGCCGTCGGCCCTTATCCGGGCCGCGACCTCGTCGAGCTTGTCGGCGGTGCGCGCGACGAGCAGGACGGTGGCACCGGCGGCGGCGAACGACTCCGCCGTGGCGGCGCCGAGCCCGAAGGAGGCGCCGGTGACGAGGACGGTGCGGCCGCCGACGGCCTTCGCGAGGCGGTGCGGATCGGTCTCCCGGCGGGGGCTGGACAGGCGCCCGAGGAGTGAGGGTGCGGCCATGACGGCCTCCAATCTGAACGAGGTTCAGTAGCTGAACTCTGTTCAGAATGGTGGGTCGCCGGCGCGCTGTCAAGGGGTTGCGACACGATCGGGACGGAATCGGGACCGCGCGGAGGAATGTTCGCCGCACGCGGATCGGAGGATCACGACATGATCGACTCCGATGCCGCGCCGTCGCGCGCCCGCGCGTCCCTGGTGGACCGCCTGCCCGACGAGCTGCGGATCGTGCTGCTGCTGCGGATCGTGCAGGGGCGCAGCGTCGCCGAGTGCGCCGAGGTGCTCACGATGACGGAGGGCCAGGTGCTGCTCACGCAGCACCGGGCCCTCTCCGTCCTCCGCGCCCGCCTCGGGACGCCGTGATCGTCAGGTGCGGTCGGCGGACCGTCGGACGTGGAAGTCCGCGTCGTCGGGCGCGGACAGCATGCGCACCATGGTCTTCCGGTCGAAGGGCCACAGGTCGATCGACCCGCCCTCGGTGAAGTACCAGGAGTTGCAGCCGGTGTTCCAGACCGTCGGGCCCATGGCCTCCGCCACCTGCCGGTTGAAACCCTCCGTGGCCTCCTCGGTGACCTCCATCGTCCGGACCTCGCCGCGTCGGAACCGATCGAGCCACTGCGCGATGTACCTCGCCGTGAGGTCGGCCGAGAACTGCAGGGAGATGGAGCCCGTCGGGGAGTTGGGGCCGAGGACGGTGAACAGGTTGGGGAAGCCGGGGATCGCCGTCATGCGGTAGGCCCGCGGACCGTCGGCCCAGGCGTCGTCGAGCTTCACGCCGTCGCGGCCCGTCACCCGCATGGGCCGCATGTAGTCGTGTGCGCGGAAGCCGGTGGCGAGCACGAGGAGGTCCGCCTCGTGGAGCTGCCCGTCGACGGTCCGGATGCCGGTCGGCTCGATCCGCTCGATGCCGTCGGTCACCAGGGAGGCGTTGCGGGCCTTGAGCGCCGAGTAGTACGTACCGGAGACGACCTGCCGCTTGCACAGCGGCTCGTCCTCGGGGGTGAGGTCCTTCCGCAGCGCCGGCGGCAGCTGCGCCCGCAGCGAGAGTCGGGCGTACGCCTGCACCGCGCTGCGCCGCCATGACGGCTTCGTCGCGATGTCGGCGAGGATGCCCGAGCCCCAGAGCAGGCCCTGGTGCACCTGGTCGAGAACCTTCGGCGCCCGCCTGAAGAGCTCCGAGACGAGCCCGATCTGGGGCAGCCGCATCGGCGCCCACAGCACCCACTGCGGGGATCGGACGAAGTGCGTGAGGTGCTTCGCCTTCGGCTGCAGCGCCGAGACCACCTGCACGCCGGTCGATCCCGTGCCGATGACGGCGATCCTGCGGCCCTCGCTCACCAGGGAGTCGTCCCAGCGCGCGGTGTGCACCACGTCGCCCTCGAAGTCGGCGAGGCCCTCGATGTCGGGGATCGCGGGATTGTGCAGCACGCCGGTGGCGCAGACGACGAAGTCGGCCGTCATCGTCTCGCCGGTGTTCAGGGTGAGCGACCAGGTGGCGGAGGCGTCGTCGAACTCGGCGGCGAGGACCTCGGTGTTGCAACGGATCCGGTCCTGCAGGCCCAGCTGTTCGACCACGTCGCGGTGGTACTGCTGGATCTGCGGGCCGGTGGCCCAGATCTTCTCCCAGTCGGGCTTCGGGGCGAAGGCGAACTGGTAGATCTGCGAGGGCACGTCGCAGGTGAGGCCGGGGTAGCGGTTCCAGAACCAGACGCCGCCCACGTCGGCGCCCTTCTCCAGGACGACCCAGTCGGTGAATCCCTGCTCCTGCAGGACGTGCGCGGTCGAGATGCCGGCGACGCCGGCGCCGATGACCACGATGCGGGGCTCGGTCATCGTGCCTCCTCCAGTCCGCGGCGGACGGCGAGCGGAGCGGTGCGCTGTGCGGCCGTGAAGGCCTCGGCGCGCTTGCCCCGGGCCATGAAGTTCGCGCCGAGGCCGGCGAGATCGGCACCGTCGGGCGAGATCACGGTGACCTTCTGCCCCCGGGCCCGCGCCAGTTCGACCTCGCCCCAGAAGACGGCCGACATGGGGCGGCGCAGCGCCGCGTACTCGACGAGGCCGCCGAGGCCGGGGCCGCGGACGCCGGGCGCCGAGGCCATGGAGACCACGGCGACGATCTCGTCCGCGTCCTGCGGGGTGATGAGGTCGACCGAGGCGGTCGAGGCGGCGCCGCCGTCGACGTAGGTGCGGCCCTCGATCTCGACGGGCGGCATCCACGCGGGGATCGCCCACGACGCGCGGAGGGCCTCGCCGGCAGTGGCTTTCGGGGCCCCGGGCGCGCCGAGGGCGACGCGCTCGCCGGTAGCGGGTTCGTAGGCCACGAGGCGGGCCTTCGGCGGCACGAGCGCACCCGGCCCGACGGTGGCGTCGGCGAGCTCCTGCAGCCACGTCGCATCACCGCGGCCGCGCGGGGCGACGCCGGTCAGCGGCGCGTGCCCGCCGCGGCGGGTCCACAGGGTCGACGGGTCGGCGGGCAGTGAGAACGGGATCCGCGGCAGCGGCGCCGGCGTGGCGGCGAGGTGGCGTTGCAGCACGGGCGATTCCGCGCGCCCTTCCTGCATGGCGACGAGGTCCTGGACCGAGAAGGCCTGCAGGGCGGTGATGATCTCCGAGCCGGCGGAGGTGCCCTGGAGTACGTCCGCCTCGCGCACGTCCCAGCCCAGCTGCTCCTCGAGCGCAGCCAGCGCGGCGATGGTCCACGCCCCGCCGATGGTGCCGCCGCAGCCGATCACGAGCGCGCGGGTCACCGGGCGGCCTCCCCGTCGGTCAGGGCGGCGTGGTCCGCGTGGTCGGTGGCCTGCCGGGCGATGCGGTCGGTGTAGGCCTTGCGGGCGGCCGCGTCGAGATCGAGAGTGCGCCGGTCGTCGAGCAGCTTGCGCGCGAGGCGTTCGATCGGCTCGGGAACGAAGGCCTCGACGAGGCTCCAGCCCGGGGCGACCCACTTCGGAACGGAGGTGCGCGCCGCGCGGGTGCGCAGGGTGTCGAGGACCGCGGCGGCCACGTCCTCGGGGTCGACGGTGGGCAGGGCGCCGCCGAGCTGCGCCCCGGAGGAGAGTTCGGTGCGGACCGCCGACGGGAGGATCGCGCAGACCGCGACGCCCGCGACGTCGTACTCCCGGCGCGCGGCGAGCGACGCCCCGAGCGCGGCGAACTTGCTGGCGTTGTAGGTGACCATGCCGGGGATCGGGATCATCCCGGCCATCGACGCGACGTTGACGACGTGGCCGCCGCCGGCCTCGGCCATCCCGGGGATCACGGCGCGTATGCCGTTGAGCATGCCGCGCACGTTGACGTCGAGGATGAGGTCGGTGGTGGTCTCCGACTCCTCTTCGAAGTGCCCGAGCGACATGACGCCGGCGTTGTTGATCAGGACGTCGACCGGGGCGTCGAGGTCGGCGACGAGCGCCGCCCAGGACGCGCGGTCGGTGACGTCGAGGCGGGCGGCGCGCGCGCCGGGGATCGTCGCCGCGGTGGTCTCCGCGACGTCGAGGTCGACGTCGGCCAGCACGACGCGGGCGCCGTGCTGCGCGAAGAGGCGGGCGGTGGCGGCACCGATGCCGCGGGCGCCGCCGGTGATGACGACGAGCGCACCGTCGAGCCGGGCGAGGTGGTCGCGAGAAGAGAACAGGTTCATGTGACCGACAGTATCCGAATACTGCGAGTTTTTGAATACCCTGTCGCGTATTCTTCTCCCGTGGCCAGGCTGACCAGGGTGGAACAACGCGCGCAGACCCGCGCCGACCTGCTGATCGCCGCGCGCGATCGCTTCCTGGAGGTCGGGTACGCCGCCGCGAGCCTGGAGGACATCGCCGACCGGGCCGGGTACTCCAAGGGTGCCGTCTACTCCAACTTCGTCGACAAGCCGAACCTGTGCCGCGAGGTGCTGCAGGCCATCCATGACGAGAAGATCGGCGAGCTCGCCGGCGTGGTCACGGGTGAGGGGCAGTTGCAGGACCGCATCGATCTGCTCGCCGACTGGGTGCAGCGGACCGCCGGCGACGTGGGCTGGACGATGCTCGAACTCGAGTTCATCACCGTCGCCCGCACCGACCCGGACCTGCTCGCCATGATCGTGGAGCTCCGCGCCGCGGCGCGCAGCACCGTCGTCGAGATGCTCGTCGACCTGGTGCGGGGCGAGTCCGGCGCCGAGGAGATCGAACCGCACCTGCGGAGCACGCTCGAATCCGCAGCGGAGCTGCTGCTCTCGGCCGGGATCGGGCTGGGTATTCAGCGCGCGATCGATCCGACCATCGCCACCGAGCCCGTCATCGAGTCCATGCGGGCCACGCTGATGATGCTGGCGGCGGCCGGTTCTTAGCGGCGGAACCACCCGCGTCCGAGGCCGCGATCGGGTTCACAGGAGGACGAGGGCCTCGCGGTGCACTGCCACGGCGCGGCCGTCGTCGAGCTTGACGGACACCGCCTCGTCGTCGGCGCTGAGCACCGTTCCGAATCCGAGCACCTCGTCGCGCAACTGCACGCGGTCACCAGGGGTCATGTCATTCACCTCAATCCGCCATTAAGCGAACTGAAGATTAGCCGTCGCGGGGCCGGTCGCGGACGGATTCACCGGATGTTCACACAGCGCCGGCCCGAGCGGCCCGAGCAGCGTGGGGTCTCGGCCGCGGGGTCTCCGCAACCGAGCCGCAATGGGACAGATTATTCAGATCTGTCCCAAATGTGTGTACAGTCGCTCCGAACGCCCGATCAGGAGGACGCGACATGACGGCTGTGCAGAACCGCACGGAGCTCGCCGAGCTGTGGCCCGCACCCGCGGAGCCGCAGATGGTGGGCATCGACCCGTTCTTCGACGCCCCGTCGGGCTTCGAGGACGCACCCGAGGGCACCGTGCTGCGGTACCGCGACGTGAGCATCGGCTTCCTCGGCCGGATCAAGCAGAAGGTGCGCGCCACCCAGCTGCTGTACCGCACCGTGAACATGCACGGCGTCCCCGAGGTCACCGTCACCACCGTGATCAGCCCGCTCCGCGGAGCGAAGCGGGGCGCGCCGCTGGTCTCGTACCAGTGCGCGATCGACTCGCTGCACCCCAAGACCTTCCCCTCGTACGTGCTGCAGCACGGCGTCCGCTGCGACGACGCCTCGTTCCCGCAGATCGAGTACCTCTTCATCGCGGCTGCCGTCGCCAAGGGCTGGACCGTCTCCGTGCCCGACCACGGCGGCCAGACCGGCCGCTGGGGCATCCCCCGCGAGCCCGGCTACATGGTGCTCGACGGTCTGCGCGCCGCGCTCTCGCACGAGCCGCTCGGCCTCGCCGCGGACACGCGCCTCGGCGTCTGGGGTTACTCGGGTGGCGGCCTCGCCACGTCCTGGGCGGCGGAGATCGCACCGTCGTACGCCCCCGAGCTGAACCTGATCGCCGGGGCCGTGGGCGCGCCCGTCTCCGATCCGGGCAATGTCTTCGTCTACCTCAACAACACCCTGTTCACCGGCCTGCCGACGCTGGTGATCGCGGCGCTGGCCCGCGAGTACCCGACGCTACGTGAGGTGCTCGCCGAGCACGTCGACGACAAGGGGCGCAAGGTCTTCTACGAGGACGCGCTCGAGTGGTCGCCCGAGCGGGCCATCCGCAAGATGGCGCACAAGGACTTCGGCTACTACTGCGACCTCCCGTTCGAGGACATCGCCCGGCTGCCGAAGCTGCTGGAGATCTTCGACGACATCCGCCCCGGTCAGTCCGCGCCCTCCGTGCCGATGCTCGTGGTGCAGTCCACCAAGGACCAGATCTCGCCGGCCTCCGACGCCGAGGCCCACGTGGAGCGGTACACGTCCGGCGGCACGCACGTCGAGTACCTCACCGACCAGTGGAGCGACCACTTCTCGATGCACTTCCTGTCGGCACCGATGCTGCTGGGCTGGCTGGCCGACCGGCTCGACGGCAAGCCCGTCACCGACGCCGGGCATCGGCACAAGCGCACCATCATGGCGTCGCCGCGGCAGCTCGGCCGCACGCTGCGCCTCGTCGGCACGCTGACCCGCGTGGGTCTGGCCCGCCGGATCTAGCTAGGCGGCCTGGTCCGGGGCGGTGGACCGGTGGTGGTGTCCGCTCGGTGTTCGGGTGTCGACGGTGTGCCGCCCGCTCGCGTCCGGCACCACCCGGCTGGTCCAGCCGGTGGCTTCCTTGGCGTAGTTGCACGCCGCGCACAGGCCCTGCCCGTTCTGAAACTCGGTGGGACCACCGGACGCGTGCGGAACCACGTGGTCGGTGTGCGCGATCGGCGCGTCACAGTACGGGGTCCGGCAGAACCGGTCCCGTGCCCGGATCATCTCCGCCAACTCATCAGGGAAACAGCGGGCCCGTGAGTCCATGCCGACGACCGCACCCGACTCGGGCGCGATGTACAGCCGCTTCACCCAGGCGACGCCGGCAGCGGTGGCCCGGCCGATGAGATTGCGGGCGATCTCCGCCGGCATCGTCCCGCCGCCGTCGAGGTGCGCCGTCCCGGACCGGTCGCCCAGCAACACCGTGGCGGGCATCGTCAGGTTCACCGTGACCGGTTGACCTGCGGCGGCCTCGCGGCCGGTGATCCGCGCGAACGCGGTGTCGGCCATGATCTGACCGCGCGTGCGCAGGTCCGCGCCGATCCCGATCAGCGTGGCGGCGTGCTTGCGCAGCGCCGCGTACACCCCGACGCCCTGCGCCACCGGCAACAGCAACGAGACCCTGGCCATCCCCTCCGGCAACGGGCGGATCGTCACGGTCCGGTCCTTCTCCGCCGTCGCGTTCCGATCCACCGTCGCCTGCGCGTCCAGCCGATACGCGACCTGCTCGACCCGCGCGCTGAGTTGCTTGAGGCCCATCCCCGCCAGCGTCGCCGGATCAGCGCACAACTGCGCATCCGCGACATGCCGATCGGAGGCGTCCAGATGCGCCAAGCCGCCGACGATCACCGGGATCGCCTCCGGCGACAGGTCACCCTCGCGTAACCGGGCGCGAGCGCACGGCATCGTCTTCTCCAGCTCCACCGCCCGGTTCACGAACTTCGCGGCCGCGTTCGGCGACATGTGCAACGCCAACCCGACCTCCGCCGCCACGCCCTGCTGCCACCGGTCCTGCGCCAACCCCGCCGCCACCCGCTCGCACACCCGCTCCCGCAGCAACTCCGCCGCCAACCGGTACTGCTCGAACACCGTCCGGCACCGCTGCCTCTCCATCGAACGCAAACGCTCCGCCATGCCACCATCAGGCGGCCGATCATCCTCTACACCACCGTCTTCGTCCATGAACTCACGCTACAAGGACCCACCGACAAGTTTTCGAGACTGCAACATCATCTCGAAAAGATGCCGGGTGCGGTCAGCGCGCGGGCGTCGTGGTGGTGGTCGTCGTGGCCGGCTTCGTCGTGGTCCGCGTCGCGGGCGCGGTCGTGGTGGTCGCCGGCTTCTCCGCCTGCGTGGTGGTGACGGGCACCTCGGTCGTCGTCCTCGGGGCCGTCGTCGTGGTCCTCGTCGCCGACGGTGCCGTCGTCGTGGTGGTCGCCGGCTTCGTGGTGGTCGGCTCCGCTGACGAAGTGGTCGTGCGACTCGTGGCCGTGGATGACTTCTCGGTGGTCGTCGTGGTGGTCGTGCGGTCGGTGGTCCGCGTCGTCGTCGCGGCCCCGGTCTCCTCGGAATCCGTCGTCCGGGCGGTCGAGGTGGCGTCCGCGCTCTTCCCGCTCGAGGTCCGAGTGGTGGTCGTGGTGGTGGTCGTCGACGGCCGGGTGCGGCTCGTCGCGACCGTCACGTTGACGTCCTCGCCCAGCGCGCGCACCACGTCGGCGCGCGTGCCGTTGTAGACGCTCGCGCCCGCGATGGCCCGGGCGGAGGGGGCGAGCACCGTCTTATCGCGGTTCGGGTTCCACTCGCCGTCCGCGCCCGGGAGCGCGGTGATCACCTCGGCGCGGCCCGACGTGGGCAGCGCTGCGAGGACCGTGCCCGGGTAGACGGGCGGCGACGTGTAGCGGACCGTCGGCGTGACGTCGTAGGCCAACCACGGCGCGACGACCCGCGCCTGGTCCCGGGCGGCGACGGGCCGGCCGGGCGTGACCGCCCACACCGGGAGATAGGGGTCGTCGCGGAAGAGCGGGTTGGGGCGGGCGTGCGGATTCTGCGGCACGTTCAGCCCGATCGAGACGGAGACGATCGGCTGCGGGCGCGGGCGGTTCCAGTCGCGCGGGTAGACCCACATGACGGGGACGTCGGCGCGGAAGGTCGGCTCGTACCAGGGCTTGGGCCACGACGGGCGCTCCCAGGGCTTCGGCTGGCCGGGGTACCACGGACGCACGCCGAGCTGGCGGCCGTACACGGTCCAACAGGTCTGCGACTGCACCTCGGCGCCCGCGACCCAGCCGTTCCACCGGCCGGTCTCGCAGATCTGCCGGTACACGGTGACCTGGTGCGGCGTGTAGTTCCACGGGCGGGTGTTCACGGGCCGGGTGAGCTGCGGCGGTGGCGGCGCGACGTCCTGCTCCGCGACGGGCAGCCCCGGAACCGGCGGCGCCTTCGGATAGAAGACGGTGGCACCGTCGTCGGAGCTCGCGGTGACGGTGCCCTGCTCGAGCCCCGCGTTCGCCACGGCCTGCGAGGCGATGGGATCGCCGACCACCGTGACGCCCTTCTCGGGGACGGGCACGCCGTCGGTCTGGAAGGCGCCCGGATTCGACGTGAAGTCCTCGCCGGTGATCTGGGAGAAGGCGACGGAGCTGTCCTGCTGGTCGTCGCTCGACCCGCACGCCGTGAGGGTGGCTGCGGTGAGGAGGGCGGCGGCCATCGCGCCCAAGTGCTGCGCGTTCATGACGGACCCGTTCCGATCGGTCGGTTCTGCTGAAGCGCTGGTTTCGTAACGCCGATTACCTGGGCCCAGTCGACCACGAGGTGTGGAGTCGGTCAAGCGACGGGGGTTGCCCGAGGCGGCCGCACGCACAGGCCGATCGGGGATTCTGCTCACCGCGAAATGCCAGGTAGGATGGCCCGCGTGATGCACAAGCACGCGGAGACCACGGACACGTCGCGCACCATCCGGATCTGGGGGTGGGTCGGCGCGGCCGTCGCCCTCGCGACGTCGCTGGTGCACCTGCCGATGCTCGGCGACAACAGCTGGGTGGTCTCGCTCATCGTCGCCGCGATGCTGATCGGCTGCGCGCACTGCTCCGTCTGCCTGTTCCGCAACCCGACGGTGAGCGCCTGGCTCCGGACCGCGGCGATGGGCGCCATCATGATCGCGCTGCACCCGGTGCTCATGTCGGCGATGGACTCCGGCATGGCCGGAATGGACCACTCGATGCCCGGGATGGACATGGGCTCGATGGGCCACTCGATGAGCGCGATGCAGCCCTGGATGACCCTGATGATCGTCTTCGCCGCGGCGGAGATCGTGGTGGCCGCGGCCGCCCTCGGCTGGATGGCGCTGCGCGGCCGCGCCGCGCGGTAACGCCGGGCCGACGAGAACGGATAGAGGATTCGATGAACGCGAACACTGACCTCAAGCGAGCGGGCCTGCGTCGTGCCGCCACTCTCACCGCCGCGACCGCGCTGGTCGCCGGCCTGACCGGTGGTGTCGCCGTCGCCGACCCCGACACCACCACCAAGCCCACCGCCCCGGCGGCGGAGCTGCTGCTCAACTCCAGCGATTTCCCGAGCGGCTACATCGTCGTGCCGTCGCCGCAGCAGCGGCTGGCCAACGAGCTGGGCGCCGACCCCCTGACCCTCGCGAGCTCCGCGAAGGTCACCCCGCCGGAGTGCAAGAACATCCTCGCCGCCGCCAAGGGCGGCCAGGGCGACGGCGACACCGTCGCCGGCGTGCACGACCAGGACCGCAAGAGCCTGAGCGAGACGCTGGTCGCCAAGGACGTCGACGTCGACACCGTCAAGGTCGGCCTGCTGAAGCTGTGCTCCGACGTGACCATCGAGACCAACGATCCGCGGGGCGGCACCATCAAGGTGCGCGCCATCACCAAGGAGGTCTCCTCGGACAAGCAGAAGGCCACCTTCGAGATCGCGCTCGACGGCACTCGCACCAAGGGCGCCGATTCCTTCCCGATCCACCAGAAGGTCCTCGTCGGCGTGGCCTCGCTGCGCGGTTACACCGTCGCGGTGCAGGGCACCAAGCTCGGCGGCGACCCGGATCGCGGCGAGTTCAACGGCTTCCTCGACAAGTCCGTGAAGAAGATCAAGGACGCGAAGTAACTTGACCACGGTGGCGCAGGAGTCCGACGCCGCTGCGATGACCGAAGAATCCCCGGGCGCACCGCGCGCGGGTGGCATCGCGGCGCTCGCCGTCGGCTCCCTCGCCGCCGTCGCGGTCGTGATCTGGCTGGTCAGCAGCGAGGGTGAGCTGCGCTACCTCGTCAACGGCAACGCCTACCCGGGCGCGCTCACCGCGTACGGGGCGGCCGTCGGCCGCGTGATCGGCACCGTCGCCGCCGCCCTGACCTTCGGCGCGGTGGCCTACGCCGTCTTCCGGACCAAGGCCCTCGACACCGGTGAGCTCGGTCTGCGCGGGTACCTCACGCAGCTGCAGGCCCGACGGTACGCCGTCGTCTGGGCCGTCGTCTCGCTCCCGATGGTCTTCCTGGCGGCCGCGGAGAGCGCCGCCCAGAACCTCGTCGACACCTACCGTGTGGGCGGCCTCGGCATCCTGATCTCCGCGTCGGACACCGCCAAGGGCTGGATCGTCTCCCTGGTCTGCGCCGTGATCGTGTACGTCGCGCTGCGCACGGCGATGACGTGGATGGCGCACCTGTGGATGCTGCTGCCCGCCGTTGTCGGCCTGCTCGCCACGATCGTCACCGCGAACGAGGCGCAGAACTGGAACCACGACTACACGACCGCGGCGCTCACCACTCTCGGCGTGGTCGCGGCGCTGTGGCTCGGCGGGCTGTGGTCCGCGGTGCGCCTGCCGGCCCGGCCGGAGCGGCGCTGGATCGGCCCGCTGTACGCCGGGGTCGCGCTGCTCAACGGGCTCGTGATCGCCTTGGTCATGGCGCCGGGCTCCGACCTGTGGGTCACCTGGTACGGCCTGCTGCTCCTGGCCACCGGCGCGCTGCTGCTCGCAGCGGGTGCCGCGCACTGGCTGCGGGCCCTGCCCGTCGCCGCGGCGCTGCTGACGGCCGCCTTCGGCACCGCGATCGCCGCGTCCGAGCTGACGCCCCCGCCCTTCCTGCGCAGTCGGCCGACGGTGGGGGAGAACTTCCTCGGCTACAACCTGCCGGACCCGCCCAGCGCGATGGCCTTCCTCGGGAACTGGCGCCCCGACCTGAACCTCGCGCCCTTCGCGATCGCCCTCGCCGTCGGCTACCTGCTGCTGGTCCGGCGCACCACGAACTGGCCCTGGTACCGGACCGTGTTCTTCATCCTGGGCTGCGTCTTCCTGCTCACGCTGACCAGCTCCGGGCTGCGCACCTACTCCAACGCGATGTTCAGCGTGCACATGGTGGTGCACATGCTGATGACGTCGATCGTGCCGGTCTTCCTGCTGCTCGGCGCGCCGATCACGCTGATGCGCGACACGTTGACCGGGGCGCCCGCGCGCTGGCTCTCGACGGTCCTCGAGTCGCGTTCCTTCGCCGTGCTGATGCGCCCCGTCGTGCAGCTCGGGCTGTTCGCCGCGGTGCTCTACGGCCTCTACTTCACGCCGCTCTTCGACAGCATCGGCCGCTACCACTGGGGCCACCTGGCGATCTATGCCGCGCTGCTGTTCACAGGCTTCCTGTTCTACTGGCGCGTCTTCCAGATCGACCCGGTGCCGGGCGAGCTGCCCTTCATCGGCCGCATCGGCATGCTGCTCGCGATGATGCCGATCACCATGGTCTTCGCGCTCATCATCATGACGATGGACGGGCTCGTCGGCTCGCGCCTGTACCTCTACCTCGACTTCGAGTGGATGACGGACCTGCACCGCGACCAGTTCGTCGGCGGCGTCGTCGCCTGGGCCACCGACGAGGCCGCGATCGCCCTGGTCACCCTGGGCCTGGTGCTGCACTGGGCGTGGCGCAACCGTGACGAGGACTCCGAGCCCGAGCTGCTCTGAGCTGTACCGCACGCCAGCCGTCCTGACGGTGCTGGGCGGCCACGTATCGAAGTGGTTGTGCGCGGCGACTGCTATGCCAATTGTGCATACGCTTGTTTCTGCAGGCCACGGTGTTTCGTGGCGACCGAGTCATGCAGAATCGGCATACCCGGCTGACCTGTGGACCGACGGGATCGCGGAGGCTATGCGGATTCCGCATGACGTGCGCCGATGAATACGGTTGTGACCTGCAGAGATAGGGCTATGCAGGTCCGGCATGACCTATTCGGCGAGCATGCCTGTACCTCGGGTCGCGCGGCTATTTCGTGCCGAACTTGCGCAGGCGCAGGCTGTTCCACACGACGAAGAACGAGCTGAAGGCCATCGCGGCGGCGCCGATGAGCGGGTTCAGCAGGCCGGCCACGGCGACGGGAATCGCGGCGACGTTGTAGCCGAACGCCCAGACCAGGTTCGTCTTGATGGTCTTCAGCGTCGCGCGGGCGAGGCCGAGCGCGTCGGGGACCGCGGACAGCTCCTCGCGCATGAGCACGACGTCGGCGGCGCTCTGGGCCACGTCGGTGCCGGTGCCCATCGCGAGGCCGAGGTCGGCGGCGGCGAGGGCGGGGCCGTCGTTCACGCCGTCGCCCACCATCGCGACCCGCCGCCCGGAGGCCTGCAGCTCGCGGACCGCCGCGACCTTCCCGTCGGGCAGCACGTCGGCGCGCACGTCGTCGATGCCGACGAGCGCGGCGACCTTCGTGGCCGCGGCGGCGTTGTCGCCGGTCAGGAGCACGGTCCGGATTCCGGCCTCGTGCAGCCGCGCGACGGCGTCCGCCGCGTCGGCCTTGATGGTGTCGGCCACCTCGAGCACGGCGGCGACGGCACCGTCGACCTCGATGACGGCGACGGTCCGCCCGGCCTCGGCGGCGGCCTCGACGGCCCCCGACAGCACGCCCGGCTCGACGAACCGCGGCGAGCCGACCCGCACGACGGCACCGTCGACCACCCCGGTGGCGCCGAGGCCCGGGACCGCCCGGAAGTCCTCGACGGCGGGCAGGTCGGAGCCGGCCCGCGCGACGACGGCCCGCGCGACGGCGTGCTCGGACGCCGACTCGACGGCCCCCGCGAGCCGCAGCACGCCGGATTCCGTGAACCCGGGCGCGACGCTCACCTCGGCCACGGAGAGCACGCCGGTGGTCACGGTGCCGGTCTTGTCGAAGACGACGGTGTCGATGGTCTCGGTGGCCTCCAGCGCCTGGTGCCCGCGCACGTACACGCCGAGCTGTGCACCCCGGCCCGAGGCCACCATGAACGCGACGGGCGTCGCCAGGCCGAGCGCGCAGGGGCAGGCGATCACGAGCACGGCGATCGCCGACTTCACCGCGCTGTCGACCCCGTCGGCCAGAAGCCAGCCCACGAAGGTCAGCGCCGCGATGGCGAAGACGCAGGGCACGAAGACGGCGGAGACGCGGTCGGCGAGGCGCTGCATCCGCGCCTTCGTCGCCTGCGCGTCCTCGACGAGGCGGAGCATCGCGGCGAAGGTGGTGTCCGCGCCGACGGCGGTCGCGCGCACCGTCAGGCGGCCGTCCTGGCAGACGGTGCCGCCGACGACCTTGTCGCCCGGGCCGGCCGGCACGGGGCGGGACTCGCCGGTCATGGCCGAGTTGTCGACGAACGCCGACCCGGATTCGACGATGCCGTCCGTCGCGATCGTCTCGCCCGGCCGCACCACGAAGAGCTGCTCCTCGCGCAGCTCGCCGACGGGGATCCGCAGCTCGGAACCGTCGCGGACCAGCACCGACACCTCGCGGGCGCCGCGCGTCGCGAGCTCCCGCAGCGCTGACGCCGCCTTCGCGCGGGCGGAGGCCTCGAAGTACCGCCCCGCCAGCACGAAGACGGTGACGCCCATCGCGACCTCGAGGTAGATCGGATCGGACTGGATGATCGCGTTCCAGAAGCCGTGCGGATCCGGGCGCTCGCGGCCGGGCGTGAGCACGGTGACCACCGACCACGCGGTGGCGGAGATGATGCCGACCGAGACCAGCGTGTCCATCGTGGCCGCGCCGTGCCGCGCGCCCAGGAAGGCCCGCTTGTGCAGCGGCCACGCGCCCCAGGTCACGACGGGCAGGCTCAGCGCGAGCAGCACCCACTGCCAGCCGGTGAAGCGCGTCGACGGGATGGTCGCGAGCACGATCGACAGGTCCGCGGCCGGCACGAACAGCACCAGCGAGACGATCAGCCGGCGCAGCACGTCGCGCCGCTCGCGCTCCTCGGCGAGGATCGCGCGGCGCGGGTTCGGGGACTTGGGCGCCGCGGTGTACCCCGCGGCCTCGACGGTGCCGGTCAGCTGTTCGACGGTGACCGTCGGCGCGTGCTCGACGGTGGCCGTCCGCGTGGCCAGGTTGACCACCGCGCGCACCCCGTCGAGCTTGTTGAGCTTGCGCTCGACTCGCCCGACGCACGCGGCGCACGTCATGCCGCCGACGTCGAGGAAAGTGCGCTGCGCCTGCTCCGGCTGCGCGGCGGCCGGAGCGGGGGCCTGGTCGAGATCCGTCACCCTTCCAGTATCCACCCCGGGCCACCTGGGCCGAAAACGCGAAAGGCCTTGATACCGGCTCCCGGAATGGGGGGAGGAGGGGGAGCCGGTATCAAGGCTCAATCACGCAGCCACCGACGTGGGGGGAGACGTCATATGGCGGCCGCAGAACCCACGATACGGGGTATACGCGTACAGGTGCCACCTTTCGTGACATGCGTGTTCTCATGCAGCTGCAACTGCCAACAGTTGTTGTCGCTAACTGCGGACGAGAACCTCCGCCAACACGTCGAGCGCGGCGTCCACGTCGACCCGGGCATCGGCGCTCACGCCCACCATGTTGAGGAAGCCGTGCAGCGCGCCGGGAGCCAGCTGCGTCGTGGCGTCGACGCCCGCGTCCCGCAGCCGCTGCGCGTAGGCCGCGCCCTCGTCGCGCAGCGGGTCGAACCCGGCCACCACGACGTGCGTGCGCCCGATGCCGGCGAGGCCGTCGGCATGGCGGAGGTCGAACTTCGGGTCGGTGTCCTGGCCCGGCTCCGGCGTGTACAGCTGCCGGAAGTACTCGATGTCGGCCTTGGTCAGGAAGTAGCCGTCGGCGAAGGTGTCGCGGCTGCGGTTCGCCGGATCGGCGCCGGTCACGGGGTAGAAGAGCAGCGAGAACGCGGGCTGCGCGCCGCCGGCCAGCGCCAGCTCGCGCGCCGCGACGCCGGCGAGGTTGCCGCCCGCGCTGTCGCCGGAGACGGCCACCCGCGCGGGGTCGGCGCCCAGCTGGTCGGCGTGCTCGATCGCCCAGGCGGTGGCGGCGACGGCGTCGTCGGCGGCCGCGGGGAAGATCGTCTCCGGCGCGAGCCGGTAGTCGACGGACAGCACCCGCACCCGGGCCCGGTCGGCGATGTACCGGCAGGGCGCGTCGTGGCTGTCGAGGTCGCCCAGCACGAAGCCGCCGCCGTGGAAGAAGACGACGAGCGGAGACCCGGCCTCGAGCCCGGCCGGCGTGTACAGACGTGCCGGGAGGGGGCCGGTGGCACCGTCGACCATGAGTCCGCGCGTGCCGACCGACGGGGCCGCGCCCGCGCCGACGGCCGCGCTCAGCATCCGCGTCGACGCGCGCGAGTGCTCCACGTCGCGGTCGCCGGCGAGCCCGTTCACGCCCTGCGCCTTGAGCATGAGCAGCGTGATCTGGGAGTCGAGGTCCAGCTCGTTGCCCTCGACGGTCTGCGGGGTGCCGAGCCGCTGCTTGACCTGCACGGGCAGCCCGAAGAGCAGCTTCGCGCCGCCCGCGACGAGCGGCGTCGGGATCTTCAGGGCCAGCTTCTGGACGAGTTCGGTGAGCGCCATGTCACCGATAGTAGGACGTGCGTCACATATCAGCGCGCGGGGAGGCTCAGGTGTGGCGCGGGTACTCGTCGCGCGGGCCGTGCTTGGCGATGTAGGCGGCGTGCAGGTCCGCCTCCTTCTCGCGGGCGATCACGTCGACGAGCTCGGGATCCAGGCCGTGGTGCCGCAGTCGCCCGCGCCGGTAGATCTTGTTCAGCGCGATGGAGAAGTAGACGAACGGGATGAAGATCGGCAGCGTCATCGTCGCGCGGTTCAGCACGGAGGTGTCGATGAACCAGAACGGGATCAGGATCAGCAGACACGGGATCGCGAAGCGCACGACGGTCCGCAGCGCGGCGCGGGGCCCGGCGAGGTCGTTGGCGACCCACTCGTGCATCGACGGCGGCAGCACGCTCCGACCGTAGGAGTACAGGACGTACTGCATCGGGTTGGGCTTGCTCGGACCGTCGTTCATGCCTCCATTGTCCCACTGCGCCTAGAATCGGACGTTGTGAGTCCCGGCAGAAACGATCAGACCGCGCAGAGCATCCTGTCTGCAGCGGTGTCGAGCATCGGCAGCGTCGGCATTTCGCGGACCACGATGGAGAACGTCGCGAACCTCGCGGGCATCGGCGTGGCCACCGTCTACCGCCGCTTCAACCGCAAGGACAACCTCGTTCAGCAGGCCATCCGGTACGAGGCCGAGCAGCTGCTCAAGACGGTGGAACAGCAGGTCCAGGGCCTGAGCACCGTCGAGGAGGCGCTCACCGAGGGCTTCGTCGCGTTCCTCCGCGAGGCGCACCGCCGGCCCCTGATCCGCGGCATCGGCGACGGCAACGTCGTCGTCGGCCTGCCGATGATCGCGCAGGGCGGCGGCATGGTCATCGAGATCGGCCGCGAGTTCGCCGCGAACATCATCGCGGGCTTCCAGTCGAGCGGCGAGCTGCCGGAGTTCGACCCGAAGCCGATCGCGGAGATCTTCGCCCGCGTCGGGCATTCGGTGCTGCTCGCGCCCGACGGCCTGATCAGCTTCGACGATCCCTACACCGCCGGTCGCGTCGTCCGCGAATGCCTCATGCCCGCGATCGCGGCGCAGGCCGCGGCGGCCGGGGGCGGCAAGTGATCCGGCCCGCGACGCCGGCCGATGTGCCGGAGATCCTGGCGATGATCGCCGAGCTGGCCGCCTACGAGAAGGAGCCGGAGTCCGCGGTCGCCACGGCCGAGCAGCTGCACACCGCGCTGTTCGGGCCTGCGCCCGCCGTCTTCGCGCGCATCGCCTCCGAGCCGGGGTCCGACGGTGCCGAGACCGTCGTCGGGATGGCCGTCTACTTCCGCACCTTCTCCACCTGGACCGGCACGCACGGCATCTGGCTCGAGGACCTCTACGTGCGCCCCGGCGTGCGCGGCGGCGGCCACGGCAAGAAGCTGCTCGCCGCCCTGGCTCAGGAGTGCCGCGACAACGGGTACGCCCGCCTCGAGTGGACAGTCCTCGACTGGAACGCCCCCGCCATCGGCTTCTACCGCTCCATCGGCGCCGTACCGATGGAGGAGTGGACCACGCAGCGCCTCACGGGCGAGAGCCTCGGGGCCCTCGCCGCCCTGGCCGACGGTGCCGTCTCGGTCGACGGGGCCTGATGGACGTCTTCGAGGCGATCCTGCGCCGGCGCGACGTGCGCAACGAGTTCTCCGGCGAGCTGATCGACGACGAGCGCTTGGTGCGGATCCTCGGCGCCGCGCACAGCGCGCCCAGCGTCGGGAACACGCAGCCCTGGGACTTCGTCGTGGTGCAGGAGCCCGAGACGCTCGCGCGCTTCGCCGGGCACGTCGGCGAGTGCCGCGAGGACTTCGCCCGGTCGTTGCCGGACGACCGCAAGGAGACCTTCAACCCGATCGTCATCGAGGGGATCGAGTCGTCGCGGACCGGCGTCGTGGTGACCTACGACCCCACCCGCGGCGGGACGCACATCCTCGGCCGGCACACGATCGACGAGACCGGCCGGCTCTCGGTCGCGCTGGCCATCCAGAACCTGTGGCTCGCGGCCACCGCGGAGGGCATCGGCGTGGGCTGGGTGTCCTTCTATCGCGAGCCCTTCCTGCGCGAACTGGTCGACGTGCCCGAGCACGTCCACATCGTGGCGTGGCTCTGCGTCGGGCCGGTCACGGCGCTGCAGACGGTCCCCGACCTGGAGCGATTCGGTTGGCGCGAACGTCGCCCGCTGGCCGAGGCGATGCATCGGGAGCGCTACCCGGAGGGCGATGTCGGCACTCATCGTTAGACTCGCATGTAATCAGCGAGGGGAACACGAGTGAGCATGTTCAACGAGCGCGTCGGCCGGCGTGCGGTCCTGGTCGGCGCCGCTGCGGCGGTGCCCCTGGTGGCCGCCGGCTGCACGATCGGCGACCTGACCGGTGGCGGCACGAGCGCGGGGCCGTCCACGCCGCCGCCCGACCCGGCCGAGGTCACCGTCGCCCCGGCCGACGGTGCCCAGGCCGTCAGCCCCATCACCCCCGTCACGGTGTCGATCGCCAAGGCCGTCCTCGGCTCGGTCACGCTGACCGACGCGAAGGGTGTCGCCGTGGAGGGCGCGCTCTCGACGGACATGCTGACCTGGAAGGCGTCGAAGCCGCTCGAGTACAACGGCCAGTACACGCTGGTCGCGAAGTACGAGACGCTGGGCCAGCAGCGCGAGAAGCGCACCACGTTCTCGACGGTCGCCGTCGACCAGACGAACAAGACGCTGCCCTACTTCGAGAACACGGGCGGCATGTCGCTCAACGACGGTGCCGTCTACGGCGTCGGGCAGGTCGCGGTCGTCCACTTCGACGAGGCGATCAAGGACCGGGGCATGGCCCAGAAGCTGCTCAAGGTCACCACCACCCCGGCCCTCGAGGGCGCGTGGATGTGGACCACCGACAAGACGGTGGCCTGGCGGCCCAAGGACTACTACCCGTCGGGCACGAAGGTATCGATCGAGGTCAAGGCCTTCGGCAAGGAGGTCAGCCCCGGGCTGTGGGGCGAGAAGGACATCTCCATCGCGTTCTCGATCGGCGAATCGCACGTCTCCATCGCCGACGACAACACCAAGCAGGTGCAGGTCTTCGTCAACGGCCAGATGGTGCGGTCGATGCCCACGTCGATGGGCCAGGGCGGCAACGAGGTCGTCAACGGGCAGACGTTCCACTTCTGGACGCAGCGCGGCGTGTACACGGTGCTCGACAAGGCGAACCCCGTGATCATGGACTCGTCCACGTACGGGCTGCCGATCAATTCGCGGCTGGGCTACAAGCAGACCATCGGCTGGGCCACCCGGATCAGCAACGACGGCATCTACCTGCACGCGCTAGACAACATCGGCGCGCAGGGCGTCCGCAACGAGTCGCACGGCTGCCTCAACCTGAGCCCCGCGAACGCGCAGTGGTTCTTCGGGCTGTCGCAGCCCGGCGACGTGGTCGAGGTCCGCAACACCGGCGGCCCCGCGCTGGAGCAGTGGCAGAACGGCGACTGGTCCGTGCCGTGGGCCACCTGGGTCGCCGGCAGCGCGCTTCCGCCGGGTGCGCAGGGTGATGCTTCGGAGACCACGTCCGCCGCGCCTTCGCCGTCGACGGTGCCGTCCACCGACGCGCCCGCCTCGGGTACGCCCGGAGGCTGATCCCTCGGCGCTGCAGGTGATTTCGCCGCGGCGACGGGCGGTTCGGTGCGGGGGGGCGGTGCGCGGCCGCGAGGATGATGTGCGAATCGCGCGACTCTCGGATTCTGTCCGATATGGACAACGCGCCGCGGATGCCGCGCAGGCGAGCCCGGCCGCCCGGCATCCGCCACCTGCATCGGCGACCTGCATCGGCGACCGTTGGGCAATGGCGTGTGTTCGTCCCCCCGCGCCGCGCCGAGAGGAGCGTGCGACGTTCGGTCCCCCACGAGAAGCCGCTCGTTTCATAGGGGTTCGGCCGTCCCCCGCGCGGCGCCGTCTCCCCCATGGGAAGCCGCGGTGTTCGGTGGGGGAGCGGATGTCCCCCGCGCGGCGCCGGTTCCCCCATGGGAAGCCGCGGTGTTCGCTGGGGGAGCGGATGTCCCCCGCGCGGCGCCGAATCCCCCACGGGAAGCCGCGGTATTCGGTGGGGGAGCGGATGTCCCCCGCGCGACGCCGAATCCCCCACGCTGAGCCCATTCCCCTTCGGCGGCCCGCGCGGGGTACTCACGTCCCCCGCGCGGAGCCGATTCCCCTCTGGAAAGTCGTATCCCCGTCGGAGACGGGCAGTCACATCGTGTCCGAAACGGACAGAATCCGAGAGTGGCGAGGCCGGTGCCATCACCTCGTCGACCCACTGGGCGCCTCGATCGCGGACTGGTCTGGGACTCGCTCGCCGACGACCTCGCCGCAGTCCGCCGCGCGCGCCCGCGCCCCGCGCCTACGCGACGACGGCGGACCGTCGACCCTGGAGGCCGATCCAGGCGGCGCCGAGGCAGGCCAGGGCGACGGCGGCGGCGAACCAGGGGAAGATCGTGGCGGTGCTGTACTGCGTGGCGAGGTAGCCGGCGATCACCGTCGGCACGCCCATCGCGAGGTAGCCGAGCAGGTAGTAGGCGCTCATCACCTGGCCGCGGGCGTGCGCGGGCGCGACGGAGCCGAGGTGTCGCAGCGAGCCGCCGAAGGCGAGGCCGAAGGTGGCGCCGAGCAGGATCGTGTCGACCACGATGAGCCAGGTGTGGCCGTACCGCACCGCCACCACGGCGAGCGCCAGCGAGGCGGCGAGGCCGATGTCGCCGACGATCGCGGTCGGCCGGGCCGGGTAGCGCCCGCCGATGAACTGCGAGATCGCGGAGGCGATGGCCATCACCGCGACGAGGCCGCCCGTGAAGATCACCGAGCCGTGCCCGGTCACGTGCTGCACCAGCGCGGGGTAGAGGCTGAGGAACACGCCGAGTACCGACCACGCGGTGATGATCCCGATGCCGGAGAACCAGAAGTCGGCGGTGATCTCGCCGGGCACGCCGGGGCGGCTGAGCCGGACTCGCTCGCCGGTGCGCCCGACGTGCGGCTCGATCAGCGCGATCACGCCCAGCAGGATCGCTAGCACCACGACGCCCATCGTCACGAACGGCGTGCGCAGCGGGTGCGGCGCGTACTGCGCGACGGCGGCGGCGCCCAGCGCGGTGGCAGCGATGCCCACGTTGAGGGCGACGCCGGACAGCATGCCGTTGCGGGCACCGTCGGTGGGCCGGACGTCGAGGAGGGCCGCCCCGGCGACCACGGTGATCGAGCCGATGGCCGCGCCGTGGAGGAAACGCGCGAGGATCAGCTGCCACTCGGCGCCGGCGAACAGGAACAGCAGCAGGCCCACGAGGATCGTGCCGACGGCAGCGAGCAGTACCGGCTTGCGGCCGATGGCGTCGGAGATCGGCCCGACGGTCAGTGCCGCGCCCAGTGCCCCGATCGCGTAGACCGCGAAGACGATGGTGGTCGACAGCGCGGACATGTGCCATTGCTGCTGGTAGAGCGGGTATAGCGGTGAGGGGAGTCCTGAGACGCCGAGGGCCAGCGCGAGCAGCGTGAGCAGGAGGGCGAAGGACCAGCGCTGCGGGTGGACGTGGGTCGACGGTGTCGCGACCTGCTGCGCCAGGCTCATTCCTACCTCCGGGTGTACGGTGGTGGTTCGACGATCGTCGAACCGTTGGCAACACTACACCCGGTTCGACGAAGATCAAACCGTTATCTCAGGGAACGAGAATGATGACCGACGCGACCGCCACCGTCCCGCTGCACACCGTGCTCAGCGCGCTGGCCGATCCGGTGCGCCTCGAGATGGTGCGGCGGCTGCATCGCGAGCGGCGCCCGCTCGTCTGCGCGGAGCTCTACAACGGTGTCACCAAGGCGACCGCCAGCCACCACTTCAAGGTGCTGCGCGAGGCGGGGCTGACCCGTCGTGACGATTTGGGCGCGACGGCGCGGCAGCTGCTGCTGATCGACGAGGTGAATGCGGCGTACCCCGGTCTGCTCGAGGCGGTTCTGCGGGCGGCTGAGCGTGAAGCTGCCGGTCGCGAGGCCGCCGGGCGTGCGGTGACGTCGCGAGAAGCACCAGCCACAGCGTGAGCGTGAGCACCTGCGAGCGCTGGGCCAGCCCCAGGTAGAGCGCGGGTTCCAGCATCGCGGCCAGCGTCCACGCGGTCGCCAGCAGGTACGCCACCCCCATGCCGAGGGGGAGCCGCGCACCGTCGAACCCGGAACTCCGCCGCCACAGCCCCCATGCGAGCACGGCGACCACCCCGCCGAAGCCCGCGATCCCCGACGAGACCGCGTGCCCCACGTGCGTGAGCGGCACCTGGCCGGCGGCCTCGCGGGCGGCGCAGGCGGCGTCGGCGGTCGGGGTGCAGGAGAGCGGCATGAGGGCGTCGCACATGGTCGCGGCGCCCAGGACGAACAGGCCCACGAGCGCGACGAGGGCGAGCTTCGGCACCGGCCGCGCGGCGCGGTGGGCGAGCGCCGCCGCGACGACGAAGGCGGTGCCGGCGAGCAGGTCCGTCGCGCGGAAGAACTGGGCGTTCGGCTGCCCGACGGAACCGGTCTCGCTGACGTAGGAGTACAGCGGGCTCAGCTCAGAGCCCAGCAGCGGTGCGATCATCCACGCGGAGTAGAGGACGCAGCCCGCGAGCAGGATGAGGCGGGCGCGGCGCATGACCCCAGACTACTGACGACGCAGTTCGCGCAGGTAGGCGTTGTACGCCTCGCGTTCGTCCTCTTCCCGACGGTCCGCCCCCGCCCGCTCGGCGTCGCGCCGCTCGGACCGGCGCCAGCGCAGCGCGAACAGGCACGTGGTGATCATCGCGATCGGCTCGCCGTAGGACCAGGCGAGCGCGCCGGCGATGGACTGGTCGCGCAGCGGATCGATGCCCCAGGCCGCCGGCGGCGCGGCGAAGAGGCCGACCATGGGCGTCGTCGCCATCATGAGGATCACGCCGATGAAGACGTGCAGCGGCATCTCGATGAAGATGTCGAAGAAGCGCATGAGCCAGGAGTCGCGGCCGGGCAGCGGGCCGATCGAGAGGATCGGGATGATGAACAGGAGGCCGGCGCCCAGGAAGAAGATCTGTAGCGCGGTGTGCCCGAGCCACGTCCCGCCGATCGCGTCGACCACACCGCCGAGGTAGACGCCGTAGTAGCTCATCAGGAACAGCGGGATGGTGAAGCCCGAGTGCAGCAGGATCCGCGGGGCGGGGCTGCGCAGCAGGCCGAGCGCGGCCCCGAGCACGACCCGGCCGAGCCCGCGGTGCGGCGTCGCCCGCAGCAGCAGCACGCCGGGCGCCCCGCCGACGAGCAGCGGCGGCACCAGGATCGACAGCGTGAGCTGCTGGAACATGAACGCGCTGAACAGGTGCCACGAGTAGGCCTCGATCCGCAGCCCGGTGACGCCCGCGAGCACGACGCAGCCGAGCAGGAAGCTCGCGACGCGCGCGGCCGGCCACCGTCGGCCCTTCCGGCGCACCGTCCGCACCCCCAGCAGGTACAGCGCGGCCGCGACTGCCGCCGCCAGCGGCAGGACGGGGAGCGCGGGCGGATCCCAGGAGAGCATGCCCAGGATCGACGGTGCCGGCACCGGAGGTTCAGGAATCAGCACATGCGCATATTACTATATGAAGAATGAACACCCACAAAGTACTCGTGATCGAGGACGAACCCGCTCTCGCCAGGCTGGCGCAGGAGTACCTCACCCGCGACGGCTTCGACGTCACCACCGCCGCCGACGGCGAGCGCGGGCTGGCCCTGGCGCGCGAGCTCGAGCCGGCGGTGATCCTGCTCGACATCGGCCTGCCGCGCGTCGACGGGCTCGAGGTCTGCCGCGCCGTGCGGTCGTTCAGCGACGCCTACGTCATCATGCTCACCGCCCGCGGCGACGAGCTGGACAAGATCGTCGGCCTGTCCGTCGGCGCCGACGACTACCTCGTCAAGCCCTTCAGCCCGCGCGAGGTGGTGGCGCGGGTGCGGGCCATGCTGCGCCGCCCGCGCACGCTGCCCGACGGTGCCGCCGCCGCCCGTCGGTTCGGCGAGCTCACGGTCGATCCGCTGGGGCGCGAGGTCCGGGTGGGGGATCGGGTCGTCGAGCTCACCGCCACCGAGTTCGACGTGCTCGCGACCCTCGCTCGCAGCCCCAACGTCGCCTTCTCGCGCACGCAGCTCATCGAGTCCATCTGGGGCCCGGGCTGGGTCGGTGACGAGCGGCTCGTCGACGTGCACGTCGGGCGCGTGCGCCGCAAGCTGGGCGACGATGCTGGCGACCCGCGCTTCGTGCGCACGGTGCGCGGCGTGGGCTATCGGATGGGCCCCGGATGAGGCGGATGCGCGACATCGGGATGGGCGGACGGATGGGCGGCATGCTCATGGCCGTGTCGCTGGGGACGCTCGCGATGACCGCCGTCGTCGACTTCGTGGTGTGGCCGTTGATTCTGGGGCGCACCGGCGCCGTGTCGGTGAACGTGGTCGCCGTGGTCTTCGGATTCGGTTCCGCGGTGGCGTTCTCCGTCGTGGCGAGCGTCTTCATCGCGCGTCGCCTGGGTCGCACGATGGCGAAGCTGGAGGGCGCCGCGCGGCAGGTCGCCGACGGTCGTTCGGGGGTGCGCGTCGCCCCCGTCGCGCTGGGGCCGGAGGCGGACGGGCTGGTGTCGGCGTTCAACGAGATGGCGGTGCAGCTCGAGTCCAGCGACCAGTCCCGGCGTCGGCTGCTCGCCGACCTCGCGCACGAGATCCGCACGCCGGTCAGCGTTCTCGACGGCTACCTGGAGGGCATCGCCGACGGGGTCGTCGAGCCGGACGTCGCCACCCTCACCATGCTGCGCACGCAGACCACGCGCCTCGCACGGCTCACCGACGACGTGCTGTCCGTCTCGCACGCGGAGGAGGGCGCGCTGAACCTGCGGCCCAGCGCGGTCGACGTGACGGAGGCGCTCGAGGCCGCGGCCGCCGCGGCGGCGCGGGCGTACGCGGACAAGGGGGTCCGACTGCACGTGCGGATCGGCGCTGGCGCTCGTCGCGCGATCCGTGCGGACCGCCAGCGCCTCGACCAGGTGCTGGCGAACCTGCTCTCGAACGCGTTGCGGCACAGCGATCCGGGCGGGACCGTCGAGCTGGAGGCCGACGGCCATCCGCACCGCCGGATCCGGATCGCGGTCGTCGATCACGGCGACGGCATCGCCGCCGAGCACCTGCCCTGGATCTTCGAGCGCTTCTACCGCACCGACGTCGCCCGGGATCGTGACCACGGCGGCAGCGGCGTGGGCCTCACCATCAGCCGCGCGATCGTGACCGCCCACGACGGGCACATGTGGGTGGAGTCCGACGGTCCCGGCCGCGGCGCGCTCTTCGCCTTCACCCTGCCTGCGCCGGGTTAGCCTCGGCCTTTCACCGCGAGTTGATCAAGGCTGCGTGTTGGCATGAAGAAAGGTGCTCTGAGCTGGAAGAATAGGGGTTACCACACACCTTATTCGTCTCACTCGAAGGAGCACCCTTCTGGTGAACCAGTCTACGTCCTTGTATCCAGCTCTGGCAGTCGACGCGGCCGGGCAGCATCTGGTCTCGCACGCAGGGACGGTGCTGTTGCTTCGCGCGGCTGAGACCGCCGGCCTAGCTGCGGCTCTGAGCAGCTCATTGATGCCGTGGCGCAAGCCGAACGCGGTCCACGATCCAGGGAAGATCATCGTTGATCTGGCGGTGTCGATCGCCGCGGGCGGGGACTGCCTGGCCGACCTCGATCAGCTCCGCAGCCAGACCGCGGTGATGGGGCAGGTGGCCTCAGATCCGACGGTCTCCCGGCTGATCACCGCGTTGGCCGCTAACGCCGATAGGGCTCTCGCAGCGATCGGATCAGCGACCGCACAGACGCGGGCACGGGTCTGGTCGTTGGCCGGCGAGGATGCCCCCGATCACCAGGTCACCGCCGAAATTCCGTTGGTCATCGACCTCGACGCCACCCTCATCACCGCCCACTCGGAGAAACTAGACGCTGCACCGAACTTCAAGAAAGGCTTCGGGTTTCACCCACTGATGGGGTTCGTCGACCACGGCCCGGCCGGGACCGGAGAACCGGTGGCGGTGCTGTTGCGGCCCGGGAACGCGGGCTCGAACACCGCCGCAGACCACATCAGCGTCGTCAAGCAGGCGTTGGCGCAGCTGCCCGACACGGTCACCAGCGTCGGCAGGTATCGGGTCGGCCGCAAGGTCCTGATCCGTGCCGATGGCGGTGGCGGCACGCACCAGTTTCTCGACTATCTCACCCTTCGGCACCTGTCCTACTCGATCGGATTCGGCCTGACCGACAAGCTCGCCGCCGCCGTCGACCTCGTCCCCGAGTCGGTATGGATTGCGGCGATCGACGACGACACCGGCCGCGTGCGGGACGGCGCCTGGGTCACCGAACTCACCGACCTCGTCGACTTGAGTTCCTGGCCTGCGGGGATACGGCTCATCATCCGTGCTGAACGCCCCCACCCCGGCGCCCAACTGACGTTCACCGACCGGGACGGAATGCGGCTGACACAGCGTTCGTCACCAACAGCCGCGGCAAGATCGAAACGCCTCGAACTGCGGCACCGCCGCCGCGCCCGCTGCGAAGACCGCATCCGCGCCCTCAAAGACACCGGCCTGCGGAACCTCCCGCTGCACCGATTCGACCAGAACCGCATCTGGGCCGCGATCGCCGCACTGGCCTCGACCCTGATCACCTGGACCCAAACACTGGCGTTGACCAGTCATGATGCTCGCCGATGGGAACCGAAGAAGCTGCGCCACCGACTCTTACGCCCGCCGAACCCGACTGCACCTGGCCGCGACCGCCCCCCCGACACCGATGTTCTCCTCGTCGGACTGAGCCGCCTGGACCGATTACGAGCCCCGACATGACCCACTCGACGTCCTTGACCGAACGATCACGAAACACCCCACGGGACAGTGGAACCCGACGCCACCCGACGCAACACCGGGTCGCAACGCCATGCCCACAATCCCGAACCGGGCCCGAAAACGCCGATCCGAAACCGATCAGGACGGGACGGCCACCTCATGAAAGACCGAGGTTAGAGAGGCTTGAATATAGCATCCGGTCGGCCGTCGTAAACTGATTCCATTTCGCTGATCCAACCTCGGTCGAATGCCGATGACTTTACGTGCCCTCTAAGTAGACCGGACAGGTAGTGGGTAAGCCCCTTGGCTCCGTAGTCGACACCGTTTTCCCCAACCACCAGGACAGGCCATACGTCTTTGTCAACCCCTTTGGATCTCCACAATATCCACTGACCGGTTCGAGCCCAGCCGACTCCAAGGTAGGTGTCTTGACTGGTTCCGAACGCCTCCTGCTGATCGCCTGTTCCGTAGCAAGTTAGAGTCACAGACTTGCCAACCGGATGGTCGCTCAAACTTTGCAGAAAGCTCACCAGGTGCGCTGGAGTTGACAATCCTCTGGTTGCCACCCACGACGGTTCCTCAATTACGATATTGTCCCAGAATTCTCCCCGACCGTACGTGTCGATGTACTTCTTGTAGTCTCGAGGAACCATTCGCATTTCAGGAGTGACGCCTGGCGCATACCAGTCGTATTGTTTAGGCCGCGGCTTGGGAGGGGGTGCGACACGCGTCAGGTGGTCAATGTCGTTCCATGGAGGCTTCCGGTCAAGTCTTGTGTATTTCCAGAACAGGATCGGAACGAACATCGTGCACAGTATGCTTATGGCTATCGACGTCTCAAGCGACGCTTCCGTTGTGGCAATTAATAGGAGTAGAAGAATAGGGAATAGCGTGAAGTTCGTCCGACATACGATTCGGGCAACCCGACGGCTGGTAGAGGTAAACAGCATCGGTAGAATAATTCCACCTGTTACGACGCCGATCCACATCAGACCGTTCTGGCTAAACGGAAGACTGCTCGCGTTTGCTACCGACAAGACGGCCTCCTATTGCTGTCCACTGTCTCCGTCGCCTGCCGGTTCGGATTGGAAGCGTGCACTTGATGCCGCAACCTGGCGTCCTATGAACCAGGCGGAGGTTGCGACGAATCCTGAGGCGAGAATGATCTTTTCTTGAACACTTTCCGGAGGGGCTGCAACGCAGTACGCAACAACCACTCCCAGAGGTACGACGATCAATATCGCGGCAAGTGTGTACAGCCTCTGTGTTGATCCTATTATGCGCGGCCCAGTCAGCAGAATTGAAGCGCCTACGACTTGTAGCAGAAATATCGATGCGGCCGCTATGTATGCGATCGATTTGTACGTCATGCCTATCAACCCACGTTCATCCGAAGAGTGACTTAAATCCCTTGACGATACCCTCACCGGCGGCCTGTCCGAGGCCGCTGCCGATGGCACCTCCGATAAGACCGCCGATCGCCATGCCGATCGGGCCACCAGCTGCGCCGATCGACGCGCCTGCAGCGGCACCAGCCCAACCGCCTGCGAACGAGGATCCGGCGCCGACAACCGCTTGCGTCGCATCCTTTCCGCCGCGAATATCGTTGGCCGCGCCCAGGGCGGTGAATGCCGCTCCGATGCCCGGCAGTTTGCTGCCAAATTTCCCGAGTGCTGCGCCACGCCGGGCGAGTGTGCTCTCCACTGCCTGAATGGAGTGTTTGCTCGGCCGCTGGAGCAGGTCAGCCTGGCCCATGCCGAGCGTCGAGAGTCGTGATGCAGGTGAGATGCGCGCTGCCCACGGGGGAAGGTGTGTCTTGCCTACGCCAGGTAGGAGCGTATTGCTAGGGCGCGTTCCGTTTAAGGCCTTGTCGAGACTGCTGATAGCACCAGCGATGGCGTTGCCTCGGTTTACCGGATCGATCGCGTTTGGATCGCTGACGTCGACTTCAGTGACCTTGCCGGTGCTGTCGGCGACCTTCACGCCGTCCTCGTCGGCGACGGCGGTGGTGATGTCACCGGTTGCCTCGTCAGTAACGGACCGAACTGAACTTGTGGTTCCGTCAGGATTCTTCGTGGTCAGTTGATACTCGCCGTCGCCAACGCGATTGTAGTCACCGGTTGATTGCGTGCCGTCGTTGTTAGTGCCGGTGATAGTTCCTTGGGAGTTGTCGGCGTTGCCGGTGGAGGTCACTCGTGGCGCCTGGCCGTCGAGAGGTGAGCCGTCGTAGCGCTGGGAGTAGTGGTCCCCGCCTGCGCCTTGTTGGCCGGCGTAACTGCTGCTGCCGTCGTTGTTGTCGGACCAGGATTGCCATCCGCCTTGTCCGTCGCTGACAGTGCGTATGTCGCTGAAGCTTCCGTCGGGGCGGGTTGCGCGGGTATCGACGGACTGTCCGCCGCTGCCGGGGACGATTGTGTGGGTCAGGGTTTCGCCGTTGGGGCGGGTCTCGGTCCACGAGTCGCCGTCCTGGCGGCCGGTGGTGTTGACGATGCCGACGTTGGTTTCGTCGGGGTCGGCGAGGATCGGGTTGGTGTTGCCTTCGGGGCGGTCGATGGTCTGTACGAGGTCATTGCCGTCGACGCTGTAGCGGGTGGGGATCTTCTCCCCGGTCTTGGTGTCGTAAGCCCAGGGCGCTTCGAAGCGTTTGACCTGGTTACCGTCTCGGTCGAAGACGCTGACGGAGCCGTCGTCGTTGACCTTGGAGGAACCGCCTTCGGGCTGGTCGAGGTTGAACCGGTACTTCGACGGAGCGTTCTCGTTCTCGCTGAGAATGAACGTGCGGTCACCGTCGGGAGTGGTCCATTGCTTGTAGTTCTCACCCTCGATGAGGTCACCAGGAATCGTGTCGTTCGTCGGGGTGGACCCGTCCGAGTTGAGCGGACCAGCCTTGCGGCCGCGGCGCCCCGTCATCAACGCCGACACTTCGCCGACGAGGTACGCCCACGACGGAGCGCCGTCCTTCTGCTCGCCGTCACCGGTGCCGGGCCCGGTGCCGCCGCCGTTGTTGCTCGCGCCGCCGCCACCAGGGCCGGCGGGTGCGCCCGCGCCGTTGCCGGCGCCGGGGACTGCGCACTGCGATTCGGTCTTGGTCACGGTGACGGTGGGGCTGCTGGGCTGCCCTGACTGGGTCTGCTGGCCTGGCTGCTGCTGTCCGGTCTGCTGCGGCCCGCCCGGTGCGGTGGTCTGCACGGCCGGGTTCTGGTTCTGCTGCCCGTTGCCCTGCGGCTGTTGGCCGCTGCCTTGGCCGGGTTGTTCGTTGCCGGGGATGTTCGGGGCCTGCTGCCCGGGGGTGCCGAACTGGGGGGTCTGTGCTTGGATGCCGGGGCCGTTGTCCCCGCCACTGCCCGCGGGGGAGGTGGCGATGCCGTTGTTGTCCTGCCCGCCCTGTTGGCCGCCTTGCTGCCCACCCGGCGTGCCGGTCTGGGCTGGGGGTGGGGTGAAGGTCAGCTCGGGTCCGGTCGGGCCGCAGGTGGCGGGTCCTCCGCCGGGGCACGGCGCTGCGATCGCTGTGCCGGTGCCTGCGGTGGTGGCGGCGAAGCCCATCATCCCGACAGCGACGACGATCCCGGCGACCGCAGCGGCGGCACGGACCTGCGTGGGCGCCGGGGCGCCGACACCGGTGTCGCGGAGCTTGCCGAGGCCGGCGAAGAGGATCTTGCCGACGATGACCATGACGAGCCAGAAGGTCAGGAACACCACCGGTACGGGGGTGAATCGGGGTGCTTCGATGGAGAACATCACGCCGCCGATGAGGCCGGCGAGGCCGATGATGGTGAGGAATGCGCCCTGCAGGCGCTGCTGCCGCACCGTCTGCGACGGTGCCCTGGAGCTTGACGCTGTTCCGGATGTGCCGCCGCTGTCATCCGGCCGCGCGGGCGTCACGGCGCGTGAGTGGCGTGGACTGCCGGACGGTAGCGGCGCGGGCTGCGGTTGCCGCCGCGGGGTGGGTGTGGGCATCAGGACACTCCAAAGTGCAGGGAATTGGATCGGAGATTCGGCGAAGTGCCGGGTGATGGATGCCAAGCTTCCACACGATTCGGGCTTGTCAACCGCCTTGAGGTGCTGAACAAGCGATTCTGGAGGCCAGGGCTGATCTGTTTAGTGGTGTTTAGTGGGGCGACTAAACACGGCAACCCGGTTCGCGGCGTGTTCAACGGCCTGCTGAACAACGCAAATCGCCCGCGGTTGGGTGGTTGTGAGGCCGCCGCGACTGACTCGCAGTCAGGCCGGATGCGGGCTGTTCGTCGGGTGCGCATCGGCGGCCTAGGCGGTGACGGCGCCGAGGGCGAGGCCGAGGGCGAGGGTTAGCGCGATGAGGGCGATGACGAGAGCGGCGATCGTCTGGTGCACGCGCAGCGTGTGCAGGGACGCGGCCTGGGAGGCGGTCCAGAACTCGGTGACCGCACCGGGTGGGGTGTGCGCGATGGTCGCCGCACCGAACCGGAACGGCGCTCCGGGCGCTGCGGCGGGGTCGCCGGTCGCGGGTGCGAGGGAGATGAGGGCGTCGGCGGTCAGAGTCAGGCGGACGTGGTCGTAGAGCCAGGCGCGAGGTCGGCCGGCAGTGTCCCAGCGGTGGGCGTCCTGCTCGAGCGCGCTCCGTGCGATGAGCACGGGTCGGGCCTGCCGTATCCAGGTCGACAGGCGCGGCCAGGTCTCGGTCAGCCGCAGGTCCGTCAGTCGGACGAGGTCTTGGTTGTCGTTGCTGGGGTCGGGTGTCAGACCCAGGAGGCCGACTTCGACGAGCTCGGCGGCAACGCGCCCCGCTGCGGCGGGCACGTCGGGTGTGCGAAGTGCGAGGTCGCCGGTCGACGAGACCGCGATGCAGCTCAGAAGGAGACGCCTAGCGTCTTCCAGACGCGCCGGTTCCGTGGTGTCGGCGTCGGTCGCCCACTGCTCGGCGGCGGTCGCGATCTGGGTGAGCACGGGCATTGCGGGGTCGCGGCCGGTGGCCGTGGTGAACAGGTGCTGCCACTGCCGCACCGTCACCACGTCGTCCCGGATGACGTCGAGGTTGGTGGCGGCGCGGGCAGTCAGCCACACCAGCATCGGTTCGATGGTCTCGAACTCAGCCGGTAGGTGTCGTCCGGTGCGCCAGTTCGACACCGTCGCTGCGCTGACCCCGACGGCCTCAGCAACGGCCCGTACCGTCGGCGAGCCTGCCAGGGCGAACAACCGGCGCAACGCCGAGGCGAAGACCGCGGCGTCATCGCCGGTCTGATCGGGTCGCGCAGGGGCAGGAGTCATGAGCGGGAGCCACTGCGGGCGGCGTTCCACACCGCGCTCGCGCCACCGACGACGAGGTTGCTGGCGAGCATCATGACGAGCACGAAGATCACGAACACCAGCGGTATCGTGAACCGCTCACCCCACGCGTTCAGGTGGGAGACGGCGAACCCGCAGCCGATCAACATCACCAACCCGACAAGTAGCCCGGCAGCCTTGCGCGCCAGGGTGCGGAGCTCCTGGTCAGGCGACTTCCCTTCCGGCTCAGCGTCACTGGCAGCAGGCCGTGCAGCCGAGGCGGAAGTGGGCGCAGCGGCCGCAGGCGCCGCTGGTTGCTGCACGGGAAGTTGTCGGGCCTCGTCCGCGGACATGGGTCACCCTTTCGCTACGCTTACGACATCACGGCACTACTGGGGGATTGTCGTCGTCCGCCCGAATCTGACCGTAGCGGATAGTAACCATGTCGGCGTACTAGGTATTCGATATCGACTACTCGTGTCGTGAAGCGCTGAGTCTTCTCACGCCGTGTGCGCGGCGGGGAAGATCATGGATGAAACGCCATGGCGGAGAACGCTCCACGCCTCGAATCCCGTGTTCTTCGTCATGCGACCTTCGCCGGATAGGTGCGGTGCGCCTGTCGCGTCGATGCCGGTCGGGCCTGCGAGGTTCAGGCAACTGTGATCGTTCTGTTACCCACTCGGATTGCGGATCGTGTGTCCGCTGTGGTGCTATTGGGGCTGTTGTTACAGATGTGACACTGCCGATTGACTACACCTGGGGAGTCCACGACATGCCGACCGCGCCTCACGCCCACCCGTCCCGGCTTCCGCGGACGTTGATCGGTCTGTGCGCCGCCGCAGCGGCTATCGCCATCACGGCAGCACCGGCGGGAGCCGCGCCCGCGCCGGCACCCAAGCCGGTCCCCGCCGCGGCGGCCGCGAAGCCCGCGAAGCCCGCGGCCCAGGCTGCGGTCACCCCGCCGCCGGCACCGCGGATGCGGGTCCCGGTTCCCGGACAGATCCGCGACGGCGAGTTCGCCGACACCAGTCGTGAACTCGTCACCCGCGACGGCTGGAAGGTCACGGTCTCCAAGTTCGGGGAGAAGCTCGATTCCGTCCCGCCGCTCAACCGATCGCCCCAGAGCTTCGAAGGATTCTCGAGCGTCGGCGGTGAAGCGAAGGTCGAAGCCGCCTACCCGAACGACCCGAAACGCAAGCCCACCAGCCGAATCAAGTCCGCCACCCTGACTACTGGCGTCCAGGTCGGCTGCGCCGTCACCGCCGACAGCCTCACCATCGGAGGCTCACTCTCCAACGCCACCACCGCCTCGATCACCCCCACCGTCACCGCATCCGGCACCGTCACCGGACAGGGCCAGGGCGGCTCCAACGGCGGCTCCGGCGGAGGCAGCGTCTCCGGCACAGGAACCGGAAGCCTCTCCGGAACCCTCTCCGACACCGTCACCGAGACCGGAAACATCTCCGGCATCCTCAAACCCGGCACCACCAAAGACATCCCCTACGCCAAGAAGGCCGTCGTCGGTCCTAACGCCCAGACCATGACCCGCGACATCCGTATCGCCGTAGACAACTGCATCGGCGGCGTCCAGGTCCGCACCTACGCCACCGTCGCCATCAGCACCGACGCCACCGACGACACCCTCACCACCTTCGGCAAGCCGATCTTCCTCACCCGCCCCGAGCAGAACCGATAGGTGGGCGGTCGGCTTCACGGAACCTTCACGGCATCGCGGCGGGGCGGCCACACCGCGCCCGCACAGTGGTGTCCATGCAGGAGAAACTCAGAGACATAGCGCGTTTCGACGGGCCGTCGTCGATCGTCGTCTTCCTCGTGGCACTGCCACTGTCCCTCGGCATCGCGCTGGCGTCGGGTGCGCCGCTCATGGCGGGCCTCATCGCGGGCGTCGTCGGCGGCATCGTCGGCGGCCTGATGGGCGGCTCGCCGCTGCTCGTCAGCGGCCCGGCCGCGGGCCTGACGGTGGTCGTCGCCGAACTCATCGCGACCTTCGGGTGGAAGGTGACCACCGCGATCACCGTCGCCGCGGGCCTCGTGCAGATCGGACTGGGCCTGAGCCGGATCGCCCGTGCGGCGCTGGCGATCTCGCCGGTCGTGGTGCACGCCATGCTCGCCGGCATCGGCGTGACGATCGTGATCCAGCAGGCCCACGTCCTGCTCGGCGGCTCCTCGCGCAGCTCGGTGCTGCAGAACCTCACGGAGCTGCCCTCGCGGATCGGCGCCCTGCACTGGCCCGACCTCGCCGTCGGCCTCGTCGTGATCGCGGTGATGGTGCTCTGGCCGAAGCTGCCCGCGAAGTGGCGCCGGGTCCCCGGCGCCCTTGTCGCGGTGACGGCCGCGACGGTGCTCTCCCTCGTCGTCCCGATGAACGTCGAGCGGATCCGCCTGAACGGCTCCATCATCGACGCGATCGGCCTGCCCGCCATGCCCACCGGGAACTGGGGCGCCGTCGCCCTCGGCGTCCTCACCGTCGCGCTCATCGCCAGCGTCGAGTCGCTGCTCTCCGCCGTGGCCACCGACCGCATGCACGACGGCGCCAAGACGAACCTCGACCGCGAGCTCGTCGGCCAGGGCGCCGCCAACACCGTCTCCGGGCTGCTCGGCGGCCTCCCCGTCACCGGCGTCATCGTGCGCAGCGCGACCAACGTCGCCGCCGGGGCCCGCACCCGCTGGTCCGCGGTCCTGCACGGCGTGTGGCTACTCTTCTTCTCCGTCGCGCTCTCCGGCCTCGTCGAGAAGATCCCCACCTCCGCCCTCGCCGGCCTGCTCATCGTGATCGGCGTCCAGCTGGTGAAGATCGCCCACATCCGCACCGCCCGCCGCACGGGCGACCTGCTCGTCTACGCCGTCACCATCGGCGGCGTCCTGTTCCTCAACCTGCTCGAGGGCGTGCTCGCCGGACTCGTCGTCGCGCTGGTCCTCGTCCTGTGGCGAGTCGCGCGGGCCCATATCGAGGCCGTGGTCGACGGTGCCGGCCGCTGGCACGTCACCGTCGACGGGACGCTGTCCTTCTTCTCCCTGCCGCGCCTGACGCGGGTGCTCGCCACCGTCCCGCCCGGGCAGGACGTCGCGATCGAGCTCACCGTCGACTTCCTCGACCACGCGGCGGCGGAGGAGATCCAGGAGTGGTCGCGGCGCTACCGGGCCGCAGGCGGGACCGTCACCGTCGACGACCTGGGCGGTGCGGCTCTCGACGCGGCCGCGACGGTCACGCCCCGTCGGACCACGGAACGCCCGGCCGAGCGCGGCCTGCTGCCCTGGCGCGCGCACGCCCGCGGCGGCCTCGCCGACGGGATCGCCCGCTACCACCGGCGGCACGCCGCCCTGCTCAGCGACGACTTCGACCAACTCAGCGGCGGCCAGAAGCCGGAGGCGCTGTTCCTCACCTGCGCCGATTCGCGGGTCGTGCCGAACGTCATCACCGGCAGCGGCCCGGGCGACCTGTTCACCGTCCGCAACGTGGGCAACCTGGTCCCGCCCGCGGGCACGGACCCGTCGATCGAGGCCTCGCTCGCCTACGCCGTCGACCAGCTCGCGGTCCGGCAGATCATCGTCTGCGGGCACTCCGCGTGCGGGGCGATGGGCGTCGCGCTCGAATCCCCGGTCGTTCCTCCGACGATCCGGCGCTGGATCGAGCACGCGGCACCGTCGACCGAGGCCTTCCGGACCGGCCACCCCGTGCGCGGGGCGGCGGCGGATCTGGGCTTCGGGGCGGCCGACCAGCTCTCGCTGGTCAACGTCGCGATGCAGGTGGCGGCGGTGGCCGAGCACCCGCTGGTGCGGGCCGCGGTCGCCGCGGGGCGGGTCGAAGTCATCGGCCTGTTCTTCGACATCGCGTCCGGCCGGGTGCTGCGCGTGACGGACTCGGCGGTCGTGGAGGCGGACACTCTCACCCACGCCTAGCGACACGCCGGCGCGGCGCCGCGGACCTCACCCCCGCGGCGTCGCGCGTTCCGCCGTTCCCGATCGTCCGGGCCGGCGGGCGATCCCGGCAAGGGTGCTCGCGAACTCCTCCGCGATCGCGAGCTGCGTCCGGAGCTCGGCGCAGCGTTGCTGCGCGGCATCGGAGCACTGGTCGACGAAGACCGCGGCGTCGGCGCGCACCTCGTCCGCCGCCGCGTCGTCGGCGAGCGTGTCCAGCGCCGCGAGCAGATCCCGCATCTGTTCGAGGGTGAAGCCGAGCGGCTTCATGCGTCGGATCACGAGCAGGCGCTCGACGTCGGAGGAGGTGTAGAGGCGGAACCCGCCGGGGCTCCGCTCGGATGGCGTGACCAGGCCGACCTCGTCGTAGTGCCGGATCGTCTTGAGGGACAGCCCCGTGGCCTCCGCGACCTGTCCGATCTGCAGGAGGCGGCCGGTCGCCGGTGCGTCTGCCATGGCGTGAGCCTAGTCGTGGCCGCCGAGGTGCCCGCTGAGACGACCGTGCCGCTCCGCGGACGCCGCGTCGAGCCCGACGAACTCGACCGTCTTGCCCTTGCCGCGGTACTTGGTCTCGATCGCATCGAGTGCCGCGACGGTCGACGCGTCCCACACGTGCGCCGCGGACAGGTCGACGATCACGTGCCGCGGGTCGTTCACGTAGTCGAACTGGTGCACCAGATCGTTGCTGGAGGCGAAGAAGAGCTCGCCCTGCACGCGGTAGGTGCGCGTGCCCGAGGTGGCCGACTCAGTGGGAACGACCTCGGTGAAGTGCGCGACCCGCCGGACGAGCAGGAGGGTCGCGACGATGACGCCGCCGACGACGCCGTACGCCAGGTTGTGGGTGGCGACGGTGATCGCGACGGTGACGGCCATGACCGCGGTCTCGCTGCGCGGCATGCGGCGCAGGGTCGCCGGGGCGATGCTGTGCCAGTCGAAGGTGCCGACCGCGACCATGATCATCACCGCCACCAGCGCGGCCATCGGGATCCGCGCGACGAGGTCCCCGAGGCCGACGACGAGGATCAGGAGGAACAACCCGGCGAGGAAGGTCGAGATCCGCGTCCGGGCGCCGGAGCTCTTGACGTTGATCATCGTCTGGCCGATCATCGCGCAGCCGCCCATGCCGCCGAAGAATCCGGTCACCACGTTCGCCACGCCCTGCCCCCAGCCCTCGCGGGTCTTGTCGGAGTGGGTGTCGGTGATGTCGTCGACGAGCTTGGCGGTCATGAGCGATTCGAGCAGGCCGACGAGGGCCACCGCGAGGGCGTACGGCGCGATCAGCCGCAGCGTGTCCAGGTCGTACGGGACATCGGGGATCAGCCACTGCGGAAGGGTGCTCGGCAGCTCGCCCTCGTCGCCGACGTTCGGGACGGCGAGGCCGGCGACCATCGTGACCCCGGTCAGGAGGACGATCGCCACCAGCGGCGCCGGCACAGCGGTGGTGAGCCGCGGCAGGCCGATCATGATGAGCAGGCCGGCGGCGATCATCGGGTACACGAGCCACGGCACGCCGGTCATGTGCGGCACCTGGGCGAGGAAGATCAGGATGGCGAGGGCGTTGACGAATCCGACCATCACCGATCGCGGGATGAACCGCATCAGCTTCGCGACGCCGAGGGCGCTGAGTACGATCTGGAGGAGTCCGGCGAGGATCACGGTCGCGAGTAGGTAGTCCAGGCCGTGCTCGCGCGCGATGGGGGCGACGACCAGCGCGACCGCGCCGGTGGCGGCCGAGATCATCGCGGGCCTGCCGCCGACGACCGCGATCGTGACCGCCATGGTGAACGAGGCGAACAGCCCGACGCGCGGATCGACGCCGGCGATGATCGAGAAGGAGATCGCCTCCGGGATCAACGCCAGCGCCACCACGAGACCCGCGAGCGTCTCGGTCTTGAGGCGCTTCGGACTGCGCAGCGCGGCCACGACGTCGCTGTCCCGGACGAACCGCGCCGTGCGCGTGTGGACTGTCATCGATCGGATCCTTCGTGCATCGGTCGCATCACGCGGCGATGTGCCCCGGCTGCGGTGAATGAGCTGCGGCGCGCGGGTCCACCGCGCGAACCGGCCGAACTCTACCCTCCCGTTAGGGAAGAGTTGTATGCGCGGGGTCCTCGGCGGCGCGGATTGCGACACGGCTGTGACATTCGCGGGGCGAAACGGAGGCGGGCCGACGACGATGAGGGACAATGCTCGACGTCATGTTCGCAACCACACGCCCCTGGACCGCCGCGACGACGGCAGTCGTCGCCGCGCTGGCCTTCGCCGGGCTCTACCTCGCGGTCGTCGGCACCGCATCGGGCCAGGTCATCGACCACGAGCTCATGCGGACGATCTCCGCCGCATTCGGGGTCGAGAACCCCGTCGAGGGCGCCCTGGGCCGCTACCAGCTGCCGATGATCGCGGCCGGCGGCCTCCTCGTGGCCGCGGTCGTCGCGAGCCGCCGGTCGAAGACGGTCGCCGTCTCCGCCGCGCTCGTCCTCGGCTCGACGGTGGCGGGCGCGTACCTGCTCAAGGCCCTGCTCGAGCGGCCCTCCTTCGGCATCGGCCCCGAGCTCAACTCGTTCCCGTCGAACACCGTCGCCGTGGTCGCGGCGCTCGCGGTGATCCTGGTCGGCTCCGCCGCGCGGCGCTACCGCGCCCTCGCGCTCCTCGTCGCCGTCGGCGCCGGGAGCGTGGTCTCCGTCCTCGTCGTCGCCCAACAGTGGCACCGCCCCGGCGATGTCCTGGGAGCATGGTTGGTGGCCGTCGGCGCCGCCGCGGTGGTCCGGGTCGGTCAGGCCGCCTGGGCCTGGACCTCCGACGTGGAAGGGAGCCTCACGGGTGGTCAGACTGCTGCTCATCGAGGATGACCCGGCGATCGTCGACGCACTGACGCTCTCGCTCGGCCGGCTCGACCACACCGTCGAGCACCTGGCCGCCGCCACGGACGACCTCGAGCAGCGGGTGACCGCCGCCGATGCGGTGATCCTCGACGTCGGCCTGCCCGGCGAGGACGGCTTCGCCGTGTGCCGCCGCATCCGTCGCTCCAGCACCGTCCCGATCCTCATGCTCACGGCCCGCTCCGACGACATCGACACCGTCGCCGGACTCGAGGCCGGCGCCGACGACTACGTGGTCAAGCCCGTCAGCCCGCGCGTGCTGGACGCCCGGATCAAGGCCGCCCTGCGCCGCACCGCGCCGTCCGCGGACCCCGCCCCGGCACCGTCGGGCGAGGTGGCGGCACCGTCGAACGACGGTCCGCTGACCGTCGACCGGGCCGGCGCGGAGGTCCTGCGCGACGGTGCGCCCCTGCCGCTCACGCCCACCGAGAAGCGGCTGATGTACGCCTTCGCCGACCACCCGGGCCAGGTGCTCAGCCGCGAGCAGTTGCTCGCGATGGCCTGGAACCAGGACTTCCTCGGCGACTCCCGGCTGGTGGACAACGCGATCCTGCGGCTGCGCCCCAAGATCGACCCACACGACGGGACCAGCCACATCGAGACGGTGCGCGGCTTCGGCTACCGGTTCCGGCCCACGCCGTGATCGCAGGTCTGCGCACCCGGATCCTCGCGATCATCGTGATCGTGACCTGCCTGACCGCGGGGGTCACCGGCGTCGCGGTCGCAATGGTGGTGCGGGACTGGGTGTATCAGGACGCGCAGGAAGCCGTGCTCACCACGTTCCGGCACGACATGGAGACCTTCGAGCGCCAGGGGATGCCCGCGCCGGGCAGCGGTGGGGCCTCGCCGGGAGGCCGATCGAGCATCGGGGAGTTCCTCCCGGGCGACTACACCGTGGAGGTCGACGGCGTGACCGTCCGCCAGGGGTCCGCGCCCCCGCAGGACTTCCCCGGGGCGATGCGGCGCGAGCTCGAGAAGGTGCCGTCGCTGTACCGCTTCCAGCGGTTGCCGGACGGGAAGGTGCTGGTCGCGCACAGCGTTCCCCGGCCGACGATCTTCAATGCGGAGAGCGTCGTGGTCTACGGCGTGCAGCCGCTCGAGGACGTCGGGCCCCGGTTGAACCGGCTCACGTTGCTGGTCGTCGTCGCCGTGGCCGGCAGCGCTCTGCTCGGCATCCTCGTCGCGCTGATCGTCGCGCGCACGGTGACCCGGCCGCTCAGCCGGATCCAGTCCGTCGCCGCGCGCGTCACGGACGGCGACACCGAGGCCCGCCTCCCCGCGACCGACGTGACCGAACTGCGCGACCTCACCGACACGTTCAACTCCATGCTCGACCGGCAGAACGAGTCGATCGACGTGCTGCGCCACCAGGACGCGCGGTCGCGGCGGTTCGTCGGCGACGTCTCGCACGAGCTGCGCAGCCCACTCGCCGCGCTCGTCCCCGCCGCCGAGGTGCTGCGCGAGGAGGCCGCGACCCTCGGCGCCGACTCCGACCTGCGCCGCGCCTCCGAGCTCGTCGCCTCCGAGGTCGACACCCTCGCCGGCCTCGTCGACGACCTGCTGGAGATGACGCGCCTCGACGCCGGTGCGGCCGAGGTGCGGCGCGCGCCCTTCGAGCTGGTCGGGGCCCTGCGCGAGGCCCTCTCCGCCCGCGGCTGGCACGCCGTCCAGGTCGACGGTGCGCCCCTCACCGTCGAGTCCGACCGCCGCCGCGTGGTCGCGGTGGTGACCAACCTGGTGGGCAACGCGGTCCGGCACGGCGCGCCGCCCGTGACGGTGACCGTCGCTCCGTCGGCCGACGGTGCGATCGTCGAGGTCCGCGATCACGGTCCGGGCGTGCCGCCCGGCGACGAGGAACGGGTCTTCGGCCGGTTCGCGAAGGCCCAGGAGGCCCGCTCGCGCGGTGCCGGCGGGGGAGCCGGCCTCGGGCTCGCCATCGCCCGGGACAACGCGCGGCTGCTGGGCGGCGACGTCGACTACCGGCGCGAGGGCGCCACCACCGTCTTCCGGTTGCGGCTCGCCCGGTAAATTCGGGTCATGCGCGTAGCGGTGATCGACTCCGGTTTCGGGATGGTCAACTACGCCGACGCCCTCTCCCGCGTGCGGCCCGACACCGAGCTGGTGCTGGCCCGCGACCCCGACAACATGCCCTACGGCCTGCTGGAACCGGCCCGGATCTCGGAGTGCGTGGTCGCCATGGCCGGCGCCGCGGCCCGCTACGACGTGGACGCGATCATCGTCGCCTGCAACACCGGCTCCATGTACGCACTGGAGGCGGCCCGCGCCCGCTTCGAGCCCGCCGTCCCCGTCGTCGGGGTGGTGCCCGCCATCCGCCCCGCGGGGTCGACGGGGCGCCCCTTCGCCGTCTGGGCGACCGCTGCGGCGACGGTGAGCGACTACCAGACCTCGCTCATCGACGCCTTCGCCGACCCGGCCCTCGCGCACCGCATCCCCTGCTACGGCCTGGCCGAGGCGATCGACTCCGGCGACCCCGAGCGGGTGGCGGCGGCGATCTCCGCGGCGGCCGCGGCGACCCCGGACGACATCGAGTCGGTGGTTCTGGGCTGCACGCACTACGGGCTGGTCAGGGAGCCGATCGTGTCCGCGCTCCGGGCGCGGACCGGGCGGGACGTCGCGGTCTTCGACTCGCCGGAACCTGTCGCCCGGCAGACGCTGCGCCGGCTCGGCGTGGAGCCCGGCGGACCGCCGGAGCTGGGCGCCGTGGTGGCCGTGCTGGAGTCCGGGCGTCCGGGGGCGCTGCCCGCCTCGCTCGCCGCCTATCCCGCCGGCCGGCTGCTCCTGGAGCGATGCGGTCGCAGCGCGAAAACACCGTGACAAAAGAATCGCGATGAGATATATGCATGACCGCAACTCTCCTGTTATCCTGAGAGAGCACTGACCGCAGCTGACTCGCTCGCTGCGGTCAGTAGTCATTTGCAGGGCTTTTGATCTCTCAAGTTAGCCCCGGGTCTCTCAGGTGAAACGTCAACTGTCTCAGAGGCTGAGATCGCCCCGTGACGAGTCCGTGACCAACGCCCCGTAGAGCGCAATCGGGGGCGAGCCCGCGTTGGGCCCGTGTTGCTGCACGGAAGCGATGCGTCCCACGCATACCCTCCAAACCTCCAGGTTAGAGCCGGTTTTCGAGAATCGGGCGATGCGTCTGGCGCATACCCCTCCCGGACGTACACGGGTGGAGCGGGCGGCGGACCGTCGGGCCTCACAGGGGAGGGTATGCGCCGGGCGCATCGCCCTGTCCGTCGAAAATGCCCCTGACCTTCAGTTTTCGGGGGTATGCGTGGGACGCATCACCTGTCTGATCGACTTACCCGGCCCAGCGGGCCGCCCCGGCGTGCGGCCTACGCGGCGAGGTCGCGGCGGGACTCGGACAGCGCAGCCGCGATCAGGCCCGCCGCGGCGATCACCACCAGGGTGATCGTGGCGCCGGTGAGCACGGTGGCGCCGGGCTGCGTCGCGACGTGCTTGAACGGCGAGACCTTCGCGACCCAGTCGGGGAGCTTCAGCACGTCGGCGATCATCGTGGTCACGCACAGCGCGAGCACGACCCAGCCCACGGACGCCCAGCGCGCCGAGATCGCGCCCGCGAGGGCGGCGATCGCCGTGATCACCCACACCGCCGGCAGCGCGGCCAGGGCGGGGACGATCAGCTCCCGGCCCGCGGTGAGGGAGACGCCCGCGCCGAGGGCGAGACTCACCACGGTCGTCGCGATAACGGCCGCGGTCAGGTGCGAGGCGTACCAGCGCAGCCGCGCCACCGGCGCCGAGAGCAGGTACTCCGCGCGGCCCGAGGTCTCCTCCGAGCAGGCGGTGTTGACGATGGAAATGCCCAGCGCCGCGACCGCCATGCCCATGATGGAGAACTCGGCGCCGAAGAAGACATCCAGCAGGCTGGAGCCGGATCCGCCGAGCCGCTCGAGCATCTCGCGCGTCCCGGAGTTGCCCACCAGCGAGTCGACCGCGCTGCCCATGCCGCCGAAGGCGAGGCCCACGGCCAGCATGCCGACGCTCCAGCCGATCAACTGGCCGCGGTGCAGTCGCCAGGTCAGCGCCTCCACGGAGCCGAGCAGGGCGCTGCCCCGCTCGCGGCCCCGACCCACCGGGATCAGGCCTGCACCCAGGTCGCGCTGCGCGGCGATCCGCAGGGCCACCGCGGTGAGCACCACCGACGCCGCGAGCAGCAGCAGGATCGGCCAGGGCCGGTCGTCGGCGAACGGGCGGATCTGCTGCGCCCAGCCGAGCGGCGAGAGCCAGGACTCCCAGCCGGGCTCGGCGGGCAGCGTCCCGTCGGTCCGGATGACGGAGACGTCGCCGACGGCCCGGAGCAGGTAGGCGCCGCCGAGGCCCACGGCGAACAGGCCGCGCGCGGCGCGCGCACCCTCCGTGAGCTGCGCGCAGAGCAGCGCGAACGCGGCGAAGACGATGCCGGTGAACGCCCAGAGAGCGCCGAACAGCATGCTGCCCTGCGCATCCGCGCCCATGCCGATCAGCGTCAGCGCGCTGAGCACGCCGATGGCCAGGCTCAGCGCGGTGGTCTCGATGAGCGCGGTGAGCGGGGGAGCGGTGCGATCGATCGCGGAGGCGCCCAGCATCTCCCGGCGGCCGGACTCCTCGTCGGCGCGGGTGTGGCGGATCACCAGCAGACCGGTGAGCAGCCCGAGGGCGGCCGCCATCATGACGACCATCTTGATCACGCCCACCGCGCCGGTGGTGGCCGAGTAGACGGGGCCGAACATCGCGACGAGCGAGGGATTCTCGCTGGCGGCGCGCGCGGCGGAGTCGAGTGAGGCCTGGTCGGCGTAGTTGGTCTTCGCCGTCGAATAGGCCGACGCCGCCATCGCGACGTAGAGCAGGAGCCACACCACCAGCTGGATGCGGTCGCGCCGCACCACCAGCCGCAGGGTGGCACCCAGGCCCGTCATCGCACGGCCCCGGCGGTGTCGTAGTGCCGGAGGAAGAGCTCCTCGAGCGTCGGCGGGCGGCTGGTCAGCGACGTGGGGCCGGCGGCCGCCAGCTCGCCGAGGAGGCGCCCGAGGTCCGCCGCCTCGACGCTGAACGAGACACGGTCACCGTCGGCCTGCAGGTCGTGCACGCCCGCGGTGTTCGCGAGGTCGACGGGGCGCGCCAGCGTCGCCTCGACCCGGGTGCGGGAGAGGTGGCGGAGCGAGGCCAGCGAGCCGGTCTCGACGGACGCACCGTCCTTGATGATGGTGACGGTGTCGGCGACCCGGTCCACCTCGGACAGGATGTGGCTCGAGAGCAGGATCGACGTGCCGTCGGCCTTCGCCTCGGCGAGGCACTGGGTGAAGACCTCCTCCATGAGCGGGTCGAGGCCGGAGGTCGGTTCGTCGAGGATCATCAGCTCGGCGCGCGCGGCGAAGGCGGCGACGAGCGCGACCTTCTGCCGGTTGCCCTTGCTGTAGGTGCGGGCCTTCTTCGCGGGGTCGAGGGCGAAGCGCTCGATCAGCTCGGCTCGGCGCGCCTCGTCGAGGCCTCCGCGCAGGCGCCCCATGAGGTCGATGATCTCGCCGCCGGACAGGTTGGGCCACAGCGTCACGTCGCCCGGCACGTAGGCGAGGCGGCGGTGCAGCTCGGCGGCCTGGGACCACGGATCGCCGCCCAGCAGCTCGACGGTGCCCGAGGTCTTCTTCAGCAGCCCGAGGAGGACGCGGATGGTGGTGGACTTGCCCGCCCCGTTGGGGCCGAGGAAGGCGTGGACCTCGCCCGGCGTCACGTGGAGGTCGAGCCCGGTGAGTGCGTGTGCGCTGCCGAAGGTCTTGGTGAGGCCCTCGACCCGAACGACTTCAGTTGTCATGGCGCCGACGCTACGCTCAGTTCACAAATTTGTGAAGTGTCTGAATTGTGGCTATCGTGACCTGCATGGACGCGCCCGACTTCGTGGAGAACATGGCAGCCGCGTTCGTGGACGCGGGTATGCAGCGCATGGCATCCCGCGTCTTCGCCGCGGTGCTGACGTCGCCGGAAGCGGCGCTCACGCCCTCGCAGATCGCCGAGCGATTACAGGTGTCCGCCGGCGCCGTGTCGGGCGCCGTGCGGTACCTCGAGCAGACGAGCATGATCCGCCGCACGCACGTGCCCGGCTCCCGGCACAGCCTGATCACCCTCGGCGACGACATCTGGTACGAGGCCTTCGCCGCTCGCAATCCGATCCTCGAGCGGTGGCGCGACGTCGCCATCGAGGGGATCGAGGAGCTGCCCACGGGTGGCCCCGCCGCCGAGCGTCTCTCGGTGATGCGCGACTTCTTCGAGTTCATGATCGACGAGCTCCCGGAGATGATGGAGCGCTGGCGGAAGGTCCGCGAGGCCAAGCACGGGCACTGACACCGGGCGGTCGCGGTGCAATGATGGGTGCATGACTGCAACCACCCTGCCCGGCGGCACGTTCGCCCTCGGCGGCGACCTCACGGTCACCCGATTCGGTTACGGCGCCATGCAACTCGCGGGGCCGCACGTCTTCGGCCCGCCCGCCGACCGCGAGGCGGCGATCGAGGTGCTGCACGACGTGATCGACCTGGGCATCACGCACATCGACACCAGCGACTACTACGGCCCGTTCGTCACCAACGAGATCATCCGCGAGGCGCTGCACCCCTACCCGGAGTCGCTGCACATCGTGACCAAGGTCGGCGCCCGCCGCGACGACACCGGCGGCTGGCCGCCCGCGCTGGAGCCCGACGACCTGCGCCGCGCCGTCGACGAGAACCTCGAACGCCTCGGGCTCGACGCGATCGACGTGGTGAACCTGCGCGTCGGCGACTTCGACACCCCCAGCGCCGGCTCGATCGCCGAGCCCTTCACCGTGCTCGCCGAGCTGAAGCAGCAGGGCCTGATCCGGCACCTCGGCGTGAGCACCGTGACCGCCGAGCAGGTCGCGGAGGCGCAGTCGATCGCGCCGGTCGCGTGCGTGCAGAACTTCTACAACATCGCCCACCGCGTCGACGACGAGCTGGTGGATTCGCTGGCGGCGCAGGGTATCGCGTACGTGCCCTACTTCCCGCTCGGCGGGTTCAGCCCGCTGCAGTCCGACGCGCTGAACGCCGTCGCGGCCCGGCTCGGCGCCACCCCGATGGCGGTCGCCCTCGCGTGGCTGCTGCAGCGTTCGCCGAACATCCTGCTCATCCCGGGCACCTCGTCGGTCGTGCACCTGCGCGAGAACGTCGCCGGCGCCGCGCTGGAGCTCCCGGCCGACGCGCTCGCCGAGCTGGACGCGATCGGCACCCGCTGACCTTCGGTGCGTGTCGGCGACGACGCGCCGGGGCCCGGTCGCAGAGATGCACCGAGGCTCCGTCGGCGATCCGTCGTACGCGGTCAGTAGTTCCGCGGGCCCGTCTCGTACCGGCCGGCCGCCACCAGCCAGGTCACGGCCACGACGGCGATCGGCGTCACGCACAGGATCGCGGCCGGTCCGGCGACCGCCGCGGTCGTCGCCGCCAGCTCCGACCATCGCGGCCGCCCGCCGACGATGCGGCGGGCCGCCGTCCACCCCGCCGTGACGCCCATGAGCAGCACGAACGCCGCCGTGAACCACAGGCTCCGCACGATCAGGCTGAGCACCATCCCGAGCACCGCGAGCTGCACCGTCGCGCGGACCGTCGAACTCAGGATCGCGGGGCCGTAGCCGGTTCGCCCGAGCCACGCCACGGCGGCGCCCGTCAGGGCGAGGGCGACGAGCGCGACGGCGAGGCCCGGGCCCACCGTGAGCAGCTCGCCCGGATCACTTCCGGTCACGTCGTGGAAACCTAGTCGAAATGAGCGCCCCGCGCGGCTTCGCAGGTGCATCGGCGCAGGTCCAGGCCGGTAAGGATGACCTTTCATTTGGTGATCCGAGGCGGGGAAACTAATATTTTCGGTACAGCCAACGATGCCTGAGGTGATCTGCAGTCCCGGATCGCCGAACCTTGAAGAACCCGTTCCGCCGTGAGGCGCTGCGTAGAGGCAGGTATTCGATGAGCCGATTCGTCCCCCCGGGCCCCCAGGGCCTGTACCACCCCGCGAACGAGCACGACGCATGTGGCGTCGCCTTCGTGGTGGACATGCACGGACGCAAGTCCCGGGACATCGTCGACAAGGCCATCACCGCCCTGGTCAACCTCGAGCACCGCGGTGCCGCGGGCGCCGAGCCCAACACCGGTGACGGCGCGGGCATCCTGATCCAGGTCCCGGACCGCTTCTTCCGCGAGGTCGTGGACTTCGAGCTGCCCCACCAGGGCGCGTACGCCACGGGCATCGCCTTCCTCCCGCAGGCCGCCGCCGAGGCGACCAAGGCCGCCGAGGGCGTCGAGCGCATCGTCGCCGAGGAGGGCCTGACGGTCCTCGGCTGGCGCGACCAGCCCACCGACGACGGCTCGCTGGGCGCGCTCGCCCGCGACGCCATGCCCACCATGCGGCAGGTCTTCATCGCCGGCACGGATTCCGACGGTGCGCCCCTCTCGGGCATGGACCTCGAGCGCCGCTGCTTCGTGATCCGCAAGCGGGTCGAGCGCGAGCTCGGGACCGACGGTGCGGGCGCGGGCTCGCAGGGCGAGGAGTCGGTGTACTTCCCGTCGCTGTCCGGCCAGACCTTCGTCTACAAGGGCATGCTGACCACCCCGCAGTTGCGCGGCTTCTTCGTGGACCTGCAGGACGAGCGCGTCGAGTCGGCCCTCGGCCTGGTGCACTCGCGCTTCTCCACCAACACCTTCCCGAGCTGGCCGCTCGCGCACCCCTACCGGCGCGTGGCCCACAACGGTGAGATCAACACCGTCAACGGCAACGAGAACTGGATGCGGGCCCGCGAGGCGCTGCTCGACGTCTCGGCCTTCGGCGAGGACGCCGCGGACAAGATCTTCCCGATCTGCACCGAGGGCGGCTCCGACACCGCGCGCTTCGACGAGGTGCTCGAGCTGCTGCACCTCGGCGGCCGCAGCCTGCCGCACGCCGTGCTGATGATGATCCCCGAGGCGTGGGAGCGGCACCAGGACATGGACTCGGCCCGCCGGGCGTTCTACGAGTACCACTCCTCGCTCATGGAGCCGTGGGACGGGCCGGCCTCGGTCTGCTTCACCGACGGCACCGTGATCGGCGCCGTGCTCGACCGCAACGGCCTGCGCCCGTCGCGCATCTGGGTCACCAAGGACGGCCTCGTCGTGCTCGGCTCCGAGGTGGGCGTGCTCGACATCGACCACTCCGACGTGGTCTACAAGACCCGCCTGCAGCCGGGCCGCATGTTCCTCGTGGACACCGCGCAGGGCCGCATCGTCTCCGACGAGGAGATCAAGGGCGAGCTCGCCGCCGCTGAGCCCTACCAGCAGTGGCTCGACGAGGGCCTGCTGCGCCTGAAGGACCTGCCGGACCGCCCCCACACCGTGATGGCGCACGACCGGGTCACGCAGCGGCAGCAGATGTTCGGCTACACCACGGAGGAGCTGGACCTCCTGCTCACGCCGATGGCGAAGACCGGCGCCGAGGCGATCGGCTCCATGGGCACCGACACCCCCGTCGCCGTGCTCTCGCTGCGCCCGCGCCTGCTGTTCGACTACTTCCAGCAGCTGTTCGCGCAGGTGACCAACCCGCCGCTCGACGCGATCCGCGAGGAGATCGTGACCGCGCTCGGCGGCACGATCGGCAGCGAGTCCGACCTGCTCAACCCGGCGGCGATCAGCTGCCGCCAGATCCACCTCGAGCAGCCGATCCTCAACAACGACGAGCTGCAGAAGCTGGTCAAGGTCAACGACGACGGCACCCTGCCCGAGTTCCGGTCCGTGGTGATCCCGGGCCTGTACCACGTGGCCGAGGGCGGCAAGGGCCTGCGCGAGGCGCTCGACACCGTGCGCACCCAGGTCTCCGAGGCCATCGACGGCGGCGCGCGCCTGATCGTCCTGTCGGACCGCAACTCCGACCGGCTGCTGGCGCCGATCCCGTCGCTGCTGCTGACCTCCGCCGTGCACCACCACCTGGTGCGCGAGCGCAGCCGCACCAAGGTCGGCCTCATCGTGGAGTCGGGCGACGCCCGCGAGGTGCACCACATGGCGGCCCTCATCGGCTGCGGCGCCGCGGCGGTCAACCCGTACATGGCCTTCGCGACCATCGAGGACATGCACATCCGCGGCGAGCTCAACGGCACCCCGCTGGAGAAGCTGAACGCCAACTACGTCAAGGCGGCCGGCAAGGGCGTGCTCAAGGTGATGTCCAAGATGGGCATCTCCACGCTGGCCTCGTACACCGGCGCCCAGCTGTTCCAGGTCATCGGCCTGTCGCAGGAGGTCGTCGACGAGTTCTTCACCGGCCTGCAGAGCCAGCTCGACGGCATCGGCCTCGACGAGATCGCCGCCGACGTCGCCGCGCGGCACAAGCGCGCCATGAACGACCGCCCCGAGGAGCTGGCGCACCGCGAGCTCGAGGTGGGCGGCGAGTACCAGTGGCGCCGCGAGGGCGAGTACCACCTGTTCAACCCGGACACCGTCTTCAAGCTCCAGCACGCCACGCGCACCGGGCAGTACAAGGTGTTCAAGGAGTACACGAAGCTGGTCGATGACCAGAGCGAGCGGCTCGCGTCGCTGCGCGGCCTGTTCCGCTTCCAGAGCGACCGCCCGTCGATCTCCATCGACGAGGTGGAGCCCGCGAGCGAGATCGTCAAGCGCTTCTCGACCGGCGCCATGAGCTACGGCTCGATCTCGGCCGAGGCGCACGAGACGCTGGCCATCGCTATGAACCGCCTCGGCGGGCGCTCGAACTCCGGTGAGGGCGGCGAGGATCCGCGGCGCTTCACGCCCGACGAGAACGGCGACTTCCGCCGCTCGGCGATCAAGCAGGTCGCCTCGGGCCGGTTCGGCGTGACCTCGCACTACCTGAGCAACTGCACCGACATCCAGATCAAGATGGCGCAGGGCGCGAAGCCCGGCGAGGGCGGCCAGCTGCCCCCGCACAAGGTGTACCCGTGGGTCGCCGAGGTCCGTGGCTCGACGCCCGGCGTCGGCCTGATCTCGCCCCCGCCGCACCACGACATCTACTCGATCGAGGACCTGGCGCAGCTGATCCACGACCTGAAGAACGCGAACCCGCAGGCGCGGATTCACGTGAAACTCGTCTCGGAGATCGGCGTGGGCACCGTCGCCGCGGGCGTCTCGAAGGCGCACGCCGACGTGGTGCTCATCTCGGGCCACGACGGCGGCACCGGTGCCACCCCGCTGACCTCGGTCAAGCACGCGGGCGCGCCCTGGGAGATCGGCCTCGCCGAGACCCAGCAGACGCTGCTGCTCAACGGCCTCCGCGACCGGATCGTCGTGCAGGTCGACGGCCAGCTCAAGACCGGCCGCGACGTCATCGTCGCCGCGCTGCTCGGCGGCGAGGAGTTCGGCTTCGCGACCGCCCCGCTGGTGGTCTCGGGCTGCATCATGATGCGCGTGTGCCACCTGGACACCTGCCCCGTGGGCGTGGCGACCCAGAACCCGGTGCTGCGGCGCCGGTTCACCGGCAAGCCCGAATTCGTGGAGAACTTCTTCCTCTACATCGCCGAGGAGGTGCGCGAGCTGCTCGCCGAGCTGGGCTTCCGCACCCTGCAGGAGGCCGTCGGCCAGTCGCAGATCCTCGACACCACGGAGGCGCAGGCCCACTGGGGCGGCGCCAAGGCCGGCAAGCTGGACCTCTCGCCGATCCTGGCGCAGGTCGACTCGCCGTTCATGAAGCAGGACCTGTTCTGCAGCCAGCCGCAGGACCACGGCCTCGAGAAGGCCCTGGACCAGCAGCTGATCTCGCAGGCGCGGGTCGCCGTGGAGACCGGCGCGCCGGTCACCATCGAGACCCCGATCTCCAACGTCAACCGCACCGTGGGCACGATGCTCGGCCACGAGGTGACCAAGGCGCACGGCGCCGACGGTCTCCCGGAGGACACCATCGACATCACGTTCAAGGGCAGCGCGGGCAACAGCTTCGGCGCCTTCGTGCCGAAGGGCATCACGCTGCGCCTCGAGGGCGACGCCAACGACTTCGTGGGCAAGGGCCTCTCGGGCGGCAAGATCGTGGTCCGCCCGGCGCGCAACGCCCCGGAGGAGTTCGTCGCCGCGGACAACATCATCGCGGGCAACGTGATCCTGTTCGGCGCCACCGCCGGTGAGGTCTACCTCAACGGCAAGGCGGGCGAGCGGTTCGCGGTGCGCAACTCGGGCGCCGTCGCGGTGGTCGAGGGCGTGGGCGACCACGGCTGCGAGTACATGACCGGCGGCCGCGTGGTGGTCCTCGGCGACACGGGACGAAACTTCGGCGCCGGCATGTCCGGCGGCGTGGCCTACGTCTACAACGCCGACGGACAGTTCGAGCGCGACCTCAACACCGAGCTGGTGGAGCTGGAGTCGCTCGACGAGGCCGACATCGAGTTCGTCCACGGCGCCGTGACCGACCACTACCGCTACACCGATTCCGCCGTCGCGGAACGGATCCTGGCCAACTGGCCGCGGGAGCGCCAGCTCTTCGCCAAGGTGATGCCGCGCGACTACAAGCGCGTACTCACCGCCATCAAGCGCGCCGAACTCGACGGCCGCAACATCGACGACGCAGTGATGGAGGCCGCTCGTGGCTGATCCGCAAGGCTTTCTGAAGAACAACTCGCGCGAGACCCCGGTTCGCCGGCCCGTCCCGCTCCGGCTCCTGGACTGGAACGAGGTGTACAAGCCCTTCGACGGGACCACCCTGCGCAAGCAGGCCTCCCGGTGCATGGACTGCGGTATCCCGTTCTGCCACAACGGCTGCCCGCTGGGGAACCTGATCCCCGAGTGGAACACGCTGGCGTACAAGGACCGCTGGTACGACGGCATCGAGCGGCTGCACGCCACGAACAACTTCCCGGAGTTCACCGGGCGGCTGTGCCCCGCGCCCTGCGAGGCGTCGTGCGTGCTGGGCATCAACCAGGATCCCGTCACCATCAAGCAGGTCGAGGTCGAGCTCATCGACAAGGCCTTCGACGAGGGCTGGGTCTCGCCGCAGCACCCCACCAAGCTGACGGGTAAGAAGATCGCCGTCGTCGGCTCGGGTCCGGCGGGCCTCGCGGCGGCGCAGCAGCTGACGCGTGGCGGCCACACCGTGACCGTCTACGAGCGCGCCGATCGGATCGGCGGCCTGCTCCGCTACGGCATCCCCGAGTTCAAGATGGAGAAGCGGCACATCGATCGCCGCCTCGCCCAGATGAACGCCGAGGGCACCGTCTTCAAGACGGGCGTCAACGTGGGCGTCGACGTGACTGTCGAGCAGCTCCGCGAGGACTTCGACGCGGTCGTGCTCGCCAACGGCGCCACCGTGTGGCGCGACCTGCCGATCCCCGGCCGCGAGCTGGACGGCATCCACCAGGCGATGGAGTTCCTGCCCTGGGCCAACCGCGCCGCGGTCGGCGACGACGTCCTCGACGAGAACGGCCTGCCGCCGCTGCACGCCAAGGACAAGAAGGTCGTCATCATCGGCGGCGGCGACACCGGCGCCGACTGCCTCGGCACCTCGCTGCGCCAGGGCGCGACCACCGTGCACCAGTTCGAGATCATGCCGGTCCCGCCGCGTGAGCGCGCCGAGTCGACCCCGTGGCCGACCTACCCGCTCATGTACCGCATCAGCTCGGCCCACGAGGAGGGCGGCGAGCGCGTCTTCTCCGTCAGCACCGAGGAGTTCGTCGGCGAGGACGGCAAGGTCACCGGCCTCAAGGCCTACGAGGTCAAGATGGAGGGCGGCCGGTTCGAGAAGGTCGAGGGCACCGACTTCACCCTCGAGGCCGACCTCGTGCTGCTGGCCATGGGCTTCGTCGGCCCGCAGCGCGACGACCTGCTGGACAAGCTGGGCGTCGAGTACAGCGAGCGCGGGAACGTCTCGCGCGGCGACGACTTCCAGTCGACGGTGCCGGGCGTCTTCGTCGCCGGCGACGCCGGCCGCGGCCAGTCGCTCATCGTGTGGGCCATCGCGGAGGGCCGCAGCGCCGCGGCCGCCGTCGACCGGTTCCTCATGGGCGACACCGCGCTGCCCGCGCCGATCGTCCCCACCGCCGCGCCGCAGCGGTAGCGCACCGTCGAACGACGAAGGCCGGCTCCCTCGCGGGGGCCGGCCTTCGGTCGTTCGAGCGGGTTACTTGCCCTTGAGCAGGCCGCCCAGGATGCTGCCCAGCACGTTGCCCGCGGCGTTGCCGCCGGCCTGCTGGTTGCCGCCGCCGAGCATGTTGCCCAGGATGCTGCCGAGGACGTCGCCGCCGCTCTGCTGCTGCGGGGCCGGGGCCTGCTCCTGCTGCGGAGCGGCCGCGCCGCCGCTGGTCAGCTTCTTCATGACGAAGCTGATCACGATGGGCGCGAGGATCGGGAGCAGCTGCTTGACCAGGCCGTCGGTGACGCCGGAGGACAGCGGCGCGGCGGCCGCGGCGGCCACGTCGTCGGTCTTCTCGCCGAACAGGCTGGAGACGATCTGCTGGCCGTCGCCGCTGTCGGCGGCCTGCGCGAGATCGGCCGGGGCCTCGGTGGTGTCCTGCGCCTGGAGGCCGGCGAGCAGGGTCGGCACCGTCTGGTTGACGGCCTCCGAGGCGACGTCCTCCGAGACGCCGAGCTGGGCGGCGATATCCGCGAGCGGGATGGACTTGATCAGGTCGTCGAGATCGGACACGGTTCTCCTTGGAGGATGTGTGAGGACGCAAATTGCTGCACGAACACCCACAGCGTAGCCGCGGCGTGCGCGGGCGCTCGCCGGAACCCGCATGTGAGGAGCGACACGCTTCGGCCGCGAGCGCTGGACCCCGCCGCGCGGGAGGAATACAGTATCTGTAACCAACCGTTCCGCATCGAGATCGCACCGGAGACCGTCGTGAAGCTGCACCGTCGCACCACCTTGCTGGGCTCGAAGGCGATCTCCCGGTTGCGGAACCGCCGACTCGCGCGCACGCTCGCCGAGGACGGCGAGCGCCTCGTCACCGCGTCGGACCTGCGGGTTCTGCGGGTCGGCTAGTCACGTCCAGGATCAGCGCCGCGGTCTGCGCGGGCTGATCGACCATGGCCTGGTGTCCGCTCGGCGCGATCACCGCGAACCGCGCATGCAGCACGTCGGCCAGCTCCTGCTGCTGCTCCAGCCAGTGCGTCGCGCACGGGGTGCGCCGCCCGGCGAACGCCGCGGCCACCGTCCACGGGACGCCGGCCGGGAGCGGCGTCCGCTCCCGCAGATCGGCCAGCTCGTGCGCCAGCACGGGGTATCGACCGTTCTCCAGGAACGCGGCGCGGAAGTAGGCCTCGGAGGAGAGGATCTCCGCGTACTCGGGCGGCGGCGCGCCCGCGCCCAGCATCCGGTGCACCAACGGGCCGAACAGGTTCATCCGTACCGCGGCCGCCGCGTCGGCCGACCGCAGGAGCGCGGCGTCGCGCAGCTCGCCCGGCACCACCCAGCGGGGAGAGGTCTCGACGCTGCCGTCCAGGAGGACGGATCCCGCTGTGCGGTGCGGGTGTTCGCGGGCGAAGGCCTCGACGTAGAAGCTGGCCATCGAATGCCCGACCATCACCGCCGCGCCGATGTCCAACGCGTCCAACAGCTCGCGCAGCCGGGTGACCTCGGAGTCCAGGGTGGGGACGGCACCGTCGGGCCAGGGATCGGAGAGGCCGTACCCGGGTCGGTCCAGCCGGACGACGGTGCGGCTCGCGGTCAGGAGCTCCGTGACCGCGTCCCAGTCGAACCAGTTCCCGGCCAGGCCGGAGCTGAGCACGATGGGAGGCCCGCTCGCCGGGGCGATCGGTTCGTCGACCACCACGTGGGTGCGGGTACCCGCCAGATCGAGCAGCACACCGGCGAGGATAGTCGGGCATGATGGTGCGCGTGAGTGAGGCGATCGACGTGACCATCTCCGACGATGTGATCCGGCTGGGGCAGTTCCTCAAGCTGGCGGGTCTCATCGACTCGGGGGCCGAGGCCAAGGCGGTGATCGCCGAGGGCGAGGTGGCGGTGAACGGCGAGGTCGACCTGCGTCGTGGCCGGCAGCTCGCGGTGGGAGACGTGGTGGAGGTCTTCGGGCGGTCCGCCCGCGTGGCGCGCTGACCGGTCAGTCTTCGCCCGCGGCCGCGGCTGCGACCCAGCCGAGCACCTGCAGCTGCGCCGGGTTGTACAGCTCGGTCAGCGCCGCGAGGATCACGCGCTGCGCGGTGCGCTGATCGTGCCCGCCCTCGTCGGACCAGGTGCCCAGGTCGGGGAAGCCCGCGACCTGGTGCAGGACGTCGGGGACGAGGCGGGCGACGAGATTGTCAATGGTGGCCTCGTCCGCGTCGGCGGGCAGCCGGTCGAAGTCGTCGGCAGCGTCAGTCCGGCTGTACGCCGTCAGCATGCGTGCGTACTCCTCGGCGCGGGTCGGCCCCACGAGCTGGGCGAGGACGGCGCTGAACTTGCGGTCCGCGGGGGAGAGGTTCCGGGCCGTCGCCGCCGCGGAGAGCTCGGGCGGCAGGTCCGACGGTGCCGTCGACGTGCGCAGCGCGCGCAGGTCCTCGCGGATCGCCTGCAGCCGTTCGATGTCGGCGGCGAGCTTGTCATCGAGCTCGGCGGCCGCCGCGTCGTCCACATCGTCGGCGTCCATCGCGGCGATCTGCGCGAGGCTGAAGCCCAGCCCCGTCATGCGACGGATCCAGACCAGCCGCACCAGGTGCTCGACGCCGTAGGTCTTGTAGCCGTTGGACCGTCGCGCGGGCTCGTCCAGTAGCCCGACGTCGTGGTAGTGCCGCACGGTGCGCAGGCTGGTCCCCGCCAGCTCAGCGACCTCGCGCGTGCTCCACATGGGCGTGGTGGGCGTTACCGGAGGACGATGCCGTCGCGGCGCTGGAGGAGGGTGGCCCCGGGGGCGAGGTGCGTCACCGGAGGACGATGCCGTCGTCGTCGCTGAAAAGGCTGTCGCCCGGGTTGAACGTGACGCCGCCGAAGGTGAGCGGGATGTCGCGTTGGCCCTCGGCGGTCTTGGTGGACTTGCGCGGGTTGGTGCCGAGCGCCTTCACGCCGATGTCCAGCGTGCCGATCACGGCAGCGTCGCGGACCGCGCCGTAGGCCACGATGCCGGCCCAGCCGTTGCCGCGGCCGAGCTCGGCGATGAGGTCGCCGACCAGCGCAGTGTGCAGCGAGGGGACGCCGTTCTCGTCGGAGCCGTCGATGACCAGCACGCGGCCCTCGCCGGGCTCGCCCAGGATCGACTTGAGCAGCGCGTTGTCCTGGAAGCACTTGACCGTGACGACCTCGCCGGCGAACTGCTTGCGGCCGCCGAACTGGCGGAACTGCGTGTCGCAGCTGCGCACGTCGGGGCCGATCTCGTCGACCAGGTCCGCGGTGGGGGTGAACTGCACGTTGCTCATGGTCGCCAGGGTATCGCCTCGTGAATCCGGCTGATTCCGGGGTCACGAGGCCAGATCCGGCTTCGTATCGTCGGCACCTGCCGGTTTCACGACCCGGACGACGCCGACGTGCCGGTCGGTGCGGACGATGTCGAGGATCTCGGCAAGGATCGCGTCCCAATTCCCGATGACCTCGGAGTAGTCGAACCGCATGACGCGGTAGTCGCCGCGCGTGGCGGTCCGGTCGCGCCTGTTGTCCACGAGCCGTTGCGCGCCGCTGTGGTGGTCGGTGCTGTCGCATTCGATGATGAGTTTGTCGCCGACGAGCAGGTCCACCCGGCCGAGTTCAGCAATCGTCTGCTGGCTGCGCACGCGGATGTGTAGGCAGGTCAGGCGGTACCGGACCAGCGACTCGGTGCCGGAGCCGGCCAGCGGGTCCAGGTACTTCAGCAGCCGCTTCGTGGCCTTCGGGGCGTCCGCGAAGATCTCCTCCAGGTCCTGGAGACTGTAGGGATCGGGCTTGCGCAGGAGCGAGTCGAGTACCGCGACGAACTCGTCGGCGTCGAGGCAGTTCGCCGCGCAGCGCAGAGCGGTGGGTAGGTCGTCGACGGCGCGGGTCGGTGAAGGGAGGCGTTGAAACGCGTCGCAGTCGGCGTGCGATCGCGTCCGCCGATGTCGTTCGCGCCGCAGATGGGTCTTCGACTTCGACAGCGTGGCCTTGGCAGTCTTTGTGGATCTGCGTGGCGGGATCCAGACGCCGGGGCGGAACGCCAGTGCGGAGACGCACGTGATCACGGCGCCGCCTTTCACTGCGGCGACGACCGCGGTGTTCGCTCCGGGGAGGCGGTACCAGCCCCGACGGATCACGACGATGTCGCCCAGATGGCGAAGGCGCTCGATCTCCGCGGAGTCGGCGCCCGCACGCAGCGCGGCTCGGCGGGAGAAGACGCCGCCGTCCGGAGCGGCCAGCGCCTGCAGGATCTCGATGGTGTGCATGGAACCCAGCGTGACGCCGGCGTAGGACTGGACGGGCTCGTCGGGAGCGCCGCTGTGGAGAAAACACGTTTCGTACGCTCAGCTGTGGAGGAAGCCGTCGTGAAACCGGCGGACTAGCAGGTCAGGAGGCCGATTCTGGCCTCGTCGCCCAGGATTCGGCCGCATTCACGAGCGTCGGACGGCGACACTATTGAGTGCGCATCAACAAGCGGGTAATCTGGCGTCATGCCAGCACCTACCCAGGCCACGTTCGACCGTCTTCGCGCCCTCGCGGCGATCGACCACCCGGAGCAGCGCGAGTCGCGCGACGTCCTCGAGGCGTTCTCCGGCGAGAAGGTCACCACGATTCCCGTGGGCACCGTGGAGGACGTGGAGAAGGCGTTCGAGCGGGCCCGCCTCGCGCAGAAGCAGTGGGCGGCCCGCAGCGCCAAGGACCGCGCGGCCGTGCTGCTCAAGTTCGCCGACCTGGTGAACGATCACCGCGCCGAGCTCATGGACATGGTGCAGCTGGAGACCGGCAAGGCCCGCCAGTACGCCCAGGAGGAGTCGCTGGACGTCGCGATGACGGCCCGCTGGTACGGCAAGAACGCGCCGAAGATCCTGGCGGAGAAGAGCACCGACGGCATGCTGCCGGTGTTCACCAAGACCCGCGTGCGCTACCAGCCCAAGGGCGTCGTCGGCGTGATCGCGCCGTGGAACTACCCGATCACCCTCGCCGTCTCCGACGGTGTCGCCGCGCTGGCCGCCGGCAACGCCGTCGTGCTCAAGCCCGATTCGCAGACCCCGTACTGCGCCCTCGCGGCCGTCGAGCTGCTGTACCGCGCCGGCCTGCCGCGCGACCTGTTCGCCGTGGTCCCCGGCCCCGGCGGCGTCGTGGGCACCGCGATCGTCGAGCGCGCCGACTACCTCATGTTCACCGGCTCCTCCGCCACCGGCGCCACGCTCGCGGAGCAGTGCGGCAAGCGCCTCATCGGCTTCTCCGCCGAGCTCGGCGGCAAGAACCCCATGGTGGTCACGAAGGACGCCGACATCGCGCACACGGCCGACGGTGCGGCCCGCGCCGCGTTCTCGAACTCGGGGCAGCTGTGCATCTCGATCGAGCGGATCTACGTCGAGCGGGCGATCGCCGACGAGTTCGCCCGCGCCTTCGCCGAGCGCACCGCCGCGCTCGCACTGGGCGCCGGCTACGACTTCGACAACGAGATGGGCTCACTCGCATCGAAGTCGCAGATCGACACCGTCGCCGCGCATGTGGACGACGCGGTCGCCAAGGGCGCGACGGTGCTCGCCGGCGGCAAGGCCCGCCCCGACCTCGGCCCGTTCTTCTACGAGCCGACCGTGCTCAAGGACGTGCCGGAGGAGGCCGTCTGCTTCAAGTCGGAGACCTTCGGCCCGCTGGTCTCGATCTACCCCGTCGACTCCATCGACGAGGCCGTCGAGAAGGCCAACGACACCGAGTACGGACTCAACGCCAGCGTTTTCGCGGGAACGACGAAGCAGGCGCAGGAGATCGCCGAGCGGATCAACGCCGGCACCGTCAACATCAACGAGGGCTACGCCGCCGCGTGGGGCTCCACCGCCGCGCCGATGGGCGGCATGGGCATCTCGGGCGTCGGCCGCCGCCACGGCACCGAGGGCCTGCTCAAGTACTGCGAGTCGAAGACCATCGCGCAGCAGCGGATCATCGGCATCGGCGGCATCAAGGGCGTGCCGCGCAACGTCTTCCTGAACGTCGTTCCGTCGGCGATCAAGGCGCTCAAGCTGATCGGCCGGTAGTCCGGCACCCGGCGATGGCCCCCTCCACGCGGAGGGGGCCATCGCCGTCTTCTCGTCAGGCGGGGACGCGGTCCAGGAAGCCGGCGACGGTGGCGATGCGACCGTCGGCGTCGACGGTCACCACGTCGAAGCCGATGACCGGCGGCTCCGCGCCCGCGGGGCCGAGGCCCCACTGGAACCGCACCTGGCCGTGATGCGCGTCGGGCTCGCCGACGAGGGTGAACTCGAAGCCGGGGAACTGCTCGTGCACGCCGGCGACGACGGCGCCGATGGCCTCAGTCCCCGCGACCTCCGCCATCGGATCGGTGTACGTGGCCCCGGGCGCCCAGTGCCGCGCGAGCAGGTCGCGGCGGGCCTGCGGGTCGGTGCTGTTCCAGGTGGCGAGGTAGGCGTCGACGACGTGGTTCATGGTGTCCTCCAGGTGTTCTCGGTCGGTTCGATGGGAGCGACGCCGAGTCTGCCGCCGATCGCGAGTCGTGGCGATTACCTCGGAGGTAATGGTGGCGCCTCCCCGGCGCGGATAGATTCGCGGGCATGACGACGATCGAGGTGGGGCCGCTCCTGCGCACCTGGCGGCAGCGGCGGCGGCTCAGCCAGCTCGAACTCGCGAGCCGCGCCGAGGTCAGCGGGCGGCACCTGAGCTTCGTCGAGACGGGGAGGTCCCGGCCGAGCGCCGAGATGATCCTGCGGCTGGCCGACCACCTGGAGGTGCCGCCCCGCGAGCGCGACGCCCTCCTCGTGGCGGGCGGTTTCGCCCCGCGGCACGACAGCCCGGCGGACGCCGCGGGCGTGCTGGCATCGTTCCGCACCCTGCTCGACGCGCACGCGCCCTACCCGGCCGTCCTCCTCGACCGGTACTGGGACCTGGTGGACGCCAACGACGCCGTCGCCCCGCTGCTCGCCGGTTGCGCGTCGCACCTGCTGGAGCCGCCGGTCAACGTCGTCCGGCTGAGCCTGCACCCCGACGGGCTGGCGCCGCGCATCGTCGACCTCGGGGCCTGGCGCGAGCACCTGCTGCACCAGGTGGCCGCGCGCGCCGATCGGACCGCCGATCCGCGGCTGGCGGCGCTCCTCGCCGAGTGCCGGGGCTACCCCGGCGGAGGCCCGGCACCCGCGCCGTCCGGGCCCGTCGTCGAGCTCGTCCTCCGCATGCCCGACGGCGCGCCGCTGCGACTGTTCAGCGTGGTCAGCGCCGTGCTCACGCCGCACGACGCCACCGTCGACGAGCTGCACCTGGAGACCTTCCTGCCCGCCGACGAGGCCACGCGGGAGCGGCTACAGGCGCGGGCCTGACGCCCGCACGGCGGCGGTGACCGCGGTGGCGACCGCCTCGCCCTCCTCGGGGAAGGGGTGCAGCGCAGCGGCGCGGGGCACCTCGTCGACGCCGTTGATCCACGGGCGCGCGCTGCACAGCTCGTGGCCCTTCGACGGTGCCTCCATGTCGACGTACTCGGCGCGGGCGTTCACGGCGGCCCGCCGGACGGCGCCGTTGAGCCGCTCGGTGAGGATGCTGCGCATCCACGGGATCGAGGCGGAGCGGAAGGGGGCGATCGTGGCGCAGGTCCGGTCGCCGGCGAACACGGCCGGGTAGCCGACCACGAGGATCCGCGCCCGCGGCGAGCGCTCGCGGACGGCGCGGATGATGCGCTCGTTCGCCGCGGTGATCTTCGCCAGACGGGAGGCGACGGCGCCGTCGGCCAGGCGGGCCGGGCGGGTGCGCTGATCGGCGGTGCAGCGGACCGCGGCCGATCGCGGTGCCACCGCGCAGGATTCGAGGATGCTCGAGTAGAGGTCGCCGTCGTTGCCGCCGAGGGAGACGGTGACGAGCGTCGTGGCGGGGGTGATCCCGTCGAGCTGTGGCGCGGCGTCGTAGTAGCCGGTCTTCGCGGAGCCGGCGTGCTGGCTCGCGAAGGCGTCCCGCGTCTTGGCGCCGCCGCAGGTGTTGTCCCGCAGCGCGTCCGGGGCCAGGCCCAGCGACGCGGCCACCAGCTTCGGGTAGTTGTGCGTGGACCGCCCGCAGGCGCGCTCCTGCTGCGAGGCGCCGACGGTGGCGTCGGCGGGGAGGGAGGAGTAGGAGTCGCCGAGCGCGACGTAAGTGGGCGCGGCCGGGGCCGCGTGCGCCGGCGCGACGCCGACCACGGCCGTCGTGGCGAGGACCGCCGCGCCGAGCAGGGACAGGGACGGGCGGGCGCGCATCGACATGCCGCCACTGTATTGCGCGCGGCCGCGGCCCGCAGCCCGTCGAAAACCGGTTGCGGCGGCCCGGCGTGCGACGCACCCTGGAGGCATGGAGGTCACGTTCGTCAAGCGCCGGAACGGGTACGACGTGCGGATCACGCGCGCGAAGGGCCCGGAGCTGGCGCCCCGCGGCGGCCCAGGCGGTCGGCCGCCGGTGCCGCACGACGCGGCGCACCTCATCGTCGAGGCCGAGGCGGGCCTGCGTGGCGGGGTGTTCGGGCGGATCGCCGACGCGAACGGCCTCGACGGGCTGTTCTGGCCCGCCGACCCGGGGGAGCGTCGCAAGGCGTCCCGCCGCAAGCGGCAGCCGACGGCCGCGCAGTCCGCGGACATGGCGCGCTCGGAGTACCTCGCGTCGCTGACCGCGGCGCTGTGGGAGGTGGAGCGCGGGCACCGGAAGCCGGAGCCCGCGTGGCCCGGCGCCCTCGAGGACGCGGACATCGATCCCGCCCTGTGCGAGCGGATCTTCGCCCGCTACGACGACTTCGCCCCGCGCTGGGCGGCGCTCCCCGACGGGGGCGAGCTCACGCTGCGCTGGTGACCGCGCCCGGCCTCAGGCCGGGCGAGGATCCACCGGACGACGGAGTTCCGCGCGCAGGGGCCGGTCCGCCAGCTTGATGACGAGCAGGGCCAGCGGGACGAGGACGAAGCCGATCACCGGCCCGACGAGGACCACGGTGTCGATCGGGTAGTGCAGCGCGAGGTACAGGCCGGCCGACGATCCGGTGACCGCGGTGGCGGCGCAGACCACGCTCATCCACCGGATCCGGCTGCGGAACCGCGGCGACTCGTCCAGGCAGCGGTCCCACGCCGTCGGTTCCACCTTGAGCGCCTTCACGTACATCGGCCCGAGAATGCTCGCCACGAGCGGCCTGCGGGTGAACGCCGAGACGAGGAAGTACGCCGCCGCGAAGAAGCCGTCGATGGACTGTGCCGCAAGGGCGATCCGCGGCTCGCCGGTGACGAGCGACGGTATGAGAGCCACCGCGAGGATGGCGGTCGTGAACAGCTCCAGCTGCCCGACCTGGCGCGTCACGAGCATCCGCCAGGTCACGATCACCAGGCCCGTGACGATGCCGAGCACGACGCCGGTCAGCTGCGAGAGGCCGCCCAGGCGGGTGGCGCTGAAGTAGACGATGACCGGGAGGAGCCCGCCCAGGATCGCCGGGGGCGGTCGCTTCATGGTCGCTCGCGCTCCGTCCCGGTGCTTCGGAAGACGTTCCGCAACGCGAAGCCGCCGTCGCCGAGGCCGCGCAGGACGGCGAGCCGCGCCGCGTGGAAGCCGACGGTCAGCGGGAGCGCCGCCGTCAGCCAGGTGGCCGTTCCCCGCCGGCCGTGGATCCAGAACGTGCGGGGCAGGTACGCGGCGTACGTCGCGTAACTGCCGACGCCGGTGTAGAAGCGGCGCGGCGAGACCTCCACCACGACGTCCCGGATCAGCGCGCACTCCCCGCCCGAGTCCTGGACGCAGAGGGCGATGTCGACGTCCTCGAAGACGTCCCTGCGCATCGTGACGTGCGGCCGTATCCGGCGCCACGTCTCGGCGCGGAAGGCCATGCTCGGGCCGAAGCAGTAGCTCACCCGCTGCGCGCGTTTCTCGTTGCGCCCGAACGGATCGTTCCACTTGTTCAGGGCGGATTGGAATCGCCGGCCGGGGAGCCCGCGGAACTCCCCGAGGGTGGAGACGACGTCGAAGCCGCGGCCGTCGTCGGAGTCGAAGAACGTGCGCAGGCGCCGCGCCCACCCCGGAGCGACGACGGTGTCCGCGTCGATCCGGGCGATCACCGACGACGTGGCGGCGTCGAGCCCCGCGTTGCGGGCCCACACCAGGCCCTGCCGGGTCTCGCGGATCAGTTTCACGACGGGGTTCGCCGCGGCGGCGGCCTCCACCAGGGCGACGGTGCGGTCTGTCGAGTTGTTGTCGACCACGATGATCTCGTCGATCTCGGAACCTTCGGCGAACAGTCGCTCGAGGCACTCCTCGATGACCTCGTCCTCGTTGTAGGCGGGAACGACAACAGTCAATGTGCTCTCTGCCATGGCGAAACGCTACGTCCGCCTCGGGGCCGTCGCAGCGCGGCGACCGGTGAGACTACTCACAGGTCGCCGGCGGTGTGGCGTTTGGAACACAACCGGGACGGGACCGCGGACCGTCGGCGACGGTACCGGGACGTGGGCGGCCCATCGTGAGGACATGGCTCATCTACTCACGAAATCGGCTGCCGCGCTGGTCGTCCTCGTCGCCGTGGCGGCGGTGATCGCGGCGTGCTCGGAAGCGCTCCCGGGAATACCGGGAAGGGGGGAGACGGGCACCGTCGGGCAGTTGGGGGAGGCGGATGGCGTGGTGCTGGACCGGGTGGCGGTGGATGCGGATGTGCCGGCGGTGACAAGGCTCGATCCGAAGCTGCGCACGGCGATCCGGTCGGCGGCACGCGCGGCGGCCCGGGAGGGCGTCGCGATGCACCTGACGTCGGGGTGGCGGTCGAAGCGGTATCAGCAGTTCCTCTACGACGATGCCGTGCGGCGTGACGGGGCGGAGGAGGCGGCGCGGTTGGTCGCGACCCCGTCGACCTCGGAGCACGTGACGGGCGATGCGGTGGACGTGGGGCCGACGGAGGCCGCGTACTGGATGGACCGCTACTCGGAGCGGTTCGGGTTGTGCCGCACGTACGCGAACGAGGTGTGGCACTACGAGCTGCGGGCCGGGCGTGCGTGCCCGGAGATGGTGTCCGACGCCTCTGCGCGGCAGCGATGAGTAGGTGACCGGTCAGTCGGACTCGAGGAGCAGGGTCTGGGCGTGGACGGGTGCGGAATGGGGCCGGATGATGCGCACGCGGCCGAGCGGCTGATGGGTGAGGTGGACGCCGGGCGCCAGGCTGCCTTCCTGGCGGTCGCCGGAGAACAGCACCATCGTGGCGTTGTGCTCGCGGATTCCGCCGACGACGCTGTCGTAGAGCGCGCGGCTGATGCCTGCTGAACGGCGGGCGACCACCAGGTGCAGCCCGATGTCGGCCGCGTAGGGGAGGTACGGGATCAGCGGGGCCAACGGATTGTTCGAGGTGCCGGACGCGAGCAGGTCGTAGTCGTCCACGATGAGGTAGATGTGCGGTCCCGTAAACGGCGCCGCCTGCTGTTGCAGGTCCTCCGGCGGGAGCCGCCGCTGCAGTTCTTCTGCGATCCCCGCCGCAAGGGCTCCGGCCGCGGGCGGCGATCCCGCGTATCCACCCAGGTAGTCGTCCGGGACGAAGCCCTGCAGTGTGCGCCGGGGATCGAAGAGGCCGATGACGAGTTGCTCGTCGGTGTGGGTCGAGACGAGTTCCTCGACGATCACGCGGAGGAGGTTCGTCTTCCCCGAACGGGATTCGCCGATGACGAGCAGGTGCTGGTCGGTCGTCGTCGGATCGAGGACGAGCGGAGCGAGGTCGGTCTCGTTGATGCCGACGAGGAGCGGCTCGCGCTCGGGGAATCCGGAGCGGAAGCCTCGATAGGCGAGCGCGTCGGGGAGGGTGGGAACCGGAGGCATGGCCTGACCCGCGGCACGGTGCCGCGCCACTTCGACGACCTCGTCGAAGCCCGAGTCGGAGGAGAGGTGGGGGAGGGCGATCTGGGCCTGCGCGCCGAGGGGTTCCGTCGTGATGACGCGACCGGGTTGATCGGCGCGGATCAGCGCGTTCTGTGCGCGGCCGATCGTCGAATCGAGTGGATCGTTGAGGCGGTGCTCGATCTTGGTGCCGATCACCGCCTGCATCGACATCCGGAGGTCGGCCCATCGCCCACCGACGATGACGACGTGGATACCGAGCGCGAGACCGCGGTTGCCGATGTCCTGGACCACGTCGACGAGGTCCTCGTGGTTCTCCTTGAAGGAGGCCCAGCCGTCGATCGCGAGGACGATGTCGGCCGTCACGATCTCGGGGAACTGCTCGCCGTTCGCGATGCGCGCCCGGAGGTCGGCGATACCCTGGATTCGGCGCGACGCGAAGAACTGCTCGCGGGAATCAAGACTGCCGTGGAGATCGGCCACGATCCGGCGTGCGAGGTCGCCGTCGTAGCGCGTCGCGACACTCCCGGTGTTGGGGAGCCGCTCGAGGTCCGCGAGCGCCGTTCCGTTCGCGTCGATGACGTGGAACCCGAGCGTCGCCGGCGGGTGGCTGATCGCGCCGGCGGCGACGATGGTCCGCAGCGTGGTCGTCTTGCCGGTCTGCGGGGCGCCCGAGATGTAGACGTTGCCCGACGTTCCTCGGAAGTCGACGGTGAGCGGTGACTGACGTTGCCGCTTGGGCTCGTCGGCGAGGCCGATCGCGACTGCGAGGCCGTCCACGGAGTGGGTCGAGCCCGCGCCGACCTGATCGAGGGGCAGGGCCGCCGGGAGCGGGGGCAGCCAGATGCGGCGGGACTGGAGGGCGGGCGCATCGAGCGCGTCGAGGATGACGTCGAGCGTCGTCGTGTCGGTCGGGGCGATCGTGGGTACTGCGGAATGGCGGCCGGGATTCTCCGCGACGGGCGAGAACTCGAACCGGGACACCTCCGGCGCGGCCTCGCTCTGCACGCGCTCGACGCTGGGCCGGTACGGGCCGGAGACGAACGCGGCCTTGAACCTCGTGAAGACGTCGGGGTCGACTTTGAGGATCGCCGAGCCCGGCACGGCGGGCAGGGTGTGCGCATCGGACACACCGAGTGCCGTCCGGGACTCCTGCGCTGTGAACGTCCGCAGCCCGATCCGGTACGAGAGATGTGATTCGAGACCGCGGAGCCGGCCCTCCTCGAGACGCTGAGTGGACAGGAGGAGGTGGACGCCGATCGAGCGGCCGATCCGCCCGATCTGTACGAAGAGATCGATGAAGTCGGGCTTGGCCGAGAGGATCTCACCGAACTCGTCGATCACGACGAACAGCGCGGGGAGGGGTGGCAGCGGCTCCGCAGTGGGATCGGCGAGCCGGATCCGCCGTAGGCGTTGGTATTCGGTGACGTTCGGCAGGTTGCCGGCATCGGCGAGGACGCGCTGACGCCGCTGGAGCTCACCGAGAAGGGCGTCGTGCAGGCGATCGACCAGCCCGAGATCGTCGGCCAGGTTGTCGACCGAGGCGCTGGTGTGGGGAAGGCGCTCGAAGCCGGCGAACGCGGCCCCGCCCTTGTAGTCGACGAGGACGAACGACAGGAGATCCGGCGGGTGCGCGATGGCCATGGAGGTGAGGAGCGTTCGAAGGAGTTCGGACTTGCCGGATCCCGTGGCGCCGACGCAGAGGCCGTGCGGCCCCATCCCGTTCTGGCCGGACTCCTTGATGTCGAGGCGGACCGGCGCGCCGGCCGCATCCGCGCCGATCGGAACGTTGAGGTGATCGCCGAGCGGTCTCGGCGTGCTCCACAGTGCCGCCGGGGCGAGATCTGCGGGATCACCGATGTCGTGCAGGGACGGAAGATCGAAGGTGGCTTCGAGGGCACTCGACGGGATCGGGTCCGCGACGAGGCGCAGGGGCGCGAGTCGCCTGGCGCAGACGGTGGCCAGCTCGAGGGTCCAGGCGTCGACGGTCCCGCGGTCAGTCCCCAGGATGAGACGCTTCACCCATCCCGGTCCACTGTCGAGGTCGATCCCGTTGATCGATGCCGCGGAGATCCGGCCGTCGTCGCCGTCGTATCCGGATCGCGAGCTCCGCACGGCGGTAGCGCCGTCGGTGGTGTCCGCCTCACCGTCGGCGTCGGAGTCGTCTCCGCCGAGAAGCCTGGTCAGTACTCCCGTCAGGTCGGTCACATCCACCTCGCCCGTCGGGGAGACGCGTACGCGGGTGTCGACGTGTCCCGGCTCATCGACGCGGCGCAGTGTCTCGGTCACGAAGCAGATCCCGAGTTGTTCGGGAGAGACTCCCGGAGGTAGCAGGTCGGCCGGATCGGTGCCCGCCCCTAGGCCACTGCCGATGCGGGCGGCTTCGGTCATGATGACGACGAGCGTCGGGCCGTCCCATGCGGACTCCGAACGCGACCGGTGGCCCCGGTCGCTGAGGGCGGTGATGCGCGCGGAGATGAGTTCGACGAGCCGCGTCCGCATCTCGTCCGGATCCGTGGTGATGCGGCGGGCGGGGAAGGGGCCGTCGAAGCGCCCCGGGTCGGCCGTGTGCGGGAGCCACTTCATCCAGTCGAATCGGCCTGCCCCGGTGACGGGGTCGGGGGGTGTGCCGATGTCATCGGGCGTGGTGCACAGCATGATCTGCAGATCGGCGGGAGCGTGAAGAGCGGCGGCGCCGAGTACGAGGGCCGTGATCGTCCGTCCGGTCTCATGCCCCTCGCCCAGCACCGAGACCGTGCCGCGGAGCCGGACGGCGACCGGTACTCCGATGACCGACTCCGCGCGTTGCAGGAGCCTGTCGGCATGCGCCGCGGCGACCGGATCGGGTGGCGCGGCGGAGCCGGAGGCGCCGGGAAGGGTGACGGAACGCGCTATCGGGCCGATGCCCTCACCGATGCGGACCACGAGGAAGTCGATATCGCCGCGGCGTCGTTCGAACAGTCGGAGGCGGTTGACCGCGATCTGCGGTAGGGCTTCGGGTGCCGGGTGGCGCCACGCCATCGCGGCACGGTAGTCGAGGATTTCCTGGTCGATACCCACGCGGAGTCGCCCGATGTAGTCGACGTACCCGAGGCGGGCCTCACGTGCTTCCCGGCGGCTACCCGTGCGGGCGAAGATCACGCTGGCGATCGCGGCGAGCACCATGGAGGCGATGATGGCGACGCCGGCGAGCATCCGGATCGGGTTGTTGCCGGAGAACAGCATCGCCCCGGCGCCGATCGCCGCGCCGAGCGGGAGCACCGCGCGGACGACGGTCGATATTCCGCCCGCGCCACGGGCGGTGGCGGGGACGGCGGGGATGTCGAGGGGGGCGACGTTCAGCTCGGGACCACGCCCGCGGGCGGGCCGGCGGAAAATGTTGACCGACATGGAGGTTCGTTTCTGCCGCGGGTGGCGCTTCAGTCGGTGAACGACTTGGCTTGGAAGTTGACGGCCTCGATGAACTTGGGATCGGGGTTGTACGAGGCGACGGCCTTCTGCCAGCCCTCGGGGGTCGACATGTCGGCGCCGGCGCCGCAGAGCAGGCGCCCGAGGGTCAAGGCGGCATCGTCGAGATTGTCGGGGTTCGGTGGCGTGTTCGTGTCGGAGCTCGCGGTGATGGCCCATTGCTCCCACACGGTGGGGGCGAACAGAAGTGGGCCCATGAGAAGGTCCGCGGAAGCGTCGCCGTCGTAGAATCCGCCGTCCGTGTCCTTGGCCGCCGGCTTCTGCGCTTCGCGGAAGGACGGCTGGACAACGGCGTCGTCGCCGAGGCGGTGACTCCGGGAAGTCCCGTGGTCGGAGGTGATGCGCCCGATGGCCGCCAGTGTGGCCCAGCCGAGTTGGCAGCGTGGTGCGTTCTTCCCCATCACCAGGGCGGCCCAGGAGTAGGACTCCAGCGCCGTCGTCGGGGTGAGGTAGGGGCCGCTGTGAATGGCAGCCCATTTGGCCATCGCTGCCGCCGCACGCGGTGTCGACGGCGCGCTGGAGGCCGAGGAAGCGGGGGCGTCGGGTGTTCGCGTCAGGCGCGCGGAACATCCGGTTAGCAGAACCACCACGGCTACGGCGATCGTGACGCCGCGGACGGCACCGGTGAAGTGTGCCGAATGATGCTGCGGCGCTCGGGCTGTCGATTTCGTCACGGAGTGGCCTCTCGAGGTCGTGCACGCGATACCGTTGCGGAATGCAGGTCGACGATCAGGTAGCGGGTTCGCGTCAGCAGGTGCAGCGGGTGCACTGGGAACGGTCGGAACGACAGCGGATTCTGCAGGCGCATTCGCTCCGTACGAAATTGACCACTGCCGCGGTCCTGAACGGAAAGCTCCCCCCGCGGTCGACGGCATCGGTCGTGATGCTCGTGCTGTGGTCGGTAGCGATCGCGGCGATCGCCGCGGCGGCGGTGCTGGCGGGAGTGTGGATCGCCGGCTGGATGGGTGCGAAGTCACAATCAGCGCCCCAGGTCGGTACCAAGTATGTACTGGTAGATGCCCTGAGCCCAGAACAGCATGGGAATCAGCCCCAGTAGGACGAGCGCATCGACGACGTTCCAGAGCTGAGCCAGGCGTGCGCCGGTGACGGTGGGGAGCTCGAAGTAGCCGAGGAACAGAATGATCACGCCGAGGAGCAGGGCGATGACCATGGTCGCGGCCGCGGTGATGAACGTCGCCGACTCCCCGATGCGCTGACCGATCAGGGCGACCGGCACGATGAACGCACTCGTCACCGCGACGCCGATGATCGGCGCGACGTGCCGGACCTCCGAGTAGCTTCGACTCCGCAGGAGAAAGGCCAGTCCGATGTAGGCGCCGAACGCGGCCTGCTCCCACACGCCGGTGATCGCCAGCACGAGAACGGCTCCCACGGCGCTTGCGCAGCACGCCCACACGATCCCGTCGAGGAGGTCGGTGGCGATGACCGCCCGCCGCACGATCTCGGGGCGACCGGGGCGCCCACGTCCGGCCTCGTACGAGGCGGCGGGAGACTCCTCCTCGGTGCGGGCCACGACGCCGCCCAGTCCCGACCACGCCACCGAGAGCCGTCCGGCGCAGGCGAGGCCGATGATGAGGACCGGAGAAGTCCATGCCGCGAGCGCGGTCGCGTTGACTCCCAACCGGATCGCGATCACAGCGGCGATCGCGGTTGCGCCGGCGATCGACGACGATGCGACGATCGCCCACCGGGCCGGTGACAGGACGAAGGTCGTGATGGCGATTCCGCACAGGCCGCCGCCGACGGTGGCGAGGACGACCTGCGGCCACGGGGACGCGTGGAACACCGCCGCCGACGCGGCGGCGAAGCAGATCGGAGTGATCCAGACGAGGTGACGGGCCGGCTCCGGGGCTGCGTAGGTCGCGAGGATGAACGCGCCCATCGCTGCGGCGCATGCGCCGGCGACGAGGCCCCCCGTGACGGCGAAGGCGACGGCCGCCACGATGACCAGCATTCCCGCGTAGCCCACGACGACGGAATGCCGGGCGCTGCCGGTCCACATCCGGCGGTCGTCCTCGACGTAGTCGGCGACCACGTCGATCGCGGAGAAGATCTCCGGTGCGGCGACCTCGCTCGCGGCGGGCACGATGTAGAGCAGGTCCCCGTCCACGACGCCGTAGTCGCTGAGCTTCCCGTGCGCGGCGAGGGGACCGGCCGCCACCGACGCGAATTGCCATCCGGTCTCGTCGGACGGATCGAGACCGAGAACGGCGGCGACCTGGTCGACGACCTCGGCGACGGGGCGTCGGAGCGGCGCGGTGACGTCGGCGGCGTTGTCCTCCGGGCCGATGACGGTGACCCGGACGAACTCAGCCACGGAACGTCCCCGCCCGGGCGGAGGTGAGGTGTGCGCCGTTCGACGCGTGCCCGGTCACGCCTGCACGCGGTTGAACAGGGCCTTGCCGGCGATGTCCGACGCCGATGCCCGCGCGGCGATACCGTCGGCGGCGCGGCCGAACTCGGCGATGTTCGCGATCAGCTGCTGGGTGAAGACCCCGCCGACCTCGGCATGACCGGCCATGGCTGCGTTGACCGCCGCACCTGCTTCCGCTCCTGCGCCGGCGACGGCGGGGCGTGCCGGGGCCGACAGCGACGCGGATACCACCCGCAGACTGCTGCTCGCGTCGAGCAGGTCGTCGAGCGGGAACTGGGAGAACGAGGAGTTCATCGGCTTCGGCCCTTCCGGTCGAGATGGCGAGATGCGGAGCAGGAACGGTCAGGACGCGGCCCGCGCCGTCGCGGTGGACGACGAGGGGGAGGGCTTGCCGGTGGTGGGAGGTAGCTGGCTGGTCGGTCCGGTGGGCGCCCCTTGCGCCGGCCCGGGCGGGAGGAAGGGCGCGTTCGGGAGCGGACTCTGGCCCACGTCCGGCACCGGGATCGACGGGACCTGAGCTCCACCGGGCAGGGTGACCGGGGCCAACTGCGCCGGCGGCTTGGGATTCTGCTTGGTGACGTTCGTGTGCATCAGGTACGTGTTGTACGAATTGAACTGAGACACGACGAAGTACAGATCGTTGCCCGAGGAACCGGGGAGGACCCGCGGTGCGTAGAGGCTGGGGTAGTCGGTGCCCGAGGCGATGATCTCGGGATCCGACCACGGGCCGAGCGCTGACGCGGACTGACGCATCACGATGGCGTTGCGCACCATGTCCGTATTGACCATCACGAACCGCTGAACGCCGGGATGATAGGCGACGTTGAAGTCGCCGAGCGCACCCCAGGCGAGGGGGGACGGGGCGGTCTTCTCCGCCGCGGAGAACTCGCCGCCGTTCCACACCTTGTACTTCGACGAGTCGAGGACGTCCTTGGTCTTGGTCTTCGACACGAAGACGCCGCCGATGCGGCCGGGCGGGCTCCCGTACAGGTAGACCTCGTCGCCGACGACGACGGCGGAGGTCATCTGGAAGGCCGTGTTCCGCTCGGAGTTGCGCCAGACGGCCTTCGGGGCCTTGAACCACGTGGAGCCACCGTCGTCCGAGTAGGCGATGCCCGAGTAGTTCGACACCCACTGCCCGGACGAAGGACCCCAGTTCCGAATGGAGGTGTAGGTCAGGAAGGTGCGGTCGCCGATCGCGAACCCGGAGGTCGGGATGACGGTCTCTTCGGCACCCTTCGCCTTCGCGCTCTGCAGAATCTCCTTGGCGTGGCCAGGGCGGTCCGAGATGAACGAGGTGATCTTCATGCCCGCCGAGGGATTGGAGACGTCTGCGACTGCGAGCGAATTGGACCTCCAGTCGAATCCCGTCGGTCCCGTGGTCCCCGTCCAACCGACGCCGGGGCTCTGCTGCCCGGTGCCGCCGCCGGAACCCTCCGAGGAGCTGCCCGAGCCGCCGCTGCCGGACCCTGAACCCTGCTGGCCGCCGGCGCGAATGTTGATCAACGGGATGTCGGGCACGGGGATCTTGACCGCCGAGGGAATGATCGGCACGTTCAATCCGCTACCGTCAACCAGCGGCGGAGTCGTGGCCTGCTCGCCGGTCGCGCGCGGGCCGCTGAACGTATCGCCGAACGCGACGAGAGTTCGTCCCCGCGAGTCCGCGAACGGCACGGCCCAGGCCGCGCCGGCGACGCCCCAGTTCTTGTCGGTGTGTGAATACGACTGGGCGCCAGTGATCTTCGAGACGAAGGCGTTCGTCACCGATCGACCCTGCGGGAGGGCGGGCTGTCCGGCCCCGGGAGGTTCGGCGGCCGGAGCGGCCGGTTTCGCGGGTCCGCCCGGCCCGCCGGGACCGTTCGGTGCGGCTGCGACGATGGGGAGCCCCGGAACCCCGGGAGCGGGGGGCACGGCGTAGGGAAATGAACCCTGGGCACTGACCTGAGAGGGCTGCGCGCCCGCTTCCACCGTCTGAGAGGGTGCTGAGGAAGTCGAGCACGCGGCGACGGTGCACACCGCCACGGAGCCGACCGCAGCGGCACGCACGCGCGAGAGGAGCACGGACGTACCTCGAGATCGGTTGTGACGTACAGCATGTTTCGCCACGGCGTGCTCCCCGCTGGTCTGGGTTCGCTGGAGTGCCGCTCCAGTAAACCTGAGATTTTCATATGGATCGCGGCGACCTTATCGCGCGGATTCAGCCCTCGCTACTTGATGTGACGAAGGGTACGTTGGTTGCGGTAACTGTTGCGAACGGTCGTAACCGCTTGTAGTGTCCTGCGCAAATTCAACCTGGGGTGTCTTGCCCCGGAAGATTCCCGGAGGGGCACGACGGCCATGGGTACTCGTTTCTCAGTCGCCAATCATGCGGTGACCACGCACGCGACCAACATCGAGCAGGTGTCGGGGGCGTTGAACGCTCAGGGCAAGCGGTTCGTCTCCGCGGTGGAGGCGCTGCCGGCGTCGTGGAAGGGGCAGTCGTTCATCGCGTGGGATCAGTTGACGACGCGGTGGGATGCTTCGTTCAAGGAGCTCAATGCGGCGTTGACGACGATCCGTGAGTCGGTGGGGCAGGCGGGGCAGCTGTACACCTCCGGTGAGCAGCAGCAGGCGGCGAACCTTGAGCAGGCGGCTCGGGGTATGGCCTGGGATCAGGCGAAGTTCCGCTGACTCTGGGGCTTTTCGAGCCCGACTTTTGATCTGCAGCCACGGACTTCCGTGAGCTGCTTCTGAGCCTTCCGATGAGGGGATGATCATGTCTGAGATGTATGCGTACGACGAGGGTGGCGCGGAGACCGCCGGTGATGATCTGGCGTCGATCGTCGCCGCGTTGGAAGCGAACCTGGAGCAGTTGCAGGGGTACGTCGCGTCGGTGGAGTCGCAGTGGAACGCGGATGAGCAGGTGCTCTACCGCGGCGTGCAGACCAAGTGGAACAACGCCGCGGCGTCGGTGAGCGAGATCCTCGGGCAGATGAAGACCGCGCTCGGCACGAACACCGAGCAGGTTCGTGGCATGCGGTCGCAGGTGCGCTCCGCGCTGTCGCGCAACTGACTGTCCTCACGAGCTCGTCATAGTCCTCAAGGCCGCGCTGTGCCTGCGCGGCCGCGTCCCTGTCGTTGTCTATCGAAGGATCACTGAGCTGATGTCCTCCATTTTCACCCTTGCCAAGCGGCTGTCGGTAGCGGCGCTGACCAGTATCGCGATCGCCGGTGCTGTCGTCGCGCCCGCCGAAGCCGCACCGACCACGGCCGGCTGCCGTGCCGTACCTCAACCGGCACTGACGCTGGGCGCGGAAGGCACAGTCCGCGTGGAGATTCCTGCCGCACCGGGGTGGCACGAGGGCGCCGTCCCCGCTGGTGCGTCCCGCCTCGCACTCGGCCGATTGGTGGACGCATCCAACCGCGACGCTCTCGACGCGTGGATCGGTGTGCCCACCGACAAGAAGATCACCACCTCCGCCCAGCTCGCCGATGTGGAGACCGCCCGTAAGCAGGTGCTCTCCCGGCGGTCCGTCGCCGGACCCTGCGGCCTGCCCACCGAGGCGGTGACAATCCGCTACGCAGCGACCGCGACAGAGCGGGAGTACTTCGTCAGCGGCCGCTACACCGCGGCGCAGACGAGCAAGGAGACACTGGCCATCTACGTCGGTGTGAGCACCTTCGACCGGAACAGACTGCCGCAGCTGGAGAACGAGCTTCTTCGCGGCTACGGCATCCGCCTGCCCGCCTGACCCCCTCCGCGCCCCATAGTCACTGCCTAGAGAGGCCTCTTGCGATGAGTTTCGACATCACTCCTGGTGACGGCATCGTCGGGGAGTTGGAGCTGCTTGGTGATCTGATCGTCGGCGGGTTCCCGGAGGCGGTGTTCACGCTGCCGGGGGTGAGCGTCGATGAGGTACTCGATCATGCGCGCCTGTATCTGGGATTCGCGGAGGCCGCGCAGGCGGCGCACTCGCGGGTTCGCGGACTCGAGGTACCCGAGTTCGTCGGTGTGGAGGGCCAGTTCTTCCGCGGCCGAGTCCCCGGCGAGCTGGCGATGCAACTCGGCGCGGCGGTGGAGTCGTACTCCCGAGTCGGTTCGGGGATCAAGGAACTCGCCCGCGAACTCGACGCCTCCCAAGCAGCGTTGAAACCCCTCGAAGCGCGGGCGCGGGCGGTGTTCGAGCACATGCAGAAGGTATGGATCAAGGTCAACGTTCCGTTCACGGAGTACTCGGGATTGCGCAGCGAGTGGGATGAGCTCGTTCGCGCCGCGGGTGTGGTGCACGAGCGGGTGGCGGTGGCCGGGCAGCAGGCGGCCGCGGTGATCAACGCGGGCACCGAGGCGATGGTGCCGGTCAATGACTACTTCTCCACGCTGCCTGGCGGAGCGGTGGCGGGTGGTGTTGTGGCGCAGGGTGCGCGGTCGACCGCCTCGCGTGCGGCCTCCGCTGCCGGTGGCGTGACCGGTGCTCCGGGACGCGCCGCGAAGGCGACCGCCGATGGGCTGGGTGCCGTAGCCGGTGCGGTCACCTCGGTTCCGCAGCAGATCACCGCCCGCGGCCAGCAACTCGCGCCGCAGGTGACCCCGGACGGGATCAAGGTCGGCGACCAGCTCCTCACCGATCCCACGAGCGAGCAGGCACAGAAGCTCGTGCGGGACGGGCAGGCGACGAACATCCTCGGACTCGATCCCACTGGTGTTCCGACGGCGATGATGATGCTCGCCTCCCCGAACACCCTGCTGCGCGAGCAGCCGCGCAAAAAGTCGGCCGGGCGTAGATGGTCGGGTGAGGAGTCGAAGGCGCAGTCGATCGCGGAGAATGCGGTCGGTCAGGTGGTCTCGGTGCCGGGACGGTTCGTCGGCGGAGCCGTCGACCGGTTCGGTAACACCATCGCCGGCAATGCCGCGCTGATCGGTGTCGGTGGTGACCCCGTGCGCGCGTGGACGGGGCTGCTCTCGAACGTCACCAGCCCCGTTGCGGGTGCTGGTCGTGCCGTGGCGTCGGCGACACCCGAGCAGATCCTGGCCGACCCCGTCGCCGCAGCCGGCTCGGCGGCAACCCATGCGCCCGCCGCGGTGCCGTTCGTCGGCTGGGTCTACGGGCTGGTGGAGTGGGCGACCAAGCCAGGCGAACTCGCCCGCGAAGGCGCGAAGGAAACACTCACCTCCGCCCTGGACGCCCTCACCCTCAAAAACCTCGAAGCAGGCCAGGCAGTCGCCAACACCGGCGAAGTGCACGTCACCACGCCCGACGTGGACATCCACGCCGACAACGGCGGATACGTCACCTTCACCCTCCCCGATCTCGAAGGCGGAGAACCCAAAGCCTGGTACATCCTCGCCACCCCTGATAGCCCCGGAAACTTCACCACCAACGTCGCGACCGGTCCCGATGAGGAACTCATCGAACGCGCCGACGGCTCCGTCGTGTTGGTCAACAGCGGCACCGGACAGATCGTCCGTACGATCAAGACTCCGTGGGCGAAAGACGCAGTCGGACGCGATCAACCCACCTGGTACTCCATCGATAAGGTCGACGACCAAACGTCGACGATCACCCAACACATCGCCCCGAACAAGAACGCGTTGTACCCCCTGATCGCGGACGCTCCTGCGGGGGCGCAGATCAAGCCGCCTTCAGGATCGCAGATCGCGGATATTAGCGGCGGGGCCACCGCAGGCGCTAGTGCTGGCGCTTCCGTCGGGCAGGTTGCGGGCGGCTCGGCGCCGACGGTACAGTCCGATGGCTTTTCGGGGCCGACGACGACGAACGCGGTCAACGCCCCTTTCGAGCGGCCACAGGGCAATGGGGGCACCACGACCCCGAACGTCCAATCCGAGCCCTACAGTCCTTCTGCTGGAGCAAGCAGTGGTGGTACCGCGAACACCGACCCGCAGCCGTACCGGCCCACCCCCGCACCAGAGGCGCCGCCGAAGCCGGACGCCGAATCTGGTCAGGACGACAAGCAGCCCGACACCTACGTCGGAGCCGTCACCGACACCGGCAGCAGTTTCCAGGACGTTTCGGGCTCCGAGGTCGGTGTCAAGAGCGTCGCCGACCCGAACGTCAACACTGGTGGTGGCGTTCCTGCGCCTGGTGACAGGTCGGCTGAGCTGACCCGACTTGTCCAGTCAGGATTGATGAACTCGGCAATGCTGCAGGCCCTCGGCTACCACATCGATCCCAGCGGCAAGGTCGTCAAGGACACCGGTCCGATCGTGTCGGTAGAGCTCGCCCCCGATCTGGGGCAGAGCCCGGTGGCGGGGCTGATCGTGCCGCAGCTACAAGCCGGCGGAGCGCAGGTGAAAGTCAAGTCCCCGGTGCCGGGGACGCCGCAGGACAACGACATCAGTTCAGTGTCGATCGGCGACCCCGGCAAGCAGGTAGACACCTACCTCGTGCGTGGTGACGGTGCGACCAGCCGTACGCAGTCGACGCGCACCCTCGACGGGATCGAGACGATCACCCAGACCTTCGACGGCACCCGCATCGACGGCCACACCACCCTCAGCCCTGACGGAAAGCCCGTCTCCTCGACGTGGACCGACACACCCGGCAACCAAGGAACCGTCGACAACACCAGCCCCCAACAGCGCACCCATGTCGACGTTGCGGACCAGTACGGCGGCGGATACACCGACACGATCACCACGGGCGAGACAGGCAACGTTTACGAGACGACCGGCGTAAACGCCAACGGAGACGTGATCGAGTCCACCATCACGAATATGGGGCAGCAAGGTCTCGCCAAGCACTATCGGATCAACGGCGTCGACGAAGAGGTCCTCGCCGCGAGCCGCATCAACGAGCTCGGCGATCCAGCACGCCTGAAGATCTTCAACGAAAAGGTCAAGCCCGCCCAAGAAGCCTACGAGCGTGCGGTGCGCGACCTGTATATGAGCCCGGGTGACGGGGCGGCGATTACTGCCGCTCAAGGGCAGGTAAAGAGGACCTACGCTGCACTCATTGAGGCCCTCGGCGAGTACGGCCTCGTCCCCAAGTTCGACCCCAGTCAGATAATCCAGACCGGAAACGGCACCTACGAGGCGCCGATGACCGGCCCCGACGGAAAGCCCATCATCGGTGGTAACGGGAAGCCGTTGATGGCTAATATTGTCGCACGCCCTGACGGCGGGTTTAGCGTCGCCCAAGACGTCGGGATGGGAATAAACACGTCGACGATCTCTTCGACCAACGGGTACGAAGGCACGCAGTACATGTCGAAGGGCGTCGTACAGGACAAGAGCCTGGACACATTCCTCGGCATCCTCGACGTCGTCGGCGTCGCCGCCGCCGCACCTGGCGCAGGCCGCGCACTCGGAGGCCTTCTCCGAGTCGGCGGAGAGCAGATCGCATCCAATGCCCTCAAGGAAGGTGGCGAGAAGGCTGCGGTAGCAGCCCTCCGCACAACCACAGACGAAGCCAGCGGAATCGCAGCTAGGCAGAGTCTTACTGGGGCGGACAGGCAGGCGATTCTCGACTACACTGGTAATAAGCACTATCAGACCTTGAACGCAGGATTGAGGAGCGGTGTGGTTACCGGAGAGCAGCGAACAATGGCCAATGCGATTAACGCAGCATTGGCGAAGCTTCCCGACTACAGCGGGCAAGTCGTTCGCGGCGTCGATCTGAGTCCGGCCGATCTTGCGCGATATCAGCCAGGGGCTGTCGTGCGGGAGGCGCCATTCACAAGTACGACCATCGATCCGACTAAAGCCTTCTCTGGAAATACCAGATTCATTATTCAATCGACATCTGGAAAGTATGTCGAGCCCCTCTCTGCGATTCCCGGGGAGATGGAAGTACTGTTTCCTACGGATAGCCTATTCCAAGTGCTGAGCAAGAGTGTGGATCCGGTCACCGGAGAAACCATCATTGCAATGATCCAGAGGGTGGCTCCTTGAAATGGCCGAAAAAACCAAGAGAGGTGGACGTAGAGTGTCGGAATCAGTAAATGGAAGAACTTTCGGAAGTCCTGAAGAATTCGGTTTGGAACCATTAGCTCCTGCTGAAATCGAGGAAGCTGAACGCAACTTGAAGGCGTTTCAAGCTGAGAGGCAACAGGCTTACCTGGATGGGCGAACGACAGAGGCTTCTCCGAAATTTGATGAGTAGGGGACGTTGATCGCCTGTTAATTCCCCACGGGCGTTACCGCACGCGAAAAGATGACATCTCGCAGCAGCAGTGCGGGCCCGACGATACGGTGGTCCCTCGGTGTCGATGTCGGGCGTGGCTGGCCGGGATTAACACGACGCGGGTGACGATGCGGACAGGCTAATGCCGATCATCGAAGGCAGGGAAGGCCTGTCCGAGCTCGCAACGCCCGACTTCTTTCAAGTCCCGTACCCATCGCGCGGTTCCACCGAGCGTGTGGTGGCACTCATGTACTACAACTGCGTATGGGATGTGGAACACGCCCACTCCCCGGCACGTATCTGCCCCAAACCAGGGGGCGCACTATAAATCCGGCGACCCGTAGCACACTGGTGTATGGCCCTCAAGCCTTCCTAAGGCAACCTGGTCGAAGGGAGGCGCCATCCCCGGCTGGGAGTACGTGAACCGCGCGCCGGAGAAACCGCGAATGCATTGCAAGGGTCAGATGACTGGCATCCGACGGACGCCCGACGGACGCATTCCGGAACATGTTCTGATCGACCGAGATCGAGAAGGCGTTTGAAGGCAACAGTGAGATGCTCAACAAAATCCATTGTCGCTATCGCATCGATTGGGGGCAGATCAATTGCAGCGACCTCTGAGAATGTTCGGTTCGTCAATTCCGAAGGCAGCAGAGTCGCCGCATCACCGAACCAGCACCGTACCCGGCTGCGACGGTATCATCCAATACAATACGTTCGGCCGAGGATGATCTGAATGTCATCGACGGCGCGACGCTAAAGAGAAGAGTGTCCACTGGTCATTCAATGAAGCGCGCGATTGCGCGACCACGTTCTACCCCCACCACACGGACGAAGGCTTCTTTCCTCTGTGCCGCGCCTTCGAATCGATCGAACGTGAGGCGAATGCCGTCTTCAAACGAGGAAGGGCGATTGCCAGGCCGATTCTCGTTCGGCAACAGTCCTCAACTTGTCCGACGTCTCCGTGCGGCAGCGCATAACCGCCGCGCGGAGCGCAGGACTAGGAGCTGACGCCGAGGCGGTTGAGGAGGTCGGCGTCGATGCCGTCCAGCTCGCGGGCGATGGCCTGGTGTGCCGGGCGGCGGCGCGCGGGCGGCATCGACTCGGACGCGGTGATGGCCGTGCCCAGGTCGTCGAGGCGCTGCGCGACCGCGGTGGTGAAGGACTTGGTCTCCGCATCGGGGTGCGTGGCCGCCAGCTGGTCCAGCGAGCGACGGGCCGCGGCGACGCGGGCCGAGAGGCCGCCGCCGTAGCCGGCGAACGCCGCGACCTCGTCGACGGGCACGCCGAGGCGCGAGGCCTTGGCCGCATCGAGCTGGTTCCGGCCGGCCTGCGCCGCGCGATAGGCGATCGGCACCACGACGGGCGCGAGCAGGCGCGCGGTCGAGATGTAGCGCTTGAGCCGCGCCTCGGAGAGGAGCTTGCCGTCGACGGCCGCGCGGGCCTGGGTCTCGGCGATCTTCAGGTTCGCCGCATCGGCCTTGCCCTGCGCCTTCGCCACGATCTTCGAGCGCTGCAGGTCGGCCTTCAGCGCCTTGCGCTCGCTCTTCGACGCGTTCTTCACGACGCGCTTGGCGTCACGGTCCGCGTTCTTGGCGGCGAGCTTCGCCTCGAGGCGTCCCTTGGACTTGAGCGCCTTGGCCTGCGCGCGGCGCTCCGCGCGGGAGGACTTCGTCTTCTTGCCGAACAAACCCATCAGTGCACGTCCTTGTAGGTCAGTACTGCCGTCCGGTACAGCATTGCACAGCGCGGCTCCGCGGGTTGTCGGTGCCGCCCGCCATACTGCTAAGCAGTGGACATCGACCAGGGCATCAAGACGACTCCGGTGAGCGCGCGCTCGCTCACCGGTTGTCGGCACCGTCTGGCGCTCGAGGCCCGCGCCCCGCAGGGCGAGCCCGACCCGGGCATGGCGCTCCGGGTGGAGGCCGCGGCCGGCTTCCGCGCGTCCGTCCGCGACAGGCTGCCGGGGCTCACCGTCATCGAGCCGGGGGAGGGCGCGGTGCGCCGCACCCTCGCCGCGATGGAGGCGGGAGCCGATCGGATCTGGAACGCCGTGCTGCCCACCGCGCACGACCGCCGCGGTCACAGCGAGCTCCTCGTCCGCCTCGCCGACGGCTACATCCCCGTCATCGTCGTCAACCACAAGACCTGCGACCCCGGCGCCGGCGCGGTGACGTCGCCGCTGGACCGCTGGGAGCCCCGCGAGGACGAGACGGTCCGCTCCCGCCAGCACCGCGGCGACCAGATGCGCCTCGCGCACCTCACCCGGATGCTGCAGGACGCGGGCTTCGCGTCGCGGACGCTGCTCGGCGGGAGCATCGGGGTCGACGGTGCGCGCATCGTCGTCCAGGAGGTCGGGCCGCTCCTCGCCGCCTACGACGAGCGGTTCGCGGACCGTCGGGCCGTGCTGGCCGGCACCGTGGAGACCGAGCCCGTGCGGGTGGCCGAGTGCCGACGGTGCCCGTGGTGGCCGCAGTGCGCGCAGACCCTGACGCTCGCGCGGGACGTGAGCCTGGTGGCCGACGGGCGCTCGGCGCCCGGGTTGCGCGAGGCGGGCATCGGCACCGTCGACCAGTTGGCCGAGTACGCGGGGCCCCAGCCCGAGGACGTGCCCGTGCCCATCGCCGACCTGCGGGCCATGGCCCGCGCGTGGCGGGACGGGCAGGTGCTCGTGCGCCGGCAGCCCGAGGTGAAGGTGCGCCGGGCCGACGTCGAGGTGGACGTCGACATGGAGAGCTACCAGGAGTACGGCGCCTACCTGTGGGGCACATGGCTGCGGCGCGACGGCGTCGACCTCGGCTACCGGCCCTTCGTCACCTGGGACCCCGTGCCCACGCGCGACGAGGCCCGCTCGTTCGCCGAGTTCTGGGCCTTCCTCATGGACCGTCGCGCGGAGGCGCACGCCGCGGGCAAGACCTTCGCCGCGTACTGCTACTCGCAGAACGCCGAGAACAAGTGGCTGCTGGCCTCTGCGGACCGGTTCGCGGGCGAGCCGGGCGTGCCCGTGCGGCGGGCGGTGGAGGAGTTCATCGCCTCGCCCGAGTGGGTCGACATGTTCGACGCCGTCGGCGACGCCTTCCTCTCCCTCGAGGGTCGCGGCCTGAAGAAGGTGGCGCCGGTCGCCGGATTCCATTGGCGCGACGCGGAGGCCGGCGGCGAGGCGTCGATGCTCTGGTACCGCGTGGGCGTCGGGATCGACGCCGGCTTCGCCGACGAGGACCGGGCCGTCCAGCGGCAGCGGATCCTCGACTACAACGAGGACGACGTGAAGGCCACCGCGGCGCTGCGCGCGTTCATGTCGAGCGAGAAGGTGCTCGCGCTGCCGGTCGTGGGCGGCTAGGGCCTGCCGGCCGTGAACCTCTGCATGTCGGCGAGGACGCGCTCCGCGGCGACGGTGGACGCGTTGAGGAACCAGGGGTCGACGTCGACCTCGAAGGCGCGCCCGCGCTCGACGACCGGCAGCTTCTTCCACAGCGCCGCCTCCGTCATGTCGCGCGAGGCCTTCGGGAACGAGTAGAACAGCCAGTCGGCGTCGAGCATCCCCACCTCCTCCGGCGACAGCGCGCGGCTCGCGACGTCGGAGAAGCGTTGGGCCGGAGGGCGGGTCAGGCCGGCGTCCGTGCCGACGATGCTCGCCAGGGCCAGCGTCCCGAAGTACAGGTACTGATCGCCCCGCGCCCGGACCAGCGAGACGGTCGCGGCGTCGCCGCGCGACTGTGCCCACGCGCGGGCGCGGCCCTCGTAGTCGGCGAGCAGCTTCTCACCGGCCTGCTGCCGCTTCAGCGCCTCGGCGACGGTCGTCAGATCGGTCTTGAACGCCTCCGAGCCGCCCGCGGTGAGCACGGTCGGGGCCATCTTCGCCAGCTGCTCGTTGAGGGACTTGTCGGCCCGCTTGTTCGACAGGATCAGGTCGGGCTTGAGCGCGGCGATCTTCTCCGGGTCCGGCGTCATCCGCTCGCCGACGATCCGGATCGCGTCGAGGTCGTACTTGTCGCCGAAGGCGTCGCGGATGAACTGGGGGATCCCGGTGCTGTTGCTCGCCTCCGGGGCGACCACCGCGAGGCCGACCGGCACCGTCCCCAGAGCGAGGCAATGATCCAGGTGCCCGGTGGAGAGCGCCACGACACGCTTCGGGCCGTCGTCGCCCGTCTGCGCGGACGTGCCGTCGGCGCCGCACGCGGACAGCGCGGCAGCGGCGCCCAGGCCGCCCGCGCCGAGGAGCAGCGATCGTCGGCTGAGGGGGCGGCGCAGCGGGGAGCGAGTACTCGGGGAGGTCATCGCTTTAGGTTAGGCTAAGGATAGTTGGAGTGGTGCGGGCGCCCTCGTGCCGGCGAGAGGGACTCGGGATCTGCTCGGGGGGCTAGGCCTGGGCCTGGCGCATATGCGCGCGGCGCAGGGCGTCGGCGAAGCTGCCGCTGCCCAGGAGTGCGATGCCGCCGAGGATGGCGATCATCGCGGGGGAGAGCTGCCGCGCCGTCTCCGCCGCGACGGGCGCCACGCGCTGCGCGGAGGTGTACGCCGCCGCGAAGACGGTGCTGTTCCCGCTGCTGCCGGAGCTCTGCTCCGTCGGCGTGCGGTCGGTGTTCGACGGTGCCGGGGCCGCGGGGGCCGGAGCCGCCGGCTTCGGGGCGGCGGGCTTCGCCGGTGCGGGAGCGGGGGCCGGGAGCACCGGGCCCGCCACGACGATCGGCGGGACGATGACGGGCGCCACGACGACGGGGGCCGCGGGCGCTACTGCCGCAGGACGCGCCGCCGGAACGCTGGGGGACTGCGCGGTGCCGCCATCACTGCCGTCGTTGACCGAGGACGTCGACTCGGGGAGCGGATTGCCGGTGCGGACGCCGCTGCCGCTGGAGATCGAGGCGCCGCCGGAGCCGGTCGAGTTGGTGGAGCCGGCGGACGAGCTCGACGACGAGCCCGAATCGGAGCCTCCCGCGCTGGGAATCGTGGGCGGGGTCGCGGTGCCGGTCGAGCCGCCGCTGCTCGAGCCGCCACCGCCGAAGATGCCGCCGATGATGCCGATCAGGCCGCCGCCGTGGCCGTGGCCCTTGTCCTTGTCGGGCTTGTTACTGCCCGTCTCGGTCTCGTCGCCCGTTGTCGTGCCGGCGCCGTTCGATGACCCGGTGTCGTTCGGCTCGTCCGAGCCGCTGCCGCGAGAGGAGCTGCTGCCGGCTCCGAAGCCGTTGCTGCCGATTCGGGAGTCGTTGCCCGTCGCTCGACCCGCGGTACCTGACGTGGATGATGCGTCGCCGGCATCACTCGACGACGAGGAGTCGCTGCTTCCGGTGCTCTGCGAGGTCGAGCTACCCGAGCCGGAGCTGTTGTCGGAATCCGACGAATCGGGGGTCGCCCAAGCGGGCGCGGAGGCGATGGCGCCGATGGCGAGAGCGGTGATGCCGATGGCGCGAAGTCGACGCGGGAGATGGGTCGGACGCGACACAACACACCCCTTCCGCTCTTCATCCACAGGCGTAGGTAAGAATACAGTATCCGCCCATGCGGACGATAGTCGATCACGAAGCGGTCGTGTTCCATGGTGAAGTGCGCTATAGTGTGATCGAGGCTTGTGGACTCGCAACATAATGTGTTCCGCGGGTCACAGGTCGTGCCGGTGATAGAGAGGGATGGCACAAGTGGATACAGGTAATAAGTACGACAGCGACGCTCTGGTGGGCCAGGGCCTGTTCGCGAGTCGGCTCGAGGAGCTGTTCCGCACGGTGCCCGGCCCGAACGGCCGCGCATTCACCGCGAAGGCGATCGCCCAGCGCTCGACCGCCCTGGGCTTCCGCCTGGGCGAGTCGTACCTGAGCCAGCTGCGTTCCGGCAAGGCGAAGTCGCCGTCCTTCCGCACCGTCGAGGGCATCTCGGCCGCGTTCGGCGTGGACGTGCACTACTTCCTCGAGGACGAGGCCGCCCAGCGCACCCGTGACCAGATCCACCTCATGCGCCTGCAGGCCGACACCAAGGTGCAGATGGCCGCGTTCCGCCTGGCAGGGCTCTCGCCCGACTCGGTGAACATGGTCAACGAGCTCATCAAGGTGTTGCGAGTGCAGCAGGGCTTGCCCGCCGACCCGCCCGAGCTTCCCGTAGACTCGCGCGAAAATGAGGGGCTCTAGCCTCACCGGCTGACACGCCGCAGCCCGTCCGGGCGCCGTGAGTGTGCCTCCGGCGCGCGTCGTCCCTCTACGACCGTGTGGAGGTGGGCTATGCGTTCCGTCAAAGCGCTGCGCCGCCTGTGTGAGAACGAGGTGCGCAGCCTCGACCTGGACCTGCCCTTCGACGCGGTCCAGCTGTGCGAGAAGTACGGCAAGCGGCGCGGCCGCGACATCCTCGTTATCTCGCAGCCGCTGCCCGTCGGCATGCCGAACGGGCTGTGGCTCGTGGGCGACGACGCGGACTACTTCTTCTATCAGGCGAACACCTCGCGGACGCACCGCGACCAGATCATCATCCACGAGTTCGGCCACCTCATCGCAGGCCACCAGAACGCCGGTCCAACAGCGGCCGCACCGCAGACCGCGGAGATGTCCTCCCCGGAGGCCGACGCCGCCCTGCACCGCACCTGTTACGACGACGAGCACGAGTGGGAGGCCGAGATGATCGCCTCCATCATTCTCGGCTGGGCCTCCGAGGCCGGCGCCCTCGCGGGTCGCACCGCCAAACACGACAGCCTGCGCGGCATCCAGCGCGCCCTGGGAGGTCATTCCCGGTGGCTGTGAAGCTCGTGAACGTACTCGGCGTCGCGTTCTTCACCCTGGTGTTGTGCTGGCGCATCGACCGGCTCTACCGCGCGAAGGCCGGGATCCAGGCCGTCGCGGTCACCGTCGCCATCGCCGCGCTCACGCTCGCCGTGCTCCTCCTCGGCTCGCCGCTCGCTCCCACCATCGACGGTGCGCTCTGGCGCGGCGCCTCCCGCCTCGGCGGCTACGCCTCGCTGGCGCTGGGCGTCGCGGCGCTCGCCGTCGCCTTCTTCTACGGCCCCACCGAATCCGCCCGGCAACGTCGCGCGGGGATGGAGGCGATCCCGCTCATCGCCGCCGTCGTGGGCCTGTCCGTCGCCATGAACGTGACGCCGCCGTCGTTGCGCGACGCCAGCCTCGACACGCTCACCGTGCAGGAACTGGGCTTCGCGGTCTTCTTCGTGATCGCGGGCGGCTACCTGATGTACGGGCTCGCGGACTGCGTGCTCTCCCTGACCCGGCTGATGCCCTTCGCCGACGGCTACCTCACGACGTCGCTGCGGCTCATGTCGGCGGGCCTCGCGATCACCGCCGTCGGCTCGCTCACCCAGGTCGCGTTCGTGCTCACCAGCGCGGGCCACGTCGCCTCCTGGCCGGTGCTGCTCACCCTGTCGCAGGCCTGCACCGCGGGCGGCATCCTGCTGTTCGTCGTGGGCCTGAGCTACCCGGGCGTGCGCGGCTTCGTCGTGCAGATGCAGTACCGCAAGAAGCACCGCCGGGACTACAAGCGGCTCGAGCCGCTGTGGACGCTGCTCACCACCGCGGTCCCCGAGGTGGTGCTCGACGCGGGCAAGGCCCGCCGTGACCCGCACCTGCGCTTCCAGCGCCGCGTCGTCGAGATCCGCGACGTGCTGGTGCAGCTCAGCCCCTACCTGCCCGAGGACTTCGGCGACGGGGTGCCCGAGGAGAACGTGCACAACCTGCTCGTCGCGATCGACCTGCGCAACGAGGCCGGGGCGGCCCCGGCACCGTCGTCGATGGTGCTGCCGCCCGACGGCCCCTCCATCGACGACGACGCCGCCCCGCTCCTCGTCCTGTCGGACGCGGTCGGGGCGACGCCGGCGGAGGAACTGCAGATCTAACGGCTACCGCGGAGCCATGCGGAGTGCGCCGTCCATGCGGATCGTCTCCCCGTTGATGTAATCGTGCTCCGCGAGGAAGTAGGCCAGCTGGGCGTACTCGCTCGGCTCGCCCAGGCGCGACGGGAACGGGATGCCCGCCTCGAGCGTCTTCTTGAACTCCGGGGTCACGCCGGCCAGCATCGGGGTGTTGATGGTGCCGGGGGCGATGGTGTTCACGCGGATGCCGAACTGCGCCAGGTCGCGCGCGGCGGTGATGGTCATGGCGTGCACGCCGCCCTTGGACGCGGTGTAGGCGATCTGGCCGATCTGGCCCTCGAACGCCGCGACGGAGGCGGTGTTGACGATGAGGCCGCGGGAGCCCTGCTCGTCGACGGCCTCCTGCTTGCTCATCTGGTCGGCGGCCAGGCGCATCACGTTGAACGTGCCCACCAGGTTGATGTTGATGACCGTCTGGAACAGCTCCAGCGCGTGCGGGCCGTTCTTCGACAGGATGCGGCCCGCCCAGCCGACGCCGGCGCAGTTGACGGCCACGCGCAGCGGCCCCGCCTTGACGGCCTCGGCGATCGCGGCGAGGACCTCGTCCTCCTTGGTCACGTCGGTCGCGACGAGGTGCACGTTCTCGACCGGGGTCGCCTTGTCGATCGACGGCTGCAGGTCGAGGCCGAAGACGGTGGCGCCGGCATCGGCGAAGCGCTTCGCGGTGGCGGCGCCGAGGCCGGATGCGCCACCGGTGACGATGACGGAGGAGCCGGAGACGTCCATGGCTGGTTCCCTTCTGTAGTGGAGCGCACTCGCCGGTGGGCGGCGCGACCCACCTCACATTAGTGAAGGGCGGTTCTTCCGGGGCCGGGGGTGCTCTCCTCGGGGACCTCGGGGTTCGACGGTGCCGCCGCCGCGGCGCGGTGCGCCCGGCGCACGACGAGCCCGCCGCCGATCATCGTGACGGCGACGACCAGCCCGGTGACGATCCGGCCGGCACCGTCGAGCTCCGGCCAGGCCTCGGCCAGGAGCCACGCGCCGAAGCCGAAGAACAGGATCGTCGCGCCGATGGCGATGGCCCGCTCCGGCAGCCTCGAGCCGAGCAGCGCGCCGACCGCGATGGCGAGGGCGTCGGCCGCGACCATGCCGAGCGTCGAGCCGACCCACACGCCGAACCAGTTGTGCTGCGTCGTCAGGGTGATGGTGGCGAGCATCGTCTTGTCGCCGAGCTCGGCGAGGAAGAACGCGGACGCCACGGCGAGGAAGACGGAGCGGGTGACCCGGTCGGCGGTGCCGCTCTCGTCGTCGGAGAGGGTGTCGCCGCGCCAGGTCCAGAAGGCGAAGACCAGCATCGAGATGCCCGCGACGGCGGTGATGAGCTGGGTGGGGATGGCGGAGCCGAGCGCGAAGCCGATGCCGACCGACGCGATGTGGGTCAGCGCCGTGGCGGCGGTGATGCCCAGCAGCACGACCCACCACTTGAAGCGGGCGGCGAAGGTCATCGCCATGAGCTGGGACTTGTCGCCGAGCTCGGCCACGAAGACCACGGCGAAACTGATGAGCAACGCGTTGAGCACGGTGCATACCTCCTGCGAAGACCTGTGCCACACGGATCCGACCGTCGGACCGCGCAAGTGGCACAAAGGTCTCGCCCACCGGAGGTCTTCCGGTTCGCGCGGCCGGGCTCTCGCCAGTGTGTCGACCGCGCGATTGGGGGCTACTCCCCTTCGTGCGAGCTCCAGGCTAGTCGCGTGTCTCTGAAATGACAAGTAGCGCAGGAGTTTTGGAGCCCTGTCTTGATTCTTCACGGGCCCGGCCCGAGGGTTTCGGGTACCCGGATCCGACGGTGCCGGGCGCCCGGCACGGTGCCGCGTGGTCAGTCGCGGACGGCGAGGAGCTGCGCCATGGGGAAGCGGTAGTCCTTGTCGCGGACGACGATCCGCCACGCTTCTTCGAAGCCGGCCTCGGCGAGGACGCGGGCGAACTCGTCGGGATGCCAGCGCCAGGCGGGGGCGACGGCGTGGTCGAAGGCGAGCGGCGGCCCGGGATCGTCGGCCGCCTGGAAGGCGACCATGACGGGTGTGCCCGCGTCGACGCGTCGCGACCAGGCGCGCACCGTCGACCGGACCTCGGCCGGTTCCACGTGGATCAGGCTGAACCGGGCGAGGATCGCGGCGATCGGGCCGTCGGGCAGGGCGGCGAGGGAGGCGTCACCGTCGACGAAGGGGACCTCCGGGTGCAGGCGGCGCGCGTACGCGAGCATGCCGGGGCTGGGGTCGACGCCGATCACGTCCAGGCCGCGCCCGGCCAGGTCGGCGGCGACGTGGCCGAGCCCGCAGCCGACGTCCACCGTCCGGCCCGGGCGCCCCGCGGCGGCCTCCGCGAACGCCGCCGCGGCGTGCCGCTCGATGGGGTACTGGTACGGCTCCGGGAACATCTCGGCGTACGTGTCGGCGAGGGCGTCGTATCCCGGTTGTGTCATGTGCCCACTGTGTCAGGAGGCACTGACACCGGGAACGACGAAACCCCGCCGGCGCGATGCGCTGGACGGGGTCTCGAGGCTGAGGAAGAAGGACTCAGGCGGTGGCGGCGGCGTAGCGCGCGGCGACGTCGTCCCAGTTCACGACGTTCCACCAGGCCTTGACGTAGTCGGCCTTGACGTTCTTGTACTGCAGGTAGAAGGCGTGCTCCCACATGTCCAGCTGGAGCAGCGGGGTGAGGGCCTCCGAGATGTTGCCCTGCTGATCGGTCAGCTGCTGGATGATGAGGCGCTGGCCGATGTGGTCGTAGGCGAGCACGGACCAGCCGGAGCCCTGCAGGGTCATCGCGACGGCGTTGAAGTGGGCCTGGAACTTGTCGAAGCCGCCGAACTGGTCGTCGATGGCCGCGGCGAGGTCGCCGACCGGCTTGTCGCCACCGTTGGGCGACATGTTCTTCCAGAAGATCGAGTGGTTGGTGTGGCCACCCAGGTGGAAGGCGAGGTTCTTGCTCAGCAGCGGCGCCTTGGTCGCGATCGAGCCGTCCTCGCGGGCCTCCGCGAGCTGCTCGAGGGCCTGGTTGGCGCCGGCGACGTACGCGGCGTGGTGCTTGCTGTGGTGCAGCTCCATGATCTCGGCCGAGATGTAGGGCTCGAGAGCGCTGTAGTCGTAGTCGAGTTCCGGCAGAGTGTAGACGGCCACGTCTTTCCCTTCGATTGCGGAAGCGATCGCTTCCTGTTTCGTCCTTCGTACTCTTCCAGCCTTTCTTATCTGGAATGGTTCCGCAATAAGGACGGCCGAAAGCGCATGAAGTGCAGTTGAGGTTCGCGGCGCGGACCGGCGAGAGCCGACGGGGCGTTCAGGCCGGGTGTCAGCCCAGGACGACGATGAGCACCAGCGCGAGTGCGAGCACGCCCACTGTCAGCAGCGTGCGGGTCAGCGAGCGCGAGAAGTACACGGTGCAGGAGCTGCGCGACGCGGCGTCGGGACCGGCGGAGAGGGAGTGGGAGTGCTTGACCGTCATCGCGCCGCCTTCCGTGTGTTGCACCTGTGAAGCTCGTCACAGATGTGGTGTGGAACACTGTAGCGGACCTTCAGGGCTGTAGGAAATCGATCCCGGAACACGGCGGGATCCGGCGCCGGTGGACAGTCGGGCCGAGAATGTCCGATGTTTGTTGTTCATTCAAGCAAATGTGACCTATTAGACCGATGGATTGATTTACGGCGTCCACCTGCGGCGGCGCGACGCCGTCCGATAGAAACGCGGTCGGTTCCTATCGCAAACGCTTGGAATCCCGGGTGCGGCGCGGGAACATGGTGGACATGACCGGAACCAGCTTCGGGGCGCGCACCCAGCGCCTCAGCGGGGATCGGGCCGGCCGCGTTCGCACCCTCGTCGGCGGCCGCCAGACCCGCGCCGACATCATCGTGTCGATGACACTGCTCGTGGTGTCCTTCACGGCGACGATCGTCAACCTGGCGCTCGCCGCGCGCGCCATGCCCTCGATCCGCGAGTGCGCGGCCATGGCCTGCACCTACACGGGCACCTTCGACGTGCTGGCGATCACCTTCCTCACGTCGCTGCTGCTCGGCACCACCTTCGGCGCGCACGCGGTGCTCAACCTGCTCAACCGGCGCAACGCCTGGGGGTACGCCCTGCTCGACGCCCTCGTCTCCTTCGGTTGCCTGTTCGGCGGCCTCGCCTTCGCCTCCGCCTTCTGACCCGCAGATCCACGCCGTGGCCCGAGGCGGTGGGCCCGGGCGCCAGGTCCGCGCCCGGCGCTAACCTGGGGGCCATGACCACGACCGCGCCGTCGCCGTCCGCACGCCTGCGGGCGGCCGCGTGGCCGCTCGCCGCCGCGGCGGGCACCGGCGCCGTCGTCCTCGCGCTGCACCTGCGCGATCCGCACGTCCAGAACAGCTGGGGCGTGTGCCCGCTGTACGCGGCGACCGGCCTCTACTGCCCCGGCTGCGGGGGCCTGCGCGCCGTCAACGACGTCACCAACGGCGAGTTCCTCGCCGCCCTCGGCTCGAACGCCCTGATCTACCCGGCGGGCGCCGTGCTCGCGTGGCTGTGGCTCGCCTGGCTCGGCCGGCGGGTCGGATTCACCGTGCCGGCGGTGCCGCAGAACAAGTACCTGTGGATCACCGTCGGCGTGCTGGCGGTGGTCTGGACCGTCGCGCGGAACTTCCCGGGTTCGCCGCTGGCGCCCTGACCTGCGGCGACGGCGGAGTGTCGGATTCGCCCGCTACCGTCGGGTCCATGAGTCCCCTCGTGACCGATCTGCAGGACGCGGCCAAGGCCGCCAGCCACCGCGTGCGCGCCGCCCTCGGGCAGGCCGGCGGCGTCGTCCCCGTCGTGCGCCTCGAAGGCCCCATCGCGGCGCCCGCCATGTCGGGCGGGCTCGGCCGCGGCACCCTCAACCTGGCCGGGGTCGAGTCGGTGCTGCGTCGCGCCTTCGAGACCGACGATGCCGTCGCCGTCGCACTGGTGCTCAACAGCCCCGGCGGCTCCCCGGCGCAGTCCGAGCTCATCGCCGCCCGGATCCGGCAGCTCGCAGCGAAGCACGAGCTACCCGTGCTCGCCTTCTGCGAGGACGTCGCCGCGTCGGGCGGGTACTGGCTGGCCTGCGCCGCCGACGAGATCTTCGTGACCACCACCTCGATCGTCGGGTCCATCGGCGTGATCTCCGCGAGCTTCGGCGCGAAGGAGCTGATCGGGAAGATCGGCCTCGAGCGCCGGGTCTTCACCGAGGGCGACGCCAAGCACCGGCTGGACATGTTCGAGGACGTCCGCGAGGGCGACGTCGAATGGCTGCACGGCCTCCAGGGCGATATCCACAGCGCCTTCCGCGAGTGGGTCACAAGCCGCCGCGGCGAGCGCCTCGGCGACGACCCCGCCCTGTTCACCGGCGAGGTGTGGATCGGCCGCAAGGCCGTCGACCTGGGCCTCGCGGACGGCGTCGGCACCCTGCGCGGGGTCCTGGAGGAGCGCTTCCCCGACGCCGAGATCGAGGCCATGCACACCCCGAAGCCGCTGTTCGCCCGCCTGCTCGGCGGGACCGCGGTCGACGGTGCCGGTCTCGCCGCCTCCGTCACGGCGGGCGTGCTCGACGGTGCGATCGCCGGCCTGCAGCGCCGCGGCCTGTGGGCGAATTTCGGGGCTTGACATGCTCGATCCACAGGGCGCGGAATCCGCGCTGGTGAAGGGCTCGCCGCACAACCCTCAAGTTGTGGATGAGCCTGTGGAAACTGTGGATGAATCGTCGGCGGTCCCCGGCGCGCGTGGAAGACTGGAGCCATGACGGACTACCCCGCAGACGGTCCGATCCCCGTCGACGCGTTGCCCGCCGACCTCGCCGCGGCGGCGGGCCTCACCGTGCTCGACGTCCGGGACCAGGGCGAATGGGACCTCGGTCACGCGCCCGGCGCCGTGCACCTGCCGCTGCCCGACCTGCCCGTGCGCTTCGAGGAGATCGACCTCGACGACCAGGTGTACGTGATCTGCCGCGGCGGCGGCCGCTCCGAACAGGCCGTGCGCTATCTCGAAACCGTGGGGATAGAAGCCGCCGTCGTGGACGGCGGGATGATCGCCTGGGCGTCCGTGGGACGGCCCGTCGTGCGGCCGGACGGCAGCGAGGGGACCGTCTGATGCACCCGAGTCCCGCGCGCACCGCGCAACCCCGCGGCCGCCTGCGCTGGCTCGCCCGGCGCCCGCCGGAGACGCTGCCGGTGCCGCGGCGCGCACCGTCGGCCCCGAAGCCGACGCCGCGCTACCCCGCGACCCCGCGCTGGGGCCTGCGCCAGGACTTCACCCCGGCCGCGCCCGCCGCGCCGACCACCGCGGAGGCCGCGGCCGAGGCGACCCCCTTCGTCCTGCGGCTGACCACCGGCATCGTGTTCGCGGCGGCCCTCGTGGAGGGCCTGGCGTACCTCCTGCTCGTGATCAACCGATCCGGTCCCCTGCCCGGCTGGCTCGCCGTGATCGCCACCGTCGCCGTCTTCGCGGCGGGCTGGCTCGCCGTGATCGCGGTGATCGCGCTGTTCGTGGTGCTCGCGCTGTGGCTGCGGGTCGCGCGCGAGCGCGCGTACGCGGCCCTCGGCACCCGCGAGCCGCGCCCGGCCTGGCAGCTGTGGGTGTACTGCCTGGTCCCGGTGGTGAATCTGGTGGCCGCGCCGGTGCTCGTGCTGGAACTGGCCGACGCGCAGCGGCGCGCGGCGGGGGAGCCGACGGATCGTCGCGCGATGTTCATCCGGCGATGGTGGGCCGGGTGGGTCGCGCTGACTATCGTCACCGTGGGGTGCACGGCGTACTCGCGCGCGGACGGCGGCCTGCAGCACGGCGCCGACGCGATGGTCTACACCGCGCTGACCTACCTGCTGAGCGGGGCGTTCCTGCTGGTCACGGCACGGTTGGTCCGGATGATCGACGGGGGGCCGACGGCCCGGGAGCAGGAGGACGGGACGCGATGGTTGGCGGCGTAGCGGGGATCGTGGCGCATCGGGGCGCCAGCGGCGAATACCCGGAGCACACCTTGAGCGCCTTCGAGGCCGCGGTCGCCGAGGGCGCCGACGCCATCGAGTGCGACGTCCGGCTCACCAAGGACCAGCACCTCGTCTGCCTGCACGACCGCACCGTCGAGCGCACGTCCGACGGGACCGGCGCCGTCTCCGAGCTCGACCTCGCCGACCTGCAGGCGATGGACTTCGGCTCGTGGAAGCGGCCCGGACATCCCGAGTCCGTGGTCACCCTCGACGAGCTGATCGAGCTCGCCCGCACGTCCGGACGCAAGCTCTTCGTCGAGACCAAGCACCCCGTGCGATTCGGCGGCATGGTCGAGCAGAAGCTGCTCGCGGCCCTGCAGCGCCACGGCCTCGCCAAGTCCGGCGACCTCGCCGACGCGCCCGTCATCGTCATCTCCTTCTCCGGCTCCGCGGTCTGGCGCGTGCGCCGCAACGCCCCCGGTGTGCCCGCGGTGCTCCTCGGGGAGGCCTCGCGGCTGCTCGGCGGCGGCGCGGCCACCGCGGTCCGCGCCCAGGGCATCGGGCCGTCGGTGGACTCGCTGCGCGAGCGGCCCGACACCGTCGCCAAGGCCCGCGCCGCCGGGCGGTTCACCTACTGCTGGACCGTCGACTCCGAGGCCGACGTGGCGCTGTGCAACGGCCTCGGCGTGGAGTGGGTCGCCACCAACCACCCGGCCCGCACGCGCTCCTGGCTGCGGGGATAGGCTGCCGGGCATGGGTAGACGCGAACGCAATGCCACTCCCCGCGAGGGATCGAACCGTGCCGAGAAGCTGGCCGCCCAGCGCGCCCGCGCCGAGGCGAGCGTCGCCGACACCGGCCGTCCCTTCGAGGGCCTGGCCGCCGAGTGCGACATCGTCGCGCTGCGCAACTTCGTGCCCAGCGCCACCGCGCCGCTGAAGGTCGCCGGAGCGAACCGCGAGATCCGCCTCGCGACGGTGCTCCCGGGCGCCGCGCAGGCCCTCGTCCGCGAGGAGGCCGACGGGGTCATCGGCTACGCCGCCCTGCAGACCGCCATCCGCCCGCTGCAGCCCGGCGCCGCGCTCGCCGGCGCCGCCCGGTTCGCCGCCGACGCCGCGGTGGGGGAGGCGCTGTCCGAGGAGTCCGACGGTGCCCTGCTCGAGGTCCTCGAGGCCGACGCGCCGCTCGAGGTCACCGTGCACAAGGACTTCGACTGGTGGCTCGCCGGCGACGCCGACGCGCAGACCCGGCAGCTCGTCGAGCACGCCAACTCGCTCATCACCCCGGCCGCGCGCCTCGACCTGGGCGCCGACGGCATCGGCGCGCCGTGGTGGGCCGACACCGGCTCCAAGGCGCACCTGCGCTGGGTGCACCCCGCGCCCGAGGACGAGCTGATGGCCGCCCTGGCCCGCGTGCACGCCGCAGGAGGCCTCACCGTGGGCGAGGGCTCGCGGTTCGCCGGCTCGTTCCGCTCCGACGGCCTGCTCGTGCCCGTCTTCGACCTCGACCGCGAGTCGCACCCCGACGAGTGGGTGCCGGGCACCGTCGAACTGGCGAAGCGCCTCGCCGAGGCCCTGACGGACGACTCCGAGCTCACCGCCGCGCAGCGACGCTCCCGCGACGGCCTGCGCGGCCGCCAGGTCTCGCTGTAGGCCGGGCCGGCTGATCCGGCCCCGGCCGGGTCAGCCGTGGAAGCGGTCGCCGAGGGCGCCGCGGAGGTACGCGCGGATGGTCTGCCGCACGTCGTAGGTCTCGGCGCTCGGTGCCAGCGAGCCGAGCGCGCTCGACAGGCGGGGCCGGTCCAGCACGTGCTGCGGGATCTCCCGGTCCACCCACGCGCTCGACGACGGGCGGGCGTCGCGCATCGCCTGGTTGGTGCGCACGGTGACCTCGCCGATCGTGAACCGCCACAGCGCCAGCAGCAGGTGCAGCGCCTCCTGCTCGGGGATGCCGATCTCGTCGGTGGTGCGCAGGAACTCGTCGAAGGCCCACGCCGAGTAGGCGTCGATGATCTCGTCGGCAGAGAGCACGTCGACGACCCACGGGTGTTGCGTGAGGTGGTCGATCACGGTGAGCTGGAGTTGCACCAGCCGCTCGTGCGGGTCCTCGGCCAACTCGGGCACCGGCGTGTTCCACGACTGGTGCTCCAGCACCGCGCCGAGCAGGTCGTTCTTCGAGTCGAAGTAGTGGTAGATGCCCATCGCGCTGATGTCGAGGCGCGCCGCGAGGGTGCGCATCGAGAACTTCAGCGGGCCGTCGGTGGTGAGGATGTCGGCCGCCGCGGCGACGACCTGCTCCCGGTTCACCTTCGGCGGACGGCCGATCCGGCCGCGTTCAGTCATGGCGCCACCTTAACCGGTTCCCGGGGTCCCACTGAGGAGGCGAGCGGGAACGGGCTGGTCGGCGGCGATGAGACCGAAGAACTCATCGGTGTTCTTGCCCCACGCGAGGGAGTCGCCGTCGCTGGTGTACTCGCTGCCCGCGGTGGGCGTCGTGGTCGTGACGGTGCTGCCGCTCATGGCCCACGCGAGGCGCGCGAGATCCCACAGGTGCGTGTCCTTGTCGACGGACAGCGCGTCGACCACCGCGTTCGACAGGCCCCACATCTCGAACGGGTTGAGCAGCGTCGTGGGCGAGGTCGCCTCCTTGAACAGCGCCGACATGAACTCGCGCTGGTGCACGACCCGGTCGAGGTCGGCGTTCGGGGTGGCGCGGGTGCGCACGTAGCCGAGCGCCTGCGCACCGTCGAGCGTCTGGCAGCCGGCCTTGATCCGCAGGCCGGCCTTGGGGTCGTTGATCGGGTACTTCGGGCACATCTCGACGCCGCCGATCGCGTCGACCATGTTCGCGAAGCCGCCGAAGCCGATCTCCGCGTAGTGGTCGATGCGCACGCCGGAGGCCTTCTCGAAGGTCTGCACCAGCAGCTGCGCGCCGGCCGCGTCGCCGTTGCCCGACGTGCTGCCGAGGAAGTAGGCCGCGTTGATCTTGTGTCCGCCCTGCCCGGGGATCTGCACGTAGAGGTCGCGGGGGATCGAGACCACCGTCGCATCGCCCGACTTCGGGACGTGCACCAGCATGATCGTGTCGGTGCGGGCGCCGCCCAGGTCGCCGCCGGTCGCGAGCGCCTTCTGCTGCGCGGTTGTCAGGCCCTCGCGGGCGTCGGTGCCCACGAGCAGCCAGTTCGTGCCCGGCGTGTCGGCGACGCGGCCCGCGTACGAGGCGAGCGCGTCGATCCGCGTGAGCTTGCCGTCGAAGTAGATCGTGCCCGCCACCGTGCCGACCAGCAGCAGCACCAGGAAGACGCCGAGCCAGCGGAAGGGGTGCAGCTTGCGCTTGCGGCGGACCTTCTTCGGCGCGGGCGCCTCGGGTGCGGGGGCGGCGGACCGTCGACCGGGCTCCCGGTCACGACCGCGGTTGCGGTTGCGCGGCGGACGCGGGGGCGGCGGGACGCGCCCGTCGCTGCTGCCCCGGGCCCCGACGGTGCGCTTGACCTCGCCCGCGGGGACGGGCTCGGGCTCCTGCCGCGGCGCCCACTCCTGCCGGGGCTGCGGCTGCGGCCGCTCGACGCGGGTGGCGCGGGGCTGGGCGGGCGCGGGCTGCTGCGGCGCGCGGCCCTGCTGTGCGGGGTTCTGGTTCGCGGGGTTCTGCGGCGCGGGGCGGCGCGGCGGCTGGGCCGCTCGCTGCTGCGCGGGCGGGACGGGCCGCTGGCCCTGGCGCGGGCGGGGGATGCCCTGCGGGTGCCGGGGCGCGCGGGAGCGCGGGTCGCCCTCGGGGACCTGCGACCAGGCGAGGTTCCGCTCGTCGCGCGGTCGTTCGTCGTTCACGCACATCGACTGTACGGGCCGCAACTGAGAAATCGGCTCAGCGCGTGATCCGGGTCGCAGGCCGGGTCAGCCGAGGAAGCCCAGGTGCGGGCGGAGCAGCGCGTAGCCGACGAAGGCCACGACGTCGAGCAGGAAGTGCGCGATGACCAGCGGCCACAGCTTCCGCCAGCGGTCGTACGCGGCGCCGAAGACCACGCCCATCACGAGGTTCCCCAGGCCCGCGCCGAAGCCCTGGTACAGGTGGTACGAGCCGCGGAGCACCGAGGACGCCGCGATGGACCCGGCCCGCCCCACGCCCAGCTGCCGCAGCCGGGTCATGAAGTAGCCGACGACCACGACCTCCTCCGCGACGGCGTTCCCCGCCGCCAGCAGGACGTAGGTGAGGATCCGCCACCACTGCACGTCGCCCGACGCGGGCACCACGCTCGCGGTGACGCCCAGCGCGCGGCCGGCCGCGTACAGCGCCAGGCCGGGGATGCCGATGAGCGCCGCGAGGCCGGTGCCCAGCCCGATGTCGCGCAGCACCTGCCGCCGCGACCGGCGCAGCGCGAAGCCGATGTCGGCGAAGCGGATCCCGGAGCGGTACAGCAGGTACAGCGCCAGCGCGGCCCAGCCGAAGAGCTGCACCGCGCCCAGCACCTGGAGGAGGAAGTCGATCACCGCGTGCGGGCTGCGGACGGGGTTGAGCGTCACCGTCGTCCCGCGGACCCCGGGCCCGAGCTGGTAACCGATGAGGCGGACCGTCGAATACAGGCCCGACCAGGCGAAAGTCACCAGCAGCACGATCGCGACCTCGGCGCGCAGCGGGCGGCGCTCGGCGGTCGGGACGGGCTCGGGGGCGTTCACCGGGCCACCCTATCGGGCGCGTTGTACGATCGCGCGGTCCTACCGCCGCTGAAGGGGAACACGCGTGTCCGCACCCACCGAGCCCCAGCTGGGGCCCATCGACCGGTACTTCCGCATCTCCGAGCGCGGTTCGACGGTGCCCCGCGAGCTCCGCGGCGGCCTCGTCACCTTCTTCACGATGGCCTACATCGTGGTGCTCAACCCGATCATCATCGGCGGCGTCGTCGGCAACTCCAAGAACGTCGACGTGCTCGGCAACGTGCTGCCCACCGCGCAGGTCGCCGCCGTGACCGCGCTCGCCGCGGGCCTGATGTGCATCGTCTTCGGCGCGATCGTCAACTACCCCTTCGGCATCGCCGCCGGCCTCGGCGTCAACAGCCTCCTGGCCGTGAGCATCGCGCCGCAGGTCACCTGGCCCGAGGCCATGGGCCTCGTGGTGATCGACGGCATCATCATCGTGCTGCTCGGCGTCACGGGCTTCCGCACCGCGGTCTTCCGCGCCATCCCCGCCGAGCTCAAGGCCGCGATCGCCGCCGGCATCGGCTGCTTCATCGCGTTCATCGGCTTCGTCGACGCGGGCTTCGTCCGGCGCATCCCGGACGCCGCCGGCACGACGGTGCCCGTCGGCCTCGGCATCGGCAACTCCGTCGCGGCCTGGCCGACGGCGGTCTTCGTCTTCGGCGTGCTGCTCATCGGCGTGCTCGTGGTGCGCAAGGTGCCGGGCGCGATCCTGCTCGGCATCGTCATCACCACGATCGTCGCCCTGATCGTGCAGAAGGTGGCCGGCCTCGGCCCGTCGTTCAAGGACCCGCACGGCTGGAGCTTGAACATCCCCGAGCTCCCGTCGAGCCTCGGCGGGCTGCCGGACCTCTCGCTGGTCGGCGAGGTGGACGTCTTCGGCGCCTTCACCCGGATCGGCGTGCTGGCCGCGTCCGTCCTGGTCTTCGCGCTGGTGCTGTCGAACTTCTTCGACGCCATGGGCACGATCACCGGCCTCACCAAGGAGGCGGACCTGATGCGCGAGGACGGCACCGTCCCGAACATCGGCAAGGCGCTCGCCGTCGAGGGCGCGGGCGCGATCGTGGGCGGCGGCGCCTCGGCCTCGTCGAACACGGTCTTCGTCGAGTCCGCCTCGGGCATCGCCGAGGGCGCCCGGACGGGCCTGGCGAACATCGTGACCGGCGTGCTCTTCCTCGCCGCGATGTTCTTCACCCCGCTCTACGAGGTGGTCCCGTCCGAGGCCGCCGCTCCCGCGCTGGTCGTCGTGGGCGCAATGATGCTGGGCCAGCTCAAGGACATCGACTGGACCAAGTTCTACGTGGTCCTGCCCGTCTTCCTCACCGTGGTCTCGATGCCCTTCACCTACTCGATCGCCAACGGCATCGGCATCGGCTTCATCACCTGGGTGGTGATGGCCGTCGCGCGCGGGAAGGCCAAGGAGGTGCACCCGCTGCTGTGGATCGTCTCCGGGCTGTTCCTGCTGTACTTCGCGAAGGAGCCGATCGAGGTGCTGTTCGGGATCTGACGGGAGCTACCTCCCGTCGCCGCCCGTGGGATCGCCCGACGGTGACTCGTCCAAGCTCGGCGCGCGGCCGCGGCCGGCCTTCTCGGCGGCCTTCGCGTCCTTGTCCATCTGCTTGGCGAGCGCCTTGGCCTGCTTCTCGACGGCCTTCTGTTCCTTCTTCTTCGCGCGCTTGCGGCGCTGCACCTCGAGGAAGATCGCGACGGCGATCGCGGCCACCACGCCGATGATCACGCCGATGAGCGTGGACCACCGGAACCCGGCGGCGTTCTGGTCGAGCTTGGTGCGCGCGTAGTTCGCGCCGCTTCCGGTGCCGATCGCGACGGCCAGCGTCATGAGGTTCGGCACGGCCGCGACGACGGCGATGAGCCCGAGCACGGTCGCGATCTTGGGATGGCTCGCCGCCCGCTTAGCCGCGAACCACAGGATCAGGAGCGGCAGCCCGGCGCAGAGGAAGCCGATGCCGAGCCCGAAGACGGTGCCCTTGAGCGTGCCGCCGTCGGTGCCGACCCAGCCGACCAGCATGTCCGCCCACTTGCGCGGCAGGTAGGCGGCGAGGGCGAAGTACGCGGCGATCAGGACCGCCACGAGGATCGCGGCGACGATCGCGCGCTTGAGCCACTTCTTCGCCGCGTCCCCGGCGCGGGTGGCGGCGTCGCCGGCCGCCGTCTTGGCCCGCGTGGCCACGTCGTCCGCATGGGTCTTGGCCCGCGTGGCCGCGTCGTCGACGTGGGTCCTCGCCCGCGTCGTCGCGTCGTCGACGTGGGTCTTCGCGCGCGTCGCGAAGTCGGGCTTCGACGCGCCTTCGGGCTGGTCGGGGGTGGGATCGTCCGGTGTGGCGCTCATCGCACCAATCTAACCCGATCTTTGCCGCCGCACATAGTGTACGTTTGTACATGTACAAACGTCCATGAGGAGAGAGTGATGCCCGCAGCACCCCGTCGGCGCGATCCCGAGCGCCGCCGTCGCGAGATCGTCGAGGCGGCCGCGGCGATCGTTGTGGAAGAGGGGCCCGACGCTCTGACCCACCGCAAGGTGGCCGCGCGCGCCGGGGTTCCCCTCGGCTCGACCACGCAGTACTTCGCGACCCTCGACGACCTGCGCGCCGCCGCCCTGACGTCGCTGATCGTCGAGGCGGAGGAGTGGCTCGACGAACTGGAGGCGACGTTCGTCCGCGAGGGGGCATCTCCGACGGCCTACGTCGCGGCGCTGCACCGCTACCTGTGCGACCCGAATCTCGTCGGGGCCGACTTCGCGCTGACCTGTGCCGCGCCGCTGCATCCGGGGCTCAAGGAGCTCAGCGACCGGTGGGCGGCGGACTTCGCCGCGACGCTCGAGCGTTACGTCACGCCCGAGAGCGCCGCGGCCGTCGCCATGTTCACCGACGGCGCGATCATGCACACCACCCTCACCGGACGACCGGCCGATCCGGGTCTGCTCGACCGCGCGATCACCGCCCTCTGGAACCCCCGACAGGAGACGAACTGATGACCGACCTCCAGACTCCGATCGTGGCGTCCGCCGCCCGACGGTGGGCCGCCGCGCTGCTGCTCTCGGCGAGCCTGCTCGTCATCACCGTCGACATGACGATCCTCAACATCGCCGTGCCGGACCTGGCGGCCGACCTGAGGCCGACTGCCGCGCAACAGCTCTGGATCATCGACGTCTATTCGCTGGTGCTCGCCGGCCTGCTCGTCTCCACCAGCTCGCTCGGAGATCGCTTCGGGCGCAAGCGGATGCTGCTGCTGGGCTACGTCGTCTTCGGCGTCGCCTCGGCGCTCGTGCTGTGGGCCGAGACGCCCGCCCAGGTGATCGCCCTGCGGGCTGCGCTCGGCGTGGGCGGCGCGATGATCATGCCCACGACGCTGACGATGCTGCGCGTGATCTTCACGGATCCGGCGGAGCGCGCCAAGGCGCTGGGCCTGTGGGCCGCGGTCTCGGGCGTCGGCGCCGCGGTCGGGCCGATCGTGGGCGGCGTGCTGCTCGAGAACTTCTCCTGGCGAGCCGCTTTCATGGTCAACGTGCCGATCATGGTGATCGTGCTGATCATCGGCGTCTTCCTGCTCCCCGAGTCGAAGGTCGCGACCACCGGCGCCTGGGACTGGCTCGGCGCGCTCATGTCGATCACCGGGATGGTGGCGCTGGTATGGGCGATCAAGCGGTTAGCGAAGGACCACACACTGCTGTCGGGTCCGGGGCTGCTCGCCCTGCTGCTCGCGGTCGTGGTGCTCGGGCTGTTCGTCCGGCGGTCGCTGCGCCGGGAGGACCCGCTGCTCGACGTGCGGCTCTTCGAGCGCCGCCAGTTCTCCGCGGGGATCCTCGCGGCGCTCGGCGTGATGTTCGCGATGGCGGCGGCGCTGCTGCTGCTCGCGCAGTGGATGCAGTTGGTCGCGGGGTACGGCCCCATCGAGACCGGCGTCCGGCTGCTGCCCGTCGCGGTGGCCGCGGTCGTCGCGTCGCTCGCCGCGCCGTGGCTGGCGAACGTGCTCAATGCGCGCGTCGTTCTCGCCGGCGGCCTCGTCGCCGCGGCGGTCGGCATGGTGCTCATCGCGGCCCCCGCGCAGCTTGATTACGCGGGCCTGCTCGCGCCGCTCGTCCTGGTCGGCGTCGGCATGGGCGCGATGACGGTGGCCTCCGCGATGATCATGTCCGGCACGCCGGAGGAGAAGGCGGGCAACGCCGCCGCGCTCGAGGAGACGAGCTACGACCTGGGCAACGTGCTCGGCGTCGCGATCCTCGGCAGCGTCGCGGCCATGCTCTACACGGCCGACGCCGACTTCGGCTCGATCCCCGGCGTCGACGCGGCCACCGCCGGCGCGGCCGGGGAGTCGCTGGGCGCCGCCATGGCGATCGCGCAGCAGGCGGGCCTGCCCGCCCTCGCCGAGCACGCGACCACCGGCTTCACCGCGTCACTGCAGACGACCGGCCTGGTCGGCGGCGTGATCCTGTTCGCCGTCGCGCTGGGCGTCTACGTGCTCACCCCGAAGGGCACCGACATCACGCAGCAGGCGCACTGAGCTCGGCAGATCAGCTCGCGCGGAGGCCGTTGAGGAAGGGGCAGCCGAGCAGGATGCGGATGCTGCGCTGCAGAGCGGCCATGTCGTCGGCGGGCTGCGCGAAGTTCAGCCGCACGTCGACGTCGGAGAGCTCGTGGTGCTCGGCGCGCAGGCGGATGCCCAGGCGGTCGATGCCCAGCAGGCGGATGCGGTGGTTGCGCAGCTTGCCGGGCAGGCGGCGGGCGAGCTGCCCGACCATCTCCGGGTGCCCGGTCTCGACGTGCGCGAGCCAGGCGGTCTCGTAGCCGGCGAACGGATCCGGCTCGGCGGCGGCCAGCTCGTCGCCCGTCACCGACGAGGCGCCGGCGGCGTCTGCGAGCACGGCCGTCTCGATCGGCATGGTCAGCAGCCGCGCGCCGTTGCCCACGTCGAGCAGCGCCTCGAGCGGGTTGTCCACGGCGATGCGGGCGGCGAGGGCGGCACCGTCGGCGACCTCGGACAGCCGGCCGGACAGCCACACCAGCGAGCGGGTGCGCTCGCGCAGCGGCAGCGGCGAGATGTCGTTGATCTCGACCATGGCGCGCACGCCCTCGAGCCAGGGCGAGTCGTCGGCGACGGCGACCACCAGGCGATCGCCCAGCATGTGGTGCAGCGCGACGGTGATCGGTTCGTAGCCGTCGGCCGCGAGGACCGCGGCGTGGGGGACGGCCGCGATGGAACGGACGCGCTCGGCCGGTGTCGGCTCGGCGATGGTCGGGGCGCTCATGACGACTCCTCTCGCTCGGTGGTTGTCAGTCATGAAGGTAACCCTAACCTAATGCGGCGAGCAACCCCGGGCAAGAGTTAGGGTCATCGTGATGGCGATCGAACTGGAGTTGCTCGCACCCCCGCGCGAGCCGATGTCCCTGGTCGACGGGCTGGCCGTGGCGGCACCGTCGGGCCGTGCGAGCTGCACCTACGCGCCCGGCGACCCCACCGCGCTGGCGGAGTTCCTGGTGCACGGCGTGCACGACGAGGGTCCCGGTTTCGAGATCGCGGTGGCGGACGCCGACGAGGCCGTCGCCGTGCTGTGCGCCGTCGTCGCGGCGCTCACCGGCGACGACATCCCGGCCGCGCTCGCGGCGCCCGACGAGGCGCGCCTGGCCGCGCTCAACCCGATGGCGCAGGACGCCGTGCGGGAGCGGCTGCGCCACGTCGTGCTGCCCGACCCACAGGCGCTCACCGACCGCCTGCACGCCCTGGGCCTGAAGTAGCTCCGCGGCCGTTCAGGGGAGCTGATCGACGGGGGCCGACCACGCGTCCGCGCACGGCGAGGTGGTCCGCACGGCCGCGCCGCGGTTGAACCAGGTGGTCAGCGCCGGCCCGGCCAGCGTGTGGCCCGTCGCCTCGTCCAGGTCGGTCCACAGCGCGGCGGCCGCCGCCGCGCCCTCGAGGTCGGCCCGGCTGATCCCGTGGTCGACCATCATGCCGAGGATGCCGCCCGTGAGGCAGGCGCGCTGCGCCGCCTGGCGCCGCAGGTACTCCGTGCCGAGCGGGGTCGCGCTGCCGCCGACCTGCGTGACGAGCGCCTTGACGTCGGCGCGCTGGCCCCCGTCGAAGGAGACGCGGATGGCCGCGATCCGCGCCAGCCACTCGATCCCGGAGCCGAGCTGGCTGCCGATGCTGCTCACCATCGACGTGTAGTTGGTGGCAGAGCCGCCGGAGCAGACCCAGAAGCCGAGGGTGGGCTGATCCGTGGGGCAGCCGGTGGACGCGGGCGCGAGATTGCCGGTCGACTCGAACACCGTGATCCGGGGCATCCGCGTGCCCCAGACCCGGCCGAAGCAGTCGTTGGCCGCGTCGGTGAAGGCCTGCATCCCGCCGAGCGTGGTCGACCAGGCGGGGAGGGTGCACGCCGGTGCACTCAGGGTCTTCGACAGGATCGCGTTGAACCGCACCTGATTCACGGTGGGGACGGCCGGGGTGGTGATCGTCGGTACGTGGAGGGTCGCGGGCTCGAGCGTGGGCGCCGCGGTCCGGTCCGGCTTCGTCGCGGCGCCGACCGCCAGGATCGCGACCGCGGCGACCGCGGCGACGACGAGGAAGGCGACCGTCGTGATCAGCACGACCAGGGCGATCTGCATCCTGCGGGACAGCCCGGCGGGCTGCGGCGGGCCGGCCGGATGGGGCTCGTAGGGCACGAACGCCGGGTACTGGTCGGGCCGTGTGTCCTGCGGTCCGGTCATCGCTGATTTCCCCCGTTGATCGTCGTGAATGCGAGGAATGAGTCTAACGAAGAATCTCAATGGGGGTTGTGTAACCTTCGTCGCACTGCGGGCTAGGAGACCTGGTCGACGGGGACGGTCCAGGCCGTCCGGCACACGTCGAGGGTGGGCGAGAGGCGGCCGCGATCGAACCAGCTCTGCGCCGTGCCGCGGGCCAGCACGGGCTGGTTCGACGTGGCGCTGATGATCGTCCACGAGGCCGCCTCGCTCGACGCCTCCTCCATGTCGCGCGGCTGGATGCCGTGGCCCACCAGCTTCGCGAGCGTGCCGCCCGCGAGGCAGAGGTTCTGGACGTGCCGGCGGCGCAGGTGCTCGCCGCCCTGGACGCCGGTCGGCCCGCCGTCCAGGCGCACGAGGGCGTCGACGTCCGCGGCGACGCCGCTGCGCCGCTCGGCGCGGCCGGCCACGTCGAGCGCGAGCCACATCAGTGCGGCGCCGGCCTGGCTGCCGATGCCGGAGCGCGCCCGGTCGTAGTTCATGAGGAGGACGTCGTCGCAGGTGACGATGCTCTCGACGTGCTTGCTCGCGGTGCACGCCCCGGGGACGGTGCCGTCGGCCCCGGGGGTGAAGACGTCGACCCGCACGGCGGGCAGTCCCCACATCCCGCCCAGGCACCCGGTCCCGGCCTGGGCGAAGGCCTGCATGGCCGCCCGCTCCGTGGACCAGGCCGGGAGCGGGCACGACGCCGGGGCCGTGAGGGTGGTCGCGAACAGGCTGTTCGCGGTGATCTGCGCGACGCTCGGCGCGGGCGGCGGCGTCGCCCGCCCGGTGATCCCGGGCAGCGCCGCGTCGTCGCGGTCGGACTTCGAGACCGCGGCCCAGCCGACGGCGCCCGCGAGGAGCACGACAGCGACGACGAGGGTGAGCCAGCCGGCCAGGCCCAGCCGGCGCGGGTTCCGCACGTCGCCGGTGCCGTACAGGCCGTTCGCGTAGGGGCTGCCCGTGGGCAGCCGGTTCGAGCGCCACGGGTTCGGGCCCGTCGGCGCCGGTCCCGCGCTGATCCGGTCCAGTGGATTCTCGTCCTGCGCCATATCGCCCCCTGTTTCTGCAAGAACGAAATGACTGTACTGAATCACCGGAGGGCCGCCCCACCGCGGCGGCCCGGCTAGGCTCGGGGCGTGACGCGCATCGCCTACTTCGGCCCCGAGGGGACGTTCACCGAGATGGCGCTGCTGCAGTGCCAGGAGCTCGCCGCCCGCGGCGCGATGGCGGTGCCGGGCGTCGAGCTCGTCGGCGCGGAACGGATCAGCGCTCCCAGTCAGGTGGCCGCCCTCGAGATGGTGGCCGACGGTGCCGCCGACCTCGCCTGCGTGCCGATCGAATCCTCCGTCGAGGGGCCGGTCACGCCCACGCTCGACACGCTCGGTTTCGGTGCGCCGCTGCAGATCTTCGCCGAGACGGACCTCGCCGTCGCCTTCTCCATCGCCTCCGCGAAGCCCCTCGACGAGGCCCGCACCGTCGGCGCGTACCCGGTGGCCGCCGCGCAGGTCCGCGCCTGGCTCGCCGCGAACATGCCGCAGGCGCAGGTGGTTCCGGCGGCCTCGAACTCGGCCGCCGCGCTCGACGTGGCCGAGGGGCGCGTCGACGCCGGCGTCACCACGGCCCTCGCCGCGCGGATGTACGGCGTGACCGAGGCGGCGACCGGCGTGGCCGACGTGGCCGACGCCCGCACCCGGTTCGTGCTGTGCGGCAAGCCCGGTCCCGCGCCGGCGCGCACCGGCAGCGACTGCACCTCGGTGGTGCTCGACGTGCCCAGTCGCCCCGGCTCGCTCGCGCTCTGCATGGCCGAATTCGCGCTGCGCGGCGTCGATCTCACCCGCATCGAGTCGCGCCCGAAGCGAACGGTCTTCGGCAGCTACGTCTTCCACTTCGACTGCGTCGGCCACATCGACGATCCCGCGGTCGGCGAGGCGCTGCGCGCCCTGCACCGCGTGTGCGACGAGCTGCGCTTCCTCGGCTCCTGGCCCCGCCCCGGCGGGCCCGGCACGGCCCCCGTCGACCCCGGCGACTCCGAGGCCTGGTTCGACGGCCTGCGCAGGGGCGAGCGATGACGGGGCTGCTGCACCTGGTCCGGCACGGCCAGACCACCGCGAACGTCGCGCGGATCCTCGACACCCGCCCGCCCGGCGCGCCGCTCACGCCCGAGGGGGCGGAGCAGGCCCGCCGCTACGGCGCCGAGCGGCCGGACGCCGCGCCCGCCGTGCTGCTCAGCTCGGTCGCCCGCCGCGCGCAGCAGACCGCCGGGCACATCGCCGCCGCGTGGGGCGTGGAGACCGCCGCGATCGACGGGGTGCACGAGGTGCAGGCCGGCGACCTCGAGGGATTCCACGACGAGGCGTCCATCAAGGTCTTCCAGGACGTCGTGCGGGGCTGGTACGAGGGCGACCCGACCGCCGCGATGCCCGGCGGGGAGAGCGCCGAGGACCTGCTCGCGCGGTACCTGCCCGCCGTCGACGCGATCCGCGCCGAGCACCTGCCGCGCGGCGACGCCTACCTGGTCAGCCACGGGGCCGCCATCCGGCTCGTCGGCTTCCACCTGTCCGGGGTCGACGGTGCCTACGCGCACAAACACCACCTGCCGAACACCGGCGAGATCGTGCTCCGCCCCGTCGACGGCGGCGCGTGGGAGCTCGTGAGCTGGGCCGACGCACCGTCGCACCTGGACCCGATGGGCTAGCGCCCGTCAGCTGAAGGCGGCCTCGATCGCGATGGCCGCGGCGGCGGCGAAGCTCTTCTCGCGGTCCTCGGACGGCATGGCCTCCTCGCGGAAGAGATGGTCGCTGACCGTGAGCACCGTCAGCGCCTCCCGGCCCTCCGCCGCGGCGACGGCGTAGAGCGCGGCGGTCTCCATGTCGACGCCGAGGACGCCGTGATCGCGCAGCCCCTCGTGCAGGCCAGGGCGCGCCAGGTAGAAGTGGTCCGAGGAGTACACCGGGCCCACCCGCACGGGCGTCCCGGCGCGCTCGGCGGCGTCCACCGCGGCGCGGAGCAACGGGTACGAGGCCGCGGGCGCGAACTTCACGCCCGGGATGCGCGGGTCGTTGATCGCCGAGTCGATGTGCGCGGCGGTCGCGACGATCACGTCGCCCAGGGCCAGGTCGTCCTGGAAGCCGCCCGACGTGCCGACCCGGATGATCCGCTGCACGCCGTACTCGCGGTAGAACTCGGTGGCGTAGATCGTCATCGTCGGCATGCCCATGCCGGAGCCCATCACCGAGATCGGCCGGCCGCCGACGGTGCCCGTGTACGCCTCCATGCCGCGCACCTCGTTGACGAGGCGGGCGTCGTCGAACAGCGTCTCCGCGATGCGGCGCGCCCGACGCGGGTCGCCCGGCATGAGCACGGCGGGTGCGTAGTCGCCGGGGGCGGCGGAATTGTGCGGGGTCGGCATGCGGATTCCTTTCAGGCCCAGCCCAGCCCAGGTTCGGTCAGGCCCAACCCAGGTCGTGCAATCGGTGGTCGTCGATTCCGAAGTGATGGCCGATCTCGTGCAGCACGGTCACTCGGATCTCGTGGCGCAGCTGCTCCTCGGTGTCGCAGATGTCCATGAGCGCTTCGCGGTAGATGGTGATGGTGTCGGGCAGGGTGCCCACGTAGTTCCAGTCCCGCTCGGTGAGCGCGATGCCCTCGTACAGGCCCAACAGTGTGGGCTCGTCCTCGTTGCGGTCGCGGACCAGCACCACCACGTTGTCCATCGCCTTCGCGAGCTCGGGCGGGACGTCGTCGAGCGCGTCCGACACCCACTCCTGGAAGGCGCGGCGGGAGACGTGCACGGCTACCGGCCGGGGGCGGGCGTCGGGGCGGGCCCGGCGCCGGGGAAGGTCGGCATCACGGGCTTCTTGCCGTCGATGAGCAGGTCGGGCGACTTCGCGGAGCCCGTGATCGGGGTGAAGGTGCGCGCGTCCTTCGACGAGGCCAGGAAGCAGATCACCGAGCGCGAGCCCGCGGTCCACGAGGGCTGCGAGAGCTTGTTCCACGCGAGCTGCAGGCCGGACTTCCGCAGCCCGTCCTGCGAGCCGAACCAGCCCGTCGTGCGCGACGGGCAGATGCGGCTCAGGTAGTCCTCCTGCTGCCGCTCGGTGGGCCACGAGGCGTCGGGGAAGGCCTGCCGCATGTCGATCACGGCGGTCACCTCGAAGGCGTGCGGCTGCGTGCAGGCCACGGGCGCGGTGCGCTGGCCGCGGTCGTCGATGCCGATGCAGGTGCCCGGCGGCCAGGTCAGCGACTTGTCCTGGTTCACGATCTTGCCCTGGTTCTCCAGGGCGTTGCCAGCACCGTCGACCACCTGCACGCCGCAGCGCATCGTCCGGTCCCCGGACTCCCACGCCTTCTCGCCGGCGGTGAGCAGCCCCATCTGGAACCGGCCCATCGGGTCGAGGCGCGTGCCGAGGTATTCGGTCACCACGGGCGGGCACAGCTGGTCGCGCTGCGCGGCCAGGGCCGTCGCCGACGGGTAGGGCGCGTTCTCCGGCAGGGTGCGGGCGGGCTCGCCCGCGACCTCGAACTTGTGGGGCTGCACGCAGTCCACGGGGGCCATCGTCGACGGGTCCTTGTCCCAGGTCAGGCACGTGCCGGGCTTGGAGCGGGCGAGGGTGGTCCCGGCGGCGGCGAGCCGCGGGGCCTTCTCCTCGTTCTTCGGCTCGAAGGCGCCGGTGGCGAACAGGATCCCGCCGATGGCGAGCGCGCCCACGACCACCGCGGCCAGGACGGCGCGCACGGTGAGGGCGCCGGCGCGCCCGGTCTTCGCGGCGGGTGCGGGCTGGGTTTCGGTGTCGTCGGCCATCGCCTTCCATCATGCCCGGTCCGGGCGCGGACGGGTGCGCGGTACGTCGGTCGGGGCGGGTCGACGGTGCCGTAATAGGCTGGTCGGGTGATCGACGTCAAGCTGGTACGCGAGAACCCGGACCGTGTGCGCGCCTCGCAGCGCGCCCGTGGAGAGGACCCGTCGCTGGTCGACGCCCTGCTGTCCGCGGACGCGGACCGTCGGGCGGCGGTGCTGGCGGCCGACAACCTGCGGGCCGAGCACAAGGCCTCGTCGAAGTCGATCGGCAAGGCGGCGCCCGAGGACCGCAAGGCCCTCGTGGCCGCGGCGGGCGAGCTGGCCGCGCGGGTGAAGGAGGCCGAGGCCGCGCAGAGCCGCGCCGACGAGGTGTTCGACGAGGTCGCGCGGAAGATCGGCAACGTCATCATCGACGGCGTGCCCGCCGGCGGCGAGGACGACTTCGTGGTGCTCGAGCACGTGGGCGAGATCCCCGAGATCGCCGACCCCAAGGACCACCTGGAGCTCGCCGAGGGCCTGGGCCTGCTCGACATGGAGCGCGGCGCCAAGGTCTCGGGCTCGCGGTTCTACTTCATGAAGGGCTACGGCGCGCTGTTCCAGATGGCGCTGCTGCAGCTCGCGGTGCAGAAGGCCGTGGCCAACGGCTTCACGCTGATGATCCCGCCCGTGCTGGTCAAGCCCGAGGTCATGGCCGGCACCGGCTTCCTGGGTGCGCACGCCGACGAGATCTACCGCCTCGAGGCCGACGACCTGTACCTCGTGGGCACCTCGGAGGTGCCGCTGGCCGGCTACCACATGGACGAGATCCTCGACCTCTCCGACGGTCCCGTGCGCTACGCCGCGCAGTCGAGCTGCTTCCGGCGCGAGGCCGGCTCGTACGGCAAGGACACGCGCGGCATCATCCGCGTGCACCAGTTCGACAAGATCGAGATGTTCGTCTACTGCAAGCCGGAGGACGCGGAGGCCGAGCACCAGCGGCTGCTGAACTGGGAGAAGGAGATGCTCGCGGCCGTCGAGGTGCCCTACCGGGTGATCGACGTGGCGGCGGGCGACCTCGGCTCGTCGGCGGCGCGCAAGTTCGACAGCGAGGCTTGGGTGCCGTCGCAGGGCCGCTACCGCGAGCTCACGTCGACCTCGAACTGCACCACCTTCCAGGCGCGGCGCCTGGGCATCCGGTACCGGGATGCCGACGGTAGGCCGCAGGTCGCGGCCACGTTGAACGGAACGCTGGCCACCACGCGCTGGCTCGTCGCGATCTGGGAGAACCACCAGCAGCCAGACGGTTCCGTCCGCGTGCCCGTCGCGCTGCAGCCGTTCATCGGAACGGACGTGCTGCGCCCGTAAGGTCCCGGCCCGAGGCGAAGCCGGAGCACTCCGGACACTGGGTGACGACGGGATGCGCGCAGGTGAGCGTGTGCTCGAGGAAGGCGTCTGCGCGCCGCAACTCGTCGATGCGTCCGGCGATCGTCTCCCGGTGCCCCCGGAGTCGTTCGGCGCGACCGGCCGTGTCGGCGACGATCAGCTGCTTGATCTGGTCGAGCGACAGGCCCGCCCGCTGGCACAGCAGGATGAGGCGCGCCCGGGCGACGTGCTCGTCGGAGTAGCTGCGCTGTCCGCCGGGCTCGCGTGGTGGCACGAGTACGCCGACGTCCTCCCAATGACGGAGGACGTGCGTCGCGACGCCCACCTCCGCCGCCGCATATCCGATGCGCATGCGTTCCGCCTTTACTTCAGGTCGACCTGAAGTTCTACCGTAGCGCCATGACGGACACCACCGAGCAGATCAGGCCCCGACCACATCGTCGACCGCGTCGTACCGACGGCGCTGAGCACGTGCTGCCGGGCGGTCGGGCAGTCGATAGCCGGTGCGGTGCGCCCGCGCCGACCCGATCCCGCCCGTATCGCGCGTCTGCGCGAGACGCTCGCCGCGCCGCCGGCGTCGTCGGTGGCGGTGCGCCTGCGGGCCCTGCCGCAGGTCCCGCGCGACGTCCGCACGATGACCGTGCTCGAAGGGGTGCGTGGTCCGGCGACGATCCGGATGGGCATGCGCACCTACGTGATCGACCACCCGTCCGCCCGGATCCTGCTCGACCCGTCCGTCGCCTCCCAGGTGCGCGAGCGGGTCCTCGGCGCCATGCAGCCGATGCTCCGCGCCGCAGTGATGCCGTCTCCTGACGTCCTCAGCACCGTCGAGGCGCTGCACCGCGGCGGAGTGGATCCGGCGAGCGTCGACCTCGCGCTGTCGACGCACCTGCACTGGGATCACGTCAGCGGGCTGCTCGACCTACCGGGCCTGCAGTTGACGGCGCACCGTCGGGAGTACGAGTGGGCGGTCGCCGGAGAACTGGCACCGGCCGCGGGGGTCCGCCCCGCGCTCGCCGGTCGCACGATGGACCTGCGGGACCTCGACGGTCCGCCCGTTCTGGCGTTCCCGGCGAGCCACGATGTCTTCGGCGACGGATCGGTCGTACTCGTCGACCTCGCGGGGCACACGCCGGGAAGCGTCGGCGTGCTGCTGAACACCGAACGCGGGCGGGTGCTCATGGCCGGCGACGCGGTCTGGCACTCCGAGCAACTGGCGCACGGCGCGCAGAAGGCGGCCTTTCCGGGGCTGCTCGTCGATGTCGACCGCGACGCGACCTTCGAGACGATGATGCGCCTCATGGCGTTGCCCGGCGACGTCACAGTCGTTCCGTGCCACGACCACGACCTCGCGGGCCGCTGGGCGTAGATGCTCCGGGCCCGACTCTCGGATCCTGTCCGCTACGGACACGCTGTCCGTGATGGACAGAATCCGAGAGTCGCGCGCTACTGGGCTCACGAGCTTCGCCGGGCTGCTGCAGACCTACGGTCTCAACACCTGGTTGCCGAAGATCATGGCCGACGCAGGGTACGACGCGAAGGGTGTCCCCGATCGCGGTGCTAGAAGATCTCCATCACGTGCCACCACGGCCCGTCGATGTGTTCAACGGTGTTGCGGTCCGCGTGCTCGCCGTAGGCGCGGACCGTCGTCCCCTCTGGCGCGTACACGAGGTAGTGGATGTCCATGAGTCCGCCGGAGCCCCACATCATGAAGCGCACCGTCCCGTCGGTGATCGACGGGCTGACTTCGTAGCCGCCGATCGTCCTGTTCTCGTGCAGGGGGAGCTCGCCCGACAGGGTCGCCTGGGCCGCGCGTTCGAAGGCCGGTCGCGCGAGGGCCCAGCGCGCCTGGAACGGGATGCCGAGCCAGACCGTCGCGACCGTCACCGCGCCGATCAGCGGCGCGACGAGGAACATCGGACTCCATGCCCGGCGGTGTGACAGCGCGACGACCGTGCGGACGAACCACGTCAGGCCGGCGATCGCGATGCCGAGGAGCACCGCGAACCCGAGGAACATGTCGCCGCCCAGCTTGCTCTCGGCGTAGATCCAGACGCCGCCGACGAGCGCGGTGAACGCGGCGAGCGCCCATCCCGGTGGCCGTCGCCAGCGTGGTGTCGGCACCTCGACTGAACCATCGTGCATTGGAGCTACGTTACCGCGCATGCAGCGGCGGCGGTGCTGCGAGGAATCGGCCGCCGGGGCCGTCAGACCTCGATCTGCTCCGCGAGCTTGGTGAGGCGGAAGCGGGCCATGGCGAGGTTGGCGCGCGAGCGGTCCAGCACAAGGTAGAGGAACAGGTCGTCGGTGCCCTGGTTGATCGGGCGCACGATCTGGTACTGCGTGCCGAGCGTGATGAGGATGTCCTCGATGTGGTCGTCCAGGTCCAGATCGCCCAGCGTGCGGCTCATCGCCTGCACCAGCGCCGAATTGCCCGCGGCCGCGACCTCGAGGTTGAACTCCGCGGGATCGCCGGCGGTCGCGAGCGCCATGCCGCTGCTCGCATCGACCAGCGCGACGCCCAGCGCGCCGTCGATGGTCATGGCTTCGTTCAGGGACTCGTTGAATTCGGTCATGTCACCGGGGTCCTTCGGCTCGTGCGGTGCCTGGCGGTTCTGCAGATTCTGCAGGGTCTCGGAGTCGACGTAGGTCTCATCGATCTGCGTGTACGGGTACGGATCGATCGCGAGCGGCTCCGCGAACGTCGGGCGTGCCGGCTCCTCCGCGGGCGCGGCGTCGTCGGGCTCCGCGGAGTCGTCGGCGTCCGCCGCATCGCCGGGCTCGCCGGCGTCCTCGAATACCTCGGATACCTCGGTCTCCACCGGGTCCGCGACCGCCGCTGCCTCGTCGTCGGCAGCACCGTCGTCGACCGCCTGCGCTTCGTCGTCGGCGGAGTTCGCCACCGGATCGGCGGTCTCGGTCGCAGCGGCGGCCGCCTCGGCCGCCTCGGTCTCGGCGGACTCCTCGGTCTCCGGCTCCGGCTCGGACTCGGCGGTGTGCGCCGCGTCCACCTCGACGTCCACCACCTCGACGTCGATGTACGACTCGTCGGGCTCGTCGAGGGTCTCGGACTCGGGGTGCGCCTCGAACGTCGCCTCGAGGGTCTCGCCGTCCTCGTGCGCGGACTGCGGCGCGGGATCGGCCCAGAGGTCCTCCGTGCGTCCCTCGGCGCGGGGCTCGAAGCGCGGCGGCGCGAACTGGTCGAAGCTGCCGTCGAAGGCGGTCGCGGACGTGTTCGACGCCGTCTGCGGCCCCGTCGACGCGCTGTAGCCGAAGCCGCCGACCACGCCCGCCTCGTAGGTGTCCGACGCGGGCTGCACGCCCTGGAAGGTCTCCGAGGTCAGCGGGTCCGTCAGGGGGTCGGGCTTGGTGCGCGGCGCCTCGGGCGCCGGGCTGTCGGCCTGCGAGAACGACGGCGACGCGAGGCCGGCCAGCGGATCCGACGGTGCCGGACCGGCGCCCGGCGTGCCCGGTGCGGACGGCGGCGCGCCCGCGGCCGCGCGGGCCGCCTCCTTCGCGGCGACCTGCACCTCGGGCGGCGGGATCACACGCGGCCGGCGGGGCGCCTGCGGCGGCTGGCCCGGGGCAGCCTGCCCCTGGGGCGGGCCCTGCGGCGGGGGACCGGCGGGCGGCACCGTCGGGGGAGCGGGCGGTGCGGCGGGCGCCGGGCGCGAGCCCATGCCCGTGTCGTGCACGCCGTAGTAGTCCTCGACGCGCTGCCGGTTGTTGCGCGGACGCCGCGGCCCGCTCATGTCAGCTTCTTCGCGCGCAGCTCGTGCCCGCTGGAGGTCAGGCAGCGGCCGGACTCCAGGTCCCACTGCCAGCCGTGCAGGTTGCAGGTCAGCTTGCCGCCGTCGACGACGCCGAACTTCGACAGGTCGGCCTTGAGGTGCGGGCAGCGGCGCTGCACCTCCCAGCCGTCGAGCTCCGTCGACGCGGTGTCGTCGTGCGCCTCGGAGAACCAGCCGTCCGCGTACGCGATCCGCTCGTCGGTGAGGCACTTGAAGAAGGTGTAGAGGAACTCGTTGTAGCCGCCGATGCGCCACGTGGTGAACCGAGTCGACAGGAAGATCGTGTTCACCCAGTCGGGCTCGTCGTCGCGCAGCACGGTGCGGACGAGCTCGGCGGCGATGCGGAAGCCGTACCGGTACTTGCCGTCGCCCTCCTCCGGGCTGCGGACCGTGCGGTTCGGGAAGTCCAGCACCACGGTCTCGACGGCACCGTCGGGCGAGGCCATCTCCAGCCCGACCGCGTAGCCGATCCCGTCGCTGATCAGCGCGGACGCCTGCATGATCGGCTCGAACTTGGCCTTGAGGGCGCCGAGGAGCGGCACCCCGTCGTCGGCCGCCCAGGTGGCCTTCTCGGCCTCGAGCACCGGCGCCTGGCGCGCCGCGAAGGCGTCCAGGTACGCGGTCTTGTTCTCGAAGATGTCCATCACCTCGGCCTCGGAGACCGGGTGCGTGAGCGAAACGAGTTCCTTGCCCCGGAAGTCGCCGACAGTGCCGGGGATGAACAGCAGGCCCCCGTCGTTCCCGTTCTCCCGCATCTGCTCCAGGAAGGTGATCTGGTCCGGGAAGATGTTCGACGGGTCGCCGCCGATCGTCTCGCGGTCCACGCGGCCCTCGTCGTTGAGGTAGCGCAGCTCGGGATCGAGGAAGGCGGGCGGGCCCGCCGACGGCACGACCCAGGTGCCGGCGACCTGGTCGACGTAGCTGCGGGCGCGATCCATGCCGCGCTGGCGCTTCTGCTCGGCGAAGCGGCGCTTGGAGCCCTTCGGCATGTCGTAGACCATCGGGTACCAGATGGCGCCCGAGTACTGCAGCAGGTGCACGTCGATGCCGCCGAACTCGTCGAGCACCTCCATGTCGACGGGGCGGGCGTCGTTCATGTTGAACAGCACCGTCTCGCCGTCGGAGACGACGAGGCCCGAGTCGCCGATGGGGCCGTCCGCGGGGGCGCGCAGGGCGATGATCATCACGTCGAGCTCGCCCTTGGGGCCGCTGAGCGTGTGCTTCACCGAGTCCTGCGTCTCGAAGAACTTCGTGAAGCCCAGCTTCTCCAGCTCACGCCGCAGGTCCGGCACGGGGTAGTCGGGCAGCAGGACGGTGGCGTCCTTGCTCACGTTCTCGGCGAGGTTGCGCGCATCGAAGTGATCGCGGTGCAGGTGGGAGACGTAGAGGTAGTCGACGTCACCCAGGGCCTTCCAGTCCAGCTGCGTGTTGTCCGGGAAGGGGAACCACGACCCGAAGTACGCGGGGTTGACCCACGGATCGCACAGGATGGTGCCTGCGGCGGTGGAGACGTGGAAACCCGCGTGCCCGACGCTGGTGACCTGCACTGTGGAGCCTTTCGCCTGTGTTCGTTACCGCTACAGCGTAATGGGCGCTCGGCGTACCGGCTGACACACCGTGGAGACGACCGCGCGGCTACGCTGACGGTGTGGAACCCGTCTACGGAACGATCATCAAGGTGGCCCGCGGCATGTGGGCCTATCAGGGCATCAAGTTCACCGAGGTGGACTTCCATAAGTTCCCCCGCACGGGCGGTGCCGTGGTCGCCATCAATCACACCGGCTACCTGGACTTCCCGTTCGCCGGGAAGCCCGCCGACGAGGCCGGCCACCGCAAGGTGCGGTTCATGGCGAAGCAGGAGGTCTTCGACAACTCCAAGACCGGCCCCATCATGCGCGCGCTGCGGCACATCCCCGTCGACCGCGAGGCCGGGGCGACCGCCTACCAGGCCGCGGTGGACGCGCTGAAGAGCGGCGAGCTCGTCGGCGTCTATCCGGAGGCGACGCACAGCCGCAGCTTCGAGCTCAAGGGCTTCAAATCCGGCGCCGCGCGCATGGCGATCGAGGCGAACGTGCCGATCGTCCCCGTCGTGGTGTGGGGCGCGCAACAGGTCTGGACCAAGGGCCTGCCCAAGCAGCTCGGCCGGAACAAGTTCCGCGTCGTCATCGGCGTCTGCGACCCGCTCGACCCCGTCGGGCCGCCCGACGAGCTGACCGCGCGACTCAAGGAGTCGATGCAGGCCATGCTGCTGCAGCTGCAGGACCTCTACGGCCCGCACCCGCAGGGCGAGCCCTGGGTGCCCGCGCGCCTCGGCGGCACCGCGCCCACGCTGGAGGAGGCGGACGCCATGGACGCCGCCGACCTCGACGAGCGCCGTCGCGCCCGGGAGGAACGTCAGGCCGACGGTGCCTGAGGCGCCATCGACTGCGCCGGGTCTCGACACGCTCGGCGCCGCGCCGATCCTGGTCGCGAGCGACGTCGACGGCACGCTCGTCGATGATCACGAGCGCCTGACGCTGCGCACCCACGTCGCCGTGAACGCGGTCCGCGACGCCGGCGGCCACTTCGTGCTGGCCACCGGGCGCCCGCCGCGGGCCGTCGACCCCATCGCCGAGCAGCTCGACTTCGCGCCGCTCGCGGTGTGCGCGAACGGCGCGGTGCTCTACGACACCGGCTCGGGCCGGGTGGTCTCGGCGGCGCTGATGTCGCCGGAGCTGCTGGAGACCGTCGCCGAGCTGGTCTACCGGCATCTGCCGGGCGCCGGCTTCGCCGCCGAGCGGGTGGCGCAGGGCGAGCACGACTCCGCGACGCCTCGGTTCGCCGCGTCGACCGGCTACCAGCACGCCTGGCTCGAGCCCGACACCGTGACCGCCGCCGACGCCGAGGTGCTCGCGCACCCCGCGGTGAAGCTGCTGGTCCGCCAGCCGGGTATGACCTCCGACGAGATGCACGCCCGCGTCGCCCCGCACCTGGAGGGCCTCGCCGACGTCACCTACGCCACCAACAACGGGCTCATCGAGTTCCACGTCCCCGGCGTCACCAAGGCCACCGGGATCCAGCTGGCGATCGAGCACCTCGGCCTCACCGGCGAGCTCCGCACCGCCGCGTTCGGCGACATGCCCAACGACGCCGCCATGCTGCGCTGGGCGAGCATGGGCGTCGCCATGGGCAACGCCCACCCGCTGGCCCGCGGCGCCGCGAACACCGTGACCGCGACGAACCTCGACGACGGCGTCGCGCGGGTGCTGGAGCGCTGGTTCTAGCTCGTGCGACCGTGCGGCGTGGGCGCGTGCCCTGGCCGGGTGGAGCCCTGTAGTCGTTCGCGGAGGGTATGCGCGCCGCGCATACCCTCCGTTTGCGCAGGTAGATGACCTGATTGCTCGATCGGTCGATGCGCGCGACGCATCGCCCCCCGCGGGCTACTCCGCGCCACGCAGACCCCTCCTGTGACCGATGTGACAAATGTTGCTCACGTGACGAATGTTGCAGATGGTGTTAGTCTCGACCTCACGTTGAGCTTTGCCGTTCCCGGGCACGGCTCACCTGCGTCGAGCTAAGGAGAAGCCATGCCCGTGTGGATCGACGGCGGACCTCGTCGCCGCCGCGGACGGCGTACCGTCGCGCTCGCACTGCTCCCGGCCCTGGCCGTGGGCGGCGCCGCCGCGCTGCTCAGCACCACCAACATCGTCGGCGATCCCGCGCTGGCCGCCGGCAGCGACGTGACCTTCACCGGACAGGGCAACGGTCACGGCCGCGGCCTCGGCCAGTGGGGCGCGTTCGGCTACGCGAAGTCAGGCTGGATGGCCGAGCAGATCGTCGCCCACTACTACGGCGGCTCGCAGCTCTCCCGTGCCGATACCAATCTGCCCGTCCGCGTGCAGCTCACCACCCAGAAGGCCGCGAACGTGCTGGCCCCGGCGGGCGCGAAGATCGGCGACCAGCCCGTCGCGCCCGGCCAGGCCGTGCGGCTCGAGGGCGGCAACGCCGTCATCACCACCGGCTGCGGCGGCCCCGTCGTCAAGACGATCCCCGCGGGCGACGACGCCACCATCGCCCCGCTCAACGCCGAGGCGAACCGCCCCGTCGGCGAGCTGCTGAAGTTCTGCGGCACGAACGCCACCTACCGCGGCGCGATCGCGGCCAAGGACGGCAAGGTCTTCAACGTGGTCACCATCGAGGACTACGTCCGCGGCGTGGTCCCCGTCGAGAGCAAGGTCGAGTGGGCGGACCAGGGCGGCTACGAGGCCCTGCGCGCCCAGGCGATCGCGGCCCGCTCGTACGCGCTGGCCGAGGGCGCCAAGCGCGGCGACCGCTACAACGATACCCAGGACTCGCAGGTCTACGGCGGCGCCGGCAAGGAGGACCCGCGCACCGACAAGGCCGTCGCGAGCACCGCCGGCCTCGTCATGGCCAAGAACGGCTACGCCGTCTCGACGGAGTTCTCCAGCTCCACCGGCGGCTTCACCGCGGGCGGCGACTTCACGGCGGTCAAGGACGACGGCGACGTCGTCTCCCCGTTCAAGAACTGGACCCAGAAGGTCCCCACCGCGAAGATCGCGCAGGAGTTCGGCGTCGGCGCGTTCAAGTCCATCCGCGTGGTCAAGACGCAGTCGGCGCAGGCCGGCCGCGTCGAGGCCGTCGAGATCGTCGGCGCGAACCGTACCGTCACCGCGAAGGGCGACGAGGTCCGTAAGAAGCTGGGCCTGCGCTCGGACTGGTTCACCATCGACGGCCAGGCCCCGGCCGCGGCCCCCGCGCCCGGCGCCCCGAGCACGCCCGGCGCGGCCACCGCACCGTCGACGGCGAACCAGGCCCCGGTCCCCGGGCGCGTGGTGGACCAGCCGATCGTGGCGGCCCCCGTCGACCCGTTCAACCCGGTCCCGACCGCCCCCAACGCGGCGCAGTCCGCCCCGGTGGGCGCGACCACGCCCACCGCCTCGGCGGGTGCCGTCGCCGCGGCCCCGGCTGCCCCGGCCGCCCCCGCGGTCCCGACGGTGCCCGGCGCCGCCCCGGCAGCCGCCGCCCCCGCCGCCCCCGCGGTCCCGACGGTCGCCGCTGCGCCCACCGCGCCGGCCGCGCCGGCGATCCCGGGCATCCCCGCGCCGCCCGCCGCCTCCGCAGTGGCGCCCGTGGTGCAGGCCGTGACCGGCAAGGCCGCGGTCGAGGCCGCGTACGCCGCCGCGGGCGGCGAGAAGGGCACGCTCGGCCGCGTCGTCGCGAACCCGATCGCCTTCCCCGACGGCTCGATGCTGCAGTCGTACCAGAACGGCACCATCTACTACTCGAAGGCGAACGGCGCCCAGGTGGTCCCGTCGGGCGTCTCCGCGCCCGCGACCCTCCTCAACTGGGCCACGGCCTTCGCCGCGGGCGGCGCGCCGAGCCTGCCGCCGCTCCCGCTGCTCAACCTGATCCCGGGCTGGGGCGACGTGGTCGGCATCAACCCGACCCCGGGCGACACCCCGACGGGAGTCCCCGCGGTCCCCGTCACCCCGGGCGACACGGCCGCCGCCGCGACCCCGGGCGCGACCACGCCGTCGGCGCCCGCCGCCCCGGCGGCACCGGCCGTCCCGTCCGCTCCCGCGGCCGCCGCGACCACCGCACCCGCCGCTCCGGCGGCACCCGCGGCGCCGGCGGGATCGACCCCGCTGGCCGTCCCGACGGTGCCGGGCGCGGCGGCTTAGTCACAGGCCCGGGCCGGGTGGCGTCATCCACGCCGCCCGGCCGGTACCCTGAACGTCCGTGGCAACCTCTTCCCCCCAGTCCTATGACCTGATCGTGGTCGGCTCCGGCTTCTTCGGCCTGACCGTCGCCGAGCGCACGGCCGCTGAGCTGGGAAAGCGGGTGCTGATCATCGAGCGCCGCCCGCACCTGGGCGGCAACGCCTACTCGGAGGCCGAGCCGGAGACCGGCATCGAGATCCACAAGTACGGTGCGCACCTCTTCCACACCTCCAACGAGCGGGTGTGGGAGTACGTCAACAAGTTCACCGACTTCACCGGCTACCAGCACCGCGTCTTCGCGATGCACAAGGGCCAGGCCTACCAGTTCCCGATGGGCCTCGGCCTCGTCAGCCAGTTCTTCGGCCGCTACTTCACGCCCGACGAGGCGAAGGCGCTGATCCAGGAGCAGGCCGCCGAGTTCGACTCCAAGGACGCCGCGAACTTCGAGGAGAAGGCGATCTCCCTGGTCGGCCGCCCCCTCTACGAGGCGTTCATCAAGCACTACACGGCCAAGCAGTGGGAGACCGACCCGAAGAACCTGCCCGCCGGCAACATCACCCGCCTGCCGGTGCGCTACAACTTCGACAACCGGTACTTCAGCGACACCCACGAGGGCCTGCCCGTCGACGGGTACACCGCCTGGCTCGAGAACATGGCCGCCTCGGACCTCATCGACGTGCGGCTCGACACCGACTGGTTCGACGTGCGCGACGCCGTCGTCGCCGCCTCCCCGGACGCGCCGATCGTCTACACCGGCCCGCTGGACCGCTACTTCGACTACTCCGCCGGCCGCCTCGGCTGGCGCACCCTGGACTTCGAGACCGAGGTCCTCCCGGTCGGCGACTTCCAGGGCACCCCGGTGATGAACTACAACGACGCCGACGTGCAGTACACGCGCATCCACGAGTTCCGCCACTTCCACCCCGAGCGCACGACGTACCCGTCCGACAAGACGGTCATCATGCGCGAGTTCGGCCGCTTCGCCAACGACGACGACGAGCCCTACTACCCGATCAACACCCCGTCGGACCGCGAGATGCTCGCGGCCTACCGGGCGCTCGCCAAGACCGAGGCCGCGGAGCGGAAGGTCCTGTTCGGCGGCCGGCTCGGCACCTACCAGTACCTCGACATGCACATGGCGATCGCCAGCGCGTTGTCGATGTTCGACAACACCCTGCGCCCGCATCTCGAAACCGGTGCCGCGCTCACCGAGGAGGCCTGAGTGACCAGCGCCAAGACCCTTCTGCAGCGCGTCATCCTGCCGCGCCCGGGTGAGCCGCTCGACGTGCGCTCGCTGTACCTCGAGGAGGCCGAGACCAACTCGCGCCGCTCGCACGCCCCCACCCGCACGTCGCTCAACGTCGCGGGCGAGTCCGAGGTCAGCTTCGCCACCTACTTCAACGCCTTCCCGGCGTCGTACTGGCGCCGCTGGACCGTCCTGAAGGACGTGGTGCTGCGGATCGAGCTCAAGGGCACGGCCCGCGTCGACCTCTACCGCTCCAAGGTCGACGGTGCGCGCATCGCCCTGGGCGGCGACCTGGTCCAGACCGACGCCACCGGCTACGGCGTCGCCGAGTTCGCCACCGACCTCGGCCCGTTCGAGGACGGCGGCTGGATCTGGTTCGACGTGACCGCGGACAGCGACACCGAGATCATCTCCGCCGGCTGGTACGCGACGATCGGCGAGGAGGGCCTGCCGGACAAGCGCGTCACCGTCGGCATCCCCACCTTCAACCGGCCCGACGACGCCGTCGCCGCGATCGCCGCGCTGACCAGCGATCCGCTGGTCGACGGCGTGATCGACGCCGTGCTCATGCCCGACCAGGGCAACAAGAAGGTCATCGACCACCCGGACTACGCGGCCGCGATCGCCCCGCTGGGCGAGCGCTACCGCCGCTTCGAGCAGGGCAACCTCGGCGGCTCCGGCGGCTACGGCCGGATCATGTACGAGGCGCTGCGCCTCACCGACAGCCCGTACGTGCTGTACATGGACGACGACATCGCGATCGAGCCCGACTCGATCCTGCGCGCGCTGCAGTTCGCCCGGTTCGCGAAGACCCCGATGCTGGTCGGCGGGCAGATGCTCAACCTGCAGGACCGCAGCCACCTGCACTGCATGGGCGAGGTCATCGACCGCAACGCCTTCATGTGGACCGCGGCGCCGTTCGTCGAGTACGACCACGACTTCGCCGAGTACCCGCTCTCCGACAAGGAGAACAGCAAGAACCTGCACCGGCGCATCGACGTCGACGGCAACGGCTGGTGGATGTGCCTCATCCCTCGCGTCGCCGCCGAGGAGATCGGGCTGCCGCTGCCGCTGTTCATCAAGTGGGACGACTGGGACTACGGCCTGCGCGCCGCCCGCGCCGGCTACCCGACGGCGACGGTGCCCGGCATCGCGATCTGGCACATGGCCTGGTCCGACAAGGACGACGCCATCGACTGGCAGGCCTACTTCCACCTGCGCAACCGGCTCGTCGTCGCGTCGATCCACCATGAGGGCGATCACCGCGGCATCATCAAGAGCTCGATCAAGGCGCTCATGAAGCACCTGCTGTGCCTCGAGTACTCGACGGTCGCGATCCAGATCGAGGCCATGCGCGACTTCCTCCGCGGTCCCGAGGCGCTCTACGAGCTGCTGCCCACCGCGCTGCCGAAGATCGCCGCGATGCGCAAGGAGTACCCGGACGCCGTCGTGCTGCCCAGTGCCACCGAGCTGCCGCGCACCAGCGGGCAGGCCACGGCGTTCGGCACGCGGATCCCGCTGAACCCCGTCACCAAGGTGTCGACGCTGGTCAAGGCCGTGCGCAACAACCTGCGCCCCGCCGATCCGCACAATCACGAGGTGCCGCAGGCCAACTACCCGCCGCTCGAGGCGCGCTGGTTCAGCCTGGGCCGGGTCGACGGGGTCACCGTGACCACGGCCGACGGCCGCGGCGTGGTCTACCGCCAGCGCGACCGGGAGAAGATGTTCGCGCTCATGCGCGAGAGCCTGGCCGTGCACCGCGAGGTGGACCGCCGGTTCGCCGAGATGCAGCAGCGCTACCGCGCCGCGTACGCCGACCTGACCAGCCGCGAGGCGTGGTCCGAGATCTTCGAGCCCGCGGCGCGGGAAGCGGAGCGGAACGAGATCGAGGAGAGCAAGTGAGCAACGCCCCGGAGCAGGCCCTGAGCCCCGAGGAGATGATCCTCGTCGGCGTCCAGGCGCAGCTGGCCGGCCGCCCCGGCGTGCTGCCCGCGGCCCGCGGCCTCAGCCACTTCGGCGAGCACTCCCTCGGCTGGCTCGGCCTCGCCGCGCTCGGCGCGGTGCTGCAGCCGAAGCGCCGCAAGGAGTACGTCACCGCGGGGGTCGGCGCGTTCGTCGCGCACGCGGCGTCCGTCGTGATCAAGCGGATCGTGCGCCGCAAGCGCCCCGACCATCCGTACATCACGGTCGGCGTCGGCACCCCGAGCAAGCTCAGCTTCCCGTCGTCGCACGCCACCAGCTCGACGGCCGGTGCGATCCTGCTGGGCCGCGCGTCCGGCGTCCCGGGCGGCGCCGTGCTGGCGCCCGCCGCGGTGGTGCCGCCGATGCTCACCTCCCGCATGGTGCTGGGCGTGCACTACCCGACGGACGTCGCCGCCGGCGCCGCGATCGGAGCGGCGACCGCGTTGGCCGCGATCGAGGGTGAGAGACTGTGGACGCGCCGCGCGGCGTGCCGGAACAACGGGAAGCAGGGTTGATGAGCGAGGAGCCGATCGAGCACGGCGAGCCGAAGGCACCGTCGAACCTCGCCGCCGGACTGATCAAGGCGATCCGGCCCCGGCAGTGGGTCAAGAACGTCCTCGTCGTGGTGGCCCCGCTGGCCGCCGGGCGCGACCAGCTGGAGTTCGTCAACTTCGGGAACGTCGGCATCGCGTTCGTCGCGTTCTGCCTGGCCGCGTCGTCGATCTACCTGATCAACGACGCCCTTGACGTCGAGGCCGACCGCCAGCACCCCACCAAGCGCTACCGCCCGATCGCCGCCGGCGTGGTGCCGGTGAACCTGGCCTACGTGCTGTCGTTCCTGTTCGGCGCCGCGGCCATCGCGGTCTCGCTGCTCGCGAACAAGGAACTGGCGATCGTGATCGCCGCCTACATCGTGATCCAGCTGGGCTACTGCTTCGGCCTCAAGCACCAGGCCGTGATCGACATCTGCATCGTGAGCTCGGGCTTCCTGCTGCGCGCCGTCGCCGGTGGCGTGGCCGCGGAGCTGCCCAAGGGCCTGTCGCAGTGGTTCCTGCTGGTGATGGCCTTCGGCTCGCTGTTCATGGCCGCGGGCAAGCGGTACGCGGAGCTGCAGCTCGCCGAGCGCACCGGCGCGAAGATCCGCAAGTCGCTGGAGTACTACACCACCTCGTACCTGCGGTTCGTCTGGACGCTGGCGGCCACGGCCGTCGTCCTCTGCTACGGCATGTGGGCCTTCGACACGACGAAGCACCCGGACAACATCTGGTACGCCCTGTCGATGGTGCCCTTCACCGTCGCGATCCTGCGCTACGCCGTCGACGTCGACGGCGGCGAGGCGGGCGAGCCGGAGGAGATCGCCCTGGGTGATCGCGTGCTGCAGGTGCTCGCGATCGCGTGGATCGGAACAGTCGTTGCCGCGGTCTACTTCGCCTGACGCCGAGGCCGGCGAGTCCGCCGGCACGGCCCCGTCGACCTTCTCCGCACCCCGAGTCAGCTTCTGGCTCGGGGTGGCGGCGTGCGCGGTCCTGTTCGGCTTCGGCGCCTGGCAGCGCCGGTGGATCGCCGACGACGGCCTCATCGTGCTGCGCACCGTCCGGAACCTGCTGGCCGGCAACGGCCCCGTCTTCAACGCGGGCGAGCGCGTCGAGGTCAACACCTCCGCCGCCTGGACGTACCTCATCTGGTTCTTCTCCTGGATCAGCGGCGTGCAGACCGAGTACGTGGTGCTCACCGTCGCGCTGGTGCTGTCCGTCGCCGCGATCCCCCTGGCCATGCTCGGCACGGCCCGCCTGTACCGCGGCGGCCCGGGCTGGGCGCGGCTGCGCGGCTCCGGCCTGCTGCTCCTGCCCGCCGGCGGCCTCGTCTACATGGCGCTGCCCCCGGCCCGCGACTTCGCGACCTCCGGCCTCGAGGTCTCGCTGACCATCTTCTGGGTGGCGCTGCTGTGGTACCTCGCGATCTGCTGGTCGCAGGCCGACCGCGCGCCCGTCGAGCGGCGCGATCAGGTCCGCTACTGGATCCTCACGTGCGCGACGGCCTTCGTCGCCGGCCTGTCCTGGCTGGTGCGGCCCGAGATGGCGGTCGTCGGCGGCCTCGTCCTCATCGTCATGTTCCTCGCGCCCGTCGGGCTGAAGCTGCGGCTCGCGCTGACCGCCGCCGCCGGCCTGCTGCCCGTCGGGTACCAGATCTTCCGGATGGGCTACTACGGCCTGCCCGTGCCCAACACGGCCGTCGCCAAGGACGCCAGCGGCTCGAAGTGGGGCCAGGGCTTCGCCTACCTGATGAACCTGGTCGAGCCGTACTCCCTGTGGCTGCCGGTGCTGGCGCTGGCGGTCGCGATGCCGATCATCCTGCTGCCCGCGCGCGGCGCCCGCACCCCGCTGACCGGCCGCTTCCGGCTGCCGCGCGGCGGCGTCCGCGGCCTGCGCGATCACCTGCAGCGACCCGCGGTGATCGTCGCCGTGATGTTCCTCGGCGGCCTCATCGAGACGCTGTACTGGCTGCGCCAGGGCGGCGACTTCATGTCGGGCCGCGTGCTGCTCGCGCCGCTGTTCCTGCTGCTCCTGCCGGTCATGGTGATCCCGCTACGGATACCGTCCCGCCGCCCCGAGGATTCGACGGTCCGCGGCATCGCCCGCCTCGCCACCGGCACCGCCGGCGCCGCGGTCGCGGCCGTCCTGTGGGTGCTGGTCCTCGGCTGGGCGCTGCACGCGACGACTTTCCGCGGCCAGCCCGACGGCACCGCGATCGGGACCAGCGGCATCGTCGACGAGCGGGCCTTCTACTCGCTGCAGACGGGCCACGCGCACCCGCTCACCGCGGACGACTACCTCGACTACCCGCGCATGACGTCGCTGCAGGAGATCCTGCGCGCGACCCCGCGCGGCGGCGTCTACCTGCCGTCGTTCGACTACGACTGGTGGTTCATCGATCCGCTGCCCTACCCGCGACCCGACGACGTGCCGCTGCGGCAGACCGTCTTCTTCACCAACCTCGGCATGACCGGTATGAACCTGCCGCTCGACGTGCGCGTCTGGGACCAGATCGGCCTCGCCTGGCCGATGGCCTCGCACACCGCGCGGCTCGAGGACGGGCGCATCGGGCACGACAAGGAGATGTTCCCGGACTGGGCCGTCGCCGAGGCGAAGGCCTACCCGAAGAAGCCGGCGCTGCCGCCGTTCATCGACCCGGACTGGGTGAATCAGTCGCGCGTCGCGCTGACCTGCCCGCAGATCCAGCAGCTGCAGGACTCGTACTCCGCGCCGCTCACCTTCGACCTGTTCAAGCGGAACTTCAAGCTCTCGCTCGCGAACATGAAGCTGCGCATCGACCGGGTGCCGGAGTACACGCTGCGGATGTGCCGCATGGACGTCCCGCCGCCGCTCACCGACGATCAGAAGTCGATGCCGAAGCCCTGATGGCGATCAGCGGGGCGTTGCGGGCGATCGCGGACTGCTCCGTGCTCGCCGACGCGGACGCCGTCGCCGGGTACGTCGCCGACTGGACCGGCCGGTGGCGCGGCGGGCCCGCGATCGTCGCGCGCCCGCGGACTGTCGAGGCGGTCTCCGCCGTCGTCCGGGAGTGCGCCGCCGCGGGCGTGCCGGTGGTCCCGCAGGGCGGCAACACCGGGCTCGTCGCCGGGGCGGTGCCGCCCGCCGGCGCCGTCGTGCTGTCGCTGCGCGGGCTCGACGCGATCGGCGAGGTGTCCGACGGTGCCGTCGTCGCCGGCGCGGGCGTCACCCTCGCGGCGTTGGAGTCCTTCGCCGCCGCGCGCGGCCTGACCTGCGGCCTCTCGCTCGCGTCGGGAGAGTCGGCGACCGTCGGCGGCGCGGCCGCCACCAACGCCGGGGGAGCGGAAGTGCTCCGCTACGGCTCGGCGCGGGCCCGCATCGCCGGGCTGCGGGCCGTCCTGCCCGACGGTGCCGTCCTCGACCGCCGCCGTCCGCCCGTCAAGGACAACACCGGCTACGACCTCGTCGGCCAGCTCGTCGGGTCCGAGGGCACCCTCGCCGTCATCACCGACGTCACCTGGCGCCTCGATCCCGCGCCCCGCGCGCGGACGGTGCTCGCGCTCGCCTTCCCGTCGCCGGAGGAGGCCGTCGCGGCGGTGCCCGTGCTGCGGGGCCTGCCCGGGCTCCTCGCGCTGGAGTGGTCCGATGGTGCCGCCGTCGCCCGCGTCGCCGCCCACCTCGACGCGCCCGCGCCGCTCCCGACGGACGGCTGCTGGGTGCTCGCGGAGTTCGACGGTGCGCCCGAGGCGGCGGGAGTCGTCGCCGGGCTCCTCCCGGACGACCGGATCGCCGTCGCCGGGCCGGAAAATCGAACCAGGCTGTGGCGCTACCGTTCCCGCACCACCGAAGCGGTGGGCGCCGCCGGGGTGCCGGTGAAGCTCGACGTGGGCGTGTCGCTCGCCGCCTTCGCCGCCGCGCGGGAGGCCGTGGTCCGCACCGTCCGCGAGGTCGCCGACAGCGCCGGCATCGAGGTGGAGCCGGTGCTGTTCGGGCACCTCGCCGAGGGCAACCTGCACGTCAACCTGCTGCCCGGCCCGTCGGCGCCGGAGCGCGGATTCTCGGAGGAGTTCGCCGAGCGGCTGGAGGCGGCGGTGCTGGAGCAGGTGCTGGCCCTCGGCGGCACCGTCAGCGCGGAACACGGTGTCGGCCGGGCGAAGCGCGCCTGGCTCGAGCGGCAGCGCGGCCCGGAACAGGTGGCCCTGATGCGTCGCCTCAAACACGCGTGGGACCCGGCCGGGCTGCTGAACCCGGGCGCCGTCCTCGAGCCGGCGGTCCACTCGCGGACGTCGGGCGACGCCGGCACGGCCACCCGATAGACCGAACCTTCGCATGGCGCAATGCGGCTCTTCCCCGTGCTGGACGGCGTACCCTGTTTCGAATAGCAAGACGAACCGAGCTTCAGTAGGAGATGCAACCGTGACCGTCCTGTTGCACCCCCGGGAACACGACCGCGTCGCGGCGGTGAAGTCGCTGCGCATCATGGACTCGCCGCCGGTCCCCGACTTGGAGCGGATCGCCGAACTGTCCGCGGTGCTGTGCGGTGTGCCGTTCGGGTCCGTGAACATCCTCGACTTCGACCGGCACTACACGGTCGCGTCGTACGGCACGCCGCCCGTGCACGCCTCGCGCGAGGACAGCCTCTGCGCGCTCGCCATCGAGGACGACAAGGTCCTGTACGCGCCGGATGCACAGGTGGACGAGCGCTTCCAGGCGAAGCGCTTCCTGCATCTGGCCAAGCCCACGATCCACCTGTTCGCGGCGGCCCCGATCTGCACCTCGGACCGGCTGCCGGTGGGGACGGTCCGCATCTACGGCCCCGAGCCGCGGGAACTCAGCGATCGCCAGATCCAGGGACTCGCCGACCTGGCGGACCTCGCGATGAGCGTCCTCGAGCTGCGGTCGGCGGCCAGGACCCTGCACAGCACTGCGACCACCGACGCGATCACCCGGCTGCCGAACCGGCACGCCCTCGAGCTGATGCTCGCGGACGAGGACCAGGCCGCGACCGTCACCGTGGTGGCGTACGCCGACCTGGATCGGTTCAAACGGTTCAACGACGGGCTCGGGCACGGCGCGGGCGATGAACTGCTGCGCGGCGTCGCCCGTCGCATCGATTCGGCGATGGGGCCGGACGACGCGGTCTACCGGGTCGGCGGCGACGAGTTCGTGATCGTCTCCCGCGCGGCGGACGCCGATCCGGACGAGTTCGTCGAGCGCTTGCGGGAGTCCGTCGGGCGGGCGCCGATCGCGGTCGGCGGCACCGAGGTCGAGGTGAGCACGACGGTCGGCGCCGTCCGTGTGTCCGAGCACTCGGACACCGGCGCCGCCATCGCCGCGGCAGATGCCGCGATGCTCCGGTCGAAGCCCGCCTCGCGCGCCTGACGGGCCGAAGGCCCCCAGGAGACGGTACGGCGCGGTCTCAGAGGTCGTGACGGTCGAGGAAGTCCTCGATCGCGGCGGCGAAGACCTGATTGTCGTCGCCCGCCACCATGTGCCCGGCGCCGCTGACGTCGGCGACCTCGGCGTGCGGGACCCGCTCCAGCATCTTCGCCACGCCCTCGTCGCTCACCACGTCGGACTTGCCGCCGCGCACGACGAGCGTGGGGACGGTGACGTGCACGGCCGCGGCGCCGAGCCGCCCCTTGTCCTGGATGCGGGCCTCGTTGCGGTCCTCGCCGCGGATGAAGGCGGGGTCCCAGTGCCAGTACCACCGGCCGTCCGGGCGCTGCCGCACGTTCTTCTTCAGGCCCTCGAGGTTGCGGCCGCGCTTGCGGGCCGGATTGTACGCGGCCACGGCGTCGGCGACCTCGTCGAGCGTGGCGAATCCGTCGGTGTGCGCCCCGAGGAAGTCGGTGACCCGGTCGATCCCCTTCTTCTCCGCGTCCACCACGACGTCCACCAGCACCAGCGCGGACGCGATCCCGGGGTTCTCGCCGACGGCGCACAGGCTGGTGATCCCGCCGAGGGAGGCCCCGATCAGCACGGGCGGCGGACCGTCGAGCGTGCGCAGCACGCCCAGGAGGTCCCCGACGAAGTCGCCCAGCGCGTACGCGCCGTCCGCGGCCCACGCGGTGTCGCCGTGGCCGCGGGCGTCGAGCGTGATGACGGTGTGCCCGCGCTGCGCGAGCGCCGCGGCCGTGCGATCCCACGAGTGTCGGGTCTGGCCGCCGCCGTGCAGCAGCACGAGGGTCGTCCCCGCGTCCCCGGACGCGGCCCAGCGGTCGCCCGCGATCGTCAGCCCGTTCACGTCCAGCGTGAACGGCGTTCCCACGGCGTCCGCCATGCCATCACCTCATCCGTTTTCGTCCGTCTTCCGATCATGAAGTCGTATCACGTCGGCTCGTCAAGGTTGCGGGCAGTGATGACTCGAACCGCCGCCACCGGTTGCCGGAGGGGACGGGCTCCTATGTAGTTAGCGCAGGAATGGGAATTCGCCGGATCGGCGACGACGTGGGGAGTGATAGCCCGTGGTACGAGCTTTGTGGCCGTTCATCATCGGCAGCGTTGCGCTGGGACTCGACGCCTACGTGATCGCGGGCCTGCTGCCCACGATCGCGGACGACCTGCACACCACGCAGTCTCTGGTCGGCCTCGGCGTCACCGCCTTCACCGGGGCGTACGCCGTCTCGGGCCCGCTGCTCGCGGGGCACGCCGGGCGTGACTCGGGCCGCAACCTCACCATCGCGCTGGCGGTGTTCGCCGCCGGCAACCTGCTGACCGTCCTCGCGCCCACGATCGCGGTGTTCATCGTCGCGCGGGTCATCGCCGGTGCCGCCGCCGGCGTGTACTCGCCGCTGTCCTCCGCGGTCGCGGCGCACCTCGTCGCGCCCGAGCGGCGGGGCCGGGCCCTGAGCCTGGTGCTGGCCGGGATGGCGACGGGCAGCGTCTTCGGCGTACCGCTGGGCCTGCTCGTGGCGCAGCGCATCGACTGGCGCGCGACGATCGGGATCATCACCGCGCTCGGCGTTCTCGCGCTCCTGGGCGTGCGGTTCCGCGGCGGTGAGCCCCTGCCGCGCATCGAGGCGCCGGGCCTGACCGCGCGCCTGCGCTCCCTGACCGCGACGCCCACGCTGCTCACGGTGCTGGTCACCCTGGTCACGGGGATCGGCTCGCTCGGCCTGTACACCTACATCAGCCCGCTGCTCTCCACCTCGTCGCTGTCGGAGCACCTCACGCTCTCCATCTGGATCTGGGGGATCGGCGGCGCGGTGGGCGTCTTCGCCATCGGGCGGATCGTCGACGCGCTGAAGAACACCCTCGCGATCACGGCCGCGATCACCGCCACGCTCGCGCTCGTCCTCCTCGTGATCGGCCTCGAGCCCGCCGCGGTCGTCCTCGCCGCCGGGCTCTTCCTCTGGGGCGCGCTGGGATGGTCCTCGCTGGCGCCGCAGCAGCACACGCTGCTCGCGGCCGCCCGCGAGAACGGGCCGACGGCCGTCGCCGCGAACGCGTCCGCGAACTACCTCGGATCGGCCATCGGGTCCGCCGCGGGCGCCGCCCTCGTGGCCGGCGGCACCGTCGGCGGCTCCCTCGCGCTCCTCGCGGCCTGTCCGCTCCTCCTCGCCCTCCTCCTCCAACTCGTCCGGCTCCGCATCGCCCGCGGCGCCGGCGTCGATCAGACCGCCACCGTCGCCTGACGGTCGCGATCCGCAGCACCCTCTCGGCCACCCTCCTCGCTCCACCACTTCGACGAAAGTGAGTACCGGCGTGTCTTCTTCCCTCCTCGCGACCCAGAACCACTACGAATCCGTCGCGCGCGGCAGGCTCGACCGGCTGCGCGCCGTCGGCGAGTACCGCACCTTCGCGAACATCAACCGCCGGGCGGGTGCCTTCCCCGCCGCCGCGGTCGGCGCCGACGGGTCGGGCGATCCCGATGTGGTGGTCTGGTGCAGCAACGACTACCTCGCGATGGCGCAGCATCCGGAGGTCATCGCGGCGGCGCAGGCCGCGCTCGCCGAGTACGGCGTGGGCGCCGGCGGATCCCGGAACATCGGCGGAACGAACCGCGAGACCATCGCACTGGAGGCGGTGTTGGCGGAGTGGTTCGGCACGGAGCGAGCGCTGGTGTTCCCCACCGGCTACGGCTCGAACGACGCCACCATCGAGGCGCTCAGCCTGGTCTACCCGGAGCTGCAGATCTTCAGCGACGAGCTCAACCACGCGTCGATCATCGCCGGGGTCCGGCGGAACCGGAACGCGCGGCACGTCTTCCGCCACAACGACGTCGACCACCTGCGCGAGCAGCTGCGCGCCGCCGACCCGGGGGTGCCGAAGCTGGTCGTCTTCGAGTCCGTGTACTCGATGGACGGCGACGTCGCGCCGATCGCCGAGCTCGTCGCCGCCGCCAAGGAGCACGGCGCCCTCGTGTTCCTGGACGAGGTGCACGCGATCGGGATGTACGGACCGCAGGGCAGGGGCATCGCGGCCTCGCTCGGGCTGCTGGACGAGATCGACATCGTGCAGGGCACTCTCGCCAAGTCGATCGGCGTCATCGGCGGATTCATCGCGGGCCGGGACTGGCTGATCGACGCGATCCGCTCCTTCGCACCGGGTTTCATCTTCACCACGGCGCTCCCGCCGGCGACCTGCGTGGCCGCGCGGCGCAGCGTCGAGATCGTCCGCGGGGCGGAGGACCTGCGGGCCGATCTGCAGGCGAAGACCGAGCTGCTGCGACAGCGGTTCCGGGCGCACGGCATCACGGTGATGCCCGCCTCCTCCACGCACATCCTCCCGGTGCGGATCGGCGATGCGCTCCTGTGCACCCGCGCCGCGCGAAAGCTGTTCGACGAGTACGGAATCTACGTCCAGCCGATCAACCCGCCCACCGTGCCCGCGGGCACCAGCCGCTTCCGGATCAACGTCACCCCGGCGCACACGTACGACCACATCGAGCACCTCGCGACCGCGCTGGGAACGGTCTTCCGTGACCTGGGGATCGAGTGACCGCCGCGACCCTCCTCGCCGTCCGCGCGCTCGCCGCGGGCGACGTGGACGCCGTGGTCCGGTTGCGGGAGCAGCTGTTCGCCTCGGACCCGGGCGCGCCCTGGGCGACGGGGGCCGACGACTGGCGCCCGCACTACCGGGCGCAGCTCGACGAGGAGCTCCGGGGTGCGACCCCGGACGCCCGCACACTGGTGGCCGTCGTCGACGGCGCCGTGGTGGGGACGCTGACGGCGATCGTCGACCGGCACCTCGCGGGCCCCGCGGCCCCGACCGGTCGAACGGGCTGGATCCAGGGCGTGTTCGTCGCGCCGCCGGCGCGGGGCCGGGGTCTCGCCGCGCGGCTGACCGCGGCGGGGGAGGAATGGCTGCGGGGACGGGGCGCGCGCACCGTCGTGCTGGCGTCGACCCCGGCCGCGGAGGCGCTGTACCGGGGAAGGGGTTACGCCGAGGACGGCGAGACCCACTTCCGGAAGGACCTGCGATGACCCGGGCGGACCTGTTCGGCACCGGCTACGAGGGCACCCGGTTGCGTGAGGCGCTGCACGCGGCCACGCGGCTCGCCGGCGCGCCCGAGGTCGAGGTCCGCGAGCACGGCCGCGGCGACACCGCCCGGCTCGCCGCGCTCGCCCCCACCGACCTGGCCGACGCGCTGCGCGACGCGGACTTCCTCATCAACGCCGTCAACGACGACCAGCACGACGCGATCCTGGATCTGCTCAGCGCCGCGCCGGGATTCGTCGTCAGCGAGAAGCCGCTCGTCGCCCCGCACCAGGACGTCGGGGCCGGCTGGGCGGCCGCGTGGGCGGAGCGGGACCGGTTCGCGCTCAACACGATCGAGCGCTACTCCGCGGCCGTCGACCATGTGCGGAACCGCGTCGCCGCGGCGGGCCTGCGGATCGCCCGGATCGACTTCGCCTGGGCCAAGAACAGATTCGACGACCCGCGTCCCACCGTCGGCGTCGTCTCCGAGGTGATCCACCCGCTCGACCTCGCGATCCACCTCCTCGGCGGCAGCGCCCGCGACGTCCGCCTCCGGTCCACGGCCGTCGTGGAGTCCGACTACGCCGCGGCGGCCACCGTGCTGCCCGAGACGGTGCAGCTGGCCTTCGAGCTGGGCGGCGCCGTGGTCACCGGGTACGCCGGATTCGGCCACCCGAGCCGCTCCCGGGTCTTCGACATCACGGCGGTCGGGCGCGGCGGGGAGCGGGAGTACTTCGAGATCCGCTTCGACGACCCGGCGTGGGACTTCGACCGCGTCCGGCACTGGTCCACCGCCGGCACAGTCCCCCCGGTCGCCCTGGACTTCACGCCGCCGGCCGACGGGAGCCCCGCGGGCACGGCGAAGCTCGTGCGGTTCTGGCTCGACCTGCTCGACGGCAGGTTCGGCCGCCGGTACACCCGCTACCCCGAGGCCGTCGCGCTGCAGCGGCTCCTGGTCGAGATCTCGGCCGCGCCGCGGTCCGCGGCCGAGTACGGCGGCGGCCCGGGGCGATCCGTGCTCGACCGGCTCGATCCCGAGAGGCTGGGGTAGGTGGACTTCGCCGGCCGCTGCATCGGCGTCCACGACTTCGGCGGCCCCGAGGTCCTCACCGCGTTCGACGACGTCAAGGCCCTCGACGGCCCCGACCGCGTCATCCTGCGCAACCGGTACTGCGGCGTCAACCCCGTCGACGTCAGCTTCCGGACCGGGCGCATGCGCGCGTACGCGGGCGATCTGGGGCCGGGGCTGGTCCTCGGCATGGAGTGCGCGGGCGAGGTGGTCGCCTCGCGGAGCCCGCGGCTGCCCGTCGGGGCCGTGGTCAACGCCCTCACCCTCCCCGGCGCCGGCGCGCACGCGGGCAGCTACGCCGAGTACGTCGCGGTCGACGCGGACCGCGCGGCGCCGCTGCCCTTCGGCCTCGCCGCCGACGCCGCCGCCGCGATCCCCCTCAACGGGGTCACCGCCTCGTCCATCGTGGACGAGCTCGGCCCCGGAACCGCAGTGGCCATCACCGGCGCCGCGGGCGCGCTCGGCCGGTTCCTCGTCTCCGCCGCGAGCGCGGCCGGGCTCACCACGATCGCGATCGCCCGCCCCGCCGACGGGCCCCTGCTGCGGCGGATCGGGGCCGACCTGGTGCTCGACGGCGCGGCCCTCGAGTCCGACGGTGCGCCGCCGGTGGACGCGATCGTCGACGCCGCGGGCCTCGGCCCGGCGCTGACCGCGTGGTTCTCCCCGGTCGACACGATCGTCGCGGTGCGCGCCGACACCGTCCACACGCTCGCGCACCGTCGGCGCGTCGACGCCAACGTCCGGCGGGCGACCCGCGTCGCGGACCGCCTCGCGTGGTGGAACCGGCGGGTGCTGCGGCGGCCCGAGATCGTGGGCCCCATCGAAAGGTTCGTCCCGAACGAGGTGGCGGCGGCGCAGGAGCGGCTCGCGACCCGGCACCGGCGCGGCAGGGTCGTGCTGCGCTGGTGGGAGTGCGGACCGGTCGGAGCGCCGGTTCCCGCGCCGTCGCGCTCGTCACAGCTCGCCCTGGCGCGGCACCGGGACGGCGAATGACACGCGTGTAACACTGGTCCCATGTCATCGCTGGGCCGAATCGGAACGCTGCTCGTCGCCGGGGCCGTGGCGGCGGGCACCGTCGTGGCGGCACCGTCGGCCCTGAACCCCGCGCCCGCGCACGCGGACCCGGCCCCCGCGAAGTCCCGGATCACGGACGCGCAGTGGCAGGGCGATCACCAGGTGGACCTCACCGTCTACTCCGCGGCGATGAACGATTCGATCAAGATCCAGCTGCTGCTCGCCCGCGACTGGTACGCCGACCCCAAGGCGAAGTTCCCCACGCTGTACCTGCTCGACGGGATGCGGGCGCGCGAGGACCGCAACGGGTGGCTGCTGGAGACGAACGTCGCGGACTTCTACCGCGACAAGAACGTCACCGTCGTGCTGCCGGTCGGCGGCCAGTCCAGCTGGTACACCGACTGGAAGCGCCCCGACAACGGCAAGAATTACCAGTGGGAGACCTTCCTCGCGAAGGAGCTGCCGCCGCTGCTGCAGCAGGGCTGGCGCGCCACCGACGCGCGCGCCGCCGCCGGCGTCTCCATGGGCGGCACCGCCGCCTTCACCCTGGCCGCCCGCAACAAGGGCCTGTACCGGTTCGCCGGCTCCTACTCGGGCATCCTCTCCACGAGCACCCCCGGCACCCCCGAGTCGATCGCGATCGCCATGCGCGACGCGGGCGGCTTCAACGCCGACGCCATGTACGGCCCGCCCACGGATCCCGCCTGGGCGCAGCACGATCCGCTCAAGCTGGCGGAGAAGTTGCGCGGCATCAGCCTGTACTTCAGCTCCGGCAACGGCTCGGGCGGGACCGGCGCGCCCACCGATCTGCAGGCGATGGCGCTCGAGGTGCTCGCCCGCTCGTCCAACCAGGCCTTCGCGATCGAGCTCAACCGGCTCGGGATCCCCGCGAACGCGCTCTACCGCCCGTCGGGCAACCACAGCTGGCCGTACTGGCAGTTCGAGAACGGCCAGGCCTGGCCGCAGGTGCAGGCGGCCCTTGGCGTCGCCAACCCGAAGCCCTGCGGCATCGCCGGAGCCATCGGCGAGGCCGCGCCCAAGACCCCGACCCTGGGGTCGTGCGTCACCGTCGAGTACGCCGTGCCCGGGGGCCGCGCACAGGACTTCCGCGGCGGCCAGGTCTTCTGGTCGGCCGACACCGGCGCGCAGGTCGTGGGCGGCGCGATCGGCGGCGCCTACCTGGGGACGGGCGGCCCCGGCGGCCCGCTCGGGTACCCGACCGGCGGCGAGCGCGCCCTGGCCGACAAGAAGGGCCGCTACCAGCAGTTCCAGCACGGCACCGTCTACTGGAGCCCGCAGACCGGCGCCCGCGCAGTGCGCGGCGCGATCCGCGACAAGTACGCCGCCCTGAACTACGAGCGCTCGGCGCTCGGTCTGCCGCTGGGCGACGAGACGAAGCTCCCCGCCGGCGCCTTCCAGCGCTTCCAGGGCGGGCAGGTCTACTGGTCGCCGAAGACGCCCGCGACCGTGGTGAACAACGGGCCGATCTTCGCCGAATGGGGCCGCCAGGGGTACGAGGGCGGACGCCTCGGCTACCCCGTCGCCGACTCCACGCCCATCCCGGGCGGCTTCGAGCAGCGCTTCGAGCGCGGCGTGATCGCCCTGGTCAACGGGGTTGCGACCGCACGCTGACGCCCGGCCGAGGGTTGCGCTTCGGCGCTGCCGGTAGCCTGGCAGCGTTGCGTTCCGGACGTACTTCAAGGAGAGAAGACATGGCTGGACTTCGGGGAGCCCTCGCGGCCGCAGTGATGACGGGCGGCCTGCTGCTCGGTGCCGTCGCGTGCGGCGGCAGTTCGACGGTCGAGGCGCCCACCACGCCGGTGGAGGGCGAGCCCACGTCGCTGCCCGCGACCGCCCCCGGATCGGCCACGGCACCGTCGGGCTACCCGGGCGCGAGCTCGGCCGCGAACCCGGCGCTGACGCAGAAGGACAAGGACTTCATCAAGAAGGTCCGCGAGGACGGCGTGAAGGCCCCCGACGACGTCGTGATCAACGCCGCGCAGTTCGCGTGCGAGTACGACAAGTCGGGCCGCGACGCCAAGAACCTCGAGCCCTTCGTGGTCGGCATTCTCGGCCCGTACGACGGCGACGCCGCCTCCGGGAACGCGAAGAAGTTCATCACCGAGGCGCGGGCCTCGTACTGCAAGAAGTGATCCCGTGACGCACCAGGAGCCCGGAAAGCCGAGCGGCGGACGCAGGTTCTCGCCGGTGACGATCATCGTCGGCGTGGTCGTCATCATCGCGCTCGTCCTGCTGGCGATCCTCGTGGGCACCTGGCTGCGGCCCGGCCCGGAGCTGCCGCCGGTCTCGCCGGACGGCTCCTCGTCGAGCCCGTCCGCGACCGCGGCGCGCCCCACCTCGCAGCCCGCGGACTGCCCGGACGTGCAGGTGATCTCGGTGCCCGGCACGCTGGAGTCGTCGTCGAAGGACGATCCCTACCGGCCGACGTTCAACCCCAACTCGCTGATGCTCAAGGTGACGGCGCCGCTCGCGGCGGCGCTGCCGGACAGCCGCGCCGACGTGTGGACCACCCCGTACGTCGCGCAGCTGTCGAACCCCGTCGCCATCCCGCCGGACGGGCAGGCCTCGTACGAGAAGTCCCGCACCGAGGGCTACGACAAGTCGGTCGCGCAGATGAAGAAGGTCTACGACAAGTGCAAGCTCACAGGCTTCGTGCTGATGGGCTTCTCGCAGGGCGCCGTGATCGCGGGGGACATCGCCGCCGAGGTCGGTGCGGGCAAGGGTGTCGTCCCGGCGGAGAACATCCTCGGCGTGGGCCTCATCTCGGACGGTCGGCGCGAGCCCGGCGACGCCCGCACCGCGGGCCCGAACCCGCCCGGCGTGGGCGTCGAGGTCGCCTACGGCGGCTTCAGCTTCGGCAGCCTGTCGCTGCGCGGTAAGCGCGAGGGCGGCTTCGGCGCGGTCAAGGACCGCACCGTCTCCCTCTGCGGCAACAAGGACCCGATCTGCAACCAGCCCAAGGACATCTTCCAGGCCGGCAACATCGCGACCACGCTGCCCGAGCTGCAGAAGGTGCTCGCCGGCAACTCGCACGCGCTGTACGCCACGACCACGGACTGGTCGTCGAACGGGCAGACCGCCACGCAGTGGCTGCAGGCCTGGGCGCGCGGCGTGATCGACAAGGCGCCTAAGCCTCCCCACAGCTAGCCCTGGTATCCACATAGGAATGGCAGGCACGAAGAGTCAGGGAGCGCGGAAGGCCGGGCGCGTGTTCGGCATCGCCGTCATCATCGCGGCGATCATCGCGATCATCGTCGTGATCACGCTCATCATCACGATGATCCGCAAGCCGGAGCCCACCCCACCCGGCGAGCCCACGGGGCCGCAGGCCGCGGGCTGCCCGGACGTGCAGGTGATCTCCTTCCCCGGCACCTGGGAGTCCTCGGCGACGGACTCGCCGGAGGCGCCGACGTTCAACCCGCGCTCGCTCATGCTGCAGGTGACGAACCCGCTGGACAAGCGGTACGCCGACGCCCGCGCCGACATCTGGACCGTCAACTACGCCGCCCAGTTCCACAACCCGATCGCGGTGCCGCCGGACGGCCAGATGACCTACCAGGCGTCGCGGCAGCAGGGCACCGACCGGGCGATCGCCAAGATCACCGCGGTCAAGGACACGTGCCCCCGCACGGGCTTCGTGCTGATCGGCTTCTCGCAGGGCGCGACGATCGCGGGCAACATCGCCGCGCGGATCGGAGCCGGGAACGGCCCGATCACCGCGGACCGGCTGCTCGGCGTGGGGCTGATCTCCGACAGCCGCCGCGTCCAGGGGCAGGGCAGGGCCATCGGCCTCGATCCCGCGGGCGAGGGCGTCGAGGTCACCTTCGCCGGCTTCAGCTTCTCGGGCGTCGACCTGCAGGGCAAGCGCGACGGCGGCTTCGGCTCGGTGAACGACAAGGTCGTCACGATCTGCGGCTCCAACGACCCCATCTGCAACCAGCCGAAGGGCGGGCTGCTGGGCCTGGCCACCGGCCTGCCGCAGGTGATCTCCACCATCACGCAGAACTCGCACGCGGCCTACGGCACGACCGCGAACTGGTCGCTCGACGGCAAGACCGCCACGCAGTGGCTCACCGGCTGGACCGTCGGCGTCATCGACAAGGCGCCGAAGACGAAGTAGTCGTGCACCGCTGACCACCTGTGCGGTGGTCAGCGGTACACGTCAGGGGCGAGCCGGCTGCTGTTGGGTGGCGCAGTGGATACCGCCGCCGCCCGCGGCGACCGGGTCGATGTCGAGCTGCACCACCTCGCGGCCGGGGAACAGCCGCTGCAGCGTCGCGCGCGCCTCGCCGTCGGTCTCGGCGTCGCCGAACTGCGGGCAGATCACCGCGCCGTTGCACAGGTAGAAGTTGATGTACCCGGCGGCGAAGTCGTCGTCCTGTGCGTACCGCTCACGGACCGTCGAGGGCGCCCGCAACGCCTCCACCTGCAGCTTCCGTCCCTTCGCGTCGGTCGCTCCGCGGAGGATCTCCAGGTGGCGCTTCGTCACCTCGTGGTCGAAGGAGTCGGGGTCGTCGTCCTGCGCGGCCACCACCACCCCGGGCGAGGCGAACCGCGCGTAGAAGTCCGTGTGCCCGTCGGTGATGTCCTTGCCCTTGATGCCGGGCAGCCAGATCACCTTCTCGATCCCCAGCAGCTCGCTCAGTTCCGCCTCGACCTGCTGCTTCGTCCAGCCGGGGTTCCGGTTGTCGTTGAGCACGCAGCTCTCGGTGATGATCGCGGTGCCCTCGCCGTCGACCTCCAGCGCCCCGCCCTCGATCACCAGGTCGGTCCGCACCGCCTCGGCCTTCGCCTGCGCGGTGACGACGCCGGCGACCTTCGCGTCGGCGTCGTGGGTCTGCTTGTTGCCCCACCCGTTGAAGTTGAAGTCGACGCCCGCGAGCCCCTTGTCGCCGGTGACGAACGTCGGGCCGGTGTCGCGGATCCACAGGTCGTCGAGGTCCGCCGGCACGAGCGTCACGCCCGGCGCCGTGCCGAGCAGACCGCGGGCGGCGTCCAGTTGGTCGGGGCGGACGAGCATCGAGACGGGCTCGAACCGGCCGATCGTCGTCGCGATGAGAATGAGCGTCCGCTGCACGTCGGGCAGCAGCTTCTCGCCCCACACGTCGTCGCGGGCGGCCAGCGCCATCCACGTGCGTTCGTGCCGATCGCCCTCGTCGGGCATGCGCCACCGTCGCCCGCCCCGGTCCACGGGTGACCTCTCCGCCGGCGTGTTCGACGGTGCGCCGCACGCCGCCAGCACGGCCGCTGCCGCCGCGAGCAGGAAGTTCCGTCGTCGCATCGCGTCACCTCTTCCGACGGTGCCGGCCTCTCCAGACCCGCCCGCCCATTGTCGCCGGTCGCGGCGTTCCGCGGGGGATTCGGCGCCGCGCGGGGGACGGCCGGTCCCCCACCGGAGGAACGCCGTCTCATGGGGGACCGAACGCCGCGCGGGGGACGTCGACGCCGCGTTGGGGACATCTGGTCCCCCCACGAGGCGACCGGCGCCCGATGGGGGAGGCGCCGTCCCCCACGCCCCGTCGACGCCGCGTGGGGGACGACGGTGCCAAGGCCCGAACGGGGGATCCGAGCGACGGACGGGCAGAGCGACGCCGTCGAGCGGAGCGACCGAGCGCCGAGTGAGCGACGTCTGAGCGAGCGGCGAAGGGCCCACCCGGCCCGGTCATGTGCTGGTCACGGGCACCGGGAATCACAGGGCGACCGAGGCACCGTCGGGCAACCGTTAGGCTGTCCGCAACGTTTCACGACCGCACCCCAGTCGACCAGGAGTACCCACACGTGACCACTGAGCCCCGCAAGTTCCGGTTCGCGGCCGGCGGCGCCGGCAACGCCGACGAGGGCGGCGCGCGCAAGTTCGTCAAGCTCGCGCAGGAGGCCGAGGAGCTGGGGTTCGACACCTTCGCCATCCCGGACCGGCTGGACGCGCAGGTGGGACCGCTGGCCGCGCTGGGCGCGCTGGCCGTGAGCACCGACAAGATCCGCCTGGCGACGTCGATGCTGGCGATGCCCTTCCGGCATCCGGCGGTGCTGGCCAAGGAGCTCACCACCATCGACGTGCTGTCCAAGGGCCGCCTCGAGGTGGGCCTGGGCCTCGGCGCCTTCAAGGAGGACTTCGACCAGTCGGGCATCGAGTTCGAGTCGCCCGATCGCCGGTTCCAGCGCCTCGACGAGGGACTGACGGTGCTCGACGCGCTGCTCCGCGGCCAGGAGGCGGAGTTCGAGGGCGAGGTCTTCCGGGTCAAGGAGCTCAAGGGCTACCCGCGGCCGCGGCAGGGCCCGCGCCCGCCGATCGCCATCGGCGCCGGCGCCCGCCGCACGCTGGAGCTGGCGGCCCGGCGCGCCGACGTCGTCTCGATCAACCCGCGCAGCTCGGCCGAGGGCAAGCTCCGGATCTCGGACATGTCGATGGACGCCGTGAAGAACAAGGTCGAGATCGTGAAGGCCGCCGCGGGCGAGCGCTTCGCGGACATCGAGCTCTCCTGGTCCATCGCCACCATCGTGATCACCGACGACCGCGAGCAGGTCGCCGACTTCGCGCTCAAGGCCATCGAGCGCGGCCTCTCGGCCAGCATCGAGATCGACAAGGAGGTGACGATCGACGATGTCCTGGGCTCGCCCTACCTCGCGATCGGCACCTTCGACGAGATCGCCGACCAGGTGCGCGCCACCCGCGCCGCGACGGGCATGTCCTACGTCGGCGTGATCCCCACCCAGATGGAGGCCTTCGCGCCCGTCCTGGAGCAGCTCAAGGGCGAGTGATCGAGTCCACTGCCCAACCTCTCGGTTTTCGTCCCCGCCGTTACCGCGCGGTACGATAGTCGGGTTTGCGGATTTTCACAGCGTGGTTACGCCCCGAACGGGTGAAACATGTTGCGGATATCAAGCACTATGAGGTGGCGCACAGGCCCGCAACGGGCCGTCGCCGCCACGCGATGTACCACTGTATGACCGTCAGCCGCCCGGCGTCGGTGACGAGGAGCAATGCATGAACAACGAGTTTGACCAGTTTCTGGACGAAGACGGCAACATCTTCTTCCGCCCCGGAACCACGCTGGTCGACTTCGTCGAGCGCAACGCACGGGAACGTGCCGACACCCTCGCCTACCGTTTCATCGACTACAGCCGCGAGCGCGACGGCGTCGTCCACGAGCTGACCTGGTCGCAGTTCGGCGCCCGGCTGCGCGCCATCGGCGCCCGCCTGCAGCACATCACCAAGCGCGAGGACCGCGTCGCGATCCTGGCCCCGCAGGGCCTCGACTACGTGACCGCGTTCTTCGGCGCCCTGTACGCCGGCAACATCGCGGTGCCGCTGTTCAGCCCGGACGAGCCCGGCCACACGGACCGCCTGCGCATCGTCCTCGAGGACTGCAAGCCGACGGCGATCCTGACCTCCTCGGGCTCCGCCGAGGCGTGCCGCAACTTCTTCCGCCACCTGCCCGCCAAGGAGCGGCCGCGGATCATCGCCGTCGACGCCATCCCGGACTCGGTGGGCTCGACGCTCAAGCCCTTCCCGATCTACCGCGACACCATCGCGTACCTGCAGTACACCTCGGGCTCCACGCGGAACCCGGCCGGCGTGCAGATCACGTACGAGGCCGTCGGCACGAACGTGATCCAGATGATCCATGCGCTGGACCTCAACGAGAACTCCCGCGGCGTCACCTGGCTGCCGATGTTCCACGACATGGGCCTGCTCACGGTGATCCTGCCCGCGCTCGGCGGCAAGTTCATCACCATCATGAGCCCGTCGGCGTTCGTCCGCCGCCCCGGCCGCTGGATCAACGAGCTGGCCGCCGTCGAGGACGGCGCGGAGACCTTCGCCGCCGCCCCGAACTTCGCCTACGAGCACGCCGCCGCCCGCGGCCTGCCCAAGGAGGGCGAGACCCTCGACCTGTCGAACGTCAAGGGCCTGATCAACGGCTCCGAGCCCGTCACCGTCTCGTCGATGAAGAAGTTCAACGAGGCCTTCGCCCCCTACGGCCTCTCGCCGAAGGCGATCAAGCCCTGCTTCGGCATGGCCGAGGCGACGCTGTTCGTCAGCTCGACCCCCGTCGAGAACGAGGCGCGCGTGGTCTACGTCGACCGCGACCAGCTGGCCGCCGGCACCTTCGTCGTCTCCGAGGAGGGTGCCGAGGGCGCCGTCCCGCAGGTCTCCTGCGGCGACATCGCGCTGAGCCAGTGGGCCTGCATCGTCGACCCCGAGACCGGCAAGGAGGTGCCCGACGATTCCGTGGGCGAGATCTGGCTCCACGGCATGAACATCGGCTCGGGCTACTGGGAGCGCGACGAGGAGTCCCGCGAGACCTTCCAGAACTACCTGACCCCCCTCTCCGACGGCAGCCACTCCGAGGGCGTGAAGAACCTCGAGAAGGCCAAGTGGATGCGCACGGGCGACTTCGGCGTCTACCACGGCGGCGAGCTGTACATCACCGGTCGCGTCAAGGACCTCGTGATCGTCGACGGCCGCAACCACTACCCGCAGGACCTGGAGTTCACGGCCCAGGAGTCCGACACCAAGTACATCCGCACCGGCTACGTCGCGGCGTTCTCGGTGCCGGCCAACGAGCTGCCGGCGGCGGTCTTCGAGAGCAACACCTCGGGCCTCACCTTCGACCCGAACGATCAGAGCGAGCAGCTGGTCATCGTGGCCGAGCTCGGTGCCGGTGGCGCCAAGCAGGACCAGCAGGCCCTGGCGGACGGCATCCGTTCGGCCGTGGGCGCCGCGCACGGCGTGCTGGCGCGCGACATCCTGCTCGTCCCCGGTGGCTCGCTGCCCCGCACCAGCTCGGGCAAGATCGCCCGGCGCGCGGGCCGCGCCGCCTACATCGACGGCACGCTCCGCGGCGGCTACACCCAGACGGCGTTCCCCGACGCCGAGGCGAACGACGTCCAGTAGCGCCCACCGGCGCTCGCACAACCACAACTTCATCACACGCGACTGCGTAACCCACGGTCTCGACGCGAAGGGTAGATACACATGGCTGAGAACGAGTACACCCCCCATGAAGGCCCGACCGGCAAGGCCCGCGAGGATCTGAGCCTCGAGGAACTGCGCGCGTGGATGCGGCAGTGGATCGCCGACGCGACCAAGCAGCCGCTGGAGAACATCACCGACGACAAGTCGCTCGACGAGTTCGGCCTGGGCTCGCGCGACGCCGTCTCGATGGCCAGCGACATCGAGGACTTCACCGGCGTGCAGCTGACGGCCACCGTCGCCTTCCAGCACCCGACGATCGCGCTGCTCAGCCAGCGCATCATCGACGGTGACCCGGTGGTCTCCGACGACGACCTCGCGGCCGAGGCGGCGCGGTACGACCGCGGCGAGGAGTTCGAGGCGAACCGCGGCACGCACGACGTGGCCGTCGTCGGCCTCGCGACCCGCTTTCCCAAGGCCGGCGAGACGCCGGAGTCGACGTGGGAGTTCCTCATCGGGAACGGCGACGCCACCACGGACCTGCCCGAGGACCGCTGGCTCGAGTTCAAGCAGGACCCGCGCCTGAAGGCCGTGCTCGACGAGGCCAACACCTTCGGCGGCTACCTCGACGACGTGGCCTCCTTCGACGCCGAGTTCTTCCAGATGACCCCGCGCGAGGTCGAGATGGTCGACCCGCAGCAGCGGCTCGCGCTCGAGCTGACCTGGGAGGCGCTGGAGCAGGCCAACATCCCGCCCAGCTCCGTCAAGGGCACCCGCACGGGCGTGTGGATGGGCAGCTCGGCGAACGACTACCAGATGCTGGCCGTCGCGGATCCGACGAAGGCCAACCCGTACGCGCTGACCGGCACGTCGACGTCGATCGTCGCGAACCGCGTCTCCTACTTCTACGACTTCCACGGCCCGTCGGTGACCGTCGACACGGCGTGCTCCTCGTCGCTGGTCGCGATCCACCAGGCCGTCCGGAGCCTGCGCGACGGCGAGACCGACATGGCGGTCGCCGGCGGCGTGAACATGCTCATCGTGCCCGCCGCGACGCTGGGCTTCGACAGCCTCGGCGCGCAGGCGCCCGACGGCAAGATCAAGGCCTTCAGCTCCGACGCCAACGGCATGATCCGCGCCGAGGGCGGCGGCGTCGTTCTCCTCAAGCGCCTCGCCGACGCCGAGCGCGACGGCGACGACATCCTCGGCGTCATCGCGGGTTCCGCGGTCACCTCCGACGGCAAGTCGAACGGCATCTTCGCGCCGAACCCCGAGGCGCAGGTCATCAACCTGCGCGACGCCTACATCGACGCCGGCATCGACCCGCGCACCGTCGACTACCTCGAGGCGCACGGCACCGGCACCATCCTGGGCGACCCGCTCGAGGCGGACGCCATCGGCCGCGTCCTGGGCCGCGGCCGCGAGGCCGAGAAGCCGCTGCTCCTGGGCTCGGCGAAGACCAACTTCGGCCACCTGGAGGCGGCCGCGGGCATCGCGGGCGTCGCCAAGGTGCTGCTCGGCATGCGCAACGGGCAGATCCCCGCCTCGCTCAACTTCGCCGGCCCCAACCCGTACATCCAGTTCGAGGCCAACCGCCTCCTCATGGCGGCGCGGAACACGGAGTGGCCCAAGTACTCCGGCAACCGGCTCGCCGGCGTCACCGGCAACGGCTTCGGCGGCACCAACGCCCACGTCGTGATCAAGGAGTACGTCGCGCCCGAGGTCGTCGACGGCGCCGTCGAGTCCGACGAGGCCCCGGCGAACGCCGTGCCCGCGTTCTACGCCGCCACCTCCGACGGTGCCGCGGTCCCGCTCGTGCTCACGGCCTACGTCCCCTCGCGCCGACGGGCCGCCGCCGCCGAGCTACTCGAGTGGCTCGAGTCCGACGAGGCGAAGGAGTACACGCTCGCCGAGATCGGCCGCACGCTCGCGAGCCGCAACCACGGCCGCGTCCGCGCCGTCGTCATGGCGAAGGACCTCGACGAGGCGATCAAGGGCTTCCGCGCGATCGCCGAGGGCAAGAACGCGCCGAACGTCATCTCCGCCAACCAGCCCGACGCGGCCGGCCCGGCGTTCATCTTCTCCGGCTTCGGCAGCCACCACCGCAAGATGGCCAAGCAGCTCTACCTCGAGAACCCGATCTTCAAGCACTACTTCGACGAGGTCAACGAGCTCATCATCGACGAGTCGGGCAACGACTACGCCGACATGATCACGGACGACGAGCAGACCTTCCACATCGAGACCGGCCAGGTGGGCATCTTCGCCATCCAGGTCGCGCTCGTGGGGCTGTTCCGCCATCACGGCATCGAACCCGGTGTGGTGCTGCCGCATTCGATGGGTGAGGCCACCGCCGCCTGGGTCACCGGCGGTCTCTCGCTGGAGGACGCCGTGCGCGTCATCTGCAACCGCTCGCGCCTCATGGGCGAGGGCGAGGAGATGCTGCCGGAGGAGATGGAGCGCTTCATGGCGCTCGTCGAGTACAGCGCCGCCGACATCGAGACCGTGCTCGGCGAGTACGAGGGCCTGGAGATCTGCGTCTACGCGGCCCCCACCCACACCGTGCTCGGCGGCCCCGGCAAGGTCATCGACAAGATCGTCGCCGAGACCGAGGCCAAGGGCCTCATGGCGCGCAAGCTCGTGACCCGCGGCGCTTCCCACACCTCGCAGATGGATCCGCTGCTCGGCGAGCTGCAGGCCGAGCTCATGGGCATCGAGCCGCACGCGCTGCAGTACCCGATGTACTCGACCGTGAACAAGGACGAATTCTACAAAGCCGGCCACGCGCCGGTGCACGACGTGGACTACTGGATCAAGGGCCTGCGCCACAGCGTCTGGTTCACCCAGGCCGTGGAGAAGGCCGTCGAGGCCGGCTACCGCACCTTCATCGAGTTCTCGCCGAACCCGATCACGCTGATCTCGGTCGCCGCGGTGACCTTCGGCTCCGGCATCCAGGACGCCGCGCTGGTGCAGACCCTCAAGCGCAAGGAGGACGAGCAGGGCACCATCATGACCGCCCTCGCCACGGTCTTCGCGCGCGGCCACCACGTGGACGTCGCCTCGCTGTTCGGCCCCGGCCGCTACGCACCGGTGCCGCGAACGAAGTTCCAGCGCAAGCACATCTGGATCCAGACCAAGCTGCCCGACGGTGGCTCGGGCATGGTCCCCGGCGGCCACGTCGCCCTGCCCGACGGCCGGCACGTCTGGCAGCTCGACGCCGGCGCGCTCACCCTGGGCGACGGGACGAAGATCCCGCTGGTCGACCTGGCGAAGAACGCCGCCGTCCAGGTGCTCGACGGTGCCGCGGTCACCGCGGCCGTGGAGCACGGCGAGGTGCGCGACGGGCTGACCCTCACCACGACGCTGACCCCACACCCCGGCGGCGCGTCGATCCAGGTGCACGAGAACACCGGTAAGGGCTTCCGCCTGCTGCTCGACGCCGTCGTCGTGGGCGGCGAGGCCTCCGGCACCGCCGCGGCTCCGCTCATCACCCGGGCGGCGCCCGCGGTGGAGGAGATGGACGAGCTCGACGAGTCCGAGCCCGAGATCACCGTCTCCGACGAGACCGAGGCCCCCGCGCCCGAGGGCAGCGGCGAGCGCTGGTCGCCCGACACGGGCGAGTCGGTGGAACACCGCCTGGGCCTGATCATCTCGGAGATCATGGGCTTCGAGATCGAGGACCTGCCCAAGGAGATCCCGCTCATCGATCTCGGCATGGACTCGCTCATCGCGATGCGCATCAAGAACCGCACCGAGTACGAGTTCGACATCCCGCCGATCCAGATCCAGGCGGTGCGCGACGCCTCCTTCAACGACGTGGTGCAGTTCGTCGAGTACGCGGTCGAGCACCGCGACCAGGTGGACGCGCTCGCCGAGCACCAGTCCGGCACCGGCGAACTCGCCGACGCCGGCCAGCTGGCCGAGATGATGAAGGCCGCCAAGGCGGAGGCCGCCGCGAAGGCCGAGGCCCCCGCGCCCGCCGCCGAGGCGCCGGCCGCTGCCGCGCCCGCCGAGGCCGCGCCCGCGGCACCGTCGGACGAGAAGACCGCGACCCCCGACCTGCTCGACGGCGCGGCCGTCGCGGCGGCCGTGGGCGACGGCGTGCCCCCGCGCGACGCGGCGGAGCGCCTCACCTTCGCGACCTACGCGATCGTGGTGGGCAAGTCGCCCGGTGGCGTCTTCACCGAGCTCGACGTGCTCTCCGAAGACGTGGCGGAGAAGCTCACCGCCCGCCTGTCGGAGCGCGCCGGCGGCGAGATCGACATCGAGGACGTCATCGACTCGAAGAACATCGAGGAGATGGCGACCTACGTGGGCGCCGTCATGAACGAGGCGACCCCGGTGGACGGCTTCGTCCGCACTTTGCGCAAGCCGGAGAACTCGGACCGCAAGCCGCTGTTCCTCTTCCACCCCGCGGGCGGCAACACCACCGCCTACGAGGCCCTGCTGCGCAAGCTGCCGGAGGACCTGCCGATCTACGGCTTCGAGCGCGTCGAGGGCGAGATCGAGGAGCGGGTCGCCGAGTACCTGCCCAAGCTCAAGGAGATCCAGCCGGAGGGGCCGTACCGGCTCGCGGGCTGGAGCCTCGGCGGCGCCTTCGCCTACGGGCTGGCGCGCGCTCTCGAGGACGAGGGCCAGGAGGTCGAGTACGTCGGCCTGCTCGACGTGGTCGCACCGAAGGTCCCGCTCACCGACGAGCCCGCCGAGAAGAAGGCCCGCCTGGAGCGCTGGGAGAAGTTCGCCCGCAAGAACTACGACATCGGCGACGAGATCGAGCTGCCCATGGACCGCCTCAACGCGGCCGACGACGAGGGCCAGTTCCGGATCATCATGGAGCTGGTGCAGCTGTCCGACAAGAAGATCCCGACGTCGATGATCGAGCATCAGCGCACGTCCTTCGTGGACAATCGCATGCTGATCAAGGTGAACCCGGCCGACTACGGGAAGTTCGGCGGCACGGTCACGCTGTACCGCGCGGACCGCATGCACGACGGCGCCGTCGAGCTGGAGCCGAACTTCGCGGACATCGCGCCGGACGGCGGCTGGGCGCCGGTGGTCGAGGACCTGCGGATCGTCAAGATCGGCGGCGATCACCTGCAGCTCATCGACGAGCCGTACATCGGCAAGATCGCGACGCACATGACGGACGAGCTCAACCGGGCCGACGGCGCCAACTGAGCTCCGGGCAGGGGATAGGGTGACAGACGTGACGGACGTATCGGACCAGGTCGACCTCGGCACCACCGCGGGCAAGCTCGAGGATCTGTACCGCCGCCTCGAAGAGGCGAAGGACCCGGGCAGCCCGCGGGCGCGGGAGCGGCGCGACGCGAAGGGCCTGCCCAGCGCGCGTGCGCGCATGCGGATGCTGTTCGACGAGGGCACCTTCGTCGAGCTGGACCAGCTCGCGAAGTCGCCCGGCGACGACCGCATCAAGGACGGCGTCGTCATCGGCTACGGCCTGGTCAACGGCCGCAAGGTCGCGGCCTTCAGCCACGACCAGACCGTGGGCGCGGGCACCGTCGGCGAGATGTTCGGCCGGAAGATGGTCAAGCTCTACGACTTCGCGGCCTCCGCAGGCCTGCCGGTGGTCGGCATCAACGACTCGGGCGGCGCCCGGATCCAGGACGCGGCCACGTCGATCGCCTGGTACGCCGAGCTCGGCCGGCACCAGGACGGCCTGTGCGGCCAGGTCCCGCAGATCTCGATGATCCTCGGCACCTGCGTCGGCGGCGCCGTCTACGCGCCCGCCAACACCGACGTGCTCGTCGGCGTGCAGGACAACACCTACATGTTCGTCACCGGCCCCGAGGTGATCCGCCCGACCACGGGCGAGACCACCTCCGCGGAGGACCTCGGCGGCGCGATCAAGCAGGCCCAGTGGGGCAACCTGCACCACATCGCGGTCGACGAGCAGGCGGCCTTCGACTGGGTCAAGCGCTACCTGTCCTTCATGCCGGACTCGGTGCACCAGCGCCCGCCGCTGATCAACCCGGGCCTGGAGCCCGAGCTCACCGACTCGGACCTCGAGCTCGAGTCGATCATGCCGGACGCCGACACCGCCGGTTACGACATCCACGACGTGATCCTGCGCGTCTTCGACGACGGCGACTTCCTCGAGTACGCCGAGCTGTGGGCGCCGAACATCGTGACCGGCTTCGCCCGCGTCGACGGCCAGTCCGTCGGCGTCGTTGCGAACCAGCCGATGCACATGGCCGGCACCCTCGACACGCAGGCCTCGGAGAAGGCGGCGCGGTTCGTGCGCCTGTGCAACTCCTTCAACATCCCGCTCGTCTTCCTCGTGGACGTCCCCGGCATCCTGCCCGGCGTCGAGGAGGAGAAGATCGGCACCATTCGCCGGTCGGGCAAGTTCATCTTCAGCTACGTCGAGGCGGCCGTCCCGAAGGTCACCATCATCCTGCGCAAGTCCTACGGCGGCGCGTGGGCCGTGATGGGCTCCAAGCAGCTGGGTGCCGACTTCGTCTTCGCGTGGCCGACGGCGCGCCTGGCCGTGATGGGTGCCGAGGGCGCCGCCGCGATCATCAAGCGGCGCGAGATCGAGGAGGCGGGCGAGAACGGCCCCGCGATCCGGCAGGCCTTCATCGACTTCTACAACCAGTTCATGGCGACGCCGTGGCTGGCGGCCGAGCGCGGCTACATCGACGGCGTGATCGAGCCGAAGGACACCCGCCTCCTGATCCGCAAGTCGATCGCGCAGCTGCGCGACAAGGAGCTGCAGCGCGTGCCGCGCCGCACCTACCTCATGCCGATGTAAATGGCGTCGCTGGAGGGCTTTCCGCAGCTCACCGGGTCGGTTCTCACCGACCCGGACGTGATGGCGGCCTACGCCGTCGACCACTGCTCGCCGGTGCACGGCGCGGTCCCGCTCGCGGTGGTGCTCGCCGAGACCACCGAGGACGTCGCCGCGGCCGCGGCCTGGTGCTACGCCAACGACGTCGTGATCGTGCCGCGCGGCGCGGGCAGCGGCCTCGCCGGCGGCGCCAGCGCCATCGAGGGCTGCGTGATCATCTCGCTCGCGAAGATGAACGCGGTCAAGGAGATCAGCGTCGCGGATCAGTACGCGATCGCCGAGGCGGGCGTGATCAACGCCGACCTCGACCGCGCGGTCCGCGAGCACGGGCTGATCTACCCGCCGGATCCCTCGTCGTTCGAGATCTGCTCCATCGGCGGCAACGTCGCGACGAACGCGGGCGGCCTGCGCTGCGTCATGTACGGCGTGACGCGCGAGTACGTGCTCGGGCTGACCGTCGTGCTGCCCGACGGGCGGATCATCACGACCGGCAGGCGCACCGTCAAGGGCGTCACCGGCTACGACCTGACCCAGCTGCTGGTCGGCAGCGAGGGCACGCTCGGCATCGTCACCGAGGTCACCGTCAAACTCCGTCCCGCGCCGGTGATCCCGCCGACGACCGTCGCCGCGTCCTTCCCGGACGTGGTGAGCGCGGCTGCCGCGGTCGCCGCGGTGGTCGGCACCGGCGTGGTGCCCGCGCTCATGGAGCTCATGGACCGCCGCACCCTCGAGTGCGTGGAGGCGTTGCGGCCCTTCGGGCTCGAGGAGGAGACCCGGGCGATGCTCATCGGCCAGGGCTCGACGCCCGCCGACGCCGAGGTCCTGGCCCGCGAGTTCGAGGCCGCCGGGGCGCACTACACCGTGGTCTCCGACGATCCCGTCGAGGCGGCCGAGCTGCTGGCCGTGCGCCGCGCCGCCTTCCACGCCTACGAGCACGCCGGCAACATCTTCTCCGAGGACGTGGGCGTGCCCCGCTCGCAGCTACCGGAGATGTTCGCCCGCATCGAGGCCATCTCCGCGAAGTACGACGTCGACATCCCCACGTGCGCGCACGCGGGCGACGGCAACCTGCACCCCACGCTGATCTACCCGAAGGACCAGCGCGAGGTGCCGCAGGCCATCTGGGACGCCGCCGACGAGGTCTTCCAGGCCGCCCTCGCGCTCGGCGGCACCCTCACGGGTGAGCACGGTGTGGGCGTGTTGAAGGCACGCTGGGTGGGGGAGGAGCTGTCCGAGGACGTCCTCGAGCTGCACCGCGGCATCAAGGCCGTCTGGGACCCCAAGAACCTCCTCAACCCCGGTCGCGGCTTCTAGCCGTCGCTGTCGATCACTGCGCTCCCGCACCCGTTTCGCCCCGTCGCACCCGGCGTACCGGGTGCGCTCGCGCGGTTCGGGTGCGGATGGCTTCCTGCACCCGAAATGCCCTCAGGCGATGAGCTACGTCAGTGAGTCGACGAAGACCGCGGCGACGGCTTCGAGGCCGCGCTGGTCGTCGTCGGTGAACCGCGCCGTCCGCTCGCTGTCGAGGTCGAAGACGCCGATCAGCTCGCCGTCGCGGACCAGCGGCACCACGAGCTCGGAGTTCGTCGCGCCGTCGCAGGCGATGTGGTCCGCGATGGCGTGCACGTCGTCGACCCGCTGCGTCGCGCGCGTGCGGGCGGCGGCGCCGCAGACGCCCCGGTCGAGCGGGATGCGGATGCAGGCCGGCAGGCCCTGGAAGGGCCCGACGACGAGCTCGGCACCGTCGTAGAAGTAGAAGCCGACCCAGTTGAGGTCGGGCACCGTCGCCTTGACGAGGGCCGAGAGGTTCGCGGCGTTGGCGATCCGGTCGGGCTCGCCGGCCACGAGCGCGCGGGCGTAATCCGCGAGCTCGGCGTAGCGCTCGGCGGGGGACTCGGAGAGGTCGGGAAGGGAGAACGACACGCCCTGACGGTACGGGGTCCGACGGTGCGCCGACACCCTCGTATCCGGCCTGAGTCTGGGCGGAAGCTGAGAGTGCGAGGGGTTCGAACCCGGCGTGATCGAGATCGAAAAACACCGTATGTACTGCGCTGACCTGCCCGAGCGCATCGATCTTCACCGGTAGTTGTAACAGGGTGACGCGACGCTCCGACTAAGAGTTTGTCAGGAACTGAGATCTCGCATACAGTGCCTGACGAGCACTGAACCGCTCGCGTTGCTCTGTCACGGGGCCTCCCTGTGGTACTGACGGGGCCGGCTCGCCGGCACCGCGCAGGCGGTTCGCACGCGCCCACCGGGCGGAAACACTGAGGAAGAGAGTCTCGTATGCGTATGCGTAACGGCTGGGCCAAGAAGGCCACCGCCGCCGCGGTCACCGTGGCTGCCATTCCGGCCCTGACGATCGCCGGCACGGGCGCCGCGAACGCTTGGGGCCCCGGCAGCGCCAAGAACCCGCCGAAGGGCTTCAAGCAGGCCTTCGTCAACGGCGCCGGCATGCCGAACGTCAAGGTCCGCAGCTGGGCCTCGACCACCACCGACCCCAAGAAGGCCCCGACCGTCGTTCTGCTCGACGGCCTGCGTGCCACCTGGGACGTCTCCGGCTGGGAGCGCGACTCCAACGTCGCCTTCCTGTCGCAGAAGGGCATCAACGTCGTGACGCCCGTCGGCGGCACCTCGAGCTGGTACACCGACTGGCAGGGTCCGTCGTCGACGAACCGCCAGGCGTACCGCTACACCTGGGCGTCGTTCCTCAAGAACAGCCTGCCCCAGTACATCCGCAGCCTCGGCTTCAGCGACAACGTCTCGCTGGTCGGCCTGTCGATGTCCGGTAGCGCCGCGATCATCAACACCGTCGAGTCGAACGGCTACTACAAGCGCGCCGCGTCGCTCTCGGGCCTGAACAACATCTCGGCGCCGGGCGTCCCGATCGCCGTCGGCATCGCGTCGCTCGATTCGGGCGGCTACAACGCCGGCCTCGACATGTGGGGCGGCCCGTTCGACTCGCGCTGGGCCAAGAACGACCCGACCGTGCAGGTGAACCGCCTGAAGAACATCCCGCTGTGGATCTCGGCCGGCAACGGCGTCTTCGGCAAGTACACCCCGAACCCGGGCCCGGCCGACGTCATCCAGGGCGTGCCGCTCGAGTGGCTCGCGCTCTCGCAGTCGCGGTCCTTCCAGGGTGCGGCGCAGCGCGCCGGCCTGAACAAGGTGCACTACGACTTCCCGCCGGCCGGCACCCACACGTGGGGCTACTGGCAGGACCAGGTGTGGCAGATGCAGCGCACCGGCTGGTTCTCGAAGTAATCCTTCGCGATTCCACGAACAGATCACACGACAGGCGGCCTCGTTCGGACGAACGGGGTCGCTTGTCGTATTGTGAGCTGGACGACTTTCCTGAGGAAACCGGGAGTGTCTGTAACGACTTACCCTGTGATTTCGATGAGATCCAGGGAGAGTGTCGCCCATGTGACGCATGTGAAACGTGTGACATGTGTGACGAACGATGTTAGAGTGACGACTGTGACAAGGCTGGTCTCATCGACCATCCGTCCGGTCCACCAGCTACTGCGCGGAGACTCCGCGTGAAAAAGGAGAGGTCAGCAATGCGAGCAGCCTGGGGTAAGCGAGCGGGTGCAGCGGTTCTCACCGCGGCCATGGTGCCCGCCCTCGCCGGTCTGGGTGCCGGCGTCGCCGGTGCCTGGGGTCCGGGGACGGCGAAGAACCCGCCCAAGGGCTTCAAGTCCGAGAAGGTCGACGGAGCCGGCATGCCGGCCGTCACGGTGCGTTCGTGGGCCTCCACCACGACCGATCCGGCGAAGGCCCCGACCGTCGTTCTGCTCGACGGTCTGCGCGCCACGCAGGACGTCTCCGGCTGGGAGCGTGACTCCAACGTCGCCTTCCTGTCGCAGAAGGGCGTCAACGTCGTCATGCCCGTCGGCGGTACCGCCAGCTTCTACACGAACTGGGCGAACACCTCGAAGCACGGCAACGGCACCTACAAGGCCACCTGGGGCAACTTCCTGGCCTCGAGCCTGCCGGCCTACATCAAGTCGCGCGGCTTCTCGAGCAACCTGTCGCTCGTCGGCATCTCGATGGGTGGCGGCGCCGCCCTCATCAACGCCGCGAACAACCCGGGCGTCTACAAGCGCGCCGCTGCGCTGTCGGGCTTCCTGAACACCTCGGCCCCCGGCATGCCGGTCGCCGTGGGCGTCGCGATGCTGGACGCGGGCGGCTACAACGTCCTCGACATGTGGGGCGGCCCGTTCGACGCCAACTGGGCGAAGAACGATCCGACCGTCCAGGTCGGTCGCCTGAAGGGCACCAAGCTGTGGATCACCGCCTCGACCGGTGAGCCCGGCAAGTACACCCCGAACCCGTCGCCCGCCGACATCGTTCAGGGCGTGCCGCTCGAGATCCTCGCCAAGTCGCAGTCGGAGGCCTTCAAGGCCGCCGCTGACAAGGCCGGCGTGAGCGCTCACTACGACTTCTCGTCGGTGGGCACCCACACGTGGGGCTACTGGAGCGACCAGGTGTGGCAGATGCAGCGCACCGGTTGGTTCAACTGATCACGCGCTGATCGAACGATCGTGAGGAAGGCCCCGGGCACCTGCCCGGGGCCTTCCCGCGTATCGGTACCCTCGTCAGCGAACCCACAGCAGAAACCCGAGGTTGCAGACGATGGCCCCGCTCACCCCCACGACCGAGACCGACGAGCCCGTCGGCTTCCGCATCGATCCCGTGCTCGCTCGCAGCTGGCTGCTCGTCAACGCCGCACAGCCGGAGCGCTTCGACGCGGCGGCCCGCTCCCGCGCGGACATCGTGGTGCTGGACATCGAGGACGCCGTCGCGCCCAAGGACAAGACGGTCGCGCGGAACAACGTGGTCGACTGGCTCAGTCGCGAGGTCGACGGGACGCCGAACAACGGGTGGGTCCGCGTCAACGGCTTCGGCACGCAGTGGTGGGCCGACGACCTGGAGGCTCTGCGGGAGGCGAAGCACCTCGGCGGCGTCATGCTCGCGATGGTCGAGTCGATGGACCACGTCACCGAGACCGCTAAGCGGCTGCCGGACACGCTCATCGTCGCGCTGGTGGAGACCGCGCGCGGCCTGGAGCGGATCAGCGAGATCGCGTCCGCGAAGGGCACCTTCCGCCTGGCCTTCGGTATCGGCGACTTCCGCCGCGACACCGGCTTCGGCGGCGATCCGACGACGCTGGCCTACGCCCGCTCGCGGTTCACCATCGCCGCCAAGGCCGCGCACCTGCCGGGCGCGATCGACGGGCCGACCGTCGGCTCCAAGGGCCTGCTGCTGACGGAGGCGACCGCGGTCTCCGCCGAGTTCGGCATGACCGGCAAGATCTGCCTCACGCCAGACCAGTGCCACCCGGTGAACGAGGGCCTGAGCCCCTCGCCGGAGGACATCCGCTGGTCGCGAGAGTTCTTCGCGGAGTTCGACCGCGACGGCGGCGAGATCCGCAACGGCTCGGACCTGCCCCGCATCGCGCGGGCCACGAAGATCCTCGACCTGGCCCGGGCCTACGGCATCGTCGTGGCCGACGGCCTGGACGGCGAGCACGCCCCGGCACCGTCGGACACCTTCCACTACTGAGCCCGACGACGAAGCCCCCGCACCGCGCTCCGGCGGTCGGGGGCTTCGTCGCGCTGTGGATCAGGCCTGGCGCAGGGCCTCGATGTCGAGGGTCAGGGTGATCTTGTCGCCGATGACCTTGCCGCCGGTCTCGAGCGGCATGTCGATGGTGATGCCGAAGTCCTGGCGGGTGATGACGGTCTTGGCCTCGAACGCCGCGACCTCGCCCTGGCCCATGCCGGGGTTGGTGCCGAGGAACTCGAGCTCGAACTCGACGGGCTTGGTGACGCCGCGCAGGGTCAGCTCGCCGGTGAGCACGTAGTCCGAGCCCTTCGCCGCGACGCCGGTCGACAGGAACGTGGCCTTCGGGTGGTTCTCGGCGTCGAAGAAGTCGGCGGTGCGGATGTGCGCATCGCGCTGCGCGTTGCGGGTGTTCACGGAGGTCACGTCGACCTCGGCGGACAGCGACGCGGTGCCGTCCTCGGCGACCGTGATCGTGCCGCTGAACTCGTCGAACCGGCCCTTGACCTTGCTCACCATCAGGTGGCGCACGGAGAACTCGACGGACGAGTGGACGGGATCGACGACGTAGGTGCCGGCGGGGAGGACGTTGCTCATGGGGATGCTCCTTCGATGGTTGAACTCTCAAGACTCATCGAGCATAACCGGACTGCGGTCCGATGTATTCCGGGTCTGGTGAATCCGTCCTGAACATCCCCGGAATTCCGGTTCTACGCGGCCCCGTGGAAAACGGCCTCCACGTTGTTGCCGTCCGCGTCGCGGACGAAGGCGCCGTAGTAGCCGGGGTGGTACTCGGGCCACAGGCGCGGCGCGTGCAGCGACTCCGCGCCCAACTCGAGGGCGACCCGGTGGAACTCGTCCACGGTGGCGGTGTCGGGCGCGGCGAAGGCGATGTGCGCCTCCCGGTTCGAGGCGCCCTCGGCGGCGCCGGAGATCCAGAAGACGGGCTGCTCGACGCCGTAGCCGACGGCCACCTCGAAGTCCATGAGGCGGCGCGAACCGAGCACCGCCAGCACCCCGTCGTAGAACCGCTTCGCGGCGTCCAGGTCGGCACAGTTGATCCCGAAGTGGTCGATCATGACGGCTCCTCGCCCGATGCCGGGCGCCCGCTGCACCCGTGACGCCCTCAGGTCTAGCACCGGGGGCCGACAGGTTTCAGGCCAATGCGGCGCGCGCCGCCTCCCTGGCCGCCTGGGGGTCCGTCGCGGCGACCGCCGCCTCGGCCGCCCAGCGGCACTGCTGCAGCGTCACCGAGCCGACCCGGGCGCCCACGGCCGCGGCGGCGCCGGCCGCGCACGACAGGGAGGTCACGCCGAGGCCCACGAGCACGCAGGCCAGCAGCGGGTCGGCCGCGGCCTCGCCGCAGACGCCCACCGGCTTGTCCGCGTCGGCGCCGGCGCGGGCGGTGAGCTGGATCAGCCTCAGCACCGCCGGTTGCCAGGGGTCGGTGAGCGCCGCGAGCTCGGTGCTCATCCGGTCGGCCGCCATGGCGTACTGGGTGAGGTCGTTGGTGCCGAGCGAGACGAAATCCACCTCCGCCAGCACGGCGTCGGCGCACAGCGCGACGGCCGGGACCTCCACCATGACGCCCGCCGTCAGCCCGCGCTCCCGGCACTTGGCGGCGAACTCGCGGGCCTCCGCGGCGGTGGCGATCATCGGCGCCATCACCCACGGCTGCGCGGCGGCGCCCTCGGCGGCGGCGGCGATCGCGTCCAGCTGCCGGTCCAGCAGGCCGGGATCGTTCTCCGCGATGCGGATGCCGCGCACGCCCAGCGCGGGGTTTTCCTCCTCGCCGTGGTCGACGAACTTCAGTGGCTTGTCGGATCCGGCGTCCAGCGTGCGGATCACGACCTTCTGCCCGGGGAAGGCGTCGATCACCTCGCGGTACAGCGCGGCCTGCTCGTCGACCGAAGGCTCGTCGGCCCGGTCGAGGAAGGCCAGCTCGGTCCGGAACAGGCCGACGCCCTCCACCTGTCGCTCGGCGGCGCCCCGCGCCGTGACCCCGTCCTGCACGTTGGCGAGAATCGCGACCGCGGCACCGTCGGACGTGTGCCCGGGGCCGCGCCACCGGGCGATCTCGGCCGCCTCCCGGGCCGCCTCCGCGACCCGCGTCCGGGCCTCGCCCTCGTCCGGGTCGACGGTGACGGTGCCCGCCCCGCCGTCGAGCAGTACCGGCGTGCCCGCGTCGACGGTGCCGGCCCCCGTCAGCCCGACGATGCAGGGGATGCCGAGTTGCCGGGCGATGATCGCGGTGTGGCTGGTCGCGCCGCCGAGCCGGGTGCCGATGCCCACGATGAGCGCGGGATCGAGGCCCGCGGTGTCGGCCGGCGCGAGGTCGTCGGCCAGCAGGATCGACGGTGCGTTCGGCACCGGCACGCCGGGCTCGGGGCCGCCGAGCAGCTCGGCGACGACGCGGTCGCGCACGTCGCGCAGGTCGGTCACGCGCTCGGCCATGAGGCCGCCGAGCTTGGTGAACACGTCCGCGAACTGGTCGGTGGCGGCGGCTACGGCGTTCGCGGCGGGCGTGCCGGCCCGGATCAGCTTCTCCGTGGTGCCGATCCACGCCTTGTCGGAGGCGAGGCCCGCGTTCGCCCCGAGGACCTCCGCCGCCGCGCCCTGGGCCTGTGCGGCGCGGGCCCGCAGCCGGTCGGCGACGGCCTGCGCCGCGGTGGAGAACCGGGCGGCCTCGGCGTCCCGGTCGTCCTCGGGCAGGTCGACGGGCGGCGGCACCTCGGGGCGCGCGCCGGGCCACATGACGGGCGCGTAGGCGACTCCGGGCACGACGGGGGTGCCGGTGAGGGTGGCGAGGCCGGACGCGGTCGACTGCTGCGAAGTCATGTGACACAGATTACGAAATCCTCTTGACTTGTCAACACAAACAGGCGTAAAAACAGAAAAATCAAAATCATAACCACAGAAACCCACGAACTCGGAGGGGTCATGTACGCGGAGGAACGACAGCGCGCGATCAGTGAACTGGTCGGTGGCCGCGGCCGCGCGTCGGTCATGGAACTGGCCGAGCGGTTCGACGTGACCCCGGAGACGGTGCGCCGCGACCTGGACGCGCTCGAGCGGCTCGGCGGCGTGCGCCGGGTGCACGGCGGCGTCGTCGCCGCGGGCGTCCTGGCCGGCGCCGAGTCGGGCCTGGGGGAGCGCGAGGGCACCAACGCCGAGGCGAAGCGCCTGATCGGTGCCGCGGCCCGGCGCTTCCTGCCCCCGGCGGGCGGATCCGTCCTCTTCGACGCCGGCACCACGACCATCGCCGCGGCCCGCGAGGTCCCGGCCACCCTGCACATCACCGCGATCACCAACTCCGTGCCCGTCGCGGCCGCGCTGTCGACCCGCGAGGCCGTCGAGCTGCGGCTGCTCGGCGGCCGCGTCCGGGGCCTCACCCAGGCCGCGGTCGGCGCCGGCACCGTCGCCGAGATCGCGGGGCTGCGGGCCGACGTCGCGATCCTCGGCGCCAACGGCCTCGGCGCCGAGCGCGGCCTCTCCACGCCCGACGCCGACGAGGCCGCGGTCAAGACCGCGATGGTCCGCGCCGCCGACTTCGTGGTCCTCGTCGCCGACGCCTCCAAGTTCGGGCGCGAGAGCCTGGTCGCCTTCGCCGGCCTGGGCGCGGTCGACGTGCTGGTCACCGATGCGGCGCCCACCGGCGCACTCGCGACGGCGCTCGCCGACCACGGCGTGGACGTCGAGGTCGCCGCCCGATGATCGTGACCGTCACCGCCAACCCCAGCCTGGACCGGCTCGTCGTCCTCGGCGGGCCGCTGCGGCGCGGCGCCGTGCACCGCGCCGAGGGCGCCGCCGCCGACCCCGGGGGCAAGGGCGTCAACGTCTCCCGCGTCGTGCACGCGGCGGGGGAGGGCACCGTCGCCGTGCTCCCCGCCGACCAGGGCGACCCGCTGCTCGTCGGGCTCTCCCGCCTCGGCGTGCCCGCGATCCCGGTGCCCGTCGGCCACGAGGTCCGCAGCAACATCACCGTCACCGAGCCCGACGGCACCACCACCAAGCTCAACGCGCCCGGGGCGCCGCTGGCGCCGGAGACGGTGCGGGCCTTCGAGGACGCGATCGTCTCCGCCGCCGACGGTGCCGCCTGGCTCGCGCTCTGCGGCTCGCTGCCACCCGGCCTTCCGGACGACTGGTACGCCCGTCTCGCCGCGCGCCTCGGCGCCGGCCCCGCCGGCCCGCGCATCGCCGTCGACACCTCCGGCGCGGCGCTCGCGGCCTCGGCGGTACGCGGCGTCGCGCTGCTCAAGCCCAACGCCGAGGAGCTCGCCGAGCTGGTGGGCCGCGGCCCCGAGGCCGGCGCGGAGTTCGAGAGCCGCGCGGCCTCCGGCGATCTCGGACCCGTCCGCTCGGCCGCCGAGGAGTTGCATCGCGACACGGGCGCCGCCGTTCTCGCCACGCTCGGCGCCGCCGGCGCGCTCCTGGTCACCCACGAGGGTGCCTGGGCCGCGACCCCGCCGCCGATCTCGGTGCGCAGCACCGTCGGCGCCGGCGACAGTTCCCTCGCCGGCTACCTCATCGCTCATGCGCGCGGCGCCGATGCGCCGCAGCGTCTTTCCCTCGCGGTCGCCTACGGCGCCGCGGCCGCCGCACTGCCGGGCACCCAGGCGCCCCGACCGGAGGAGCTCGCCGTCGCCGACGTGCGGGTCACCGCCGTGTAGCCCCCTCGATCCGCCCGATCCACCAGCAGAACCGGAGAACACCCCCATGACCGAATCGATCATCGCGCCCGAGCTGGTCGCGCTCGACGTCTCGGCCGGCACCGACAAGAACGAGGTGATCGCCTACCTCGCCGCCCGGATCACCGACGCCGGCCGGTCCACCTCCGTCGACGGCCTCGTCGAGGCGGCGCTCGCGCGTGAGGCCCAGTCCGCCACCGGCCTGCCCGGCGGCATCGCCATCCCGCACTGCCGCGCCGGGGCCGTCACCGCCGCGAGCCTGGGCTTCGCCCGCCTCGACCCGAAGGTCGACTTCGGCGCCCCCGACGGCGGCGCCGACCTCGTCTTCCTCATCGCCGCACCGGAATCCGGCGGCTCGCAGCACATGAAGCTGCTCAGTGCGCTCGCCCGCGCCCTGGTCCGGCCCGAGTTCACCGCGTCGCTCCGCGCCGCCGCGACGCCGGAGGAGGTGGTCGCCCTCGTCGAGGACGTCATCACCCCGAAGCCCGCGGAGCCGAAGCCCGCCGCTCCCGTCCCGGCGGCCCCGGCTGCACCCGCGGAGGAGACGGCACCGTCGGGCAAGCCCTCGCTCGTGGCGATCACGGCCTGCCCCACGGGGATCGCGCACACCTACATGGCGGCGGACGCCCTCAAGCTGGCCGCCGAGCGCGCCGGCGTCGAGCTGACCGTCGAGACCCAGGGCTCCTCCGGCTCCACGCCGCTCTCGCCGCAGACCATCGCCGACGCGGGCGCCGTCGTCTTCGCCACCGACGTGGGCGTGAAGGGCCGCGAGCGCTTCGCGGGCAAGCCCGTCATCACTTCCGGCGTCAAGCGCGGCATCAACGAGCCGGACGCGATGATCGCCGAGGCGGTCGCCGCCGCCTCTGATCCGAATGCCACCAGGGTCGACGGTGCCGCCGCCGCGAGCGGCGAAACCGCCTCCGCGCCGGCGGGTCTCGGCGGGCAGCTCAAGCGCGCCCTGCTCACCGGCGTCAGCTACATGATCCCGTTCGTCGCCGCGGGCGGCCTGCTCATCGCGCTGGGGTTCCTGCTGGGCGGGTACCAGCTCGGCAACTCGACGCTGTCCGAAGGGATGTCCGACGGCGCGTACATCGCCCTCCACAACTCCCTGTGGAACCTCCCCGACGGCGGGCTGCTGCAGTACCTCGGGTCGGTCAGCTTCGCGACGGGCCAGGCGGCGATGAGCCTCATGGTCGCGGTGCTCGCGGGCTACATCGCCTACGCGATCGCCGATCGTCCGGGGCTCGCACCGGGATTCGTCGCGGGCGTGCTCGCGGTGACCGTCAACGCCGGCTTCATCGGCGGCGTCGTCGGCGGCCTGCTCGCCGGCGTGGTCGCGCTGTGGATCGGCAAGCTCCAGCTGCCCCAGTGGGCCCGCGGCCTGATGCCGGTGGTGATCATCCCGCTGTTCGCCACGCTCATCACGGGCGGCCTGATGTACATGGTGCTCGCCGGCCCGCTTCGCTGGGTGAACGAGGCCATGACGGACGCCCTCAACGGGATGAGCGGCAGCAGCAAGATCGCGCTCGGCGTGGTCCTCGGCCTCATGATGTGCTTCGACCTCGGCGGCCCGGTCAACAAGGCGGCCTACGCCTTCGGCGTCGCCGGGATCGGGCTCGCCACCGCGGGCGTGCCGCAGTGGGAGATGATGGCCGCCGTCATGGCCGCGGGCATGGTGCCGCCGTTGGCGCTGGCGCTGGCCTCCACCGTCCTGCGCCCGAGCCTGTTCACCGAGCCCGAGCGGGAGAACGGCAAGGCCGCGTGGTTCCTCGGCGCGTCGTTCATCTCCGAGGGCGCCATCCCCTTCGCCGCGGCCGACCCGCTGCGGGTGATCCCGTCGATGATGCTCGGCGGTGCCGTGACCGGCGGCCTGTCCATGGCGCTCGGCGCGCAACTGCGCGCCCCGCACGGCGGCGTCTTCGTCCTGTTCGCCATGAACGGCACGTGGTGGAAGTTCCTCATCGCCCTCGCCGCCGGCGTCGTGGTGAGCGCCGTGGCGGTCGTCGCGGCCAAGTCCGTCGGCCGCGCGGGCGATGCAGCGACCGAATCCGCCCAGCCCGCGGCCGTCGCCGCGTAATACTGGTCCTGACCACTCGCGCGGCCGACCGGCGGCGCGGAGACGAACACACCCCACGAGGAGAGACATGCCCAGCACCACCGTCGCCGTCGGATCGGCCGTCGGCCTGCACGCCCGCCCCGCCGCCGTGATCGCCAACGCCGTCAACGAGTCGGGCCACGAGGTCACCCTGTCCGTCGCCGGCGGCGAGCCGGTCGACGCCGGTTCGGCGCTGATGATCATGACCCTCGGCGCCGAGCAGGGCGTGGAGGTCACCGTCGAATCCGCCGATCAGGGCACCGTCGACGCGATCGCCGCCCTCGTCGCCCAGGATCTCGACGCCTGAGGCGCCACGCGCACGAAGGAGGGGCGGCCGGAATGCCCGGCCGCCCCTCCTTCGTGTTCCGGTCTAGGTGACCGGCGCGATGCAGTAGCTCACGCGCTGCGGCGCGGCGTAGTTCAGCGCGGACGAGCCGCGGCAGGTCAGCGGGGCGCCCGCCGCCCGCTCGATCACCCGGATCACGTTCGACGGTGCGCTGCCCGTCGCGGACGGGCAGGCGACGGAACGGATGTCGGTGGTGGCGGCCGTATCGGGCTTGACCTGGTAGCAGTTGCCCAGTGTGAGCTTGGGGACGACGCACAACACGGCGCCCGCGGACTCGACGCGCGCGTAGCTCGGCTGGCTGCACGCGGTCTTCGCGGCGGCCTTCTCGGCGACGGCGAAGCTGAGGCCGTCGCCGTCGCACCCGGTGCGGGTGGCGTTGCCGCCGGAGACGGTGACGCAGTCGCCGACCTCGACCGAACTCACCGGCGCGACCTCCGGGCTCGACGGCTTGACCCCCAGGAGCAGGACCGCCGCCCCCATCACGAGCGCGGCGATGACGCCGGAGTAGACCACCGAGCTGACCACCTTCCAGGTGGTGGTCGGCCGCGCCTCGTCGATCCGCCGGCCCACCGGCGTCGCCTCGAGGCGACGCCGGAGCGCGGCGAGACGCGGCTGCGCGGGGTGGAGGAATGACATCGACATAGTCTCAATCTTAACTTGAGACTCACTAGGTAACACAAGTCTCAGTTTTCACAGATCGAATCGGCGCGGCTGGGCACGGCACCGACGCGGGCTCATTAGGCTTTGCGACATGTCATTCGACGACGCGCCCGTCATCGCCGTGGGTCCGAAGCCCGATCCCGATTTCGACGCCGCGATCACCGCGGGCGGCGGCGAACCCGGCCCGCTGGCCCGCGCCGACGGCCTCATCTGGACCGATTCCCGCGCGCCCCTGCCGAAGCTCCCGCCGAGCGTGCGCTGGGTCCAGCTGCCCTTCGCGGGTGTCGAGGGCTTCCTCGACAGCGGCGTCATCGCGGGCAACCCGAAGGTCGTCTTCACCTCGGCCGCGGGCGCCTACTCCGGCACCGTCGCCGAGCAGGCGATCGCGCTGCTGCTCGCCGGCGTGCGCGGGCTCTGGCGTCGAGAGACGTCCTGGGACGCGGCCGGCGCCGGCGCCCGCACGGGCCGGCTCGGCGGCACGACGGTGGCGATCATCGGCGCGGGCGGCATCGGTCGCGACATCATCCCCGCGCTCCGCGGGCTCGGCGTCAAGGTCGTCGCGGTGAACCGCTCGGGCACCGACGTCTCCGACGCGGTCGTGGTGACCGCCGACCACCTCGACGAGGTCTGGCCCGCCGTCGATCACGTGATCCTGGCGGCACCGTCGACCGCGGAGACCCGCGCGCTGGTCAACGCGAAGGTCCTCGCGCAGCTCCAGCCGCACTCCTGGATCATCAACGTCGCGCGCGGCTCGCTGATCGACACGGACGCGCTGGTCGCGGCCCTGAAGAAGGGCACGATCGGCGGCGTCGGCCTGGACGTCACCGACCCCGAGCCGCTGCCCGACGGCCACCCCCTGTGGTCGATCCCCAACGCGATCATCACCCCGCACGTCGCGAACCCGCCGCAGCACCTGCGCCCCGCGCTGCTCGCCCGCGTCGAGGTCAACGTGCGCCGCTTCGCCAACGACATGGAGCCGCTCGCCGTCATCGACGCCGACCGGGGCTACTGATGTCCGGTGGCCCCCCGGGGCCCCCTCCGCCGGACCCCGATGAGGTCGACCTCATCGTCCGGGGCATCGTCGGCCTGGCGAAGCGGATCCGCAGCGACGCGCGGTTCGTGGGCGCGGAGGTCTCCTACGTCGACTTCACGCTGCTGTTCGTGTTGCACGAGTCGCCGGGGATCCGCGCCGTCGACCTGGCCGAGGCCGTGTCGATCGACAAGTCGACCGCGAGCCGTCAGCTCGCGGGACTCGAACGACGGGGCCTGATCACCCGCGACGTCGACCCCGGCAACCCCCGATCCCGGCAGCTGCGCCTGACCGAGCGGGCGGAGCGCGTGCTGGCCGAGACCGACCGCGAATGGCGTCGCCGGATCGAGGCCCGGACGGCCGATTGGTCCCGCGAGGAATTGCGTACATTCGCGACACTGATCGACCGCTACATGAGCGTCGATCTGCCCGGCGAGGAGCCGCCGTCAGGCCTCTGATCACGGGCGGAATCCCGTGGAGTGATGCGGCTCACGAGGCTACCGAGCAGTAAGTTATGCCGTGCTATGGTCAGCCCACTGTTCTGTGCATCAGGCGACCAGCGTGCCCTCGCGATGCCCGGCGACCCCGGGCCTTCCGCGTCAATTCGCCTCCGTTCACACCGCGGCGGGGTCGTACACGCATGGAGTCGACCCGTTGCCGGAGCTCCGGGCGCGCATCCGCGGCCCGGTAGGGACGACAGGAACGAATCAATGAACGTCGGTGGACCGACCATGACTCCGTCCGCGGGTCGGCAGCGGGAGTGCTGCGCATGATCATCGGAGCTTTGAAAGAGGCACAGCCGGGCGAGACCCGCGTCGCCGCAACCCCCGCCACGGTGGCCCAGCTGATCAAGCTCGGCTACGAGGTGGTCGTGGACTCGGGCGCCGGTGTCGCGTCCTCGTTCGCGGACGAGGCCTACGTCGAGGCCGGCGCGTCGATCGGTGACGCTCGCGCCGCCGATGTGGTGCTCGGCGTCAACGCCCCGTCGGCCGCCCAGCTCGACGGCATGCGCCCGGGCGCGACCGTCGCCGGACTCCTGGCGCCCGCGCAGAACCCCGAGCTGCTCGAGGATCTCCGCGGCCGCGAGCTGACCGCGTTCGCCATGGAGTCGGTGCCGCGCATCTCGCGCGCGCAGTCGATGGACGTGCTGTCCTCGATGGCGAACATCGCCGGCTACCGCGCCGTCGTCGAGGCCGCGCACGTCTTCGGCCGGTTCTTCACCGGCCAGGTCACCGCCGCGGGCAAGGTCCCGCCGGCCAAGGTGCTCGTGGTGGGCGCCGGCGTCGCCGGCCTCGCCGCGATCGGTGCCGCCGGCTCGCTCGGCGCCATCGTGCGCGCGACCGACCCCCGCCCCGAGGTGGCCGACCAGGTCGCGTCGCTGGGCGGCGAGTACCTCTCCGTGCAGAACGAGGAGGCCGAGGTCTCGGCCACCGGCTACGCCAAGGAGATGGGCGACGACTACAAGGCACGCGAGGCGCAGCTGTACGCCGAGCAGTGCAAGGACGTCGACATCATCATCACCACGGCTCTGATCCCCGGGCGCCCCGCGCCGCGGATCATCACCGAGGAGATGGTCGCCTCGATGAAGCCCGGCAGCGTCATCGTCGACATGGCGGCGCAGAACGGCGGCAACGTCGGCGGCACCGTCAAGGACCAGGCGATCGTCACGCCCAACGGCGTCACCATCATCGGCTACACCGACCTCGCGGGCCGTCTGCCCGCGCAGGCCTCGCAGCTGTACGGCACCAACCTCGTCAACCTGCTCAAGCTGGTGACGCCCGAGAAGGACGGGCAGCTCGTGCTCGACTTCGAGGATCCGGTTCAGCGCTCGATCACCGTGACCCGCTCGGGCGAGCTGCTCTTCCCGCCGCCGCCGGTGCAGGTCTCGGCCGCGCCGAAGGCCGCGGCCGTCGAGCCGGTGGAGCCGAAGCCCGTCAAGGAGCCGATGTCGGCGTCCAAGAAGGTCTCGCTCACCCTCGTGGGCGTGCTCCTGTTCGGGCTGCTGATCAGCTTCTCGCCGAACCCGCTGCCGCAGCACTTCACCGTGCTCATGCTGGCCATCGTCATCGGTTACTACGTCATCGGCAACGTCGCGCACGCGCTGCACACGCCGCTGATGTCGGTCACCAACGCCATCTCCGGCGTGGTCGTGGTCGGCGCCCTGCTGCAGGTCGCCACCAACACCACGACGGTCCTGGTGCTGTCGACGATCGCGATCCTGGTCGCGTCGATCAACATCTTCGGTGGCTTCGCGGTCACCCGCCGCATGCTCGCCATGTTCAGCAAGGGGGCATGAGTAACTCATGAGTATCACTGCAATCTCCGTTGCGGCGTACATCGTCGCCTCGCTGCTGTTCATCCTGTCGCTGGCCGGGCTGTCCAAGCACGAGACCTCCAAGAGCGGCCTGACCTACGGCATCGTCGGCATGGGCATCGCCCTGGTGGCGACCATCGCGCTGGTCATCGACAAGGTGCTCAAGCCCGAGCTCGACCTGACCTGGCTGCCGGTGGCGCTCCTGGCCGGTGCCCTGATCGTCGGCGCCGTCATCGGCTTCTGGCGCGCGCGCATCGTCGAGATGACGGGCATGCCCGAGCTGATCGCCCTGCTCCACTCCTTCGTGGGCCTGGCGGCCGTGCTCATCGGCTGGAACGGCGCGCTCGAGGGCTTCCACGCCGACGGCGTGAACCCGGCCGACGTCCGCGCGCTCACCAACATCCACGAGGCCGAGATCGCGATCGGCATCTTCATCGGTGCGGTCACCCTGACCGGCTCGATCGTCGCCAACCGCAAGCTCTCCGGCAAGATGAAGTCGGCGCCGCTCATGCTGCCCGGCAAGAACTACATCAACGTCGGCTCGATCGTCGTGTTCATCGTGCTCACCGCGGTCTACGTCTCGCGGGACACCCACGGCGACAACACCTCGATGATCCTGCTCGGCGTGATCACCGCGCTCGCCCTCTTCCTGGGCTGGCACCTGGTCGCGTCGATCGGCGGCGGCGACATGCCCGTCGTCATCTCGATGCTCAACAGCTACTCCGGTTGGGCCGCGGCCGCGTCCGGCTTCCTGCTGAGCAACGACCTGCTCATCGTCACGGGTGCGCTCGTCGGCTCCTCGGGTGCGTACCTGAGCTACATCATGTGCAAGGCGATGAACCGCTCGTTCATCTCCGTCATCGCGGGCGGCTTCGGCATCGAGGCCGGCCCGGCGGAGGACAAGGACTACGGCGAGCACCGCGAGGTCAACGCCGAGGCCGTGGCCGAGCTGCTCACCGGCGCGAAGTCCGTGGTCATCACCCCGGGCTACGGCATGGCCGTGGCGCAGGCGCAGTACGGCGTCGCCGAGCTGACCAGCGAGCTCCGGAAGAAGGGCGTCGAGGTCCGCTTCGGCATCCACCCCGTCGCCGGCCGCCTGCCCGGGCACATGAACGTGCTCCTCGCCGAGGCGAAGGTGCCGTACGACATCGTGCTCGAGATGGACGAGATCAACGACGACTTCCCCGAGACCGACGTGGTCCTGGTGATCGGTGCCAACGACACCGTCAACCCGGCGGCGTCCGAGGATCCGAGCAGCCCCATCGCGGGCATGCCGGTGCTCACCGTGTGGGAGGCCGAGAACGTGATCGTCTTCAAGCGGTCGATGGCCGCCGGCTACGCCGGTGTCCAGAACCCGCTGTTCTTCCGCGACAACTCGGCGATGCTCTTCGGCGACGCCAAGGACCGCGTGCAGGACATCCTCGCCGCGATGCACTGACGCAGACAGCACACGGGCCCGGCATCGTCCTTCGACGGTGCCGGGCCCGCGTCGTCTGCGGGGGCTTAGGTCCAGGCCTCCTCGATGCGCACGTCGCCGTCGGTGAAGGGCAGGTCCTTCCCGACGGTGTCGGGCCGGTCCAGCACGGAAGCGGCCACCAGCGCGACGTTCGCGCGCGACGTTCCGGGGTTGTCCGCGGCCCGCACCGCCGCGGGATCCACCCGCCCGGTGGGCTCGTCGAGGGTGAGCCGGCCCGGCATGAGCACGGTCCAGTCCAGGTCGGAGGCGCGCACGGCGACGTCGGCGGCGGCCTTCGCCTCCGCGTAGGCGAAGAAGGAGTCGGTCTCCGGGACGCCGTGATCGGGGGCGGCGCCGAGGTACGAGACCATCACGTAGCGCTTCACCCCCGCCGCCTCCGCGGCCTGGACGGAGCGGATCGCGGCGTCGCGGTCCACCGCGTACGTGCGGTCGGGGTCGCCGCCGCCCGCGCCCGCGGAGAAGACCACGGCGTCGGAGCCGGCGAGTGCCGCCGCGATCTCCTCGCGCGACGCGTGCTCGACGTCGAGGACCAGGGGTTTCGCCCCGGTCGCGGCGACGTCCCCCGCGTGTTCCGGGTTGCGGATCCACGAGGTGACCGCGTCGCCCCGGGAACTCAGGACGCGCGCCAGGATGAGCGCGATCTTGCCGTGTCCACCGATGATCGTGACAGCTGCCATGCATCCCAACGTACGCGCTCCGGCGGCGTGCCCGATTCCGCCCGCCGCCACCCACAGGATCGCTGCAATGAGGGCATGCATGCGACGCATGCCCTCGTCACGAGGACACGCCGCTGACCAGTGAAGGCAACAGCCATCCGTGCCACGCATGACTGTTCTGCGAGGACAGACCTCCGTTTCGGCCCCGCGCGGCTCGCGACCACGCCCACCCAGTGCAGACTCGAGCGCTGTCAGCCGCCGAGGGGCATCGTCGCGAGCCGCAGGGCCAGGAGCAGCAGCAGGAGGCCGATCGCGGCGTTGATGGCCCGCCACACCCCGGGCCGGCCGAGCACGCCCGACATTCGGCGGGCGCCGAAGCCGAGCAGGCAGAACCACGCGACGCTGGCGACGACGGCGCCGAGCGCGAACCACCAGCGGTCGGCGCCGTAGCGGGTGGACGCGGAGCCGAGCAGCAGCACGGTGTCCAGGTAGACGTGCGGGTTCAGCCAGGTCAGCACGAGTACCCCGGTCACGACGGCCGCGACCGAGGCGGCGCCGTCGCCACCCGCGACCAGTCCTTCCGACCGTCGCGCCGACCACAGCGACCGCAGGCCGTAGCCGACCAGCACCACGGCGCCCGCCCACTTCACCACCTCCATGAGCAGCGGCCGGCCGGAGACCGCGGCGCCGAGGCCCGCCACCCCGGCGAGGATCAGCGCCACGTCCGAGGCGATGCACACCGCCACCACCGCGCCGAGGCCGCGCCCGCGCACGCCCACCTGCAGCACGTAGGCGTTCTGGGCGCCGATCGCCACGATCAGGGAGAGCCCGAGGCCGAGGCCGGCGAGGAGTGCAGAGGTCATGGCGTCGACGCTAGGGCCGTGGCGACCATTAGCGCCAATACGAAAAGGCGATCACCCATTAGAATCACTTCATGCTGAGCGGGCACCACCTGGAGACCCTCGTCGCGGTGGTCGAGGAGGAGAGCTTCGGCGCGGCCGCCTCCCGCCTGCGGATCACGCAGTCGGCGGTCAGCCAGCGGATCCGCGCCCTGGAGCAGCACGTGGGGCACGTGGTCGTCACGCGCGAGGGCCCGTGCCGCCCCACCGCGCAGGGGGAGGTGCTGCTGGGCCTGGCCCGCGGCGTCGCCTCGCTCGAGGCCGACGCGCTGGGCCGGCTCGCGGGCGGAGCACCGTCGGCCGTGCTCGACGTGGGCGTCAACGCCGACTCGCTCGCCACGTGGTTCCGCGACGTGATCGCCGCGGTCGCCGCCCTGCCTGACGGTCCGTTGCTGCGCCTCGTCGTCGACGACGAGCACCACACGGCCGCTCTGCTCCGCGCGGGCACCGTGCTCGGCGCCGTCACCACCGACCCGGAACCGGTGCAGGGCTGCGCCGTCGAGTACCTCGGCACTATGCGCTACCTCCCGGTGTGCACCCCCGGCTACGCGGAGCGCTGGCGGTCCGGCGGGCGCTGGCGCTGGCGCGAGATGCCCGTCGTGCAGTTCGACCTGCGCAAGGACGAGCTGCAGAACAAGGTGCTGCAGCGCCGCGGCGTGAAGGAGTCGCCGCCGATGCACCGCATCCCGTCGTCGGAGGGCTTCACCTACGCGGTGCGTGCCGGTCTCGGCTGGGGCAGCCTGCCCGAGGCCGACATCGGCGACGCCATCGACCGTGGCGCGCTGATCCGGCTCACGGACGACACGGTCGACGTGAAGCTGTACTGGCAGTCCTGGCGGCTGCACACCCGCGCGACCGAGCACCTCGCCGACGCGATCCACGCCGCGGCCGCCGTCCACCTGCGCTGATCCCTCGCGGACTCCCCGGGGCGGGAGTACCTTGGCGCTCATGCCGGATCATCCAGCGCCGCACCCGCTCCGCACGCTCCACGAGGGGCTCAGCGACCTCGACCGCCGGCTGTTCGACGCGGTCGCCGTCTCGCCGAGTCCTTTGCTGGACCTGACGATGCGCCCGCTGTCGGCGGCGGCCGACCACTCGAAGCTGTGGATGGTGATCGCCGCGGGCCTCGGCGGCCTGGGCGGGCTGTCGTCGCGCCGCGGCGCCGTCCGCGGCGTCGCCACGCTGGCCGTCACCAGCCTCATCGTGAACCAGGGGCTCAAGCGGATCTATCCGCGCCGCCGCCCCGTGCACGACGGGGTGCCGGCCAAGCGGGCCCGCCGCCAGCCCACGTCGACCTCCTTCCCGTCCGGGCACTCCGCCGCCGCGGCCGCTTTCGCGATCGGGGTCGGCCTGGAGAACCGCACCGCGGGCTACGCGCTCGCCTGCCTGGCCGGGGCAGTGGGCTTCTCCCGGGTCGCCACCGGCGCCCACTACCCCGGCGACGTACTGGCCGGGTTCGCCGTCGGCGCGGGCGTCGCGGTCGCGGGCGCCCGCCTGGTGCCGCCCGTCGACGACAGCCGCACCATGACGCCCGAGCCCACCGTCGAGCGGATCGCGACGGACCCGGACGGCGCCGGCCTCGTCGTCGTGCTCAACCCCGCGTCCGGCGACGGCACCGGCACCCGCGTCGCGGAGGAGATCCGCAGCACGCTACCGAAGGCCGAGATCGTCGAGCTCGATGAGGATTCCGACATCGAGGCCGTCGCCACCGAGGTGGCGGAGCGGGCGGAGTTCCTCGGCGTCGCGGGCGGCGACGGCACCGTCGCGACCCTCGCCGCGCACGCCGTCGCGGCGGACAAGCCCCTGGCCGTCTTCCCCGCGGGCACCTTCAACCACTTCGCGAAGGACATCGGCGCCGAGACCGTCGCCGCCGTCGTGGAATCGATCCGGGCCGGGCGCCTCGCCCACGTCGACGTGGTGTGGCTCAACGACGAGAAGCTGCTGCTCAACACCGCGAGCATCGGCGCCTACCCGGAGTTCGTGCGCGCCCGCACGCGGTACCAGCGGCGGCGCATCGGCCGGGTCACCGCGACGGTGCGGGCGCTGCGCCGGGTGCTCCGCCACACCGCCCCGGTGGACGTGCGGATCGAGGGCCGCCCGGTCACCGTCTCCTTCTTCTTCCTGGGCAATTCCATGTACGGCGCACCGGGTTTCGTGCCGGGCCGGCGGACCCGGATCGACGACGGGGTGCTCGACGTGCGGTACCTCGAGGACGGGCACGGTAATGCGACGGCGCGCCTGTTCGGCTCCTGGATCAGCGGGCGCATCCGTAACTCCAGGGTCTACCGCGAGGTGCAGGCCCCGGTCGTCACGATCGAGGCCGACGAGCCCTTCCGCGTGGCCCACGACGGCGAGGCGGGCGAACTGCACACCCGCGCCCGGTTCCGGGTGGATTACCGGGCGCTGCGCGTCTTCGGCACCAGCCTCACGCGCTGACCCGCACTCACGAGACGCCCAGCAGCGTCATCTCGTTGGCGTTGATGTCCGCGGCGATGAGGGTGCCCGTGCCGCCGCCGGTCCCGGTCCCGTCGGGCCGGGTGTGCACCGTGTTGACCACGCCGACGGCGGTGAACGTCCCGTCGGGCCACCGGGCGTAGACGGGCCCGCCCGAATCCCCCTCGACGGCGGGGATTCCGGCCCAGGTGACCCGGGTGCCGGTCACGTCGTCGAGCACGCCGCAGTGCTTGCCGGTGCGCGCGCCGACGACGCAGATCTCGGGCCGTCCCGCGCGCAGGTCCTCGGTGCGGCTGACGCCCCGGACGGGGCCGATCGCTCGCGCGACGGGCGCCACGTCGCTCCCCGCGAGCTGGATGATCGCGATGTCCTGCCCGCGGGTGCTGCGGGTGGCCTTGATGTACTCGCCGAACGGGGTGCTGCCGCCGTCCGGGGTCAGGTAGCGGGCGACGGGATTGCGGCCCGGCCGGGCTTTCCCGGCCAGCTCGGCGCAGTGCCCGGCGGTGAAGGCCACGACCTGGCCGCCGGGGTAGCGGGCGAGGAAGCCCAGGGTGCAGACGCTCGCGTACACGCCGAACGGGTCGGCGTACGTGGTGATCCCGGACCCGGTGGTGGGCTGCGGCGCCGTCGCGGGCTTGAGGCCGGGCGCCACCACATCGTAGGGCTGCACGACGGGCGTCGTGATCACGACCGCCGGGCTCGACGGTGCCTCCGGCGCGGCGACCTCGTCGCGCTGGACCACCGCGCAGCCGCCGAGGAGGAGGAGCGACACCGCGCACGCCACGGCCCGCAGCGGGCGGCGGGCGACGGTCATCGACTCAGCGTAGGTCGTCAGGCGCGCGAGCGGATGGCCTCGGCGACGGCGGAGATCGCCAGCGCCCGCACCACGTCGACCTTCGCGTCCACCTCGCCGGTCGCGGCGGAGATGAAGGCGTCGCCGTCGTAGCGGGTGTGCGGCGGGTCGATCGCGCGGGCCAGCCCGTCGTGCGCGCCCTGCGCCAGGATGAGGCACTCGATCTTGGTGAGCTTCGCGTTGGTGATCACCACGCCGATGGTGGTGTTCTGCCGGTTGCCGCCGAAGGGCTCGTAGCCGCCGAAGTCGGGGGCCCCGGCCTCGCCGGTGAGGATGTCGCCGAAGGCGTTCACGGCGCACAGCGCGCCCACGACCACGTCGCCCGCGCGGACCTCGGCGTACGCGAGGCCGGCGTCGTGCAGGTTCTCCAGGCCGCGGGCCTTGCCGGTGGTGGCGCCGGTGCCCGCGCCGATCAGGCCGTGGAGCTCGGTGTCGGTGCTCGCGGAAGCTGCTGCCGCGTAGCCGTTCTCGGCGGTCGGGCGGACCGTCGGATCGCCGACCATGAGGTCGAACAGGCCCAGGGTGGGCACGATCGGCACGCGGCCGGCCACGGTCTCGACGCCGCGGCCCTCCTCCTCGAGGCGGCGCATCACCCCGTCGGCGGAGGCCAGGCCGAAGGCGGAGCCCCCGGTGAGCACGGCGGCGTGGATCTCCTCGACGGAGCGCTCGGGGGAGAGCAGGTCGAACTCGCGGGAGGCGGGGGCGCCGCCGCGCACCTCGCCGGAGCCGACGGTGCCGTCGGGGAAGGTCACGACGGTGCAGCCGGTGCGGGCCGCCGCGTCGGTGAAGTGGCCGACGCGGACGCCGGGGACGGTGACGCTCGGGACGACGGGCATGCTCCCAGGCTACGACGGTGCCGTCGCGCGCGGGTGGCGGCGGGTCGGGCGCGGGGTGTCAGGCGCGGGCGGGGGCGTACGCGGCCTCGTAGGCGGCGCGGGTCGCATCGCGGCGCTCGGCCACGGCGGGGTTCTCGAGCTCGGGGTCGAGGCCGTTCTTCTCCAGCCGGCGCGCGCGGTTGGGGCGCATGTAGGCGGCGTTGTAGAAGACCGCGAGCAGCGCGCCGAGCAGCACCGTGGCGCCGCGCAGCGCCAGCGGGCCGGGCAGCAGCATGAGCAGCGCGTACACCGGGAGCACGGCGAGCTGGCCGCGGATCAGGTGGCGGAACGCCCAGCTGCGGCGGGTGAGGTTGCGGCGCACCCACTCCCGGTTCCGCTCCGGCAGCGAGCCGGTGTAGACCCAGGCGAGGTAGTGCAGGGGATCGGGGCGGTGGACGGCGTTCATCGGGACTCCTTCAGTGCGCCCGCGGCGAGCGCTTTGGCGTTGACGGTGGTGAGCACGCGGTGCAGGTCCTCGAGCTCGGCGAGGCTGGCGCCCAGGGCGTCGATCACGGCGGGCGGCACCGCGAGGGCCTGCTCGCGCAGCGCGTGGCCGGCCTCGGTGAGCTCAACGTCGATCCGGCGCTCGTCGTCCGCGGAGCGGCCGCGGGTGAGCAGGCCCTGCGCCTCGAGCCGCTTGAGCAGCGGGCTCAGGGTGGGCGAGTCCAGCTGCAGCGCCTCGGCGATCTCCTTCACCGACCGCGGCGACGCCTCCCACAGCGCGAGCATCACGAGGTACTGGGGGTGGGTGAGCCCCATCGGCGCCAGGATCGGCCGGTACACCGAGAGCACCGCGCGGTTGGCGACGGCCAGCGCGAAGCAAACCTGGCGTTCCAGGGCGAGAGGGTCGGGATCTGTCATGTCCCGACGGTAGCAGAAGAGTAGTGCACGAATCAATAGTGCACTAACTATTCCTCGGGCCCTCCCACGGCGCCTCGTCGGCGGAGGGCAGGTCGCCGGGGAGCAGGTCACGACGGAAGCCCCGCCAGCTGGGTTGCCGCAGGTGACCGCCCCGGCGCAGCGACGAGTACCGCACGTCGCCGATCACCTTCGGCAGCACCCAGACCGCGTCGCGGGCCTCCGGATCGTCGATCGGGGCCGTGAACGGGGAGCGGCGCATGCGCAGCGGCTCCAGCTCCTCGGCGAGCGCCGCCAGGTCGCGGTCGCTGAACCCCGACCCCACCGACCCCAGGTAGACGAGCCCCGTCTCCGCGGGCAGGCCCACCAGCACCGAGCCGATCCCGTTCGCCCGCGAGCCCTTCCCCGGCTTCCAGCCGCCGATCGCGACCTGCAGATCGCGCCAGTTCTTGTGCTTGAGCCACGCGCGCACCCGCTGCCCGGGCAGGTACGGCGAGTCCCGCCGCTTCGCGATGATCCCCTCCCAGCCGAGCTCCGCGCTGAGCGCCGCGGCCTCCGCGCCGGTCGCCGCGTCGACGAGCGGCGGCACGCTCACCGCCGTGTCGTGCTCGAGCAGCGGCGCAAGGCCTTCCAGTACCTGGCGGCGCACCGTCCACGGGCGCTTCGTCAGGTCGACGCCGTTCAGGGACAGGACGTCGAAGAGGTACAGCTGCACCGCGCCGGCCCGGGTGTCGCCGCCCGCCATCAGGTGGAACGACGGGACGCCGTCCGGGTCGAGCACGACCGCCTCGCCGTCGAGCACCACGTCCATCCCGTCGAGATCGGCCGCCAGCGACTCGAACTCGGGGAACTCGCCGGTCACGGTGCGGCCCGACCGGGTGCGCAGGGAGACGGTGCCGCCGCGCACCGTCGCGATCATGCGGTAGCCGTCCCACTTGCCCTCGAAGGCCCAGTCCGCGGCGGCGAGCCCGTCGATCGCCGAGTCCGTGGGCAGCATCGGATCCGGCGCGAGCGCGGCCGTCGGCTTGGCGGGCGCGGACTTGTCCTTGGTGAGGTGCGCGAGCCAGTTCTTCTCGCCGGTGCGGATCAGCGCGTACCGCTTGCCCTGCAGGCGATTCCCGTGCAGCGTCACGATCACCTCGCTCGAGCGCCACTTCTCCAGCTCGTAGGTGCCGTGGTCCCAGATGGTCACGTCGCCACCGCCGTACTCACCCTTGGGGATGCTGCCCTCGAAGGCCGCGTAGTCCATCGGGTGGTCCTCGGTGCGGACGGCGAGGTGGTTGATCTCCGGGTCGTCGGGCAGGTTCTTCGGCACGGCCCAGGAGGCGAGCACGCCGTCGTGCTCCAGCCGGAAGTCGTAGTGCAGGCGCCGCGCGTGGTGCTCCTGGATGACGAAGATCGGATCGCCGGTCGACGGTGCGCCGCCGAAGGGCTCGGGCGTCTTCCGTGCGTCGCGCTTGGCGCGGTACTCGCCGAGGTCGACGGGTTCCGGCGGCGGCGCCGACGGTCCCGACGGCGCGGCCCCGGCACCGTCGGAACCGGAGACGTCGGCACCGTCGAGGCCGGCGAGGAGGTCGCCCTCGGCCAGGGCCCGCGCGAGTACCTCCCCGAACTCCAGCTGGCGCAGGCCGGGCCGGGCGAGCTCGTCCCAGGTGCGCGGCGCGGCGACCCACGGATGGTCCCGCCCCCGCAGGGAGTAGGGCGCGACGGTGGTCTTGGACGCGCTGTTCTGCGACCAGTCGACGAAGACGCGGCCGCCGCGCTGGTCCTTCGCCATCGACGCGGTGACCAGCTCGGGCGATTCGGCCTCCAGCTGCGACGCGATCGCGTGCGCGACCTTGCGGGCGCCCTGCGCGGAGATGCCGCCGGGCAGGGGCGCGTAGATGTGCAGCCCCTTGGATCCGCTCGTCACCGGGTAGCCGTCCATGCCCATCGCGGCGAGCAGCTCGCGGATGCGCAGCGCGAGGGCGGCGCACTCGTCGAGCGTGACGTCGGGGCCGGGATCCAGGTCCAGCACGAGACGGTTCGGCGGGCCCGGCACCTCCGGGCGGTCGGGATCGGCACCGTCGGGCACGGCATCGTCGGGCACGAAGGCCCACTGCGGAACGTGCAGTTCCAGCGCCGCCTGCTGGCCGAGCCACACCATGCCGGCGGCGTTCTCGATGATCGGGTACTGGGACTCGCCGTCGGAGTGGAACTGGCTGCCGCGGCGGATCCAGGCGGGCGCGTGGCTCGGCAGCCGCTTCTCGAAGAAGGCGGTCTTGTCCACCCCGTTGGGCCAGCGCTTGCGGGTGAGCGGGCGATCGCGGAGGTGCGGCAGCGCGAACGGCGCGATGGCCTGGAAGTAGTCGATGACCTCGGCCTTCGTGGTGCCGGTGGCGGGATAGAGCACCTTGTCGAGATTGGTCAGCTGCACGCCGACGCCGTCGACCTCGCGGTTCTCCCGGATCTGCGCCACGGCCCCATTATCGAACCCGCCGCGCCGAAACGGGGGAGCTGTGTCGCTGAAACGGTGATGCGCCGGACGCATCGCCTCTGACCTGGGGCGATAACGTCCGGTGATGCGGCGGGTGCATCGCCCCCTCGTCGCGGGAAGCGGGCGGCGGAAGTCCTATCGGTCGGGCGCCGGAGAGGCGAACGCGACCGGCGATGCGCCACCCGCATCGCCCCGCCCGCCGAAGGGCGCTTGACCTGCAGGGTCTCGGTGATGCGCAGCGCGCATCACCTTCTCGGGCGAGAAGCGACCCGTTCGGAGCCCGGAGACGGCTGCTGCATCTCCCCTCGCCATATGACTCCTCACCAGTCACAATGGTCACATGCGCGCGATATGGACGGGTGAGCTGTCGTTCGGGCTCGTGAACGTGCCCGTGAAGGTGTACTCCGCGATCGAGAGCCACGATGCGAAGTCGCACCAGGTGGACTCGAAGGACGGGGTCCGCATCCGGTACAAGCGCGTGCGCGAGGGCACCGACGAGGAGATCGAGTTCGCGAACATCGCGAACGCCTACGAGTCCGACGGCGGCGACACGGTGGTGCTGTCCAAGGAGGACATCAAGTCGATGCCGGTGGAGAAGCACCGGGAGATCGCGGTGACGGAGTTCGTGCCGCGCGAGGACGTCGACCCGATCATGTTCGACAAGCCCTACTTCCTCGAGCCCTCGTCGAAGTCGCCCAAGGCCTACGTGCTGCTGCGGCAGGCGCTGCAGGAGACGGACCGGCTCGCGATCTGCACCTTCACGCTCCGCAACCGCACGCGGCTGTGTGCGCTCCGCGTGGTCGGCAACGTGATGGTGCTGCAGACGCTGCTCTGGCCCGACGAGGTACGCACGCCCGAGTTCCCCGCGCTGACCGAGGACGTGAAGATCCGCCCGCAGGAGCTGGCGATGGCCGCCTCGCTCATCGACTCGATGGCGACGGACTTCGACCCGGAGCAGTACGAGGACGACTACCAGGTGCAGCTGCGCCAGCTGATCGAGGCCAAGGCCACCGGCGGCACCGCCTTCCCCGAGGCGCCCGAGGAGGAGGCCGAGGACGACGAGGTCGCCGACCTGCTCGCCGCGCTCAAGGCGTCGGTGAAGAACCGTGAGGCGCAGCCGGAGCGGCCCGCCCGCAAGCGCGCCGCGGGCTGACCCGGGCGAGCCTCAGAGAGTGAGGCTCAGAGCGTGCGCTTGAGCCCCACGTGCTCGGAGCGGTACCCGAGCCGGGTGTAGAAGGCGCGCGCCCGGTCGCGGGAGGCGTCCGTGGTGAGCTGCGAGAGCACGGCGCCGTGGGTCCGGCCGTGGTGGTGCGCCCACTCGATCATCGCGGTGCCCAGCCCCTGCGATCGGTGCTCGCGGGCCACCCGGACGCCCTCGATCTGCAGCCGCGTCGAGCCGCTGCGGGACAGGCCCGGGATCACCGTGAGGTGCATCGTCCCCACGACGTCGCCGACGGCGTCGCGGATCACGGCGAGGTACTGCGAGCGGTCGCGCGTCACCAGCTCGAAGGCGCTGTCGTACTCGGCGGCGTCGCCCACCTCGCGGGTCGCGCCGAGCTCGTCGTCGGCGAGCAGCGCGACGATCGCGGGGACGTCGTCGCGGCGCGCGCGCTCCACCCGGTAGGTGCCGCCGACGCCGCGCAGCACCCCGCCCACCGAGGCGCGGGCCTGCAACTCGCGGACCACCCCGTCGAGCCACGCCCCGACGTTCGCGCGCGCCTCGAGGGTGTCGGGGTAGCGGCAGCGCAGGTGCAGCCCCGCCTCGTCGAGGATGAACCAGAGCATCACCCCGTCGGTGCGGATGGTGGCGCCGACGTACTGCGCGTCGAGCCGGGTCGCGTCCACCCGGACCGGCAGCCGTCGCAGGTCCAGCCACGAGATCGCGAACATGCCCGGCGCCTCGGGCATCCCGCCCCACTGCTCGAGCACGTCGGCGAGCGGCCACGACCCGAGCCGCACCGCCTCCTTCACCGCCTCGGCCGCCGCGGCCGGCTCCGCGGAGGGGGAGTCGAGCACCGAGTTCGTGATGAACCAGCCCACCGAGTCGTGCCACGTCTCGTCGTAGCGGCTGTGCACGGGGAACACGGCGCGCAGCGGAGCCCCGGCGAGGTCCAGTGTCACGCGGGTCAGCGCCGCCACCGTGGCCGAGAGGGTGGAGACGCCCGCCTCCCGCGCCGCCGCGGCGAACGCGGCGACCTCGTCGGTGCCGAAGACGTCGCGGACCTCCACGCGCTCCCGGTGCGCCTCGGGTGTGCCGAGCGGCAGGGGGAACAGGGGCATGACTCCGCCACTGGCGGTGATGATCTCGGTCCAGCGACGCCGCACGTCCTCCGGCGCGGCGGGACGGTCCGCCAGGGCCCGGGTGTGGTCGACGAAGGGCGGCACGGCCTCCGTCGACGGTGCGCGCCCCGCCCGGACGTCCTCGAGCGCGGCGAGCAGGTCGCGCGCGATCACGAGCATCGACCACATGTCGGTGTGCGAGTGGTCGGCGGCCACGATCACCGTCGGACCGGCGGCGGTCTCGAGGACGCAGAGCCGGTGTGCCGGACGACGATACGGGGAACAGGCGTCGTCGAGCACGTCGCGCAGCGCGTCGTTGACGGCCTGACCCGGGCCGATCGCGTGCTCCACCCAGTTCCCCGGCCGGACCGAGATCTCGTGCAGGGTCGGCCCGTCGGGTCCGGGGAGGAAAGCGGTCCGCAGCGTGCCGTGGCGGGCGATCACCGCCAGCCAGGCGGCGGCGAGCTGCTCGCGCGGCACGGGCTCGGTGAGCCGGAAGGACAGCGCCATCCACGACCCGGGCCGGTCCCCGCCACCCACGTGCCGTGCCTGGTCGAAGGACACCGGCAGCGTCGCGCCCGGTTCCGACACCGCGACGTCGTAGCCGTACAGCCGGCCGAAGGGCAGGCGCAGGTGGGCGACGTTGGTCAGGCGCATGGGCGGTACCCTAGCCCTCCGACGACCCCTTTGCGCGGCGAGAGAAGGCCGGATGACCAGCTTCGACGTCCCCGGGGCGCGGCTCGCCGCCGAGTACAGCGACGAGCACGGCCGCCCCGTCGTGCAGCTGCACGGCCTCACCTCCAGCCGCGCCCGCGACCGGGTGCTGGACCTGGACCTCGGCCGCGGCCTCAGCGGCACGCGCCTGCTGCGCTACGACGCGCGCGGCCACGGGTTCTCCACGGGCCGCGCCGTTCCCGACGACTACCGCTGGCCGAACCTCGCCGACGACCTGCTGCGGCTCCTGGACCACTGGTTCCCCGGGGAACAGGTGCACGGCGTCGGCCCGTCGATGGGGACCGGCACGCTGCTGCACGCCGCGGTCCGCGAGCCCGGCCGGTTCAGCGGGCTCACGCTCATGGTGCCGCCCACCGCCTGGGCGACGCGCATCGCCAAGGCCGCCGAGTACCGCGCCGCCGCAACGCTGATCGAGGAGCGCGGGCTGGAGGAGTTCCTCGCCGCGGGCGAGGGGGCGGTCGCGCCGCCGGCCACCGTCGAACACCCGCCGACGCGACCCGACGTCCCCGAGGCGCTCCTGCCTTCGCTCTTCCGGGGCGCCGCGGCGAGCGATCTCCCCGCGCTCGGGGAGATCGCCCGCATCGACGTGCCGGTCACCGTGCTGGCCTGGATCGACGATCCGTCGCACCCGGTCTCGACGGCCGAGGAGCTCAGCAGGACGCTCCCGCGGGCGACGCTGTCGGTCGCTCGGACTCCGCAGGACGTGCAGGAGTGGCCGTCGGTCCTGCTCCGGGACGTCGCGGGCTGAGCCGGGAGACCGCCACGCCGACGAGGCACAGGACGCCGCCCAGCAGGCCCCACGCGGTGGGCGTCTCCGCCAGGAGCGCCCAGCTCAGCAGGATCGACAGGCCCGGCACCGCGTAGGACGACGAGGCCGTGACCCCGGCGGGGGTGTGCGCCAGCGCGTAGGCCCACAGCAGGAAGGCGAGCGCCGTGGGCACGAGGCCCAGGTAGATCACGCCGACGGTGCTCGACATCGGCGCGGCCGCGAGCTCGTCGAAGAGCCGGGGCGCCCAGGGCAGCAGCACGATCGCGCCGACGCCCGCGCCGAGCGCGGTCGCGGTGAGCGGGTCGACGGTGCGCAGCACCAGCTTCTGCGCCACCACGCTGATGCCGTAGAGCAGGGCGGCCGCGACCGCCAGGGCGACGCCGGCACCGTCGCGCCGGCCGTCGCCGGTGAAGGCGATGACGGCGGCCCCGGCGAAGCTGATCGCGATGCCCACTACGAGCAGCGGCGGGAAGCCCTCCTGCAGGAAGGCGCCGGCCAGCACCGCGACGATGATCGGCGCGATGTTCACCAGCAGCGCCGTGGTGCCGGCGTCGAGGTGCTGCTCCGCCGCGTTGACCAGCACGGTGTACAGCGCGAACCACAGCGCGCCGTACCCGATCGTGAGCGCGAGCGTCCTGCCGCGCGGCAGCCGGACACCGCCGTTGTACAGGGCGTTCATCCCCCAGATCACGCCGAGGACGGCGGCGCCCACCAGCAGGCGGCCCTCCGCCATGGCGACCGGGGAGACGTGCGGGCCGATCCCGCGGATCACCACGAAGGCCGAGGCCCACGCGAACATCACGGCCACCAGGGCCAGGGCGGGGAGTCGTTTCGTCATGACCTCACTCTGCGACCGCACCCGAGTAAGCACAAGCGCATATTTCTGCATTATCATTCAGTAGAACTGAATGGAGGGCGCCATGCTCGACGCACACCGGCTCATGATCTTCCGCTCCGTCGCCGCCACGGGCTCCGTGGCCGCGGCGGCGGCCAGCCTCGGCTACACACCGTCGGCCGTCTCGCAGCACGTCGCCGCCCTGCAGCGCGAGACGGGGCTCAAACTGCTGGAACGGGTCGGACGGGGCGTCGAGCTCACCCCCGCCGGACGGGTGCTGGCCACCGAGGCCGACGGGGTGCTCAGCAGCCTCAACGACCTCGGCGCCACCGTCGACGACCTGCGGGCCGGCAAGGCCAACCGGATCACCATGAACGTCTTCGCCACCGCCGGCACGCACTGGATGCCCTCGGTGGTGCAGACGCTCAGCGCCGAGTTCCCCGACACCCGCCTGCGCCTGCGCATCGAGGACGAGGTCACCGAGATCGCCGCCCGTCGACCGGATCTCGCCGTCGCGGTCCGGCAGGAGCACGGGCAGACCACGGCCGTGCAGGGCTTCTCCGCCGAGGACCTCGTGGTGGAGTCCTACGTCGCCGTGGTGCCCGCCGACCACGAATTCGCCGGCCGCGAGCTGGTGGACATGGCCGAGCTCGAGCACGAGCGCTGGATCGACAACGACGTGCGGCGCGGCGCCTGCCGTCAGGCCGTGCTCGACGCCTGCGCCGCAGCGGGATTCACGCCGCGGTTCGTGGTCGAGACCACCGACTACCCGTCCGCGCTGCGGTTCGTCGCGCGGGGCGTCGGCGTCACCGTCCTGCCGCGGCTGGGCGCCACCGAGCTGCCGCCCGGCACCGTCGCCGTGGACGTCTGCAACCCCGCGCCGCGGCGCACCATCGTCGCCTACGTCAAGGACTCCGAGTGCCGGAACCCCGTGGTGCGCAGGGCCATGCACCTGCTCCGCGAGGCCGCCACCACCGCTAGTCGGCCGTGAGCCGCGAGGCCACCGCCACCATCGCGAGGCCGGAGGCGAGCGGCACCAGCAGGGTGACCGCGAAGCCGGTGTGGCCCCACGCCAGCACCTGCGCGAAGACCGCACCGGCGCAGGCGATCGCGAGCGCGGTGCCCACGGCGTCGGAGAGCTTGAGGGCGCTGGAGTTGGTGCCCTGCTCGTCGTCGGCGCTGCGCGCGAGCATGAGGATCGACAGCGTCGGGTAGGTCAGGCCCATGCCGAACCCGCCGATCGCCCACGTCGCGAAGATCACCGGCCACGGGGCGTCGAGCGCGAAGGACGCGGCGACCGCCGTGAGCGCGACGACCAGCAGGCTCGACCCGATCAGCGGCAGCCGGTCGCGCACCGGGCCCGTCGCGGGGATCCGCGCCTGCACCTGCGAGGCCAGCGCCCACAGCAGGGCTGCGCCCGTCATCACCGAGCCCGCCGCGAAGGGCGAAAGCCGGTCGATGTGCACGAGGTACAGCGGCACGTAGATCTCCGCGGCGAAGAAGGCGCCGGCCATGAGCAGGTTCGCGAGCATGAGGCGCGGGATGCCCGGCCGCGCCGTCAGCGCGCCCGCGGGCAGCATCCGCCGGGTGGCGAGGAGCCCGATCGCGAGCCCGGCCGCCGCGATCGCGAGGAAGACCGCGCCGCCCTTCGGCGCCGCGAACTGCGCCACCGCCGTGCCGGCGCCCGCCGCCAGCGCGGCCATCAGCAGCCCGCGGTCCGGTGGATCGTCGTTCCGGTACGGAGATTCGTCGAGGCCGACGGTGGCCCGCAGCGTCGCCACCAGGGCCAGCAGGGACGGGCCGGCGAGCCCGAGGAACACCCAGCGCCAGCCGACCGTGTCGGCCGCGAGGCCCGCAATGGCCGGGCCGATGAGCGACGGGACCACCCACGCCGTCGAGTACGCGGCGAAGACCCGCGGCCGCCCCTCCGGCGGCACCAACCGGCCGACCATCGCGTAGAGCACCACGCTGATCAGGCCGGACCCCAGGCCCTGCACGCCGCGGCCCAGCGCGAGCACGCTCATGCCCGGCGCGGCGCCCACGATCACCAGGCCCGCCGCGAACAGCAGGGCGCCCGCGATCAGCGGCGGCTTCACGCCGCTGCGGTCCACCCACGGCCCCACCCAGGCGATCGCGACGATCATCGCGGCGAAGGCGGCGCCGAACGCCACGGAGTACTCGGCGGTGGCGCCGAACTCCTCCGCGGCGCGCGGCAGCACGGTGCCCACGGCCAGGGACTCGAAGGCGGAGAAGGAGATCAGCGCGACGGACCCGATCAGGAACCAGCGGAGCCGGCCCCGATCGGCGACGGTCCGCACGCTCTCGTCGATGGTCATTGCTCGGACGCTAATACGTCGACCATGGTTGAGGTCAACCGAGAAAACCGGTTGATCGCAAAGGCCCGGGGCGGCATCGTGGAAAGGTGCATACCGACCTCAGCTCCCGCCGCGTGCCCCGCATGCTGCGGCCGCTGCTGCGCCGGGACTACCGCCTCCTCTTCGTCACCCTGCTCTGCGCGCTGACCACCGACGGCATGTGGCTGGTCTCCGTGGTGTGGCAGGTGATCGACATGGGCGGCTCCGCCACCAGCGTCTCGCTGGTCTCGGGCGCCGCCTCCATCGGCCTGCTCGTCTCCACCCTGGCGGGCGGCGTCCTGGCGGACCGGGTGTCGCAGCAGCGGATCCTGTTCGTGCTGGAGCTGCTCAAGGTCGCGGTCATCGGCGGCATCGGCGCGCTGATCGTCGCCGACGCGATCACCGTGCCGATCCTCATGGCCGGCTCCCTCGCCCTCGGCCTGGTGTCCGGCTTCTACTTCCCCGCCTACTCCGCGCTGGTGCCCCGGCTCGTGCCGGCCGCCGAGCTGCTGGCCGTCAACGGCTACGAGTCCGCGGTCCGTCCCGCCGCGGCGATGGCGGTCGGACCGGCGGTCGCGGCGTGGATCATCGCCGTCGCCGATCCCGGCGCGGCGCTGCTGGTGGCCGGCGCGATCTGCCTGTTCGCCGCGCTCTGGGTGGTCCGCATCCGGGTGCCGGAGCCCGACGGTGCCGACGAGGCAGAGGAGCCCGGCTCGCCGCTGCGCGATCTGTGGGAGGGCATCCAGTACGTGCGGCGGACCCCCTGGCTGCTCGCGACCCTGCTCTTCGCGAGCCTGATGGTGCTGGTCACCGTCGGCCCGATCGACGTGCTGCTGCCCTTCGCGATCAAGGACCAGGCGCACGGCGCCGCGAGCGAGCACTCGATGATCCTGGCCGCGTACGGCTTCGGCGGCGTGGCGGGCGCGTTGCTCATGGCGGCCCGGAGGATGCCCCGCCGCTATCTGACGGTGATGATGGGTTTCTGGGGCGTCGCCTCACTGCCGATGCTGGTCTTCGGCATCGCCGAGAGCGTCTGGCCCATGGTGATCGCCGGCTTCGTGCTGGGCGTGCTGTTCGAGGCGCCGGTGGTGATCTGGGGGACCCTGCTGCAGCGGCGGGTGCCGCGGCGGCTATTGGGGCGCGTCTCCAGCCTGGACTTCTTCGTCTCGCTGGTGTTCATGCCGCTGTCCTTCGCGCTGGCGGGCCCGGTGAGCCAGGCGATCGGCCTGACCGCCACCTTCACGCTGGCGGCGCTGATCCCGGTGCCGCTCGCCGTGATCGCGATCCTCGCCGCCCGGATGCCGAGCGACGAGCTGGAGCACCCGCTGCGCGACGACGACGCCGACGACCTCGACGAGGATGCCGACGGGGTGGGGCCGGCGCTCGCCGCCGACGCGGGGGCCCACGGCGACGCGCCGGTTTCGCCGACCGTGAACGCTCCGCCCGGCGAGCGCACCGTCGGATAGGGTCGGACGTATGACGAGTGGGGTGACGAGCATCGAGACGCACGACTCGGCCGAGGCCGAGCGCCCCCCGCTGCTGCGCGAGGTGTTCGGTCGCGTGCTGCGGCAGGAGCGCACCCGCCAGGGGCGCACCCTGGCCGAGGTCGCGCGCGACGCCGGCGTCTCCACGCAGTACCTCTCCGAGGTCGAGCGCGGGCGCAAGGAGGCCTCGTCGGAGGTCCTCGCCAGCGTCTGCGATGCGCTCGGCGGCTCGATGATCGAGTTCGTCGGCGGCGTGCACCGCGAGCTGCTGGGCGCCCGCTCGCGCCCCGTGGCGCTCGCCGCCGCTTGAGCTACTTCTCGGCCGGCTGGTCCGCCGCGTCGGTCTCGGTGGGCTCGGCCTGGGCCGCGGCTTCGGCCGCCTCGGCCTCCATCGTGGCGACGGCGTCCTTGCTGTAGCGCAGCAGGTGCGGGTGCACGGCCCGGAAGCCGCGGGCGCGGTAGGCGCGCAGGCTGCGGGTGTCGAGGTCCGGATCGTCGGCAATGGCCTGGGTGAAGTTGTCGTCGATGAGCACGGTGCCGGGCCGGGCCGCGCTGGTGAGCCGGGCGGCCAGGTTGACCACGCTGCCGAACAGGTCGCCGTAGCGCTGCAGCACCTCGCCGTACGCCAGGCCCACCCGCAGCTGGGGGAACTCGATCTCGATCACGTCGAGCTCGGGGTACTCGTGCGGAGCCTGCAGCTCCAGCGCGATGCGCGCTGCGGCCGACGGGTCGTCGGCCGCGAACATGACCTCGTCGCCGACGCCCTTGATGATGTGCCCGCCGCCGCCGTAGATCACCGCCTGCATCCGCGCCTCGAACGTCGAGACCAGCGTGTTCAGCTCCTCGACGGCGAGGCCGCGGCTCAGCCGGGTGTAGCCGACCATGTCGGCGAAGCCGACCGCCATCCGCGCGGTCAGCGCGTCCGCGTCCTCGAGGGTCACGAGCCGCTGCGTCGCGGTGGACAGGTGCCGCCGCCACACGTGCGACTGCAGGTTCTCCATCTTGTCGATGACCTGCGCGACCCCCGCCGACGGATCCTTCACGCCCGCGTCGTGGGCGCTGTCGAGGTACATCTTCACGATCCCCGCCTGCCACTCGGCGAGGCGGTACATCGCCTGGCCGAGCGACTGCGCGCCGGGCAGCACGGCCTCGCGGTCGATCACGTCGAGGGTGAACAGGTCGGACAGGTCCTGGACGATGGCCACGTCGTCCTGCGTGAAGGCCTTCTGGTCGTCGTCGCGCAGGTCCGCGAAGCCCGCGGAGGTCCACCAGACCCGCAGGTCCTCCACGTCGATGCCGCCCTGCTCGGCGAGCTCACGGAAGGTGTACTTGCGTTCGCCCGGGAGGAGCAGACCGTCGATGTCCAGATCTTCGGCGTCGCCCATGAGTCCACTGTATGGGGCATAGGGTGGAAGGGTGACGATCAGTGTGTTCGAGCTGTTCTCGGTGGGCATCGGCCCGTCGAGTTCCCACACCGTGGGCCCCATGCGGGCGGGCGCGGACTTCGCCGACGAGCTGCGGTCCGCCCCGTCGACGGTGCGCGCCGTCCACGTCGATCTGTACGGCTCACTGGCCGCGACCGGGCGCGGGCACGGGACCTTCGCCGCGGTGTTGCTGGGGCTCGAGGGCAACCGCCCCGAGACCGTGGACCCCGACTACGTGGAGAAGCGCGGCGCCGAGATCGAGGCCACCCGCCGGATCGCCTTCGGCGGGCGCGACGAGGTGCCGCTGTGCGCCGAGGAGATCGTGCTGCACCCGCTCACCGTGCTGCCGCGGCACACCAACGGCATCCGGTTCCGGGCCGAGCTCGCCGACGGGACGGAGCACGAGGCCGTCTACTACTCCGTGGGCGGCGGCTTCGTCGAGCGCGAGTCCGGCGCCGAAACCGTGAACCCGCTCGCCGGGACCCCCGGCGTGCCCCACGACTTCGACACCGCCGCCGCGCTGCTCGAGACCTGCCCGCGCACCGGCCGCACCGTGCCGCAGCTGATGCTGGAGAACGAGATCGCGCTGCACGGCGGACCGTCGGACGTGGCGGAACGCGAGGTGCGCGCCGGGCTGCTGCACATCTGGGAGGTCATGGAGGCCTGCATCGAGCGGGGCTTCCGCGCCGAGGGCATGCTGCCCGGCGGGCTCGGGGTCAAGCGGCGCGCGCCGGGGCTGTACCGCCGGCTCGTCGATTCCGACGGTGCCGACGCCATGGACTGGCTCAACGTCGCGGCCATGGCCGTCAACGAGGAGAACGCCTGCGGCGGCCGCATCGTCACCGCGCCGACGAACGGCGCGGCCGGGATCGTGCCGTCGGTGCTGTACTACGCGCTGAAGTTCCGCTCGTCGCTGGCCGCCCGACGGGAGCAGGTGGTGTGCGACTACCTGCTGACCGCTGCCGCGATCGCGGTGCTCTACAAGCGGCGTGCCTCGATCTCCGGCGCCGAGGTGGGCTGCCAGGGCGAGGTCGGCTCCGCGTGCTCGATGGCGGCCGGCGCGCTCGCGCAGGTCATGGGCGCGACGCCCGCGCAGGTGGAGAACGCCGCCGAGATCGGCATCGAGCACAACCTGGGCCTGACCTGCGACCCCATCGGCGGACTCGTGCAGATCCCGTGCATCGAGCGCAACGCCATCGCCTCCGTGAAGGCGGTGAACGCCGCCCGCATCGCCCTGCACGGCGACGGGACGCACCGCGTCTCGCTCGATCAGGCCATCGAGACGATGCGCCAGACCGGCGCCGACATGCTGTCGAAGTACAAGGAGACCTCCCTCGGCGGCCTCGCCGTCAACGTGCCGGAGTGCTGAACGAAGAACCTGTCGGTGGCCGTCGCTAGGGTGGCGGCATGGACGTGCTCACGGTGGCTGCGGTGTGTTTCCGGGACGAGGCCGGGCGGGTGCTCACGGTGCGCAAGCGGGGCACCGACGCCTTCATGCTCCCCGGCGGCAAGCTGGAGCCGGGGGAGGCCGCGATCGACTGCGCCGTTCGCGAGATCGACGAGGAACTCGGCGTCGCGCTGACGACGGACGACCTCACGCACCTGGTGTCCTGGCGTGGCCCCGCCGCCAACGAGGCGAACACCGACATCGAGTCCACGGTCTTCGCCACCGCGCTGCGCGTGGAGCCGCGCGCCGCGGCGGAGATCGCCGAGGCGCGCTGGATCGACCCCGCAGACCACGGCGACCTGACCATCGCCCCCATGCTGGAGCAGTACCTCTTCCCGCGGCTGGCGGGCGCCCCCAGCGCATGAGGGTCAGCCAGCCCCAGGCGCGGCGGATAGCCCTCGCCGCCCAGGGATTCGAGCCCGGCTTCGCCGGCGCCTCGGCGCCGACGATGCGGCAGGTCCAGAAGACGATCGACCGCCTCAAGCTCATCCAGATCGACAGCGTCAACGTGGTCGCGCGCAGCCAGTACCTGCCCGTCTTCGCGCGCCTCGGCGACTACGACACCGCGCTGCTCGACCGCGCCCGCGACAAGAACCCGCGGCGGCTCGTCGAGGCATGGGCCCACGAGGCCTCGCTGGTGCCGCCCGAGACCTGGCCGCTGCTGCGGCACCGTCGAACCGCGGACCGGGTGTCGCAACGGTTCGCGAGCTACGACTCCCGGCATCCCGGCCAACTCGACCGGCTGCGCGGCGCACTCGCCGAGCTGCCGCCGCTCACCGCCCGCGCGCTCGAAGCGCACCTGGAGCACGAGCAGGTGGTGGAGAAGACGCACTGGGGGTGGAACTGGTCGTCGGTGAAGGAGGGGCTGGAGGTGCTCTTCCACGCCGGCGAGGTCACCAGCGCCGGCCGCACCAGCCAGTTCGAGCGGCTGTACGCGCCCACCACGTCGGTGCTGGGTGAGCTGGCCGAGCACGAGGTGTCCGACGAGGAGGCGTTCGTCGAGTTGCTGCGCCAGTCGGCGAAGGCGCACGGTATCGGGACGCTGCGCTGCCTGCGGGACTACTTCCGGCTGTCCACCGCGCAGGCCGCGCCCGCCATCGAGAAGCTCGTCGCCGCAGGCGAACTGCTGCCGGTGGAGGCCGACTGGTGGCCCGGCACCGTCTACCTGCACGCGGAGGCCAAGCGGCCCCGGGCGATCGCGGCGCGGGCGCTGCTCTCGCCCTTCGATCCCGTCGTCTGGCAGCGCGAGCGCGCGGAGGCGCTGTTCGACTTCTTCTACCGGATCGAGATCTACACGCCCAAGGAGAAGCGGGTGCACGGTTATTACGTGCTGCCCTTCGTGTTCGGCGATCGGATCGTCGCGCGCTGCGACGTGAAGGCGGATCGCGCGGCGGGAGAGCTGCTGATCCACTCGACCACCTGGGAGCCCGGCGGCCGCGACGCCGCGTCGGAGGCCGCGCTGGAGCAGACCGTCGCCGAGATGGCCGGCTGGCTGGGGCTGGAGTCCTACCGGCTCTGATCCGCAGCGTCAGGGTTCGGCACGGCGGTCATTCATGGCGCCGGCGATCGTGTCCCGCACACGGAGCGCGGGGTAGGCGATAGCGAAAGCGAGGACCACGACGAGCACCTTGGACGCGAACGGCGTCAGGTCGAACCAGGCCTTGGCGTATCTGACGATGTAAACCGCTGCGAGTACCGCGGGTACGCCGATCGCGATGAAGGTAAGAAGCTCGGCCCACTTGACCCCACCGACCATCATCTGGCCGATGTCCTGCCGGACGGTGGTGGCGTGTCTGCCCGACGTACTTCTGCCGCGAAGTCGTCGAACGAGCAGAACGGTGCGGTCGAAGGCGCGTCCCGCGAGCGCCGTTCCGAACACGGCGAGGATCGCGGCCGCGACGTTCCTCCATGCCGACGACGTATCGGCAGAGCCGGCGAAGCCCCAATTCAGTGCAGCACGGGCGGCGGCGAAGCAGAGGCCGAAGACAATGAGGTAGGCGGCGAGGAAGACTGTGCCGAGTACGACGAACGCCAGGCCACCTGCGGCGACCATCGCCACGCGCCGGTCCTTCTGCGAGTCGAATCCCACAGCCGGAGCCTAGCGCGACCTTTGCCATCGCGCATACGCGCATGAGGATTCGCTACACGTGATTGCGCGCGGTCATCGTCGTGAAGACGCGGTACAGGGCGTGCGCGTCGGGCCGGTAGTGGCCAGGGTCGGGCGCAGACCGGCGGGAGGCGCCGTCCCACATCTTCTTCGTGACGGCGGCGTAGTCGAACCGGTACCCGGCCCGCGCGGCGACGAGCTGCAGCAGCGTCTTCGCGGCGCGCCCGTTGCCCTCGCGGAACGGGTGCGCACAGTTCAGGTAGGCGTACGCCGTCGCCGCGCGGTGCGCGTAGGCCCGCCGCGCGCTCTCGCCCGGCGCGGCCTGCGCGAAGGGGTGGTGGGGCAGCTGCATGATCACCGTCGCATCGTCGAGGTAGCGGTCGATCAGCGCCGCCCCGAAGGTCTGGTCCCGCAGCCCCATGTCGTAGCGGCGGAAGACGCCCGCCCACGGGTAGATCGCGCCGAACAGGGTGCGGTGGATCGCGATCAAATGTGCACCGTCGAAGGTGGCGGGCACCGTGACGAGCCCGGTCTCGATGCCGTACTGCTGGGCGGCCCCGACCTCGAACTCCAGCTGCCGCAGCACGTGCGGATCGCGGATCCCGAAGCGATTGCGAAGGATCCGCGTGCCCGGATAGAACGTGTCCGGGAAGTCGAGCGGCACGTCGATGCAGTCGGGCGGGCCGATCTCGGCGCCGGCCAGCGCGCGGTCGATCGCGCCGGCGAGGTATTCGTCGAGGGTGACGACGCCGTCCGCCAGCGCGAGCAGCCGCTCGGAATCCAGTGGTGCGGGCGCCCACCCCTCGAGGACGCTGTTCGCGATCGCCCCCATCATCGTCGCCCGATCCATCCGTGCAGCTTATCGAGACCGGCGCTCGTGAAACCGGCCGAATCCTGGCGTACGAGGCCGATATGGGCTTCGTAACGCCTGAATCGGCCGGTTTCACGACGAATTCAGCGGGTGATCTCGACCTCGCGGGTCAGCCCCAGCAGGTCGAGGAACGCGCGGTCGTGCGAGACGACGACGAGCGCCCCCTCCCACGACTTCAGAGCCTCCACCAGCAGCTCCACCGACGGGACGTCGAGGTTGTTGGTCGGCTCGTCCAGCGCCAGCAGCGACGGTGCCGGATCCCCGAGCAGGGCGATCGCCAGGGCGAGCCGCAGACGTTCGCCGCCGCTGAGCGTGCTGACGATCCGCTCCGATTGCCGCCCGCGGAACAGCATCCGGGCCAGCGCGGCGTGGGCGTGCTGTGCGTCGAGGTCGGGATGGGCGTCGCGCACCGCGTCGAGCAGCGAGCCCTCCTCCGCGGGCCCGAAGCGGACGTCCTGCGGGACGTAGCCGATCACCGTCGGCGGCTCCGCGGCCCGGGCGGCGGCGATGGCGCGGCGCAGCACCGTCGTCTTGCCGGCGCCGTTGGGACCCACGAGCGCGATCCGCTCCGGGCCCACGACCTGCAGCGGACCGTCGTCCAGCTGGAGTCGGTGCAGGCCCGGCCCCGGCTCGGGCATGGCGATGCGGACGGAGCGGTCGTCGCGGACGCCCTCTCGCGCCTGGTCGAGGGCGTCGCGGGCGGAGTCGACCTTGCCCTCGTGGAGGACGCGGTGCTTCCCGGCCGAGACCTCGGCCTTCTGCTTGAGCAGGCCCGCGAGGATCGGCGGCACGCGCTTCTCCGCCTCCGCCTTGTCGGCGTACCGTTTGCGCCGGTCGAGCTTGGTGCGGGCCTCGACCAGGTCGCGCTGCTGGGACTTGAGGTCGCCCTTCGCGGTGGTCACGGCCTGCTCCGCCGCCGCCTGCTCGGCGTCGAGCACCTCGCGGTAGTGCGAGTACGGACCGCCGAACACGCGCGCGGAACCGCGGTAGAGCTCCACCGTCGAATCCATGCGCTCGAGCAGCGTCAGATCGTGGCTGACCACCACGGCCGTGCCGGCGAACCGCTCCAGGGCCTCGGTGAGCAGGCCGCGGGCGCGCTCGTCGAGGTTGTTCGTCGGTTCGTCGAGGAGCAGGGTGTCGGGCCGCAGGAGCAGCTGACCGGCGATGGCGAGCAGGGTGGCCTCGCCGCCGGACAGCGTGCCGACGGTGCGGTCCAGGGCCCCGAGCCGCAGGCCCAGGCCGTCGAGGACCGCGGTCGCGCGCTCCTCGACGTCCCAGTCGTCGCCGACGGCCTCGAAGTCCTCGGGTTCGGCCGAGCCGCCCTCTATGCGGCGCAGCGCGGCGACGGTGCCGCCGATGCCCAGCGCGTCGGCGAGGGTGTCCTCGGGTCGGGCCTGCGGGTGCTGCGGCACGTAGCCGACGACGCCCGTGCCGCTCACCGAACCGGCCGTCGGGGTGATTCGACCTGCGAGGATGCGCAGCAGGGTGCTCTTCCCGGCACCGTTGGCGCCGACCAGCGCGGCGCGTCCGGCGGGGATGGTGAAGCTCAGATCGTCGAAGACGACGGTGCCGTCGGGCCAGCGGAGGGAGAGTGCGGAGACAGCGAGAGAGGTAGCCATGAATGCTCCTTGAGGTCGTCAGGGGCCGCGACGGGTGGAGTGGTCACACCGGGGCATGCGGCAGGGCCGAGGACGTCTCAGGACAGCATGGCGCCGAGTATAGGAGCCGCCGCGTGCGGCGCGCCACCGGTTTTCCGCGGCACCGGTTCTGAAACCGGCGTCGGGGCAGGTCGCGGCGCGAATACTTCGCCGAGAGCCCGGAACGGACCGGTTTCGGAAGAAGGGCGGCCGCCGGGTGTGACGTGCGTCGCAATTCGGCTCGTTGCGCTTGTGCGCCCGGCGGTGCGGGGTGCTACTTTCAACACATGTCCGGGAGTCTTGAGGCCCATCTGCGCGTCGGTTATGAGACCGTCGCGCTGGGCTGCCGTCTCCCCATGGTTCGCGTGCACTGTCGAATGTGTTGCTGCTGAGCGTTCCCGCTCGCAATTCCGCCGGCCCCTTCACCTGGGCTGATCTCATTCGACAACTCCATTTCACGCCAGCGCCCGGGGTAGCCCCGGAGGTCGCGGCGTACGCACACACTTCGAGGAACCATGACCGTCGTTGATCTCCCCGCCGTTTCCGCCAACCGCGCCCCGCAGGCCCGCCCCGCACAGGCCCGCGTCGCCCGGCCGCGCAACCCCCTCGCCCGGCCCGTCGCCGGCGAGCGTCCGGCCCGCACCGCCGCCCCCGCCCGCGTCTTCGCCCCGCAGCTGCGGGTCTCGGAGAAGCCCGCGGCGGCCGTCCTCCGCGTGATCCGCCGCGGCGGCCTCGTGCTCCGTGACGAGATCGTCCGCGAGACGCAGCTGTCAGCCGCCACCGTGAACCGCCAGGTCACGGCCCTGATCGAGGCCGGTCTGGTGCGCGAGCGCGCCGACCGCGCGGCCAGCGGCGTCGTCGGCCGGCCCCGCCTGCCGCTCGAGGTCGACCCGAACGGCCCCGTCGCCCTGGGCATCCACATCGGCTTCCGCGTGAGCACGGTGACCATGCACGACGTCGCCGGCAAGGTCATCGGCGCCATCCAGATCCCCACGCCCGAGAGCGGCGAGCCCGGCGAGGTGCTGTCGGTGATCGCCACCAGCGCGCGCCGCTTCCTCGCCCGCTGGGACGGCCGTACCGTTCTGGGTGCCGGCGTCGCCATCGGCGGCCGCGTGGACGACCGCGGTGTGGTCGCCGACCACCCGCGCCTCGGCTGGAAGGATGTCGCTCTCGGCGAACGCCTTTCGGGCGCGATCGGCCTGCCCGTGACGGTGGCCCCGCACGTCGAGGCGATGGCCGCCGCAGAGCTGCACCTCTCGGAGGAGTACGAGTCGCAGGGCTCCACGCTGTACTTCTACGGTCGCGAGACCGTGGGCGTCGCGCTGGCGCTGCACGGCGCCGTGCACTCGCCGAAGTCGGGCCCGCACACCATCGGTCACCTGCCGACGCGCAACGTCGAGCTGCTCGATCCGAAGCGCACCGGCCGCCTCGAGGACGCCGTCACCGACACCGCCGTCGTGGACGCCGCCCGCGCGCAGAAGCTTTCGGTCCGGACCATCGCGGATCTGCACAAGCTGGCCGACGGCGGCAACGAGACCGCACGGGCCATCGTCGCCGAGCGCGGCCGGGTGCTGGGCGAGGCCGCCGCGCTGGTGGCCGACATCTTCAACCCGGACCGGCTGATCCTGGGCGGCCAGGCCTTCACCGACCACACAGCGATCCTCCCGCACGTCTCCGCCGCGCTGAAGGCCACCTCGGCCGAGCCCGGCCGGGCCGTCCGGGTGAGTGGCGCGGGTGGGCGCGTGCAGCAGCAGGCCGCCGGCGCCGCCGCGCTCGACGGTGTCTACACCGATCCGCTGGGCGCAGTCTCCCGCGTAGTCGCCTGATCCTTCACTTCGCGTCCTTGACCATCAGGTAGCTCGCGGCCGCCTGCTGGTGCGCCTGGGTGAGAGTGCTGACCGCGCCGGTCGCGACGTAGTATCGACCTGCCGTGAAGCTGCAGGTGTAAGCCTTTCGCGGGTCGCCGTTGGCCCGCGTGATGGAGGAGGCGCAGCGCGAATCGGGGACGCCCGCGGCGCCTCGCTCCTCGGTCGCGTTGCCAGACCCGCCGTCCTCGCCCGTCCGGTATGCGTCGGCGAGGTACCGAGCGCTCGTCGCGCTCCGAGTGCGCGTCACCGTGGAACCGGCGGCAGCGATGAGATCCACCCCGGCGCGCTCGAGGAGCGTCTTCGTGGCCAGCCAGTCGTCGGCTGCGGCGTTCGCCCAGGCCTGCGGAGCGAGGTAACCGAGGGCGAGCTGGGCGCCGTCGCCCGTCCGGACGACGTCCGGCAGGGTCAGCGACATGATGCCATCGCGGTCCGGCGGTAGCGCGAGCATCTGCTCCGTTGTCACGGTGACCGCCCGCAGCGCCGTGGTCTGCCGGTCGATCCAGGACTTCGCGAGGGATTCGGCCGTCGTGTCCGCGACATTGCCGAAACCGATCACGAGCAGGTAGTCCTGGAAGGGCATCCACCAGACCTTCGTGAGGTCGTGGTCCAGCAGGCTGGTCCCGAGGAAGGCGTCGGCGTGGTCGGCGATGGGCGCGGATTGATTGGAGCCGACGGCCTCGCGCACGGCCCGGGCCGCGGCGGTCGCGTTGTCGGCGGTCCGGTATCGGATGACGCCGGTCCTCATGCGCGCGGTGTTCGGCTGCGCGCGTTCGATGAGCGCGGTCTGACGTGCCGAGACGGCGCCGCCGACGTAACTCTCGTTCTGCGACAGTGCGCTCACCAGCGGGACTCCGAAGACCATCCCGAGTGCGACGGTCGACGGGAGGACCGGCGTCGACGCCGCTGCCGGCCAGTTGAAGGTCTTGTCGAGTTCGGGCGGAGCAATGAGGTGGCCGGACAACTCGTAGCTCGCCTGCACGCGCCGGTCGTTGGGATCGGTTCGTTCCGGCACCTGCCGTGGCGCTGTCGGGTAGCCGCCGGTGTCTAGGCGGGCGGCCGCGCTCGGGTCGGGCTGCGCGGTGCCGTCGACGACGGTGGCGCATCCGGTGACGGTCAGGACCGCGGTCAGTAGCGCGGCGAGCGGGATCCGCCGGAATCTCCTCATAGTGGACAGCTTGGCACAGCCCCGCGGCGCGGAGTCCGAGGCGACGCCGGTGCCGTCATGTCCGGAGCGCGGAGCGCCGGATATTACTGAAATTGAATTCTCGAAGTCGGTGTGAACTCTCACGAAAGACTCGCGCGAGGAGCTGGGGTGGCGCCCGGTCCGGCATCGGCGGCGGGGGCGATTCCTACTCCGACCAGGTCGCCTCTCGCAAACTCGATTCCGCTGCAACATGTTCTAGCCGATTCGCATGGAGACGCCACGACGGTGCGCGAAGACGCGGGATCGCTGCGCAGGGCATCGACCTGTGACCGTGCACAACGTGATCGACAACCGGAATTGTCGATCGCGATCCTGTGGGGCCTGACCTGGTCGTCTTGCAATCGAACAAGGGTGACTTCAAAGAAGTGCAGTTGCAATGTGGGTGGTACATTCTTTTGCGACAACGAATTCAGTCGGTACGTGTGTGCCGTCTGGCTGGGCAGGACGGGAGGGTGGCATTGAGTTCCGATAAGGACGCCGGTGCGAACCTCGGCCAGAGCGCCGGTTCGCGGGCCATCGAGGCGCGCGCAGCTATTGCGACGGCGCAGTTGCGATCGACCGTGACGTCGATCAGTTCCTCGGTGGGCTGCACGAGCTCGCACGGCGAACGGATCGTGGAGACGATCGAAGACCTCGTCGACGACGTCATGCCCGAGCTCGAGGCCGCCGAGGCCCTCACCGCGGCCGGGAAGTCGGGCCGCGGGGCCGCGAGCGGTTCCGCGTCGCGCTCGTCGCTGTGGGTCGAGACCCCGTCGACCGTGAGTGCTGCGTCGTGAGCACGTCGTTCGTCGCGGCCGCTGCGCCGCGCCCGGCATGAAGTTGAGGTGTCGAAGTGATCGATCGCCCTGATACCCCCCACGCCGACGTCCTCCTGGAAGGAATCTGGGAGGACGAGGTGACGCCCGACGATCTCGCGTCGCGCGCGTTGTCGGCCGCCCAGGCCTCGTCGTACGCGTTCCGCGTCGCCAGTGAGGGCACCACCGCCACCGCGCAGCTGGCCGAGGTCGACGTCTCCGAGTTCCTCGAGTCCGAGACCGGCAAGTGGGCGCAGAGCTTCATCGGCATCGTCCGCGTGGGCGAGTCGCTGGTCCACGTCTCGCACGCGCTCGGCGAGCTCGCCCGCAGCCTGCAGCAGGTGAACCTCGAGCAGTCGGAGATCGTGTACCAGGTCGAGGCCGAGATCGAGGCCGCGCAGCTCCAATCCGCGCAGGCCGGCATCGATCCCGCGGACCGGATCGCCGAGCTGATCGCCAGCGCCCGGGCGCGGGCGGCCGAAGTGGCCGAGAAGATGGTCACGCCGGAGACCACGGGTTCCGCGAAGAAGCCCGCCGCAGGCCTGGTCAGTGGGTTCATGGCCTTCGGCCGGGTGCCCGGCGCCAGCGCCGAGGCCACGGAGCGCAACGGCCGTGTCGCCCGGAACGGTCACGCCCGCAACGGGTACGCGATCCGCAACACCCGCGCGGACCAGAACGGCCATGCCGACGCTAACGGCCACGGGGTCGCGAACGGTCACGAGGCGGTCAACGGCCTGGAGGCCGTCAACGGACACGCCGGGGCGAACGGTCAGGACTCCGTGAACGGCCATACGTCCGCCGAGCGTGAGGTTCCGGCCCCGAAGGACGCCGCGGCCGCCGCGCAGGACGCCTTCGCCGACTCCGGCGACGAGGCCACGATGGACCTCGGATTCATGTCCTTCGGCCGCACTCCTGCGAGCGCCGTTCCCCACGCCGGGGAGGCGGCCACCGCCGCGGATGGGGCGGTCGACGACGAGCCCGTCGTGGAGAACAGCGTCGAGGGCGCCGCCCCGATGTCGGAGCCTCTCGCCGAGGAGCAGGCCGACCTCGATACGCCCGTGATCTCGAACGGCTTCCTCGGCCTGGGGCGCGCACCTTCCATAGCAGTGCCCGCTGACGATGCCGCGGTTCCCGTGGTGCCGCAGCCCCTGCTCAACGGTTTCCTGGCGCTCGGGCGCACGCCCGGTGCGGGCGAGGCCGCGGTACAGGGGCCGAGCAGCGGTCCGATCCCCGTCGCCGCGCCGACTCAGTTCCTGCCTCTCCCCACGACGCCCGCCGAGATCGTGGCCGGCGAAGCGGGCGAGGCCGAGGGCGCCGAATTCGGCGCCCCGATGACGTTGTCCGGGGCGATCGCCGGCCCGTTGCCCGATCGTGAGGACACCACCCGTGCGGATGCGATGGACGACGGCTTCCTCTCGTTCGGACGCGTCCCCGGCGGCGGCTGGGGTGGCTCGGGCGTCCTGCCGACGGTGCCCACCGCGCCCGAGGCCGCTCCGGTGACGGCGAGCGGCCGCGAGCGCGTCGCGGACGAGCCCGTCGCCGACGTGGCGGACTCCACCGACGTCGAGACCTCGCCGACCCTCGACGTCCCCGACGTCCCCGACGTCCCCGACGTCGATGACGACGCGACCGACGTCGCTGACGAGCGCGATGACGATGCCGACGATCTGGTCATCGGCGAGCTCGACGATTCCGCTGCCGACGAGTTCGACGATGCCGACGACGAGCTCCTGGAGGACGAGACGGACGCCGACGCCGACGCCGACGTCGACTTCGCCGATGAGCTGGACGCCGAGGCGGACGAGCTTCTAGCGCCGGCCGAGCAGGACGAGGACGTCCTCGTCGATGTCGAGGACGACGTCGACGAGACTCCCGCCGACGAGAACTCTGCGGACGACGCGTCCTCCGAAGGGGCTTCTGCGGACGAGACCTCTTCCGACGAGGCTTCTTCCGACCAGAATCCGCCGTCCGTGGATGCGGAGGGTGCGACCGAGGAGATCGGCACCGGCGAATCCGCGGCGGACGAGCCCGCGGAGGTGGTGGAGTCGGGCGCCGAGTCCGTAGAGGTCGCGGCCGCCGACGAGCCGCTGGAAGAGGACGTCGCGACAGGTGCGTCCGCCGACGAGGCGCCGGCCGACGAGGACCTCGCAGGCGAGGTGTCGGAGGACTCCGACGAGGCGTCCGACGGCAGTGATGAGGCCGTCGCCGACGACAGCGACGACAGCGACGACACCGACGTCGCCGACGATACCGACGAGCTCGCCGACACCGACGAGTCTGACGACACCGACGAGCCGGACGACACCGACGAGCTCGCCGACACCGAACAGCCTGACGACACCGACCAGCGCGACGTCACCGACGAGGCAGTCGGCGAAGGTTCGGCGGAGGACTCCGGCGCGCCGGTCGACGGTGAAACATCCTCCGCCGCAACCGCTGAGACCGAGCTCGACGAGGTCGACGAGGCCGAGTTGGACGAGGCCGAGACCGACGACGTCGAGCATGACGAGACCGCACCGGCTGAGCCCGCAGCGGCGCCCGCCGAGCCGCTCCGATCACTCGCGGCCGCGGCGGCCCGGCCGGTGCAGAAGTCGGGCCCCGTCAAGTTCTCGGACCTGCTCAAGGCTGCGAACGCCGGCAAGGTCGAACCAGCCAAGATGGCGCCCGTCGCATTCGTGGCGGCGGCGGAGAACCCTGTCGTGATCCCGGAGAGCGAGCCCGACGCGGACGCGCCCGCCGCCCTCGCGGACGAGTCCGCGACGACCGCGGAGCTCACCCCTTCGGCCCCCACGGAGGAGGCGGAGCAGCCGGAGGAGCTCAAGGCGCCCGCCAAGCCCGCGCCGGTGCTCGCCACCGGACCCGCCATCCTCGGCCGCACGGAGCCGCTGGTGCTGCGGAAGAAGGTGTCGCCGGTCGTGCAACAGGTGCACGACGCGGTCGCGTCCATCCTCGGGTCGCTGCGCGGCGGCCCGCACGGTCCCGAGTCGGGATTGCACTGGGCCGCGGGCCTTCTGGTCAAGGACGCGGAGACGATCATGGCCGTCACCACGTCGGACGCCGGCTGGCTGCCGCCCGGCGTCGTGATCCCCGCCGGCGTCCGGGTGCTCTGGAACATGCCCACGGGCTACCGCTGGGCGTCGATCGACGACCCGGTGCGTCAGCTCATCGACTACGCCGAGCAGGACGGGTACACGCTCACCGCGGTCGCGACCACGCACCCGAGCCGCGCGTACGTCCCCGTCGTGGGCGAGGAGAACGTCGTCGGCGTGCTGCGGCCCGGCGCGGTGCTCCCCGGCGGTCGCAGCCGGTTCGAGGCCACGGTCTCGCCCGCGCGCCTGCAGCACATCCGCTCGCTCGACCGCGAGCAGGCCGAACGGCAGGCGCGGGCGCTGATCCGGGACCTGGAGACGCAGCCGATCGCCCCCGAGCATGCGATCGGGATCGAGGCCGCGCGCATCGACGCCCGCTGCTTCCTCGACGAGCGCGACGAGGTGCCGCCCGCGGTCCTCGAGCAACTGCACGCCGACGAGCGCGCCCTCGGCGATGCGCTGATCCTGGACCGGACGCCCGCCTCCGCCGAGGACCTCACGGCGCCCGCGCCGGACGCGGCCCGCCTGCGCGACCGGATGCTGGAACGGGCGATCCTCGTCGCCACCCTCGCCGCGGCGTACCACGACATCGAGTCGGCGGTGTACGCCTGGACCTACGCGCGGTTCCTCTCGAGCCAGGATCAGGACTCCGAGCAAGCACGATGACGACCTCCAATCCCACTGCCCAGCGGTACTTCTCGCTCGGGCTGCGATCGCTCGCGGCCCGGACCGACACCCGCGAACCGGCCCAGGCCTTCCGACTGGCCGTCGAAGCCGACCCCACGATGTGCGACGCGTGGATCGGCCTGATGGCCGTCGACCGATCGCAGCTCAGTGACCCCGCCGCGGCCCGCGGCCTGCTGAACTCGGCCCGCAACTTCGGCGTGGAACTCCGCCGCAACGGCATGGTCGTCGACCCTGCCGAAGGTGCTCTCGGACTGAAGATCCCCGTGCAGATGGGGGTCGTCGAGCTCGGCATGCCCGTCACCGACGTGATCTACGCGCGCGCGGGCGCCGCGGTGATCCTCGCCCAGGCGGGCCTGCTCACAGAGGCCGCCGACGAGCTGACGAGGCTGCAGCGCGAGGTGAGCGCGGATTCGCCCGCGCAGCGGAACTACCTGCGGTACCTGTGGATCTGCCTGCTCGGGCTCGCGCATCGCTGGCCCGAGGTGCTCTCGACGGTGGCCGACAGCCGCGAGCCCCTGTGGGTGTCCGCCGAGTCCGACGGTGCCGTCCGCTTCTGGCAGCTGGGGGTCACCGCGCTGACCGCGCGCGCCCTCGTCGGAACCGGCGACGCTCACCAGGCGCTCTCCGCGACCAAGACCGCGCTCGCCTCAGAGGATTTCAAACTGGTGCAGGCCAGCCTCCTGGTGACCCAGGCCTACGCGCTACGGGCGACGGGCGACGAGGACGGTGCCGCCAAGCTGCTGCGCGACGCCCGCGCCTGGATCTCCTCGCGCCCGGACCTCGACCACGCCGCCGCGGGCGGCTCCCTCGAGGTGGTCACCGCGCAATCGATGAACACCCGCACCGACCCGTGGGACCCGACATCGGGCACCACGGCGCAGGAGATCGAGCAGGAGAGCCTCGACCGGCAGCGCGACGTCGTGCTCGCCGACGCGTGGCGCGAGCTCGACGCCCTCGTCGGCAGCCCGGACGTGAAGTCGCAGATCCGCCGCCTCGCCTCGAAGGTCGAGATGGACCGCGAGCGCAAGGAACTCAGCGAGGAGCTCGGCGAGGAGTACAGCGAGGAGGAGATGCGCCTCTCCGCGATCATCACCGGCCCGCCCGGCACCGGCAAGACGACGGGCGTGCGGATCCTCGCGAAGCTGTACTACGGCCTGGGCGTGATCGCCAAGCCCGAGGTCTACGAGCACCAACCCAGCGACATGATGACCGGCTACGTGGGCCAGGCGGGCATCCGCACCAACAAGCTCGTCGACGAGTCGCGCGGCGGCCTGTTCTTCCTCGACGAGGCGTACGGCCTCGTCGCCGGCGACGGCGAGGACCAGGCCTCCCGGTTCGGCCGCGAGGCGCTCGAGGCGCTGCTGGCCCGGATCGAGAACGAGGGCGACAAGCCCCTGCGCGACAAGGTGGTCGTGGTGCTCGCGGGCTACGACGACGACATGAACCGCCTGCTGCAGGTGAACGCCGGACTCCCGCTGCGCTTCCCGACGCGGATCTCGTTCAGCTCGTTCACGGCGGAGGAACTGGTCGAGATCGCCGAGTCCGTCGCCGCCAAGAGCCGGGAGAACCTCGGTGTGGGCGTGCGCGGCTACCTGGAGGAGCACAACAAGCGGCTCGCCGAGGTCAGCGCCCTCGATCTCAAGGGCCGTCTGTGTTCCGGCATCGACCTGATGTCGAACGCCAGGTTCATGCGCACCGTGATCTCCTCGGCGCGGGGCTTCCGCGACTTCCGGGTCAGCGCGATCGACCGGTCGTCGCTCTCGTCCGAGGAGAAGCGGACGCTGCTGCGCACCCTCGAGTTCGAGGACGTGCGCCTGGCCTACGAGGAGACCCTGCGGGTGTCGCCGAACTTCCCGTGGTCGCAATGGCATCTCCTGGAGACGAGTTGGCACGAGGAATCGAATGGCTGAGATGACGCCGGATCCGTCGAACCCGAAATCGGGCCTGCAGGAGCGGGTCCGAGGGTTCCGCCTGACCTCGAAGTACCAGAAGTCGGGCGAGGCCTACCTGCAGCGGCGCAACGAGGAGGCGCTGGTGCGCCGCGACACGCGCTGGATCGACGACGTGAAGAAGTTCCAGGGCTCGCCGCTGTACATGGCGCTCGCCGTCGGCCTGGTCGTCGTCCTGGGCTGCGTCATCGGCGCCGTGATCTTCCCCGCCGGCAAGGTCGGCGACGGCGAAATCATCCAGGACAGCCAGACCGGTGCCCTGTACGTCAAGGTCGGCGACGCGCTCAGCCCGATCCCCAACGTGGTCTCCGGCCAGCTCATCATCGGCTCGCCCGCCAAGCCGGTGCTGGCGAAGTCCGGGGAGATCGAGAAGCTGCCGCGTGGCCCGATGGTGGGCATCCCGTACGCCCCCACCGTGATCCGCAACTCCACCAGCCGGATGTCGCAGTGGGCCGTCTGCGACAGCACGGCCACCGGCTCGGCCGTGCCGCTCGACCCGTCGACGGGGCTGCCGACGACCGCCACCTCCGCGGTGAAGGTCACGATCATCGGCGGCGCCCTCACACCCGCCGACGGCACCGACGAGCTGACCGGCGACCGCGCCCGCGTCGTCGCCTTCGACAACCAGACCTGGCTCGTCTACTCCGACGACGGGGTCGTGGCCCGCTCGCGGCTGGACCTGGGCAACTCCGCGATCCGCGAGGCGCTGGGCATCGGCATCGACCAGCGGGTCATCCCGATGTCGCCCGGCCTGTTCAACGCGCTCGCTGCGCGGGAACCGATCGACGTCCCGCAGATCACGGATCTCGGTAAGCCCGTGCGCTTCGCGAACACCGAGAAGCTGCTCGTCGGCACCACGCTGCGCGTCGCCACCGTCGACGGCGGCTGGACCTACTACGTGGTGGCCGCCGACGGCATCCAGCAGGTCAGCCAGACCGCCGCGGCGGTCCTGCAGACCGTCTCGCCCGTCAAGAGCGGCGTCGTCGAGACCGAGGCGTCGAAGGCGAACCAGTGGCCCAAGGTGGGCGGGCGGATCGCCGTCGACCACTTCCCGACGGGCAAGGTGCGGATCGAGGATGCGACGAGCGACCCCGTGACCTGCATGACCTGGTCGCACGACGGGGACGCGCCGACCGCCGAGCAGAAGGTCCTCGTCGCCGGCACGCTGCCGCTGACCGCCCAGCAGAGCGCCGCCCGGATCGCCCTGATCGGCGCACCCGGCTCGGCGGGCACCATCGCCGACGACGTGTACCTGCCGGCGAACAGCGGACGGTACGTCTACGCCACCGGCTCCGCCAAGGACTCGCGCGAGCACAGCGGCGAGTTCTGGATCGCGGACACCGGCATCCGGTACGGCATCGACGACCAGGGTTCGAACGACCCGGGCTCGTCAGCGAAGGCGCTGGGGCTGAGCAACCCGGTGCCCGCGCCGTGGACGATCATCAGCCTGTTCGCGCAGGGTCCCACGCTCTCGCAGGCCAGCGCATCCATCAAGCACGACGGTGGCGCCGACGACCCCGTCGTCGCGAAGTTCGACCCGAAGGGGAAGTAGTGAGTAGGCAGGTCTTCGAGCCCCCGCTCCACCCGAAGAAGGAGCCCCGGGTCGTCAAGAAAGAGGTGGAGGTCCGCACCCCGGACACCATCGACGAGGTCGACCCGCCCGGCAAGTGGCGCACCGTGATGATGCCGGTCATCATGGTGGTCGCCGTCCTCGGCATGCTGTTCATGATGATCCGCATGAACCGGGGCTTCAACCCGGTCATGCTGCTCATGCCGATGATGCTTCTGTTCGGCATGTTCGCGTACATGGGCGGCGGCCCCGGCGGCAGCGGCAACAAGTCGAAGGCGCAGCTGCTCCACGACCGCAAGCAGGCCAGCCGCTCGATCGGCACCTCGCGCGAGAAGGCGCTCTCCCGCGGCCGCAACTACTTCGACGCCCTCGCCCACGCTTACCCGGATCCGTCGGTGGCGGCGTCGCTCATCGGCACCGAGCGGATGTGGGAGGTGAACGGCGGCGACGCAGAACGCAAGACCCGGTTCACGGCGGCCCGCTACGGCCGCGGACGCATCGTGCCGAAGGCGAAGCTGCTCACGCCGGAAGCGCCCGACGGCGAGTTCCTCGACCCCGTGCAGTGGACCGAGACCGTGAAGTTCCTGCACACCCACTCGACCATCGCGGACATGCCGCTCGCCTTCACCCTGCGCACCGTTCCCGTGCTGGGCGTGAGCGGCGATTCCGAGCGGTCGGCCGGCATGGTGCGCGCGATGCTGAACCACCTCGCGATCACGCACGGCCCGGACCGGTTGCGCTTCGCCGTGGTGGCGGACACCCCCGACGGCGGCCGCTGGGAGTACCTGAAATGGCTTCCGCAGGCGCAGCATCCGTCGCTGATCGACGCACTGGGCTCGCGCCGGATGATCTACGGCAACTGGACCGACTTCCTCGAGGAACTCGCCGGCGGCGACGAGCAGCCGGCGGCCGAGGCGGACCGCATCGTCGACTACTCCCGGCCCTTCACCACCGAGTCCGAGGCGACGGGGCGCACCCGGCACACCGTGGTGATCGTGGAATCCGCTGAGCGCGCACGGATGACGGACCAGGCGATCGCCTCGCTGGCCGACGTCACGTGGATCCTGATGTCGCCGCCCGATGGCGTGATCGACTCGTTCCCGCACGCCGTACTGCTCGACGTGGACCCGACGGGCATCGTGACCCGGTGGGACTCGGACCTCCCGCTGGAGGCGCCCAAGGAGATCGCGCGCGCCGACCACCTCGACGCCGTCGACGCGCACACCAACGCGCGCAAGCTCGCCCGGTGGGAGCTCGAGACCACGGCGTCGCTGCTGTCGAAGGAGCGCCAGGACACCGGCCGGGACTGGGCCAACCTGGTGCAGGTCGACGATCCCGGCGCGATCGAGGTGGTCGACTTCTGGCAGCGGATCAAGCGGTTCGACGATCCGCGCCGGCTCAACTTCCCGATCGGCTTCGGGCCGGACGGCACGCGCATCTTCCTCAACATGCGGGAGGCCAGCCAGGGCGGTACCGGCCCGCACGGCGAGATGATCGGCACGTCGGGCTCCGGCAAGTCGGAGTTCCTGCGCTGCCTGGTCCTCGACGCCTGCCTGTTCCATCCGCCGTCGATGCTCAACCTGCTGCTCGTCGACTTCAAGGGCGGCGCGACCTATCAGGGCATGGAGGACATCCCGCACGTCGCCGCGGTGGTCACCAACCTCGAGAAGTCCGAGAGCATGGTCGACCGCATGATGGAGGTCATCACCGGCGAGCTCAAGCGGCGCCAGCAGCTCTTCGACAGCGCCGCCGCGCGCTACCCGTCCTTCAACATCATCGGCCTGACCGAGTACGAGAAGGCCCGCGAGTCCGGCCACTGCCCCGACCTCGAGCCCATGCCGGCGCTGCTCGTGCTCATCGACGAGTACACCGAGCTCCTCGAGGCCAAGCCCGAATTCGTGAACATCTTCAGCCAGATCGGCCGCGTCGGCCGGTCCGTGGGCGTGCACCTGCTGCTCGCCTCGCAGAACGCGGAGATGGCGCGCTCGCGCGGTCTCGAGTCGAACATCCACTACCACATCGCTCTTCGCACGGGCACGGCCGGCGACTCGCGCGCGGTGATCGGTGTCCCCGACGCCAAGAACCTGCCCGGCAAGCCCGGCAACGGCCTCATCAAGACGCTCCACGAGGACGACCTGATCCGGTTCTACGCCGGATTCACGGGCAAGCCCTACTTCGCGCCCGAGGCGGCGCCGGAGCCCGTCGTGCGGGAGATCGTGCAGCCCACCGCCGACGACCTCTCCTCCCGCGGCTTCACCGCGCGCCGGGTGGACATCCCGGACCTGGAGGCCGAGATCGTCGAGGACGACGAGATCGTGCGCACCGAGGAGGAACTGCTCGCCGCGCCGACGGTCTTCACCGTCGTCAAGGAACTGCTCACCAAGGCCCCGGCGCGCCCCGCGTACAAGCCGTGGCTCCCCGAGCTGACCTCCACCACCCTGGACATCCTGGCACCGTCGCTCGGGGCCGAGGAGTGGGTGGCGCCTACGGTGACCACCCCCGCGACCCTGAAGACGCCCTTCGGCGTCTTCGACGACCCGGCCAAGCACCAGCAGCCGGTGTGGGAGCTGGACCTCTCGGGCGGCCAGGGCAACGTGCTCATCTACGGGGCGCCGCAGAAGGGCAAGACCACCGCCGCGATGACGCTGGTGACCTCGCTCGCCCTGACCCACTCGCCCGAGCAGGTGCAGTTCTTCGTCGTCGACTACACGGGCGGCGGCTGGATGCGGCTCGAGGACCTGCCGCACGTCTCCCGGATCGCGACGCGCTCCGAGGAGGACGCGATCAACCGGATCGTCTCCCAGATGTCCGACCTGATCGACCAGCGCGTCAAGCTCTTCCGCAAGTACCGCGTCAACTCGATGGCGGAGTACCGGCGGTTGCGCAGCGACCCCGGGGCCGAGGTGACCACCGAGGACGCGTTCGGCGACGTCTTCATCGTGATCGACGGCTTCGACGCCGCCGTCACCGAGGGCGGGGTCTTCGAGGACAAGGTGGCCGTGCTCGAGGCGCTCGCCTCGGGCGCCCTGAACTACGGCATCCACTTCGTCATCACCACCGCCCGCAACACCGTGCTCCGCGGCCTCGCGAGCCACATGCACACGATCATCGAGGGCCGCGTCTCCACCGCCAGCTACGACATGTCCGTCGTGAACTCGCAGCGGAACAAGGCGGTGCCCGACAAGGCCGGCCACGTGATCACCACCGACCGGGAGCTGCTCGCCCTCGTTGCGCTGCCCCGCGCCGACGGCGACGCCTCGCCCGAGACCCTCAGCGACGGCATCGAGGAGGTCGTGGACCGGATCCGCCGCGCCAACACCTCCGGCGCGGAGGCGCCGAAGCTGCTGGCGCTGCCCGAGGTGGTCCTGCAGAGCGACCTGTTCTCGGTCCTGCCCGCGGAGGCGAGCGCGCGCGAGCGCGTCCGGCTGCCCTTCGGCGTCCGCGAGACCGACGCCGGCCCCGCCGTCGCGGACTTCGGCCGCGAGGCGCACATGTACGTGGTCGGCGAGAGCGGCTCCGGGCGGTCCGCCTTCGTACACACGCTCATCGAGGCGATCAGCCGCCGGTACCCGACGATCGACGACGGCGCCATCGCCCTCCTCGACCCCAAGCGCGTGCACCGCGGCGCCTTCGCGCCCAACCCGAAGAACCTCGGGCTGCACGGCTCCGACCTCTACGACTTCCTGCGTCGCTGGCAGGACAAACTCGTGGACTGGATGGGCGAGGGCGAGACCGACCCCGAGAAGGTGACCTACCGCAAGGTGCCGGACGCCGCCGACAGCTCGGCGCTCGCGCGCCGAGACTGGTGGACCGGTCCCGAGGTCTTCCTGATCATCGACGACTACGACGCGGTGGTCGCGCGCGGGGACCGCACGAACCCGATCACCCAGACCGCGAAGTTGATGAACGACGGTGTCATTCGCGGCTTCCACGTGATCGTGGTGCTCAACGACGCCGAGTACCTCTACAAGGCCAGTTCGGACCCGTTGATCCAGTACCTCGACACCCACAGCTCCATGGCGCTGGCACTGTCCGCGGACAAGTTCAACGTGAACATCGCAGGTGAACGCGGGCAGCGCTTCGGCATCCCGGGCCGGGGCCGATTCCATCCCGGGCGCGGGGCACCGTCGGACATCGTCCAGGTCGCCTGGAACGGCGTACGCAGGGACGAAGCGGAGGCCGACGACGAGGTTTGGGGATGAGAATTTCGGACAACCAGGGATTGACGAAATTTGACAATTCTGTTTTAGTTGCAACTTGAAAATCAAGTAAAGGGGATAGCAGGTGGGCCTGAACGTGGCGCCTATTCAACTCTTGGCGGGAACCAACGAGGTCATGGCGAATGTCGCCACCACCTCGGGCTTGATCGGTGGCGCGGCCGGCGCCATCGGGGCGATCGTGCCCGCGGGGGCCGATGACGTATCGCTGCTGGTCTCGGCCAGTTCCGCGGCGCACGCGGCGAACTTCCTGGCGACCTCGATCGTCGATCACGCGGAGGTCGCGCAGTACGCCGTGAGCCTCTCGGCTGTCGCGTCCACATACATCATGGCCGACAACGCCGTGCAGTTCTGACGAGCGTGGCGTCGTGACTTTCCCAGCGCTTCCCCCCGAGGTCAACGTGGGGCGCCTCATGTCGGGAGCGGGCCCGGCGCCGGCGACCGCTGCGGCGGCGGCCTGGGCCTCGGTCGCGGCCTCCGTCAGCGCGCGGTCGGTCTTCCTGCAGTCGCTGCTGCCCCGCCTCGCGGCGTCCTGGCAGGCGCCCGAGACGGCGCTGATGACCCGCAACGTCGCGATCTACCTCGCCCACAACGAGGCGCTGCGCACGCAGGCGCTGCTCGCCTCGACCCGCCACACGAAGCAGGCGGCCGACTACTCGGCGGCCCTGGCGGGCATGGCCCAGCTGCCCGAGATCGCGCTGAACCACATCACCAACGCCGTGCTCAACGCCACCAACTTCCTCGGCGTCAATACCGGGGCGATCGCCGCGAACGAGGCGCAGTACGCTGCGATGTGGGCGCAGAACGCCGCGATGATGGCGGTGTACCTCGCGAACTCCACCGCGAACATGGCCTTCGAGCCCTTCCTCCCGCCGAAGCCCATGGCCACCTCCATCGGCGTGCCGATCCCCGCTGCCGCCGCGGGTGCGGCCTCGGTCGGCGACGCCGTGGTCACCAAGATGACGCTCGCCGCGCAGGGTGCGCAGGCCGTCGCCAGCATGCTCTGGATGCGTACAGCCGGCGGCGTCCTGACGACCACGAAGCTCGGCCAGACCCTGCTCGTCAACGCCCAGCGGGTCGAGCAGGCCGCATCGAACGGGGCGACCGCCGCCTCCCAGTCGCGCGAGAACAGTGCTGTCCGGCCCGCCGCCGGACAGCAGCTCGGCCAGAGCCTGGTGCAGCAACTCGGCGGGGCCGGCGGCGCGGCGGCCGGTGTGGCCGGCGGCGTGGTCGGCGTCGGGATGTCCGGCGGCGGGCAGGCGCTGCAGACCGGCGTCAGCGTGGGAACCGCGAGCACCGGTGGCGGCGTGGTCTACCAACCGATGAGCGCCCTGCTCTCCGGCGTCAACCCCGAGAACCGGACCGGCTCCGTCGGCTACTTCGGGGCGCGCCCCGGTTCGCCCACCCTCGAGCGGATGTCCCGCGGCGAGCAGGCGCAGCGGTCCGCGTCCGCGCTGCGGGTCGAGCCCGGTACGAGCGCGCTGCCGCAGGTGGCTGCGCCCGCGAACTGGTCGACCGACGGCCTCACGGTCGCGCCGCCGCCCCCGCCGGTTCCGCGCGTCGCGGCCGAGCCGCTGCGCCCGATCGTCCCGACCTCGGCCAGCGCGCCGGTCGCGCGGTCGAAGGGCAAGCAGCGCGAGCGCATCGTCGTGCCCGATACGGTAGCGATGCCCATCTACCAGGACTCGGTGCCCGAGTACGAGTCCGTTCCCGTCGACGTCCCGTCGAGTGGGGAGGGGCGCTGATTCCCACCACCCGCTCGGCCCACCACGACCACCACTGAACTGGAGGAACACTGATGCCCCCGCAGATCTACGACCTGAACACCGTTTCGCACGCCGCCGGTACCGCGAAGACCCACGACGTGGCCGCGACGACCCTCGCCAACATCAAGTTCGTCCGCACCACGGCCGAGGCCTACCGCGCCGCGAACAACGGCGACACCGCCAACAAGGCCACCGTCCACATGGAGGAGCTCATCGCCGTGTGCAACGCCGAGCAGCAGAAGCTCGAGGCCGTCGCCGAGGCCCTGGGCCGCAACGGCGGACTCATCACCAGCACCGACGGTGACGCCGGCGGCCTGTTCACCGGCTACGTCGTCTAGACCGCAGATCTCACTGAAGGGGTAACAGCATGACTTCCGCCGAGCGCATCACAGTCACTTACGCCAGCTACGACGCCACGTCGGCCGGCCTCGCCAAGGCCTCCGCCGTCGCGGACGCGAACATCGCCGAGCTGACGGCCAACAACACCGCGAACCTCAACGCCGGCAACTGGGTGGGCGTCGATCAGGAGAGCTACCAGCACGTCCACGAGATCTGCCTCAAGGCCAACGAGAACCTGGCCATGGCGATCCGTAAGACCGGTGTGAACCTGCAGACGGCCGCCACGATCCACCAGGCCGGCCAGGCGCAGGCCGCGGGTCTCTACGGAGTCTGAGAACGATGAGACGAGGCCCGGCCACCGCACGCGCGGGGGCCGGGCCGCGTCGGAAGGGGAGGGGCGCATGGCCGTGCTGCGCGAGGAACCGGTGGCGAAGCTGTCCGCCTTCGCCGCCGACATCGACGAGCTGCTGCTGCTGATGCGGCTCTCGGACGTCGGCGAGCTGGCGCCCGTGGTGCTGGCCGTGCATCCCAACGTGTACCGGCCCGACGATCAGCTGGTGGTGGACCTCGCGGTCCTGCCCGGGCTGGTCGACGCCGGGCTGGTGGACGCGAACGGCACCGTCGACCAGCAGGTGGCGCAGTGGCTGCGCGCCCTGCAGGCCCCGGCCGCCGAGGTCGCGATCCGCGTCTTCGACGGTGACGCCGTGCTCCGCGGGGCGGTCGTGCGCCGCGATGACCTGGTGGCCGTCGCCTTCCGCAACGACGATCAGTTCACCGTTCAGGGCTTCCGCACCGATCGCGAGGATTTCGAATCGACCGTGGTCGAACCCCTGTGGCGGGTCCTGGGTGCGCGTGATCCCGCGGACTTCGAGTCCCTCACCCTCGAGGCGGGCGAACTGGCGGAGATCGTCGCGAGCTTCGATCCGCAGGTCACCGGCCCCCGCGGCGAGCGGGAGGTCCGTAGCCGGCTGCGCGAGCACGAGCTGTCCCAGAAGACCGTCGACATCCTGGTCGACGCGGGGCGTTACACCGGTCGGCGAGCCGAAATCGTCTATCACCGTAGCGATTCCAGTGGCGTGCGGACGCACGCGACGTGGGCGGTCGGCGTGATGGACACGGCCGCCGGCCGCGTCCTGTCGACCACCGACCGCGGCTCGCGAGGCGTGGTCGACGTGACCCTCAGTCCCGGTACCCGGCGGCGATTCTCCGAAGGGATCAGCGCGCTCGTCGAGCGAGGCGGTTGCCGCGGATGGTTCGATACAACAAACTGATAGCTCACCCCCACTGGTCGTCTGACCTGGGTATGTATTAGTCTGCAAAAGATTCTTCCAGCAAGAGAGGTGCAGTCCATGAGCGACGCAGCTACTAACGTTCGGGTGCCTTTCGTACCGCAAAGCAGTCACGAGGCTGACCCCGCGGCGGCGATCCTGCCCTCGACCGATTCTGCCGTCCCGGTGGTCCGACCGTCCGTCCCCACGGGTGGCCCGCTGTCCGAGCCCGTGAGCGGCGAATGGGAGGAGCCGGAGCTCCCCGGTGTCGACGACCTCGACGGATCCGCCGCGGTGCCGACGGCCCCCGTCGCCCCGCCGGTGATCGTCGCCGCGGACGAGCGCCCCACCGCTGAGCAGCCCGCGATCGTCGACGACAAGGCCGACGCCGCGAAGGCGGACGCCCCCAAGGCGGGCCAGCCGAAGCTCGACGCGCCGAAGACGGACGCTCCGAAGGCCGACGCGCCGAAGACGGACGCCCCGACCAACGGGACGCCCAAGGTCGACGCGCCCGAGGTCGACGTCCCGAAGGCGGACGCCGCCAAGGCCGACGCGCCGAAGACGGACGCCCCGAAGACCGAGCCCGCGGCACCGTCGACCCCGCAGGCGGCCAAGCCCGTGCCCGCCCCGGCCCCCGTGCCGCAGCCGCAGCAGCCCCAGCAGCAGTGGCAGGGCGGCCAGAACGGCTTCGTCCCCGCTGCTGCGCAGGCGCAGCAGGCCCCCTTCCAGGGCATCCCGCCGACCGGCCAGTTCCAGTCGCCGCAGGCCTCCGGCCAGATCCATCGCCCCGCCTCCCCGCAGCCCTTCGGCCAGGCGCCCGCACCCGTGCAGGGTGCGCCCGCGCCGATGGTGCCGCAGCACCAGCAGGCCCCGATGCGCCCGATGGGCGAGTCGCTGTCGGCGCCGATGTCGACCGCCTCGTCGTCCTTCAACCAGCAGATCCGGTTCTCGGACGCCGCGGTGCGGGTCTCGGGCTGGCGCGCCTGGCTGCGCAAGATGGGCCTCGACGTGGGCCCCAGCGCGAACGATCAGGAGCACGCGGAGCTGGTGCACCGCATCCGCGTCCCTAAGAACAAGTTCCACGTGACCAGCGTGTTCGCCGACAACGCCGGCGGCACCCTGCTCGTGGGCGTGCTCGGCCAGATCCTCGAGCGCACCCGCGCCGACAACGTGGTCGCGCTCGACCTCGACCCCGACGGTGGCGATCTCGACCAGGTGACCGCGTGGCACCAGGGCGGCTCGACCGCGCGCACGCTGATCCAGCAGAGCGACCTCTCGGACCGCAACCAGGTGGACAAGCACCTCGCGGTGACGCCCACCAACCTGCACGTGCTGCCCACGCCGTGGCGCTTCAACGGCCGCGACGTCACCGACTACGACGACGTGCTGGACCTGTACTCGATCTTCCGCCCGCACTACAGCCTCGCGCTGGTCGACGCCGGCCGAGGCCTGCAGACCCAGACGGGCACCGGCGTGCTGGAGATCTCCTCCGCGCTGATCCTGCCCGCCTCGGCCACCACCCGCGGCGTGCGCAAGGTGGCCGCGACCATCGACTGGCTGCGGCATCACGGCTGGCACGGCCTGCTGGCGAACACGATCGTGGTCATCAACCACACCAAGCGCCGGGGCAGCGTCTCCGTGGAGCAGTTCGACGAGCTCTTCCGCGCCGGGCAGAAGCTGCGCGTGCACGAGATCCCGTACGACCCGCACCTCGACTCGGACCAGCCGATCGACATCGATCTGCTCCGCCGACGCACCGTGCGTGCGTTCGAGGAGCTGGCGGCGGACCTGGCGGACGGCTTCAACTCCGGTTACGAGCCGCCGGCCGCCCAGAAGCTCGCCGAGCTGCAGGTGCGCACGACAGAGGGACGCTGACGCAAGATGGTCTTCCCGATCACCCCGGAGCCCGCCGGAACCGACAACGCGGGCCCCGGGCGATCCGCCGTCCCCGAACAGGTGCGCGTCCTGGTCGAGGTCGGCGAGAACTCCGTCGAGCGGAGCCTGCTGGCCCGCCGGCGGCTGTCCGTCGTGATGGACTCCGTGGTCCCAGGGCTGGAGCAGATCTTCCCGGACCACGACTTCTCGACCACCGGAGCCTGGACCTTCGCCCGGGAGGGCGGCACGCCGCTGGCCCGCGACAAGTCGCTCGCCGACGCGGGGGTGCTCGACGGTGACCGCCTGATCCTGGCCGAGACCTTTTCGACCCAGACCTTCCGGCCGCTCATCGAGAGCACCGCCGACGCGATCCAGGAGTTCTGCCGCCAGCGCTTCCGCCGGTTCGAATCGGCGACGGCGCGGGCGCTGGGACTGCTCGCGCTGGTGCTCGGCGCGACGGTCTTCGCCGCGCTCGTGCTCATCGCCTGGTTCGCGCACTCCAGCGTGCTGTGGTGGTTCCCGGTGGCGGCCCTGGCCTCGATCGCCGTGGTGCTCGCCGCGCTCTCCGCGGACCGGCAGTACGGCGCCCCGCAGGTGGCGTACGCGCTGCAGCTCGCGGCCTTCCCGGTGCTCTTCTCGGCGGGGTTCGTGCTGATCCCCCCGGACGGCGGGGTCGACGGTGCGTTCACCGCCGCGAACGTCCTCACGGGATCGATCTTCGCCCTCATCGGCGTGGTCGTGCTCGGCCGCGCGAGCGGCCTGGGCGCGACGGTGCTCGCCGCGCTGGGGCTCACCGCGGCCGCGGTCGTCGTCGCGAGCGCGCTGTTCGCGTACACCCCGCTCGGCCGGCCCGCGATCCCCGCGATCGGCGTGATCGGCGGCCTGTTGCTGGCGAACTGGGCGCAGGGCTGGGCCCTCATGCTCGCCCGCGTCCGGCCGGACCCGCTCCCGCCGCCCGGCGAGGACATCGACCGCACCGAGCTCGACGCGGCGTACCACGTCGACACCTTCGACGACGAGATGACCACCGAGCTGGCGCGCGCCGAGGAGAATACCGGCCTCGAGCGCAAGGCCCGTACCGCGGCCAAGCTGCTCACCGGCTTCTACGTCGCGATCGCCGGGATCCTCGTGGTCTCCGCGCTCACCGTGATCGTCCCGCACAGCCACTACTTCTGGGGCGAGGTGGCGATCGCCGCCCTGACCTCCGTGATCTGCGTGCTGCGCGGCCGAACCCTCGACGACCGGGTGCACGCCACGGTCTTCTTCGTGGCGGGCTTCGTCATCGCGGCGGGCCTCGCGATCGTCCTCGTCGGGGCGCTCGACTCGGACCTCGGCCGGCTCGTCGTGATCGTGCTCAGCGCCGCCGTGCTGGCGGGCTTCGGCGCGGGCGGCGTGCTGCTCGCGGACCGCGTCTCCACCGACCGCGGCGGCCACGGCCGCCCGCTCTCGGCGCGACTCCTCGGCCGCATCGAGGCCGGCGAGAAGCTGGCGATCTTCGCTGTCGTCCTGCTCGCTCTCTGGTGCACCCGCCTGTTCGCCGCGATGCGCGAACTCGACCTGTCGTTCCTGAAGTAGAGGGACCGTGCGCCGATTCCCGAAGGCGGTCGCTGCGGCGGCCGCGACCGTCACCGTCGTCGTCGCCGGAAGTTGGGCTCCGGCCGTCTCCGGCGCCGTGGTGCCGCCCGTCGCCGACATCGGCGGCGCGCCGCCCGACACCGACGGCCCGGAGCGCCCGCTGCGCAACAACAATCCGCGCTGCGTCGAGCCCGGCGTCCTGCCGAACTCCAACCTGGCCGCGGCCCCCGCGCCGGCCACCACCCTGCGGATCGACGAGGCGCACAAGTTCTCGACGGGCGCCGGCGTCACCGTCGCGGTGCTGAGCACCGGCGTCCGGCCCCAGGCCCGCCTCCGCGGCCTCGACGGCGCCGGCGACAACATGGTGGCGGGCGACCGCGGCCTGCTGGACTGCGACTCCACCGGCACGTTGGTCGCGGGCATCATCGGCGCGCAGCCCGCGGCGGGCGACGGCGTCGTGGGCGTGGCTCCGGACGCGCGGATCCTGTCGATCCGCGTCGACTCCGCCGGCTTCTCCCTGCAGAACACCCCTGCGGACGACGCGGACCCCAACCTCGGCCGCGCCGCGGTGAACGCGCGCAGCATCGCCCGCGCCATCGTGCGCGCCGCCAACCGCGGCGCCAAGGTGATCGTCGTGCCCGAGCCCGTCTGCATGGCGGCCGACAACCAGTTCCGCCAGCGCGAGATCGGCGGCGCCGTCGCCTACGCCCTGCGCGCCAAGGACGCGCTGGTCGTGGCCGGCGCGGGCGCGACGGACCGCCAGGGCGGCACCGTCGGGACCAACGACTGCAAGGCCAATCCCGACCCGGATCCCGGCCAGCCCGACGACCCGCGCGGCTGGCGGCAGGTGACCACCGTCGCGACCCCGAACTGGTTCGACGGGCAGGTCCTGTCGGTGGGCGCCACCACCGCGGAGGGCACGCCCCTGCCCGGATCGCTCAACGGTCCCTGGCTCGACGTGGCCGCGCCGGGCGCGGGCATCGTCTCGCTGAACTCGCGCGGCGGCGACGGCGTGGTCAACAGCGCCCCCGTCGAGCGCAACCTGGTGCCCTTCGCCGGGCCCGAGTTCGCGGCGGCCTACGCCGCGGGCGCGGCGGCCCTGGTCCGCGCGCGGTACCCGCAGCTCTCGGCGACCCAGGCGGCCGCGCGGCTCGTGGCCACGGCGCACGCGCCCGGCCGCGGCACGGACAACAAGGTGGGCCGCGGGCTCATCGATCCGGTGGCGGCCCTCACTGCGAAGGTGCCCGACATCGACGCGGACATCGACCCGCAGTCGGTGGAGAAGTTGCTGGTCCCGCCGCCCCCGCCCGACCCCGACACGCGGCCGCGGCGGACCGCGGCGATCGTGGCGGGCGCCGGGGCGGTGGCACTGCTGGTGATCGGCGGCGTGGTCGCGCTGACGCGCCCCGGCCGGAAGCGGAGGTCGTGATGACGGAGACCGTGACGACGGGGGCGCCGGCGGCGGCCGCCGAGGTCCCCACGCACCCCGAGGTCGCGCGGCTGCGGCGGCCCGTCGGCATCCGGATCTCGCTGCGCCGCGCGCTGGTCTGGGCCGTCCTCTCGGCGAGCCTGTTCGCGCTCGTCGGCGGCGTCTGGCCACTGTGGTCGGTGATCGCGCTCATCGTGCTGGGCGCCCTGATCGCCTTCGTCTCGGTGCACGGCACCGTGCTCAGCGAGAAGATCGGCGCCCGCGCGCGGTACCTGCGTCGTCGGCGCCGCGCGACCGGGGGCATCCCCGGCCGGGTCATCGACGTCGACGGCGTCGGCGTGCGGCAGGGCGACGGCTTCGAGCTGGTCTCGGCGATCGAGCTCACCGCCGACCCGGCGGAGACCCGGCTGCGCGAGGGCCGCGCCTTCGCTGCGGAGACGGTGCCGCTGGACCTGCTCGCGACGATGATGACGCAGTACGGCCTCGACGTGGACATCGACGTCGCCTCCGTCGGCCGCCGCGTGCCGCCCGGCCCGGCCTACCGCGCCTCCTACTCGCAGGGCGTCCGGTTCTACGCGGCGATGGCCGAGCGCTCCACCTGGCTCATCCTGCGCGTCAACACCCGCCGCAACCTGGCGGGGATCGTGCGCCGCGGACCGTCGCGCACGGCAGGCCCCAAGGCCCTCATGGCCGCGACCCGGCGGCTCGAGCAGCGGCTGCAGGAGCGCCTGATCCGCGCCCGCGTGCTGCCGGCCGCGGAGCTCGCCGGCCTGGACGCCCGCATGACCTTCGGCGCGGATCCCCTCGGCGGCACCGAGACCTGGCAGAACATCGAGCACGGCGCCGAGTTCGCCACCACCTACCTGATCGACCCGGTCCGCACCTCCACCGAGAAGCTCGACCGGTGGTGGGGCCTCGACAGCGACAGCACCTCCGTCGTGCTGCGGATGCGCAAGGCCGACGCGCAGGCGCCCGTGGAGATCAGCGGACTCGTCCGCTACGACACCGCCGTGCCGATCGTCGACAACCTTGACGACGCGCTCGTCCCGATGCCGGGCCGCCAGATGGAGCTCGCCCGCGGCACGCTGCCGGGCGGCGGGTCCAGCGTCGTCGACCTGCCCTCCGCGCCCCTGGACGGCCTCGGCGCCGTGGAGATCCCCGTCGGCCCCGCGGGTCCCGTGTGGGGCGTCTCCGGGACCGACGCGGTGGCACTGCCCCTGTTCGACGGTTCGCCCGTCCCCGAGACGCTCGTGGTGGAGTTCGCGACCGAGCTGATCCCGCTGCAACTCGTGCTGCTCCGCTCCGTCGGCGCCGGCGCGTCCGTCGCGGTGCACACCGACCGGCCGGCCCAGTGGGCCACCCTCGCCGCGACCCTGGCGGACCCGGCGCGCTTCCGGATCGCCGACGGTCCCGGGGGTCGCCCGGCCGACATCACCGTCTTCGACGGTGCCCCCGCCGACGCGGTACCCGAGCGCACCATGCTCACCCTGCGCGCGCCCGGCAGCGCCCCGCAGCGGGCGAACGCCGACCTCGTCGTCGCGCAGGTCTCGCCGTCGGTGGTGGGGGTGCGCATCGGTCGTCGCGCGCCGTTCGAGGTGGTCCTCAACCCGACCGACGAGGAGCTGCGCTACTGCGACGTGCAGGCGCAGCCCATCGCTTCCCCCGCGCTGCAGCAGCCGGCGCAGCGCCAGCCGCGCCAGGTGCCCGCGCCGCCGCGCCTGGCGCCGGGGGCGGCCGCGCCGGTGCCGCCCGTGGCGCCGCAGGCACCGGTTCCGCCGCGCGTCCCCGCGCCGCCGACCGGGCGGCATGCGCAGCCCGCGGTCCCGCCGCAGGGCGTGTCCTACCCGGCCCCCGCGGCGCAGGCCCCGGGCGCCCCGGCGCCCGGCGCCCCGGTTCCGCCGCCGCAGCCCGTCCCGCAGTACCAGGCGCCTCCGCCGCCCGTGCCGCCGCAGCGGTCGCCCCGCCCGGTGCGGCCGCTGCCCCCGCCGCCCTACGAGCGGGGCACCGGCGCCCAGCGCAAGCAGGGCGGGGACCGCTGGGTGCGGCCCTCGCAGGGCCACGACGAGCACGGCCCGCGCCGCCGCCCGGTGCAGCCGCCGAGCGCGCCCCGGTGGGGCAAGACGGGCGAGCGCGGCCCCTCCGACGAGCCGCCAACCTCGCGTTAAGCAGCGGACAACCTCCGTCGCGGTAGATTCTTACCGCTGTACACGTACAGGAGCGGAGGTGTGTTCGTGGCGTCGGAACCCGGTGAATCGATCGCGGGGTACGTGATCGAGTCGATCCTCGGTACCGGAGGCATGGGCACGGTGTACCGCGTGCGGCACCGCACGCTGCCCCGGTCCGTCGCGCTCAAGGTGCTGCAGACCCAGCTCTCGGCCGATCCGTCGGTGCGCGCACGGTTCGACCGCGAGGCCGATCTGATCGCCGGGCTCAAGCACCCGCACATCGTGGACGTCTACGACCGCGGCGAGTCCGACGGGCACCTGTGGATCGCGATGGAGCTGGTCGAGGGCGGCAACCTCGCCTCGACGGTGCAGCGGGAGGGCCCGTTCAGCCTGGACCGCACCGTCGCCGTGATCGAGCAGGTCGCGGACGCGCTGGACTACGCGCATCAGCACGGCATCCTCCACCGCGACGTCAAGCCCGCCAACTTCCTCGTCGACCGCGGCCGCCGCGGCGAGCAGGTCAAGCTCGCGGACTTCGGGATCGGCGCCGCCCAGACCGAGGTCGGGCAGAACACGCAGGCGGGCACCGTCGTCGGCACCCTGGCGTACACCGCCCCCGAGGCGCTGCTCGGGCACCCCGTCGACCACCGCGCCGACGTCTACTCCCTGGCCTGCGCGACGGTGGTCCTGCTCACCGGCGCGCCGCCCTTCACCACCACCATCTCGGGCCAGCTGATGCTGGCGCACATCAGCCAGAATCCGCCGAGCATCCGGCTCAAGCGGCCCGACCTCTCGCCGGAGGTCGACCACGTGCTCGGCCGCGCCATGGCGAAGAACCCCGCGGACCGGTTCAACACCGCCGGCGAGTTCTCCGACGCCCTGGCCGCCGCCTCACGCCGCATGTCGGGCGCCGCGGGCATGGCGCCGCCCACCGCGCCGCAGGGCGTGAATTGGCAGGGGACGCCGTCGAACCCGGCGCTCGCGACCGGCCACAACCAGCCGGGCCCGATGTCGCCGGTCCCCGGCGGGCCGGGCCTGCCCCCGGGCGCGCCGACGGGGCTGCTCGGCCCCGTCGGGCCGCGGGGACCGGGCGGTCCGATGGGACAGGGCGGCCCGATGGGGCCGAGCTCGCCGTCGATGCCCGTGCTCGGCGGGGCGGGATCGCCGTCGTCGAATCGGAAGAAGCTGCTGATCGGCGGCGCGGCCGCGCTCGTCGTGGTGCTGGCGGTGGTGCTCGGCATCGTCCTCGTCAGCGGCGGTGGCGACGACGACGGCCGACCGGCGCTGGACGCGTGGAGCGCCCGCACGGTGACGGACGTCAACGGCACGACGGAGCTGAGCGACCGGCCGCAGCGGATCGTCGCTCTGGGAGCCGGCGACGCGGAACTGGTCTCCGCCTTGGGCTTCGAGGTGGTCGCCGGGGCGAACGGCCCGAAGTCGGAGCTGCCCGCGTGGGTCTCCGCGCTGTCCGGCGTGCCGAGCGCCGGCACCTCGACCAACCCCGACACGTCCGTGATCGAGAAGGCGAAACCGGACCTGATCCTGGACACCGACCCGGATGCGTCCGACAAGGTCAAGGACCTCAAGTCGCTCGCGGGCGGCCGCGCGATCGCGGTCTCCGCGGAGGGCAAGGCCGGGTGGACCTGGCAGCAGCAGCTGGCCTTCATCGCGGAGGCGCTCGGTGCCAAGGACCGCGCGGATGCCGTGACGAAGACGTATGAGGGTCGGATCACCGCGCTGCGCTCCGCGCACCCCGAGTTCTCGGGGAAGAAGGTGGACGTCGTGCACTTCGACGGCAAGGCGACGAAGCTCGCTTCGCGGTCGGCGAACGCCCTCCAGCTGTTGGGCCTGCTGGGTTTCTCCACGCAGACCCCGGTCGACGGGGCCGGATCCTGGCTGACCCTGGCGTCGGGCGACATCTACAAGGCCGTGAACTCGAGCGAGGTGGACCGCACCGTCGTCGCGCGCACCGACGCGGCGGGCGGCAACGGCGGCTTCGACGGCGTCCCGTCGTCGTTGACCTACGGTGTGCCGATCATCATCCTGGACAAGACGAACGGCGTGGACGCGCTCCTGTACGGGGGGCCGCTCGCCATCGACACGATCGAGCAGTCGGTGGTGCCCGCACTGGTGAAGGGAGTCAAGTGATGGCCGAGCAGACCCTGACCGCCGAGGACCTCGGGCGGTACGCCACGGCGCTCGCCGAGGGCAAGAAGCCGCTGGTCTACCTCGTCGAGGGTGTGCCGAGCCTCGGGCTCGCCGCCGGCGCGTCCGCCCGGGTGGTCGCGGTCGACGGCGTCGTCGTCACCGTCAAGCCGACCGGCATCGACGATCAGTTGCCCTACGAGGCAAGGGAACTGCGGGCCACCAAGCAGCCGAAGGCGGTGAAGCGCGCGCCCAAGTCCGCGACCGCCAAGGCCGCGACCACCAAGCCCGCACCGTCGAAGCCGGCGGGTGCCGCGGCGCCCGCGCGGGCCGCCCGGTCCGTCGCGATCACGGTGTACGTGGGCGCCGACAACACCGCTTCGCTCAAGGTGACGCGAAACGCGCAGAAACCCGCGGGCGCGCAGGAGTTCCCGCTGCCCGCGCTGCACAAGGCGCTGGCCGGGCTGGGCGACAAGGAGGCGCAGGCCGCCGTTGACGAGGTGCTCTCCGCGGCCCGTGACGCCGCCGCCGACCGCGTCGCGGCGCTGCAGGAGGAGCTCGCCGCGGCCAAGAAGTCCCTCGCGACGTTGGATCGGGCCAAGCGGGGGAGCGGCTCGGCCCGCGCGCGCTAGGTTCTCTGGCTAGGGTCGAGGCATGGCACTCGACTTCCCCCACCTGGACCTCTCCGCCGATGAGGTGTTGACCACCACGCGATCGGTGCGCAAGCGCCTCGACCTCGAGCGGCCCGTGCCGCTCGAGGTGATCACCGACGCGCTCGAGGTGGCGCTGCAGGCCCCGTCGGGCAGCAACGCCCAGGGCTGGCACTGGATCGTGCTCACCGACCCGGAGCCCAAGAAGATCGTCGCCGAGTACTACCGCAAGTCCTACTTCGCGTACGCCGAGGCGGGCGCGGCGGCGCGGGCCGCGAAGCCGCCGGCGGACCTCGAGACGGCCGAGAAGGTGGCCTCCAGCGCCACCTACCTCGCCGAGGTGATGGAGCAGGTGCCCGCGCTGGTCATCGGCGCGATCCACGTGCCCGGCGGCGAGCTGCCGGAGGGCAATCAGGCCGGGCTGTGGGGCTCGCTGCTGCCCGCGGCGTGGAGCCTGGCCCTCGCGCTCCGCGAGCGCAGCCTCGGCTCCGCGTGGACGACGCTGCACCTCGGGTACGAGCGCGAGGTCGCCGAGGCGCTCGGCATCCCCGCCACCGTTCGCCAGGGCGTGCTGCTGCCCGTCGCCTACACCAAGGGCACCGACTTCAAGCTCGCCAAGCGCGCCCCGCTGGAGACCGTCCTGCACGTCAACGGCTGGTAGCCCGACGGTCCGCCGCGCGGACGCCGGGCGGTTGCTCACTCTGCGGGGTCATGCGTGCCACGCATGGCCCATGAAAGCCGCAGGCTGCAGCACCGGCCGGACCCGCCGCAGCGTCGCGGCGTGGGGGACGTCGACGCCGCGTGGGGGACGGCAGGTCCCCCACGAGGGGAGCGGCTTCCGGTGGGGGAGGAAACGTCCCCCGCGCCCCGTCGACGCCGCGTGGGGGAAGTCGTGCGTGGGATGCATGCGGCGCGTTCGGCGACCCGCGACAAATGTGACTGACCTGGGGGTTCATGGGCCATGCGTGGCACGCATGACTCCGCGGAGCGATAGCCGCACCGCCCGCCGGCGCTCGGGCTGAACGCCGGGATTCAGATGCCCAGCGCGGCGTCGACGAGGTGGACCAGCTCGTCGTGGAAGCGCGGACGGCCGCGGAGGCGGCGGGTGCGGGCGAAGTCGTTGGCGATGGTCATGGCGGCGCCGACGGCGATGCGGGCCCCGGCCGCGTCGAGCGCAGCGCCGGACTCGGGCGTGTCGCCGTCGGATCCCGCGGCGAGCAGGGCCACCCAGCGCGCGACGTAGGCCTTCTGCGCGGCGAGCAGCGCTTCGCCGCCCGACTCGATCACCACCTCGCGGCCGACGGTGAAGGCGACGGCGAGGTCGGTCGACGAGACGAGGTTGGCCGCGTAGGAGCGCACCAGCGCGCGCAGCTCGGCGAGGGGGTCACCGTCGGACAGACCGGCCGCGCCGACGACGCCGATCTCGAGCGCGGCGCGCGCCCGGGCGACGATGCCCACCAGGATCGACCCCTTCGATGGGAAGTGCCCGTAGACGCTGGGGCCCGAGATGCCCACGGCCGCACCGATGTCGTCCATGCTGACGGCGCTGTAGCCGCGGGAGAAGAAGAGCTCCGACGCGGCGTCGAGGATCTCGTCGCTGCGCACCACGGGGGCGCGGTGCGGCGGGGGTGCGGGCAGCTCCGGCGCGGTCGACGGTGCCGCGCGCAGCACCCGCCGGGCGATCACCTCGAGGTCGGCGCGGTACCGGCGGATCCCGATGCGCCCCCGGCTGGGCGGCACGGAGCCGCCGACGGCGAGCACGGCCCAGGTGAGGACGCGGGCGTCGTCGTCGGTGAGTTCGGGGTGGTCCCGGCGGAGCACCTCGGTCCACGAGCCGAGCACGCCCTCGCTGGCGGCGATCATCTCCCGCGCCTGTTCCGCGGTCAGGTGCCGCCGGTTCCAGCGCCACAGCGCCAGGGGACCGGGGCGGGAGACGGCCATGGCGAAGACGGCGGAGGAGAGGTCCTCGAAGGTGGCGCCCGGGCGGGCGAGTACCCGTGCGGTCGTCTCGCCCATCTCGTCCACGGCGGACCGCATGGCGGCCGCGAGGATGGTCTCCTTGTCCGGGAAGTGCCGGTACACGCTGGGGCCGCTGATGCCGGCGGCGCGCGCGATGTCGGCGACGGAGACCTTGCCGTAGCCCTGCTCGAGGAACAGCGCGGTCGCGACGTCGACCAGCTGTCGACGCCGCTCGGCGGGGCGCAGGCGCGTGCCCGCGGAACGTGATGCTGTTGCCATGATTAACGTCACAATAGCCCATCATGGGCGTTTCGAACCAGGATCTACCTGGCGGTCTTTTCAAATAAGCTACACATGGCTAGCCTGTAGGGGTGACGGGCTTCGTGGTATCCGCGGGGACCGGGAACACCTTCTTCGAAAGGACGGGAAGACCAAGTGTCTGACGCATTCATCTACGAGGCGATCCGCACGCCCCGTGGCAAGCTCAAGAACGGCTCGCTGACCGCGATCAAGCCCACCGACCTGGTGGTCGGCCTGATCGATGAGATCAAGGACCGGAACGAGAACCTCGACCCGGCTGCCATCGACGACATCGTGCTCGGTGTGGTTTCGCCCGTGGGTGAGCAGGGTGCCGACATCGCCCGCACCGCCTCCATCGTGGCCGGCCTGCCGGACACCGTCGCGGGTGTGCAGATCAACCGCTTCTGCGCCTCGGGCCTCGAGGCCACCAACATGGCCGCGCAGAAGGTCGGCTCGGCCCTCGGCGACGACCTGGTCCTCGCCGGCGGCGTGGAGTCGATGTCCCGCGTGCCCATGGGCTCGGACTTCGGCGCGCTCTTCTACGACCCGCAGTACAGCTACGACAACTACATCGCGCCCCAGGGCATCGGTGCCGACCTCATCGCCACCATCGAGGGCTTCTCGCGCGACGACGTCGACGAGTACTCCGCGCAGTCGCAGGACCTCGCCGCGAAGGCGTGGGACGAGGGCCGGTTCGCCAAGTCCGTCGTGCCCGTCAAGGACCAGAACGGCCTCGTCGTGCTCGACAACGACGAGCACCGTCGCCCCGGCACCAGCGCCGCCGACCTCGGCAAGCTGCGCCCCGCGTTCACCGTGATCGGCGAGATGGGCGGCTTCGACGCCGTGGCGCTGCAGAAGTACACCACCGTCGAGAAGATCAACCACGTCCACACGGGCGGCAACAGCTCGGGCATCGTCGACGGTGCCGCGCTGGTCCTGGTGGGCAACGAGGCCGGCGGCAAGAAGGCCGGCCTGACCCCCCGCGGCCGCATCGTCGCCACCGCGTCGACCGGCGCCGACCCCACGATCATGCTGACCGGCCCGACGCCGGCCACCGAGAAGGTGCTCGCCAAGGCCGGCCTGACCAAGGACGACATCGACGTCTGGGAGCTCAACGAGGCGTTCGCCTCCGTCGTGCTCAAGTGGATGAAGGACTTCAAGCTCGATCGTGAGCAGGTCAACGTCAACGGCGGCGCCATCGCGCTGGGCCACCCCCTCGGCGCCACCGGCGCCATGCTGGTGGGCACCGTGCTCGACGAGCTGGAGCGCACCGGGGGCCGCTACGGCCTCATCACGCTCTGCATCGCCGGCGGCATGGGCTCGGCCACCATCATCGAGCGCGTCTGACGCCCGCCGGAACAACAGGAGACTGAAGAAACATGTCTGACAACATGATCCGCTGGGAGCAGGACGCCGACGGCATCGTCACCCTGACGATGGACGACCCGACCAGCTCCGCGAACACCATGAACGAGCTGTACGGCACGTCCATGCGCGCCACCGTCGACCGCCTCGAGGCCGAGGTCGAGTCCATCACCGGTGTCGTCATCACCTCCGCGAAGAAGACCTTCTTCGCCGGCGGCAACCTGACCGAGATCCGCAAGGCCACCCCGGCCGAGGCGCAGCAGGTCTTCGACAACGTCCAGGAGATCAAGAAGGACCTCCGTCGTATCGAGAAGCTGCCCAAGCCCGTCGTGGCCGCCATCAACGGCGCCGCGCTCGGCGGCGGCCTCGAGATCGCCCTCGCCGCCAACCACCGCATCGCGGCGGACGCGCGCGGCAGCAAGATCGGCCTCCCCGAGGTCTCGCTCGGCCTGCTCCCCGGCGGCGGCGGCGTGACCCGCACCGTCCGGATGCTCGGCCTGCAGGGCGCGCTCATGGGCGTCCTGCTCCAGGGCACCCAGATGAACCCGACCAAGGCCCAGAAGACCGGCCTGGTCAACGACGTCGTCGCCACCGTCGACGAGCTGCTCCCCGCCGCCAAGGCGTGGATCAAGGCCAACCCCGAGGGCGGCGTGCAGCCCTGGGACGTCAAGGGGCACCGCATCCCCGGCGGCTCGCCGATCGACAAGACCCTGGCCCCGAACGCCCCGGCGTTCCCGGCCAACCTGCGCAAGCAGCTCAAGGGCGCGCCCATGCCGGCGCCGGAGGCCATCATGGCCGCCGCGTTCGAGGGCACCTACGTCGACTTCGACACCGCCCTCGAGATCGAGTCGCGCTACTTCACCAAGCTGGCCACGGGCAGCGTCTCGAAGAACATGATCAAGGCGTTCTTCTTCGACCTGCAGCACATCAACGGCGGCGGCTCGCGCCCCGACGGCTTCGAGAAGTACCAGGCCAAGAAGGTCGGCGTCATCGGCGCCGGCATGATGGGCGCGGCGATCGCGTACGTCTCGGCGAAGGCCGGCATCGAGGTCGTCCTCAAGGACATCGACCTCGACGCCGCCAAGCGGGGCAAGGCGTACTCGGAGCAGCTCGAGGCGAAGGCGCTGGCCAAGGGCCGCACCACGCAGGAGAAGTCCGACGAGCTGCTCGGCCGCATCACGCCGACCATCGACCCGCAGGACTTCGCGGGCGTCGACCTCGTGATCGAGGCCGCGTTCGAGTCGGTCGAGGTGAAGAACAAGGTCTTCCAGGAGATCGAGGACATCGTCGAGCCCGACGCCATCCTCGGCTCCAACACGTCGACCCTGCCGATCACCATCCTCGCCGAGGGCGTCAAGCGCTCCGAGGACTTCATCGGCATCCACTTCTTCAGCCCCGTCGACAAGATGCCGCTGGTGGAGATCATCAAGGGCGAGAAGACCTCCGACGCCGTCCTGGCGAAGGTGATCGACTACACCCTGCAGATCAAGAAGACCCCGATCGTCGTCCACGACAGTCGCGGCTTCTTCACCTCCCGCGTCATCGGCACGTTCATCAACGAGGCCCTCGCGGCCATCGGCGAGGGCGTCGACCCGGTGTACCTGGAGCAGGCGGGCCAGCAGGCCGGCTACCCGGCCGCGCCGCTGCAGCTGACGGACGAGCTCACGCTCACCCTGATGCAGAAGATCCGCCTCGCGACCGAGACCGCCCTCAAGGCGGAGGGCAAGGACGTGCCGCAGCACGGCGCCTTCGCCGTGGTCGACTGGATGGTCGAGAACGGCCGCACCTCCAAGAAGGACGGCGCGGGCTTCTACGACTACGCCGACGGCAAGCGCACCGGCCTGTGGCAGGGCTTCCAGGAGCAGTTCAAGTCGGGCAGCGTCACGCCGGACTTCCACGAGCTCCAGGAGCGCATGCTCTTCATCGAGTCCATCGAGACCGTCCGCTGCTTCGACGAGGGCGTGCTCACCTCGGTGGCCGACGCCAACATCGGCTCGATCTTCGGCATCGGCTTCCCCGCCTGGACCGGTGGCGTGCTGCAGTACATCAACACCTACGAGGGCCGCCCGGGCACGCCCGCCGAGGGCCTCGCGGGTCCGAAGGCGTTCATCGCGCAGGCGAACTTCCTGGCCGGCAAGTACGGCGAGCAGTTCACCCCGCCCGCCTCGCTGGTCGCCAAGGCCGAGGCCGGCGAGACCTACGAGTAGGACTCACCGCCGCACGGCCTGAACGACGAAAGGGGCCGGCACCGTCGAGAAGACGGTGCCGGCCCCTTTTCGGTCTGCCGGGGTGAGGCCGGCAGTTCCGCGGGTGCGGACTAGACCTGCGGGCGGATGCGGTTGATGTTCGACCGGATCTGGATGCCGTGGAAGATCTCGACCAGGCCGAGCACGATCAGGACGATGCCGGTGGCCAGCACCAGCGACGGGATCGAGTCGTACGGGTAGATCACGACGAAGGCACCGGCGGCGATGGAGATGATGGCCAGGATGATGCCCCCCACCTTGCCGGGCGCGCCCTTCGGGAAGTCGGCGTAGAGCGACAGGCCCGCGATGCCGCGGAAGATCCAGCCCACGCCGATCCAGATGGCGAGCATCACCAGCGACTCGACGACGTTGCGGAATGCGACGACGGCCAGCACGATCGAGACCGCACCGGTCAGGAAGGTGAGCAGGCGCCACCAGAAGCTCTGCGAGGAGAGCACGCCGAAGGTCGCGACGATCTGGAGCACGCCGGTGATGAGCAGGTAGAGCGCGAACAGGATCGCCACGACGTGCAGCGTCGGCTGCGGCCAGGCGAGCAGCACGATGCCGAGGATCGCGGCGATGGCGCCGATGGCGATGGCCGTCTGCCAGGTGCGCTTGGCGACATCCGCGGCGAACCCGCGCACCTCGTTGACGAACTGCTGGCCGGCGCCGAGCGGGTTGCTCGGGGGGTTCGGGTTGTTCGTGGGACTTGCGGTCATGATCTCCCTCTTCTCGTGAGACGTTCCCGGCGATGAATCGAGGTGAACCCGTGTTCGTCTCTCGCCGACGACAGACAATCACACCAGACCGTATTTTGCGATGCGAACACAGGGTCGGAATCGTCGCAGTTCGAACCCGTGACTACGCCCGTGTTCCCCACATCGCGAGAAGGCCCAGGTCACGGCTTTCCGCAGGCCCGAAGGTCGCCACGTCCCGCTCCGTGGAGTACGGGGCCCAACCGGGGGAGCCCGCGCCAAGGAATCGCACCCAGGAGCCGTGCATCGCCGCGGCCAGTGCCCGCGGCGGCCGCGGGCCCGCGTGCCGCGCGAACGTGGGATCATCGAGGTTGTCCAGCGCAAAGCCGAGGTCGAGGGCGTGGAACGCGGTCCGGCTCAGGAGCGGCGACGGCCAGGTGAACAGGTACGCGTGGCAGTTTCCGGCCTGCCCGCGCTGGGCCCGCAGCGATGGGGCGCAGAACAGGCCGTCGGAGACGAGCTCGACGAAGGCGTCATCGTCGTCGAAGCGTTCCCGATAGGCGCGCACGACGGCCTCGTCCGCCCCGAGGAGGGCGAGTTCTTCGGCGAACCGCGCGTCCGGCGCGCCGTCGGCCCACACGGGCGGGAAGACGCCGGGCGTGCGCCACAGGTCGGCCTCGGCGGCGTTGTGCCCGATGATCATCGGCACTGCGGCTGGGCCGCGGGACAGGACGTCGACGGGGCTCTCGGGCACCAGATCGCCGTCCCGCGCGAGGGTGAACAGTGTGGCCTGCCGGTGCGGGGGCAGCCCCGCCATCACGTCCGCGACCGCCCGCCCGACGGTCCGCGGATCGACCGCCCGCAGGTCGTCGGCCGTCGGGGCGAGGCCGAGCCGCTCGGCGGCGATCCGCGCGGGCCGGGCGGCGGTCTCGGCGTCGTACGCGAGCCCGATGCCGGACTGGCAGATCGCGCCCGCGAACAGGCGACCGGCGTGCGGCGACGCGGCCAGCGCCGAGGCGCTCATCGCGCCCGCGGACTCGCCCGCGATCGTCACCCGGGCCGGATCACCGCCGAACGCGGCGATGTTGCGCCGCACCCACTCCAGCGCGCAGACCAGGTCGTGCAGGCCGCGGTTGTCCGGGGCGTCGGGGAGGTGGGCGAAGCCCTCGACGCCCACCCGGTGGTTCACGGAGACGAAGACCACGCCGTCGCGGGCGAAGGCGGCCCCGTCGAAGACGCCCTGCGCGGTGCTGCCCATCGCGAAGGAGCCGCCGTAGAACCAGACCAGCACGGGCAGCGGACCGTCGGGCTCCGCCGGGGTCCAGACGTTGAGCGTGAGCCAGTCGTCCCCGAGGATCTCCGGGTACGTGAAGGGGGCCGGCAGCACGAACGAGGCCGGGGGCGTGGGGCCGAAGGCGCCGGCGTCGACGTTCGACGGTGCGGCCGCCTCGGGGAGCGCGAAGCGTCGCGCGCCGACCGGCGGACTGGCGTAGGGGACGCCGAGGAAACGCCGGAGCGACCCCATTCGGAGGCCGGTGATCCGGCCGGCGTCGCACTCGACGACGGCCGGATCGGTGCCGGGGGAGGAGGTCACGCCTCGGTCGCCTCGGCCGTCGTGGCGGCGTCCGTGTCGTTCGTCGCGGCGGTGCGGGGCACCAGGTACCAGATCACCACGCCCACCGCGAGGTACAGGCCGGCGAGAACCCACGCCACGGACGTGTAGCCGAAGGGCTCGGCGAAGATCGCCACGATGAGCGGGCCGACGAGCGTGGACAGGCCGGCGCCGAAGTTCATCACGGAGATCGCGGCGCCCTTGTTGTCCTCGACGAAGTTCGCGACGATCGCGTCGAGCGGGATGTAGCCCGCCACACAGGCGCCCAGGCACAGTCCGGCGATCATCAGGGCGGTGAAGTTGTGGCCGAGGACCTGCGGGGCGTAGAAGAAGGCCAGCGTGGACAGGGCGCAGCCGATGCCGCCGACGAAGGAGATGACGCGCTTCCAGCCGAGCTGGTCCCCGAGGTAGCCGAAGACGAGGTTGAAGGCGATGTTCGCGAGCCAGGTGGTGCCCCAGACCGCGAGCCACTCCGCCGTGGTAAAGCCGTAGTCCTCCAGGTAGAGGGGCATGAAGACGGGCATCGCGAAGAGCGGCAGCGTGTTCACGATGCGGATGCCGATCACGAGCGCCAGCCGCGGCTGGTCGCGCAGGATCGTCACCAGGGAGAAGAGCTCAAGCCAGCGGTCGGCGGCGGGTGCGGGCTTCGGCGTGATGTCGTCGCGGTTGAGCAGGACGATCGCCGCGGTCCCGAGGCCCGCGAAGAGCACCGTCGACCAGAGCACCGGGATCGGCCCGACGGCGTCGATGAGGAGGCCCGAGCCGTAGGCGCCGACCACGCTCATGCCGCCGGAGAAGGCGACCCAGAACCATCCGTAGGCGGTGCTGAGGCGTTCCGGGACAGCGCGGTACGCGATCCAGACGAGGAAGGAATAGGAGAAGAGGGGGTAGCTGAAGCCCTTGATCGCGTAGCCCACGAACAGCGCCCAGACCGCCTGCTGCTGCACGCCGATCCCGACGAACACCGCCGTGCCCGCGGCGAACAGCACGAAGGCCAGCAGCATCGTGCGCTTGGCGCCGATGATCTCGAAGACCACGCCGGAGATCCACGACGAGATCGAGACGCTGATGCCGTAGACCGAGAAGATCGAGGCGACCACGCTGACACTGATGCCCTGGTCGGTGAGGTACGGGCTGAGCCAGCTGATCTCGAGGCCGATGCCGATCATGAACAGGAAGACGCCGGCGAAGCCCCACGCGATGCTCGGAGGGATACCGATGCGGGCGAGCAAGCCGGACGGCGCCGAGCTCTCCAGTGTCGGTGGTGGGGTCATGATGCCTCCGGGTGTTCGATGCGGACGAGCGTCTTGTTGTTAAATCACATCAAAATGTAGATCGATGTGACCTGGATCGCAAGAACTTCAACCAAAGTCGGTGAAATATTCTCAGAACGCGGTGGCGACCCCCACGTGGCTGTGATAAAGTCACAATCGTTCATCACCGAGGGAGCACGAGGGGAGCGGGCCATGGCACTCGACGTCACGGAACGGCGGCGCCTGATCCGCGATCTCGTGCAGGAGCAGGGCGAGGTCGACTTCGCCTCGCTCGCCGGCCGCTTCCAGGTCTCCGAGATGACGGTGCGCCGCGACGTCGACGCGCTCGAGGTCGAAGGCCTGGTGCGCAAGGTGATGGGCGGCGCGATCGCGACCGGCAAGTTCGTCGAGCCCACCTTCGAATCCCGGATGGGTGCCGAGTCGGTGGGCAAGGAACACATCGGCGCGACGGTCGCGAACCTGTTGCACCACAAGGAGACCGTGATCCTGGACAGCGGCAGCACCGCCCTCGCGGTGGCGCGCGCCATCCGGGGCAGGCGGCTCGAGCTCACGGTGGTCACGCCCAGCGTGCTGGTCGCCGTCGAACTGGCGGACGAGCCCGGCACCACGGTCGTGCTCACCGGGGGCACCGTCCGTCCCGGGGAACACAGCCTGATCGGCGACGACGCGGTCTCCGCGCTGCGCCGCTACAACTGCGACACCTTCGTGATGGGGGTGTCCGGCGTGGACGCCGCCCGTGGCTACAGCGACTACCACCGCGACGAGAGCGCGGTGAAGCGCGCCGCCATCGAATCCGCCGACCGCCTCATCGTGGTCGTCGACCGCACCAAACTCGGCCGCGCGCACCTCGCGCAGGTCGCGCCGCTCGCCGCGGCCGACCTGCTGGTGACCGACGCGGCCCCCGATTCCGACGTGATCCGCGCCGCCGAGGCGGCCGGAGTGCGCACCGTGTTCGCCGACCAACGCTGACACCCGATCCCGCTCCACCACAACGAAACCCGCGCGCCCGAAACCCGGTGCGTGTCTTCACCGACGAAAGAGACGGCCCCATGACCTCCACCACCTGGCTCGACGACGTCTTCAGCACGAAGAAGCCGGTCATCGCCATGCTTCACCTCTCGGCCCTTCCGGGCGACCCGGGCTACGACACGAAGGCCGGTATCGGCGCGATCATCGACCGGGCGAAGGCCGAACTCGACGCGCTGCAGACCGGTGGCGTCGACGGCGTCATGGTCTCCAACGAGTTCAGCCTCCCGTACCTCACCAAGACCGAGCCGATCACCGCGATCACCATGGCGCGCATCATCGCCGAGCTGCTGCCGCAGCTGTCGGTGCCGCACGGCGTGAACGTGCTGTGGGACGGCCGCGCCTCGATCGACCTCGCCGTCGCTACCGGCGCGCAGTGGGTGCGCGAGATCTTCACCGGCGTCTACGCCAGCGACTTCGGCATGTGGGACACGAACGTCGGCGAGGTGGCGCGCTACCGTCACCGCATCGGCGGCCAGGACGTCAAGCTGCTGTTCAACATCGTCCCCGAGTCGGCGACGTACATGGCAGAGCGCAGCCTCAAGTCCATCGCCGAGACCACCGTCTTCGCCACCAAGCCCGACGCCCTCTGCGTCTCCGGCCTCACCGCCGGCGCCCCCACCGACACCCAGTCGCTGCGCATCGTCAAGGACGCCGCCGGCGCCGTGCCGGTGTTCGTCAACACGGGCGTCCGCGCCGCCAACGCCTCCGAGCAGCTCGCGATCGCCGACGGTGCCGTGGTCGGCACGGCGTTCAAGGAGGGCGGGGTCTTCGAGAACCGCGCCGACCTGGCCCGCGTGCAGGAGCTGATGGGCGCCGTCCGCGATTTCCGCGCGACGCTCTGATCCGCGCGAAACACTGAGCTCATGACTGTCGTTCTCGGTGTCGACATCGGCACCTACGAGACGAAGGGGGTGCTGCTGCGGGCCGACGGCACCGTCGTCGCACGGGCCCGCCGGCAGCACCGCGTGACGGTGCCCCGCCCCGGCTTCGTGGAGCACGACCCGGAGACCGTCTGGTGGGCGGGCTTCGTCGAGGTGACGGCGCGCCTGCTCGCCGAGGGCGACGTGGACCCCGCCGAGGTGGCGGCGGTGGCGTGCAGCGGCATCGGCCCGTGCGTGCTCCCCATCGACGCCTCGGGCCGCCCCCTGCGCACCGCGATCCTCTACGGCGTGGACACCCGCGCCGACGCGCAGATCGCGGCCACCGTCGCCGCGCTCGGCGAGGACGAGATCATGGCGCGGTCGGGGACCACGCTCACCTCGCAGTCCGCGGGACCGAAGGTGTCCTGGCTGCACGATGAGGAGCCCGAGGTCTTCACGACCGCCGCGCATTTCGTGACCTGCCAGACCTTCGTCACCGGCCGGCTCACCGGCAAGCGGGTGACGGACCACGCCACCGCCGCGTACTACCACCCGCTGTACGACCGGCGCACGGGCGACTGGAACCTCGACGGCGTGCCCGGCGCGCCCCGGCGGGACCAGCTGCCCGACCTCGGCTGGTCCTCGGACGTCGTCGGCGAGGTCACGCCGACCGCGGCCGCGGCGACCGGGCTGCGGGCCGGGACCCCGGTGCTGGTGGGCGCGCCCGACGCCGCCGTCGAGGCGCTGAGCGCCGGCGTGCGCCGCCCCGGCGACATGATGCTCATGTACGGTTCCTCGCACTTCCTGATCGAGGTCGTGGACCGGCCCGTCTCCTCCGCCGTGCTGTGGCCCGCGCCGTACGTCTTCCGCGACAGCTACATCGCCGCCGCGGGCACGGCGACGGCCGGCAGCTTCACCCGGTGGTACGTCGACATCCTGGCGCCCGGTACCGAGAGCATCGACGAGGTGTTCACCGAGATCGCGGACCTCGCAGCACGATCGAGGCCCGGCGCGCGGGGCCTGTTGGCGCTCCCGCACCTCAGCGGCGAGCGGACGCCCCTGTTCGACGCCGGCGCCCGCGGCGGCTTCCTGGGGCTCTCGCTCGAGCACGACCGCGGGGACATGGCCCGCGCGGTGCTCGAGGGCATCGCCCAGTCGGCCGCCGAGGCGCTGCGCGCCTACGAGGCGGAGTCCCTGGCGCCCAGCCGGATCCGCGCGGTCGGTGGCGGCACCAAGAACGCCGTCTGGCTGCAGGCGATCTCCGACATCAGCGGCTACCCGCAGGAGGTCGTCGGCGGATCGGGCGCCGCGCAGGGCGACGCCATGCTCGCGGCCTGCGCCGTCGGGATGACCCGGCCGGACCGCCTCGACGACTGGGTCGACGTGCAGCGGTCCGTGGCGCCCCGCACGGATCTCGCCCCGCTCTACGCCCGGCAGAGCGCCGCCTACCGGGCCTTCTACCGCGCCACGCGCGACATCGTCAGCGACCTGAACGAACTGAGGAACCATGACCAGTGACGCCCCCCGGTGGGCCCGACTCGCCGAGCACATCGCCCACCGCCTGGAGATCGCCGCCGATTCGCGCGTGAGCGTCTTCCTCAACGATGCCGCCGCCACCCCCGCGGCGCACGCCCTCATCCGCGAGGCCACCCGCCGCGGCGCCGCGGTGCAGACGGTCTACACCAGCGAGTTCGCCGACGCGGACGCGCTCGCCACGCGGACCGTCGACGAGCTGCGGGAGCCCGCGCCGGTCGAGGTCGCGGCGATGGAGTGGTCGACGGTGCACGTCTCCTTCCGGGCGATGCTGTGGCCGGAGGACGAGTCCGAGCTGCCCGACCTGCCGGCGAAACTCGCGGCGCAGCGCACCGCCAAGGGCGTCGTCTCGTCGCTGCGCTGGCGCGGCACCCGCTGGGCCGTCGTGCGGGTCCCCACCGCGGACTGGGCCGAGCGCATCGCCGTGCCCCTGCCGACGCTGCTCGACGAGTTCTTCGCGGGCGCGCTCGACGACTGGGACGCGCACCGTCGGCGCTGGCAGCCGCTGGCCGACGCCGTGAGCGCCGCCGACACCATCACCGTGGTCTCGCCCGACACCCACCTCACGATGCGCGTGGCCGGCCGGCTCGGCGTGCTCTTCGCCGGCGAGGCGAACCTCCCCGACGGCGAGGTGGCGACGGCGCCGCTCGACGACGGGGTGAACGGGCACATCACGTTCCCCGGCGTCTTCGTCTTCGCCGGCCGCTCCTTCGAGGACCTGCGGCTCGACTTCACCGACGGGCTCGTCACCGGGGTCTCAGCAACGCGGGGCGCGGAGGTGGCGCGCGCCCTCATCGACACCGACGGGGGCTCCGCGCGGATCGGCGAGCTCGGGATCGGCACCAGCGAGAAGGTGCAGACCTGGACCGGCGACCTGTTCATCGATGAGAAGATCCTCGGCAGCGTGCACATCGCGTTGGGCCGGGCGTACGCGGAGTGCAACGGCACCAACGATTCCTCATTGCACTGGGACATCGTCAAGGACCTCCGCACCGACGCCCCCGGCGGCGCGGGCAGCCTGATCATCGACGGCAGGCCCCTCATCGCCGACGGGGTCGTGCTCGAGCCGTAGGGCTGCCGGTGCGTGAGTGGTGGCGTCCGTTGGGGGACCGGGTGTTTCGTGAGGGAGAGTCGGCGTCAGCCGCAGCCGCAGCGGTCGGCGGACCGTCGGGCTACTCCGGCCCGGCGTCGATGACCTGCTCGGCGACCTCGGCGAGGCGGATGTTGCTGTCCTGGGACAGGCGCGCGAGGAGGCGGAAGGCGGCGTCGGAGTCCAGCTTGTAGCGCTCCATGATCATGCCCTTGGCCTGCCCGATCACGTCGCGCGTGGTCAGCGCCGCGCGGATCTGCTCCTTCTCGCGCACGGCGGAGAAGGCGACGGCCGCGTGCACGGCGAAGAGCGAGCCGATGGAGATGGACTCGGCGTCGAAGGCGTGCGGCTCCCGCGCCATGAGATCCAGCGTGCCGTAGGCCTCGTTCTGCACGTACAGGCAGAACGAGAGGATCGAGCCGACGCCGGCCTCGTGCGCGGCGGCGGCGAAGCGCGGCCAGCGGTCGTCGTCGGCGGTGTCCTCCAGCAGCAGGATCGTGGTCGACTCGAAGGTCGCGCCCACGCTGGGGCCCTCCTCCAGGTCGCGCTGCACGTCGGCGACGCGCTGCGCCTCGGCGCCGATCACCACGGGATGCGAGATGCCGCCCTTGGGATCGACCAGGGTGACGCACGCGAAGTCGGCGCCGGGAACCTGGTCGACGGCGAACTGGGTGGCGGCCGTCAGGAGCGACTCCGAATCCCCGGACTGCTCGCGCAGCATCCGCGCCATCTCGCCCATCCGCTCCCCGAGGGGCAGTTCCTCGAGCTGCACCTCGGGTGATTCGTGGACGACGCCGAGGACCGAGGGGAGTTGTTCACCGGACTGTTTGTGTGAATGCACGGCCACCCGTTCTCCGTGCCGGTTCGACACGGGGTCACATCATGGGTATCCGCCGGTTGCTGGACGGGTCGTTCGAAAGTCGTTACTGATCGGTTCTCACCATATCGAGACACGGCGGTCGCGGTCCAAAAACAGGCGATCCCCGGCATCGACGCCGAACGCTGCGTAGAACTCGTCGAGGTTCGAGACGATGGCATTGCAACGGAATTCGGCGGGCGAGTGCGGGTCGATCGCGAGCCTGCGGATCGCCTCCTCCGGCCGGGACTTGCCGCGCCAGACGACACCCCAGCTGAAGAACAGCCGCTGCAGGCCGGTCAGGTCGTCGACCCGCGTGGACTCGTCGTCGACGGTGCCGCCCGCCCGCTCCCGGGCGATCCCGTAGGCGACCAGGGCGATGCCGAGGCCGCCGAGGTCGCCGATGTTCTCGCCCACGGTGAAGCCGCCGTTGACGTGGTGCTCGGAGCCGCCCGGCTGGTCGGCCAGCTCCCGTGGGACCAGCGCGTCGTACTGCTCGATGAGTGCCGTCGTGCGCTTGCCGAACTCCGCGCGGTCGGCGTCGGTCCACCAGTCCTCGAGGTTGCCGTCACCGTCGTACTTCGCGCCCTGGTCGTCGAAGCCGTGGCCGATCTCGTGCCCGATCACGGCGCCGATGCCGCCGTAGTTCACGGCGTCGTCGGCGGTGGGGGAGAAGAACGGCGGCTGCAGGATCGCGGCCGGGAAGACGATCTCGTTCATGCCGGGGTTGTAGTAGGCGTTGACCGTCTGCGGCGTCATGAACCACTCGTCGCGGTCGACGGGCGCGCCGATCTTCGCGAACTCGCGGTCGTGCTCGAAGGCCTCGCCGCGGCGCAGGTTCCCGATCAGGTCGTCCCGGCGGATCTCCAGCGCGGAGTAGTCGCGGGAGACGTCCGGGTAGCCGATCTTCGGGGTGAACTTGCCCAGCTTCTCCAGCGCGCGCTCGCGCGTCGCGGGGGTCATCCAGGGCAGCTCGGTGATCCGGCGGCGGTAGGCCTCCACCAGGTCGGCGACGAGCGCCTGCATGCGCTCCTTGGAATCGGCGGGGAAGTGCTGCGCGGTGTACAGCTCGCCCACCGCGAAGCCCAGGTACTGCTCGACCAGGGTGACGCCGCGTTTCCAGCGGTCCCGGATCTCCGGCGTGCCGGTGAGCGCCGTGCCGTAGAAGGCGAAGTGCTCGTCGACGAGGGCATCGGTGAGGAAGGGGCTGCGCGCGTGCAGCACCCGCCAGGCGAGCCACGTGCGCCACTGCGCGAGCGGACGGTCGGTGAGCAGGTCGGCGGCGTGCGTTGCGAACGACGGCTGCCGCACGTTCACCTCGGCGAACGCCGGGCTCGCCTCCGTGCCGGTGACGGCGGCGACCCAGGCGGCGGGGGCGAGCCCCGGCGCCTCGGCGGAGAACTCGGCGAAGGTGCGCAGGTTGTAGCCCTTGTCGGCGTCGCGCCGGGCGACCACGTCCCAGTGTCCGGCGGCGATCGCGGTCTCCAGCTCGAGGACCTGCGCGGCGGCCGCGTCCTCCTCGCCCGGCGCCACGACGCCCTCGAGCACCTCCGCGGCCAGGCGGAAGGTCGCGGCGACGTGCGCCACGAACTTCTCCCGGATCGGCGCGTATTGCTCCTCGCGGTAGTAGGCCTCATCGGGCAGGGAGATCCCGCTCTGCACCACGTTGACCAGGTAGCGGTCCGAGCGCTTGGCGTCGGTGTCCACGTAGTAGCCGAGCAGCCCGCTCACGCCCGTCCGCTGCAGCCGGCCGAGGACCGTCACCAGGTCCGACGGCGACTGCGCCCACCGGACCTCCGTCAGCTCGTCGGCCAGGGGCGCGAGGCCCGCGGCGGCGATGGCGCCGGTGTCCATGAAGCTCGCGTACAGGTCGCCGATCCGCGCGGCGTCGCCGATCGCCCCGGCGTCGGCGGCACAGGCCTCGATGATCGTGCGGACGGTCTCCTCCGCGGCGTCGCGGAGGGCGTAGAAGGCGCCGTCGGTCGAGCGGTCGGCGGGGATCTCGTGCGTGTCCAGCCAGGCGCCGTTGACGTGCCCGAACAGGTCGTCCTGCACGCGGATGCCGGCGTCGACGTGGCTGAGGTCAAGAGCGGGAGAAGTCGTCACCCGTCCATCCTGCCAGCCGACCTCAGGAATCTCACATGGTGGGAGAAGTGACTCGTCAGTATTCCCTATGGCGCAGCACACCGTTAGCGTGCGGTGTGACGCAAACCGCTATCAGGGTTGGCCTGGAGCGGGGTGGAGAAGTTAAAGGGGATTCTTCGATGAGGCTGATACGTCCGCGACTGCGGCTGACTCTGGCCGCCCTGCTCACGGCGTTCGTGCTGATCGGAACGTCGATCACCGTGCCCGGACTCGTCGCGCGGGCAGGCGCGGAGCCGTGGAAGCCGGGGCCGGGTGTCGCGGGCATGATCAACCCCGAGTGGATCGCCTCCCACGACGGCCCGACGCAGTACCCGAGGATGGCCACGGAGTGGGACGTTCCGATCCGCATGTCGGACGGCACCGTCCTGCGGGCCAACATCTTCCGGCCCGCGGACGCGTCCGGCAGGGCGATCGAGACCAAGACCCCGACGATCGTCAACGTCACGCCCTACACCAAGTTCGTCAGCACCATCGCCACCGTGATGACCAACGTCCCCGTGCTCTTCCCGACGCTCGTGGGCGTGCTCAACATGTTCAACTTCTCCGGCACGCCGATCGGCGGCGTCGACGACCTCCGCAACGTGCTCAACGGTGGCCTGATCAACACCTTCACGGTCGACCAGAAGCTGGTGCAGAGCGGATACACGCAGGTCGTCGTCGATGTGCGCGGCACCGGCAACTCGCAGGGCGTCTGGGACGTCTTCGGTGCGCGCGAGCAGACGGACACCGTCGAGGTGCTGGACTGGGTGCGTCAGCAGAACTGGACGAACGGCCGCCTCGGCATGTCCGGCGTCTCGTACTCCGCGATCAATCAGCTCCAGGCGGCGTCGAAGAACCCCGCCGGCCTGCAGGCCCTGTTCCCCGTCGTCCCCGGTGCCGACATCGCCGCCGACATCGTCGCCCCCGGCGGCGGCCTCGGCGTCGGCTTCCTCGGTCCCTGGCTCGCCATCGTCAACATCCTCAAGTTCATCCCCGACCTGCGCTCGTTGCTCAACGGCACCTTCGACTGGAAGTGGTTGCAGGACCGGCTGCAGAACCCGGCGGTGTTCTTCCCGGAGCTGCTCTCCGGCGTCTTCTCGCCGACGGTCGAGGGGCTCACCCCCACTACCAAGCAGCTCATCGACAAGAACTCGCCGCTGCGCGCCGCCTACCGCACGGCGCTGGACAAGATCACCACGCCGACCTTCGCGCTCGGCGCCTGGAACGACCTGTTCACCAACACCGAGTGGCGCCTTCCCAAGGACCTGAGCGCCCTGCCCACGAGCAAGAAGAAGCTCATCATGGGCGACGCGGCGCACGCCACCGTCACCAACGACCTGGGCGGGGTGAACCAGCCGACGCGCGCCGACGTGCTGCAGAAGGCGTGGTTCGACAAGTGGCTCAAGGACGCCGACAACGGCATCGACAACTACGCACCGGTCACCGTGCACCGCATGGGCGGCGGCTGGTGGCAAGGCGACACCTTCCCCGAGCCCGGCCAGAAGTACCAGCGCATGTACCTCTCCAGCCTGCCCTCGGGCACCGCGCCGACCGCGCTGTCGGACAACAGCCTCCAGACCGCGCCGCCGAAGATCGCGGCGCGGCGCACCGTCGGCCCCGGCCTCTCGACGCTGTGCTCGAACGACACCGGGCAGGCGATGTTCGGGCTCCTCGTCTTCACCGGCTGCACCAAGGACACCCGGGTCGCGGAGATGAACGCGCTCACCTTCACGTCCAAACCGGTGGGGAAGCCGACGGTGATCTCGGGCCCGATCAACCTGCGTCTCAACACCACACAGGACGCCCGCGACGCGTACTGGAGCGTGATCGTGACCGACGTCGGTCCCGACGGACGGTCCGAGAAGATCAGCTCCGGCCAGCTCACCACGTCGCTGCGGCAGATCGACGAGTCCCGCAGCATCCGCACGGCGAGCGGCGATCTCGCGTCCCCGTACTACCAGCTCAACATCGACGACCGCGAGCTGGTCAAGCCCGGCCAGGTGGTGCCGCTCGACATCGGTACCCACGCCGTGAGCGCCGTCCTCAAGCCCGGGCACCGGCTGCGGGTCGACGTCTTCGCGCTCAACCTGATCAAGTCGATGACCGTCGGGCCCGTCACCGCGGAGACGCAGTTCCGGCCGCAGCACGTGCTGATCGACCCGAAGCAGCCGAGCTACCTCGTCGTGCCCTCGGACCGGCCCCTGCCGTAGCCGGACTCCGGCGTGCCGTTCAGCCGCCCAGGCGGTTCCGCATGCGCCAGAACAGGAGCTCGGCACCGTCGGGCCCGGCGGTCACGCGCCGCCCGTCCGCGACGGTACGCAGCGAGTCGCCGTCGGACAGACCGACCGGACCGCCGGACGACTCGGCGACCACCGCACCGTCGGCCAGGTAGAGGTGCCCGAAGGGCGCGTCCGGCAGGTCGAGGGCGCGGCCGGGCGCCAGGCGCGCCGCGAACAGGGTGGCGCCGCGGTTGCCGATCCGGATCGCCGCGTCCTGCGCGGGGTCGCCCGACGCGACGGCGACCAGGCCGCCCGCCGCGAGATCGGCGTCGACCTCCCGCTGCTCGTACGACGGTGCGCCGCCCGGCTCGTCGGGCAGCACCCACATCTGGACGAACCGGACGTCGGCGCCCGCGGGGTCGGGGCGATCGTTGCGTTCGGAGTGCAGGACGCCGGTGCCCGCGCTCATCCGCTGGGCGAGGCCCGGATGGACCAGCCCGGCGTGTCCCTCGCTGTCCTGGTGGACGAGGGAACCGGACAGCACCCAGGTGATGATCTCGACGGCGCGGTGCGGGTGTGTGTCGAAGCCCGTACCCGCTGCGACCTGCTCCGCGTTGCACGCGAGCAGGACGCCGTGGTGCGTATTGTCCGGATCGTAGTGGTCCCCGAAGGAGAAGCAGTGGCGCGACTGCACGCCCGGCATCGACGACGCGGCGCGGTCCTCGGAGCGAAGCAACCGATCCATATCCCAAGGATGCCATGTGAGGACCGGTAAACTCCGCGGCCAGGGATGCCGAACGCACCATGAGCAGCGAGGAGACCACGTGAGACGCAGCGGCCGGGCACGGTACGGCGCCGCCGCGGTGGTCTCCGCACTCCTCCTCACGCTGGGCTCCGGGCTGGCCGCGTGCGGCGACAGCGCCGTCGCCGAGGTGCAGAAGATGCTCGACGGCTACGGCTCGGCGCTGGGCGAGGGCAAGGCCGTCGCGGCCGCCGCCTTCACCTCCTCGCCCGACGCGGCGGGCGGTGTCATCGGCCGCACGCTGCGCGACATGAACGCGAAGTCCGTCGAGGTCACGGCGTCCAACGTGCAGCGCTACTCCGGCGGCAACGCCACCTTCGACGTGAAGACGCACTGGAACTTCGGCGACGGCCGCGACTGGGACTACACCACCAAGGGCAGCGCCTCGCAGCTGTCGATCGGCTGGCGCATCTCCTGGGACCCCGCGGTGCTCGCGCCGGGCCTCACGCCCGACACCGCGATCCGGCAGATCCGCACCGACGCGAAGCCGCCGAAGGTCTTCGCCGCCGACAAGTCGGAACTGATGTTCGCCGGCACCGTGCACCGGCTCACCGTCGACCCGAACAAGACCAAGAACCTGACCGACAGCCTGAACCGGGTCGCGAAGATCGTCTCCCCGGTCGCGCCGCTGGTCACGCCCGAATCCCTCGCCGCGAAGGCGAAGGCGGACCCCGGTAAACCGGTCCCCGTCGTGGACCTGCGGGACGACGACTACGGGGTCCTCGGCGACGCGCTGACGGCCGTCCCGGGCCTGCAGGACACCACGGCGGGCGATCTGCTCATCTCCAACCGGCAGCTGTTCTCGCCCCTCTTCGACGGCATCAAGGGCGCCTGGCAGGCCAACCGCGACGCCACCGCCGGCTGGGAGGTGCAGCTGCTCACGAACGGGAAGCCGCCCACCAAGATCGTCGGCTTCCAGGGCCCGCCCGGGCCCGACCTGCGGATCGCGATGGATCCCAAGGTGCAGCTCGACGTGGAGAACGCCGTGGTCCAGCTGGGGCAGCCCGCCGCCATGGTCGTGCTGTCCGTCTCCACCGGCGCCGTCCTGGCCGCCGCGCAGAACACGCAGGCCAGCGGCATCTCCATCGAGTGGGCGCTCACCGGGCTCGCCACCACCGGTCCCGTGCTGGAGCCGCTCTACAGCGAGGTCAACGCCGCCGCGGGGAACGACGCCGGCAAGCAGGCGAAGCTGCTCGCCCCGCTCGGCATGGGCACCGACTTCGCCATGACGGGCGTGACGACGAAGACCGCGGAGCTGCCCGGCACCGGCGGCCGGGGCGCCGCCGAGCTCGGCGCCGACACCGTCAAGGCCAGCCCCTTCGGTATGGCCGTCTTCGCCTCCGCGATCGCCAAGGGCAAAACCACGGCGCCGTACGTGGTGCAGGGGCAGACCGCGAAGCCCAGCGCGCCGCTCGGCGACGTCGATGAGAAGATCCTCAAGGCGGTGCGGGCGAAGATGGACTCGACCGTGTCCCCGTCGGGCGACGGCAGCGACCTCGCCTCGACCAAGGCCAAGGGGCTCGTGGGCACCAACGGCCCCGAGGGACCGGGCTGGTTCATCGGCTACCGCGGCGACCAGGCCTTCGCGATCCTGGTCAGCGGCGAGCGTTCCGGCGCCGGATCACTGCAGGTCGCGGGCGCGTATCTGAAGTAGGCCGGACCGGTCCGTGTCAGGCTGCGGTCTCCTGCGTCGCCTTCGCGCGACGGGACAGGACCGTGCGGGCGATGGCGCGCCAGCCCAGCAGGAACACGCCGAGGGCGATCGTCGCGACGATGACGAAGCTGACCTCGACGCCCTTCGACGTGAGCAGCCCGCGGGCCGTCATGCCGAAGGCCACCGTCGAGACCCAGATGATGACGCCGGCGGGGAAGACGCGCCCCGGGGCGAAGGTGGCGGCGCGGCCGGGCTCGTGACCGCGCAGGGCCGCGAGGACGTAGGTGAACGCCCAGCCCACGGCGAGCGCGAGCAGGAAGGGCCACGCGGTCTCGGCGAATCCGGACGGCGAGAAGGCCTCGTTGTGATTGAACCGGCCGATCACCACGAACAGCAGGACGAAGACCACGTCGAGGGCGGCGATGACCGGGATGCGCATACGGCAACGGTAAATGATCTGCGGCTCCTGCCGGGAATCGGATCGCGGGGTCGTGACGGCACGCGGCCGGGGCGCGGTCCTCCCAACCGCGGCCCCGACCGGGCCTGACCCCCTCGCCCCCCTCCACTCCGGGGCGCCGTGAGCGTTGCGGGTCTCTCGCTCACAGGAACGACGATGCCCGCCGACCCTTCAGCGTCGGTTGGAGCGCGCTAAATTCGCTGGTCGGGACCGGTTTCCCGGCCCGACGGTGCGCCGTCGTCCGGCGGACCGTCGGGAGCGGGCGAGGTGGCGTCCGTGCCCTCCGTCGCAGCCTCCGCCGCCTTCGCGGCCTTCTCGGACGGCTTCTCGCCGTTCTTGTCCGGGGCGTCGGGGTCGACGTCCATGGTGCTGCGGTACGAGACGAAGAACACGACCCAGCCGATCACGACCACGAGGACGTAGCTGACCAGGCGGTACAGGAGCGTTGCGGTGAGGGCCTGACTGAGCGGCATCCCGGAGAGTGCGAGGGCCGGGACGAGCGCGCCCTCCACGAGGCCGAGGCCGCCGGGGATCGGGCTGATGGTGTTGACCACCTTCGACGCCGCGTACGCGCCGGCGAGCGCGGCCAGGCCGGGCGCCTCGCCGACGGCGTAGCAGGCGAAGGCGAGGCAGGCCACGTCGGCGATCCAGTTGAACAGCGACCAGCCGAAGGCCTCGGCGCCGTAGCGGCGGCCCATCTTCACGGACTGGAGCTGCTCGATCACCTCGCGCAGGCGGGCCAGGCCGGTGTCCTCGGGCTTGTTGCGCAGGTCGTTGGTCCAGCGGATGAGGCGGGCGCCGACGACGTACAGGCCGTCCGGGTGCGAGGCCACGTACTGCACGAGCACGATGAAGACGACGAGCATGCCGACCGAGAAGAGCACCGAGTACGGGCTCGTCTTCGCGCCGGCCAGCAGGGCGCCCGCGAGGCCGAGGACGGCGAGGCCCGCCGACATGAGCAGGCCGCTCATCACGATCTGCCAGGCCGCGACCACCCGGGAGGCGCCCCACATGCGGGTGCGGCGGTAGACGAGGGTGGGGGCGAGCACCTGCCCGCCCGGCATCGTCTGCGAGACGGAGTTCGAGGCCATCTGCAGGCCCAGCGCCTGCCGCTGCGTCACCTTGACACCCGCCGAGCGGAGTAGCACGCGCGTCACCTGGGCGAAGGAGTCCATGGAGAAGAAGACGGCGATCACGCAGGCCAGCACCCATTCCCAGCGGATGTGCTCCAACTCGCGGATGGACTTCGAGACCGTCGGGCCGAACAGGTAGACCTCGACGCCGAGGACGATCGCGATGACGAGCAGCAGCGCCCGGCGGACCCACCTCAGCCGCCGCCGGGTCACGGCGGTGTCCTTCGAGGGCGTGTCCTCGGGCGGCGGGCCGCCGGAGGGCTCGGCGCCGGGGGAGGGCGCGTCGTCGTCTGCCTGCATCGGCGCCAGCCTACTCAGCGGTTAACGTGGGCACATGGAAGGCCTCGCATCGCGGCTGCGGCGCGTCGAACCCGCCGGCGACGATGCCGGGGTGCGCGCGTCCGACGGCGACCCCCGCGCGCCGCTGTGGCGCGGCGCGCAGTGGTTCCGCGCGCTGTCCGTCGTGTACGCGGTGGGCCGGCAGATCGACGAGGCCGACCGGTACCAGCGGATCGGCTGGAGCTGGGTGATGATCGGCGCGGTCGTGGCGGTCAGCCTGATCGCCGGCTTGGGCTACGTGCGCGGCTTCGGCCGCAACCGGTGGTTCGTGATCGGCGAGTTCGTGGCCGCCGCGGTACTGGCCCTGGGCACCGTCTGGGTGGCCTCGCCCGAGTTCACCGCCCACAACCAGGCCCTGCCCACCACGTTGTGGCTGACCAACCCGGTGGTCTCCGCTGCGATCCTCGGCGGCCCCGTCGCGGGCATGGCCGGCGGCGTCGCCATCGCCGTCGTCAACGCGCTCTACCGCGGCACGTTCCCCGAGACCATCGTCCGCGACGCCAACTACCCCGTCTTCATGGCCGTCGGCCTGGGGCTCGGCGTCGCGGCGCGGGTCGCGATCCGCTCGCAGGAGCAGCTCCGCGAGGCCGAGCGCGTCGCCGCCGAGGCCCGGGCCCGGGAGCGCCTCGCCCGGGAGGTGCACGACGGGGTGCTGCAGGCCCTCGCCTTCCTCGCCCGACGGTGCGCGGAGCTCGGTGGTCCCGGAACGGAGCTGGGCGCGCTCGGTGAGCTGGCCGCGCAGCAGGAGCGGGCGCTGCGGCATCTGATCGCGGAGACGCCGGTGGGCCCAGCGCCCGGGCCGGAGGACGAGGGCACCGTCGACCTGCGGGACCTGCTGCGGCCCCTCGCCTCGTCGACGGTGACGCTCGCGGAGCCGGGCGGCGCCGTGCTGCTCCCGGCCGGGCCCGCCGCCGAGGTGGCCGCGGCGGTGCGGAACGCGCTCGACAACACCGCGCTGCACGCCGGTCCCGGGGCGCGCTCGTACCTGCTGCTCGAGGACCTCGACGACGCCGTGCTGGTCACCGTGCGCGACGACGGCGCGGGAATTGCGCCGGGACGGCTCGACGCCGCACGCGCGGAGGGCAGACTGGGGGTGTCGGAGTCCATCGTCGGGCGGATGGGGGCCCTCGGTGGCCGCGCCGAACTGACGACGGGCGTCGGCGACGGGGTGGAATGGGAGTTGTCGGTGCCGCGGTCGACGCACGAGTCGTGACCGCCCTGGTGATGAGGAGACGAGTGCTGTGAACGTTGACCCGGCGGGTATTTCCGTGCTGGTGGTGGACGACCACCCGATGTGGCGCGAGGCGGTGGCCCGCGATCTCGAGGCGCGCGGTTTCGCCGTGGCCGGCACCGCCGATTCGGTGGCAGCGGCGGGGCGGATCGCCGGCGCGGTGCAGCCGTCGGTAGTGCTGATGGACATGTCGCTGCCCGACGGGAACGGCGCCGCCGGCACCGCACTGGTGCTCGAGGCCGCGCCGAAGGCGCAGGTGCTGATCCTCTCCGCCTCCGACGAGCGCGACGACGTGGTCGAGGCCGTCAAGGCCGGCGCCTGCGGCTACCTGGTCAAGAGTGCCTCCGCGGAGGAGCTGGTGGCCGCCGTGCACGCCACCGCCGCGGGGCAGCCGGTGTTCACGCCGGGCCTCGCCGGGCTGGTGCTGGGCGAGTTCCGGCGCATGGCGTCGGCGCCCGAGCCCGCCGGTCCCGGGTTGACCGCGCGCGAGACCGAGGTGCTGCGGCTGGTGGCGAAGGGCCTGTCCGCCAGGCAGATCGCCACCCGCCTGCACCTGAGCCACCGCACCGTCGAGAACCACGTGCAGGCCACGCTGCGGAAGCTGCAGCTCGGCAACCGCGTCGAGCTGGCGCGCTACGCGTTGGAGAACGGGCTGGACTAGTGGCGCCCGGTTCCGGTCCCGGCGGGGCCGATCGGGAGCCGCGCCGTCGCGCCGGCGAACGGGGTCGCCCCCGCACGCCGGCGCCCCGGCACCGTGCTCGCCGGGCGCGGTGGATCAGGAGATCGGGACCTCCTTGATCTTGGTGTCCTCCTTGCCCGCGGTCTTGCAGTAGGCGATCGCCTCCGCTCGCAGTGCGGTCGCCGCACCAGCTGCCGGCTCCTCGCCGTGCTTGTCCTTGTACATCTTCTGGACCTGCTCGGTCTGGTCGGCCTCGGACATCGCCACGAAGTCCTTACAGGTGGTGTCGGCGCCGGCTTTCGCGCACCCGCCCAGCGCGAGTGCCGCTGCGAGAGCGGCGATCACTGCCACGGAACGAGTCGATTCCAGTCCTCTCATCGTCGCCCCCTCAGCCACGTCGTCCGGTGACCAGGCCCACGACGAACAGCAGGACGCACGACCCCGCGAGCGCGGTGAGCAGAGTGAGGATCCACCCGGCGCCGGCCGTGGAAACGCCGAGGAGCCTGAGGATGATCCCGCCGACGACACCGCCGACGATGCCCACCGCGATGTTGAGGAACAGGCCCTGCTGCGCATCGGTTCCCATGATCTTGCTCGCGAGCCACCCCGCGATGCCACCGATGATGATCCAGGCGATCCAGCCTATGCCGTCGAATCCGAGGTTCGCCTCGATCACCGTTGCCGAGAGTTGCATTGTCTCCTCCTTCTGTGCGGAAACCTCGTGGAGGCCACTCGCTGGGAGGACACGCAGGGAGACCGGCGATCCGTGATGCTCTGCGGGAGAAGCCGACGGCGCGCGTCCATACCGACGGGCGTCGACGACGCCGATCGGTTGAGCGGCCGCACCGTGGTCTCAATGCGAATGCACTCGAAGCGATCATCGCTTCGGTACGGCGGAAGACTAGCACGGATGCCGTACCGGGAGAGGCGTTCCCAGAGGCGGTGGAGGACCGGGCGGGATCACGCGGGCTCGCGGCTCGCGGACCCCTTCTCCACCACGCGTTCTGCGATCGTCGCCAGGGGAACGTTGCTGTCGCTGGAAACGCGGGACAGGAGTTCGAACGCCCGCACGGCGTCCACGTCGAAACGCTCCATGAGCATTCCCTTGGCCTGCCCGATGATGTCTCGGCTGGCCAGGGCGGAGCGGAATTGCAAAGCGCGATCGTTGGCGATGAGGGCCGTCGCGGCCTGCGTCGCCAACATCCCGCCGACGGTCTCGGATTCGTCGCCGAAGGCATCGACCTTCTCGGAGAACAGGTTCAACGCGCCGACCCGGGAATCGAAGGTGAACAGCCGGAACGAGAGCATGCTGAGGATTCCCGCTTCCACCGCGGCGGGCGCGAATTCGGGCCAGCGGTCGTCGCCGCGGAGGTCGGGTGCGCGGGTGGCGGGGTTGGTGGTCGCCGCGTCCCAGCACGGGCCTTGCTGGAACCGGTGCTGGAGTGCGTCGAGCTTCTCGGTCAGTTCCGAGGTCGGCGCGAGGGAACCGTACTTCTCGGGCCCCTCGACGATCAGGATCGAGGCGCCCGCCACATCGGGAATCAGCTGGACGCATGCGGATGTGACGCTCTCGAGTGTGCTGTCGAGAGAACTCGTCTGCGCGATGTTGCGGGACATCTCCGCCATCGTCGTCAGCAGGCTTTCGAATCCCTCGTCAGTCATGCTCGTCCTCCGGTACCGGCAGTATTCGGTGTACCGCGAGAAAAGTAGCACGGTCGCCCGGGCTCTCCGCGCAGCCGACGAGGACCACCCGGATGCTCCAGTACGGAGCCGTGTTCGGGTGGTCCTACGGTCGGCGTCCTACTCGCCGAGTCCCGCCGCCGGCGCGTCATCGGGCCGGGGCTGCAGAGCGTGGGGCGGATGCCCGGTGAGGTACTCGGGGCTGAGCAGGGAGTCGAGCACGGCCTCGTCGAGCAGGGCGCGCTCGCGGACGATCTCGACGACGCCCCGCCCGGACTCCAGCGCCTCGGCGGCGACGGAGGTCGCGGCGGCGTAGCCGATAGTGGGGCTCAGCGCCGTGACGACGCCGATGGACTCGGCCACCATCTGCTCCAGGCGTTCCCGGTTCGCGGTGATCCCGGAGACGCAGCGCTCGCCGAGCACCCGGGCCCCGCGCGTGAGGTGCGCGATGGACTCGACCAGCGAGCGCGCGATGATCGGTTCGAAGGCGTTGAGCTGCAGCTGCCCGCCCTCGGCGGCCATGGTGATGGTGACGTCGTGACCGATCACCTCGTAGGCGATCTGGTTCACCACCTCGGGGATGACGGGGTTGACCTTGCCCGGCATGATCGACGACCCGGCCTGCACCGCGGGCAGGTGGATCTCCGCGAGGCCGGCGCGCGGGCCCGAGGACAGCAGCCGCAGGTCGTTGCAGGTCTTCGACAGCTTCACCGCGATCCGCTTGAGCACGCCGGAGAGCTGGACGAAGACGCCGACGTCGGCGGTGGCCTCGATCAGGTCCGTCGCGCCGACCAGCTCGTGGATGCCCGTGACCTCGCGCAGCTGCTCGATGACCTTGCGCCGGTAGCCAGGGTGGGCGTTGAGGGCGGTGCCGATCGCGGTGCCGCCGATGTTGAGCTCGTGCAGCAGGCGCGTCGCCTCCTGCAGCCGCACGATGTCCTCGCCGAGCGTCGTGGCGAAGGCGCCGAACTCCTGCCCGAGTGTCATCGGGACCGCGTCCTGCAGCTGGGTGCGGCCCATCTTGAGGATGCCCGCGAACTCGTCGGACTTCGCGGCGAAGGTGCCGCGCAGTTCCGTGAGCGCCTCGGCAAGCTCGGCGAGCTGGGTGATGAGGGCGATCTTGATCGCGGTCGGGTAGACGTCGTTCGTGCTCTGGCCCAGGTTCACGTGGTCGAGCGGGTGCAGCGCGGCGTAGTCGCCCTTGGGGCGGTCCAGGTGCTCCAGCGCGGCGTTGGCGATCACCTCGTTGGCGTTCATGTTCGTCGAGGTGCCGGCGCCGCCGGCGATGGTGTCGACGACGAACCACTCGTGCAGCCCACCGTCGCGGATCCGCTCGCAGGCCGCGACGATCGCCGCGGACCGCTCCTCGTCGAGCAGGCCGAGCTGCCGGTTCGCCGACGCCGCGGCCTGTTTCACGGCGGCCAGCGCGTTCACCAGGTGGGTGTGGATCGCGATGGGGACGCCGGTGATCGGGAAGTTCAACAGCGCCCGGGCGGTGTGGGCGCCGTAGTAGGCGTCGGCGGGGACGTCGATGTCGCCGAGCAGGTCGTGCTCGCTGCGCGTCTGGGATGTGGTCATCGCACAATCGTTGCGCACCGCCGCTCTTCGGTCGGCGGTTCGGCGGATCAGATTGTGCGCCCGGCCCGTCCGGAGTCGGCCTCCGCGGTGAGGGGGACGCCCGACGTGGCGAAGACGTCGAGCACCTCGGCGTAGAGCCTCGGGCCGAGCGCGGCGCGGACCTCGTCGGCGTGGGTGAGGCGGAAGCCGAAGGGCTCGTCCTCGGGGGTGCCGAAGCCGCCGCGCAGGCAGTCCACGAGGGCGTCGAGGTTGCTGCCGAAGTAGCCGTCGGGGCCGTTCACGGCCCGGCCGAGCTCGGTGTAGAAGTCGGCCGCCCCGGTCACCCGGCTGCCGTCCACGGTGTAGATCTTCACGGCTCAGACTCCCGTCACGACGCAGAACGAGGCGTAGTGGTCGCCCGTGTAGTACCAGTTGGGCGGCGAGGTGAGCGGCGTTCCGCCGGTGACGATCCGGCGCGCGCCCCGCGTCGACGACCCGGGCGTCGGCACCGTGTACTCGTGGTAGTAACCCGACGCCTGCGCGGGCAGGATGCCCTCGCGGTTCTGGAACACCACCCCGTCGTTCTTGGGATACGGGAAGGGCCCGCCCTGGTGGATGAGGTTCGCAGTGTCGGTGGCCTGCGCCGGGAGCGAAGAGAGGGCACAGGTCGGCAGGGCGGCGGAGGCGGGGGAGACGGTCGCGACGGTGACGCCGAGTGCCACGACGACCGATCCCGCGAGGCGGGTTGCGGTACGCATGCTCAGAAGTTAGCCGAACTAGATGATTGCGTGGTGGCGGTGCGGTGAACGTCCGGGCCGGGTTCCGACGGTGCGCCTACCGCTCGCGCGGGGTGTACGTCGCCAGGCCCAGGGCCACGACCGTGAGCTGGCGGGTGGTGCGGTCGATGAGCTCGTCCTCGTCGCGGGTGTTGCGGGCGTCGATGCGCACCAGCTCGGCGACGAAGCCCAGCATGATCGTGACGTAGAGGTCGGCGATCATGTCGAGGTCCTCGACGCTCCACTCGCCGAGCGCGGGGATCCGCGACAGGTCGTGCGTGAGCTCCTTGGCGAACAGCCGCAGTTCCACGTCGATCGCGCGCTGCAGCTCGGGGGAGCCGCCGTAGCGCTCGCGCACGAGGAACTGGAACTCCGCGTCGTTGGTGCGGGCCTGCTTGGCGACGACGCGGATCGCCTCCGCGCCGCTGGGCGCCACACCCTCGCGCCGGCCCTCGCGGAGCATGCGGCGCAGCACGCGCATCGCGTCCTCGACGAGGGTGACGCCGAGGTCGTCCATCGATGCGAAGTGGCGGTAGAAGGCGGTGGGCACGACGCCCGCCGCCTTGGCGACCTCGCGCAGCGACAGGCTCGCGAACGAGCGTTCACCGGCCAGGGCCAGCGCCTCGTCGAGCAGGGTCTGCCGCGTGCGCTCCTTGGCCTCCGCCCGCGACGGCCCCGGGGTGTGCCGTTCGACGGCGCGCGGGGTCGGTCTGGGCATGGATCCGAGTCTATCCCGCCGGGGCGAACGCGCTGCGTGCGCGGCTCGCGCCGGGGTGGAGGTCGAACCCGGCGCGGGGTCTGTGGTGGACGTCACGGAACTACTCCTTGACGGGGAGGCGACGACTGCGTGCATACTGTGAGTGTACAAGCGTGCACTGAACGGAGAAACACAGCCATGAGCCGCTTCACCCGATTCGCCGGATCCGTCATCGAGGCGGTGCTGACCCCCCACGCGGTGGACCGCTACCTCGAGCTCGTCGACCCGATGGTCACCTGGACCGACATCCGTGGCCGCGTCACCGCCGTCAGCCGGCGCAGCGACCGCACCGTGACCTTCAGTGTGACGCCCACCCGCCAGTTCGAGGGTTTCCAGGCGGGCCAGTTCATCCAGGTCAGCGTGGTGATCGACGGCGTCCGTCAGACCCGCTGCTTCTCGCCCGCCGGCTCGCAGCATCAGCCCGGCGACCTTGAGTTCACCGTGACCGCGGACGCCGACGGCCACGTCAGCAAGCACCTCCGCGAGAACCTCGCGGTGGGCGACGTGCTGGGCCTGACCCCGGCGGCCGGTACCTTCACCCTGCCCGGAACGCCCGGCGATCGCCCCGCGCGGATCCGCCTCATCAGCGGCGGCAGTGGCATCACACCCGTACTCTCGATCGTGCGCACGCTCGTGGACGAGGAGCACGACGGGGCGATCGACGTCCTGCACTTCTGCCGCGACTCCGGCGACAACCCGTACCGCGAGGAGCTCGACCGCCTCGCCCGCCGGCAGAACGTCTCGGTGACCTATGTGTACACCCGCGCCGGCGGCCGCCACCTCGGCCCCGAGCACCTCGAGGACCTCGGCGACATCGGCTTCGCCTGCGGGCCCGCCCCGCTCCTCGACACCGCGAAACAGCTGTACTCCGACGCCGGCGTCGAGCTCCGCGTCGAGGAGTTCACCCCGCCCGTGGTGGCGGCACCGTCGGGCGAGGCGACCGGCACCCTGCGCTTCACCGAGGCCGGCACCGAGGTCGACAACGACGGCCGCAGCATCCTCGACCAGGCCGAGTCGTCCGGCCTCTTCCCCGAGAGCGGCTGCCGCATGGGCATCTGCTTCTCCTGCACCGCGGTCCGCAAGACGGGCTGCACCACCAACATCCTCACGGGCGAGACGAACGACGAGCCCGACCAGCACATCCAGCTCTGCATCAGCGCGCCCGTCGGCGACGTCGAGATCGCGCTCTAGCCACCATCTTCGAAGGGGAGTCCATCATGACCGAGCACATCACCCTCACCGCCGAGCAGGTCGAGGCCATCGGCGAGCGCTTCGACGCCATCCGCACCCGCGTGGTGAACGACCTGGGCGCCAAGGACCGCGAGTACATCTACAAGATCGTGCGCGCGCAGCGCGGCTTCGAGATCGCCGGTCGCGCCATGATGTACCTGCCGCCGCTGTGGCCGCTGGCCGTGGGCTCCCTGGGCGTGTCGAAGATCCTCGACAACATGGAGATCGGCCACAACGTGATGCACGGCCAGTACGACTGGATGCGTGAGCCGGGCCTGAACTCCCGCGAGTTCGAGTGGGACACCGTGTGCCCCGCCGACCAGTGGAAGCACAGCCACAACTACCTGCACCACACGTTCACCAACGTGCTCGACATGGACCGCGACATCGGCTACGGCATCCTGCGCATGGCCCCCGAGCAGAAGTGGCACCCGTACTACCTGGGCAACCTCGCCTACGCGGGCGCGCTCATGGTGCTCTTCGAGTGGGGCGTCATGCTGCACGACCTCGAGGCCGAGCGGATCGTCAAGGGCGAGCGCAAGTGGGGCGACATCAAGGAGCTCGTCGCCGGGATGCGGAAGAAGGCGGGCAAGCAGGTCCTCAAGGACTACGTCATCTTCCCGGCGCTCACCGGGCCCCTGTTCCCGCTGACCTTCCTGGGCAACATGTCCGCGAACCTGATGCGCAACCTGTGGACCTTCTCGATCATCTTCTGCGGGCACTTCCCGTCGGGCGTGCAGACCTTCACCAAGGAGGAGACGGCCGACGAGACCCGCGGCGAGTGGTACGTCCGGCAGATGCTGGGCTCGGCGAACATCGACGGCGGCCGCCTCTTCCACATCCTCAGCGGCAACCTGAGCTTCCAGATCGAGCACCACCTGTTCCCCGACATCCCCGCCAACCGCTATCCGGAGATCGCCGCCGAGGTCCGTGCGACGTGCGAGGAGTTCGGCCTGCCCTACAACACGGGCTCGCTGCGCGCCCAGCTCGGCTCGACGTGGAAGAAGATCGCGAAGCTCTCGCTGCCGAACCGCTGGACCAAGCAGGAGCCCGAGCTCGCCGTCACCATCGAGCGTGCCCGGCACGAGGACGCCGCGTCGAAGGCCCTCGCCAAGGCGGGCTGGCAGCGCGCCGCCGAGCGTGAGATGGTGTCGGTCTAAGCCGGACTGCAGGAGGGCGCGGACGTGGGCAAACTGGAGCGGCGCAAGGACGCGGCGCAGGAGGCCGTCGAGTCGACGGCCATCCGCGTCGGCCGGATCGCGACGATCATCACCACCGCCGTCGCCGATGTCGCGCGGGAGGTCGGCGACGCCGTGAGCGATGCCCTGGAGATGCGGCAGGCGGCCAAGGCCGCCGCCGCGGACGAGGCCCGCACGGAGCAGCGGTCGGCGCCGGCCGCCCCCGCCGACCTGCCGGACCCGCCCACCGCCGGGCACGAGACCGCCTCCGACGCGGCCGCGTCCGAGGAGTCGTCATCCGACGAGAACGACTCCGGCGTGGCGTCACCCGACGCGACGGAATCCGACGCGACCGGGCCGGCCACGGACTCCTGACCCGCGCGATGGAGCCACCGTGAAGAGAACGGTGGCAGCGCGCCCCCGGCCGTGAGAAGGTTGCAATCCAACAGTCTTTCGGGAGAGGTGTGGTCGTGAGCGCAGTAGAGCAGGGCAAGGCCGTGGTGAAGACGATCCGCGGCATCATCGGCGGCCTGACGCAGGCGCGCGGCGCGGCCGGTCGCGCCGCGGACGAGAAGTCCGAGATCACCTCCGACGTCGCCGCCGTGAAGTCGGCCGGCAAGGAGGTCACCGAGGGCGTGACCAACCTCAAGTCCGCGGGCTCGAAGCTGGACGCGGACGTGAAGTCCACCGCGGCGAACGTCTCCGCCGACATCGCCGCCGTCAAGGGCGTCAAGACTCCCGCTGCGAAGCCCGGCGCCGCGGACAAGGGTGCCGCCGCGGCCGCGGCGAAGGCCGACGCGAAGCCGGCACCGAAGGCCGACACCAAGGCCGGGGAGAAGCCGGCGCCGAAGACCGAGGCCAAGCCGGGACCGAAGGCCGAGGCCCCCAAGGTCGAGGCCCCCAAGGCCGCTGCGCCGAAGCCGGCCCCGTCGGCCCCGAAGGCGAAGCCCTGATCGTCGGGAAAACGGTCGAATCCGGGCCGGGAATCCCCTGAGCGGATCGCCGGGCCGGAATCGGCCGATTCCTCGACGGATCAGGTCTCGTCGACCTCCACGCCGTAGGCGCTGACGAGGGCGGCGACGCCGTCGGTCCAGCCCTGCGCGACCGCGCGCAGCCGCAGCACCGGGCCCTCCGCGGTGTCGCGGTGGTACACCTCGCACAGCGCGGCTGCGCGCAGGCCCGGCTCGGGGGCCGTCGGGACCGCCCACGCGCCGTCCGCGCACTCGACGACCACGGCCGGCACCGTCGGGCGGGTGGGTTCCGGCGCGTCGGAGGCGACTGCGACCACGATCCGGGCGCCCCGCGGCAGCAGGTGCGGCGCGAGGACCAGGCCGGTGGCCGCGAGCTCGGCGATGCCGTCCGGGTCGCGCGGGTTGTTGTAGAAGACCAGGTGCTGCTCGCTGAGCACCCGCCGATCGCCGTCCACGACCAGCGCGAACAGGTCGCCGTCGGACCTGATCCCGGGCGGCGTCAGTAGCAGCCGCTCCTCCGCCGTCACCGGCAGGTCCACGGTCTCGCCGCGGCGGAGCTCGACCGTTGCGCCGGGGGCGGGCGCGCTCGGGGGAAGCACGGTGGTCGCGGCGTCGCCGGCGGGGTCGTCGACGGCCGGGCGGATCGTGGTCGAGGCGTAGTGCGGATCGTCGCCGGCCCCGTCGCTCTCGCCCTCGCCCGCCGGGGCCGGCGGTGCCGCTGCGCAGGCGTCGGGGGCGGACGCGGCGATCGCGGCCAGGGCAGCCGCGAACTCGCCGCTCGTCGCGAACCGGGCCGCCGGGTCCTTGGCGAGGGCGCGTTCGAAGACGGCGTCGAGCTCCGCGGGCAGGCCCGGCCCGCGGAGGTGCAGCGACGGGATCGGCTGGTAGAGATGCGCGCCCATGATCGCCGCGATCGTCGTGCCGGCGAAGGGCGGCGCGCCGGTGAGCAGCTCGAACGCGGCGGTCGCCAGGGAGTAGAGGTCGGTCCGGTTGTCCAGCTCGAGCCCGTTGATCGCCTCGGGGGAGAGGTAGCCCAGGGTGCCGACGGTCGTGCCCGTCACCGTCAGCGAGCTCGCCTCCGTCGAGGCCTTCGCGATGCCGAAGTCGACGAGCTTCACCGCGCCCACCCGGCCGTTCCGCATCCGGACCAGCACGTTCGCGGGCTTCACGTCGCGGTGGGTGATGGAGAAGTCCTCGTAGGCGTAGTCCAGCGCCGCGGCCACGCCGCTCACGATCTGCGCGACCAGCCCCAGCGGCAGCGGGCCGCGCTCGCGTAGGAGCTGCTTGGCGTCGGTGCCCTGCAGGTACTCCATCGTCAGCCACAGCCGGCCGTCGTCGAGCCGCCCGCGGTCGTAGAGGTGCACGATGTTCGGGTGCGAGAGCGGCGCCAGTAGATCCGCCTCGTGGATGAACCGCGCCTGGAACTCCTCGCTGGAGGAGACGGCACCGTCGAGCAGCTTGAGGGCGTCACTGCGCGGCAGCCTGGGATGCGCGACGAGGAAGACCTGCCCCATCCCGCCCGCGCCCAACCGATCGAGCACCCGGTACCCGGCGATCTCCAGGTCCTGGTCGTTCCCCGCCACGGTCACCGAGCCTACTGCGCGGCGACCCGCACCGGAATACGGAACGAGCCCCGATCCGTGGGGATCGGGGCTCGTTCGTCGTGCGGATCAGTCCTGGTGCGGGGGACGCTGCTGGGGGCGCGGTCCCTCACCCGTCGGGCCCTGCGGGCGCGGACCCTGCGGCCCGCCCGGGCCCTGGGGCCCCTGCGGACGCGGCGGGTACGGCTGGCGCGGACCCTGCGGCCCGCCCGGGCGCTGCTGCCGCGGCATCGGGCCGCTCGGACCCGGGCCGATCGGACCGCTCGGACGCTGGCCCTGCGGGCCGCCGGGGCCCTGCGGGCCGGGCGGCGGGCCCTGACGGTGCCGCGAGGGCTGTCCCGGCCCCTGCGGGCCGCCCTGCTGCGGGCCGCGGCCCGGAACCGGCTGCTGGTAGCTGCGCGGATCCTGCGGCGGGCGCTGCGTGGGCGCCGACGGGCGCGGCGGCAGCTCCAGCCGGCCCGAGAAGCCGGGCGGCGGGCCGGGGCGGCGCGGGCCGGGGCCGACCGGGGTCGGCCGGGCCGGACGCACGTCGGGCAGGTTCGACGGCGGATGGAGCCTGCCGTCCTCGGGCGCCGCGGCCGTCCGTGTGGCGGAGACCGGCGCACCCGCCCCGACCAGCTCCGGCGCGGCCTTGCCCGGCGCCGCGGTCGCGGGCTTGACCGACGACAGCGGGCGGCCGTCGCGAGTCTCGGCCGGCAGCGAGGTCTCGCCGAGGCCGACGGCCTCCTGGATCTTGCGCATCCAGAGCGGCGCCCACCAGGAGTCGTCGCCGAGCAGCTTCATCACGGCGGGCACGAGCACCATGCGGACGACGGTCGCGTCGATGAGCAGCGCGAACATCAGGCCGAAGGAGACGTACTTCAGCATCACCAGGTCGGAGGTCGCGAACGCCGCCGCGACGCACGCGAGCAGCACGGCCGCCGCGGTGATGATCCGGCCGGTGTTGGCCGTACCGGCGCGGATCGCCTGGTTCGTGGTCGCGCCGCCCGCGCGTTCCTCGATCATGCGGGAGATCACGAAGACCTCGTAGTCCGTACTGAGGCCGAAGACCACCGCGATCACCAGCACCAGGACGGGCGCCATCATCGGGCCGCCGGTGAAGTTGAACAGGTCGCCACCGTGGCCGTCGACGAACATCCAGGTGAGGAAGCCGAGGGTGGAGCCCAGCGACAGGAGCGACATGAGCACGGCCTTGATCGGCAGCGTCAGCGAGCCGAAGGCCAGGAACATCATCAGCGTGGTGACCACGACCAGCAGCAGCAGGAGCATGGGCAGCAGGCTCAGCATCGAATCGATGGAGTCGTACTGCAGCACCGGCATACCGCCGACCAGGAAGCCGACGCCCTTGCCCGGGTCTGCACCGTCCATCTGGATGCCGCGCAGCGCGGTCACCGCCTCGCCGACGGCCTTGGTGTCGTTCGGATCCTGCATGCTGCCGTTGGACACCCGCACCGTGACCTCCTGGCCGCGGACCTCGAGCTTGTCCGTCGTGCCCTTGGCGGTGGAGACGGCGTCGGTCGCCGCGCTGAACCGCGCGGAGTTCGGGTCCGCGGGGTTCGAGTGCGTGAAGCCGGGGATCTTGTTCGCCTCGTCGAGCACCTGCTTGATCTGCTCGTCGCTGGCATTGGTGAAGACGATCTTGACCGGCTGCCCGGTGTTGTCCGGGAACAGCTCCTGGAACTGGTCCTGCGCCTGGCGGGTCTCGTTGGTCGGCGGCAGATAGGTCTGCGAGATGCCGCCGAACTGCAGGCCGACGATCGGGATGCAGATCGCGAGCAGCAGCGTCACGACGCCGACGATCGCGGTCTTCGGGCGCTTCATGACCGCGTCGGTCACCTTGCCCCACATGCCGGCCTCGATGTTGGCCTTGGTCTTCGCCCGGCCCGTCTTCTCGGCGGCCCAGTGGATGACGCCGCCGATGAGCGGCAGGTTCCACTTGTCGAAGATGGTGAGGAACCAGTGGAAGCTGAGCGCGAAGACCCGCGGGCCGAGCACCGCGAGCATCGCGGGGAGCAGGGTCAGCGACAGGATCGCGGCGATGAACACGCCGAGCAGCGCGCCCGTGGCCATCGACGTGAGCAGGCCCAGCGGGGAGATGTAGAGACAGGCCAGCGCGGCGACGATGAGCAGCGACGACATGATGATCGTTCTGCCGGCGGTCATGACCGTGCGTCTGACCGCCGTTGGTGTGTCGTACCCCTCGTCCAGTTCCTCTCTGAACCGGGACACCATGAACAGGCCGTAGTCGTGGGCGATGCCCAGGCCGATCAGGGAGATGATCGGCCCGACGAAGAGGTTGACGTCCGTGAAATCGGCCATCACCGAGGCGACCGCCATGGCGGCGCCGATCGTCATGACGCCGATGATCATCGGCAGCACCGCGGCGACGATGCCGCCGTAGACGAAGAACAGCACGATCGCGACCAGCGGCAGCGCGATGATCTCGGCCTTCTTCTGGTCCTTCTGCACGCCCTCGGTGACCTCCGAGGTCACGGGGACGAGGCCGGCCACCTGAGCTTCGAAGACCGGCTTGTTCGCCTCCGACCGCAGGATCTCCATCAGCGCCGGCTGGATCGACACCCAGTCCTTGCCGCGCTGCGTGTCGTCCGCCGACTTCATCGGCAGCGTGAAGAAGCCCCAGGTGCCGCCGTCGGCGTCCGTGCGGGTGAACTTCTTGTACAACCCGTCGTTCGCCTGGGGCGCGCCCGGCGCGAACATCGTGTAGCTGAGGGAGCTCTCCTGCGGGTCCTTCTCGTTGAGCGGGTTCAGCTTCGCGTCCTCACCGGTCGCGAACTTCGCCAGGACGTCCTGGCGCGTCTTCTCGACGGCCTTCTCGACGTCCTCGTCGGAGATCTTCTTGCCCTCCGCCGGCTTGATCAGCACCAGGATGTCGGGCTGCATCTCGCGGCCGTTGGCCTTGTCGGTGACGACGGCGGACGCGACCGAGTCGCTGGCCTCGTCGTAGAGGCCGTTCATCTTGGTCTTGGCGCCGAGCCCGAGGAAGCCCCAGACGCCGGTCGCGGCGATGGACACGAAGAGGACCGCGATGATCGTGTATCGGAACGCGTACGTGAAGCGTCCTATAGCTGCGAACAAGCGAAAATTCCTTTCCGGTGAACCGGTTCTAGGGCTAGGCCCGGCTCGAAAGTAGCGAGGACAGGGGACGGAACGGCTGCAGCCACGCACCCTCGTCGGGCAGCGAATCGAGGCTCACCCGTGGCAGCGGCTCGCGGAACACCCCGGCGATGTCCTCGAGATCGACGAACTCCAGAGTAGGGGACGCCAGCGCCCAGGCGGCGTGCTCGCGGAACCCGAGGACGGTTACCGGTACGCCGCTTGCGGAGATCTCCTCCAGCGGCTCGCGGAAGGCCTGGCCGTCCGCGGAGGCGACGACGAGCCCGCCGAGGCCCGGCGAGTACCGCCGGACGTCGATGTGGTCGAGCATGTCCTCGTCCACGTCGCTGTCGTCGTCGACCTTGGGCTTGGCGAACACCGCGTAGCCCACGTTGCGCAGGGCCTCGACCCAGGGGCGGACCACGTCGGCGGTGCCGGGCGCGATGTTGGTGAAGACGGTGGCCTCGGGCTCGAGCCGGGTGTCCGTGTCCGATTCCAGGCCGGCCGTGTACTCGAGGAGCCAGCGGCCCAGCGCGTCGAAACGCGGGCGGTGCGCGGCCGTCGGGCGGCCGCCGAGGATCGAGCCGAGCCCCATGTCGAGGTTGGGCGCGTCCCAGACGAGCAGGACGCGCGCGGCCACGTCGGGCTGCGGGTCGGTGGGTGCGTCGAGCGGAGTCACCGCACCTCTCCTTCCTCCACGCGCTCCCATACGAACTCGTGGATCTCGCGGCCCACCTGCGCGGCCTTGTCCTGGAACTTGGTCACCGGGCGGTCGACGGAGATCGGCAGCCCGGCGTCGGCGAGCCGCGGCGGCAGCACCACGGGCCGCAGCAGCGGCTCCGAGGGTGCGGTCTCCGCAATCGCCTCTGCATAGTCTGCATGATCAGTAGCCACGTGCAGAATCCCTCCGACCCGCAGACGGTCCGCGATCAGCGAGAACATGCGCGGCTGGAGCAGCCGGCGCTTGTGGTGACGGGCCTTCGGCCACGGGTCCGGGAAGTAGACGCGGACTCCGGTGAGCGTGCCCGGAGCGATCATGTCCTCCAGCATCGCGACCCCGTCGCCCCGTACGACCCGCACGTTCGTCAGCTCCGCGCGCTGCACCGCCCCCACGAGCTGGGCGATGCCGGGCAGGTAGACCTCCACGGCCACGACGTCGTTCTCCGGCTCGGCCTGCGCCATCGCCCAGGTCGACGTGCCGGTGCCGGAGCCGATCTCCACGATGAGCGGGGCGGACCGTCCGAACCAGGCCTCCGCGTCCAGCGGATGCGCCGGCGCCGGGAAGCTCTCGCGCGCGCCCCCGGGCGTGCCGTCGGGCGCACCGTCGTCCGGGGGCGAGGCATGGGATGACGCCGGGCCGGAGCCCGGGGCTGCGACCGGGTCCACCGCGACGGGCCGGGCAGGGGGTATGTCCCGGCCGAGGGTCTCCCACCCCGTGTCCATCGCCAGCTGCTGGGCGGGGGTGAGGGCGGCGCGACGGGAGCGGAAACTGGTCACGCGGGGGTACAGCCGACGGTGCTCGGCACGGGGATCCTGGGACTGGGGCACGCTCTCCATCGTCCCAGCTTCTCGCTTGTGACTTAGCATTGGCCGCATGATCGTGCGTAACTCTCGCCACACGGCGCTCCGCCTCGCCTCCACGGTGGTGGCCCTGCTCGCCGTCTTCGGCCTCCTGGCCGCCTGTTCGAAGAGCGAAGGACAGAAGGTGAACGACGCGCCGCTGCCCGACGCGAAGACCCTGATCGACGCCTCGTCGAAGGCCGCGCGGGACCTGCACGACGTGCAGCTGGACCTCTCCGTCGACGGCACCGTGCCCAACCTGCCCGTCAAGAGCGTCTCCGCCTACCTCACCAATCAGCCGAAGGTCTCCGGCCAGGGCGACGCCGAGGTCACGTTCAACGGCACCCAGGTCAAGGCCAAGTTCGTGGTGGTCGACGCGCACCTGTGGGCGCAGTTCAGCGCGGGGCAGACCTACCAGGACATGGGCCTCGCGGCCGACATCTACGACGCCTCCGCCATCCTCGACCCGGACAAGGGCATCGCCAACCTCATCTCCTCCGTCCGCGACCCGAAGGTCGAGGGCCGCGAGCAGATCGGCGGCGTCGAGGCCGTCCGCGTCTCCGGGATCATCCCGGGCAGCGCGCTGGCCGGCATCGTCCCCAAGGCCGCGCTCGGCGACCGCCCGCTCACCTTCTGGGTGCAGGAGGCCGCGCCGAACAACCTGGTCCGCGCGAACGTCGGCTTCGACGCCGGCACCCTGACGGTGACGCTGACGGACTGGGGCAAGAAGGTCACCCTGCTCGACCCGAAGACCGCGAAGTGACGATCACCGCGGCGCCGCAGGCTCCGGGGCCCGTGCGCGGCCGCGGTGTCGCGATGGGCGCCGCGGGACTCGCGGTCCTGCTCGGCGCGCTCGACACCTACGTGGTGGTCTCGGTCCTCGAGGACATCATGCGCAGCGTCGAGATCCCCATCAACCGGATCCAGCTCGCCACCCCGATCATCACCTGGTACCTGCTCGGCTACATCGCGGCGATGCCGCTGCTGGGCCGCCTGTCCGACCGGTTCGGCCGCCGCCTCGTGCTGCAGGCCAGCCTCGCGCTGTTCATCGTCGGATCGGTGCTGACGGCGCTCGCGGGCGCGATGACGATCGCTTTCCACCTCCCGATGACCGGGATCGATGTCGATGTCACGGCCCTCGACCAGGTGCTCGTGGGCCGCGTCGTCCAGGGCGTCGCGAGCGGCGCGCTGCTGCCGGTGACCCTCGCCCTCGCCGCCGACCTCTGGTCCGCGCGCCGACGGGCCGCCGTGCTCGGCTGGGTCGGCGCGGCTCAGGAGCTGGGCAGCGTGCTCGGCCCCGTCGTGGGCGTGGGCGTGGTGACGCTGGTGCACAACCACTTCTCCTCGGTGCCCCGCGACGACGCCTGGCGCGTCGTCTTCTGGATCAACGTGCCGCTCGCGCTCGTCGCGATGGTGCTGCTACAGCTGACCGTCCCGAAACGCGCGGTGTCGAAGCAGAAGGTGGACGTGGTCGGTGGGCTGCTCCTGGCCGTCGCCCTGGGGCTGTCGGTGATCGGCCTCTACAACCCGGAGCCCGACGGGGAGAACATTCTGCCGCCGAACGGGGCGTGGCTGCTCCTCGCCGCCGCCGTCGCCTTCGTCCTCTTCGCCGTCTGGGAGCGGTTCGCCCGCACCAAGCTCATCGACACCGCGGGCATGCGGGTGCGTCCCTTCCTCGCCGCCTGTGCCGCCTCGGTGTGCGCCGGCGCGGCGCTCATGGTGACGCTGGTCGACGTCGAGATCTACGCACGGCTGGTGCTGCAGCGCGACGGTGTGGCCGCGGTGCTCACGCTGGTCCGGTTCCTGCTCGCGCTGCCCGTCGGCGCGATCCTCGGCGGCTTCCTGGCCACGCGCTTCGGCGACCGGATCGTGTCGGTCGTCGGGCTCGTCGTCGCGGCGGGCGGCTACGTGCTCATCGCGCAGTGGCCCACCGACGTGCTCTCGGCCCACTACCTGGGCTTCCTCCCGGCGCTGGACACCTCGCTGGCGATCGCCGGCTTCGGGCTCGGCGTGGTGATCGGCCCGCTCTCGTCGGCGGCGCTGCGCGCGGTGTCGCTCTCGCAGGCCGGCATCGCCTCGGCGCTGCTCGTCGTGGCCCGGATGAGCGGCATGTTGATCGGCGTGGCCGCGCTGACCACTTTCGGCTTCTACCGCCTGAACGCGATCATGGACTCGATGCCGCGGATCGCCCCGACGGGCGACTTCATGAAGACGGCCATGGCGGTCGCCCGGCAGACGCAGGAGGCCTACGGCCGGATGTTCGGCGAGGTCTTCGGCGTGACCGCGGTGATCTGCCTGATCGGCGCCGTGCTCGCGAGCTTCGTGGCCGGCGGCCGGCACGAATCGGAGCAATCGCCCACCGTCGACGACGAGGCGCTCGTACCCTCCCGGTAGGCGATCGGCGCGGGGGCGCCGATCGGGAGCGGGGGCTCTCATGGGGGATCTGTCCGTGCGCCGCGGCGCGCCACGGGTGCGGCTGCTCGGCCGCGCCGGGGTCGGGACGACGGTGCTGGGCGCGGCCCTGCGCTCGCGCGCGGTCGAGACGGCCGAGGACGACGGCGGCGCCGACGCGCTGCTCTACTGCTTCGCCGGGGGACTGCGCGCCACCGACCGCGCGGCGATCGCGGCGCTGGACGCCGATCCCGCGGGCCCGCCGGTGATCGCGTGGACCAAGGCCGACGCCGCGGGCTCCTGGCGCGCCGCCGACGAGTACGCCGTGCGCCTCGGCGAGGTTCTCGGCCGCCCGGTCGTCGCGGTCATGGCGCTGCTCGACGGCGTCGACGCGGCCGACCTGCCCGCGATCCGCCGCCTCGCGGAATCACCCCTTGCGCTGCCCGAGTCGGCGCTCGCGGCCGCGGAGGCGCTGGGCGAGGACGCCCCGTTGCTGCGCCGGTTCGGCGGCTACGGGCTGGCGTGCGCGCTCGGCGCGCTGCGCGAGACCCCGTCGATGCCCGACGAGACGCTGCTGGCCAGCCTGCGCGAGCTGAGCGGCGTGGACGCGCTGCTCCCGCCGCTCGCGGCGGCCCTGCAGGGGTACGAGGAGCGCCGGGAAGCCGAGTTCGACGGTGCGCTGCGCGCCGTCGCCGCCACGGACTGCGCGCGCCGCGACGAGGCCGAGCAGCTGCTGCTGGACAGGCTGGGGCGGGCGTCGTGACCGTGCTCGTGGCCGGGCAGGACCCGGCCGGCGCGGCGGCCGTCGCGGACCGCCTGGGCGGGGACGCCGCGGCGATCGGCGCCGACGGGGTGCCGGTGCCGCTCGGCGAGCACCGCGGCGACCACGACGCCCTCGTCTACGTGCTCGACGCCTGCGTCCCCGCCGACGCGGTCGACGCCGTCGCGCTCGGCCGGCTCCGCGCCGGCCTCGCGACGGTGCTCGCCGCCACCGGCGCCGACGTCTACCCGCACGCGGCGGACACCCTGGCGGAGTCCGGGCGGCGCCTCGGCGGCGACGTGGTGAGCGTCCAGCCCGACTCGGGCGGCGGCTTCGCCGCGCTCCGCGCCGCGCTCGCCGACCCGCCGCCGCTGCGGCCCCCGTCGGTCCCGTCGGCCCCGGACACGCACGGCACCGGCCCGGAGGCGCCGGGCGGGGCACGTGGCGCGCCGCCGAGCCCGGCGCTGGAACGGGCCGACCGCTCCGCGTACCTGCGCTCCACCGTCGCGCGGATCCGGGCCGCGTTGCTCGCGGACTCCGCCGAGGGCTTCCGGCGCCAGGAGGACGAGCCGGGGCCCGACGTGCGGCCCCGGCTCACCGCGGTCGCGGTCGCGCTGGAACGCTCGCTGCACGCGCAGCTCTGTGCCGCCTACCGCGGCACCTTCGCGGGCTGGCCCGACCCGCCGGAACCCGCCGTGCCCGTGCTGCCCCGGCCCGACCCGCCGGAGGTGCCCGCGCACCGTCGCCGGCCCGAGGACCTGGCGGTGCTGATCCTGGGCGCCTCCGCCGGGCTCGGTATCGGCCGGGCCGTCGCCGCGCCGCTCGAGGCACTCGGTGCCCTGCGCTGGCTCGCCCTGCCGATCAGCCTCGCCGTGGGGCTCGGCGCGGCGGTCTGGCTGCTGCGGGTGCGGCGCCGCTCGACCGCGCGGGCGGACCGGCGGAACTGGGCCGACGCCGCCGCGGCCGGGTTCCGGCAGCGGGTGGAGGTGGAGCTGGCCGCGGCGCTCGTGGCCGCGGAGGCCGACGCCGCGCTGCGGCTCGCCCGCGGACCGGGAACCGATCGGGAGGCCGGTGCGTCCAATGAATATGGACCCTGAATTCGGGCTGTTCGGATCGCCGGACTCCGACGCCTTCGGCTCCGGCCTGTTCGACGGGGCCGTTCCCGCCGCCGAGCCCGCGCCCGGCGGGCTCTGGGTTCACGCCGACGGCGGCTGGTACGACGTGCACGCCCTCGACACCGACGGTGACGGCATGGTCGACACGGGCACTCTCACGGACGCCGACGGCACGGCCGTCTTCACGGACCTCGACGCCGACGGGGTGGCCGACGTCTACCACCGGGTGCGCGAGAACGGCACCTTCGAGACGTGGCGGTTCGCCGCCGGTCGCTGGCGACTGATGGATAGCGGCGACATTGCTTGACACCGTTCGATAAGGTTGCGATCGCAAACCTGATTGAGGGGGAACCATGGCGAACCGGTTCAAGACGAGGCGCGCCGCGCGCGCCGGTGTGGCGCTGACTCGGGCGCAGGAGTACATCCTCGCCGCCCGCCGCGCCGACGGCGCGGGCCCGGTGTGGATGATCAGCGAGTACGTCGTCCTCGACGGGGACATCGATGACGCCGTGCTGCGCCGCGCCGCCGCCTACGTGGCGACCGCCGCCGAGCCCCTCGTGACGCGGATCGACGAGAAGGCGCACACCCAGCACGTCGGTGCCGGTACCACCGTTGTCGTGGAGGAGGTCGACCTCCGGCGCGAGGCCGACCCCGAGGAGGCGGCCCGGCGGTTCGCCGCGGACCGTCTGGCCTCGCCTCCGCGGGAGCCCCGCGTCCGCCTGGCGCTCGTCCGCACCTCCGAGCGCCGGGTGCGGCTGCTCCTCGAATGCGATCTCGCCGTCGCCGACGGCTACACCGCCGCCCGCGTCCGCGCCGCGATCGCCGCCGCGTACACGGCCCTCGTCGAGGGCCGCTCGCTCGACGCGGACCCCATCCGGCCGCTAAGGGCGCTGCTCGCCGCCGAGTCCGGCTACCTCTCCTCCCAGGACCGCGGGGAGGACGCCGCCTACTGGCGCGGCGCCGGCCTCCCGGGGCCCGCCGTCCTGCCGGGCGGCGCACCGTCGGGCGGGGCGAGCGGCCAGGTCCGCGCGCCCCTGCTGTCCGTCCCCGCGGACCTGGTCCGCAGCCTCGACGCCGAGGCCCGCGCCGTGGGCGTGCGGAACTTCACCGTCGCCGTCGTGGCCGCCGCGCTCGTCGCCGCGCGACGCACCGGCGCCGAGCGCGTGCGGGTGGACCTGCCCGTCTCGGGACGCATCGACGAGACCGGCCTCGACACCGATGGTGCCGCCGGGACCACCATCGCGGTGCGCGTCGACCTGCCCCGGGAGGGCACCGTGCGCGCGTGCCTGCGGGCCGTCGACGCCGCGATCCGCCAGGCCTTCCTGCACCAGCGCGGCCGCCCGCTCGACGGCGAGCACGGCTCGACCGGCGTGGTCGTCAACTACCTGCAGCCGGTGCCCGAGGACTTCGCGGGCGTGCCCGGCGGCACCGAGGTGGTCAACGCCGGGCCCGTCCGGCACCTCGCCCTCGTCGCCCTCGTCGTGGACGGTGGGCTCACCCTCGACGTCCGCGGCCGGGCCGGGGTCTTCGACGCCCCGCAGGTCGCGGCGCTCGCGGCCGAGTGGCGCGGCGCCATCGCGGCGCTCGTCGCCGACCCCGACGCGCTCCTCGGGCCGTTGCTCGAGGCCGTGCCCGAGGACGTCGCGCCCGAGGCGCCCGCGACCCCTGCCGCCGCGGCGACCGGTGGGGACGACGTCGCGCTCGTCGCCGAGATGCTCGGCGGCATCCTCGGCGTGCCCGAGGTGGGCCCGGACGACTCGCTGTTCGACCTGGGCGGCACCTCGCTGGTCGCGGTCCGGGTCACCGACCGGATCGCCGAGCTGAGGGGTGTGCAGGTCCCCGTGGTGGAGGTCTTCGACAACCCCACGCCCCGCGGCATCGCCGCGCTGATCGCGACCGCGCCGCCCGTCGCCGCCCCGACGGTCCGACCCCTGAGCGGCCTCGCGCACGCCATCGTGGACGAGACGGCACCGTCGACCTCCCGCCCGGCCGGCCCGTCGATCCCGTCCCTGGGCGACGTGACGGAGGCCCCCGCCTCGCACGCGCAGGCGGGGCTGTTCCGCGACTTCCAGCTGGGCGGACCCTCGCCGGTCTACAACATGCCGCTGGTCCTGGACTTCGACGAGCCGATCGACGCCGCCGCGATGGCCCGCGCCGTGCGCGACGTGGTGGTGGGGCACCGGGCGCTGCGCACCGTTCTCCGGCTGCGCGGCGACGACGTGGTGCAGGACCTCGCCGTCCCCATCGACGACGACCGCCTGCTGGAGCGGCGCACCGTCCCCGCCGAGGAACGCGACGCCGTCGCCCGGGAGTGCGCGGCGTACGCCTTCGACCTCGCCGCCGAGCCGCCCTTCCGCGGCTGGCTGCTCGAGGATCCCGACCCGGACGAGCCGCCCCGCATGGTCCTCGTGCTGCACCACACCGCCGGCGACGGCGCCTCCGTGGGACCGCTGCTGCGCGACCTCGTCGCCGCCTACGCCGCCCGCCGCTCCGGCGTCGCGCCGGACCTCGGCGCCCTGGCCGTGCAGTACGCGGACTTCGCGGCCTGGCAGCTCGAGCGGCTGCGAGACCCCGACGGTCCCGTCGTCGCGCAGCGCGACTTCTGGCGCCGCACGCTCGACGGTGCGCCGGCCGAGACCGTGCTGCCCGTGGATCGCCCGTACCCCGTCGACAACGAATTCGACGGCGGCACCGTCGATTTCGCGTGGCCCGCGGAGCTCGCCGAGCCCCTGCGGAAGCTCGCGCGCGCGCACGGCGCGAGCCTGTTCATGGTCCACTACGCCGCCCTCGCGGCGCTGCTGTCCAAGCTCGGCGCCGGCGACGACGTGGTGATCGGCACCGCCGCGTCCGGCCGCCCCGCGTCGTGCGACGACGTGGTCGGCATGTTCGTCAACCTGCTGCCGCTGCGCACCACCGTCGACTGGTCGGCGGAGTTCGGCGACTACCTGCGGCGCACCCGGTCGACGGTGCTCGACGCCTACGCGAACCAGGACGTCCCCTTCGGTGAGATGGTGGCGATGCAGCCGCGCGGCTCCGCCGACCGGCACCCGATCTTCCAGGTGATCCTCGGCTGGAACGAGGATCCGGGCTGGGGCGACCTGCGCGACGTGCTCGGCGCCGAGGCGACGCCGATGGCCGCCGGGACCTCCCGTGCCGACCTGCTGTTCAGCGTCACCGAGTCCGCCGACGGCCTCACCGGCGGCGTCGAGTACCGCACCGACGTCTTCGACCGCGCCACCGTCGAGGCTCTCGTCGCCCGCTGGCGGCGGCTGCTCGAGCAGGTCGCCGCGGACCCGCGGACGCGGGTGGCCGCCCTCGACGTGCTGCTGGACACCGAGCCCGCGACCCTCGCGGCGTGGGGCGCACCGTCGGGCCCCGAGCGCACCGCGACCGTCCCCGGCCTGATCGACGAGTGGATCGCGGCGACGCCCGATGCGCTCGCCCTCGCCGACGACGACGAGTCGTTGACCTACGCCGAGCTCGACCGCGAGGCGAACCGCTGGGCGCGCTACCTGCGCGGCGAGGGCGTCGGGCCGGGCGACGTGGTCGCGCTGACCGTGCCGCGCTCGGCGCGCCTGATCGTGGCGGAGCTGGCCGTGCTGCGCGCCGGCGCCGCCTACCTGCCGATCGATCCCGCGTACCCCGCCGAGCGCATCGCGTTCCTGTTGGAGGACGCGGCGCCGCGCTTCGTGATCGGCGCCGACACCGCCCCCGACCTGCGCGAATTCGACGATTCCCCGCTCACCGACGCCGAGCGCGGCGGGCCGCTGCGGCCCGACGACGCCGCGTACGTCGTCTACACCTCCGGCACCACCGGCACCCCCAAGGGCGTGGTCGTGCCGCACGCCGGCGCCGCGGGCCTGGCCGCCGCGATCGCCGCCGGGACCGGCGCGGGCGCGGGTGCGCAGGTGCTGTCGAACTTCTCCGTCGGCTTCGACATCTCCTTCTGGGACCTGCTCAGCGCCCTCGCCACCGGCGGCACGCTGCGGATCTCCGGCGAGACCCGCGTGGGCGACGAGCTCGCCGACTTCGTGGAGGAGCACGGCGTCACGCACGCGCTCATCACCCCCTCGGTGCTGGCGTCGATCACGCCGGGCCGGATGCCCGGCCTCACCTCGCTCACCGTCGGCGCCGAGGCCGTCACCCGCGCGCTCGTCGAGACCTGGGCGCCGGGCCGGCGGCTGATCAACGCCTACGGCCCCACCGAGCTCACCGTCGCCGCGACCGTCGGGCCGCTGACCCCGGGGGAGGGCGCCGTCTCCATCGGCAAGCCCATCGGCGGCTCCCGCGCCTACGTCCTCGACGCCGGGCTGCGGCGCGTGCCGCCGGGCGTCGTGGGCGAGCTGTACGTCGGCGGGCCCGGCGTGGCCCGCGGCTACGCGGGCCTGCCCGCGCTCACCGCGTCGCGCTTCGTCGCCGACCCCCTCGGCGCCGACGGCGCGCGCGTCTACCGCACCGGCGACCTGGTGCGCTGGCTGCCCGGCGGCGAGCTGGAGTACGTGGGCCGCGCCGACGACCAGGTGAAGCTCCGCGGCTTCCGGATCGAGCCCGGCGAGGTCGAGGCGGCGCTCGCGGCGTGCCCCGGCGTCGGCGGCGCGGCCGTCGTCGTGCAGGGCGACGGTGCCGCCCGGCGCCTCGTCGGGTACGTCACCGGCACGGCGTCCGAGGCGGACGTCCGGGCGCACGCCGCCCGGCGGCTGCCCGCGCACATGGTGCCCGCCCGGGTGCTCGTGCTCGACGCGCTGCCGCTCACCGCGAACGGCAAGGTCGACCGCGCGGCGCTGCACGTGCCCGACGCCGGCGACGACGCCCCGTACCGGGCGCCCGTGACCTCCGCCGAGGAGATCCTCGCCGGGGTCTTCGCCGAGGTGCTCGGCCGCGAGCAGGTCGGCGTCGACGACTCCTTCTTCGAGCTGGGCGGAGACTCCATCACGTCGATCCAGTTGGTCGGCCGCGCCCGCGCCGCGGGCCTCACCATCACCGCGCACGACGTCTTCGCGCACCGCACCGTCGCGGGCCTCGCGGCGGTGGCCCGCCGGGCCGACCCCGCCGACGCGGTGCCCGACGACGGCGTCGGCGAGATCGCGCCCACACCGGTCCTGTCCTGGTTCGCCGCGCACGGCGGCACCCCCGAGGGCTTCCACCAGTCGGTGCTGGTCCGCACCCCGTCGGGCGTGGGCACGGAGACGCTGCACGCCCTGACGCAGGCGATCCTCGACCGGCACGACGCCCTCCGCGCGGAGATCGGCACGGCGCCCGGGGGCGGCTCGTCGCTCGTGGTGCGGCCCGTCGGTGCCGTCGCCGCGGCCGACGTCGTGGACCGCGTCGACGCCACCGGTCTGTCGATCGACGAGGTCGGCGCGATGATCGCCGCGCAGCACCGCCGCGTGACGTCCCTGCTGCGGCCCGGCGCACCGTCGCTGCTGCGGGTCGTGTGGTTCGACCTGGGCCCGGAGCGGGAGGGCGCGCTGCTGGTCGCGGCCCACCACTTCGTGGTCGACGGGGTGTCCTGGCGCATCCTGCTCACCGACCTCGCGACGGGCTGGCACGCCGCCTCGACGGGCCGGCCCGTGGTGACGGCCCCGGTGGGCAGCTCCTTCCGCCGCTGGTCGACGGTGCTCGCGGACCGCGCCGCGCAGGTGGGGCCGGAGGACGTCGCGCACTGGCGGTCGGTGCTCGACGGTGCGCCGTCGCTGGTCGACGGCGCCCTCGACCCCGCCCGCGACACCCACGGCGCGGCCGGCCGCGCGGAGCTGACGCTGCCCGCAGAGATCGCCGGGCCGCTGCTCGGTGCGGTGCCGGAGTCCTTCCACGCGGGCGTGCAGGACGTGCTGCTCGCGGCCTTCGCGACCGCGGTCACCGCGTGGGCGGGCGAGCGCGGCCGCGACGCCGACTCCGCGCTCGTCGAGGTGGAGACCCATGGCCGCGACGAGTCCCTGGCGCCCGGGCTGGACCTCGCGCGCACCGTCGGGTGGTTCACGAACGTCCACCCCGTGCGGCTGCGGCCGGGCACGGACGGCCCCGCCACGGCGGTCAAGCGCATCAAGGAGCAACTGCGGGCCTTGCCCGGCGGCGGCCTCGGCTACGGCCTCGCGCGGTATGCCAACGCGGAGACGGCCCAGGCCCTCGCCGGGCTGCCGCAGCCGGAGATCGGCTTCAACTACCTGGGCCGCACGACCAGCGCGGGCGATCAGGCATGGGCGCCCGACCGTCGCTTCCCCGATCTCTCCCCGGCGCCGGACGCGCTCGCGCTGATGCACGCCGTCGAGGTGAACGCCGTCGCCCGCGACGGCGCGGACGGGCCCGAGCTGGTCGCGGCCTGGACCTGGGCACCGGCGCTGATCGACGAGGATGCGGTCCGCCGGCTCGGCGCCCTGTGGTTCGACGCGCTGCGTGACGTGGTGGCCGCGGCGGGCAGCGGCGGCGGGCACACCCCGTCGGACTTCCCGCTGGTCGCGCTCACGGGCGAGCAGGTCGATTGCCTCGACGAGCGGTACCCGGGCCTGGAGGACGTGCTGCCGCTGACGCTGCTGCAGCAGGGATTCCGCTACCACGCCGAGCTCGGCGACGCGGCGGGCGACGCCGCCGATCCGTACGTCGTGCAGACGGTGATCGACTTCGAGGGCGTCCTCGACGAGGACCGCTTCGCCGAATCGGTGCGCGCGCTGCTGGCCCGCCGCGAGGCGCTGCGCGCCCGGTTCGTCGCCGACGGGCTGGACGCCCCCGTCCAGGTCATCGCGGCGCCCGGGCCGGTGCCCTTCCGCCACGAGGACGTGCGCGCGGAGGACGACCCGGACGCCCGGTTCGTCGAGCTGGCCGCCGCCGAGCGGCGCCGCGGCTTCCGCCTCGACCGCGAACCCGGCATGCGGTTCCTGCTGGTCCGGGTGGGCGAGCGCGACGTGCGGCTGGTGGTGACGAACCACCACATCCTGTGGGACGGCTGGTCGGCGCCGGTGATCTTCCGCGATCTCCTGGCGGGGTACGCGGGCATCGATCCCGACGCCCTCGGCGGGCCGCGGGCGGGCCTGCGCGACTACTTCACCTGGCTGCAGGGGCGCGACCGGGAGGCCGCGCGCGCCGCCTGGGCGGCGGAGTTGGACGGCCTCGACGAGCCGACGCTCGTCGCGCGCGACCGCCCGCTGCGGTCCGGGGCCGACGGCGGACCGTCGGGCGAGGGACACGACGAGGTGCGTGCGATCGTCCCCGACAACCTCAACGCGGCCGTCACCCGCCTCGCGGGCACGCTCGGCACCACGCCCGGCGCGGTGCTGCAGGCGACGTGGGCGATCGCGCTGGGCGGCGCGACCGGCCGCGGCGACGTGGTCTTCGGGTCCGTGCAGTCGGGCCGCCCCGCGCAGCTCGACGGCGTCGAGGACCTGGTGGGCCTGCTCATCACCACCTCGCCGGTGCGGGTCCCCCTCGATCCGCGCGCGACGGTCCGCGAGGTCGTCCTCGGCGTGCAGGAGCAGTACGTGCGCCTGCTCGACCACCAGCACCTCGGCCTCACCGAGATCGCCCGCGCCACCGGCCGGGACGAGCTCTTCGACTCGCTGTTCGTGGTGGAGAACTACCCGTCGACGGCGGGCGCGACGATCCCCGGCACCGACGTCGAGGTCGTCGACGTGCACGGCGACGAGGCCACCCACTACCCGCTCTCCGTCGCGGTGGTCCCGGGGCGGACCATGCACGTCCGCGCGGGTTTCCGCACCGACGCGCTGGACCGCGGCTGGGTCGAGGACCTGATCGACCGGTGGCGCCGCGTGCTGACCGCCGCGGTCACCCGGCCCGACGCCCGCCTCGCCGACGTCGACGGCACCGGCGAGACCGAACGGCTGCTCGTGCGCCGCTGGGGCGGCGCCATCGGCGGCGTCCCGGCCCGCACGCTCCCGGAGCTCTTCGCCCGACGCGCCGCGGCCCGCCCCCGCTCCCGCGCGGTCGCCGGCGACGGAGCCCCGCTCAGCTACGCCGAGCTCGACGCGTTGTCGAACCGGTGGGCGCGGCGCTTCCTCGCGAAGGGCGTCGGCCCGGGCGACGTGGTCGCGGTGACCGCGCCGCGCTCGATCGGCTTCGTCGCCGTGGTGCTCGGCGTCGCGAAGGCGGGCGCCGCCTTCCTGCCCATCGACGCCGCGACGCCGCGCGAGCGCATCGAGGCCATGTTCGCGGACGCGCACCCCGTCCTCGAGGTCGACGGTGCGCTGCTCGACGCCGGCCCGGGCGATGCCGGGGACGAGCCCGTCACGGACGCCGACCGGCGGTCGCCGCTGACCGCGCAGGACGCCGCGTACGTCATCTTCACCTCCGGCTCGACGGGCACGCCCAAGGGCGTCGCGGTCACCCACGCCGGCCTCGCCGACCTGGTGCGGACCTTCGACGAGCTGGACCTGGGCCCGGGGACGCGGATGCTGCACAACGCCTCGGTCGGCTTCGACGCCGCCGTGTGGGAGCTGCTGTGCGCCCTCGGCACGGGCGGCACGCTCGTCGTCTCGGCGACGGTGCGCGCGGGCCGCGAGCTCGCCGACTTCGTCGAGAAGCACCGGGTCACGAACGCGGTGCTTACCCCGTCCGTGCTGGCGTCGGTGCCCGCCGGGCGGATGCGGGGCCTCACGTCGCTGGTGGTGGCCGCCGAGGCCGTGCCGCGCGCGCTCGTCGACCGCTGGGGCCCCGGCCGCCGGCTGGTCAACGCCTACGGCCCCACCGAGGCGACGATCGCCGTCTCCTTCGCGCGCATCCGCCCCGGGGGCGCCGGCCCGGTGCCCATCGGCCGGCCCGTCCGCGGCATGGCGGTCCGGGTGCTCGACGGTGCCCTCCGGCGCGTCGCGCCGGGCGTCGTGGGCGAGCTGTACGTCGCCGGTGCCGCGGTCGCCCGCGGCTACGTGGGCCGCCCGGGCCTCACGGCGTCGCGGTTCGTCGCCGACCCGTACGGCGGGTCCGGGGCGCGCATGTACCGGACGGGCGACCTGGTGCGGTGGCTGCCCGACGGTGCCCTGGAGTACGTGGGCCGCGCCGACGACCAGGTGAAGATCCGCGGCGTGCGGATCGAGCTGGGCGAGGTCGAGGCGGCGCTGGCCGCGGTCCCCGGCGTGAGCGCCGCGGTCGCCCTCGTGCGCGACGGCGCCCGCGGCGGCCGGCTCGTCGGCTACGTCGTCGCGCCCGGCCTCGCGCCGGACGAGGTGACCGCCGTCGTCGCGCGGCGGCTGCCCGCCGCGATGGTCCCGTTCGTCGTGGTGCTCGACGCCCTGCCGCTCACCCCGAGCGGCAAGCTCGACCGCGCGGCGCTGCCGGAGCCGGTGTTCGCCGCGGCCGCCGGGTACCGCGCGCCGGAGACCGACGAGGAGCGGGCCATGGTCGCGCTGTTCGAGTCGGTCCTCGACGCCGAGGACGTGGGGCTCGACGACTCCTTCTTCGAGCTCGGCGGCGATTCGCTGTCGCTGATGCGGCTGGTGGACCGCGTGGACGTCGACTTCGGGGTGCGGGTGCCGATCGCGGGGCTCTTCGAGAGCGCCACCCCGGCGTCGGTGCTGGCGTCGCTGTCCGAGGCCGGCCGGCCCCGGGCGGTCGAGGTCCCCGTCGACGACGTGCGGTTCGCGCCGTCGACGCCCGACGTGACGCCCACCGGCTATGAGGTCCTGGTCACCGGCGCGACCGGCCTGCTGGGCGGGCACCTGATCCGCGCCGTGCTCGAGGCCGATCCGACGGCCCGCGTGCAGGCCCTGGTCCGCGCCCGCGACGAGGCGTCGGGGCTCGAGCGCATCCGCACGACCATGCGGGGCTACGGCTCCTGGTCGGACGGCTACGAGGACCGCATCACCGCGCTCCCCGGCGATCTCGCGCTACCCGCCCTGGGGATCGAGGCCGCCGTCTGGGACCGCGTGATCGAGCAGGTCGACGCGATCATCCACTGCGGCGCGCGGGTCAACCACGTCGAGCCGTACCCCCGGCTGCGGGCGGCCAACGTGGACTCGACGCGGTTCCTGCTGGAGCTGGCCTCGCGGCGACCCGGGACGGCCTTCCAGTTCGTCTCCACCATCTCGGCGGCGGGCGCCTTCGAGGAGATCCCCGACGCCGGGTACACGCACTCCAAGTGGGTGGCCGAGCGGGTCGTGGAGCTCGCGGCGGCGAGCGGCGTGCGGTCGACGATCCTGCGGCCCGGCCTGCTGACCGGGTCCCTGGAGTCGGGCGCCACCAACACCGACGACGCCTTCTGGAACCTCGTCCGGTCGATCGCGACGGTGGGGGCGGCACCGTCGGAGCTGCTGGACCAGACGATCGAGATGACCCCCGTCGACCGGGCGGCCGAGGCGATGGTCGACGTCCTGCGCGCCGGCGCCGAGCCGCTGCGGACGCTCGAGGTGGGCAGCGGTTCCCGGGTGAGCTGGGCCGAGATCGTCGGGGCGCTGCGCCGCGGCGGCTACCCCGTCGAGGCGGTGCCGGGTCACGTCTTCCTGGAGCGGCAGACCGCCGCCTTCCGGGACCGGCCCGAGGTGGCGGAGGCGCTCGCGCGCGCCATCCTGCTGATCCGTGCCGGTCTGGAGCGCGAGACCGTCGGCGAGGGCGGCGGCTGGACCCCGACGAGCGCCGCCGACGGGCGCATCGGGCTCGACGGTGACCGGGGCCCCGTCGGGGACGCCGGGCTCGACGTCTACGTCGACTACTTAGTACGCATCGGCTTCCTCCCGGGCGCAGGAGAAGTGGTCGACGTGTGATGTGAGATGTTGCACGTCACCCTCGGTTCTGTGACCTTGCCCGATGTGTGACACTGGTTCAAAGGTTCGGTACGACTTTCGGAGATGACACACATGACGTCAGCCACCATTCCCGGCCTCGAGGGGGATTCGGTCCCCACGAAGCACGCGCAGCTCATCGCATGGGTGCGCGAGGTCGCCGAGCTCACGCAGCCCGATCGCGTGGTGTGGGCGGACGGGTCCGACGAGGAGTGGGATCGCCTGACCTCGGAGATGGTCGCCGCGGGCACGTTCACCAAGCTCAACGACGCGAAGAAGCCCAACTCCTTCCTGGCTCTCTCGGACCCGGCGGACGTGGCGCGCGTGGAGTCGCGCACCTACATCTGTTCGGAGACCAAGGAGGGCGCCGGCCCGACGAACAACTGGGTCCGTCCCGCCGAGATGCGCGCGACGATGACCGACCTCTACCGCGGCTCGATGCAGGGCCGCACCATGTACGTGGTGCCCTTCTGCATGGGCCCGCTGGGCGCCGACGACCCGAAGCTGGGCGTCGAGCTCTCCGACAGCCCGTACGTCGTGGTCTCGATGAAGATCATGACCCGCATGGGTTCGGCCGTGCTGGAGAAGCTGGGCGACGAGGGCTTCTTCGTCAAGGCCATCCACTCCGTGGGCAAGCCGCTCGCGCCGGGCGAGGCCGACGTGGCGTGGCCGTGCAGCGAGACCAAGTACATCACCCATTTCCCGGAGACCCGCGAGATCTGGTCGTACGGCTCGGGCTACGGCGGCAACGCCCTGCTGGGCAAGAAGTGCTACGCGCTGCGCATCGCCTCGGCCATGGCGCACGACGAGGGCTGGCTCGCCGAGCACATGCTGATCCTCAAGCTGATCTCGCCGGAGCAGAAGGTCTACTACATCGCCGCGGCGTTCCCGTCGGCCTGCGGTAAGACCAACCTCGCGATGATCCAGCCGACCCTGCCGGGCTGGCGCGCCGAGACCGTCGGCGACGACATCGCCTGGATGCGCTTCGGCAAGGACGGCCGCCTGTACGCGGTGAACCCCGAGTTCGGCTTCTTCGGCGTCGCCCCCGGCACGTCTATGGACTCGAACCCGAACGCGATGAAGACCATCGACGCCGGCAACACCATCTTCACCAACGTCGCCAAGACCGACGACGGCGACGTCTGGTGGGAGGGCATGTCGGCCGCGCCGCAGCACCTCACCGACTGGCGCGGCGACGACTGGGAGAGCTCCTCGGCCGAGAACGAGGACGGCGTCGTCACCGTGGCCGCGCACCCGAACTCGCGCTACACCACCCCGATGTCGCAGTGCCCGTCGATCGCCCCCGAGTGGGACGACCCGCAGGGCGTGCCGATCTCGGCCATCCTGTTCGGCGGCCGCCGCAAGACGACGGTGCCGCTGGTCACGCAGGCGCGCGACTGGAAGCACGGCGTCTTCATGGGCGCGACCGTCGGCTCGGAGCAGACCGCCGCCGCCGAGGGCAAGGTGGGCACCGTCCGCCGCGACCCGATGGCGATGCTGCCCTTCCTGGGCTACAACGTGGGCGACTACTTCGATCACTGGCTCAACATCGGCAAGCAGGCCGACGAGTCCAAGCTGCCGGCCGTGTTCTACGTGAACTGGTTCCGCCGCGGCGAGGACAAGCGCTTCCTGTGGCCCGGATTCGGCGAGAACAGCCGCGTGCTCAAGTGGATCGTCGACCGCATCGAGGGCAACGTCACCGGCCAGGAGACGCCGGTCGGCATCGTCGCCACCCCGGAGGAGCTGGACCTCACCGGCCTGGACACCCCGGTCGCGGACGTCGCCGAGGCGCTGGCCGTGAACGTCGACGAGTGGCGCGGCGAGCTGCCGTCGATCGACGAGTGGTTCGAGTTCGTGGGCGACAAGCTGCCCACCGGCCTCAAGGACGAGCTGGACGCGCTCAAGCAGCGCCTGGGCTGATCTCCTGACATGTCCTGCGCCCCCGCCGTTTACGGCGGGGGCGCAGTGCTGTCCGGGGACGGCCGCCGGCCGTGCGTCAGGCGCGTGACCAGTCCTGCTGCCGCAGGTCGCGCTTGAGGATCTTCCCCGCGCCGGAGACGGGGAGCGCCTCCACGAAGGCGACGGACCGCGGCAGCTTGTAGTTCGCGATGTGCTCGCGGGCGAAACCGCGGAGCTCGTCGCCGGTGACGGACGTGCCGGCGGCGAGCACGACGACGGCGTGCACCCGCTCGCCCCACTCCTCGTCGGGCACGCCGATCACGGCGACCTGCGCGACGGCGGGGTGCTTGGCGAGCGCGTTCTCCACCTCCACCGAGTAGACGTTCTCGCCGCCGGTGATCACCATGTCCTTGATCCGGTCGGCCACGAAGACGTACCCGTCCTCGTTCATGTAGCCCGCGTCGCCGGTGTGCATCCATCCGCCGCGCAGCGCCTCCGCGGTCTCGGCCTCCTTGTTCCAGTAGCCCGTCATCAGGTGGTCGCCGCGGGCGACGATCTCGCCGATCTCGCCGCGGGGCAGCTCGACGTCGTCGGGACCCACGATCCGCACCTCGGAGTGCACGGCGGGGCGCCCGCAGCTGCGCCGTAGCGCGGGGTCGTCGTGGTCCTCGGCGGTGAGGAGGGTGGCGACGGGCGCCAGTTCGGTCATTCCGTAGGCCTGCGTGAGCCGGGCAGCCGGGACCAGGGCGTGCGTCCGCTCGAGCACCGCCTCGGAGATCGGGGAGGCGCCGTACATGATCCGGGTCAGGCTCGACAGGTCCGCCGCGCGGCCCTCGGGGGAGTCGATGAGCAACTGGATCATGGTGGGCACCAGCAGGGCGTCCGTGACGCGGTGCTCCTCGATCGCGGCGGCGACGCCCGCCGGCGTGAACGACGGGACCATGACGTGCGTGGCCCGGGTCAGGCACCCGATCGTCCACGCGGCGAGGTCGGCGAGGTGGAACATGGGGGCGGCGTGCAGGAGCACGCCGCCGCGGTTGAGCATGCCGGTGGTGACCAGCGAGCCCATCGCCGACGTGAGGCACGCGCGGTGGGAGAGCATGACGCCCTTCGGGGTGCCGGTGGTGCCGCCGGTGTAGAAGATCCCGTACAGGTCGTCGCCGCCGCGCCGGGCGTCCTCGATCGGCGCGGAGGAGGCGATCAGCTCCTCGTAGCCGAGCATGCCGGCGGGGACGGCGCCCTCGCCGGCGTGGATCACGGAGGTCACGTTCGGCGCGAGCGCGCGGAGCTCCGGGACCAGCGGCGCGAAGGCGTCGTCGACGACCAGGACGTTCGTCTCGCAGTCGGCGAGGGAGTAGGCGATCTCGGCGGCGCTCCAGCGCACGTTGACGGGGTTGACGACGCACCCCGCCCAGGGCGTCGCGAGCAGGAACTCGTGGTAGCGGTCGCTGTTGAGCGACAGGATGCCGATCCGGTCACCCTCGCGCGCGCCGAGGTCGCGGAACGCGCCGGCGAGCCGGGCCACGCGGTCGGCGACCTCGGCGGCCGTGCGACGGCGGTCGCGGTACACCGTCACGACGTGGTGCGGCACGGCCTGGGCGGTCTGGGACAGCGATTGGGTGATCTGCACTTCAATCCTCCGGAGAGTGAACGACTACCAGTGTGATGTCGGCTACAACGAGATCGACTATTGCATGTCAGGGCCGGACTGTGCAATAAATGTGAATATCCAATCGTACGGAGGTAGAAATGAGTCGGACATACGTCGCCGGCGTCGGGATGATCCCCTTCGCCACCCCGCGCACGGCCGAGCCCTACGACGTGATGGCGCCCGCCGCGGTCCGGGCCGCCCTCGCCGACGCGGGCGTCGAGCTCGCGGACGTGCAGCAGGCGTACGCCGGGTACGTCTACGGCGATTCGACCAGCGGCCAGCGCGCGCTGTACCGGGTCGGAACGACGGGGATCCCCGTCGTCAACGTGAACAACAACTGCTCGACCGGCTCGTCCGCGCTCTTCCTCGCCCGCCAGGCCGTCGCGTCCGGCGCCGCGGACTGCGTGCTCGCCTTCGGCTTCGAGCAGATGGAGCGCGGCGCGCTCGCCATCAAGTGGCCCGACCGGCCGAGCCCGTTCGTCGACTTCATGGCGATCGCGGAGGAGCGGAACGGTGCAAGTGAAGCGCCGTTCGCCGCCCAGCTCTTCGGCGGCGCGGGCGCCGAGTACGCCGAGCGCTACGGCGTCGCACCGGAGACCTTCGCCAAGGTGGCGGTCAAGGCCCGCAACCACGCCGCGAACAACCCGTTCGCAGTGTTCCGGGACCCGGTCACCGTCGAGCAGGTGCTGACCTCTCCCCAGATCTTCGGTCCGCTCACGCGCCTGCAGTGCTGCCCGCCCACCTGCGGGGCCGCCGCCGCGATCATCGTGAGCGAGGAGTTCGCCCGCGCCCGCGGCCTGCGCACGACGGTCGCGATCGCCGCGCAGGCGATGACCACGGATGGCGCCGCGACATTCGACGGCTCGCTGATGAACCTCGTGGGCGCGGACATGAGCCGCCGCGCCGCTGATCAGGTGTACGAGGCCGCGGGCGTCGCCCCGGGAGACGTGCGGGTCGTGGAACTGCACGACTGTTTCACGGCGAACGAGATCCTCTCCTACGAATCCCTGCGGCTCACCCCGGACGGCACCGCGGAGAAGTTCATCGAGGACGGCGACAACACCTACGGCGGCGCGGTGGTCACCAACCCGTCGGGTGGCCTCCTGTCCAAGGGACATCCCCTCGGCGCGACGGGCCTCGCCCAGTGCGCGGAGCTGTCCTGGCAGCTGCGCGGCGAGGCCGGCGCCCGCCAGGTCGACGGTGCCTCCCTCGCCCTGCAGCACAACATCGGGCTCGGCGGCGCAGCCGTGGTGACGCTCTACGAGCGGGGTGACCGGTGATCGACCGCGACGCCGCCCTGGCACTGGCGCTGCCCGAGTTCGCCGTCGACGTCGAGCGCGGCCGGCTGCGCTTCTTCGCGCGGGCGATCGGCGAGACCGACCCCGTGTTCACCGATCTCGACGCGGCCCGGGCCGCGGGCCATCGCGACCTGCCCGCGCCGCCGACCTTCGTCTTCGGACTGGCGCTCGAGGCGCCGGATCCCTTCGGCTACCTCGGCGCCCTCGGGATCGACCTGCGGCACATCCTGCACGGCGAGCAGCGCTTCGACCACCTCTCCGTCGTCTGCGCGGGGGACCGGATCACCGTGCGGGAGAACATCGTCGACGTCTACGCCAAGAGCGGCGGCGCCCTCGAGTTCCTGGTCAAGCAGTCCGAGTTCCTCCGCGACGGCGAGCCCGTCGCCACCGCCACCTCGACGATTGTCGTCCGTCGCCCGCAGGAGGCCGCCGCATGAGCACGACCATCGAGGTGGGTACGGAGCTGCCCCCGCTCGCCGTCGGCGAGATCACCCGCACCACCCTCGCCCTGTTCGCGGGCGCGAGCGGCGACCACAACCCCATGCACATCGACCTCGACGTCGCCCGCTCCGCCGGACTCGACGACGTCTTCGCCCACGGCATGCTCGGCATGGCGCACCTGGGCCGACTGCTGACGGATTGGGTCGGCGTGCAGCGCATCCGCAGCTTCGCGGTGCGGTTCGTCGCCATCACCCCCGTGCACGCCCATCCCGTCTGCCGGGGCACGGTCGTCGCGGTCGACGATGCCGCCGGCACCGCCGTCCTCGACCTCACGGTCACCCTTGCCGACGGCACCACGACGCTCACGGGCAGCGCCGTCGTCGACCTCTGACCCCACACCCCAAGGAGTACAACCATGTCCGCACTGAACGGCAAGATCGCCGTCGTCACCGGTTCCGGCCGCGGCATCGGCCGCGAGATCGCCCTCAAGCTCGCCGCCGACGGCGCCGCCGTCGTGGTCAACGACCTCGACGAGGCGCCCGCCGCGCAGACCGTCGCCGATATCGAGGCCGCGGGCGGCCGGGCCGTGGCCTGCGCCGGCAGCGTCACCGAGGAGGGCTTCGCCGACCGCTTCGTCGGCACGGCCGTCGACGAGCTCGGCGGGCTCGACATCATCGTCAACAACGCCGGGTACACGTGGGACTCGGTCGTGCAGAAGATGACCGACGAGCAGTGGGACGCGATCCTCGACGTGCACCTCAAGGCCCCGTTCCGGATCCTGCGCGCCGCCCAGCCGGTGATCTCGGGCCTCGTCAAGGCCGCCCGCGCGGAGGGCCGTGAGGTGCCCTGCCGCAAGGTCGTCAACATCTCCTCGATCGCCGGGCTCGGCGGCAACGCGGGGCAGGCCAACTACGCCGCGGCGAAGGCGGGCGTGACGGGTCTGACCAAGACGATCGCCAAGGAGTGGGGCAGGTACAACGTCACCGTGAACACCGTCGCCTTCGGACTCATCACCACGCGCCTGACCGAGGCCCCGGCCGGCGGCGACGGCAGCATCGACGTCGCGGGACGCGAGATCAAGGTGGGCGTCAATCCCCAGCTGCTCGACGCGATGGCGGCCCAGATCCCGCTCGGCCGCGCGGGCACTCCCCAGGAGGCCGCCGGCGCCGTGTACCTGCTGTGCCGGCCGGAGTCCGACTACGTCAGCGCGCAGACTCTGGTGTGCGGGGGTGGGTACATGATCTAGGCGCCCTAGTCTTGGACGCCATGGAGACGACATCGGTGGTGCGCTCGCGGCCGGCCAACAGGCGCGAGCTGATCATCGATGCCGCCGCCGCGGCGTTCGCGGCCCGCGGCTACGAGAACGTCGCGATGAGCACCGTCGCCGAGGCCGTGGGCGTGCGCCCGTCCGCCCTGTACCGGCACTTCGCCAACAAGGAGGCGATGCTCGCGGCGGCCTTCGAGGGCTACGTCCAGGGCCTGCGGGAGGCGCTCGCTGCGGGGTCGGAGGCGGACCGGTTCGGACCCCTGATCGGCCGGACGCTCGCGCACCGGGCCGCGGGCCGGCTGTGGATCCGGGAGGCCCGCTACCTCCCGGCGGACGCCGTCGCTGCAGTCCGCGAGTCCCTCCTGGCGGACCTCGACGCGGCGGTCGCGGCGCCGGGCGACGGTGCCGGGGCGAGGGCGCGATCGATCGCGGTGCTCGGCGTCCTGCTCAGCACGGCGATGCACGCCACGGAGTCGACCGAGCCGCCGATGCGCTCGCTCCTGTCCGCCTTGGTGTCCCGCGCCGCGACGGGCCCGCTCGCTGCCGACTCGCCGTCCGTCGCCGCGCCGCGAGGCCTCGCCCGGATCGCCAAGCGTGAGCAGATCCTCGCTGCCGCCGTCGAGCTGTTCGCGGCCCGGACCTACGACGGGGTCGCGCTGGAGGACATCGCCGCCGCAGTCGACCTCGCGCCGTCGAGCCTCTACAACCACTTCGCCAGCAAGGAGGAGATCCTCTCCTCGGCCCTGCATCGCGCCAACGGTTTCGTCCAGGTGGATCTCGACGAGGTACTCGCCGCCACCGACGACCCCGGTGTTGCGCTCCACGCGATCGTGGGGCGGTACGCGGGCTTCGCGGTGCGCCACCCCGGGATGACGCAGGCGATCGTCTCCGAGATCGGCGAGCTCGCCGAGCGGGAGAGCGCAATCCTCATCGAGCCTCAGCGGGCCTACGTCGGCGAATGGGTCCACCTGTACGGCAGCGTCGATGACGCCGATCCCGCCGCGCGGCGCGTCGCGGTGATGGCGGCGATCACCGCGGTCAACCAGCTCGCGTGCACGCCGGGCGCCCCGCGCGGAGCCGAACGCGCCGCGCTGGTGACGACCTACGGGCGCAGAATCCTCGGTGTCGACGGCGCGCAGGACCGCCTTCCACGGGCCTGACGGCGCGGCGCCGGTTCAGAGTCGGCCGCCCCGGCCGTAGCGGCCGAACTCGAGCAGGATCAGCGCGGCCGCGACCCGGACGACCTGGCGCGGCCGCAGCAGGACCGCGCGCTCCTGGCCGAACGAGCGGTACTTGCGCAGGTACCGGTACAACCGCTCGACGTGCAGCAGCGGGTCGAAGGCGTGCACGGCCCGCCGGGCCGCGGCCCGGGCCCACGGGTGCCGCAGGGCCGTCGCGTCGTCGGCGAACAGGTCGGGGAAGGGCGCGAAGGCGAGCGAAACGCGCTTGTAGCCGTGGTCCCGCGCCCACGCCACGGTCTCCAGCGTCAGCCGCTCGTCCACCCCGTTGGGCGCGCGCCGCGCGCGCAGCGGCAGGTCCAGTGAGAGGTCCTCGGGCCCGGCGGGCAGGTATCGGTGCGCGGCGCAGACGGTGCCGTTCGCCGTCCGGGCGAGGGCGAACACCCCGTCGGGCGTGGTGCCGTCGAGCATGCGCCCCAGGATCATCGAGAAGCCACGGGTGGGATCGTGGCCCGCGAGGGTCTCCATCCGGCGGACGGCCTGCCGGTCCAGATCGGCGACGTCGCCCTCCCGCACGATCTCGACGGTGACGCCCGCGTTGCGGGTGCGGGAGACCGCCTGCCGCAGGTTGCGGAACCGTCGGCCCACGAGGTCGAAGGATCCGGTGTCGATCACGACGTCGCGGCCGATCGGCACGGCCCGCAGGCCGTGCGCCTCCCAGAGCGGGCGGTACGCCTCGCCCGCGCCGAGGACCGCGATCGGCCGGCGCCCGGCGCGCCGCACGAACTCCGCGATCGCCGCGGCGCGGGCCTCGGCGGTGAGGCCGACGGGGTCGCCGCTCGCGACCACCACGCCGAGCCGCATCGCGTAGCCCACCACCGCGTCCCCGCCGGGAGCGATGACGTGCTGCTTCTCGGGCCGGAGCGCGAACGGCGCGAGCGGATCGCCGACCGCCTGGCCGACCAGCTCCGAAACGCTTCGATGAGCGAAGGACATGAACGAATTATGCGCCTGCCCCTGCGATCCCGCGCGCCGGGGGGCAGTCGTCCGGTGGCCGCGGCGGCACCGTCGACGCCCGGACGACGACCTCGGTGTGGATCTGCGCCGGCTCCCCGGGCGGGGCTCCCGCCAGGATCGCGAGCAGCATCGCGACGGTCGCGCGCACCTCGTCCTTCACCGCCCCGGTCATGCAGGTGATCGACGGGGTCGCGGTGCGGGAGTGCTCGGAATCGGACATGGTGGCGACGAGCAGCGCGTCGGGGACACGGATCCCGCGCTCGGCGAGCGCGGCGACGGTGCCCGCGGCGTGCCGGCCCGTCATGCAGACGATCGCGTCCGGCAGGGGGCCGTGCGCGCCGTCGGCCAGGGCGCCGGCGAAGGCGCGGCCCCCGTCGACCCCGGCCCGTTCCGGCACGGTGACGACCACCGGATCGGCGCGGCCGGTCTCGGCGCACCAGCGTCGGAAGGCGTTCTCGCTGTCGATGTTCCATGCGTTCGGGTCGGTGCCGCGGACGAGCAGGATGCGCCGGGCGCCGGCGTCCGCGAGGTGGTCGAGCATCCGCGTCATCCCGGCGTCGTCGTCCGTGGAGACCCAGTCGACCCGGTCGGGGCGGCCCGGGTCGCGCCCGATGGTGACGTAGGACAGGCCGCGCTCGTCGAGTCGCCGGAGCACCGGGTCGTCGTGGTGCGGGTTCACCACGATGTAGCCGTCCATCGAATAGGCGAGCGGCGGGGCGGCATGCGTGACGAGGTCGCGCAGCAGCATGACGCCCCTGCCGCGCTCGAGCAGCTCGACGCTGAGCATCCCGGCGATGCGGGAGAAGACGTCCACGCCCTCGGGGTTGTAGTCCTCGAGCGCGTCCAGCGAGCGGAAGACCAGGCCGACCGCGCCGAGCCGGGCGCCCTGCAGGCCGCGGGCGATGGCGTCGGCCTGGTAGCCCATCTCCTCCGCGACCTCGACGATCCGCGCCCGCGTCGCCGCGGACAGCGTGCCCGTGCCGTTGAGCGCCTGGGAGACCGCGGCGGTCGAGACGCCGGCGCGGGCCGCCACATCCCTGATGGTCAAGCCCCGTCGCCGCATCCTCGGAATCCTACGGGCGGAACCCGTTGTATTAAACGTTTAACTTTTCTATGGTCTGGATCACAGTCGCGGCGCCGGGCGCCGCGCACGATCGAGAAGAGGACCGGGTGCAGCTCCACACCGACATCACGACGACCCCGACCGGCGCTGCGGCCGGCCGTGCCAGGGGCGCCCGCTTCGCGCCGCGGATCCGGCGCATCAGCGCGCTCTACGCGGCCCACTTCGCGGAACTCGGGATCGCCCCGGGCGTGGTCGCCGAGGTCGCGGCCGCGAGCCACGACGAACTGGCCGCCTGGGCCCCGCACCTCGCCGCCGAGGTCGACGGACTCGCCGCCGGCGCGGGGACGCCCCTCGCCGCGGTCGCCCTCCTCGACGCCCGCACCGAGATCCTCGCCCGCACCGCGCCGTCGCGCGAGGGGGAGTGCTCGACGATGGTGCGGGCCGTCCCCGGCGCGGCGCCCGAGACCCTCCAGACCTGGGACTGGCACGACCACCTCGCGCCGGACGGGCTCCTGCTGGCGGGGGTCGGGAACACCGGCCTGCGGTTCAAACTGTTCACCGAGTTCGGCGTGTCCGGCAAGATCGGCCTCAACGACGCCGGTGTCGGCGTCCACTTCAACATCCTCAACCACCGCTCGGACGGGGGCGCCCTGGGCGTGCCGGTGCACGCGGTCGCACGCCGCGTCATCGAGGAGGCGACGGGCGTCGACCACGCCGTCGACCTCGTCCGGAGCGCGCGGGTCAGCGCGTCGACGGTGTTGACCGTCGCCGACCGGCACGGCCGGGCCGCGAGCATCGAGATGTCCCCCGCGGGAACGGCGCTCGTCCGCCCGGGCGAGGACGGCTGGCTGTTCCACACCAACCACTTCCTCGACCCGGGACTGGCGGTGGGGGACACGATCCCGCGCGTGGAATCGTCGACCGACCTGCGGATGGACGACATGACCGCCCGGCGTGCGGACCTGTGCTCCGGCACCGGCCAGGCGCGCGCGAAGGCCCTCGCGGCCGACGGTACGGCGCCCCAGATCATGCGCCCCGACGTCTCGCTCCCGCTCGTCGAGCAGTGGAGCACCCTCCTCACCGTCGCCCTGGACCTGGACGCCTTCGCGCTGTCCTACCGGGCCGGAACCCCCTTCGAGGCCGCAGAACTCGGCCTCCTCACCTTCTGATCGGACTTCGACCATGGCAACCCACCAGCACTCCGCGCGCCCGTCCGCGCGGAAGATCTTCACCGTCTCCGGCTTCGGCACCGCGATGGAGTACTACGACTTCTCGATCTACGGGCTCGCCGCGGCGCTCGTCTTCCCGAAGATCTTCTTCCCCGACCTCAGCCCCATGGTGGGCACCCTGGTCTCCTTCCTCACGTTCGGGGCGGGCTTCCTCGCCCGGCCCCTCGGCGGCCTCGTGATCGGCCACTTCGGCGACAGGGTGGGCCGGCGCCCGATGCTCATCCTGACCCTGCTGGTCATGGGCCTGTCGACCTTCGTCCTGGGCTGCCTGCCGACGGCGGACAGCGTCGGGATGCTGGCCCCGGTGCTACTCGTGCTGGTGCGCATCGTCCAGGGCTTCGCCGCGGGCGGCGAGTGGGGCGGTGCGGCCCTGATCGGGATCGAGAGCGCGCCCGACGACCGGCGCGGCCTGTGGGGCAGCTTCACCAGCGTGGGGATCGGGATCGGGACGGTGCTCGGCATCGCGGTGTTCACCTTGGTCAGTGCGCTCTCGGGCGATGCGATCTCCGGGGCCGGGCTGGCCGGTGGTGCCTGGCGGATCCCGTTCCTGCTCGGCGGCGTGCTCGTGGTCTTCGGCCTCGTGATGCGGTTGCGCGCCCCGCAGGAGTCGGCGCCCCATCCCGGCGAAGACCGGAAGGCGCAGCCGCTGCCCATCTTCACCGTGCTGCGCCGGTTCCCCGCGGTGGTGCTGTGCGCGGTGGGCATCTCCTTCGGGTACATCACGCTGGCCTACGTGACCTCGGTGTTCATGCTCACCTACATGACCGAGATCGGCTACGGCGACACCGACAACCTCCTGATCAGCCTGGCCGGCGCGATCGCCCTGATCCCCGGGGCGGCGTTCTTCGCGCTGCTGTCGGACCGGATCGGCCGCAAGAAGGTGATGATCGGGGGCGCGGGCCTCATCCTGGCCGTCTACGTCGCGTACTTCGCGATCGTTCCGCTGCACCACCTGGCCGCGACCTACGCGATCAGCGTCGTGTCCGGGTTCGTGGTCGGCGCGGCCCAGGGGCCGATCCCGGCGTTCCTCGGCGAGCAGTTCCCGCGGGAGGTCCGCTACACCGCCATCTCGGCGACGTACCAGGTCGGATCCGCGATCGGCGGGGCGACCGCCGCCGGTACCGCCACGTGGCTGCTGATCGCCTTCGACGGTCACTGGATCGGCGTCGTCGGACACCTCGCCGTCACTCTCGGTGTGCTGGCCCTCTGCTCATCCCGTCTGCGCGAGACCGCGTTCGAGCCGTTGCCGGAGAACCGGGACGCCGAGGGCTCGCGGTCGGCCGACGCGGACGCGACCGCGCGACCGTGAGCTGGCGTCCGGCCGGCGGGTCCGGGGCGTCGCCGATTCGATGGGGCCGCAACGAGGTTCGGGCGCCGGCCCTGCCGGGACCGCAACGTCGAGACAGCGAGTGGCCCGGTGTCGCACGCGCGGCGACGCCGCGACGATGGCAAAACGTACGGTGTACTGATTGTGGCGGGAATGGCCCAGGCAACGGCCGGCCGGCGGCGCCCGGGCTCGTGATAGGCGCGGTTGTCGGGTGTGATCGGAAAAATTACTACCGCGAAACACCCTGTTCTTCACGCTGGGGAAGAGAGTTGCCGAAGTCGCTTTCCGCGCATTGTGGTCGCGTTCACATCGTGTTGTTTTCGTTACCCGTGTTTCCTGGAATCCGCTCGCCCGGTCGTGTTTGCTCAGAGGTGGGTCGAATCGGTAGCCATAGCAACCACCTCTGAAATCTTTTTCACTCCAATGCTTCTCATCCGTGTGCCGCGGCCGTGCCGCAGGCGCACGGTGATCGGTGCTGCGCTGTGGACGCCCGTTCGCCCGCTCGAAGGAATGGTCGTGCGCGATGGGAGAAGGAGAAGTCATGTCCAGGTATCAGGGGCGGCACCGTAAGAACACCGGGACGGCCGCATCGGTGACGCGGATGACCGCATCGGCGGCCGCCGCCGTCGCGGTGGGTTCGATCTGGCTCGGCGCGGGCACAGCCCAGGCGGGTGGCGACCCGTCGAAGCCGCCCGCCCCGGTGCAGCCGGCGGGCCCGGGCAAGCCCGGCGCCCCCGCGAAGCCCGCGGGCACGGCGAAACCGGGCGGTCCGGCATCGACCGCTGGGACGGCGGGCACGGCGAAACCCGGTGCGCCGGGGAGTGCCCCGGGTGCCGTCGCGCCCGGGGGCTCGGCGAAGCCCGCGGGGCCTGCCGCGGGTGCGCCTGCGGCCGCGGGCGGGCAGGGCTCCAACGGTGCCGGAGCCGGCTCCGGCGCGGGCGGGAACGGTGCGGGCGCTGCAGCTCCCGGCGCCCCGGGCCGCACGAGCGGCGCGGGCGGAGCGGGCGGCGGCGGTGCGCAGGCCGCCACGGCCCAGGGCGGCGGTGCCCAGGGTGGCGCCGGGCAGCAGGGCGCCGCGGGGCAGCCCGTCGGCACAGCCCAGCAGGGCGGCGGATCGGGTGCCGGCGGAACCGGCGCGAGCACGGGCCCCGGGGGCGGCGCGGGCCGCACCGCCCCCCAGGGCGCCACTGCCCCGCAGGGCGTGGCACCGCAGGGCACCGCGCCGCAGGGTGCGGCACCGCAGGGGCCCTCCGCCGCGGGTGGTGGTCGCGCGGTCCCCGCCGCCACCGGCGGAGCGGGCGCCCCGGGCGCCTCCGACGGAGCGGGCGCTCCGGACGCCTCCGGCGGCGCGGGCTCGGGCGCGACCGGAGCAGGCTCACTCGACGCGGATTCGACCGCCCAGGTCGCGGGCTCGGGCGCGGCCGGGAGTGCGTCGTCAGCCGGCTCGGAGCGCGACACCGCCGCGTCGCTCGCGGGGACCGGATCCACCGGCGCGAGCGCCGAGGGCACCACCGGCACCGCCGGCGGAGTGACGTCGACCGGGTCGGGCGGGTCCGCATCCACCGGCACGAGCGGCGCGGGCGGATCGAGTGCGGGCGGCGGGGCTTCGTCCGCGGACGCGGGTGTCTCGGCCTCCGTCCCGGGCGCGTCCACCTCGTCGGGCTCGGACTCCGGCGGCGGACTGCTCAGCGGCGTCCTCGACGCGATCCCCCTGCTCTAGCGGCGAGCGCCGCGCCCCGAACCGGGGCGCGGCGCGTCGTCGGGCGAGGGCCCTCAGTCGGGCGGCGACCAGCGCTGCGCGCTGCGGAAGACCCGGTCCATCATCCGGTTCGGGGCGGCACGCATCGCCAGGTCGCGCCCGCGGGCGAGGAGCGGCGTGGGCGCCTGCAGCGCGGCGCCCAGCAGGTGCGCCTGCCGCGCGATGGACTGCGTGCGCGGCCTGCGGGCCTTGTCGTAGGCGGCGAGCTTGGTCGGGATGTCGCGCGGATCGTGATCCCGCGCGATCGGCCGGAGCAGCGAGACCAGCACGGCCGCGTCCTCCAGTGCCAGGTTCGCGCCCTGCCCCAGGGTGGGCGGCATGGCGTGCGCCGCGTCGCCGACCAGCGCCGCCGGGCCGCGCGCGTAGGTGCGCAGCGGGTGCGCGAGCCGTTCGATGGGCTGGTAGCCGATGCGCTCCGGGGCGGTCGCGGCGAGCAGATCGGGGATCGGGTCGTGCCAGTCCCGGTAGCGCTCGAGGAGTTCTCCGGGTTCGGGCAGGTCGTCGTCGGCGGCGGGCCGCACCGCGAACCAGTAGACGCGGCCGTCGGCGAGCGGGACGTAACCGAACCGCTCGCCCCGGCCGAAGCTCTCCCCGCTGTCGGTCAGCGCGACGGGACCGTCAGTGATGCCCCGCCAGGCGCCGTATCCGCAGTACGCCGCGCCCGGGTCGCCGGCGTGGCTGCCGCGCACCCGGCTTCGGATGCCGTCGGCGCCGATCAGGACGTGCCAGTCCTCGAGCAGGCCGCTCGGCCCCAGGTCCAGCGTCTCCCGGCTGAGGCCCTCCACCCGGATGCCCGGCCGGACGGTGTCCGGGGCCAGGTCCCGGAGCAGGGCGCGATGCAGGTCGGTGCGGTCCACCACGCGCAGCTCGGCGAGGGTGGCGGGAGAGAAGACGCTGAGCCGGGTGCCGTCCGCGCGGCGGGTGCCGTACGGGACGGACGGCGGACCGTCGGCCACGACCGCCCGCACCCGCTCCTCCAGGCCGAGCGAGCGGAGCGCGGCGAAACCGTTGGACAACAACGAGAGTCCCGAACCGCGGGGCAGGAAACGTGCGGCCTGTTCCAGGACGATCACCTCGGCGCCGGCGCGCTGCAGGCCGGAGGCCACCGCCAGCCCGCCGATCCCGGCGCCGACGACGGCGACGCGCAGTGAGTTCGTCCTCCACATGCCCTCGACGCTAGTGCCGAACGAGCGCCGTGTCACCGAGGCGGGCGCCACGTGACACGTCGTGTTGTCAGAGGGCTGCGTTGGGTTTGGGATCGCACCCGACCTGTGGTTATCCTTGTGCGTCCCTCCACCGCTGAACGAGGGCAGAGCCCTCGAGGAGTGACCGTGGCCGTCGCCGACGAATGGGAACTGTGGTTCCCCGATGCCTACGAGATCGGCGCGGAAACGGTGCGGTCCTTCGCCCGCGCCACCCGCAGCTGGGACGTCCCCTACGCGGTCAGCCGCCGCCTCCCCGACGACGTGGCGGTGCCGGCCACCATGCTCGGCGCCCCGATGCTGCAGGCCGCGTCCGGGGTGGTCGGGAAGGCCATCCCGGGCTGCAACCTTTCCGCGATCCTGCACGCCGGCCAGGCCTTCACCTACCTGCGCCCGCTGCACGTCGGCGACGTCCTCAGCCTGGGGGTGCGGTTGACGTCGCACGTCGTCAAGGCGGAGACCGACCTCATCGTCGTCGAGTGCATGGTCTACGCGGGCGACGAGCCCTCGCTCGGCGGAGAGATCTTCCTGGTGCACAGCCAGCGGGAGACCGGGATCGACTTGGAGGCCGCCGACCGGCTCGCCGACGAGGTGATGATGACCGGGACCGGGCCGTCGAACAGCGACGCCTACGCCGCGAACGTCGCCGAGTCCCGCTGAGCGAGTCGGGTCAGACCGCGGCGCCGAGCACCCCGTCGAGGGCCCGCGCCATGTCAGCCGCCTCGATCCGCATGAGCACGGCCTCGTCGACGCCGGCGAGGTCCACGCCGGAGTCGGCGAGCCGCAGCTCCCGCTCCTCCTCGGCCGCCTCGATGACGTTCCGTACGAAGCGGCCGTTCCCGAGGCGGTCGAGCCGGTCGGCGACGCCGGCGCAGCAGACCTCCAGCACTTCCGCGGCTTCGCCGGTGAGCAGCGCGTCGCGCGAGCGGGCCATCGCGGCGCCGATCTCGGCGAGCTCGCCGGGGCTGTAGCCGGGGAACCGGATGCGCCGCGCGAACCGCGAGGCCAGGCCCTCGTTCGAGCCCAGGAACCGGTCGATCTCGGCGTCGTAGCCCGCCACGATCACCACCAGCCGGTCGCGGTCGTTCTCCATCCTCGCCAGCAGCGTGTCGATCGCTTCCTGGCCGAAGGCATCGCCGCCGGTCAAGCCCTCCTGGACGAGCGTGTAGGCCTCGTCATTAAGTCAAGTTACACTCAGTCGATGCAGGCCCTGATCTACTGCCGAATCTCCCGCGATCGATCCGGCGAGCACGCCGGCGTCCAGCGACAAGAGGCGGACTGTCGCGAGCTGGCCGCCTCCCTCGGATGGGACGTTGCGGACGTCCTCGTGGACAACGACGTCTCCGCCACCAAGAGTAGGCCTCGTCCTGCGTTCGTACGGCTTATCGACCTGCTGTCCTCCGGCGCGTACGGCGGACTCCTGTTCTGGCACCCAGACCGCGCGTACCGGCGGCTCGAAGACCTGGGTTCGCTTATCGAGGTCGCGAAAGCCAACAACGTCGCGATCCGCACCGTGAAGGCGGGGGAGATCGATCTAACGACCGCCTCAGGCATCCTCCAGGCCGAGATTTTGGCGTCGGTCGCAAAGCACGAGACCGCAAGGATGGCCGAGCGGGTCAAGCGCGCGAAGGCCGAGACTCTCGCGCAGGGCGGCTATCGGGGTGGACCACGGCCATTCGGCTACGAGAAGGACGGTCTGACGATCCGGGAGTCGGAGGCGGTGTTGGTTCGGGAAGCGGCGGCGCACGTACTTGGCGGCGGCAGTCTGCGGCGACTGACGATGGACTGGAACGACCGCGGGCACGTGACGGCTCGCGGGCACCAGTGGCGGGTATCGACGATCAGACACATCCTGCTCACCCCTCGTGTTGCGGGCCTAGTTCCGATCAATGGGCGCAGCACCGACGACGCGGGAAAGGCACAATGGCCGGGGATTATCTCGGAGGATGATTGGCGGGCCGTCGTCGCGATTCTGCGAGACCCCGCGAGGACGACTACGACCAGCTACGAGATCGCCCATCAGGGTGTCGGCGGAGCATACCTGTGCGGCGTATGCGGGGCGACGGTGAACACCGTCAAGAGCGAAGTGGGACGTTCCTACAAGTGCTCGAAGTCAACGCACTTGAGCGCCAAGAAGTCATCGGTTGACGAGTTCGTGGATGAGCTGGTGATCGGAAGGTTGTCGATGCCGGACGCTGTTGAGGCGTTCGCCGGTCGCGGCGGTGGCGATGCAGGAGCGTTGAGGGCGGAGCGGGATCGGCTCGATTCGGCTCTTGCGGAGCGGGTCGACATGTTGGATGCAGGCGACCTCAGTGTCGAGCAATTCCGCAGGTCCTCTGGTCGTCTTCGGGAGCAACTGGCGGCGGTGGATCGAAAGCTGGCAGCGGAATCGGAACGCTCGCCTCTCGCAGAGCTGCTGTTCGCCGATGATGTTGCTGAACAATGGAAGTCGCTGACACCAGCTGTTCGCTCGCAGGTGATTAAGGCGTTGATGGTGGTGCGGATCTTGCGGTTTGAGCGTCGGGGGCCGATGTCAGGTCGAATTGCGATCGAGTGGAGATAGGGTCACCACTCGCTCTCTCCTCGAAGGTCGTCCTCTGCGCTGCGTGGACTTGGTCCGCGCTTGATGATTCGTCGAATGTTGCCTTCGGTGCATCCCACGAGATCAGCGATCCTCTGGTTTGTCCAGCCCGCCCGTCGCAGCGCGAACACATCGACGCGAGCGTCTGGCGTCTGTGCGAGCTTGAACGCGAGCACTGACATCGCCTCACGCATGAATTCGCTGTCTCGTTCGTCTCGGAGTTCCGCATGCACGAGGCCTTCGATCGCGCGCTGCAGGGCGACGATCTCTTCAGTGTGGCTCGTGCGGAGCGGGTGCGGCATGTAGGCCACTCTACCAGGCGAATCGTAGGAATCGTATGGCATGGCGGAGGTGGTCGTAGTTTTCGTCCCATCGCACCGAGCGGCGGGGCGGAGACCAAGGAGAGCGTGATGATCGAGACCGAGAACGGGACGGCGGTGGAGGTGCTGGCGCGGGCACCCAAACTGACGGCTGCGCAACTGGCGGAGCTGCGCCGGCTGCTGGCGACGGGCGGGCGTGGGCTGCAGGAGGTGGAGGCGTGACGACGACGGGCTCGCTCGACATGCACGTCGACGAGGAGGCTTACGAGACTAGTCCGATAAAGGCCCGGTACCGGCGCACCAACGCTGATCTCGCGTGCATCAATGCTGCAATCCTCAAGGTCGCGGAGGCCGAGGCCCCGGTCACCATCCGTGGCGTCTTCTACCGGGTTGTCTCACTCGGTTTGGTCAACGACGCAGGCCGTCCGCTGGTGCCGAAAGACGAGAGCGGCTACGCCGTCGTTCAGCGGCAGTGCCTCAAGCTCCGCAGATCGGACGACCTGCCGTACAACTGGATCGCAGACGGAACCCGGTTCGTGTCGCGCCCGCAGACGTGGGGCAGTCTGGGGCACTTCATGCGATCGTCGGCGCACCGGTTCCGTAGAGACCTGTGGATCGACCAGGACTACCGGGCAGAGGTGTGGGTCGAGAAGGATGCAATGAAGGGTGTGCTGTGGCCAGTGACCAGCGACCTAGCAGTGCCGATGTACGTGGCTCGCGGATACGCCTCTGAGACGTTCCTGTACGAGGCTGCCGAAGACATGGCGGCGGTGAACAAGCCGACAGTCGTCTATCAGCTCGGGGACCACGATCCTGACGGAGTGCACGCGTGGGAGCACACCCGACGAAAGCTGACCGAGTTCGCCGAAGACATGGGAATGGACCGCGAAGACCTCATGTTCGAGCGACTCGCGGTCACCCCGGCGCAGATCGAGGAGTTCGGCCTCATTACTCGCCCGACGAAGGTCAAGGGGAAGTCGGCGGCGCAGGCGCGCAAGGCCCTCGAGTTCGGGCCGTCGGTGGAGGTGGACGCGCTGCCTTCGTCGGCTGTGCGGGATCTCCTTCGCCGGAAGTTGATGGACTGGCTCGACGTGGACCTGATGGAGGAGGTGCTGGCGGAGCAGGCTGATGATCGAGAGGTTCTCGTGTCGCTCGCGGGATAACGGCCTAGTGCCGTATACCGCTGAGGCGGGCCGAGCTGCAGCCTCATCAGTAGAGACTTGAGACCGACGCAACCACCGTAAGCACGGTCCCCACAGCGCTCAGGGCTGGCCCAACCAGGTAGAGCTGACTGGGGCGATTCTCGTTCGCGTAATCGTAAAGAGACGCTACGCGCCTATACAGGCTGTTTCCGATGTACTGAGGTCTGCCGTGAAGGTGCACGAGTTGCGCCACCAACTCGCCATGCGGTCCAGCTCTGGCCTGTTCGATGTCGCTTTTCAGCTTCTCGATCTCATCAGTGTCGGAGTCGTAGTTCACTTGAAGGGAATTCATGAGATTGTGGAAGGAGACCCGACTCTTGTGCGCGTCCCAGGCAACTAACGCAATGCCGACCGCCAGCAGGACACCGCCGACAACATACAGCGCTACTTCGATGCTCCTGCTCACCCGACTATCGTAGATCGACCTCCGGAAGCGACAGCAGATTGTCATTGAGAACGCCGTTCGCCTTCGACTGCAAGTAGGCGGGACGGTCGGCGGCGTAGGCGGTGGGATCAGAACCGGCGCAGTTCCAGCAGGTTGTTCGACTCCGTGCCGTCGCGGACGGTTCGGATGTAGCGGGGCGCGCCCTTGGGATAAGCGACAACGTCGGCTCTGCCGCTCTTGCTGCGGCAGTAGAACGTGTGCCCGAGGGCGATCCAGTTGAGGATGGTCTGTAGTGACCGCTCACGCTCGTCATCCTGGACGGACTCTCCGCTGTGGACTCGTGCGGCCATTACGGCTGTGATGTGTTCGAATCGCTGGGAGTTCGTGGGTTCGAGGTGGACGGCTGTGATGCGGTACTCGTGGCTCATGGCTTTGAGTGTGCGTCGGGGTGAACGAGAGGGGTGGACGCCCCGACGTGAATATTGGATTGCTCACATTATCCGCCAACCTATTGACAAGTGTCCTGGATATTGATCTCGCTACCAGGATCACATGGTAAGATTAAAGAGAAGGTGTTTTCGAGAACACCACTACCGCGCCGATAGTGCGCATTCAAATCAAGGGTCGCAGCCGAATCGGGTTGCGGCCCTTTCGCATTCCAAAGGAATCCCCTATGCTTTGCTTCAGTGTTGAACCACGCCGTAACGCCCCGGGCGCAGTGATCAGAATCGACGGTAGGCGGCTCGTCTTCCTCAATTCCGACAAGCTCAACATGCTCATCGAAGAGCTGCTCGCGATCCGCGAGGGCCGCGCATGATCGGAGCCGACCGCAACGACGACGGCTGGATTGTCGACGGCAACGGCAACATCATCGACCCCGAGCATCCCCGAGCCGGGGAAGTGAAGATCGACGGTGTGCGCTTCCTGCCCCTCAGTAGTGCCCCAGCAGCGGAGCCGCCGAAGTGGGCCGTACCCGGAATGATCGTCTCCAACGCCTACAACCATCTATATGGTGACGAGGGAATCGGGAAGTCCGCGTGGGCAATTCATATCGCCGCCGAGGTCACCAGGACAGGTAGGCGTGTCGTGTGGATCGCCACCGAGGAGGACATCACTACGATGACGCGCGCCCGTCTGGAGCTGGCCGGGGCCGACTGCTCACTCCTCACGGTGCTTGCCGAGGACGACGATGACTTCGAGCAGACGACGACGACGCCAGGTGTGATCGCCGAGTACGCGAAGAATGTGGCCGACTCCGAGCACCCTGTGGCACTGGTAGTGGTGGACAGCATCAATGATCTCGCACCACGAATGGAGACCGGGGCCGTGATTCAGATGCTCACGGCGTGGAACCGTGCCTCGCGGGCTGGGGGATTTGCCACGCTGGGGATCGCGCACACGAACGCCGACACGTCGGGCAGTGTCCGGGCGGCGATGGGCTTCTCGCGCGAGTACGCGAAGAAGGCGCGGAGCGTCCTGCTGGCCGTCGCACAGGGCGAAAGCGATCTCGCTGTGGGTGTGGTGAAGAACAACCTCCTGCCGCGTAATCAGCCGGCGTTGCGATACTCGCTCGAGCCCCGTCTGGTGGAGGCGCTCGGGGTGAAGATCCCCGTTGCCGAGTATCGCGGGAAGTACGCCGTGACCGTCGCCGACCTCCATGCCGACAAGATCGGTGATGAGTCGACGCAGCCGATGAGCGAGGCCGACCGCGAAGAGGTGAACGACGACGCCCTGACGCTGCTGGCTGCCCTCGTCGGAGAGCCCACCGGGTTGACGCGGGAGGCGGCGATGAAGGCCGCGGGGCTCACCGATGACAAGTTGAAGCGCGCAGTGCGGTCCCTGCGTAAGGCCGGGTTTGTCGAGCAGGGTGTGCGTCAGCACGACGAGAACGGGCGTCTTCAGCCGACGCGGTATATCGCCACTGAGGCGGGTCGGAACGCGAATTCCCCTGGGGTATAGAAAATCGTCCCCCAAGGTCCCCGAAGGTGATGACCTGCATATATGTCATCCCCCAAGGTATCCCCCGAGGTCACCGAAGGTCACCGAAGGTGTGACCTGCGCAAACATTACAAATCCCCAGGTCAGACCATGGGGCACCACGGGGGACCATGGGGCAAGCCATGGGGGATCATAAAACACCAGGTCAGAGCCTACGGGCACCACGGGGGACGTGAATAACACCCCGCGCCCATGGAGGAGAACGAACTTGACCGCGATCACTCGCAAAGACAACGCGATCTACGACAGCAACGGGCGGTTCCTCCGCACTGGGCACCACGCCATCCGAAACCAATACTGGCCGATCCTCCGCAGCATCGTCGCCGCCGGAGGAATCCCCAACGACGCCGACCCCGGCGCGGTAACCGTCGAAGCTCTCGCACTCGTCTGCAAGTACGGGCCGAAAGTCCCCGCCGAGATCACCTGGCGTGGATGGAATGCGACCGCGCAGCAGACCGCCGTGCACATCGTCTGCGCGAAGCTGCGCGTGCTGTCCTGGTGGGAACTGCAGCGGAGGTACCCCTCGTGACTGAGGACGAGTTTCTGCCCAACCTAGAGCCGTGGCATCGCGCCAATCCTGCCCCGGACCGAATGCCGTACTGGTTCGAGCAGGAGCCTCCCCACTGGAGCCCTCTCAGCGTCACCGACTGGTGGCGAAGTAACCAATAAGCACATCGAGCCCCGCCAACATCGGCGGGGTTTTCTCATACCCAAGGGAGTCACACAAATGGCACAGATCAACATTCACCAGGCCGCGCCGGGGCATCTACTCGGCGTGCTCGCGGACGGCGAAGTCTGGACAACCGATCAGTTGTCGCGGACGTCTCTGCTGGCCGCCTCTACGGTTCCCGGCGTGCTCGGCGCGCTCCTCGCGGCAGGGCTTGTCGAACGCCCCGTACGTGGCCGCTACGTGATTACCGAGGCCGGACGGGCACACCTGCAGGAGCTCGCCAATTGACCCAACTCAGCCTGCACGGCAACGGCGAGAAATACGAAATCCGGCGGGGAACACACGCGGTGACACTAAAAAACGCTGCCGACGCGCACCGGGTCATCACGGACCTTCGACGCCACTACGACGGCCAACAGGACCGATCCGTCGTGCGCGTGGAAGTCGAGCCCGACACCAACGGGGCGATCCTCCGCAGCGGAATCTTCTACGTGCGAGTTGCAGCAGACGATCTTCTCCGCGTAGCCGACGCCCTCGTGGACCTTGCCGAAGGGCGCACCAATGACTGACCGGGATCACCGCCGAGAACTCATTCCCCTCATCGCGACCCGACCACGACGCCTCGCAGACATTGCCGCACAGCTCGGAATCTCGGAGATCACGACGGCTACCGCGCTGGGCTGGCTCCGACTCCACAACTATGTCGTCTACGTGGACGGCCACGGCTACATCGCGACGCCGACGGGCATCGCATGGCAACAGGAGACCAACACATGAAGCTCACACGGACCCGACGCGGCGACTGGCGACTCACCACCCCACGAACATACGTCTTCCTCACCGACGAGGAACTGGCAGAGGCCGGGCAGCTCATCGCGCAAGCCCTGAATAGCGGCGCGGACACGGTATACAGCAGCGGGGGTGAAGCGTGACCGAATTCAGCTACCTGGTCCCAACCGAAACAGAACCGATAGCGGTATCACTCACAGCGTCAGGACGTATCGCCCTCTCACAGGATGGGGTGACCGTCTACTTCCCCGGTGCGAGCGCCGAAACCCTCATCGCAGCGATCACCGCACTGCACGCCCCCGACACCCCAAACACCAGCACACCGGCACGAACCGGCCGCACCTGGTGACCGACGCACAAGTGCTCCACACCCTCGTGGCGCAACTCCTCAACAACCTCGAATCGCGCGGCAAAAAGGAGTGATTTGCAACTCACAAACCCCCACGCAGGACAACACCTAACACCACCAACAGCCTCTACTCTCCCTCTCCTCCGAGTAGGACTCAGTGACCAAGGACGAGTAACGCTCCACTGCTCACACAGGCGAATAACAACCACAATAGACGAGCTGAGAATGCTCCTCGATCAACTCCATGATCGTCTAGATGAATTGGAAACCCTGCTTTGAGTAGACCGAAACGCTTCAACGTTGACCAGATCATCGACGATGTGATGCAAGCCGAATACGAGTGGCTCGAATCCCTCGACGCCGAGCATGTCAGATTGCGCCAGCCCAGACCGGGGCCACAGTATTTCGAGGACTGGGATATCGACTAAGCGGCGACCGGTTCGCCCTCGTCGGCCAGGCCAGCCGCGAACCCTTCCGCGTACGCCTTTATGGACTCCGCGCACTCATCCTGCGTCCGGCGAACAATGGTGCGCTCCTGACGCTCACCAGCAGACAGCAGCAGCAGGAAACCCGCACCAGCGAACACCAGACCGCCGAGCAGGAACGCCCCCAAATCCGGGGTAAGCGTGATGCCGGCGAACACGACCAGAACAGCGATGACAGTACGCATAGCGAATGCCTCCGAAGACGAGAGGAAAAGGGGAATGACACAACGCTATCACCACCACGCCAACAACACAAGCGAAAACCGTTGCCGCACAACAAGGGTGGGGGGTCCCCCCCAACCCAACCCACAGGCCGCCTCCTGGGCGTGTCGGCCTGTGTGTGTCCACGGGGATTCGGCCTTAGGGGCGGGGACGGTTCAAGTGAGATTTTGATTCGAGTTTCGGTTTTCGGCGGGGAAGAAAATGGTTGTAGAGTTTTGAGACGGTTGGAGAAATGAATGGATTTGATGAAGGCGGCAGTGCGGTCGGATTTGACTGCGAATGCGGTTAGGCTTCTTGTCGGTTTAGCGAGTATTGCGGTGGATGGGGTGACCCCGGCGACTGATTGGGCTGATGTTGGCCGGTGTGCTGGGATGAGTCGTTCGTCTGCGCATCGCGCGGCGGTGGAGTTGCAGCGGGATTCCTGGATTGAGCGGGTGTCAGCGGTGTGGGCGCTTCCCCAGTGGAGGTTGCGTGATGGGTGAGTACGGGTTCGGTGAGGCTGGTGAGGCGTTGTGGGTTGCGATTTCGGCGGCGTACCACGTGGATAGCTCGAATGAGATCCTGGTGGTGCAGGCTTGCAGGATAGCCGATCAGGCGGAGCGGGTGAATGATGCTTTGCGTGATGGTTCACCTTTGATGGTTGAGAACCATCGTGGGGATTTGGTTGCTTCGCCGCTCGTCGTGGAATTGCGGAATCTTGCGTCTACACTTAAGCAACTGTTCGCGGCGCTGGGGATCTCGAAACTGGAGCGCTACGCGGGGTCTAGTAGGCCGCGTGGTCCGGCTGGGCAGATTATTGACAAGGCTCGGACGAAGATTGATCTACAGCGTGAAATCGCTGAGAAGAAGGCCGAGTTGGCCGCTATTGATGATATGGACCGGTTTCTGGCCGGCGAGCTAGACTAACAAGAAGGAATTGAAAATATGAGCGATCAGGATATTGCACGCCAGAAGGCCGTTGCCGAAGCGAGCATCACCGGGTTCGGAGACGTCCACAAGGCGCTAACGGCACTCGACTACCTGGGTTTCGACGTTCAGGCCCAGAAGGACCGATACAACGAAATCAGGAAGTTCATTTCCGATGTACTACAGGTTTCGAAGTTCAAGGCCGAGAAGATGTCGGTGAAAGATGTCGTTCGGGAGTTTCATGAGGCGGACGACAATGGGAGTCTGAATGCGATTGCGAATCGGGTCGCGGATGTGCATCTCGCGGCGCTGAAGGACGACCTGGCCGTGTTCGGCGATGAGGCCGTCGACCGGATTGATGCGAAGCGCGCCGAGCTGCACGCTCGGTTTGAGGAGTTGCGGCCTGAGTGCGCTCACCTCGATGCATTGGGCGCTATCGACTTGGGGAAGGTTGATGACTTCCGCGAGTATCGGGAGCTTGGGCGGACGTGGGAGTCGTTGCGGCGGGAGGAGAAGGCGCTGTTGCGTGCTCGTGTGATTCCGTCGGAGCCGTCGAATGTGGGTCACGTTCATCAGCGTGTGCGGATCGGGATGGATTTGCTTGGGCGTCGTCGCGGGATTCTGGATTTGACGATTGCCGATCCGCCTTTTGCCGAGATGGTGGCGGAGGCAGAGGCTTCGTCGAAGGCTGTGGAGTCGGGTTCTGGTGTTTCTGGTCAGTTTGATCCATTTGATTCTCGGAATAATGGTGGCGGGATTCCGCGTGAGCAGGTAGCTCCGGAGAAGGTGGTGCACGGCCACAACCTGTAGGATTGGCCGTATTGGCCTCTAGTTTGGCCGTAGAACGATTTAGCCCCCGCCCTGGTGTGATTGCCTTGGCGGGGGCTTTTTCGTCGTTTAGGGGCGGTTTGGAGCATGCGATCGGTCTGTGGATCATCTCGCACAATCTCCACCGCCGCCATCTGACTACTTCTCACCGCGCGGCCATTGCGGTTGAGTATGAGCGGGTTGAGGCTATAGCGGCTGCCGCTCGGCGTCGGGCAACCCAGAACAACAAGGGGGGCGATTCAGAGCCGGTAATTTTACCGGAACAGAGTCGGGGCGATGCCCGCGATAAGGCTGCCGAGCGGTTCAACGTCTCAGGCAAGTCCGTCTCCGACGCGAAGTTCCTAGCAGAGCACGACCCCGAAGCGTTCGAGCGGGTCAGGAACGGTGAGCAGGCCGTGTCCGCAGCCGCAAAAGAAGCGCGCACCAAAAACTCTCCGCCCAAGCCCGAACCCACCATTGAAGAGCGCGCCAAGAAGGCCGCAGAACGCATCTATCGCGAAGTAGCGCTCGGGCGGCGAAGCCGGTGACCCCACAAGAGCCAAGCTCCAAAGCCGCCTGCCAGGACAGCACCTGCACCGATGACGCCGACCCAGATACGGCGCTCCTGATGGCGTTCTTTGCAATAGTGATACGAAGCTGATCCCCGCCGCGCATCGGCCATCAAAGCACTGACGGCATCCTGGGCACCTTGTTCCAGCTCCGCTTGTGACGTGGAGCCTCGGAAGTAGACGCCAGGATCGTCGCTGTTGTAGGACGAGGTGTACGTCCACGACTTGTCGGAGGCGAAGACAGTGCCGCAGTCGACGCCTGTCGCCTTCATGGGGAGAAGCAGGAGCAAAGTCAGTGGAATGAGGAGGAGTCCCGAAACCGTAAGTGCAGCTATCGAACCGACCTTCTTGGTGTTCATTCTGGGAATCGTAGATCGCGCCTTCTTCTTGTGGCGCGTTATCGTTGCACCCCGAACCGGAGTCGAACCGGCTCTACGACCATCAGGGCTGTGAAGCTGGATTTAGCTCGGGGCGTCCAACATCGCCAATAGTTCCTCGCCGACCTCGACCAGGGTGCGCAGAGTCTGTACCGGAACGCCGTATATCTCGTGGGTGTCGTCAATCAGGATGTGCACCACTCCGTCGCCGAAATGAGCGACTTTCACGCCGTCGCGCTCGATGCGCAGTTCGCGCGTAAGCCGTGCGCACGCATCGTCCAGCCATGTGGTGACCTGAGCCCGGATGGTCGCGATCTGTTCCTGTGTGAGGTTGTAGGGCTGCGGCATCAGGGCCTGGATGGCCTCGTGAAGCTGGGAGTCGGCGGCGGAGGAGATTTCGGGTGTGGTGGTCATAACGGGTTCCTTTCGGGCTACTCAGTAACTGAGTCCAAACCCTAGTTATGCCTCGTCGATGAAGAGCACGCCGTCCAGCGCGGAGTCGATCACCGCGGAGGTCTTCTGGGCGGTGGCGCCGAGGTACTGGCCCACCAGGTCGCGCCGGGAGCACTCGACCACGGTGTCGGTCGCCAGCAGCCCCAGCCCGCGGTACATCCGCGCGACGATGCGCGCCACCGTCGTCTTGCCCGTGCCGGGCGGGCCGGTGAAGGCGAGGTGCAGCGAGCGACTCCCGCTCGACAGGCCGCGGTCGGCGCGCACCTTCGCCAGTTGCATCATGGTGCGCAGGCGGGTGACCTGCTCCTTCACCTCGCGCAGCCCCACCTGCCGCTCCAACTCGTCGGCGGCCGCGGCCAGCAGCTCGTCGCCGGCGCCGGCCGCCTCCGCGGCAGGCCCGGGGGCCTCCGGCGCGTCGAGCACCAGGCGGTGGCCCGGGTCGCGCAGCGCCGCCTCCGCCGGCGGGTACGACGGTGCCGCCCGCTCCAGCAGCTCTCGGGCCCGGTCCTCGTCGCCCTGCTCGCGCAGCACGAGGGCGTGGCAGTAGCGGGCCGCAGCGGCGGCGCCGGGCACCGGCCCCTCGGCCGCGACCGTCAGCAGCCGGGCGGCCTCGGCGAACCGCCCGAGCTGCGCGGCCGCGGAGCCGGCGACGGTGGCCGCCGCCGCCGAGAGCACGGTGTCGTCCCAGTCCGCGTGGCCGTCGAGCGCGGTCAGGGCGTCCGGCCACCGTCGGGACCGGGCGGCGACGACCGCGCGCTGGTACCGCGCGATGGGGCACGACGGGGCGGCGTCGAGGACGCGCTCGGCCTCCTCGGGCGCACCGTCGGCGAGCAGGCGCGCGGCGTAGGCGACGTGCGCGGTGGCGGCGTCGCGCAGCGGGTAGTCGACGTAGAGGCCGGTGGCGAAGGTGCCGGTCAGCGCGCCCGGCGCGAGCCCGACGCGACGGGCGGCGGCGCCGAGCGACTCGGCGGTGCGGTGCAGTGCGGCGAGCACCTCGGCGGTGTTCTCCCCGGCGGCGACGCGGCCCAGCCAGGCGTCGGCCATGCCCGGATCGGCGGTGGTGGCGGCCTCGAAGGCGCGGCGCGCGAGCGCGGCGTCGCGCGGGACCGCCTCGAACTCGCCGATCCCGATCCCCAGCGACGCGATGCCCGCCTGGAACGCGCGGAGCGCAGATGTACCCATGTGGTCCCCCCGAACCCCGATGTTGCGATCACAGTAGCGGGGCGCGTCGCGCGGCGGGCGCATTCGGCCAACCCGCGGGCGGCGAGGGCGGTGGTGGGGCGCCGCGGTCAGCGGGCGAGGAGGGCGATCTCGCGGATCTCGGCGAGGTCCGGGCCGTACTCCGGGGAGGACCAGAACCGCAGCCGCCAGTGATCGGCGCCCTCGCCGGCGTGCCGCGCCGCGGCCTCGACCTCGTAGAAGCCGCGGGCCATGGGGAACTCCAGCACCTCGCCGGGGCCGTCCGCGGTGGGCGAGAACCACTCGACCGTGCCGGACGTGTCCACGCACAGCTGGGTGTGCAGGACCGTGTCCCACTCGCCGTCCGCCGGCGGCACGTCGTCCCAGTGCTCGAGCTCGACGGGCATCGCCGCCTGCGCCCGCGACGGGGACGCGAAGCCGGCGGTGGCACGGTTGGTCGCGGCGCCGTGCACCGTCACGGCGGCCAGCAGGTCGTCGGGCACGCGGTGCCCGAAGCAGCTGCCGAAGAACTTCCCGTCGCGCAGGTCGAGCACGCCGGAGAGCTGCGTGAGGATCCGAGGTTCGAGGCGCATCGGTCCATCATGACGGATGCCGATGGGCCTCACCCCGCGGTGTCCGGTTCGAGTGGGGGATCGCCCCGATGTCGCAGGTGACGAGATTCTGGCATTCTCGGTGACATGTCACAGACTCCGTTCGCGCCGGCGACGCTGCCCACGCCCGAGACGGTGGCCGCGCGGGCCGTCGGCGTCACCAAGGTCTACGGCGAGGGCGACAATGTCGTGCACGCCCTCGCCGGGGTCTCGGTCGACTTCCGGGCGGGGGAGTTCACCGCCATCATGGGGCCGTCGGGCTCGGGCAAGTCGACGCTCATGCACTGCCTCGCGGGCCTCGACGCGGCGTCGGGCGGCTCGGTGCAGGTGGGCGGCACGGAGCTGACCTCGCTCAACGACAAGCAGATCACGCAGCTGCGGCGCGACCGGATCGGCTTCGTCTTCCAGAGCTTCAACCTGGTGCCCACGCTCACCGCCATCGAGAACATCACGCTGCCGCTGGACATCGCGGGCCGTAAGCCCGATCAGCAGTGGCTCGACGCGGTGATCGACCGCCTCGGGCTGCGGGACCGGCTGGGCCACCGCCCCACCGAGCTGTCCGGCGGCCAGCAGCAGCGCGTCGCGTGCGCCCGCGCGCTTGTCGGCCGGCCGGAGATCATCTTCGGCGACGAGCCCACGGGCAACCTGGATTCGCGCTCCGGCGCCGAGGTGCTGTCCATCCTGCGCGCCGCCGTCGACGACTACCGGCAGACCGTCGTCATCGTCACGCACGACCCGCGCGCCGCGTCCTACGCCGACCGCGTGGTCTTCCTCGCCGACGGTCGCATCGTCGACGAGATGCGCAGCCCCACCGCGGAACGGGTGCTGGAGAAGATGATCCACCTCGACGAGCTCGTCGCCCGCTGATGGCCAACCCGATGCGCCGGGTGGCGCTGCGGAACCTCTTGGCGCACAAGGGGCGCCTCGTCCTGACCGTGCTCTCGGTGCTGCTCGGCACGTCGTTCATCGCCGGCTCCATGGTCTTCACCGGCACCCTGTCGAAGGCCTTCGACGGGATCTCCGACAAGATCGCCGTCGGCGTCGACGCCCGGATCTCGCCCGAGAACGCCCAGGGACAGGGCGGATTCGGCCCGTCGGGACCGGGCGTGCCTTTGTCCGTGGTGGACCAGGTCAAGACGGTGCCGGGCGTGCGCGTCGTGGTCCCCGCGGTCACCGGCACCATCGCCCTGCGCGACGGCAACGGCGACGTGGTCTCGCCCACCGGCGCGCCCCAGGTCGGCGGCGCCTACCTTCCGCCCGGGGAGAACCTCGACCCCGACGGCCTGAAGATCACCTCCGGCCGAGCACCGTCGGCCCCGAACGAGATGGTGCTCAACGAGTCCGCCTCCGAACGGCTGAAGCTGCCGGTGGGGTCGAAGACCACCATCGTGGCGCCGCACTCGCCCGGCCCGACCGACGTCACGGTCGTCGGGCTGTACACGATCTCCACGGACTCCGGTGGCTACCTCGGCGCGCTGTTCGCGAAGGACGAGGCGCAGAAGCTGTTCGGCGACGGCGCGACCGCGCCGTACATCGAGGTGGGCGCCGCCCAGGGCACCTCACCCGAGCAGCTGCGCGACGCGCTCGCCCAGCGCCTGCCCGACCTGAACGTGCAGACCGGCGCGCAGGTGCGGCAGGAGTTCGAGGACACGATCAACCAGGGGCTGAGCTTCCTCAACTACTTCCTGGTGGCGTTCGGCCTCATCGGGCTCCTCGTCGGCGTTTTCATCATCTACAACACCTTCTCGATGCTCGTCGCGCAGCGGATGTCCGAGCTCGCCCTGCTTCGCGCCATCGGCGCCGGCCGGGAGCAGGTGCGCAACTCGGTCGTGCTGGAGGCGCTCGTCGTGGGCGTGGTCGGCAGCGCGCTGGGGCTCGCCGTCGGCATCGGCCTCGCGGTGCTGCTGCGCGCCGGCGTCACCGCCGCGGGCGCGGGATTCCCCGACGGCGGCCTCGCCGTCAGCCCGTCGGTGGTGATCACGGTGATGGTGGTCGGCACCGTCGTCACGGTGATCTCCGCGCTGATCCCCGCCGTGCGGGCCTCCCGGGTGCCGCCCGTCGCCGCGATGCGCGCGCAGGACGGCGGCTCGCCGCAGTCGCTGCTCGTGCGCGGGGCGGTCGGCGCGGCGCTGCTGCTGTGCTCCCTGGCGCTGCTCTTCGTGGCGACCACCGAGGTCGGTTCGACGGCCGCGATCGAGGTCGGCATCGCCGGCTTCGGCCTGATCCTGGCCATCGTCATCGGCGGGCCCGCCCTCGTCGGGCCGCTGCTCGGCGGCATCGGCAAGGTCATCGCCGCGCCCTTCGGCCCGGCGGGCCGGCTGGGCCGCACCAACGTGATGCGGAATCCGCAGCGCACCACCGCCACCGCGTTCGCGTTGGTGATCGGCGTGGCGCTGGTCGGCGTCATCGGCACGCTCGGCGCGTCCATGCAGAAGTCGATCGACGCCCAGGTCGATCAGGGCATCCGCTCCGACCTCATGCTGCAGGCCCCGTCGCTCGGCATGCCGCCCGCCGCGCTCACCGCCATCAAGGACGTGCCCGGCGTCGGCGCGAAGACCATCCTCTACGGCGTGCCCGTGCGACTCGGGGGCGATCGGCTCAGCGCGCTCGGGATCGACGGTGACATCACCACCGCCTTCAACCTCACCCGGACCTCGGGCGAGCTGGCGCTGAAGCCGGGCGGGCTGCTCGTGGACGACCGCACCGCGCGCGAGCGCGGCTGGGACGTGGGCTCCGTCGTCGAGCCGATGTCGGCCGTCGGCGCCGCGAAGACGAAGCTCACGGTGACCGGGATCTACGCCGGCACCGGCGGTTCCCTGTCCGGCCCCGTGATCACCGCGGCCGACATGAACACCCTCTACCCGCCCGCGAGCGGCGCATCGACGCCCCTCGTCACCCCGCAGTCGGTGTTCGTCGACGCCGCCGAGGGCACCTCGGTGAGCGACCTCAAGGAGCGCCTGCGGGAGGCCGTGAAGCCGCTGCTGGTGGTCAACGTCGACGATCAGGACGACCTCAAGGAGCAGGCGGGACAGGCGATCACGGCGCTCATGGGCGTGCTGTACGGGTTGCTCGGTCTCGCGGTGGTGATCGCGATCCTCGGCATCGTCAACACCCTCGCGCTGTCCGTGGTGGAGCGGCGCCGCGAGATCGGCATGCTCCGTGCGATCGGCCTCATCCGGTCGCAGGTGCGCCGCTCGATCTACCTGGAGTCCATGCTCATCGCCGTCTTCGGCGCCGCGCTCGGCCTGGTGCTCGGTGTGCTGCTGGGCGTATCGCTCGTGCACGCGCTGCGTGACGAGGGCCTCGGCTCCGTGGTGGTGCCCTGGTCCACCGTGATCGTGATGCTGGTGGCGTCCGCGTTCGTCGGCGTCGGCGCGGCGATCCTGCCCGCCATCCGTGCCGCCCGCACGCCGCCGTTGGCCGCCATCGCGGAGGGCTGAGGCGGCGGCTGTCACAGATCGCGCGCGGCCGGTGTCCCATGTGCGGAAGACTCGAATTCGCATGAGGAGGCAATCATGAAGGTCGTCGTGATCGGCGCGGGCTACGCCGGAACCATCGCCGCGAACCGGCTGGTGAAGAAGGCGGACGCGGACGTGACCGTCGTCAACCCGCGGCCAGGGTTCGTCGAGCGGGTGCGGCTGCACGAGCACATCGCGGGCAGCGGCTCCGCGGTCACTCCGCTCACCGAGATGCTGGACCCGCGGATCCGGCTGGTCGTGGGCACCGTCGACAAGATCGGCGACGGCACGCTGCTGCTCGCCGACGGGACGTCTCTGCCCTTCGACCGCGCGATCTACGCCGCGGGCGGGGCGCCGACGGCACCGTCGGGCACCCATGTGGTGGGCGCGCTCGAAACCGCGGAGGAGGCGCACCGCGCGCTCGCCGCCCTGTCCGACGGGGCCGCCGTCACCGTCGTCGGCGGAGGCCTGACCGGCATCGAGACCGCCGCGGAGGTGGCCGAGGCCAGGCCCGGTCTGCGCGTGCGGCTGCTCAGCGAGGGCGAGGTCGGGGCGTCCCTCGGGCCCGGCGCGCGGGCGCGGGTCCGCCGCGAGCTCGACCGGCTCGGCGTGACCGTGGAGCGCGGGCGCTACGACGGTGCCGGCGACGCCGACCTGGTGCTGTGGGCCGTCGCGACGCAGGTCAGCGACCTGGCTGCGCGCAGCGGCCTGGAGGTGGACGACGCCGGCCGGGTGGTCGTGGACGAGTTCCTGCGGAGCGTCTCGGACCCGCGGATCGTCGCGGTGGGCGACGGCGCCGCCGTCCCCGGTGCGCGGCTGAGCTGCCAGACCGCGCTGCCCCAGGGCGCGCACGGCGCGGACAACCTCGCGCGGGAGCTGGCGGGGAAGCAGGCGAAGGCGTTCTCGATGGGCTACACCGGCCAGAACGTCTCGATCGGCCGGCGCAGCGCGGTGATCCAGGCAGCACGCCGCGACGACACGCCGACCCGCATCCAGTTCGGGGGCCGGTCCGCCGCGCTGGTCAAGGAGCAGGTCTGCCGCATGGCCAAGGGGGCGGCGAAGACGGCGCGCTACGCCTGGCTGCCGGCGCCGCGGTGAGCCCGGCGACGTCGGCCGCGGACCTGTTCGCCGAGCACCGCCCGCTGCTGTTCTCCGTGGCGTACGAGATCCTGGGCAGCGTCGCGGATGCCGAGGACGTGCTGCAGGAGAGCTACCTGCGCTGGCGGGACGTGGACCTCGGGTCGGTCGAGAATCCGCGGGCGTACCTGGCGCGGATCGTGACCCGGCAGGCGCTCAACGCGTTGCGCACCGCGTCGCGGCGGCGCGAGGAGTACGTCGGGCCGTGGCTGCCGGAGCCGTTGGCGGCACCGTCGGGCGACGGGCCGGCCGAGCACGTGCTCACCGGCGAGGCGGTGACCACCGCGATGCTGCTGGTCCTGGAATCGCTGACGCCCACGGAGCGCGCGGTCTTCGTGCTGCGCGAGGTCTTCGACTTCGGCTACCCCGAGATCGCCGCGGCGGTGGGCAAGAGCGAGGCGACGGTGCGCCAGACCGCGCACCGCGCCCGCGGGCACGTGCGGGCGCGGCGGCCGCGCGAGGTCGTGGACCCCGTCGCCGCGCAGGGCGTCGCCGAGCGGTTCGTCCTGGCGGCGGCGACCGGCGACGTGCAGGCGCTCATGGACGTCCTCGCGCCCGACGTGGTCTACCTCGGCGACGGTGGCGGCGTCGTCTCGGCCGCGCGCCGGCCGGTGCAGGGCGCGGATCGCGTGGCCCGGTTCGTCGCGGGTCTGTTCCGCAAGAGCGCGACGATGGGCGAGCTCGGGCTGCGCTTCGCCGTCTACAACGGCATGCCCGCGATGGTCGTGACGTTCGACGGGGTGGTCGACCAGGTCACGTGCATCGAGGTCGGCGGTGCAGAGGTCACGGGTGTGTACTCGGTGCGGAATCCGGACAAGTTGCACCGAGTCATCGGATGACTGACCTTCAGGGCGCCGAGCTGTGGATCTGCACCCAAAGGTATGGGACGGTTCATTAACTTCGCGATTCGGCAGCGATCCGGGGGTGCGACCGAGGCAGAAAGTGCTGCTAACGAATTGTGAAATTGCAAAGATGGGACTGACGCGCAACTCGGCTATTCAGCTCTGACCTGCGCGTATCGTGCACTCGCAAGCAAATATCACGAAATGGTAACGGTTGCATTTCGAAAAGGATTTGCTACTGCCGGGTAGCGAATCCTGTGATTAATCTTCGCGGTGATCGAGCGCACTCACAGCTTCTCTTGTGACGACACACACGCTCAATCATCCGATCGCCGCCATCCGCAGGGCGTGCTGATCGTCACGTGAAGACATCAGGAGAGACCCATGCGTGCTGCCACCCTGCCCACGAACGCCGACCTCGGCCGACGCACCACGTTCAGCTGGAGCCGCACGGGGGTGATCACCCAGGCGATGGCGGCCACCGTCCTCACCGGATCGCTGACCCTTGCCGCCCTGCCGCCGTCGAGCCTCACGGTGCCGACGCCGGCGCAGGTGCTCGCCGTGCCGGCAGCCGCCGCGCCGCTGCGCATCGAGGTCAACACCGTCGGCCTGATCGACCTGCTGCCCGACGCGCTGCTCGTCGCCGAGCTCTCCAGCGCGAATCCCGACAAGTTGGCCCGCGTCCTGGCCCAGGTCCCGCCGGACAAGGTCGCCGCGATCATGGAGAAGATCCCGGCCGACAAGACCGCGAAGATCCTCGAGGCGATGCCGCCCGAGAGCGTCGTCGCCATCATGAACGCGCTCGACGAGAGCAAGCTGACCGCCATTGTCAACGGCCTGCCGCAGAACAAGCTCAACACGATCGTCGCCGGGCTCTCCCAGGAGAAGCTCAACGCCGTGGTGAAGAGCATCCCCGAGGCCAAGCTCATCGAGGTCGTCAAGAGCCTCGACGACAAGACCCTCGGCAAGATCGTCGGCGCGCTGCCGACCGATCGCCTCGTGACCATCGTCTCCGGCCTGGACCAGCAGAAGCTCAAGGACCTGGTCAGCGGCATTCCCACCGATGTTCTCGGCCCCGTCGTCGGCAGCCTGCCCAACGACAAGCTCGCCGCGCTCGTGGCGCAGATCCCCGTCGACAAGCTCGGCGCGGTGGTCGCGACCCTGCCTCCCGCCACGATCGCCAAGCTGGTCGAGGGCCTGCCGACATCCGTGCTCACCGAGGTGATCGGCACCGTCGACCCCGCGAAGATCGGCCCCGCGGTCGCGGCGCTGCCCACCGACAAGCTCAGCGCCCTCGTCGGCTACATCCCCACGGACAAGCTTGCCGCCGTGGTCTCCGGCTTCGACGAGAAGAAGCTCGGCGACATCGTCGGCCTCATCCCGGTCGAGAAGCTTGGCCCCGTGGTCGCCGGCCTGCCCGCCGACAAGCTCACCGCGCTGGTCAAGCAGATCCCCACCGAGAAGCTCATCACCGTGGTCTCGGGCCTCGACGACAAGGTCCTGGCCGACCTCGTCAACGGGATCCCGGTCGAGAAGCTCGGTCCCATCGTCGCGGGCCTGCCCACCGAGAAGCTCATTCAGCTCGTCGGTTCCATCCCCACCGACAAGCTCAAGGACATCGTCGGCGGGCTGCCCGACGACAAGCTGCTCGGCATCATGGACGGCCAGCTCATCGGCCGCGTCGTCTCGCTGGTCGTCGCGAGCCTCGGCACTCCGGGCGGCATCGCGAAGCTCCCCGAGCTGCTGACGGGCGTGGTCGGTGGCGCGGTCGCCGGTGGCGCCCAGCTCATTCCGAACCTCGTCGCGAACATTCCGCTGGTCGGCCCGATCGTCGCCGGCCCGATCGAGTTCGTGGCGAACAACGTCGTGGTGCCCGCGGTGAACCTCGGCCTCAGCCTGCTGCAGCCGGTCTTCTCGCTGATCTCGACCGTGATCTCCCTGCCGGTGTCGCTGGCGACCTCCGTCATCAACGGCGGGGGACTGACGAACCTGTTCGGCGAGGTGACGAAGGGCCTCGCCGGCCTCGGCGGCGCGACCAAGGACCTCACCGGACTGGCGCAGGGCACGTCGGCGCTCGCCGGGGCGGACGCCAGCGGTGCCCGGACGCAGTCGGCCCTGTCGTCGCTGTTCTCGGCGCCGAACGACACGGAGACGGAGGATGCCGCGGCGGGCGACTACGTCGGCAAGCACCGGGTCGCGGAGACGGAGGGCGCCGAGCCGACGGCGACGGTCGACGCTCCGACCACCGCGGTCGAGCCGACGAAGACAGTCGAGCCGACGAAGACGGTCGAGCCGACGACGGTGGATCCGACGAAGACCGCCGACCCGACGACGGTCGAGCCGACGGGCACCGTCACCCGCGAGACGGACGAGCAGGCGCCCGCCGACGAGACCTCGGAGGCGCAGACGCCCGCCGCGGACTCGACCGAGAAGCCCGCAGCGGACTCGACCGAGACGCCGGCTGCCGACGCGGGCTCGGACGCCGACGACGCTCCGACGGTCGCGGACTCCGCGGCCTGATCGACCCACCCTCCGGCCCCCTCCGCGATCCGCGGCGGGGGCCGGAGTCGAGTGCGTCACCGTCGGGCGGCTAGCGCTTGCGGAAGACCAGCACCAGGTTGGAGACGAGCAGCTCCCGCAGGCCCGGCACGCGGACCAGCCACCACGCCCACGCCGGGTGGTAGCGCGGGAACGCGGCCACGAGCTCCGCGTTCTCGACGGTGGCCGCCCACCGCAGTCCGTCCGCGGCGCCGACCTTGAACAGCGACGTGCCGTAGAGGTTCTTCGGCGGATGCCCGTGCTTGCGCGTGTACATCCGAGCGGCGCGCTCGCCGCCGAGATAGTGCGTCTGCCCCATCTCGTGGCCGCCGAACGGGCCGTACCAGAGCGTGTAGCTCAGGATCACCATGCCGCCGGGCCGGGTGACGCGCAGCATCTCGTCGCCCATAGTGCGCCAGTCGCGCACGTGCTCGGCGACGTTGGACGAGAGGCAGACGTCGACGGCACCGTCGGCGATGGGGAGCGCGAGGCCCGAGCCGCGCAGCCCCCGCGAGGACGTGATGCCGGCGGCGTGCGCCTCCGACGGATCGGGCTCGACGGGGATGTAGACCGCGCCGTGCTCGGCGAAGGCGTCCTCGAAGTACCCGGGCCCGCCGCCCACGTCGAGGACCAGGGCGCCGTCGAGAGCCCCGAACAGATCGCCGGTCAGCTCGACGGTGTCGCGCGCGAGCGAGCCGTAGAACCGGGCGGGCTCGGACTGCTCGAACCGGAAGTCGGACAGCAGCCCCACCGACCGGCGCAGCGTGGCGCGACGGCGGAGGCGTTCAGTGGCCTTCTTCCAGGTCGCGGGGTACACGCAGACGGACGGTACCCTAGGAACCGTGCGTGAAGTCCTCCTGCTGTGTTGGCGTGACACCCGCCACCCGCAGGGCGGCGGTAGCGAGCTGTACCTCGAGCGCGTGGGGGGGGAGCTGGCCGCCCGCGGCGTGCGGGTCACGCTGCGGACCGCGATGTACCCCGGCGCGGCGCGGTCCGAGACGGTGCGCGGCGTGCGCATCTCCCGCGGCGGCGGCCGCTTCACCGTGTATCCGCTGGCGTTGCTGGCGATCGTTGCGGCGCGGTTCGGCCGCGGCCCGCTGCGCGGCATCCGCCCGGACGCGGTGATCGACACGCAGAACGGCATCCCCTTCTTCGCGCGGCTCGTCGCCGGCGTGCCCGTCACCGTGCTCGTGCATCACTGCCACCGCGAGCAGTGGCCCGTCGCGGGCCGGCTCGTGGCGCGGATCGGCTGGTTCATCGAGTCGCGGCTCTCGCCGTGGCTGCACCGGCGCTCGCAGTACCTCACCGTCTCGCTGCCGTCGGCCGAGGAGCTGGCGCTGCTCGGCGTCGGCCCGGAGCGGGTGGCCGTGGTGCGCAACGGGATCGACTCCGTGGCACCCGGGATCGCGGACGTGCGGTCCGCGTCGCCGCGGATGGTCGTGCTCTCGCGGCTCGTGCCGCACAAGCAGATCGAGGACGCACTCGATGTGCTCGCCCGCCTGCGGCGCCGCGTCCCCGACCTGCACCTCGACGTCATCGGCAGCGGCTGGTGGGACTCCGAGTTGTACGCGCACGCCGCGAAGCTCGGCGTCCTCGACCGGGTGACCTTCCACGGCCACGTCACCGAGCAGCGCAAGCACCGCCTGCTCTCGCGGGCCTGGGTGCACGTCATGCCGTCGCGCAAGGAGGGATGGGGCATCACGGTGATCGAGGCGGCCCAGCACGCGGTGCCGACTGTCGGGTACGTCTCGTCGCGCGGGCTCACGGACTCCGTCGTCGACGGTGCCACCGGCCTGCTGGTCCGCGACCTCTCCGGGCTCACCGAATCGGTGTACACGCTGCTGAGTGACGCTCTGCTGCGGGAGGAGCTCGGCGCGAAGGCGCAGGAGCGGGCGGGGGAGTTCTCCTGGCCCGCGACCGCCGACGGCGTCTCCCGCGTGCTGGCCGCGTCTGTCGCCGGGGAGCGCGTCGGCGGGTTGGTCTGATTCGGCGGGGTGACCTGGCTCGGATGCGGGCATGTGGTGCTCCACGAAAGTGATGCGCGCGGTGCATCACCGTGTCTACGCAGGTCGCGGCTTCTAGTGGGGGAGCGAATGTCGCACGGGGGTCACTCGGTCCCTCGCGGCGAGCACGGCCTCTGGTGGGGGTTCGAACGTGGGGCGGGCGGATCGGCGTCGCGCGGGGGACGACGCCAGCTGAGGGCATCGACCCTCGCGGGCTGAGATTCGGTGGGACTCTGCGGCGGTCCATCGGCGTGTCGTCGCCGACTCGCACCGAAGCTCGTCGAGGCACCGACCGGTATCCGTTACCGTGAACACATGATGAGGCAACGTGAGGTAGCGCCGCGAATCGCATGGATCATGATGCTGGTCGGCGGGCTGCTCGGCGTTGCGACGATGCTTCTCGTGGACTGGTCGCAATGGCCGAGCCTCCGGACCGTTCTTGCCATTGTCATGATCGCCGGCTACCTGATCATCGCGGCATCGGGTGCGGTGGGACTCGTGAAGTCCCGGCGATGAAGCGCGCTGACGTCGAGACCCGGACCGTGCCGGTCGCGGCGCTCAAGGCGTTCGCCGGGGTGGTGTTCCTGCTGTGGCTCGTGCTGTTCGCGGCGTTCACGCTCCTCGATTGGCCGTTCGACGGCCCGCCGAGTCAGCGGATCGCGCACGGCTTGTTACTCGCGATCGGCCTGACCCTCGCAACGGTAGCGGGCCAACTGTGGCGGACCGCGATCGGGATGGAACCCGCGACGAGCGCGAGCGACGCCCGCTACCTGTTCGGGGGCGTCGCGCTCCTGATCCCGGCGATAGCACTCATGTGGATGGACTACGGCGGCTGGGCGCCCTGGCGCATCGCGGCGGTCATCCTCCTCTTCGCGGCGATGATCGTGCTGGCCGTCCTCAACCTCCGCGACCGGCGGCGACACAAGGGCGAGATCGTGGCACCGATCGCGGCGATGACGGTGCGCACCGCCCGTGGCGACTGTGAGGTCCGCATCGCGCAGCCGGAGGGCCTGCACGACCGCTGGGCCACCCGCTGGTCGATCGGGACGCAGGCGGGCACGCTCGAGCGGGTCTCCTACGGCCCGGACCCGCTGCGTTCGCTCACAGCTGCACTCGCCGACGCGGAAGCCGCGACCGCCGTAATCTGAAACGGTGGCTGAATCCGAGAAACGGCGCCCCGCGATCCTGACCGTCGACGACGATCCGAGCGTGTCCCGCGCGGTCGCCCGCGACCTGCGGCGCAAGTACGGCGATGAGTACCGGATCGTCCGCGCGGAGAGCGGCGAGCAGGCCCTCGAGGCGCTCAAGGAGCTCAAGCTCCGCGGCGACCTGGTGGCCGTGATCCTGGCCGACTACCGCATGCCGGGCATGACGGGGCTGGAGTTCCTCGAGGCGGCGATGGACGTCTACCCGGGTGCGCGCCGGCTCCTGCTCACCGCGTACGCGGACACGGGTGCGGCGATCGAGGCGATCAACGTGGTCGACCTGGACCACTACCTGCTCAAGCCCTGGGACCCGCCGGAGGAGAAGCTCTACCCCGTCATCGACGCGCAGCTGGAGGCGTGGCTGTGCAGCGACCACCGGCCCGTGCCGGAGACGAAGGTCGTCGGCCACCGTTGGTCCGCCCGTTCGTCCGAGGTGCGGGAGTTCCTGGCCCGCAACCAGATCCCGTACCGCTGGTACACCGCCGAGTCGCCCGAGGGGCAGCGGCTCCTCGCCGCGGCGGGCAGCGACGGGCAGCAGCTCCCGCTCGTCGCCGCGGCCGACGGAACCGCGCTGAGCGCACCGTCGGACAGCGAGCTCGCGGCGCACGTGGGCCTGAACACCACCCCGTCGGAGGAGTTCTACGACCTGGTGGTCGTCGGCGCCGGACCGGCCGGCCTCGGCGCCGCGGTGTACGGCGCGTCCGAGGGGCTGCGGACGGTGCTCGTCGAGCGGTCCGCGACCGGCGGCCAGGCGGGGCAGAGCTCGCGCATCGAGAACTACCTCGGCTTCCCCGACGGGGTCTCGGGTACGCAGCTCACCGACAGGGCGCGGCGGCAGGCCACCAAGTTCGGCGCCGAGATGATCACGGCCGCCGACGTCGTCGCCCTCGAAGTGACGGGCGCCGGGCGGCGCGTGCGCTTCTCCGACGGCACCGTCGTGGGCGCGCACACCGTCATCCTGGCGACGGGCGTCGCCTACCGGCAGCTGGACGCCCCGGGCTTGGAGCGGCTCACCGGCGCGGGCATCTTCTACGGCTCGGCGATGACGGAGGCGCCGGCCTGCGCGGGGCAGAACGTCTACATCGTGGGCGGGGCGAACTCCGCGGGCCAGGCCGCGGCCTACCTGTCGAAGGGCGCCCGCTCGGTCACCCTGCTGGTGCGCGGCCCGTCGCTGGAGGCGTCGATGTCGTACTACCTCATCCAGCAGCTGAACGCGATCGAGAACGTGCACGTCAAGCCGCATACCCAGGTGATCGAGGCGCACGGCGACGACCACCTGACGCAGCTCACGCTGCGCGACACCCAGTCGGGCGAGACGGAGCAGGTCCCGGCCGACTTCCTGTTCGTCTTCATCGGTGCGGAGCCGCGCACGGACTGGCTCGACGGCGTCGTCGAGCGCGACGGGCGGGGCTTCCTGCTGACCGGCCCGGACCTCACGCCCGACGGTGCCGCCCCGCCGGGATGGGAACTGGACCGTCCGCCGTTCCACCTGGAGTCGAACGTGCCCGGCATCTTCGTGGCCGGCGACGTCCGATCCGAATCGGCGAAGCGCGTCGCCTCCGCGGTGGGCGAGGGCGCGATGGCCGTGATGTTCGTCCACCGCTATCTGGAAGGAGTCGACTCGTGAGCACTCATGACCCGTGCTTCGTCGACGAACTGCGCACCCTGTTCCTGTTCGAGAAGCTCAGCGACGAGCAACTGGAATGGCTGTGCGAACGCGGCCACGTGGAGACCTTCCCGGCCGGCCCCGTCTACTCGACCGGCGACCCCGCGGACTGGCTGTACGTCCTGCTCAAGGGGACGATCGCGCTGTCGCAGAAGGTGGGCGACGCGGAGGTCGAGACCACCCGCTCCGACCAGCGCGGCGCCTACTCCGGCGCGTGGTCGGCGTTCCTCGGCAAGGGCGGCCCGGCGCAGACGCAGTACAACTCGTCCATGCGTGCGGTGACGGAGGCGCAGTTCTTCATGCTGCCCGCCGCCGACTTCAACGAGGCGATGCACGACTGGTTCCCGATGGCGGTGCATCTGCTGGAGGGCGTCTTCTACGGCGGCCAGCGCAGCCGCCAGATGATCGAGCAGCGGGAGCGCCTGCTGGCGCTGGGCTCGCTGTCCGCCGGCCTCACCCACGAACTGAACAACCCCGCCGGCGCCGCCACCCGCGCGGCGGCGGAGCTGCGCACCCGCGTCGGCGGCATGCGGCACAAGCTGGCCGGCATCGCCAGCGGAAAGCTCGACCGCACCCGCCTGGTGGACCTCGTGAAGTTCCAGGAGGAGGCCGTCGAGGCGGTCGCGGTCGCCCCCGATCTCGGCCCGCTGGAGGCCTCCGACCGCGAGGACGAGCTCATGGACTGGCTCGACGACCACGACATCGGCGACGGGCACGTGCTCGCCCCCGTCTTCGTGGCCGCGGGCCTGCAGACGGACTTCCTCGACCGCGTCGCGGGCTCGCTCGACGACGTCCAGACGCTGTCGGGCGCGCTGCGCTGGCTGTACTACACGGTCGAAACCGAGCTGCTCATGAACGAGATCACCGACTCCACCAACCGGATCTCCACCCTGCTGCAGGCGGCCAAGCAGTACTCGCAGATGGACCGCGCGCCCTTCCAGGTGCTCGACGTCCGCGAGCTGCTCGACAGCACCGTCGTCATGCTCAGCCGCAAGTTGGGGCAGGGCGACGTCACGGTGGTCCGGGACTACGACCCCGACCTGCCGGACATCCAGGGCTACGGCGCCGAGCTGAACCAGGTGTGGACCAACCTGATCGACAACGCCGTGCAGGCGATGGACGGCAGCGGCACCCTCACGCTGCGGGCCCGCCGCAAGGACGAGTCGGTGGTGGTCGAGGTGGCCGACACCGGCAGCGGCATCCCCGCCGACGTGGTGCCCCGCATCTTCGAGCCCTTCTTCACGACCAAGGACGTCGGCCAGGGAACCGGTCTGGGACTGGACATCTCGTGGCGCATCGTGGTGAACAAGCACCAGGGCGACCTGTCGGTGCGCTCGGTTCCCGGGAACACGGTGTTCACCGTGGAACTGCCCATCGCCGGCCCGCAGCGGGACGAGATCGCCGACCCCGGCGACCCGGGAGAAGGGATTCAAGCATGAGCGAACCGACCGATCCGATCGATCCCGCCGTGCCACCCAGCGGCGCCGGCTGCGTGGAGTGCGACGCCGCGGGCGGCTGGTGGGTGCACCTGCGCCGCTGCGCGAGGTGCGGCCACATCGGTTGCTGCGACTCGTCGCCGTCGCAGCACGCGAGCGCCCACGCCCGCGAGAGCGGCCACCCCATCGTGCAGAGCTTCGAGCCCGGCGAGGCCTGGTTCTGGGACTACGTCTCGGAGGACTACTACGACGGTCCGCTGCTCGCCGACCCGCAGAACCACCCCGTCGACCAGGCCGTGCCCGGCCCCGCGGGCCGCGTGCCCGCCGACTGGAGGAACCACGTGCATTGAGCGGCGTGATGACGACCGCTGAGATGACGGCCGCCGACCTGCGCCGCTACGGCGAGGACGAGGCCGCCGCGTGGGTGCTGCGGTGCTCCGACGAGGAACTCGAGCGGGTGTTCCAAGTGGCCGGGTACCTGTACGGCCGGGTGAACCCGCTGGCGCGGGCGTGCGCGACCGCCGCCGTCTACGTCTGCGAAGGCGCCCCGCGCGAGCTCCGGCGCACGCGCCGCAAGCCGCAGACCGAGCCCGAGGGGCCGCTCCTGCGTAACGGCAGGTACAGCTCGCTCGCCGTGCGGCGACAGATCGACGCCCTGCCCCGGTACGGGATCGGGCCGGACCTGGTCGCCTTCTTCGACGACGGTGCCGCAGGCCCGCCCGTCGCGGGGCCCGAGCCCGCGCGCGCCGTGGGAGCGTCCTGGCGGCGCCCCGACTTCGCGGAGCGCGACGACCGCCGTGCCCAGTGGACCACCTGGATCCCCGACGACCTCGAGGAGCGCGTCCGCTGGTCGGTGCGGCGCATCGGCGCCGCCGACGCGATCCTGCCGCACACCTTCTATTCGGTGTTCCCGCTGGCGCCGGACGCCGCGGTGACGGAGGAGCCCACGTCGCTGGAGTTCCTCCAGGCCGCGGGAACGGACGACCGCCTCGTGGTCGAGATCAAGCGCCGCGAACCCGACGGTGCCCTCCGCCAGTACGTGATCGGCCGCCCGGCGGCGGCCGCCGAGACGGAGACGGAGACCGTCGTCCAGGGCGAGTTCGAGCACCGCGTCCGGCCCGCGGACGTGCACGCCACGGCGGACGCGGAGGAGCTGTTCGTCCACTACTTGCGGCACCGGGACGCCCCCGCCGGATCGCACCTGCGCGAGCTGTCCGAGTTCTCGTCGCCGCGATAGATGCGAGGATGGCAATAGCCGTATCCGGACCAGGAGGAGAACCGTGCCGCAGACCGTCAGAGGAATCGTCGCCCGCGCGAAGGGGGAGCCCGTCGAGGTCCTCCCGATCGTGATCCCCGACCCGGGGCCCGGTGAGGTGGTGGTCGCGGTGCAGGCGTGCGGCGTCTGCCACACCGACCTGCACTACCGCGAGGGCGGCATCAACGACGAGTTCCCGTTCTTGCTGGGACACGAGGCCGCCGGCGTCGTCGAAACCGTGGGCGAGGGAGTCGATCACGTCGCGCCCGGCGACTTCGTGGTGCTCAACTGGCGTGCCGTGTGCGGGCAGTGCCGCGCCTGCAAGCGCGGCAAGCCGCAGTACTGCTTCGACACGTTCAACGCCACGCAGAAGATGACTCTCGAGGACGGCACCGAGCTCTCGCCCGCCCTCGGCATCGGCGCCTTCGCGGAGAAGACCCTCGTGCACCAGGGCCAGTGCACCAAGGTCGATCCCGAGGCCGACCCCGCCGTCGTGGGGCTCCTCGGCTGCGGCGTGATGGCCGGCCTGGGTGCCGCCGTGAACACCGGCGGCGTCTCCCGCGGCGACACCGTGGCCGTGATCGGTTGCGGCGGTGTGGGAGACGCGGCCATCGCGGGCGCCCGCCTCGTGGGTGCGCGCACCATCATCGCCGTCGACCGGGACCCGAAGAAGCTGGAGTGGGCCCGCGAGCTGGGCGCCACGCACACCGTCAACGCCGCGGAAACCGATGCGGTGGAGGCGATCCAGGAGCTCACCGACGGCTTCGGCGCCGACGTCGTGATCGACGCCGTCGGCCGCCCCGAGACCTGGAAGCAGGCCTTCTACGCCCGCGACCTGGCGGGCACCGTCGTCCTGGTGGGCGTGCCCACTCCGGACCTGACCCTCGACATGCCGCTCATCGACTTCTTCTCGCGCGGTGGGGCTCTCAAGTCCTCGTGGTACGGCGACTGCCTGCCCGAGCGGGACTTCCCGCAGCTCGTCGACCTCTACCGGCAGGGCCGCCTGCCGCTGGAGAAGTTCGTCACCGAGCGGATCGGCCTCGACGAGGTGGAGCAGGCCTTCGCGACCATGCACCGCGGAGAGGTGCTGCGCTCGGTGGTGGTCCTGTGACGCTGCGCGTGGAACGCGTTGTCACCTCAGGTGTATTCAGCCTCGACGGCGGCACCTGGGACGTCGACAACAACGTCTGGCTCGTCGGCGACGACAGCGAGGTCGTGGTGATCGACGCCGCGCACTCCGCCGATCCGATCGTCGACGCCGTCGGTGGGCGCACGGTGCGCGGAATCGTCTGCACCCATGGGCACAACGACCACGTGACCGTCGCGCCGGAGCTGTCCGAACGGCTCGACGCCCCGATCCTGCTGCACCCGGGAGACGACGTGCTCTGGGGCATGACCCACCCGGGTGTCGGACACGAGGACCTCGCAGACGACAGCCGGATCGCGGTCGTCGGCACCGAGATCCGCGTGATCCACGCGCCCGGTCACTCGCCGGGATCGGTGTGCCTGTACCTCCCGGAGGCGGGGCAGCTGTTCAGCGGCGACACGCTCTTCGCCGGCGGGCCCGGCGCCACCGGCCGCTCGTACAGCGACTTCTCCGTGATCATCGAGTCGATCCGCGACCGGCTGTTCGCGCTGCCGCCGGAGACCGTGGTGAACACCGGCCACGGCGACGGGACGACGCTGGGCACCGAATCGCCTCACCTCGAGGAGTGGATCCGCCGGGGGCACTGATCCCCCGCCCGAATCCGAACCCGGGTTGTATCTTCTTTGCATGACCAGGGTGCAGATGGGGCCGCGGGCGAGCAGGTGGTGGATCGCCTACCTGCTCGTCTTCGGCGCCGCACTGCTCGGCGCGCTGCTGGACCGGCGGTGGGGCACCGCCGCGCTGGTCACGGCGATCCTGATCGCGGGCCTCGTCACGACGGCCGGCTCCCTGCTGCTGCAGCTCGCCGTGCACATCGTGGCCTGCGCCTTCGCGGCGCTGTCCGCGGAGATCGCCTTCGCCGCGGGCGACGTCTTCTGGGGCGTCTTCGGCCTGGTGGCGGCCCTCGTGCTGGCCGCACTGGTCCCGCTCGTGCTCCGGGAGGGGTCGGGCGGCCGAATCCGCACCGAGGAACTCGTCGGCCGCACGGTGCCGCAGGCCGAGCGGCTGCTCGGCTACCCGCGCGACCGCCAGCCGGGCGATCTCGGTGCGCCGCCTCGTGCCCGTCCCCTTCGGTCCGCTGCCCGACGGTGCCGACCGCCGCGCCCGGCTCGTGGTGACGTCGGTGGCCGTCGATCCCGCCGGCCCGTGGATCGCCTTCGGCGTCGCGCCCGCCGCCTACGCGCCCGCTCTCGACAGCCGCGCTCGGGGCACCCTGCAGGCCGAGCTGCACGCCCGCGTCGGCGGCTTCCCCGCCGATCTCCGCCCCGCCCGCACCGTCGCGCCCGCGCGGGCGGAGACCGCTACGCCGAGATGAGGGCGGGGGAGTGGTCGGCCACCTCGACGATGCGGTCGCGGAGGAGGCGGAACACCGTGTCCACCGAGCGGGTCGCCTGCGTCGTGTCCGGATGCATCGCGTTGAAGTCCAGGCCCGACTCGTCGCGGTTGATCCAGGTGAAGACCTCGCGCGAGGGCGTGGCATTGGCGAACACCGAGAAGTCGTGCTGCCGAGCCAGTTCCGCGCCCGGAACCCGCGTGACGTCGATGTAGGAGAGCATCGGCGCGGTGAAGCCGTGCTGCACGGGGAAGCCCGGATCGTCGGCCAGCAGGTCGATGACCGGGTAGACCGGGGTGCGGTCCAGCTGCTTCGCCGTCGCGACCGCCTCGTGCGCGTTGCGTGCGACCTCGTCGAACGTCCCCGAGGCCGAGAACTGCACCGGCACCAGCGTGACGTACCAGCCGACGGCCATCGCGTCGCCCGTCGCGGAGCGGTCGGCGCGCGGGATGAGCATGGTGAACAGCTCGTCGCCCGTGAGGTTGTTGTGGACCTGCCCGAGCACCGCGAGGAGCGCGCTGCTCATGTTCGCGCCGGCCCGCTTCGCCGCCGCGCTGAAGCGGGCGGTGCGGTCGGAGTCGATGAACGAGGCGTGCACGGCGATGCGGCCCGGTGCCGCCTCGCCGTCGGCGAGCCCCAGCGGCAGGGGGAAGCGCGGCATGCCGCCCGCGCGCCTGAGCGTCTCGCGCCACTGCACCACGTCGGGATGCGTGGGCGTGAGGGTGGCGGCCAGCGTGCGCTGCTCGCGGGTGAACTCGCGGTGCGGGCGCACCGGCACCGGCACGTACGGGGTGCCGCTGCGGGCCGCGGTGTACCGCGAGACGAGCTCGAAGAAGCTCACGGCCTGCGAGACCCCGTCGGTGTACAGGTGGTCCGAGCAGACCACCACCTGGAAGTGCGGGTCGGCTGTGCCGGGGCGCGCGTGCTCGACGCCGGTCACGGCGAAGGCGAAGGCCGCCCACTCGTGCAGCTCCGGCACCGACGACATGAGGTAGTCCTTGACTGTCGCGCCGGGATGCGTTTCCGACGAGGCCTCGACGGCGAGAGCGATCTGCTCCGGAGAAAGCGTGCGTCCGCGCGGATTCGGATCCGTCGACACCGGAAATGCGGTGTGGAAGACGCCGTGCCCGCGCACGAATTCGGTGAAGACCGATTCGACGGCTCTTTCATCGAAAACATCGTGGATCGTGAATGTGGTGAAGACGAGACGCCGGGTGCAGGCCTCGCCGTCGATGCCGCTGCGCAGGTGGTCGGCCTGCACGTAGGACGTGCAGACGTCCAGGTCAGGGGCGGTGCGCATCGCCTCCTTGGTGGTCGCGTCCGGAGCCCAGACGGTCCACTCTCCCGCCGGGCACTGCCACTGCTCTGAGAAACCCGAGATCATGAAGAACATGATGACTAAGTCCATAGCGCGGCAAAAGACGTACGAACAGTGAGAAACCCGACAATTGTCGGGGGTTCACATTTCGTCGTGCATGACGCATCATGTGCATCGCTAATTACAGAACGAAGTAATGGGGGGTGTCGTGCCATGCGGAATGCAAATGAACAGCAGATTTCCTACACGCCGTACGGGAATTCGGGTCACTGCGAGGGGGTCGGCGCGCCGGCACCGTCGGCCCCCGAGATCCGCCGCGCGCGGCCCGTCGCGGCCACCGTCGCCCCGCCCAGCAGCACCGTCGCCCACAGCAGGTGCGCGGTCCACGCCCCGGCCCGCTCCGCCGCTGACGCGGAGACGGTCGCGATCTCGCCGGGCACCCGGTAGAGCCGCAGGTCGGGGGTATCGACGGCGAGCGTGAGACCGGGGAGCGGCACCGCCGGGAAGGCCGTCTCGCCGTCCACGAGCACGGCCTCCACGAGAACCCAGCCGACGCCCAGCTCCGCCAGGCGGCCCGCCAGGGCGTCGCCGCCGGCGGCGAGCGCGTCCTCCGCGTCGGACGCCGCGCCGGGCACCCGGTCGACGGAGCGCCCGCCGACGCGGAGTTCACCCGTCTGCAGGACGGGCGCCCGCAGCATCCGCGGCGCGGGGTCGAGGACCGGCGCGCCGGGCCCGTACGCGTACGTCCGGAACATGCCCGGCGGCAGCACCGCGACCGATCCGCGGTCCGCGGGCACCGCCTCGGCGACGGTCCGCCACGACTCCGGGTAGGTCACCGGGGCGAGCGCCCCGCCCACGCCCCACGCCAGGCCCGGCAGCACCGCGATCGGCACCGCCACCGCCATCACGGCGCCCGCGGCCCGCGCGGCGGCGGGCACCGCGGCGACCAGTGCCGCGATGCAGGTCGCGTACAGCGGCAGGGCCAGCGCCACCCACTTCTGCCCGTCGCGCAGCAGCCCGCTGCCGGGGATCGCCTGCACCACGGCCTCGAGCAGCGCCGTCCCCGGGCCCGTCGCCGCCAGCGCGGGCAGCACCACCGCGCACAGCGCGAGCAGCGCGAACCGGCCCAGGGGCGGGGAGAACACCCGCGCGCGGAGCACGAGCAGCCCGCCGACCACCAGCGCGAGGGCGAGCGCGGTCCAGAGCCAGGGGGCACCGTCGGGCACGGCCTGCCGGTTCCAGATGCCCCCGAGCCCCAGCAGGGAGCCCAGCGTCCCCAGGCCCGGCTCGGCCCGGGCGGCGAAGACGGCGACGCTCGCCGGGTCGGCGCGCACCCCGCTGCCCGAGACCAGCGACGGGTACAGCCACGGCGCGGCCGCGCACACGAACAGCCCCAGCTGCCAGGCCCACCGCCGCGGCGCCGCCACCAGGCCAGCGATCAGCGCGAGGACCGCACCCGTCGGCGTCAGGCCGCCCGCGGCGAGGCACGCCGCGAAGCCGCCGAGCTGTGCCCGGCCCTCCAGCCGCAATCCCACGACGACCGCCCAGCCGATCGCCGCGTACCCGGCCAGCAGGCTCCAGTGCCCCTGCAGGAGCCGCTCGGCGACGAACGGATTCCACAGGCCCACCGTCGCCGCGGCCAGGCCTGCGCCGAGGCCGGCCTCGCGCCCCACGGCGGCGAGGATCGCCAGCGCGCACCGCCCGAAGCCCCAGCCGGCCGCGACCAGCGCGACGAACAGCAGCGCCGTCACCAGGAGGCCACCGTCGACCACCTGCGAGCCGACGGCCAGGAGCCAGTCCTGCGGCGTCGCGCGGGCGGCGTTGTCGCCGAGCCCGAGCGCGGTGTCGGTGAGGTACGAGCGGGGCGTGGAGACCGCGTCGCGCAGCAGGAGGTAGCGGCCGCCGACGGCCAGCGGGCCCAGGATCACGGCGGCGAGCACGGCGGACCAGGCGGCGAGGGCCAGGTCGCGCGATCTCATCGACCCGAGCCTACTGACACAATGGCCGGGTGCGAGGTTTGGCGTGGGTCACGATCGGCTCGATGCTGGCCAACCTCTGTTCGTACCTGGTGCACCTGCCCGCGAGTCGCTGGCTCGGGCCCGCCGGATACGGCGAGTTCGCCTCCCTCCTGCAGCTGACGCTGATCCTCGCCGTGCCCGCGCTCGCGCTGCAGACGGTCGTCGCGCGCCAGGTGGTCCGCGGCGCCGGGGCCGCGCAGATGCGGGCGCTGGGCTACCGGATCGCGCTGGGCGCGGGGGTGCTCGCCGCGGTCGCGGTGCCGCTGGCCGCCGCCGGCCTGCACACCCGGGCGATCACGGCCGCCGCCGCGCTGGCCGCCGCGCCCGCCCTGGTGCTGCTGGCCGTCGAGCAGGGCCTGCTGCAGGGCGAGCGGCGCTTCGGCCGGCTCGCGGCGCTGCTCGGTTTGGCCGGCCTGGGCAAGCTGATCTTCACCGTGCCCGGACTGCTGCTGGGCCCGGGGCCGGCGCTCCTCGGTACGACGGTGGGCGCGCTCGTCGCCGCCGCGGTCGGCCGGGCGCTGGCCGGGGCCCCGGCGGGGCACGAGGCCGGGCCCGACGCGGGGGTGCGCGCGGTGCTCGGCGCCAGCTCCGTGCAGCTGGTGCTCGTCGTCTTCGCCTCGCTCGACCTGCTGCTCTCGCGGCCCGTCCTCGGCGCGGCCGCGGCCGGCACCTACGCCCTCGGCGCCGTGGCGTCGAAGGTCGCGTTCTGGCTGCCGCAGGCCGTCGGCGTCGTCTTCTACCCGCAGCTCGCGACCCCGGGCCGGGCCCGTAGCGCGCTGCGCACCGTCGTGGGGCTGCTGACGGCCCTGGGCCTGGCGTGCGTCGCCGGTGCGGCGGTGTGCGCCCCGCTCGCGACGCTCCTGGCCGGTGAGGACTACCGGCCCGTGCAGGGGCTGCTGTGGCTGTTCGCGGCGCAGGGCGCGCTCCTGGCGCTGCTGCAGGGCCTGCTGCTCTACGCCATCGCTATCGAGCGCACCCGCATGGCGCTGTTCGCGTGGGCGGTGGTCGCGTCCGAGGCGGCGATCCTGCTCACCCTGCCGCGCACGCCCGCCGAAATGATCACCGCCGCGGCGCTGTGTGCGCTCGCGGCGGTGATGGTGATCGGTGCGGTCGTGACCGTCAGCGCTCGTCGCGCTTCCGGAAGTCGATCGCCTCGGTCTGCGACTCGTCCGGCCGGGGCTGGGCGCTGAACGCCTCCGTCGCCGGATCGCCGCCCACGTCGGGCGTGGTGATCGGGTCCTCGTCGAGCGGTGCGGTGGGAGCGGCATCGCCGGAACCGGCGGCGGCCGCCCGGCCCGTGCCCGGTCCGCCCGCGGTGGCCGGGTTGCGGCCCAGGAACAGGGCGAAGACGCCGAGGCCCAGGGCGATCAGGCCGAGGACGCCGCCCGCGACGGGCGCCACGTACTTGGCGACAGCGATCTTGTTCTGCGCCGACTTCGCGACCTCCGCCTGCGAGCGGACCGTCGCATCGACCCAGCGCTGCTTGGCGTCGAAGACGTCGAGCTTGAAGTCGCGGACCTGCTTCGGCGTGTTCGGGGCGACCTGGCCGGGGAGGCGGAACTGCTGCGTGTAGTGCAGCGACTGGTCGACGATGACGCCCGAGGTCGGGTCGACCCACAGGTCCACGTCGGTCTTCGCCCAGCGGTTCAGCGTGATGTCGTCCTTGGGATCGACGCCGCCGATGCCCCACCAGCTCGCGGGCATGGTGAGCACGGTGCCCAGCGTCGGGTCGTTGCTGTCGCGGATCGTGGAGAGGTCCACCCAGCTCTGCTGGCCCTGGAAGTGCAGCGTCTTGGTGCCGCTGACCTCCTTCTCCTCGACGAACTTCAGGCCCACGTTGCTGCGCGTGATGAGGTCGAAGAACTCGTACTTGCCGTCCTGCGTGGTGCCGGCGGGGAAGCGGTACTGCAGGCCCTTGCGGTCGGCGATCTTCACGGCCGGGGTGCTCTCGCCGGGCTGGTAGGTCGCCTCCGAGGTCTTGCCGGTGGGCTCACCCGTCTCGCGGTCGAGGGAGACACGGTCGAGCCAGGCCTGCACCAGGCCGTCGTCGCAGGGACGCTTGTCCTGCACGGCGCCGGTCAGCTGCGGGTGCCGCGGCTCGCCCTTGGTCTTGATCGACGGGACGACCATCGAGCTGCCGGACTGCACCGTCATCGTCGACTCGTCCGACGGAGTGGTCACCAGCGTGCGGGTCTGGGTCGTCACCGAGACGTCGTTGACGACGGCCTTGTCCCGGTTGATCGAGCACATGTCCAGCGACTTCGCGGGGAAGTCGGCATCCGCCTGGGAGTCCGCGACCTTCTCGGACTTCGCCACCGTCGTGGTGTCGATGTCCAGCGGGATCGTCGTCAGCTTGCCCGCGACGTACGCCGGTCCGGCGATCGCGGCCGTGATCAGCAGCGCGCCCAAGAAGATCAGGATCGGACCGATAACGCGCGCCAGCCGGCTACGGCCTACCGCCATCGAAGTGTCTCCTCACAGCTCTCGTGGAGCGCGTACGGGGTTCGCACACGCCGTCGGGGCACGCGGTCGCGCTCCCTTACAAGTACCCGAGCCTACAGGTGGTGCCGGGGTGGCATGGGCCACGCGCGCGGGCGGCGCCCGGATCCCGGGTAGATTCGGTGGACGATGAGCACCGTCGGGACCAGCGAATTCGCATCTGCAAAGCCTGCGGGTGCGGCCGGTTTCGTGCCCGCACTCGAGGGCATGCGCGCGTGCGCGGCGATCGCCGTGATGCTCACCCACACCGCCTTCCAGACCGGTCAGGTGGGTCATTCGGTGATGGGCCGGGTGTGGGGCCGGTTCGACATGGCGGTCGCCCTGTTCTTCGGGCTGTCCGGGTTCTTGCTGTGGCGCGCGCACGCCCGGGCCGCCTGGACGTCCTCCGACGGCCCGCCGACGGGGCGGTACTACCGGTCGCGATTCGTGCGGATCATGCCCGCGTATCTCCTGGTCGCCGTGGTCGCGCTGGCCCTGCTCCCGCGGTCGACGGCCCCGTCGGGCTCCACCTGGCTCGCCAACCTCTCGCTGACCCAGGTCTTCGTGCCCTACTCCCTCACCGACGGGCTGACCCAGATGTGGTCGCTCTCCGTGGAGATGCTCTTCTACCTGCTGCTGCCGTTGGCCGCGCTGGCACTCGTGCGGCTGCGCGGTTCGGCCGCGCGGTGGCGGGTGCCGGCGCTACTCGCCGTGGCGGCGGTGTCGCTGAGCTGGGCGTGGGTCGGCGCGGCGCTGCCCCTGCCGCCGGGGGTGAACCACCACAACTGGCTGCCCTCGTACGTGCCGTGGTTCGTCGCGGGCATCGTCCTCGCCGAGATCGTGAGCGCTCCGGTCGCCTGGTTCGCTCCGGTGCGGCGCCTGGCGCGCCGTCGCGTGTGCTGGCCGGCGGCGCTCGTGGTGTTCGCCGTGATCTGCACGCCGCTGGGCGGGCCCGTCACGCTCGACACCCCCGAGGCCTGGCAGTTCGCCCTGCGCATGGGACTCGGCGGGGTGCTGGGCTTCCTGCTGCTGGCGCCGCTCGTGTTGGCGCCCGCCTCGGAGCCCTCGCGGTGGCTCGGCTCGGGGTTCATGCTGGCGCTCGGCCGCTGGTCGTACGGCATCTTCATCTGGCACCTCGTGGTGCTCACCGCGATCTTCCCGCTGTTCGCGATCGTGCCCTTCAACGGCGCCTTCCTGAAGGTGACCCTGCTGACGCTGGTCTTCTCGGTCGCCGTCGCGGCCCTGAGCTACGCCTGGGTGGAGGAGCCGGCCCGTCGCTGGCTGGCTCGCCGCGAGGCCCGACGGTCCGCCGCCTCCTCGCCCGCCGAGGCCGCGCAGGCGCGGATCGAGCCGCCGGCCGCGGAGCCCGTCGCGCCGGTGGGGTAGTTCTGCACGGAAGCGATGCGTGCCACGCATGCCCCTTCGTCGTTGTAGGTCAGAGGCGCATTTCGGCAGCGGGTGACGCGCGCGGCGCATCACCCGGAGTCTGCCCGGGGACGTCCGAGCGTGTGCCTTGCGCACCGGTCCACGGCATTTCCTGGGGGATTCGGTGCGGCGTGGGGGAAGGAACGCCGCGTGGGGACGTCGAACGAGCACTGCGGAATCGTGGGGAGCTGCGGGGGTATGCGCCGGACGCATCGCTCGAACAGCAAAATGAGCCACTGACCTGCAGGTTCATGGGGTATGCGTGGCGCGCATCGCTTCTCTGCGAGACAACACCCAGCCCGCAGGCCTACTTCGCGCCGCCGGCCTCGCGCTCGTCCTCGCCGGACGCGCCGCCGCGCCGGCGGAGGAATCGGGTGGGCGGCACCGTCGACCAGGCCATCAGCAGCACGCCGACCAGGGCCAGGCCCTGCGGCCAGGGGCCGTGGCCCACGTAACCGGCCTCGGCGTGCCACGGGCCGGTCGCGAGCAGCAGCATCCCCGCCAGCACGAAGCCGGAGGCGCCGAACACCCGGATCGCCGCCCGACGGTCCGCCGAGACGTGCAGCCCGGAGACCACCCACGTCGCGAGACCGGCGGCCGCCCACAGCGCGAGCCCGGGCCAGCCGCTGAGCACGAAGGCGACCGCGCCGATCCCCAGGCCCGCCGCGACCCCCGGCTGCCAGGCGCGCACCGGCCCGCCGTCGGCACGCGGCCGCGAGCCCGGGACCAGGGCCAGCGCCGCGAGGATCACCAGCAGGGCGAGCCCGCCGAAGAGCCCGATCCGGTACGGCGCGTTGAGCGCGAACCGCAGGGTCACGGCACCGTCGGTCCCGGCGGGCACCACCCAACCCTGCTGCCAGCCGTTCACCGTCACGGCGCGCAGCGGCGTGCCGTCCGGCCCCGTCGCGGCCCAGCCGGAGTTGCGGCTCTCGGGGACGACGAGCACCTGATCGGCGTCGGCGCGGCTGACCGTCACCACCCGGCGGTCTGGGGTCCAGCTCTGCACCTTCACGCTCTCGTCCCGGGGCGATGCCTCGGCGGCCGCCGGCGTGTCCAACGACAGCGAGTCCACGCTGAAGGCGAGCCCCGGCGACGCCACGACCTGCGCCTTCCCGGCCGGCAGCGGCACCGGCGCGGGGTCGCAGGCCACGGCGCGGACGGGCGCACCGTCGCGCAGCTCCCGCGCTCCCGCCTCGATCCGGAAGCGCAGCAGCCGGTCGCCGATCCGCACCGTCGGGCCGGTCTCGCACGGCACCACGACCGGACGGTCCGCGGGCGCGGGATCGGATCCGGGGACGGGCGCCCCGTCGGGGCCGACGGCCCGCACCTCGGCGAGCCCGGGCGCCATCTTCTCCGGGAAGCCGAAGTCGTTGATGTTGATCCGCTCGTCCCAGTCGAGCAGCGAGATCGAGATCGAATCCGTCACGGCCGGTTCGACCTTCACGGTGACGGAATCGCCCGACGGCAGCTCGCGTACCTGCCGCCCCGTCCCCAGGTCGACGCCGATCCGCGTCGGCCGCGCGGGCGCCTCGCCGCCGGGCAGCCGCAGCGTCAGGCCGCCGACGACCTGCGGCGACGGCAGCCGCAGCCGCAGCACCGGCTTCGGCGACGTGGGCTCGGTGACCGACTGCGGCGCCGACCAGACCGTGTTCGGATCCCCGTCGACGGCCGCGGCGGAGCTCGCCCGGCCGTCGCCGACCGCCGACTCCGCGAACGCCGACGGCGCGCCCGCCGCCCCGAGCAGCGCCGACAGCGCCTGGCCCGGGCGGGCGCGGACCGTCAGCGACGGCGTCACCGCAGCTGCCCCGGGACCGTCGACGGTGCGCCGCAGGGGCCCCGGCTCCTCCGGCCCGATGGCGATGTCGGCGCACTGGACCGGTCCCGGCGCGCCGTTCTCGCCGGGCGTGACGACGCAGCCGGAGCGGCCCATCGTGTCCTGACCGAAGACCCAGCGCTGCGCCGGCCCGGACGCGGGCAGCGCGACGTCGTGCCGCGCGGGGATCGACTGCTTCGACCGGGTGTCCGTGAGCTCGGCCTCGGTGATGGCGAACTGGTTGCCCCAGGTGCGGTCCGCGGTCTCGGCGGCGGTGATCCGCACCCAGCGCGTCGGCTCCGACGGCGCGACCAGCGTGATAGGCGTGCCCGCCGTGACGGGATCGGAGTAGACGGTGCCCGCCTCGGTGGTGATGAGCAGGCGCGTGACCGCGGGGCCCAGTGCGCGCCCGACGGTGACCGTCACCGACAGGTCCGCCCGCGGCTCGGGCAGCGTGAACTGCAGCCACTGGTTGATCGCATGGTCCAGCCCGGAGGAGACCCACGCGGTGTTCTTGTCGCCGTCCACCGCGGCGGCGGTCCCCGCGCCGGGGAGCACGGTGCCGAGCTGCGTGGCGTCGGCGGCCGAGCTGGACGCGGATACCGTCGCGCCCTGCCACGTCCCGTCGACCAGCCCCGCCGCCGGGTAGTCGGGCAGCCGGTTCAGCGTTCGGCGGGGATCGGAGGCGGTGCGGATCGCGGAGCTGTGGTCGTCGACGCGGCCGTAGTCGGTCTCGCGCCGCTTGGGCGTGTCGGTGACGGTCAGCGGACCGTCGGGCAGGCCCGCGTCCTTCGCGTCCGAGGCGAGCAGCGCCGCGCCCAGCTCGCGCCGGCCCGACGCGGCGGCGTCGGCCTGCAGCCCCAGCAGCGCCTCCGGCCCGCCCGCGACGCGCGGCATCGTCGCCAGGTCGGCCACGTACGGGCCGGTCGGGGCGCCGCCGTCGACGCGGTAGATCGTGATGGCCGGCAGCGGTGGCCGCAACCCGGAGTCGACGACCACCTTCTCGACGGTCGGCGGCGCGATGTCCGCGCCGAACCGGGCGACCTCGCTGATCCCGGGCGAGCCCTCGATCGCGGCGCGGGCCAGCGCGGGCCGGGCGGAGCGCGACGTGCCGGGGTCGAGGTCGGCCCGCAGCACGAGGTAGGAGATGCCCTGGCGGCGCAGCGTCGCGGCCAGCCCCGCCGACGGTGTGCCCGCGCTGAACAGCCGCTGCACCGAGTCGAGGGCGCGGATCGCGCCGGGCGGGTTGAGGGGGATCGCGTCGCGCACGGCCCACGGCGTCTCGGCCAGGGGCTGGATCGGCTCGTCGCGCGTGAGGCCCCACAGCTGCGCGCCGAAGGGCGCGCCCGGCACGACGAGGGCGCGTTCGGCGCGGGCCTGGCCGGGCGCGGTCCCGGCGGCGTACGCGGACAGCCAGTCCGCGGCCTGCGACCAGTAGTCGGGGATCTTGTCGTACGGCCCGCGGGGCGCGAGCTTGCCCGTCCACGCCATGCCGCCCGCTAGCGCGAGCACCACGACCACGGCGAGGGCGCCCGCGGCGAGGCGGTCCTGCTCGGGGTGCGCCAGCGCCCGCCGCACCTTCGCCAGGCCGACGGTGCCGGGCAGCGGCGCCCGGGCCAGCAGGTGCGCCATGCCCAGGACCAGCGGCAACCGCAGGAAGGGCTCGAGCTTGTAGACGTTGCGCAGGGGCGCGCCGACGCTGTCGAGGAAGACCCGCACCGGCTCGGCCACCGGGGAACCCAGGCCGCTGGCGTAGCCCGCGCCGATCCCCGCCAGCCCCACGAGCAGCACCGTCGCCCAGACCCCGCGCTTGGGCATGCGCCGCATGGTGAGCCCGGCGATGCCGGCGCACGCGACCAGGCCGGTGACGACGACCGCGGCGGGGGAGGTGGTGAGCATGGCGCCGGCGCCGCGCTCGTCGGAGATGAACGGGCTCCACGACGTGGTGCCGCGCAGCACCTCCGGCACCGACGCCCATTGCGTGGTCGCGCGGGAGGACTCGATGAACTCGAGGAACGGCGGGCTGACGCGGCCCATGATGAGCAGCGGCACGATCCACCAGGTGGTCGCCAGCGCCACGCACACCGCCCACCAGGCGCTGAACCGCCAGAACCGGCCGGTCCCGGCGCCGAAGCGCACGTGCAGCAGCCACCACAGCGCGGCCACCGCGCACGCGAAGCCCGTGGCCACGGCGTTCACCGCGCCCATCAGCGCGACCGCAACCGCCGAGCGGGCGGCCAGGTTCCGCAGCGGCACGTCCGCGCCCTGCAACAGCAGGACCAGGGCGAGCAGCACCCACGGCGCGAGCATCACCGGCGCGGTTTCGGAGCTGATCGCGCCCAGCGTCGTGAGCACCTGCGGGGCCAGCACGAACGCGGCCGCGGCCACGACGCGGCTGCCGCGCGAGCCGGTGCCCAGCGCCTCGGCGAGCCGGACGATGCCCCAGAAGCCCGCGAACAGCAGCAGAGCCCACCACAGGCGCTGCGTGATCCACGGCGGGACGTGCAGGAACTGGCCCAGCGCGAAGAACGCGCCGTGCGGGAAGAAGTAGCCGTAGGCCTGGTTCTGCACCTGGCCGAGCGGGGACTGGCTGGACCAGACGTTGGCCGCGCGGGCGAGGAAGCCGATGGGGTTGGCCGTGAGGTCGAGCTTGGTGTCGGCGACGACCTTCCCGGGCGCGCTGAGGAAGCTCAGCGCGAGCAGGGCGACGAACGCCCACGCGCCTGCGCGGCGGGTCAGGGGTTCGTCGGAGAAGTGGGGGCTACTTGTTGGCACCCGAGTCGTCGCGCTCGCCGTAGTTCGACGAGCCCTGCAGGAAGCCCTTGTCCTTCGACACGGTGTTGACATCCGTGGTCGGCGACGTCTGCGCGACGGCCGCGCCGCTCACCAGTGCGAGGGCCACGGCGACGACGATGCCGGCGAGCGCTGCGGTGGCGCTGGCGATGATCGAGGTGCGGTCCATGCGGGAAAGTCTACAGGTCCAGCTCCGCGCAGCCCGACGGCACGATCATGACCGGCCGCTTGCATCCGCGCAGCACGTGCTCGGAAACGGACGAATGCCACAGCGACCGGATGCCCGAGACGCCGCGACTGCCGGAGACGATGACGTCGACGTCGAAGGTGTCCGACGCGGCGATGAGCGCGGTCCACACGGTGGTGGAGACCTCGATGAGCTCGCCGTGCGCCGTGAAGCCGGCCGCGGCCGCCAGGTCGACGCCCTGCTGGTTCGTCTTCTTCGCCTCGGCGTGCACCACGTCGCTCTCGCGGGTGAGCGCGGTCTCGGCGGCTCCGGCCCCCGCGACGCCCGACATGGCGGACAGCCGGGCGGCCTGGTGGATGGTGGACTCCCACGCGGTGACGACGATCGCCTCGGCGTCGCGGCCCTGCGCGAGCACCTTGCTGGCGTACTTGACGGCGCGCTGGGAGGACTCGGAGCCGTCGTACGCGATCAGAACCTTGACGGGGACACTCATGCGGATCACCTCGATCTTCACGGTTACCTGATGCCTCCAGGCTACGCCGAAACGCCTCGGTTGCAAGATGCAAGTCCGGGCGAGTCCGGCGCGTCGCGGACGCGCCCCCGGGCTGGTTTTCCCCCGCCTGCCAGACTGCGCGCATGCGAAGAAGCCGCACTCCGCTCCGCGCCGCCGCCCTCGCCTCCGCCGCGATCGCCGCGCTCGCGGTGACTCCCGCGACGGCGGGAGCGGCACCGTCGAACCAGGCTTGCGGAGGCTGGCGCACGACGGTCCTGCGGTCCGGGATGGGCACGCTCGAGAACCTCGCCTTCGACGGTGCCGGCACCGTCTACCTGGCCCGGCAGAACGTGGTGACAGGGAAGGGGAGCCTGCTCGCGGGCGCCGCGCCCGGCGCGCTGCGCACCGTCGTCGACCTGCCGAACCCCGGCGGGATCGTGGTGCGCGACGGCGCGGTGCACGTCGCGACGGCGAACAGCGCACCGTCGGGGCTGCTGGGGAGGACGGACGGCACGGTGACTGTCGTGGACCCGGCCACCGGCGCGGCTCGCGTCGTCGCGTCCGGGCTGACCATGCCCAACGGCCTCGCGCTCCTGCCCGACGGCCGCGCCGTGACCAGCACCGTCCTCGGCCCGCGGCAGGGGATCGTCGCCACCGCGCCCGGCGGCGCGGCCGTGCCCTTCGCGCTGCGCGGCGAGCCCGTCAACGGCCTCTGGTTCGACGGTGCCTCCGGCCGCCTGTGGGCCTCGACGGCCACCACCGCGACCACGCGGCTCTACGCCATCGATCCCGCGCGGCCCGACCGGCCGCGCCGCTACGAGGTGCCCGGGTTCGGGCCGGGGCACTTCGCCGACGACCTCACCGTGGGGCCCGACGGTGCCGTCTACGTCGCGCTCGACCTGCCCGGGACCGTCGTGCGGCTCGATCCGGCGACCGGCGCGCAGTGCACGATCGCGACCGGCCACCGCGGCGTGACGTCGGTGCGGTTCGGCCGCGGCCCGGGATGGGACGGCGCCGCGCTGTACGCGACGACCCTCACCGGCAAGCTGCTTCGACTGTCCCGATAGCCGACCCGATCTGACAGACTGGCCCCGATGCAGAAGTTTCGGAACCTCACGATCCTGGTGATCGCCGCGGCCGGCGTCGCGGCGTGCGGCCCGTCCACTCCCGACGCCCCGCCGTCCACGACGACCGCGGTGCAGGCCCCGTCGGCGACCATGTCGACGGCACCGTCGTCGGGTGCGGGACGCCCTGCGACGTGCGGTACGGACTTCCTCGCGAAGCTCTCGGTGCGCGAGAAGGTCGGGCAGCTGCTCATGGTCGGCGTGCGCGACGCCGCCGACGCCCGGCGTGCCGTGCAGCAGGGCGTGGGCGGCGTGTTCATCGGCAGCTGGACCGATCGCGCGGTGTTCTCGGGCGGGACCCTGCAGGCGGTCGCGAAGGCGGGGAAGGTGCCGGCCATGGTCTCCGTCGACGAGGAGGGCGGCCGCGTCTCGCGCGTGCCCGGCGCCGACCTCGTCTCGGCGCGCGAGTTGGCGAAGACGATGACGGTGCCGCAGGCGCGCGCCGAGGGCGCACGGATCGGGAAGCTGCTCAAGTCCAAGGGGATCACCGTGGACTTCGCGCCCGACGCCGACGTCTCCGCCCAACCCGACGACTCCGTGATCGGCGACCGCTCCTACTCCGCGGATCCCACTGTGGTGGTGCAGTACTCGCAGGCCTTCGCCGCGGGCCTGCGCGACGGCGGCGTGTACCCGGTGTTCAAGCACTTCCCGGGGCACGGCAGCTCGTCGGGCGACTCGCATCAGGGCGGCGTGAGCGTGCCGCCGCTGAATCAGCTCAAGCAGAAGGACCTCATCCCGTTCCGCGCCGCGGTGAACACCGGGGATGCGGGCGTCATGGTCGGCCACCTGACGGTGCCGGGGCTCACCGAGCCGGGCCTGCCGACCAGCCTCAGTCCCGCGACGATGCGGCTCCTGCGCGACGGTGTCGGGTACGGGGCGAAGCGCTTCGACGGCCCGATCTTCACGGACGACCTGTCGGGCATGAAGGCGATCACCGACCGGTTCAGCGTGCCGCAGGCCGTCGCGAAGTCGCTCGAGGCCGGCGCCGACGTGGCGCTGTGGATCTCGACCGATCAGCTGAGCGCGGCGATCGATGCGGTGGAGGCGTCGGTGAAGGCGAAGCGGATCACGGCGAAGCAGCTCGACGATTCGGTGCTGCGAGTGGCGCGCGCGAAGCACGCCGTACGCTGCTGATTCCGAACGGATTTCACCGGAACTTACTTGCGAGTAACCTCGTGGGCTAGGATCTGACTCGAGAGTAAGGAGGACGCCGATGGCCGGTGGGACGAAGCGTTTGCCGCGCGCGGTGCGCGAGCAGCAGATGCTGGACGCCGCCATCAAGGTGTTCTCGCGCAACGGCTTCTACGAGACGTCGATGGACGCGGTGGCCCGCGAGGCGCAGATCAGCAAGCCGATGCTGTACCTGTACTACGGGTCGAAGGACGAGCTCTTCGCCGCGTGCGTCACCCGCGAGGCCGGCCGGTTCATGCGCAGCATCGAGTTCGACGCCAGCCCCACGCTGCCGCCCCTGCAGCGCCTGCGTTCGGTGATCGCCGGCTTCCTGAAGTACGTCGACGAGAACCGCGACGCCTGGCGCGTGATCTACCGCGAGGCGACCGGCCAGGCGGCGTTCGCCGCGCTCACCGAGGTGAACCGCGAGCGGGTGGTCGAGATGACCGCGGTGCTGCTCCGCGAGGCCGCCAAGTACGCGCCGGAGGACACCGACTTCGAGCTCTACGCCGTCGCCCTCGTCGGCTCCGGTGAGGCGATCGCGGACCGTCTGGCCACCGGCAAGGTCGAACTCGACCGCGCCGTCGAGATCATGACCTCGTTCCTCTGGGGCGGCATCCGCGGCGAGCGCCCGGAGTAATCGTCCGACGGTGCCCGGCCCGGTGGGCGGGTGCCCGGGCACGGCGGGTGTAGTCGCTCCGCGAAGCGATGCGTCCGACGCATACCCCGGTAGTGCCAGGTCAGAAGCCGATCTTCGGATAGGGGCGATGCGTGCTGCGCATCGCCTATGCGCTAGTCCGACAGTTCCAGCCACCACCGGCCGGAGAGGTGCGTGACCCTGGTTCGAGTCGCATCGGTCGGAATCGCGCCGTCGGGGTGGTATGCCAGGGAGGTGGTGCTGATCGACGGACCTGCGATGTGGAATCGCACGACACCTTCCCTCTTGGACGCCGAATACACGTCCTGCGTGCCGATCGACCGTGCTGCGTAGTCGTCGACGTCCGCCCGCGGGTCGGCGAGCATTCTTTCGGCGGCGGCTCGCAGCCGGGGTTCGTCGTAGTTCCACCGGGTGTCGGGTACGGCGTTCGTCCACAACAGTGCGATGGCGGTCGCCCCGATGAGCGGAATGATCAGCAACTGCCACACGAAGCGGCGGATCGTCCGCGCCCACGCCGCCAGATACACCAGCCAAGCCACGACGAGAAACGCACCGCCGAGGAACGACAGCAGTCCCAGGCCGGGGTCACCGGGGAAGGTTCCGGCCCAGAGTAATGCCGTGACGTCGAGCAGTACGAACAGCGCCAGTCCGTACCCGAAGTGGGTCCAATTGCGCCGCTCGACTGCGCGATCTGTCGACATGAATCGAGAGTACGGCAAGCGCAATGCGCGTGGCGCATCGCTCGAGCGATCGAATATGTGCCTGACCTGCACATACAGGGGGTATGCGTGGTGCGCATAGCTTCTCCGAACGACTACACCGCCCTTCTGCCGTCGCGTGCGCGAGCCGCAGCCAGAGCCACCGCCCGAGCCCGGAGACGACGATGCCCGCCGCGGCCGAAGCCGGGCGGGCACCGTCGGAGAACTGGACTTACAGCGGGGTGACGGTGGCCGTCACGTGCGGGAAGCCCTTCTTCAGGTCCTTCGCGACGATCTCGGTGCCGCCGGTCGCCTCGTCGCGCGAGACGTACAGCCCGATCTTCGCGGGCAGGATGACCGGCTTGCCGAAGCGCACGTGGTGCACGACCGCGTCGGGGATGTGGCCCTCGACGACGCGCAGCATCGCCGCCGCCGTCCACGCGCCGTGCGCGATCGACGACGGGAAACCGAACGCCTTGCCGCCGATGGGCGACATGTGAATCGGGTTCCGGTCGCCGCTCACGCCGGCGTAGCGGCGGATCAGTCCGCCGTCGGCCGAGAGCAGCGCGTCGGGAGCGCCGGGGCGGCCCTCCTTCGGCGCGGGACCGGACGGCTCACCGGAGAGCGAGGTCCGCTGCTGGATCAGCATCGTCGACACCTCGGACGCCACCGACGCGCCGGACGCGTCCGTGAACTCCGTCGTGAAGTCGATGAGCATGCCCTTGCGGTGCTCGCGCAGGTTGCCGACGGACGTGCGCAGCGTCAGCTTCTCGCCCGGCTCCACCCGGCGGCGGCGCGTGATCGTGTTCTCCACGTGCACCGACCCCACCGCCGCGGCGGGGAAGTCGTCCGAGAGGAACAGGTCCATGATCAGCGGGAAGGAGAGCACGTAGAGGTACATCACGGGCACCTCGCCGGTGTTCTTCAGCCCGACGGCCTCGCAGTACTCGCCGACTCGCGCGGGATCCACGTCGACGGTGAGCTCGACGGTCCGGTCCGGCAGCGCGGTCTCCGGGGTGAGTTTCCCCTGCTTACCGACCACCGGCAGGACGCCGCGCAGCCCGCGCGTGAGCACGGACAGGCTCGACGGCGGCGCCTGCAGCACGGTCACGTTCTTCGCCATGATCAGGCCCCCAGCAGGCTCTGACCGCAGACGCGCACGACGTTGCCGGTCACGGCGGCCGAGGCGGGCGCGGCGAAGTAGGCGATGGTCTCCGCGACGTCGACGGTCTGGCCGCCCTGCTGCAGCGAGTTCATGAGGCGGCCGGCCTGGCGCGTGGCCAGCGGGATCGCGGCGGTCATGGCGGTCTCGATGAAACCGGGCGCCACCGCGTTGATGGTGATGTTCTTCTTCGCCAGGACCGGGGTGTAGGCGTCGACGATGCCGATGACGCCGGCCTTGGTCGCGCCGTAGTTGGTCTGGCCGCGGTTGCCCGCGATGCCGGCGATCGACGAGACGTCGACGACGGAGCCGCCCTCGTTCAGCGCGCCGGCGGCGAGCAGGTCGTCGACCAGCTGCTTCGGGGCCTTGAGGTTGACGGCCATGACCGAGTTCCACTTGCCCTCGTCCATGTTGGCGAGCAGCTTGTCGCGGGTGATGCCGGCGTTGTTGACGACGATGTCGAGGCCGCTGTGGCGCGACTTCACCAGCTCGGCGATCTTCGCGCCGGCGTCCGCCGCGGTCACGTCCAGCGGCAGCGCGGTGCCGCCGACCTTGTTCGCGACCTCGGACAGGGCCTCGCCGGCGGCGGGGATGTCGGCGGCGATGACGTGGGCACCGTCGCGCGCGAGGACCTCGGCGATGGTGGCGCCGATGCCGCGCGCGGCGCCGGTCACGAGCGCGACCTTGCCGGCGAGCGGCTTGTCCCAGTCGGCCGGGGCGGCGGCGTCCTTGTCGGTGATGCGGATGACCTGCGCGTCGACGTACGCCGACTTGCCCGACAGGAGGAAGCGCAGCGTCGACGCGAGGCCCGAGGCGCCGGTCGCGGCGTCCGGGTGCACGTAGACGAGCTGGGCGGTGGCGCCGTCGCGCAGCTCCTTGGCGACGGAGCGGGTGAAGCCCTCGAGGGAGCGCTGGACGATGTGCTCGTCGAGGTCCTCGATCAGCTCCGGGGTGGTGCCGAGCACCACGAGGCGGGCGCTGTTGCCCAGGGAGCGGATCTGCGGGCCGAAGAACTCGTACAGGCCCTTGAGGTCGTCGATGTTGGTGATGCCGGTGGCGTCGAAGACCGCGCCGCCGAGCTTCTCGGCGCCGCGGGCGCCGCCGTTGTTGACCACGAGGTCGTAGTCGGCGAGCAGCTCGCGGACGGGCTCGACGAGGCGGCCCTTGCCGCCGAGGAGGACGGGGCCGGCGAGCGCGGGCTTGCCGGCCTGGTAGCGGCGCAGGACGGGCGGCTGCGGCAGGCCGAGGCGGCTGGCCAGGAAGGAGCCGGGGCCCGACTTCACGAAGGCCGCGTAGAAGTCCGTGCTGGGTGCATCAGGCATGTGAGGTACCTCATCCGTGTGGGGTTCCGATAGGCTATCGACAAGCAACTTACTCCAGAGTAAGAATACTCGGTAGTAGCAACCCTCGATCACTGGGAGAAACCCGTGGCAAACATCGAAACCCGTCCGGTCGCCATCCTCGGTGGAAACCGGATCCCCTTCGCGCGTTCGGACCGTGCGTACGCGAAGGCCAGCAACCAGGACATGTTCACCGCTGCCCTCAATGGTCTCGTGAGCCGCTTCAACCTGCAGGGCGAGCAGCTGGGCGCCGTGGTCGGCGGCGCCGTGCTCAAGCACAGCCGTGACTTCAACCTGATCCGCGAGTCGGTGCTCGGCAGCCCCCTGAGCCCGTACACCCCCGCCTTCGACGTGCAGCAGGCCTGCGCCACCGGTCTGCAGGCGATCAACGCCGCGGCCCAGGGCATCCAGCTCGGCCGCTACGAGGCGGCCGTCGGCGGCGGCGTCGACACCACCTCCGACGCCCCGATCGGCGTCTCCGAGGGCATGCGCAAGGTGATGCTCGAGCTCAACCGCACGGGCAGCACCGTCGACCGCCTCAAGCTGCTCGGGAAGCTCCCCGCGAACCTCGGCATCGACATCCCGCGCAACGGCGAGCCCCGCACCGGCATGTCGATGGGCGAGCACGCCGCCATCACCGCCAAGGAGATGGGCGTCTCCCGCGCCGAGCAGGACGAGCTGGCCTACCTCAGCCACACCAACATGGCCGCCGCCTACGACCGCGGCTTCTTCGAGGACCTGGTCACCCCGTACCTCGGCCTCACTCGCGACGACAACCTGCGCCCGGGCAGCACCGTCGAGAAGCTCTCGACCCTCAAGCCCGTCTTCGGCGTCTCGCTGGGCGACGCGACCATGACGGCCGGCAACTCCACGCCGCTCACCGACGGCGCGTCGACGGTGCTGCTGTCCTCCGACGAGTGGGCGGCCGAGCGCGGCCTGCCCGTGCTCGCGTACCTCAAGGACGTCGAGTACTCGGCCGTGGATTACGTCGGCGGCAAGGACGGCCTGCTCATGGCGCCGACCTACGCGGTGCCGAAGCTGCTGGCCCGCAACGGCCTCACGCTGCAGGACTTCGACTTCTACGAGATCCACGAGGCCTTCGCCTCCGTGGTGCTGGCGACGCTGCAGGCCTGGGAGTCGCCCGAGTACTGCAAGGACCGCCTCGGCCTCGACAAGCCGCTCGGCTCCATCGACCGCAGCAAGCTCAACGTCAACGGCTCGTCGCTCGCGGCCGGCCACCCGTTCGCCGCGACCGGCGGCCGGATCGTGGCCTCGGCCGCGAAGCAGATCAAGGAGAACGGCGGCGGTCGCGCGCTGATCTCGATCTGCGCCGCCGGCGGCCAGGGCATCACCGCCATCATCGAGGGCTGATGCCCCAGGCGTGATGTCTCAGGGCTGACGCCCCCGAGGACTGATGCAGCCGGCCCCGGCCGCCTAAGCTGGTGTCATGAGCGCGACGGACGATCTGATCGACAGGATCCTGCGCGACTACGACACCATCACGGTGGTCGGGGCCAGCGTCGATCCGGCGAAGGCGGCGCACGACGTGCCCGCCTACATGCAGCACCGGGGCTGGCGCATCATCCCGGTGAACCCGCACGCCGACGAGATCCTCGGCGAGCCGGTGTACCGCACACTGGCCGACGTGCCCGAACAGGTCGGTCTGGTCGACGTCTTCCGGCCCTCGGAGTTCACGCCCGACATCGCCCGGCAGGCCGTCGCCGCCGGGGCGACGGCGCTCGGGTTGCAGCTGGGGATCCGCTCCGCGGAGGCGCGCGAGATCGCCGAGGCCGCGGGGCTGCTCTACGTCGAGGACCGCTGCCTCATCATCGAACAGCGTCGCACCCGCATCTCGAGGAGGACCGCATGAGTTTCGGCATCGTGATCGTCATCGGGATCGCGGTGGTGGCGGTTCTCCTGCTGGTCGGCGTGATCTGGTTCCTCCGCGACTCCAACAAACGGATCCAGGACTTCGCCAACTCCGGCGACCTCATCCCCGGGCGGCCCGGCCGCGCGCCCGCCGAGTGGGCGAACGCCACCTCCACCGAGGCGCTGCTGCATCAGCGCACCCGCTACGCCATCGCCGACGTGCACCGCGGCGCCTTCGCGCCCGCCGTCCCGCCGCCCGCCGATTCCGCGATCGACGGCCCCGAGTCCGATCTCGCCGCCCTCGACGACGCCGTCTTCGCCCTCGACGACCGCATCATCGCCGCCGCCCAGCTGTCGGGCGAGGAGCGCACGAAGGCCCTCGGCGAGCTCGAGCCCAAGGTCGTGGCCCTGGAGGGCCTGACCGGCAAGCTCTGGGACGCCCCGTCCGCCCAGCGCCGCCCGATCCTCGACGCCGCCACCGCCACGCTCCTCCGCTGAGCTCGTCGCCCGCGCGGGGCGGTGTGTTGTTCGGAGCAGGCATGCGTCCCACGCATACCCCCGAAACCCGCAGGTAGACGCCGTATTCTTCGGGCCGGGCCATGCGCCTGACGCATACCCCCGTCCTCCAGCCCGACGGTCCGCCGCCCGTCCAGCGGTATCGTCGTCCCCCGCGCGGGGTGGTTGTCCCCCAGGGGGCGTCGCCTCCCCCATGAGGAGAGCGGCGTGTGGTGGGGGAGCGAGCGTCCCCCACGCGGCGTCGACGTCCCCCGCGCCGCGTTCAGCAACGGCGACGCACCGCGCTGCGGGCTGACGCGACGAGAGTCCGCCTCAGCGTCCGCGCGCCGCGGCCACCGCCGCCCGCTGCCGCCTCACCGCCGCGCGGAACCGCTCCACACCGGCGCGCAGCCCCCACGACAGCACGATGGTGATCGCGGTGGTCACGGCGACGATCGGCCACGTGAAGCCGGTGAACAGCGACCAGCCGAAGAGGTCGAGCACCACGAACTCCATGACGATCACGTGGATGAGGAAGAACTCGTAGCTGATGGAGCCGAGCCACACCATCGGCCGCGAACCCAGCACGCGCGACGGCCCGGTCGCGAACGCCGCCACCAGAAGCCCGCCGATCAGTGCCTCGAGCAGGAACTTCGTGACCCCCTGCGCCGGCGTGGGCAGCCGCAGGTCGATCGGCCCGGCGAGCGGCGTCAGCAGCACCGCGTAGGCCGCCGCGGCCGCCAGCAGCAGCGGCAGCCGCGGGAGCCGCACCCGGTCCACGAGCAGCGCCACCACGATCCCCACGGCGAAGGCGGCGGCGAACGCCGGCGGCCACGAGCGTGCCGTCTTCCCGAAGACCTCCGTCGCCGTGGCCACCACCAGCCAACCGACCGAGAGCGCGACCATCGCCGCCGGCACCGCCCACGCCCGACGGGCGCGCACCAGCCACAGCCCGAGCAGTGGAAGCGCCAGGTAGAAGACGACTTCCACGCACATCGACCACATCTGCGTCAGCCCCGTGTGCACGTACCCCACGCTGTAGATCTGCGTGAAGGTCAGGTGCCGCAGGTATCCGAACCACCCGTGCCCGTGCGGCGAACCGTCGGGCCGCCACAGGTAGATCGCGTAGACGACGGTGACCACCACCCAGTACGCCGGCAGGATCCGCCAGGCCCGCGCGACGAGGTACCGCCGCACGTCCGGCGACGCGCCTCCGGCCCGCGCGCGAAGCCACGGCCGCACCAGCAGGAATCCCGACAGTGCGAAGAACACGGGCACCGCGGTCTCGAGCCGCGCGTAGGCGGCGCCGAGCGCGTCCGGGGTGAAGTCGCCGCCCCAGAACGCGGCGTGCGTGACGCACACCCCGAACGCCGCCAGCGCCCGCAGCCCGGTGAGGGCGGGGACGTGGCCGGAGCGCGGGGCGGTGTCGATGGCGGCTCAGATCTTGATCGCGGGGATGAGCCGGTCGAGGTTCCAGAGCCGGTTCCGCCGGGCGGACAGGCACGACACCGTGACCGACGCGACCCACAGGAACACCAGCACCGCGATCGCCTGCCACAGGCGGTTATCGATGCCGCCCAGGATCAGCTGCCGCAATCCGTTGACGCCGTAGGTCATCGGGTCGTACTTGTGCAGGATCTGGAAGGGTCTGGCGGTGGTTTCGACGGGGTACATGCCGCCGGAGCTCACCAGCTGCAGCATCAGCAGCGCCATGATGAGCACGCGGCCGACGGCGGGCCCGACGAAGGCGTTCACCGCCTGGGTGAACGCGATGAAGGACAGCGACACCCCCATCATGAAGAAGACCATCGCGATGGGATGGGCCACCTCGAGGCCCAATCCGAAGCGCACCACGCAGTACAGGATCGCGGCCTGGAACAGGCCGATCGCGGCCGCGGGCAGGTAGCTCGCCATCACCACGCGGATCGCCAGCACCTCGGCGGCGATGGCGCGGTTCTGCAACGGCCGGAACACCATCCACAGCACCAGTGCGCCGAAGAACAGCGCCAGCGTGAGGAAGAACGGCGCCATGCCGGTGCCGAAGTTCGGGGCGCGGTTCTCGTGTTGCGCGTCCAGTTGGACGGGGCCGCCGATGGTCTGCGCGACCTGCGAGGTCTGCTCCTGCGACCATTTGGGCACGGCGCCCGCGCCCTCGCGCAGCTTGGTGGACAGCTCCTGGCTGCCGTCGCGCAGCTGCACGGTGCCGGCGGAGAGCCGGGTGGCACCGTCGGACAGCTGGGTGATGCCGTCATCGAGCGTGGCGTTGCCCGCGGCGAGTTGCTGCGCGCCCGAGCGAAGTTCGGTGAGCTTGGCGGTGAGATCGCCGCCGGTGGCGCCGACCTGGGCGAGGACGGTCTGCAGCGGGCTGCCGGGCGTGCGGAGCTGCTCGGTCAGGGTGGCCGCGGCGTCGGTCGCGGCGATGATCTGCTGCTTCGCGGCGGGCGTCACGGACGCCTGGGCGAGCTGTGCCCGCACGGCGCGCAGGCCCTCGGCGGACTGTCGCGCTGCGGGATCGGGGCTGACGGCGAGCTGCCTGATCGCGGCGTCGATCCCGGCCAGCGCGGTGTCCTGCGTCTTGACGAAGACGCCGGCCTTGTCGGCGGCCTCGACCAGCGCGGCCGCGCTCTGCTGCAGCTGCGCGGTGTTCCCGCCCAGCCCGGACAGCGCCTTCGTCACGGCGAGAAGGGGATCGGTGGCCTGGGTGATGCCGTCGGAGAGCTGCTGCGAGCCGGCGCGCAGCTGCGCCGAGCCGGTCTTCGCGGTCCCGAGGCCGGTGGCGAGCTGGGCGGCACCGTCGTTCGCGGTGACCAGGCCGTCGTGGAGCTTCCCGGCCCCGTCGGCGGCCTGTTCGATCCCGGACCCGGCGGTGATCATCATCGACAGCACCTGGTTCACGGCCTGCCCCGAGATGCGGGTGGAGACGGCGTTGAGCACCTGCGACATCGCGGTCTGGCCGATGGTGGAGCTGATGTAGTTGTTGGCGTCGTTGTAGACGGCGCGCAGCTGCGCCTTCTCGGGCTTGCCGGTCATGGGGGAGGCGATGGCGGAGGAGAAGTTCTCCGGCAGCTCCAGCATGAAGTAGTAGGTGCCGTCCTTGACGCCCTGCTGCGCCTCGGCGGGGGAGACGATGTTCCAGTCGAGACTCTTGTCGTCAGCAAGGGACTTCTCCACCTCGGCGCCGGCGTTGATCTTCTGGCCCTTGACCTCGGTCCCCTTGTCCGCGTTGACCAGCGCGACCGGCATCTTGTTGACGTGGCCGAACGGATCCCAGAAGGCCCACAGGTAGAGAGCGCCGTAGACCAGCGGAAGCAGCATCATCACGACGATCGCGGCGCGCGTGAGCCGGCTGCGGCCGAAGCGCTTGATCTCGGAGCCGAAGGCGAGGCCGGCGGCGATGGGGACCAGGCTGCCCTTCGAGGAGCCCTTCTTCGCGGACGTGTCGTCGGAGTTCTTCTCGGACATGGGGATCAGTCCTTCCGGGTCAGGGCGCGGCGGTCGTGCAGGGTGTGCTCCGGGGCGGTGCCGCCGAGGGGGTTGGTGACCCCGACGATCACGGTGTAGCGGGTGGAGATCGCGCCGAGCCGCTGTACGGCCTCGGCGCGTCCCGGGTTGTCGCGGACCTGCTCCAGGTCGCCGACGATGAGGATCGGCCGGTTCCCCAGCAGGGCCAGGGTGATCCGCAGCAGGAACAGCTGCAGATCGCTCAGCTCGACGATGCGGGTCTTCGCCCCGGGTCGGTCCAGATCGCCGAAGACCTGATCCATCTCGAGGCTGCCCGCGCTGAGCGGCACCATCGAGTACCAGGGCGCCAGCCAGCGCCGCTGCTCGGCGAGCACGGTCTCGACGGTGACCGACTCGTCCAGGTCGTCGATGTCCTCGAAGGCGGCGATGGCGCACTTCTTCCGGATCGCGCCCGGGGTGGTCGCCCCGAGCGCGTTGACGGTGCCGTGGTTCGGCTTGAGCCGGCCGGCCAGGGTGAGGAGCAGCGCGTCCTGGTCGCGGCCCGCGGGCATCTGCACGGCGTGCAGGCCGGGACCGAACTGCAGGTCGATGCCCTGGAACAGGGGACCGTGCTCCCCGTCGACGCCGATGTTCACCGCCGTGAGCTGTACGTCGTTCGGCTGGTCGTCATCCATGCGGGGCTCTCCGGAGGTCGTCGGCGCAGGTCGGTAGCAATCCTACGGTGGCTGCCCGACGGTGCCGCGCCCACCGTCGGGCGCGCGGTGGCCGCACGGTCGGGCGCACCGTCGACCCCGGGAACGGGCGAGGGCGCCCCGACCGGTGGTCGGAGCGCCCTCGGGTGCTCGTTGCTACGGAGCGACGATCAGAACGCGGCCTCGTCGAGGTCCATCGCCTGGTTGTCGACGGCCGCGACGACGTCCTTGACGGAGGTCAGCAGCGGCAGCATGTTGGCGGCGAAGAACTTCGCGACGCCGACCTTGCCCTCGTAGAAGGACTTGTCGGCACCGGCGGCGCCGCCGTCGATCGCGGCCTGCGCGATGACGGCCTGGTGCAGCAGGCGCCAGCCGATCATGAGGTCGCCGAAGGCCATGAGGAAGCGCACCGAGCCGAGGCCCACCTTGTACAGCTCCTTGGGCTCCTGCTGCGAGGCGAGCGCGAAACCGGTGAGCGTGGCGGCCATGGCCTGCACGTCCTCGGCGGCGGTCTTCAGCAGCGCGACGTCGGCGGCGAAGGCGCCACCGGCGTTGGCCTCGATGAACGCGGTGATCTGGCCGGCGATGTGGCCGAGCGCGGCGCCGCGGTCGCGGAGGATCTTGCGGAAGAAGAAGTCCTGCGCCTGGATGGCGGTGGTGCCCTCGTACAGCGAGTCGATCTTCGAGTCGCGGACGTACTGCTCGATCGGGTAGTCCTGCAGGAAGCCGGAGCCGCCGAAGGTCTGGAGCGACTCGGTGCCGAGCAGCGTGAACGCGCGCTCGGAGCCGACGCCCTTGACGATCGGGAGCAGCAGGTCGTTGACCTTGAACGCCATCTCCTCGTCGGCACCCGAGACGGGGGTCGCGGTGCGGACGTCCTGGTGCGCGGCGGTGTACAGGTACACGGCGCGCAGGCCCTCGGCGTACGCCTTCTGTGTGAGCAGCGAGCGGCGCACGTCCGGGTGGTGCGTGATGGTCACGCGCGGCGCGGTCTTGTCGGCCATCTGGGTCAGGTCGGCGCCCTGGACGCGCTGCTTGGCGTAGTCGAGCGCGTTGAGGTAGCCGGTCGAGAGGGTGCCGATGGCCTTGGTGCCGACCATCATGCGGGCGTGCTCGATGACCTTGAACATCTGCGCGATGCCCTTGATCTCCTCGCCCACGAGCCAGCCCTTGGCGGGCTTGCCGTGGCCGCCGAAGGTGACCTCACAGGTGGTGGAGGTCTTGATGCCCATCTTGTGCTCGACGCCGGTGACGTAGACGCCGTTCTCCTCGCCGAGGTTGCCCTGCTCGTCGAAGTGGTGCTTCGGCACGAAGTACAGGCCCAGGCCCTTGGTGCCGGGCGCGCCGCCCTCGGGGCGGGCGAGCACGAGGTGGAAGGTCGACTCGAACATGCCGTCCATCACCGCGGACGTGATGAAGCGCTTCACGCCCTCGATGTGCCAGGAGCCGTCCTCCTGCTTGATGGCCTTGGTGCGGCCGGCGCCCACGTCCGAGCCGGCGTCCGGCTCGGTGAGCACCATGGTGGCGTTCCAGTTGCGCTCGGCGGCGATCTTCGCCCACTTCTTTTGCTCGTCGGTGCCCTCGTCGAAGAGGATCTGCGCGAAGCCGGGGCCCGCGGCGAACATGAAGACGGGCGGGTTGGCGCCGAGGAAGAGCTCGCCGATGCCCCAGTACAGGTTGCGGGGGACGTCGGTGCCGCCCAGCTCGTCGTTCAGGCCCAGGTAGGCCCAGCCGCCGTCGGCGAAGATCGCCTGCGACTTCTTGAAGGCCTCGTTGATCTTGACCTCGTGGGTCTCCGGGTTGAAGACCGGCGGGTTGCGGTCGGCCTCGGCGAAGGACTCCGCGATGGGGCCCTCGGCCTGACGGGCCGCCTCGCGCAGCATCTCCTTGGCGGTGTCCTCGTCGAGGTCGCCGTACGCACCGGAAGCCAGCACCTCGCCGACGCCGAGATCCTCGAAGAGGTTGAACTCGATGTCGCGGACGTTGCTCTTGTAATGGCCCATGGGGCTGTTCCACCTTCTCAGATCAGGCTGTCGGACTGTTACCTCTCGGTAAGTTACCGCTCGGTAATATCCATAGGATAACGCGCTCGCCGCGTGCGAACAAGTGCAAGCACCCCTAGGGTGCGATCGCCTCCCCGCGCCGACGACGTGCGCGAACGGCCAGGTCAGTACCTGTGCCGTGGTACGGATCACTCTCGCGCCATTCCACGTGCTCCACCACCATGTCCTCGGGGAGCGCCTCCGACAGCTCGGCGGCGCCGAAGGTCGGCAGGCCGGGGTGCGAGTCCGCCTTCTCGTGGGCCAACAGAAGCAGCAGCCCGCCCGGTGCCAGTGACTGCGCGACCTTCGCGATCGCCGCCGCCCGGTCCTCCGGATCGGGGTGCAGGTACGCCCAGACGGCCAGGTCGTAGGGCTGATCGGGGATGTCGTCGGTGGTGATGTCGAGCGGGGTCCAGTGCAGCCGGGCGCGGACGGTGCGCGGCGAGCGGGCGGCCACCGTCGCCGCCTTGTCGAGCCCGACGCGCGAGAAGTCGACCGCGGTCACGTCCCACGCGCGGGTCGCGAGCCACAGCGCGTGCCGCCCCTCGCCGGCGCCCACGTCGAGGGCCCGGCCGGGCGGCAGCACGGTCACCTGCTCGACGATCCACGGGTCGGGTGGCGTTCCCCACACCAGCTCGGTGGCGCGGTACCGGTCGTCCCACTCCTGCGCGCCGCGGACCTGCTTCTCCTCGCGTGCCAGCGCGGCGGGGGAGAGCGGCCCGATGCCGCCCTCCTCCCGCTCCTGATCGGTGCGGTCGATGCCGTCCGGGGTGGTGTCGGGGGTGCTCACAGCAGGGCCTCCTTGAGGTAGGCCACGTCGTCGGCGAGGCCCTCGGACGGGGTCTCGAGGATGATCGGGGCGCCGGCGGCGCGGGCGACGTCGGCCAGCAGATCGGGGTCGATGGTGCCGTCCTGCAGGTTGGCGTGCCGGTCGCGGGCGGAGTCGAACTCGTCGCGCGAGTTGTTCAGGTGCACGAGGTCGATGCGGCCGGTGATCGCTTTGACCCGCTCGACGATGCCCATCAGCTCCTCGCCGCCCGCCCAGGCGTGGCAGGTGTCGAGGCAGAAGCCTGCGCCCTGGTCGCCGACCGCGTCCCACAGCCGGTCGATGGTCTCGAGCTGGCGCGCGATCGCCCCGTCGCCGCCCGCGGTGTTCTCGATGAGGATCGGCACGCCGAAGCCGCCCTTCTCCTCCTGGCGGGTGAAGAGCTTGCGCCAGTTGTCGATTCCGGCCAGCAGGTCCTCGCCGTCGCGCAAGTGTCCGCCGTGCACGACGAGCCCGAAGGCGCCGAGGTCGGCGGCCGCCGCGGCCTGCTGCTCGACGGCCTTGCGGCTCGGCATCCGGAGCCGGTTGTTCAGGCTCGCGACGTTGATGACGTAGGCCGAGTGCACCACGATCTCCAGCGGCGAATCCTTGAGCGCCTGTGTCTGCGGGTGCGGCTCCGGCTTCTTCCAGCTCTGAGGGTCGGAGACGAACATCTGGATCACGTCCACCCCCAGCTGTTCGGCCGTCTCGACGGGGTGGGTGTCACTGCGGACATGGGCTCCGATGCGCATGCGTCCAGCGTAGTGGCTCGCCCGCCCGCGGGTCGGCGGGTCGGTGTCTCTCCTGCGGGAGCCATGCGTGCGACGCATGGCCCGGTCTTCGCAGGTAGAAGGCGAATCCGTGAGGAATGCCATGCGTCGGACGCATGTCCCGGTCTCGGTGGTCCGCCGTCGTGCCCGGTCGTGCGGCGACCCGGCGACGGAGATCGCCTCCGTGGAGCGACCACGAGCGCCGCGCGGGGGACGTCGACGCCGCGTGGGGGACAACCGCTCCCCCACGGGAGGAGCGGCGTTCGGTGGGGGAGGAACCGTCCCGCACGCCCCGTCGACGCGGCGCGGGGGATGATCGCTGTGGCCGCGCTGTCTCGGCGTGCCTGTGGAGGACCGCGGTCCTGTGGATGACGGTGCCCGCGCACCCGGTTCGCGGTCCGAGCGCGGGAGGGCGGCGGCTTAGCGTGACGCCATGATGGTCGTGCGGACGACGGCGTGGAGGGGCGAACCCGCGGACGCGTACGAGCGCTGGGCGGGACTCGAGGCACGCGCCGCGGAGGAGCTCGACGCGGCGCTCGACCGCGCGGCGGCGGAAATCCGCAGTGGAGGTGGCGAACTCGCGGCCCGTCTCGCCACGATCGAGCTCCCCGCCGCCGTGCCGCCTGGCGGCGGGGTGCCGGCACCGTCGACCCCGGTGCGGGGGCCGGGCCGGCCGGCGTCCGCCGCGCAGCGGGACCGGGAGAACCGCGCCCGCCTCGCCGCGGATCTGGCAGCCGCACCGCCCGGTCCGCGGCGGCGGTTGCTCGAGACGATCGACGCGCGGCTGCGCGAGCTGGGCCGCGGCGGCGAGACGGTGCAGCTGTTCGAGTACGACCCGGACGCCTTCGGCGGCGACGGCGCGGTGGCGGTCGCGATCGGCGATCTCGACACCGCCCGCACCATCGGCGTCGTGGTCCCGGGCATGGGCACCACGGCGGTGTCGATCGGGGCGGTCACCCGCAACGCCGCGAACCTGCAGGTCGCCGCCCGGCGCGCGGACCCGGCGACGTCGACCGCGACCCTGGCGTGGATCGGGTACGACGCCCCGTCGGGCCGGGCGGCCGTCGCGCAGGTCCTCACCGGTGCCCACGCCCGACGGGGCGCCGCCGAGCTGCGGGCAGACCTCGACGACCTCGCGCGGATGCGGCCCGACGATCCGCGGGTCGTGGTGTTCGGCCACAGCTACGGCGCGACCACGGCGACCACGGCGGGCGCGGGCGGGGCGCTGGCGGGCACCGTCGACGCGATGGTGCTGCTCGGCTCCCCGGGTGCCGGCCCGGTGCGGTCCGCGTCGGAGCTGGGGATGCCGGTCTTCGTGGCCCGCGATTCCGACGATCCGATCCCTCGGGTCGGCGCGACGGACGGCGCCGCGCAGGGGCTTCGCCGGTGGTTCGGCGTGGAGCTGGGGCTCGGGATGGACCCGGCGGCACCGTCGTTCGGGGCGACGGCGGTGGACGCCGAGGGGCCCACCGGATTCGGCATGGGGGCGCACTCGGGGTACTTCGATGAGGGCTCGCGGGCGCTGGACGCGTTCGCGACGATCCTGACGGGAGGGGGAGCGGATGTCCGGTGACGAGGTGGACATCGGGGAGCTGGAACGCGTCGCCGCGGGGTGGGAGGACGCGGCCGAGGGGTTCGCCGAGCAGGCCGCGCGGTGGCGGGCGGCGACGGGGCCGCCGGAGGTGCTGGCCTTCGCGGCCCGCGCGGCCGCGACGCTCACCGCCCATGGGGAGGCGGCGAGCGCCGCGGCGCGGCGGCTGCGGGACTACTGCGCGACGGTCGTGGCGGCGGACGAGGACGGCGCCCGCAGCGTGCGGTGCGCGATCCAGGCCGCGGCCAGCATGAGCACCACGCCGATCGCGGAGGTCACCGAGACGCCCGCGTCGAAGGCCTGACCGGCGGCCCGGACCAGGCCGTCGGCAGCCTCGGCCGGCAGCTGCGTGGCGACGTGGTGCGCCCCGGCGAGGGTCTCGCCGGCGTCGGCCGCCTGCTCGGCGGTGAGGCCGGCGGGCAGCGCGAGCTTCGCGGCGTAGGCCCCGGCGAGGATCGAGCCGAGGACGGCGGTGCCGAGCACGGAGCCGAGCTCGTACGCGGTCTCCGAGACGGCCGAGGCCGCGCCCGCCTTCTCGGCGGGCACCGACGAGACGATGAGGTCGTTCGACAGCGTCTCGGCGGCGCCGATGCCCACGCCGAGCATCGCGAAGGCGATGAGCACGGCGAGCGTGGACTCCGGCGAGGCGAAGGCCATCACCACGGCGTACGCGGCGGCGGAGACGAGCATGCCGCCCACCACCACGGTCGACGGGGCGATCCACCGCACGACCCGCACCACGTACAGGCCCGCGACCATCATCGTGATCAGACCCGGGACCAGCGCCCAGCCGGCGTCCATCGGGCTCATCCCCACCACCAGCTGGAGGTGCTGCGAGACGAAGAACATGAAGCCGACCAGCGAGAAGACGCTGAGCAGGTTCACCGCGACGGCGCCCGAGAAGCGACGGTCCGCGAACAGCCGCACGTCCAGCATCGGGTCCGGGCGGCGCAGCTGCCGGCGCAGGAACAGTCCGGTGGACACCACGCCGACGACCAGCGCCACCGCGACGATCGCGAGGTCGCCGCCCTTGGCGAGGGTCTTCACCGCGTAGACGATCGGGGTCAGCGCGAGCAGCGAGAGCACGATCGACACCGGGTCGATGCGGCCCGGATTGGGGTCGCGCGACTCGGGGACGAAGATGGGCGCCAGCACCAGGAGCGGGATCAGCACGGGCACGGCCATGAGGAAGACCGAGCCCCACCAGTAGTGCTCCAGCAGGAAGCCGCCCACGATGGGGCCGAGCGCGGCGCCGCCGGCGAAGCACGACGCCCACACGGCGATCGCGAGCCGACGCTGCTGCGGATCGGTGAAGATGTTGCGCAGCAACGAGAGCGTGGACGGCATCAGCATCGCGCCGAAGAAGCCGAGGCCCGCGCGGGCGGCGATGAGCGCGCCCGCGGTGGGGGCGTACGCGGCCACGACCGACATCGCGGCGAAACCCGTCGCGCCCAGCAGGAGGAGGCGGCGCCGGCCCAGCCTGTCGCCCAGGCTGCCCATGGAGACGAGCAGGCCGGCCAGCACCAGCGGGTAGACGTCGATGATCCACAGCTGCTGCGCCGCCGTCGGGCCGAGCGTGGCGGCGATCGAGGGCAGCGCGAAGCCGAGCACGGTCCCGTCGATCGAGACCAGGAGGACGGGGAGCATCAGGACCGCGAGCGCACCCCAGTCGCGCACCGTGGCGCGCGGGGACGCGGTCGTGGTGGGGAGCGTGGTGGTCATGGCGGCACTTCCTGAGGTGTCGTGGCTTTTCGAGTTCGTCGTTACTGTACCAGCTGGACGGTACAGAAACGAGAGACCGCGATCACCCCTACGATGCGAGGTGTGCCACCCCCTCCCGCCGCCCGCGCCAAACTGCTCGACGCCTTCGTGAAGATCCTCATCGAGCACGGCGAACGCGCCGCGACGCTCGAGGCCGTCGCCGCGGAGGCCGGCGTCAGTAAGGGCGGGCTGCTCTACCACTTCGGGTCGAAGAAGGCCCTGGTCGACGGGCTGTGCGACTGGCTCGACGAGCTCGTCGCCGCCGACGTCGAGCTGATGGCCGCCGCGCCCGAGGGAGCGGTGGAGTACTACGTGCGCACGTCGAACTACGACGACTCGCAGCTCGACCGCGCGATCGTCGCGGTGCTGCGGCTGAGCCAGGCGGCGAACGATCGCGCCGAGCGCGCGATCCGCTCGATGCAGGACCGCTTCCTCGCGACGGTGCAGGACCAGGTGCCCGACGAGGCCACCGCCCGCGCGGTCCTGCTCCTCGGCGACGGCCTCTACTACGACGCCGCCCTCAGCGGCGGCCGCCGCCGCGCCACCGATGAGCAGATGGCCGGACTGCTGGCCGTCGTCGCCCGCATGGTCGACGGGGCGCCCTGACGGCGGACCGGCCGTCGGGAGTAGGTCAGCGGGTGGACGCCGTCTCGTCGACGGGGTCCCACACATCACCCGGCAGGTCGCCGGGGAGGTTCGGGTTGCCGCGCCCGACGAACCGGTCATCGACGCCGCGCTTGGTCATCGCGTCGTAGTCGCGGAGCGCACCGAAGGCCCACTTGCCGAGCAGGGCGATCGCGATCAGGTTCACCGTCGCCATGAGCGCCATCGCGACGTCGGCGAGCATCCAGACGGTGTCGAGCTCGGCGAGGGTGCCGACGCCGACGGCGGCGAGGACGAGGGTCTGCAGGACGCGCAGTCGCTGCCCCTCGAGGCCGAGGAAGTTGAGGTTGATCTCGGCGTAGGAGTAGTTGCCGATGATCGACGAGAACGCGAAGACGAAGACCAGCAGGGCCATCGGCACCGTCGTCCAGGTTCCGAGGACGGCCGAGATCGAGTCCTGCGTGAGCACGGCGCCGCCGGACTCGGGCTCGCTGCCCGGCGTGTAGACGCCGGAGACCAGCACGATGAACGCGGTCGCGGTGCACACGACGATGGTGTCGACGAAGACGCCGAAGGACTGGATGAGTCCCTGCTTCACCGGGTGCGAGACGGTGGCGGTGGCTGCGGTGTTGGGTGCGCTGCCCATGCCCGCCTCGTTGGAGAACAGGCCGCGCTTCACGCCGTTGAGCAGGGCGGCCAGGATGCCGCCGGCGGTGCCGGCGAGGGCCTCGTCGAGCCCGAACGCCCCGGCCACGATCTGCCGGATCACCTCGGGGAAGGCCGTGATGTTGAGGGCCACGATCACCAGCGCGATGGCGACGTAGATCAGCGCCATGACGGGCAGGATCACCTCGGCGACCCTCGCGATGCGTCGCACCCCGCCGTAGAGGATCGGCGCCGTGATCACCATGAGGCCGACGGCGATCCACGCGGTGTCGACGTGGAACGTGGCGGCGAGGGAGCCGCCGATCGTGTTGGCCTGCACCATGTTGAAGGCGAAGCCGAAGGCGAAGATCAGCAGCACGGCGAAGACCATGCCCCAGCGTCGCGAGCCGAGTCCGCGCTGGATGTAGTACGCCGGCCCGCCCCGGAAGCTGCCGTCCGCGTTGCGCACCTTGAACATCTGCGCGAGCGTCGCCTCGACGAACGCCGTCGCCATGCCGACGAGCGCCACGACCCACATCCAGAAGACCGCGCCGGGCCCGCCGAGGACGAGCGCAACGCTCACGCCCGCGATGTTGCCAGTGCCCACGCGCGAGGCGAGGCCCACGCAGAACGCCTGGAACGACGAGATGCCGCCCTCGGCGTCCGAGCGGGACGAGCCGATCGCGCGGATCATCTTGGGCAGCAGGCGGACCTGGACGAACCGGGTGCGGATCGTCATGTAGGCGCCGACGCCCAGCAGCAGGTAGATCAGCACGTAGTTGTACAGGTTCGTGCTGAGCCAACCGATGCCGGTGTTGACGTGGTCGAAGAGCGAGGTCATCCGTTCCTCTCGTGAAGCGTGCGGTGAAACGATGGTTTCACGCGCGCGTTGAAGGCCCCGTCGGGCCTCCCGTGCGCGGGCCGGGCGCCGGTACGCACTGCTAATTGAGTGACCCTCAGTAGGGTCTTTACCCCGGCCTGACCAGCGGGTAGGTTGGACGCCATGCCATCGATCTTCATCTCCGGCGGTGCCTCGGGCATCGGCCGGGCCACTGCCCTGCGCTTCCTGTCCGAGGGGTGGACGGTGGGCGTCTACGACGTCAACGCCGCCGCGCTGGAGGAGTTGAAGGCCGAGCACCCCGCGATCGTGACCGGCACGCTCGACGTGACCGACTACGACCAGTGGGAGGCCGCGCTCGCCGATTTCACGCAGCACACCGGCGGCGGCCTGACGGTGCTCGACAACAACGCGGGCGTGCTCTTCGGCGGCGACCTCGACGAGATCACGCCGCAGCAGATCAAGCTGCAGATCGACATCGACGCGCTCGGCGTCACCTACGGCGCGAAGGCGGCGCTGCCCTACCTCAGGGGGCAGCCGGGCGCGCACCTGGTGAACATCAGCTCGGCGTCGGCGATCTACGGCCAGCCCGGCATCGCGACCTACAGCGCCGCGAAGTTCTACGTCTCCGGCTTCACCGAGGCGCTGGAGCTGGAGTGGGAGAAGCACGGCATCCGCGTCGTCGCGATCTGGCCGCTGTGGGCGAAGACGGCGCTCGCCGAGACCGACGCCAAGAGCACGCGCACCCTCGGCGTGAACATCACGCCCGAAGAGGTCGCAGAGCAGGTGTGGAACTCCGTGCACCCCGGAATCCGGGTGCCCTTCCTGCCCCGGGTCCACTATTCCGTCGGAACCCTGACCACGCTGCTGTCCAATTCGAGTAAATTCGCCCCGAGGTCGGTCGTGCGGCTGATCAACCAGATCACCAGCCAGTAGTACCCGCCGGCTGCATTTCCCATCCGAGAAGGAGTCTCCACCACCGTGATTCAGACCACGATGCAGGACGGCGAGCTGACTATCGCCCGTCTCGTCGAGTACAGCCGCCGCGTCTTCCCCGAGGCCAAGATCACCACGTGGACCGGTGAGGGCCTGCGCGATCTGTCCTTCGCCGAGGTCGGCGACAAGGCCGCGCAGCTGGCCCACGCCCTGACCAAGCTGGGCGTGCAGCGGGGCGACCGTGTGGCGACGTTCATGTGGAACAACAACGAGCACCAGGTGGCCTACGCCGGCGTGCCCGCGATGGGCGCCGTGCTCCACACTCTGAACCTGCGCCTCTCGCCCGAGCAGGCCGTGTTCATCATCAACCAGGCCGACGACAAGGTGATCCTCGTCGACGCCTCCGTCGCGCCTCTGCTCGGCAAGTACCTAGCCGCGACCCCGAACGTGCAGCACGTCATCGTCGCGAACGGCCCGAAGGAGGCGCTCGAGGCGCCCGAGGGCATCACGGTGCACTCCTTCGACGAGCTCATCGCGGGCGAGCCGACCACGTTCGCGTGGCCGGAGATCTCGGAGCGCGACGCGGCCGTCATGTGTTACACCTCCGGAACCACGGGCGACCCCAAGGGCGTCGTCTACAGCCACCGCAGCATCTGGTTGCACTCGATGCAGGTGAACTCGTCGTCGGGCATGGCGCTCGGCAATGCCGACTCCGTGCTCGCGATCGTGCCGATGTTCCACGTCATGTCGTGGGGCCTGCCCTTCGCGGCGATGATGGGCGGCATCACGCTGATCATGCCCGACCGCTTCCTGCAGCCCGAGCCGCTGCTGCAGATCCTCGACGCCACGAAGGCCACCTTCGCCGCGGCCGTGCCCACCATCTGGGCCGGCGTCGCCGCGCAGCTCGCCGTGAAGCCGCAGGACATCTCGCACCTGCGCGAGGTCGTCGTCGGCGGCGCGGCCGTGCCCCCGTCGATGATCCGCGCCTTCGACAAGCTCGGCACCCGCATCGTGCACGCCTGGGGCATGACGGAGACCTCGCCGCTCGGCTCGGTCTCGCGCCCGCCCTTCGGTATCGAGGACGAGACCGAGGAGTTCGCCTACCGCGTCACGCAGGGCCGCTTCCCCGCGTCGGTGCAGGCCCGCCTCATCGACGACGAGGGCAACGAGCAGCCCTGGGACGGCGAGGCGGCCGGCGAGCTCGAGGTGCGCGGCCCCTGGATCACGGGTGCCTACTACTCGCCCGAGGGCAACGTCGTGGACGAGTCGAAGTTCCACGACGGCTGGCTCCGCACCGGCGACGTCGCGTCGATCAGCCCGGACGGCTTCATGACCATCCGCGACCGCACCAAGGACATGATCAAGACCGGCGGCGAGTGGATCAGCTCCGTCGAGCTCGAGAACACGGTCATGAGCAACCCCACCATCGCCGAGGCCGCCGTCGTCGGCGTGCCCGACGAGAAGTGGGACGAGCGTCCCTTCGTGCTGGCCGTGGTCAAGGACGCCGCCGACGCGGACGCCGAGGCGCAGCGCGCTTTCCTCACCGATCTGCTGCCGAAGTGGCAGGTCCCCGAGCGCTGGGCCTTCGTCACCGAGGTGCCCAAGACCTCTGTCGGCAAGTTCGACAAGAAGCTCATCCGCGCCGAGTACGCCGACGGGACCTACACCGTCGTGGAGTCGCGCGGCTGACGCAGCACTGACGACGGGGCCGCCGCAGCCGGAAGGCGGCGGCGGCCCTTGTTCTTTCCGGCGATTCTTACGATTCCGTGAGGTATGCAGACGCCCCTCGCCCGCGGGCTGTCCGCGTGCCACGCTGGATCCATGACCGAGGAGACCGCGAGCCGCACGACCGCCTGGGCCGCCGCGCTGGCGGGCGTCCTGGCCGGGACGGCCGGGCTGGCGGTGGCGGAACTCGTCGCCGCCGTCGTCGCGCCCGGCGCCAGCACGCTGTTCGCGGGCGGGGCCGCGGTCATCGACGCCGCGCCGCCGTGGCTCAAGGACTTCGCCGTCGAGTCCTTCGGTACCGCCGACAAGGCGGTCCTGCTCGGCTCGATGGGCGTGGTGCTCGCTCTGGGGGCCGCGGCCGCGGGCCTGCTCGAACTGCGCCGCCCGCCCTGGGGCGCAGGGCTGTTCGGCCTCGTCGGGATCGTCGGCGCGCTGATCGCGATCCTGCGCCCGGACGCCACGGCGACCTGGGCGGTCCCGAGCCTCGTGGGCGTCGCGACGTCGATCCTCGTCCTGCGCCTGGCGATCCGCCGCCTCCGCCTCCGCCCCGCGCCCGACGCCCCGGAGGACGCCGCCGGGATGGACCGGCGCGGCTTCCTCCTCGTCGCCGGCGCAGCCGCGGGGACGACGGTGCTGGCCCTCGCCGGGGCCCGCCTGCTCTCGGCGGGCGCGACGGCGGTGAAGGCGGCGCGCGAGACGCTCCGCCTGCCCGCGCCGCGGACCCTCGCACCACCGGCCCCGGCCGACCCGCCGATCGCCGGGCTCACTCCCTACGTCACGCCCACGGCGGACTTCTACCGCATCGACACCGCCCTGCGCATCCCGCAACTCGACCCCGCGGACTGGTCGCTCCGCGTCCACGGCATGGTCGACGCTCCCTTCACCCTCACCTGGGACGAGCTGCTCGCGCTGCCGCTGGAGGAGCACCACGCCACGCTCGCGTGCGTCAGCAACGAGGTGGGCGGCGACCTCATCGGCAACGCGCTCTGGCTCGGCCACCCGATCCGGAACCTGCTGGAGCGGGCGCGGCCCCGAGCCGGCGCCGACATGGTGCTCTCGCGCAGCAGCGACGGCTTCACCGCGGGCACCCCTTTGGAGGTGCTGCGCGACCCCGCCCGCGCCTCCCTGCTGGCGATCGGCATGAACGGGGCGCCGCTGCCCGTGATCCACGGCTTCCCCGCCCGGCTCGTGGTCCCCGGCCTGTACGGCTATGTGTCGGCGACCAAGTGGGTGACCTCGCTCAAGGTCACGACCTTCGCGGAGGATCAGGGTTACTGGACTCCGCGGGGCTGGTCGGCGCTCGGCCCGATCAAGGTGCAGTCGAGGATCGACGTGCCGCGCGGCCCCGTCTCCGCCGGCGCGGTGACGGTGGCGGGGGTCGCCTGGGCGCAGCACACCGGCATCGGCGGCGTCGAGGTCCGCGCCGACTCCGGCGCGTGGGTGCCCACCCGCCTCGCCGACACCGTCGGCCCGGACACCTGGCGGCAGTGGAGCGTCTCCCTCCCGCTCGACCGCGGCGAGCACACCCTCGAGGTGCGCGCCACCGACGCCGAGGGCAGGGTCCAGACCGACGCGAAGGCGCCGCCCGCCCCCGACGGTGCCACCGGATGGCACCGCGTCAGCGTCGTCGCCCGCTGAGGCGCTCGGCGCCGTCTATCTAGATGGAGCCTTCCTGCTCGACGACGACGATGCTGGCGGCGCTGACGGGCACAGCCTTGTGCTCGTCGCCGATCTCCGCCACGCAGACGAGCCCGGGGGCGAGCCGCCGCACGTGCTCGTCGCCGCAGTCGTCGCGGTAGTGCATGTCGACCTCGCCGGCGACGACGATGAACACCTCCGTTCCGTCGTTCCGGTGCCACACGTACTCCGAGTCGGTCCAGTGCAGGCGCACGGTCGCGGGGGAGATCGTGGCGAGGGGCAGCGCATCCCACGGCCGATCGGGGGTGAATTCGTCACTCGCGATGAATCGCATGGTCAGCGTCCAGCGACGCACAGGCTGGACGGGTCCTCCATCACCACGCGCACGCCGTAGCCCACGTCGGAGGAGAGCTGGGTCAGCAGGTAGGCGGCCACCGTCGAGATCCGGGTGACGTCCGTGAGGTCGAGGACGATGGTGCTGCCGCTCTGCGCGCGGCCCAGGCTCAGGGCCTCGTGCACGACCTCCTCCACGGCGACGAAGTCCACCTCGCCGCGCAGGCGCAGCACCGTCCGGCCGGTCGACGGGTCGGTGGTGACGGACGCGACGGCGCTCACCGGGGTGATCGACCGGTTCAGCAGGTGCAGCCCGAACTCGCTGCTCATCCGCTGCAGTACCGCGACGCCGCGGCTGGAGTTGCCGGCCTCGTCGAGCGGCGGGCTGAACACGCAGATGCCGTACTCGCCCGGCGTCGCGGCGACGATGCCGCCACCCACGCCGGACTTGGCGGGGATGCCCACGGACACCATCCAGGCGCCCGAGCGGTCGTACATGCCGCAGCCCGTCATCACCGAGAGCGTGTGCTGCGCGACCGCCGCACTCACCACCCGCTCGCCGGTGACGGGGTTGACGCCGCCGTTGGCGAGGGTGCCGCCCATCACCGCGACGTCGTGCGCGTCCACCAGGAGAGAGCACTGCCGGAAGTACGGGTCGAGCGCGTCCTCGATGGGGACGCGCAGCGCGTCCGTCGACCGGGCGAGCGCGGCCAGGGCGAGGTTGCGGAAGCCCGTCTCCGACTCCGACCGGTAGACCGCCTCGTCCAGCTCCAGGTCGCGGCCGGCGAAGCGCGACAGTCCCTCCCGGATCGCGGCGAACCGTTCGGCACCGTCGGCCCCCGGGATCAGCGACGTCGAGACGATCGCGCCCGCGTTGATGAGGGGGTTCTCCGGCCGGCCCGACGGGTCGAAGCTGATGCCGTTGAAGGCCTCGCCGCTGGGCTCGACGCCGATCCGCTCCAGCACCGCCTCGGTCCCCAGCGCCTCGAGGGCCCGCGCGTACACGAAGGGCTTGCTCATCGACTGGATGGTGAAGGGAACGCGGTAGTCGCCGGCGCCGTAGCTGTGCCCGTGGACGGACACCGACGCCACGCCGAAGGCCTCCGGGTCCGCCGTCGCCAACTGGGGGATGTAGTCGGCGACGGCGCCCGGGTGCTCCTCGCGGCGCACGTCGTCGAGCACGCGGGCCATCGCCGCGTTGACGGGGTTGTCGGTGAACCCGGTGAGGCCGCCGGGGCGCTGGTCCGTGCTCGTCTCGCTCATACCGCCAAGCTATCCGACGGTGACCGCCCCCGCCGCCTCGCCGATCCAGGGCAGCACCGCGGCGCGCACGTCGACCCGCCGGGGCAGCAGGCCACCGGCGACGAACAGGTCGGCGGCGCGCTGCTGTTCGTCGAGGAAGTCCTCGGTCACGGGGCCGACGCCGAAGGGGCGCCCGCGCACCGCGGCCTCCCAGGCGTCGAGATCCGCGGGCAATCCGCGCGCCGCGGCGTCGTCGGCGAAGTACGCGGCCGCCTCTCGCGGGTTCGCGGTGACCCAGGCGTCGGACTCGGCGAGCGCGGCCAGGACGGCGCGCACAGCCTCCGGGTTCTCCTCGGCGAGCCGGCGGGAGGTGAACCACAGCGACGGGTGGCTGAACACCGACGCGGTGTCCACGAGCGTCACCAGCTCCGCCCGCGACTCCACGGCGGCGAGGCCGGGGTAGGCTCCGACCCAGGCGTCGATGTCGCCCGCCAGTAGCGCCTCGCCGCCCGCGTGCACGTCGACGTCGACGGGCTCGATGTCGGCCCAGGTGAGCCCGGCGTCGTCGAGCGCGAACAGCACGAGGGTGGTCTGCCACGACCCGTGCGCCACGCCCACGCGCTTGCCGCGCAGGTCAGCGGGGGAGGTGATCCCGCTGCCGGCCAGCGCGACGATCCGCCCGTTCTCGACGCGCGGCCCCGAGATGCCCAGGTAGACCACGTCGTGCCCGGCGCCGAGCGCCGTGATCGGCGGCGTGAAGCCGGTGCCGATCACGTCGTAGCCGCCGTCGGCGAAGAGCCAGTCCGAGTGCAGCGTCGGCAGGCCCGACCGCGGGTCGACGGCCGGCGGCTCGGGGAGGTCGCGCAGGTCGACCCACTCGACGTCGGGGATCGACCGTTCGAGGATGCCGCGGTGGCGCAGGACGAACAGGGAGTTGTTGTGCGGGAAGTATCCGACGCGCAGCGTCATGGTGTGTGCTCCTTGGATTTCCGGGTCAGACGAGGCCGTGCGCGCGGGCGCGGTCGAGGAGGCCGCTGCGGCCCCACTGCGCGACGAGGTTGCTGGGATCGAACTCCTGCGTACCGCCGACCGCCTCGCCGATGGCCTGGTACTGGGCGCCCTCCTCCAGCAGCACCACGAACTTCGCGAGCGCCAGGAGGCCATCGCGGCCGATCACGTTGACGCCGCCGTTGGCCTCGAAGATCGCCGCCAGGTGGGGGGCCCGCTCCAGCTCGCCGAGGATGAACTCGCCGGCGCCGATCGTGCGGTCGATGTGCGGCGGGATCGAGCGCGAGAGGGTGAGCCGCTGGGACGCGGCGTAGCGGATCGGGAGCGGACGGTGCGTCTGCGCGAACCCGCCGAGCCACGGGGTGTGCACGTGCACGACCGAGGTGATCTCGGGGTGCGCGCGGAACAGGTCCGCGTAGGCGGTGACGAAGCCCGCGCCGCCCTCGCCCTGCAGGACCTCGCCGTCGAACGTGGCGACGACGGGGCGGGCGATCGGGGCGTCGGCCCACGGGCCGGGCTCGTTGAGAGCGACCGCGGCCTCGGTGCCGGGGATGCGCTCGACGAAGTTGACGGTGCCGTTGGCGGAGACGGTGCCGGTCTCGCGGAAGACGCGGAAGGCCTTCTGCGCGTCGCGGGCGGTGGCGTCGACGAAGGCGAGCGCCGTGTCGTCGAGGGGGAGCACGGTGGTCATGACGGTCCTTTCGGTGGTGGTCATCCGGCGCGCAGGGCGGGCGCGCGCAGATCGGTGGGAATGCTGCTCCGGAGCAGGGGGAGGACCTCTTCGCCGACCCGGTAGGCCTCCTCGAGGTGCGGATTGCCGGCCAGGATGAAGGCGTCGACGCCGAGCTCGCGGAGCTCGTCGAGCCGCTCGGCGACCTGCTCGTAGCTGCCGACGAGGCCGAAGGCCGGGCCGCCGCGGATCAGGCTGAAGCCGCACCACACGTTGGGCTGCACCTCGAGGTCGCGGTAGCCGGTGATGGTGGTGGGCACCCAGCCGGCGATCCGGGCGGCGCCCACGGAGTCGCCCTGCGCGGCGCGTTCGGCGGCGCCGCGGTCGACGAACGCCCAGCCCTTCTCGATCTCGGCCCAGGCGGCCTCCTCCGTGTGCCGGGCGACGACATCGATCCGGACCGCGAACTTCGGTGTGCGGCCGAGCTTCTCCGAGTGCGCGCGCACCCCGTCGAACTTGGCGCGGAGGTCGGCGTAGGGCTCCAGCCAGGAGAGGTAGTAGTCGGCGTGCCGCCCCGCGGCCTCGACGGCCGCGCCGGAGGAGCCGGAGAAGTACACCTCGGGGAAGGACTGCTCCGCGAGCAGCGGCGGCAGCGCGGCACCGTCGGTGCGGTAGAACCGGCCGTCGTGGTGGAGGGGCTCGCCCCGCCAGACTCCGCGCAGCACGTCGAGGAACTCGCTGGTGCGGGCGTACCGGTCGTCGTGGTCCACCTTGTCGCCCCACCACAGCTGCGGGCGGCCGCCGCCCCCGCTGATGATGTTGTAGACGAGCCGGCCGCCGGTGGCGCGCTGCAGGGTCGCCGACATCCGCGCCGCCTGCACGGGATGCAGGAAGCCCGGCTGGAAGGCGACCATGAAGCGGTAGGTCTCCGATTCGGCGGCCAGGGCCGACGCGAAGGCCCACGGATCCTCGGTGACGGGGAAGCTCGGCAGCAGGCCGCCGACGAAGCCCGCCCGCTCGGAGGCGCGCACCACCGCCGCGGCGTGGTCGATGTAGGCGTAGCCGTCGGGCTCGCCGCCGCGGATCGCCGGGGCGATGTTGCCGGGGCCGATGCCCTGCGCCTCGCCCCGGTTGTAGCGGCGCGGCTCGCGCAGGGAGGCGTGGTCGCCCTCCATGCCGATGCGCCAGTAGAAGTCGACGGTCACGCGTTCGCCTCCTCGGGACGGGGCGCGCGGAGCAGGCGCGCCGACGGGTCGGTCAGGTGCAGCAGGTGCTCGCCGACGCGGTGGATCTCCTCGATGTGCGGGCGGCCGGTGAGGATCACCGTGTCGACGCCCGCCTCGGCGTACTCCCGCAGGCGGTGCGCCACCGTCGAATACGAGCCGACAAGACCGATCTCGTCGCCGAAACCGGCGGCCCGGAAGCCCGCCCAGCGCACGGCGTCGAGGCGGTCCGCCGCGTCGGGCTCCGCGCCGGCCTGGCGGGTCAGCCGGTCGGCGCGGTGCCAGGCCTCGTCGTCGGTCTCGCGGGCGATGACGGGCACCTCCAGCGCGACGCCCACCGTGCGTCCCGTCGCCGCGGCGGCGGAGCGCAGGGCGATGAGCCGGTCCTCGAGCGGCGCGTCCCGTCGCTCGGTGAAGACGTGCACGTCACCGAGGCGGGCGGACAGGGCGAGGGCGGCACCGTCGTCCCCGGCGATCTCCACGCGGGGGAAGGGCAACCCCGAAAGGATGCCGCGGAAGCCGCCGCCCGCCACGTGGAAGTGGTCGCCGTCGTACTCGAATCCCGTGCCCTCGAAGCCGTTCCCGCCCACCGGGTCGCTGTTCCACACGCCGCGTGCGACCTCGAGGAACTCGGCGGCGCGGCGGTACCGCTCCGCGCTCGCGAGCACGTCGCCGCGGGTGCGAGCCTCGTCCGCGTCGGGCTCGGCCTGCAGCCGCCAGCCGAACCGGCCGCGGGAGAGCCGCTGCAGGGTCGCGGAGACCTTGGCGGCGTACACCGGGCTGCCGAAGGTGGGGTCGAACTCCGCCGTCACCCGCAGGTGCCGGGTCGCGCGCAGGGCGGCGCCGGCGACCACCCAGGACTCGTCCCCGGCGGGGTCGCGGGGCACCAGGACCCCGTCGACCCCCGCCAGCTCGGCGGCGTCGACGGCGTCGAGCAGGTCGCGGAAGGCGGTGCGGGTGGGCGGCGTTCCCGCGCGGCGGGCGTCGCCGCGGACGGAGAGCCGCCAGTCCACGCCCGTCATCGGGTGACCCCGGCGCGCTCCGCGATGATCGCCCGGGCGCGCAGCAGTGGCTCCGGCGCGACCCAGGACTCCAGGTCGAAGTCGGCCGCGAGGAAACCGTGCGCCAGCAGGAACTGCTGCTGGCGGCCGAGCAGCTCGAGCCGGTCCTCGTCGAGCGAGGGGTGCAGGCCGGCGATCACGTGGTCGGGGTACGCGGCGGCGGCGCCCTCGGACGCGGAGCCGGTCTCGCGCTGCAGCACCGCGCGGGCCTCACCGGGGTGCTCCGCAGCCCAGTCCGCGGCGCGGAGGCTGCGCACGAGGAAGTCCGTGACCAGGTCGGGCCGCTCATCGAGCAGCGCCTGGTGCACGGTGATCGGGCGGGGCGTGCCGTTGTTCACCCGCGCCGCGCGGTCGGCGGTCGCGTCCAGGTCGACGACGGTGCGCAGCCCGTGCTCGCGCACCACGTCGCGGGCGCGGGCGCCCTTGACGTACACCGCGTCCACGTCGCCGGCGATCAGCCGGTCGACGCCCCACGTGGTGGAGCGGGCCGCGCCGACGACCTGCGGGTCGCCCTCCGCGGGGACCTCGACGAGGCGGGCGTCGGCGACGTCGAGGCCGGCGAGCCGGAGTGCGTTCCGGAAGCCGTGCAGGGCCATCGCGCGCGGGAAGCTGCGGGCGCGGTCCGCCGCCCAGGTCGGCAGCGCGAGCCGGGCGCCCCGCAGGTCCGCCGCGTCGGCGATGGGGGAGTCCGGCCGGACGACGATCGCCTGCGCCTCGTCGATCCAGGTGAGTCCGAGGAGGCGGGTCGGCGAGCCCTCCGCCCGGGCCGCGAGCGCGGGGACGTTGCCACCCTCGCGGATCAGGCCGGGGAGGTCGTGGTCGAAGTGCCGCGCCGCGACGTCGGGGGCACTGTCCTGCAGCACCCTCAGCGTGAGCCCGGCGTCGACGGCGGCGTCCGCGAGCCAGCCGCGGGCGTGCGCGACGCCGCTCGCGGTGGGCACGGGGCAGCGGGTGTACCAGAGGGTGTCGGTGAGCGTGCTGGTCATGGCCTGGCCTCTCCTCGAGGGGACGGTGTGTGCCCGCGCCCCACCCCGAGGTGGGAGAGCAGGCGGGTTCGGTAGTCGAGCGCCGCGGGGTCGGCGCGGTCGCGGGGACGGACGAGGTCGATGTCCTCGTCCAGCACGAAGGCGCCGCCGTGGAGCACGATCACCCGGTCGGCGAGGCGGACGGCCTCGTCGACGTCGTGGGTGACCATGAGGACCGCGGGACGGTGCCGCGCGACGAGATCGCCCACCAGGTCCTGCATCTGGAGCCGGGTGAGTGCGTCCAGTGCGGCGAAGGGCTCGTCGAGAAGCAGCAGCCGGGGCTCGCGCACCAGGGCCCGGGCCAGCGCGACCCGCTGGGCCTCGCCGCCGGACAGGGTGGCGGGCCACTGCCGGGCCTCCTCGCCGAGGTTGACCTCGCGGAGCGCGGCGAGCGCACGCTCGTCGGTGTCGCGGCCGCGGGGCTGGCCGACGGTGACGTTGCGCAGCACCCGCTTGTTCGGGATGAGCCGCGGCTCCTGGTAGACGGACGTGCGGGCGGGAGGGACCTCGACGGTGCCCTCGTCCGGCGCCAGCTGCCCGCTCAACAGGCGCAGCAGCGTGGTCTTGCCGGTGCCGCTGGGGCCGAGCAGCACCACGAACTCGCCGCGGTGCACGGTGAGGTCGATGTCGTCGAGGACGGTCTTGTCGTCGAAGCTCTTCCGCACCCCGGTCAGCCGGACGGCCACGGGCTCGCCGGCGCGGCGATCGGCGGCGGTGGCGGGCGACGGGCCGCGCTCGGCGAGCGGGGGCAGCGCGGATTCGGAGGCAGGCGCGCTCATCGGAACGCCACCTGTCGCCGCCACGGCATCCCGTACCGCTCCGCGACGCGGACGATCGCGTCGAAGATCAGGCCGAGGGCGCCGTAGAGCACGACGCACAGCACCATGTAGTCGGTGCGGTTGTACTCCTGCGCCAGCGTCACCAGGTAGCCGATGCCCTCCTTGGTGCCCACCTGCTCGGCCGCGATGAGGCCGGTGATGCTGATCGCGAGGCAGATCCGCAGGGCCATGAGGATCGCGGGCAGCGCCGCGGGCAGCACCACCTCGGCCACCAATCGCGGCCCGGTGAGCCCGAACTCGCGGGCCGCCTCGACGGTCTTGCGGTCGATGTTGCGGACGCCGAGGTAGGTGTAGGCGTACATCGGCGCGACGGTGGCGACCGCGATGAGCAGGACCTTGAAGACGTCGTCGATGCCGAACCAGGCGATGAACAGTGGCACCAGGGCGAGGAAGGGCACCGCGCGCACGATCTGCATCGTCGAATCCACGAGCTCCTCGCCGAGGGCCGACAGCCCGGAGATCACGCCCAGCGTCAGGCCCACGCCGACGCCGAGCAGGACGCCCGCCCCGGCACGCCGGAAGGAGGCGATGCTGAAGTCCAGCAGCTGCCCGGTCCGCGCCAGCTCGAGGAACGCGGAGCCGACCTGACCGGGGGAGGCGAGGATCTCGGGCCGGAGCAGCCCCGAAGCGGAGCCGGCCCACCAGGCGAGCACGAGCAGCGCCGGGACGAGCAGGCGCAGCGCGATCGACTGCGCACGCGAGCGCGGCCGGCTGCTGCGGACGTCGGGCACGATCAGGGCGTCGGGCACCGTCGACGCCTGGCGTCGGAGGTCGAGGACCGCCATGTCAGCGCCCCTTGCCGGCGGCCGCGCTGTATTCGGCCGCCTTGCTCCGCAGCGGGTACAGCACCTCGGAGGCGGGGACGCGGCGGCTGATGACGGCGTTGTCGGCGAACAGGTCGATCACCGACTGCAGGTCGGCCTCGTCCTCGGCCGTCGGGTAGCGCGGCACGCCGACGACCCTGTCGGAGGCGATGGCGCGGGCGAGCCGGTCGCCGGTCACGGCGCGGGGCCCGGCCTGGTCGAAGACGTTCTGGAAGGCGGCCGGATCCGTGCGCTGCCGCTCCTTGAGGCCCTGGAGCGCGGTGAGGAAGGCGGCGGCCACGTCGGGCCGGGCGTCCAGCACCGCGGTGCGGAAGGCGAGGATCGTGTGGTCGCGCGAGTCGATGGACTCCTCGGTGGCGATCTCGACGCCGCCGCGGGCCCGGGCCTCCTCGTACGGGTCGTTGAACGACGCCCACGCGTCGACCCTGCCGGTCGAGAAGGCGGCCGTCGCGTCGGAGGGCTGCAGGGCGACCCGCTCGACGCGGTCGACGGGGATCTTGGCCTGCTGCAGCGCCTTCAGCGTGATGTAGTCGCCCTTGGCGGCGGCGTTGACGGCGACGCGCTTGCCGGGGAGATCGGCGACGGAGCGGATGCCGGAGTCGGGCCGGACGATGATGCCGCTGCGGCTGCGGTCCTCGTTGTGCGCCACGGCGACGATCCGGACCGGCACGTTCTTCGACAGCGCCCCGACGACGGGGCTGTACGCGCCCTCCGAGACGTCGAGCTGGCCGGCGTTGAACAGCTTGAGGTTCGCGCTGAACGCGGGCGGGGCCTCCACCCACTCGATGCGGGCGCCGAGCGGCTTGAGGGCGTCGTCGAAGACGTGGTCGCGCTTGCCGACGGCGAGCGCACCGGCGTTCTGCGGCGCGGTCACCTTGAGCACGAAGTCGCCGGCGGCGGGCTCCTGGGACGAGCCGCCGCACGCGGTCGTTCCGACGGCCACGAGGGCGGTGATGCCGAGGGCGATGGCGCCGGCGCGGAACCGGTTGGCGGTCATGGTCGAACTCCTCACGAAGGGGAACGGATGACTGGTGAATCTAGGCGGCGCGAGGCGGCAGGCGTAGACATTGCCTTCCGGTGATCGGAATGTTTGACACCGATTTCCGGCGGACGAGCAAGAAGTTTCCCGCTCTATGGAAAATTCAGCGGGTCGTCGCTAGGGTGGCGGCGTGGAGAATTCAGGGGTGCAAACCGTCGCGCGGGCGTTCGAGATCCTCGCCTGCTTCCGCGACGGCGACGCGCTGGGCGTCTCGGAGGTCGCGCGACGGTGCGGTCTCGCCGTGAGCACCACGCACCGCCTGATGGGGAGCCTCGTCGCCGCCGGCTTCCTCGACAAGGACGGCAACCGGTACCGCGTGGGTGGCGCGCTCACCGAGTTCGGCCAGCTCGCGCACCGGCAGTACGGGGCCTACCGCGCGGAGCCGCACCTCGAACTGCTCGCCACTACGGTGGGCGCGAACGCGTCCATCGCGATCCGGCAGGCCGGGGACGCGGTGCTGGTGGCGACGAGCCGCTGGCGCGAGGCGGACGGCGATCGGCTGCAAGGGATCCGGCTCCCCGTGCACGCGAGCGCGCTGGGCAAGGCGCTGCTCGTCTGGGGCGACGCCGCCGACGACCTCTTGGAGCTCCTGCCCTACGAGGGCGGCACCGACCGTTCCGTGACCGGGCCGGACGAGCTGGCCGCCGAATTGGAGCGGACCCGGGACCGCGGCTACGCCTTCAACGACGAGGAGCTGGACGCGGGATTCCGCACCATCGGCCTCCCCGTCCTGCGCGCGGACGGCACCTGCCGGTTCGCCCTCGGCCTGCGCGGCCCGGTGGAGCTGATGACCCCCGAGCGCGTGCCGATGTACGTGGAACTCGCCAGGTCCACGGCCCGCGACATCGCCGACGCGCTCGCCTGACCCCGGCGTCGCCGGGGCCGATCACCGGCCCGAGAGAGCCGCGGATCCGGCGAGTATCGTTGCAGTCACCGTGACGTGACCAGGTGAGCAGCGCATACCCGCGGATATCGCCAGCCGGCATTGCCGCAGACATTTCTTGGAGAACAGCTATGACGAACACGCTGCCCGACGGCCGGACCCTCGACGACGCCGTCGCCGCAGGAGCCCGCGCCTACGAGCTCGACCGCGCCCATGTCTTCCACTCGTGGTCGGCGCAGGCGCAGATCACCCCCATGACGATCCTCGCCTCCGAGGGCTCCTACGTCTGGGACGGCGAGGGGCGCAAGCTCCTCGACTTCAGCTCGCAGATGGTCAACACCAACATCGGCCACCAGCACCCGAAGGTCGTCGCGGCCATCGCGGAGCAGGCCGCGAAGATCTGCACCATCGCGCCCCAGCACGTCAACGAATCCCGCAGCGAGGCCGCGCGGCTCATCGCCGAGCGCACCCCGGGCGACCTGGACAAGGTCTTCTTCACCAACGGCGGCGCCGACGCCGTGGAGCACGCCATTCGCATGGCCCGCGTGCACACCGGCCGCCGCAAGGTGCTCAGCCGCTACCGCAGCTACCACGGCGGCACCGAGCTCGCGATCAACGTCACCGGCGACACCCGCCGGTTCGCCAGCGACTTCGGCGGCGAGTCCGTCGCCCACTTCGACGGCCCCTTCCTCTACCGGTCATCCTTCTACGCGGAGACCGAGGAGCAGGAGTCGCAGCGCGCGCTCGAGCACCTGGAGCGCACCATCGTGCTCGAGGGCCCGAACACCATCGCCGCGATCATCCTCGAGTCCATCCCCGGCACCCCCGGCATCATGGTGCCGCCGCCCGGCTACCTCGCCGGCGTCCGCGAGCTGTGCACCAAGTACGGGATCGTCATGATCGCCGACGAGGTCATGGCCGGCTTCGGCCGCACCGGCAAGTGGTTCGCCATCGAGCACGCCGCCACCGCCGCCGGCCCCGTCGTCCCCGACCTGCTGACCTTCGCCAAGGGTGTGAACAGCGGCTACGTGCCGCTCGGCGGCGTCGCCATCGGCGCCGAGATCGCCGCGACCTTCGCCGACAAGCCCTACCCCGGCGGCCTCACCTACTCGGGCCACCCGCTGGCCACCGCCTCCGCGGTCGCGACGATCAACGCCATGGCCGAGGAGGGCATGGTCGAGAACGCCGCGACGATCGGCGACGAGATCATCCGGCCCACCCTCGAGGGCTTCAAGGCGAAGCACCCGTCGGTCGGCGACGTCCGCGGCGAGGGCGTCTTCTTCGCGATCGAGCTGGTCCGCGACAAGGAGACCCGCGAGCCGCTGGCGCCCTACGGCGGCAGCAGCCCCGCGATGAACGAGACCGTCGCCGCGCTGAAGAAGGGCGGCATGCTGCCCTTCGCCAACTACAACCGCATCCACGTCGTGCCGCCGTGCAACGTCTCCGCCGAGGAGGCCCGCGAGGGCCTCGCCATCATCGACGAGGCGCTGAACGTCGCGGACGCGCACACCGTCTGACCCCCGAAGAAGCCAGGAGCCCGACATGCCCGCTCTCAAGCCCGTCCTCCCCGCCGAACTGCAGGCCGGGCGTCCCGGCGTGTACGAGTTCTCGGTGCGCTCCGCGCGCCCCGTCTCGTGGGTGTGGGGTGAACTGACCTCGGACCGTCCCCTGCACTGGTGCAAGGGGATCCGCAAGATCGAGTGGACCAGCCCGCGGCCCTTCGCCGCCGGCTCCACCCGCCGCGTGCACCTCGGCCCGGGCATCAGCGCCGACGAGCTCTTCTACTCCTGGGAGGAGTCGGAGACGCTGTGCGAGAAGGCCTTCTACGTGCAGTCCGCCACCGCCCCCGGCCTGGCGCGGCTCGCGGAGAAGTACCGCGTGGAGGCGCACCCCGACGGCGGCTCGACGTTCACCTGGACGCTGCTCATCGAGCCGGTCGGCGGCGACCGCGTGATCGGCCTCAGCGGGCTCCCGGTGGGGCTCGTCGTGAAGTGGCTGCAGCGCGACACCGAGCGGTACCTCGGCTCGGCGTAGCCACCAGCACTGCAGAATCCGCACAGCCGAATCGGGTCGTGCGGATTCTGCATTTTCCGCTACTGTCGGCGTATGAACCCGGGTGGTCAGCAATCGCAGCAGGACGGATTCTTCGCCTTCCTCGACGCGGCGTTCCCCTATTTCTTCGGGGCGATCGCGATCATCGCCGTGATCAGCCTCGTCGTGCGTGGGGTCATCTGGCTGAGCAACTACAACGCCGCGGCCAGCCGGGGCGAGGACTACTTCACGCTGGAGACCGACCTGCAGGTGCAGGCGCTGCAGAGCCGCGCGCTGGGCGGTGAGCGATCGATCGAGGAGCGGCTCGCGGAGATCGACGACCTCGCGGAACGCGGCGTCATCGACGCCGACGAACGCGCCGCCGCCCGCGCGAAGATCCTTGCGGACGGCTGAGCCTCAGACCCGGATCGGGTCCAGGCCGGGCGGCAGGTCGTGATCGCCCGCGGCGCAGTCGCAGGGTGCGGCGGGATCGGTCGCGGCGATCGTCTTCGTCAGCACGTCGGTCAGCCGCGGCAGATTCGCGCGGAACTGCGCGAGCACGTCCTCGGTGCGCACACCCTCGCCGGCCTCGATGCCGGCATCCAGGTCGGTGACCAGCGCGATCGAGGCATAACAGAGCTTCAGCTCGCGGGCCAACGCCGCCTCGGGAAGGCCCGTCATGTTCACCAGGTCCCAGCCCTGCGCCGCGTACCAGCGGCTCTCGGCGCGGGTGGAGAACCGCGGGCCCTCGATGACGACCATCGTCGAATCGGCGCGGTCCGCGTGCGCCGCGGCCGCGGCGCGCAGCACGGGGCAGTACGGATCGGCGAAGCTCACGTGCACCCCGCCACCGTCGAAGTACGTGGACGGGCGGGAGAACGTCCGGTCCACGAGCTGCTCGGGGATCGCGATGGTGCCGGGGCCGGCGGCACCGTCGAGGCTCCCGACTGCGCACGGCGCGAGCACCTTGCGCACCCCGAGGCTGCGCAGCGCCCACAGGTTCGCCCGGTAGGGCACGGTGTGCGGCGAGAACTCGTGGCCCCGGCCGTGCCGGGGCAGGAAGGCCACCTGGCGACCGGCGACCTCGCCGACGGTGATCGGCGCGCTCGGCCGCCCGTACGGGGTGTCGACGGTGCGCTGTTCGCTCCCGGCGGGCAGGAAGCGGTACAGGCCCGTGCCGCCGATCACGCCGATCACGCGCGGCCTCCGAGCCGGACGCGGATGGCCTCGGCGACCTCGTCGGGTCGCCCGACCTCGAAGAACTGCTCGGAGCCGTCGCCGAGCGTCACGCACAGCCGCTGCCGGGTGCGCTTGAGCAGGCCGACCGTCTCCTCGACGATGCCGACCGCCGCGACGTGCTTGAGCTGGACGGAGAAGGGCGTGCCCTGCAGCTTCGACGCCACCCCCGCGGGGCGGAACCTCAGGTGTGTATCGGTCAGTTCGAGATGCCCCCGAACGGCGCCGGAACGCTTGCCGATTCGGAGGACGCGGGTCGCCTGCCAGCTGAGATCACTCACGCTGCCACAATAGGTCGATTCGGCTGTGGGGTTCGCGGTAGCATCGGCTATCCGTTTTCCTAAGGGTGGGGGTTCAAGATGCCGTACTTCGGTGCGATCGTGATGCTGATGTGGGTCGCCGCGCTCATCGACGTGATCGTCTCGGACGAGTACCGCGTGCGTCATCTGCCCAAGGGCGGCTGGCTGATCGTCGTCATCCTGATCCCGCTCGCCGGCTCGCTCATCTGGTTCCTGCTGGGCCGGCCGGTCGGCGCCCCCGCGGGTGGGGGCGCACCGTCGCGCGCCACGGGTTTCCCGGAGTACGAGCGTCCGGGCCGGCACATCGCGCAGTACGCGGACGACGACGACGAGTTCCTGCGGCAGTGCCGCGAGCGCGCCGAGCAGCAGCGGCGCCGGGCCAAGGAGATGGACGCCCGCAACCACTCGGAATCACCCGAGGACAAGGACTGAACGCCGCCCAGCCGCGCGGCTTGGGCAGCATCTACCGCTCCTCCCTCGCGGTGCTCCGCGCGAACCCCGGCGCGACGCTGGGGCTCTCGGTCGTGCTCATCAGCACGATCGCGGCGCTCGGCGTACTCGCCCGCCTGCCGCTCATCGGGGACCCGCGCTGGATGCCCACGGCCGACCGCGACAGCCTCCAGGTGGCGGTGGCGCTCGGCCTCTACCCTGCGGGCACGTTCCTCGTGATGATCGTGTGGATGGTGGTCAGCGTCGCCGTGACGGCGATCAGCTCCATCGTTGCGGTCCGGCACCTCGCGGGCGAGCGGACCCCGCTCCGCCTCGCTTGGCGGCAGGCCCGGCCGCGCCTCATGGCCGCCGTGGGGCTGGGTGTCCTCGATGTGGTGGTGGTCCTTGTGCCGATCGTCGTCGCTGCTGCGGCCGCGATCGCGCTCGCCGTCCGGGCCGGTCCGGAATCCGCGCACCTGACCACGATGGTGCTGTTCGCGCTCGCCGCAGTCGCCGTGCTCGCCGTCCTGCCGACGCTGGTGATCGCGGGTCCGATGCTGGTGATCGAGAAGCTGCGGCCCGTCGACGCGCTGTGGGGCGCCTTCGCCCTCCAGCGTCGCGGGTACTGGCGGCTGCTCGGCCGGGTGCTGTGCACCTACCTGCTGCTGGGTGTGGTCTCGACCGTCGTGAGCCTGCCGTTCTCGCTCGCCTCCGGGGTCCAGGGCCCGGGGGACGACCTCGCCTCCCAGAGTCTCGCCAGCCTGCTGTTCGCGACCGTCGGGTGGGTGGTCGGGCAGATCGTCGTCCTGCCCTTCCTCATCGTCACCAATGCGCAGCTCTACGCCGATCAGGTGGCGCGGTGTGAGACCGGCGTGACGGCGTAGGAGATCACGTGCGAACCGGTGGCACTGGCGCACAGTGGAATCCGTACGAGGACTGACGATCCGGGGTTCAAATCCGCGCCGTCATCGGAGCCGCCGTCGATGTGCATCGTCGGAGGTCGCGCTCGACGTGCGTGACGCGCGGCCACGCCGGGTCACCGCCAATTGCAGGTGACCGCGCCCTTGTACGAAACACACGTCACCGTGTCGTCGTTCTTCCCGTACGGATCTTTCCAAGTGACGACCTTGTCGCCCTGAGGCGATGCCCACGGCTGCCAGACCATGAGGCCGTGCATCAGCAGACCCACGAGCACGATCAATGCCGGTAGAACGCCAGGACGCCGAAGGAACGCCCTCAATAAGTCACGGAACGCGGGCTTCTCCGCGGACTCAGTCACGGTCGCGCGCCCTGATCGCGACGGCGATGCGCTCGCAGCCGAGCAGTACAGAGCCGGCGAGAACGAGGAAGACGAACGTCAGCTCGTGTGCGGTGTTCCAGGCTGCGACGCCGAGGCCTAGTACGACCATCCCCACCAGTACCGCAGCATTGAGTCGCAGCATCGCGTTATCCATGATTCGCGATCATACATACCGCGGGTTCGTGGAGCCGATGACGGGAATCGAACCCGCGCTACCTGCTTGGGAAGCAGGAGTTCTACCATTGAACTACATCGGCAGACGCGGCACCGTCGAAGAACGGGTCGCGCGTACCGGCAACATTAGCACGGGCACCGTCGGCCGCGACGGGCCGTCACCACCGGTCGAAACTCTGCGCCGAGACGAAGAATCCGCGCTCGCCCCGCCGGCAGGTCACGCCCCGGGCCTCGGACACGCAGGTCATGCCGCCTGCGGTGACGCTGTGCCCGTACTGCAGGGTCTTCTGCTCGGGAACGACCATGAAGAACAGGCCCTGGTTGAAGCACGACGGGGTGAACGCGCCGCCCTTGTCCGACACGTAGCCCTTCGACAGTTGGTCGCGGGGCATCGTGCCGTGGTCGCAGTCGGCGCCGGGCGGGATGACGCTGGTTTTGAAGACCTGGCAGCCCACCGTCGAGGCGTCGAGGCCGCAGGCGATGTTGCGGCTCGGGGTGAAGAAGTACACGCCCTGGCCGTTGGCGGGCCGGTAGAGCTCGGGCGCATCGGCGACGATCCCCGCCGGCGGGGCCGTGGCCGTGGGAGAGACGGTGTCCGAGGCCGTGACCGGCACGGATACGCCGGTCTCGGGCGCCGTGACCGGCGGCGGAACGGTGCCTGTCGGCGGACCGTCGGACCCGGATCCGCACGCGGTCAGGACGACGGCCAGGAGGGCGGGGAGCACGATCCGTGCGGGCTTCATGCTCTGTGGTCGGTCCGCGACCGGGGATCGTTACCCGTGGCAACGCTCGCGGCCCGCGCGGCCTGCCCTACGCTGAACCCGTGCTGCTCTCCGATCGCGACATCCGCGCCCATGTGGAATCCGGCCGCCTGGGGATCGATCCCTTCGACCCGCAGATGGTGCAGCCGTCCAGCGTGGACGTGCGGCTCGACGGCCTGTTCCGGGTGTTCAACAACACCCGCTACACCCACATCGACCCCAAGCAGCGGCAGGACGAGCTGACCACCCTGGTCGAACCGGACCCGGACGAGCCCTTCGTGCTGCACCCCGGCGAGTTCGTCCTCGGCTCCACGCTGGAGGTCTGCAGCCTCCCCGACGACCTGGCCGGACGCCTCGAGGGCAAGTCCTCGCTGGGCCGCCTCGGCCTGCTCACGCACTCGACCGCGGGCTTCATCGACCCCGGCTTCTCCGGCCACATCACGCTGGAGCTGTCGAACGTCGCGAACCTGCCGATCACGCTGTGGCCGGGCATGAAGATCGGCCAGCTGTGCCTGTTCCGGCTCACCAGCCCGGCCGAGAACCCCTACGGCAGCTCCGCCGTGGGCTCGAAGTACCAGGGCCAGCGCGGCCCGACGCCCTCGAAGGCGTACCTCAACTTCCAAAGCTGATCGCCCGGCGGGCTCGCCGCCGAATGTCCGGTCATCCGTTCTCACGATCGTGAGGACGAATGACCGGACTTGCTCGTCTCAGTCGGCGGAGTGCCGGCCCCGGCGCGACGGGGGGTCCTGCGCGGGCGGATCCGGCAGCACCGGCGGGCGCGGCTGCGGACGCGGGGGCGCGGGGATCGGCTCGTCCGGCAGGCGCCGCCGACCCGGCCGCGGCTCCGGCGGCGACGGGGGCGTGACCTGCTGCGACGGTGCAGGGCGCGGTGTTTCGGGACGCGGAGCCTCGGGACGCGGTGCCGCCGTCGGACGCTCGGGGCGCGGGGCCGCGGCGCGGGGGCCGGTGTGGCCCTCGGAGCGCTGGGTCGCGGGGCGGGGCGCGACGGGGAACTGTCCGGTCGGCGGCGCCACCGGCAGCTGCCCCGTCGGCGGCGCGGCGGGCGCCGGCGTCTCCTGCTCGACCCGCTCCTCGGCCGGCGTCGAGGCGGCCGCCGCGGTGGTCGTGGCTGCCGCCGCGCTCGCCGCTCTCGCGGCCGCGGCGCGGCGCTCGCGGACCCGGATCTCCGACGGGTCGGCGTCGGGATGGCTCTGCGTGTAGCGCTTCGCGGCCTCGGCGCTCACGGCGACCCGCTTCGGCTTCGCGAGCAGCGTCGCGATGGCGGTGGTCAGCGGCACGGACAGGGCCAGGCCGATGCCGCCGACGAAGGCGCGGACCAGCTCGATCGCCACGGAATCCGACGTGAGCACCTGGCCCAGCGGCCGGCCCGCGATGGAGAACAGCAGCAGCAGCGGCAGCGCCGTGCCGACGTACGCGAAGACGAGCGTGTAGACCGTCGACGCGATGTGGTCGCGGCCCACGCGCATCGCGGAGAGGAAGGTGCGGCGCCGCGACGACTTCGGCGAGAGCTTCGCCAGCTCGAAGGTCGCCGACGACTGCGTGATCGTCACGTCGTTGAGCACGCCCAGCGCGCCGATGACGAAGCCCGCGAGCAGCACGCCGGACGTCGAGACGGTCGAGGCGTAGGCCTGCAGGTTCGTGGTGTCCTCGCTGCTCAATCCTGTGACCTGGGTGGTGGCCGTCGCGAGCCAGGCCAGCACGCCGCACACCGCGAGCGAACAGAGCGTGCCCAACAACGCCGCCGACGTCCGTAGCGAGACGCCGTGCGCCAGGTACAGCACCAGGTAGAGGATCACCGCCGACGCGACCAGCGCCACCCAGACGGCCGAGTGCCCGTCGAGGATCGACGGCAGCGCGAAGAAGACGATCACCACGCCCGAGAGCGCCAGCCCCAGCAGCGCCCGCAGGCCGCGCCACTGGGCCACCGCGATCACCACGGCCGCGAAGACCAGGCCCCACACCCACAGCGAGACGCCGCGCGCGTAGTCGTAGAAGGCGTAATTCGACGGCGAGCCGGCCACGCCGCCGCCGTTCCAGCTCATCATGATCTTGGTGCCGGGCGCGAGGTCGGGCTGGCCGGTGCCGGGCGTCGCCGGACGAGACAGGTCGATGCCCGACGGTGCCGCGTCCGGCGAGGCCTTCCCGGGCACCGCGGAGACGTTCATCCGCTGCGTGCCGATGGAGAACATCGTCCACTTGCCGGCGTCGGGGCCGCTGGTGATCTTGACGGAGCTGTTGAGGCAGCCACCGTCGGGGTTGAGGACCGGATGGCGCTCCGCGTCGCTGAGCTGCCCGTTCCCCGACGGGGAGAAGTCGCAGTCGCCGACGAGCTGCTCGGAGACCTCGCCCTTGGCCAGCGTCGGCGACTGCGGGCCCGAGGGCACGCTGACGCGGATCTGGGACGGCCAGAGCAGGATCACGCCGGCCACGACGAGGACGCCGATCACGGCGAGGAGGCCGACCACGACCCGGGACGCCCATCTCCCGAGGGAGATGTTGGTCAGCGAGTGGCTGTGCACGTGCGCTGCGGGGTCGTCGTGCAGGTCGTGGTCGTGGTCGGCTGTCACGCCGACACCCTACTTCTGCTTGTAGGAACTCAGGAAGTTGCCGAAACGATCGAGGGCCTCGGCGAGGTCGCGCGCCCAGGGCAGGGTGACGACGCGGAGGTGGTCGGGCGTGGCCCAGTTGAAGCCGGTGCCCTGCACCAGGAGGATCTTCTCCTGGTTGAGCAGGTCGAGCACCATCTGCTCGTCGTCGCGGATCTCGTGCACGTTCGGGTCCAGCTTGGGGAAGGCGTACAGCGCGCCCTGGGGCTTGACGCAGCTCACCCCGTCGATGGCGTTGAGCTTCTCGTAGGCCACGTCGCGCTGCTCCAGCAGCCGCCCGCCGGGCAGGATCAGGTCGTTGATCGACTGGTAGCCGCCGAGCGCCACCTGGATCGCGTGCTGCGCGGGGACGTTGGGGCACAGGCGCGTCGACGCCAGCAGCGTCAGGCCCTCGATGAAGCCGGAGGCGTGGTCCTTCGGCCCGGTGAGCACCATCCAGCCCGCGCGGTAGCCGCACACGCGGTACGCCTTGGACAGGCCGTTGAACGTGCAGACGAGCAGATCCGGCGCGAGCTCGGCGATGGAGATGTGCTTCGCGTCGTCGTAGAGGATGCGGTCGTAGATCTCGTCGGCCAGCACGAGGAGCGAGTGCTTGCGCGCCACCTCGACGATCTGCTGCAGCGTCTCGCGCGAGTAGACGGCGCCCGTCGGGTTGTTCGGGTTGATCACGACGATCGCCTTGGTGCGCGGTGTGATCTTCGCCTCGATGTCCTCGACGGACGGGTTCCAGCCGTTGTCCTCGTCGCACAGGTAGTGCACCGGGGTTCCGCCGGAGAGCGACGTCATGGCGGTCCACAGGGGGTAGTCGGGCGCGGGGATGAGCACCTCGTCGCCGTTGTTCAGCAGCGCCTGCAGCGTCATCGTGATCAGCTCGGAGACCCCGTTGCCGAGGTAGACGTCGCCGATGTCGAAGTACGGGAAGTCCTGGACCTCCTCGTAGCGGGTCACCACGGCCCGTCGCGCGGAGGCGATGCCCTGGGACTCGCTGTAGCCCTGCGAGGTGGGCAGCGCGTGGATCATGTCGCGGACGATGGAGTCCGGCGCCTCGAAGCCGAACGTCGCCGGGTTGCCGATGTTCAGCTTGAGGATGCGGTGCCCCTGCGCCTCGAGCCGAGCCGCCTGTGCCACCACGGGTCCACGGATCTCGTACAGCACGTTCTGCAGCTTGGCGGACTGCTCGAGCGGCTTGAGTTCGGTGCGGATGTGGGGCACATGCGGTCGGCTCATGGGCTATATCGTCGCAGGCTGCAGCAAATCCTTTTCGCTCACCTCGCCCTTGTCCGACGGTGCGCCGCCTTGCGCCCGGTGCTTCGCGGCGCCGATCACGAGCAGGGCGTAGCCCACGACGATCCAGGCGCCCAGCACCGCGAAGGCCGCGCCGGCCCCGGCGCCGACGAGGGAACCGTCGGCGAAGAAGGCCGCGCTGCGCAGCGCGGTGCCCGTCGCGCCGATCGGCAGGCTCTGGCCGAGGACCGCCCAGACGTGCGGCAGGAACTCCGGCGGCATGGCGATGCCGGCCAGCGGCATCCCGACCAGCATGAACAGCAGTGCGGCGGGGCCGATGCCCTTCGTGCCGAGCAGGGAGACCAGCCCTGCCACCGTCGCGCCGATGGCGAGCATGCCCGCGCTCATCGCGAGCCACTGGCCCCAGAAGCCGCCGGGCAGCACGCCGATCCACATGGCCGCGCCCACGGCGGCGGCGCCGATGACCGCCGCGCCCACGGGCAGGGCCGCGGCGACGATCTTCGGATGGCCGCCGATCATCACCGTGGCCAGCGCCAGCACCATCCCCGAGAGGAAGACCGGCATCACGATCGAACCGAAGCCGGCGCCGCGCGGATCGTCGGCGGAGAGCGGAGCCACCTCGACGGTCTGCACCTTCTGGCCCTGGGCCAGGGCCGTGGCCATCTGGGTGATCATCGGCGCGACGGCGGGCGAGGCGCCGCTCGCGACGACGGCCTTGGTCTGCGACCCCGGGGCGGCAGGGCTCGCGGGCACGATGCCGCCGTAGACCTCGCGGTCCTTCGCGGCCTGCATCAGCGCGGCCTCGGATTCGTAGGCGTGGACGGCGAAACCGCCGGGCTGCTGCGCGTCGAGCCGCTGCTCGACCTGCTGCGCCGCGCTCGCCGGGCCGACGACGCCGATCGGCAGGTCGTGCGGCTTGCCGTGCGAGGCGGGGCCGGTGAAGAGCAGGACGATCAGCGGGATGGCGATCGCCAGCCCGGCGAAGACCGCCGCGAGCTGAGCGTGGGACTTGCTCATGGTGGAGCACCTCCAAGTAATTCAACGTGTGATGAATCCGAGAGTACGACTGCGGCGACACGGAAGTCAACAGGCGTTGAAATCCTGCTAGGATCGGCGCATGGCCACAGGGAGACGGGCGGGCGTCAGCACCGCGAAGGCGGACATCCTCGAGGCGGCGCGTGAGCTCTTCGCCGAGGTGGGCTACGACCGCGCCACGATCCGCGCCATCGCCGCGCGCGCGGGCGTCGACGTGGCGCTGGTCTCGTACTACTACGGCAACAAGAAGGGCCTGTTCCGGGGCGTGATGAGCATGCCCGTCGACCCGGAGGAGATCTTCACCGCCGCGCTCGACGGCCCGCGCGAGGGCGTGGGGGAGCGGCTCGTGCGGGCCGCGCTCACGGTCTGGGAGGGGCAGGAGACCTCCGACGCCTTCCGGGCGCTGCTGCGCGCCGCGGTGAACGCCGACGAGGGCGCGTCCAACACCTTCGGCGAGTTCCTGTCGTCGGTGATGATCCCGACGCTGACCAGGCACTCGGGGATCTCGATCGAGACGGCGCGCGTGGTTGCCAGCACGATGTTCGGGCTGGCCTTCATGCGGTACCTGATCGCCGCGCCGCTGTTCGTCGAGCCCTCGGCCGATGAACTGGTGGCGACCTACGGCGCCGCGATCCAGCGCATCGTCGACGGAGACGCGGGCTGACGCGTCCCGAAACCCGCAGAATTCGGGCCGACGATCGAAATACGTCGCCCCGAGCCGGGAATCGGCCGGTTCCTAGAGCCGGTCGCCCGGCGCGGGCAGGATCTCGGTCGGCTCGATGACCTCGGGTGCCGCCGCTGTCGGTCCCGGGGCAGCGGATGCCGGGGCGGGAGCTGCGGGCGGAGTCTGCGGGTCCTCGTCGTCGCCGAGGTTGTGGAAGGCGCGGCCCAGCTCCTCGGAGACGTTGATGATCCGCGCCTTCTTGATCTCCGGCTTGTCGATCTCCTCGGCGACGTACTGCGCGATGAACCGCCGGATCTCCGAGTCGACGCTGGCGACGACGCGCACGATGGAACCGCGGATGGTGCGCGACTCGACGTCGACCCACACGTCCTTGGGCTTCGGCGGGTCGACCTCGATGCGCAGCTCCAGCGGCGCCGCGGCGCGCACCGTGAGCGGGAGCGTGATGAGGCCGGCCACGTCGTAGCGGATCCGGTCGACCTTGAGGTCGATCAGCAGGCCGATGCGCAGCGGGATCTTCACCGTGAAGGTGATGAGCTCGCCCACCTGGCGCGTGAGCTGCGGCTCGTCGATCTCCACCTGCGCCCACACCTTGGCCATCCCACCGGGGCCCGACGGGATCGGGCCCACGGTGAAATCGCCGCCGGCGATGTCGGCGAACGCGGAGCCCACGCGCTCCTCGTTCACGGCGATCTCGAAGAACCGCCGCCCGAACTCCTCGTAAGTCACGTACTCAGGCACGCGTACATCCTGCCGCAGAAGCGATAGCCAGTCGGGGAGCTTCGATCACTTCCGTCCACCGGGGCGCTTCGCGCCCGCCGCGATCCCGAAGCCCTTGGCCTTCGACTCACCCTCCGTGGTCACCGTGCGGTCGCTCGCGCCCGACGGTGCCTTCGGCTGGTCAGCGTCGGTTTCCGGGGCCGACGGTGCCGCCTCCGGAGCGGCCGCGGGGGCCTCTGCCGGGGCGTCGGCCGCGGGTGCGGGTGTGACCGGCGTCTCAGCGGCCGCCGGTGCCGAATCCGTCACAGGCGCTGGTTTCGGCGCGCCCGGCTTCTTCGCGCCGGGGCGCTTGGCGCCCGCCGCGATGCCGAAGCCGGCCGACTTGGACTCGCCCGCCGTGGTCAGCGTGCGGTCCTCGGCCGGGGCCGACGGTGCAGCCGGAGCCGCGGCAGCCGGTGCGGCCGGAGCCGCGGCAGCCTCGGTCGCGGGTGCCTCGGCCGCGGGGGCGGCAGGGGCCTCGGCAGCAGGAGCGGCGGTCGCTGCGGGCTTGGGCGCACCGGGCTTCTTGGCGCCGGGGCGGCGGGCGCCCGCGGCGATGCCGAAGCCGGCCGACTTGGACTCGCCCGCTGCGGTCAGCGTGCGGTCCTCGGCGGGAGCGGTGTCGGCGGCCGGAGCCTCGGCCGGTGCGGCGGGCGCCTCGGCTGCAGGAGCCGTCGGTGCGGTGGCCGCGGGCTTGGGCGCACCGGGCTTCTTCGCACCCGGACGCTTGGCGCCGCCGGCGATACCCAGGCCGACCGCGGGCTTAGCGGGCGCCGAGGGGGCCGCCGGAGCCTCGGCCGCCGGAGCGGCCTCAGCGGCGGGCGCTGCGGGAGCGGCCGGAGCCGCGCCGCCGGGCTTCTTGGCGCCCGGGCGCTTGGCGCCACCGGCCAGGCCCAGACCCACCGCGGGCTTCGCCGGTGCGGCGGGTGCCGCCGGAGCCTCGGCCGCGGGAGCGGCGTCGGCGGCGGGAGCCGCTGCGGGCTTCGGAGCGCCCGGCTTCTTCGGTCCACCGGGGCGCTTGCCGCCGCCGGCGAGGCCGAGGCCCACCGTCGGCTTCGCGTCCTTCTTCTCCGTGGGCGCGGCCGGAGCGGCTGCGGTCGCGGCAGCCGCCGGAGCTGCGGCCGGTGCCGCGGCAGGCGCCTCGGCGAGGGCGGTGGCACCGTCGGACACCTTGCGGTTCGGGTTGCCGACGACGATGCCCTCGGGCAGGCCCCGTCGGACGGACTCGAGGAGCATCTGCGCGACGTCGACGACCTCGGGCGCGGCGGCCTCGTTGTCGGCGGTCTGCGCGGTCACGCCGTCGGAGAGCATCACGCGGCAGAACGGGCAGCCGGTGGCGATCTTCTTCGGGGTGGCCTCGGGCGACGACGACAGGGTGTTCAGGGCCTCGTCGACGCGGTCGATGTTGATGCGCTTGCCGAGCTGCTCCTCCATCCACATGCGCGCGCCGCCGGCGCCGCAGCACATGGACCGCTCGAGGTGCCGCGGCATCTCCTTGAGCGTGGCGCCCGATGCGCCGATCAGCTCGCGGGGGGCCTCGTAGACCTGGTTGTGGCGGCCGAGGTAGCAGGGGTCGTGGTAGGTCACGTCCTCCGACGGGGGCGCGACGGGCACGAGCCGCTTCTCGCGGACCAGCTTGTTGAGCAGCTGCGTGTGGTGGACGACCTCGTAGTCGCCGCCGACCTGCGGGTACTCGTTGCCGAGCGCGTTGAAGCAGTGGGCGCAGGTCACGACGATCTTGCGCTGCTTGGCGGGCAGGCCGTCGAAGACCTCGTCGAGCTGCTCGATGTTCTGCTGGGCGAGCATCTGGAACAGGAACTCGTTGCCCGCGCGGCGGGCGGAGTCGCCGGTACAGGTCTCGCCCTGGCCCAGGACCAGGAAGTTCACGGCGGCCACGTCGAGGAGCTCGGCGACGGCCTTGGTGGTCTTCTTGGCGCGATCCTCGAAGGCGCCGGCGCAGCCGACCCAGAAGAGGTACTCGAAGCCGTCGAAGGACTCGACGTCCTGGCCGTAGACCGGGATGTCGATGTCCATTTCGTCGATCCAGGCGGTGCGCTGGCTGACGTTCTGGCCCCAGGGGTTGCCCTTGTTCTCGAGGTTCTTGAACAGGCCGGCCAGCTCGTGCGGGAACTCGGACTCGATGAGCACCTGGTAGCGGCGCATGTCGACGATGTGGTCGACGTGCTCGATGTCGACGGGGCACTGCTCGACGCACGCACCACAGGTGGTGCAGGACCAGAGGACCTCGGGGTCGATGACGCCGCCCAGGGCGCCGTCTTCGCCCGCGGGCCCGACCAGGGCGCGCTCGGCCTCGGCGCGGGCGTCGGCGGGGATCTTCTCCAGCTTGGCCTCGTCCGGGTTGCCCTCGGCGTCGACCAGGCCGGTCTGCTCGCCCGACGGGTCCGTGCGGCCGCCGGCCAGCAGGTACGGCGCCTTGGCGTAGCCGTGGTCGCGCAGGCCCATGATCAGCAGCTTCGGGCTCAGCGGCTTACCGGTGTTCCAGGCGGGGCACTGGCTCTGGCAGCGACCGCACTCGGTGCAGGTCGTGAAGTCCAGCCAGCCCTTCCAGGAGAAGTCCTCGATCTTGCCGGCGCCCAGGTTGTCGACGTCGGGGTCGGTGTTCTCCATGGTCAGGACCTTGCCGTTGGAGACCATCGGCTTGGCGGCGCCCAGCGCGCGGCGGCTTCCCAGCTCGCGCTTGAAGTAGATGTTGAAGAAGGCCGAGAAGCGGTGCCACGCGACGCCCCAGGTGAGGTTGCTGCCCACCAGGACGAGGAACATGACGCCCGACATCAGCTTGACGAAGGCGAAGACGGTGATCAGCGTCGGGCTCGCGGGGAGCAACTCGGCGACGTGGCGGGTGAAGAAGTCGGTCACGGGATCCGACTCGCCGTACGTGGCGATCTTGCTCGCCTTCACCAGGATCATTCCGACGCCCTCGGACAGGACGATGGCCTCGATCGTGTACGCGGGCAGGAACTTGCTGCCGGAGAAGCGCGAGAACAGCGCGGGGTTGCGCGGGTGCTTGACCTGGCGCACCACGATGAGCACGAGGATGCCGAGGAACGTCGCGATACCCAGTACCTCGTCGAGGAGGTGGTAAACCGGCCACGAGCCGACGACGGGCCAGTGGAAGGCCGGGTCGAAGGTCTGCGGCAGGGCCTCGAACCAGAACACCATGCCGGCGAGGAAGCCGACCATGACGAACCAGTGGGCGATGCCCACCGTGCGGTTCTTGATCATCTTGGTGTGGGCGAGGAACTCGACCACGACCTCGGCGGCGCGAGGGATGAAGGGGAGCCAGCGGTCCTTGGCGGACTGTCCCTGGGCGATGATCCGCACCATGCGGAACGCGCCGCGGAAGAAGATCGCCCAGGCGACGACGAACGCGACTGCGCCGATCGTGCCGAGGGTGATGTTCAGCGGGGTGATGTCGGACTCGGCGGCGGCCACATATGTCTGGTCCACGTCGTGCACCTTTCTGCCTCGCGGGCTGGGTAACCACCGATATTACTCGTCAGTAACATAGGTGTGAAACCACTGCGTCTGGCTTAACGGTAGAACGCGGATATATGTGGTCCTGCGCGAAGGTTCACCTAACTCGCTGCTCGGTAAGGTGTGCTCATGAGTTCAGCCGTCCGCGTGCGCCGAAATCCCGTCGCACGTGCACGTTCGGTGGTGACCGGCCTCACAGGTACGGGGCCGTTGTACGCGCCGGAATCGGCGCCGCCCGCGCCCGTCGCGATCGCCTTCGGGGCGTCGGTGCGGGGCGGCCGTCCGGGCTCCTTCGTCGAGGGCCGGTTGGAGGCGTCACTGCAGCTCCTGCGGCTGGGGAAGGTCGAGAAGATCCTGGTCTCGGGCAACGCCGGCGGCACCTCCGGCGACGAGATCGCCGTCATGACGGGGTGGCTCCGCGACCGGGGCGTGCCGGAGTCGGCCCTGCTCACCGACGGTGCCGGGCTCGATACCTATCTCGCGTGCCGTCGCGCGCGCGACGAGTTCGGGGTCGAACGGGTCCTGCTCGTCTCCCAGTTCTTCCATGCCCGACGGGCCGCCGCCCTCGCCCGCCATCTCGGCCTCGACGCCGACGCCGTCCGCGCTTCCTGCGGGTGCACGCGTCGCGCGTGGGTCCGCAACCTCGCCCGCGAGTACGTCCTGTCGCGCCCCAAGGCGGCGTTGGACATCGCCCGCGGGCGCTGATTACTGAACATTAAGTTTGTTTGGGTACATTCAAGGGCGTGTATCGAGTCCTGCAGCGGGTAGCGCTGGGAGGCGCGCTGGTCCTGCTCCTCGTCATCGCGGTCCTCATCGCCAACGACGACCGGGTCGAGGTGGGGCGCCTGTCGACCGAGATCTGCGGCACGTACCTCGACGGAGGCAACTACTTCTCGATCTTCGTGACCGACGTGGCCTGGTTGATGGGGTGCGTCCTCCTTGCGCTCGGGGCGTGGGCCGCGCTGTTCTGGGCGGACTTCGCGCGGCGCGCTCGCAGGTACCGTCTCGCGTTCCTGGCGTGCGGTGCTGCCGTAGGTCTCGTCGTCGCGATCTTCGTCGGCTCCGAATTCTTCGTCTCCACGTATCGGGACGCCTTCCTCGGCTGGTGTCCGGCGTGACCGCGCCGGATAGCGGCGGCGACGGCTACACGAGCGGTCGCACGATCCTGCGGAACGCCGTACAGATCGGCATGGGCGTAGCGGTGGTCCTCGGTGGGGCAGCGGGCGGCGCCCTCGTCTACGGGGAGTCCCGTCGCGCACGCCTGCTCGGACTCGCCCTGATCGTCCTTCTCCTCGTGATCCTCGGGTTGATGCAGTGGTGGAGCGCGTCCTCGTTCGACGCCTCCTGCGGCGGTGAGGGCCACGCTCGCAGTCGTAGTCTCGCGGTGTGAGCGGAAGTGGCGCGCGGTCGATTCCGCCCGCGGGTCGCTCCCAGGCCGCTCGACGAACGCCGAGGCGATGCGTGTCACGCATGCCCTCCGGGGAAGAGGAACGGTCCGTTCGATCGATGCTTCCGGATGCCTGAGGCCGCTTCGACGGCACCGACCTCAGGGCTGCGTGTCGATCCACTCCAGGTAGGCGCTGCCGGCGACCGGCTGGGATCGGTAGCTGCCGAGGTAGGTGTAGGCGCCCACGTAGCCGCGGCCGTGCCCGTACCGGAGCTCGCTGTCGACGGATCCGTCGATCGTGAGGACCTCGTCCTCGCCGTCCCGGACGGTCCACTTCAGCAGGACGGGCACCGTCATCGCGCGGCCCCGGTCGTCGACGACCCGGCGCGACTCGATCACGTCCATCCGGACGTCGTCGTAGACCTCGGCCGGTTCGCCGAGGCGCCGGACGTGCGCGAGCCGGCACGCGATGTGGCCGCGCGCGCGGACGTCGGTGAGGAGGATCTGGGTGGTGGGGTCGATGTCGATGATCTGGTAGGTGAAGAAGTCGATCGGCAGCTTGAGCGCCGTGGGCATCGCGCGGCGGGTGAGCGCCTGGTGGCTGCGGATGCGGGCGTACTCGAACGTGCCGACGCCTTCGACGGGATCGCCGTCGACGGTGCCGGTGTACGGCGCGGTCAGGCTGAGGTGGTCGTAGATCGGGGTCTTGACGAAGTACGAGACCTGGTCGGAGACCTCGAGTTCCAGGTCGACGTCGAAGCCCGGGTAGCGGCCGCGCACCGTGACGCGGGGCAGATCCACGTCGATGGCGAGCTCGTCACCCCACCGCAGCTCGGAACCGTCTGCGGCGAAACGGCATTCGCGCGACGCGTCGTAGGCGCGGTAGAAGTGCTGGTCGGCGTAGGCGGTGGAGGAGAGCACCGTCGTCGTGTTCCGCGCATCCGCGGCCGAGAGGTGGTCCTGGTCGAAGAGCGCCGCGCCCGCGGCGCCGATCAACGTCATGGTGTTCACGTACCGGTACGGCTCCGGCAGGTCCGGCACGAAGACGCCGTAGTGGGTGGTGGACCATGCCTTCGAGGTGGCGTGCGGCCGCAGGATCTCCGGCTGGTCGAAGGGTCGGCGGGAGGCCTCGATCCGTCGGTCCAGCAGGGGGAGCGCCCCGTCGACGACGGCGCGGGACAGCAGGGTGGAAATCATGTGGCTCACGGGTTCTCCGTATCGGGGGAGGGGGACGGCGCGGGGATCGCCCAGGCCGCGAGGATGCGGGTGGCGCTCGCCGAGACTTCGGCGGCGGACAGTTCGGGGTTCAGGCGCCACCACTGCATGACGCCGGAGATCATGGATTCCCAGACGATGACGGCGGCGGCCTGGTCGCGCGGATCGGTGAGTCCTGCGGCGCGCACCACGCCGGCGACGGCGGAGGAGGACTGCTCCCGCAGGCGGTGTCGCTGCCCGCGTGCCACGACCCGGCCGTCGCCGTCGGGCACCGACCGGTCGTAGAGCAGCGCCCAGTACCCGATGCGGCCCTCCAGGGAGGTGACGATGCCGGTGAGCACCCGGACGGCGGCGCGATTGAACAACGAACCGGGCAGGGGATCGGGGTCCGGCTGGGCGAAGGCGTCGCGGACCGCGTCGAAGACGAGGGGCCCGGCCTTCTGCACGCACGCGATGTACAGCTTCTCCTTGGAGCCGAAGTAGGCCAGCACCAGGGCTTTCGAGACTCCGGCGCGTTCGGCGACGGCCGTCACCTGAGCCCCGGCGTAGCCGTGGGTGCCGAACTCGGCGGCGGCGGCTTCGAGGATCTCCGCGGCCCGCACCTCGCGCGGCACGCCGCGGGTGCCGGAGCGCGGACGCGTCGCCTCCCGCGTCACCGTGGCACCCCGTTCACACCGTCCATCTTCGGGATCGCTCACCGGGCGGTCAAGCTCGTGCCGTCGCGCCGGACGTCGCGAGGGGCGTCCCACGGGGCCGGGCGGAGGGTGTACTCGGCGGGGTCGAATCGGTCGGTCCGGTGGCGATACTCGCGAACCGTGCCGGGCCAGTTCGAGACGACGCGTCCCGATCCGGCGACGTACCAGCTGTCGCACCGGGACCAGACGCCGTTCGCGAGCCGCGCCTGCAGGGCCTCGTCGTGCGCGGCCTCAACCTCGGGCAGGACCTCGGCGGCGGCACCGTCGGGAATCGCGGCGAGGGCCTGCCGGATGTAGCGCGCCTGACACTCGAGCATCGCGACGATCGACCCCGATCCGAGGTTGGTGTTGGGGCCGTACATGAGGAACATGTTGGGGAAGCCGGGGACCGCGATGCCCAGGTGGGCGCGCGGCCCGTCGGCCCAGGCGGCGCTGAGTTCGGCGCCGTCCCTTCCCCGGATCGACACGTGGTCGAGGAAGGTGCCCGCGGCGAAGCCGGTGCCGTGGACGATGACGTCGGTCTCGCGTCGCACCTCGTCGGCCGTGGTGATCGACGTGGCTCCCACCTGCGCGATGCGATCGGTGACGAGCTCCACGTTCGGCCGGCGCAGCGCCGGGATGTAGCGGTTGGAGAACAGGACCCGCTTGCAGCCGAGCGGGTACTCGGGCCGGATGGTGCGGTACAGCTCGGCGTCACCGGCCTGCGCTCGCATGAAGGCGAGGCAGACGAGTTCGAGGGCGCGGGCCACCGGTGGCGCGTAATGCAGTGCGGCCGTGAACCCCTCGGTGATTCCCTGCCACAGCAGGCGCTGGGTGCGGAGGGTGACGGGCGCGCGGCGGGCGAGGATCGCGTGCGCCCGGGTGAGCCGGGAGTCGGGGCGCGGCAGGATGTGCGGCGCGGACCGCTGGTAGACGGTGACCGACCGCGCGACCTGCGCGATCTCGGGCACGATCTGGATGCTGCTCGCGCCTGTGCCGATCACCGCGATCTTCTTGCCGGCGAGGTCGATCGACTCGTCCCACTGCGCGGAATGGAAGGCGGCGCCGGTGAATCCGTTGTGCCCGGGCAGGTCCGCGAGAATCGGGGTGGAGAGCTGCCCGACGGCCGGCACCAGGAAATCGGCGTCGAGCTCGGCGACGACGTCCTGGTCCTCGCCGTCGTCGAGGCGCACCGTCCAGCGGTGGGCGTCGTCGTCGAAGCGCGCCTCGCGGACCGTCACGCCGAACCGGATGCGCTCGTACAGGCCGTATTTGTCGGCGTTGTCGCGGAGGTATCCGAGGATCTCCGCCTGCGGGGCGTAGCGCCGGCTCCAGCGCGGGTTGGGGGAGTACGAGAGCGAGTAGTAGGCCGACGGGACGTCGCACGCGGCGCCCGGGTAGGCGTTCTCGCGCCAGACGCCTCCCACGTCGGGGCCGCGCTCGAGGACGGTCACGTCGTGGCCGCCGCGGAGCAGTTCGATCGCGGCGGCGATGCCCGAGAAGCCGGCTCCGATGACGATGACTGAGGCCATGTCCCGTTCCCTCCTAGATATGACTACCAAGTCATATAAACACGGATTGACTCGTCGGTCAATTACCCGTGTTGCGCGGCTAACGTCGTTCGCTTAGGGTCGGGCTAACGCTGTTAGCCTAGGAGGAATCATGAAGTGGATCCTGTCGATCGCGGCGGCGATCGCACTGGTGGCGGGCGCGGCGGTGGTGCTCCACCGGGAGCGGACGGTCGAGCGGTCCATCGAGATCGCCGCGCCGCCGGCCGAGGTGTGGCGCGTCCTCGTCGACTTCGCGGCCTATCCGCAGTGGAACCCGTTCGTGATCCGCGCCGCCGCGCCCGACGGCCTGGAAGTGGGGCGCGACCTCGACGTGCGGATCAGCAACGGCGGCTCCGAGACGGGCTTCCGGCCCGCGGTGCTGGCCGTGGAGCCGGACCGCGAGCTGCGGTGGCGGGGCCGCGTGCTGCTCCCCGGCGTCCTCGACGGTGAGCACTCGTTCCGCTTGGAGGCCACGGCGCAGGGGACGCGGTTCGCGCAGGGGGAGCGGTTCCGGGGAGTCCTCGTGCCGGTGGCCGGCTCGTCGATCGACGTGGCGGGCGGCTTCGACGCGATGAACGCCGCGCTGCGCGACCGCGTCCTGGCTACGATCGCCCGGTGATTCCCGACGAGCTGGCGCCCCTGCGCACGGCGTCCCCGCGTGCGCGCCAGATCGTGGAGACCGCCCGCGCGCTCCTCGAGCGCGACGGGTGGGAACGCGTCACGATGCGCGACCTCGCCGACGAGGTCGGCATCCGCGCACCGTCGCTGTACAAGCACTTCGCGAGCAAGGACGCGGTGAAGTCCGCGCTGGTCGGGGTGGCGCTCGCCGAGTCCGGCGCGGCGCTGCGGCCCGTCACCGATGTCGCGGCGCTGCTGCGGGACTACCGAGCAGTGGCCCGGAACAACCCGAACCTGTACCGCCTCGCCACCGTCGGGCCGCTCGACCGGGAGGCACTGCCGGACGGTCTCGAGGAATGGTCGGGCAGCCCGTTCTACGAGGTCACCGGCGATCCGCACGCCGCGCAGGCGCTCTGGGCGGCCGCGCACGGCCTCGCGATCCTGGAGATCGACGGGCGGTTCCCCACGGGCTCCGCGCCCGACGAGACCTGGGACGAGCTGGCCCGCCGCTTCGCGTGAAACATCGACGTCACCGAGGCGGTTTCGCGTGCGAAGACGGGCCCTGGGCGCGAAAAGGCGTCGAAGTTTCACCGCGGCCGCGCGTAGGGTGGGGCCCATGAACCGAGGAGGAGTGTCCGGCGCCCTGCGCCACGGCAGATGATCCCGCCCCGCGGCCGATCCACCGGACCGGCCGCGCAGCCCTGCCCACACACTCCCACTCCCCGGCATTCACGCCCGGGAGCAACAGAACGGTTCACTCATGGATCCCGTATCCCAGCAGCAGGTCGTCGACGCCTTCCGCGGCGCCACCAAGAGCGAGGTCAAGCGGGTCGCGTTCCCGTCGAACTTCGACGAATTCGACTTCGCCGCCCTCGAATTCGTCGGCTGGCGCGACAAGAAGATCCCGCGTCGCGCCTACGTCAGCGTGCCCACCGACGACGGGCTGGTCACCCTCCTGCTCACCCAGGCCGACGCCAAGCCCTCGGCGAAGGCCATGTGCACCTGGTGCCGCGACGTCAACATTTCGAGCCAGGCGGTCCTGTTCTCGGTGCGACGGGGCGGATCGGCCGGCCGCAAGGGCGACACCCTCGGCGTCCTCGTGTGCGAGGACTTCCGTTGTGCCGCCAACGCGCGCAAGCTGCCGCCCGCCTTCCACAAGGGCACCGACGTCGAGCAGATCCGCGAGCAGAACCTCGCCGACCTGCGGCGCCGGGTGACCGGCTTCGTCGCCGAGGTGCTCAGTACCGAGGACTGATCACCGGTACTTCGGCTTGCTGTAGTTCGGGTTGTTCCCGGTGGGGATCGCGATGTTGATCGGCCGGAAGCCGCCCAGGTAGACCAGCTCGAACGTGTTCGCGATCTGGTCCATCTGGTGATACAGCTCGGGCGGGAGGGCGGCCTGCGTGAGTCCGCCCTCCCGGATCGCGACGTAGGTGGGCCACGCCACCGTGAGCAGGCCCTGGTACAGCGGCTGCGGAGGCAGCTGCATCCAGTCGGTCAGCTTGTCGCCGAGGGAGTAGCGGGTGAAGGCCTCGATGGCGGGGCGCGAGACGATCCGCGCGTCGAGGTCACGCCCCAGGTCCACGAGCATGTTCGCGATCTTGACCCCCTCGGGGGTCGGACCCATGATCGTGTCGAGGTCCTTCTGCGCTTGTCGCTCGGCCTGGTCCCAGCTCGACGGGATGTACTCGTCGCGAATGCCCAGCATGTGCCCGTTGACCTGCCACGAGTGCAGCAGCCCGTCGACCTCGTCCTGCGGCAGGTGGACGCCCCAGTTCCGCATGATGCGCATGCCCATGGTGGCGAGCGTGTGCCAGGTGACCATCATGTCGGCCTGGGAGATGGGCTTGGGCTGGTCGGCGACCTTCTTCCAGTGCGGCGACTGCGGGAGGAGGTGCCGGACGGCGCCGTGCGTGAGGCGGACCTTCACCGCGGTGGTGGCGGCGCGGCCGCTGGGGCCGTACGCGCCGACGGCGATCTGGTCGTACACCAGGCGGTAGGTCTTGGCGATGCGGTCCTTCATGTCGGCGCCGCCCGCGGACCAGTACACGGCCCGCGACTCGCGGGGGATGACGGACATCATGATGCCGCCGCAGAGCCCGATGATCGTGGAGAGGTAGAAGCTGCGGGTGGTGTAGAACTTGTCGGCGCCCTTCATCAGGCGCGGGTCGAGCCACTCGGGGAGCTTCCGGGCCTCCTCGATGAAGTCCCGCACGTCCGACGGTAGGCCGGCCGGCAGCGGCTGGGAGTTCGTCTCCCACTGGGCGAGGGCGCGGTTGGTCCGCTCGACGTCGCCGCGTTCGAGCACCGACTTCATGAGCGCGTCGCACTCCGGGTCCCACGTCGTGGCGGAGTCGGGGGTGGCCGCGGTGCGCACGCCGGGATCGGCCGAGGCGAGCCCCGTGCCCAGCGTCCCTGCGAGTGCGGCCACTCCGGCGCCCGCCGCGCCCACGCCGGCGGCGCGGAGCGCGTCCCGCCTGGTGATGCCGTCCTGTACCGCGGTCCTGTCCACGCCACTCCCTCTCGCCTGTGATCTCGGCGAAGGGTAGCGAGTGAAGTATTGCTATTGCAACATGAAGCTGTCAGTCCTTGGCCTGGGGCAGCTTCGCGCCCTTGGGCGAGACCCGCCCGGCCGACGGTGGCGGCACCATCGGGCCCACGTCGCCGTCCGGTGCCGCGTCGAGGTCGAGCATGACGGGCGCGTGGTCCGACGGGCCCTTGCCCTTGCGCGCCTGCCGGTCGATCCAGGCCGCGGCGGTGCGGTCGGCGACCTCGCCGCTGGCAAGGATGAGGTCGATGCGCATGCCGAGGTTCTTGTTGAACATGCCGGCGCGGTAGTCCCAGTACGAGAACACCTGCTCGTCCGGCCAGTGATCGCGCACCACGTCGCGCAGGCCGGCGTCCGCGAGTGCCGCCAGGGCGGCGCGTTCGGGCGCCGTCACGTGGGTGTGGCCGGCGAAGGCGGCCGGATCGAAGACGTCGGCATCGGTGGGCGCGATGTTCATGTCGCCGCAGACCAGCTGGGGGACGGTATCGGCCTTCACCTGCGCGACGAGGGCGGCGAGCCACTCGAGCTTGTACGCGTAGTGGTCGGAATCGATCTCGCGGCCGTTCGGTGTGTACAGCGAGTGCACCCGGATCCCGTCGCAGACGCCCGAGATCGCACGCCCCTCGACGATCCCGTCGAACGCGGGCCCATCGGGGATTCCGACGATCACGTCCTCCAGGCCCACCTTGGACAGCAGTGCCGAGCCGTTCCACTGCGGCTGCCCCGCGGTGGCGAACTCGTAGCCGCGTTCCTCGAGATCGGGGCCGATGAGGGTGGCGAAGGCGTCGTCGGTCATCTTGAGTTCCTGCAGGCAGACGACGTCCGGCCGACGCGAGTCCAGCCACTCCAGCAGCCTGCCGTGCCGCTGCTTGACCGAGTTCACATTCCACGTGGCGACGCGCATGCCCCCACCGTATCGGGGTGCCCTGACAGGCCCGGCGGGGCGGTCGGGAGACTGGAGGCATGGATTCCGCCGAACGATACGGTCGCGCCGCTGTCGCGGCCTCCGCGGTCGTGATCCGCGACTACTCCACCTCGTTCTCGTTGGCCGCCCGCCTGATGCCGCATCGCGTCCGCGACCACATCACGTCGATCTACGGGCTGGTGCGGGTCGCGGACGAGATCGTCGACGGTGCCTGCCCCACAGATCCACGGGCTCATCTCGACGCGCTCGAGGAGGCCGTGGAGCGCGCGATCGCAGAGGGTTTCAGCGCGAACCTCGTGGTGCACGCCTTCGCGAGCACCGCCCGCGCGACGGGCTTCGGGACGGAGTTGACCAGGCCCTTCTTCGCCTCCATGCGCGCCGACCTCACCCCCGCCCCGCACACGGCGGAGTCCCTCGCCGAGTACATCCACGGTTCCGCCGAGGTCGTCGGGCTCATGTGCCTGCGCGCCTACCTGGTGGGGGTCGCACCGTCGGACTACGACAGGCTGGCCCCCGACGCCGCGCGCCTCGGCGCCGCGTTCCAGAAGGTCAACTTCCTCCGCGACCTCACCGACGACGAGCTCCGCCTCGGCCGGGCCTACCTGCCTGAGCTCACGCAGCGCGCCTACGACGAGGCCCTCGACGACGCCGTCGCCGACCTCGCCGCCGGGCGCGCCGGTATCGCGCGGCTCCCGCGGGACGTGCAGCGCGGCGTCCGCGTCGCCGCGGACCTCTACGGCGAGCTTCTGGTTCGTCTCCGGGCCGCCGGGCTCGACGGTGCGCGATCCGGCCGCGTCCGCGTCCCCGGGCCACGGAAGGCGGCGGTGATCGCCCGCTCGCTCTCCTCCTCGCGGTGACGCAGTAGTCGTTCTGAATGGCTATGCGCCTGCCGCATACCCGTGAAACGCCTGCTCACGACGTGTCTCCGGCCGCGTTGCTATGCAGTATCCGCATCACCTCCCCGCCGATGGTGTTGTTCGCCGTAGAGCCGACTGCTATACCTAGATACAAATTGGATCTAGGTAGGAGTCGAGATGGCGGTGAACGATTGGCCTGAGCACGACCGGGCGTGGGCGGGGCGGTACATCCTCGGGCTGGCCAGGTTGGGAGTGCCTGTGTCGTCCACCGCTGCGCGGCAGGCCGAACTCATCGCCGCGGTCAGCGCCGCCGATGTTCCCGCGGCGGAGCTGTTCGGCGACCCCGCCGAGGCGGCGGCGGCTGACGCCCCGGACCTCGAGGATGCCGATGCCGCGGCCGAGGAAGCGGATGGTGCCGGGGCGCGCGAAGCACTGGCATACGGCGGCGCGGGGCTGCTCGTCATCGGTGTCATCGCGGCGGTCAGGCTTCAGATCGGCGGCGGCGGACCCGTGGATGTCACCGTGGGAATCCTTGCAGTGGGCCTCGCCATCGTCGCCGGACTGATCCTGGGGGGAGCTGCGATGATGCAGTTCGTCGCGGGGCGAATCGGGGTGGCGGCATACCTCGGGGCGGCCGCCATCGTCGCGGTGCTGGTCGGTGCGTCCCAGGTCTCGTGGTCTGGACGCGGCGTCGTGGTGGTAGCCGACCTACCGCGGTGGGGAGCGTCACTCGCACTCCTCCTTCCCGGTGTTCTGGCGATTTTCGTCGCCCGCCTCGTTCCGCCGCGTTCCCCGCAGACGACGTGGAGTGACGATGAGTGGTTCGCACGGTTCCGTGGCGTGCTCATGGCGAAGGGAACGCCACGCGCCGCCGCGAGTGAGCACGAACGCGCCCTGCGCGAAGGGCTGACCACCACGGCTTTCGACGAGTACGGCCGCCCCGACGCTCTCGCACTCAGGCTCGTGGCAGACGATCCGGCGACGCCGGGCCGCAGGTATTGGTGGGGCGCGGCAGGGTGGTTCGCCTTCGCGCTGCTGCAGGCGAGCTTCATTCCGAGTGACACCGGCGTGTGGCTCGTGCTGCGCATCGGCTTCGTCATCGGACTGGTGGCTTTGGCGGCGCGCAGCGCCTTTCGCGCTCGACGTGCGCGGCCGAACGCACCATCACCGGGGGCTGCAGCGTGAGTACCGCGGCGTGGCAGAGAGCGACGTTGCCGCTCTTGATCCTCGGGGTGCTGGAGTCGGCGCCGCGGCACGGGTACGGGGTCTCCGCCGCACTGGTCGAGGTGGGGCTGCAGCCGATCAAGGGTGCGCAGCTCTACCCCGCCCTGGTGAAGCTGGAGAACGACGGCTGCATCGCCGCGGAGTGGGAGCAGAGCGAATCCGGCCCGGCGCGGAAGGTGTACGAGCTCACCGACGCCGGCCGCGCGGAACTCGCCCGCCTGCGTGAGGAGTGGCGCGAGTTCACTGCGGCGGCCGCCGCGCTCGGGGCCGCGCCCGCGCGCTGAGTCGTCGCGATCCGGCTTCCCGCTGACGTTTCCGCTTCTTCATAGCGTTGCAACGGTATGAGCAAGCGGAAGCGGGCTGAGGACCGCGGTCCGGTGTGAGAGCCGTGCCCGCTCCGCGGGCGCACGCACCAATACTGCTGAGGCACTACGAGAACGGAGGGTATGCGTTGGACGCGTACCCTCCGTGAACGACTACCACCCCCGCGGTGGCGCCGATGATCTACTGCGACGCGGCCTGTGGCAGCTCCGCCACCGGATTCCGCTGCAGGAACGACGTGATCAGCGCGGCGAACTCGCGCGTGCACTCGAGCTGCGGCATGTGGCCGACCCCGGGAATCAGGTGCGCCTCGGCGTGCGGAATGAGCCTCCGCGCGGCCTCGAGATGCACGGGCGGCAGCACCTTGTCGCGCGCACCCCACAGCACCATCGTGGGCCGCGGGGTCCGAGCGATGGTCCGGTGCAGCTCGTCGCGCCAGTTCTGGCGCACGCCGCCGAGCACGGAGCCGAGCTCGTCCGCGGTCTTCCACGCGGTGAGGCCGGCGTCGGTCTCCCGGGCGATGGCCATCGCGTGATCGACCCGCGCGCGGGTGGCGTAGGACTTGTCGGCGAAGATCAACCGCTCCTGGATGATCGCACCGGGGCGGCTCGGCGTGGTCGCGATCAGCTTGCCCAGCACGGGAACCCCGAGCAGGCGCAGCAGCGGCGTCACCTCCTTGCCGAAGCCGGCGGGATCCACGAGCGTCATCGATGCGACCAGCTCCGGGTGCCGGGCGAGCAGCATCATCGTCACCGCGCCGCCCAGCGAATTGCCCGCGACGTGCACCGGTCCCGAGACGTTCAGCGCAGCCAGGGTCTCCGCGACCCCGTCGGCGAGCGCGGCGAGGCCGGCACCGTCGGGATGCGGAGCGGACCAGCCGTACCCGGCGAGGTCGGGCGCGATGAGCCGGTACTCCCCCTCGAGCGCCTCGAAGGTCGGGTCCCAGTCCTCCAGGCTGCGCGTGATGCCGTGCAGCAGAACCAGAGTGGGCAGCGACGCGTCGCCCGACTCGCGGACCCGCACCCAGCGACCGCGGACGGGGATGCTGCGGATCACCGGTTCGCCTCGACCCACTCGAAGGTCGCATCGGCCAGTGGGCCGGGGTTCTGCGCGACCACCCAGTGCCCGCCGGGCACCGAGACGTGCCGCGACTTCGGCGACTTCTCCAGGCCGGCCAGCTGCAGCGGCGGCGTGACGAACAGGTCGCCCTCGGGCGTGACCACCTGCACGGGCACCGACGTCGTGGCGTCCGCCGGCTTGAGGAACGGGGCGGGCATGTTGGCGCGGTAGAGGTTCAGGCCGTTGGTGAAGTCGCGGTCGCTGCGCGTGTAGCCCTCGGCGACCTTGCCGCCGGTGCCGCGCTTCTCCAGCGTCTCGATCAGCTTCTGGCCCCAGCCGCGCTTGTACAGCGAATCCGCCAGTCCCGGAACGAGGAAGAACGGGATGTACGTCGAGCCCGCCGCCTGGCGCAGCCGCGCCGGCAGCTCCTTCGCGCTGCGCACGCCCTGCAGGTACTCGCCCGCGTGGTTCAAGTTCGGCCCGGACACCGAGGTGTAGGAGGCGGTCTTGTCCGCGACCGCGGGGTCGACCACGGCGTGCCAGCCCTGGATCGAGCCCCAGTCGTGGCCGAGGAGGTGCACCTTCGAGCGGTCGCCGCTGACCTCGCGTACCGCGTCGATCACCCGCGAGATGTCGGAGATGAGGCGGTCGAACCGGTACCCGGCCTTGCCGGCCGGCGCCTCGGAGTCGCCCGCGCCGCGCACGTCGTAGGTGTAGACGTTCGCGCGACCGTCGAGGGCCGCCGCGACGCCGTCCCACACGTGGTGGTTGTCGGGATAGCCGTGGATCGCGAGCACCGTCGGGCGCGCGGCGTCGTGGGTGCCGTAGCGGAAGCCCGCCAGGGTGAGGCCGTCGGACGTGGTCACGTCGAAGCGGTGCTGATCGGTCATGGTGTGCGCCTTACAGATCGATGGTCAGGTGGTCGCCGGCAGCGCGCGAGACGCAGGTCAGCATCTGGCCCTGCTCCCGCTCGAAGGGCGTCAGGGTCTTGTCCCGGTGGTCGACGGTGCCCTCGGTCACCGTCATCCGGCAGGTGCCGCAGAAGCCCTGCTTACAGGAGTACGGGGCGTCGGGCTTGGCCTTGAGGATCGCGGCCAGCAGGGTCTCGTCCGCGGCCACGTCCAGGGTCTGTCCGGACTGGGCGAGGGTGGCGGTGAAGGGCTTGCCGTCCACCACCGGCGGCGCCGAGAAGCGCTCGTAATGCAGCTCGACGTCCGTGCGGCCGATCAGGCCCACGCGCAGGGACTCGAGCATCGGGATCGGGCCGCAGGCGTACAGCGCCGTCGGGCCCGGGGTCTCGCCGATGAGCGTCTCGGCGGTGGGGATGCCGTGCTCGTCGTCGGTCCGGATCTCCACCTTGTCGCCGAACCGCTCCACCTCGGCGATGAACGGGATCGTGTCGGTGGAGCGACCGGAGTAGAGCATCGACCAGCTCAGTCCCAGGCGCTCGGCGGCGATCATCATCGGCAGGATCGGCGTGATGCCGATGCCGCCGGCGACGAACCGCAGGTGCTCCGCGGAGGAGCCGTGGCCCGGCACCGCCATCGGCATGCCGTTGCGGGGCCCCTTGACGGTCACCGTCGCACCGACGTGCAGGGTCTCGTGCACCTCGACGGAACCACCGCCGCCGTTCGGTATGCGGCGCACCGCGATCCGGTAGGTGTCGGAGTCCGCGGGGTCGCCGCACAGCGAGTACTCGCGCATGCGGCCCGAGGGCAGCAGCAGGTCGAGGTGCGCGCCGGGCGTCCAGCGGGGGAGCGGGGAATCGTCGGCCGAGACGAAGGTCAGGGCGACGACGTCCTTGTCGTGCGCGACGATCTCGCGCGAGACCACCCGCAGGTCGCGGCTGGTGCTGGGCTCGGCCAGGTGCCGCGGCTTCATCAGGTGCGCGAACGCCGGGATGGTCACGCCGAAGAAGGCGTTGGCGAAGCGCAGCAGCGGATCCCGCTTCCAGCGGCCGTACAGGTGCGGAGGATCTCCGTGACGGGCTCGCCCCAGGGGCGGAAGACCGACGGTGCCTTGCGCTCGCCCGTCATCCGTTCGCCGCCCGGGCGGCCGGCGACTTCGCGAGGTACGCGACGGCCTGCGCGGTCGACCCGATCGACGCGGGATCGAAGCTCGGCTTGAAGTAGATGAGCGTGAACTTCACGACGTCCCGCAGCTTCGGCAGGATGTTCTTGCGGGAGCCCTTGAGGTACTCCCACCACAGCCGCGGGTAGGAGTAGCTGAAGTTCGGATCCTTGCGCAGCATGTAGCCCGACGTGCGGTGCAGCGCGAGGATGAGGAAGACGATGCCGACGATCATCGCGCGGCAACGGTGGAAGTAGCTCGGGTCGAAGTAGTTCGCCACGTCGTGCGCGACGGACCGGTGCTCGACCTCCTCGGCGCCGTGCCAGCGACAGATGTCGGCCATCGTCGGGTCCACGTCGAAGTCGTCCCAGGCGTTGTTCAGCGCGAACACGCCCAGGATCGCGGTGTAGTGCTCCACCGCCGCGATCAGCCAGAGCCGCTGCACCATGTCGTTGTACTGGGCGCGGTCCGAGTGGTAGGTCCGCGGCGCGAGGATCTTGCGGAAGATGTACTCGAACTGCCGGGCCACGGGCTGGGTGTCGATGCCGCAGCGCTGCAGGTACTCGGAGAGGGCCCGATCGTGCGACTCGGCGTGCATGGCCTCCTGGCCGATGAAGCCGCGCATCGTGCGGGCGAGGTTCTCGTCCTTCACGAAGGGCAGCGCCTCGGTGTAGACCTCGCAGAACCAGCGCTCGCCCTCGGGGAGCACGGAGTGCAGGATGCTGCTGATGATGTCGCTGGCCACGGGCTCGCCGGGGATCCACTCCAGCGGCACGTTCTCCCAGTCGAACTCCACGTTCCGGGCGTGGATCTCGACCTCCGCGGGCTCGTGCTGCTGGGCCGATGTGCGCGAACTCATCGTCCGACTCCTTCCACGTGGGTGTCTTGACATTCAACACCCTGATGTCCAGTGAGCGCTACCGGCTGTGAGAGCACTCGGCACGGAACCTATCACTTTCGGGTGGCCGGGCCGAAGCTCTTGCGGGCCGGATGTGACGGCGGTAACGTACAACTTGATGGTTGTAGATGAACTGGCACCGGACGAGGCGGACCGCCTTTTCCACGCCCTCGCGGATCGCACCCGGCGCGACATCGTCGTCCGGGTGATCGAGCGGGAGTGCTCCGTCTCGGAGCTCGCCCGCGGTTACGAGATGAGCTTCGCGGCGGTGCAGAAACACGTGGCGGTGCTGGAGAAGGCCGGCCTGGTCGTCAAGACCCGGCGGGGGCGCGAGGCCCTGGTCGGCCCGGACGTCGACACCATCGCGCGCGGCGCCCGCCTGCTGCGCGGATACGAGGACCTGTGGCGGGGAAGAGTCGCGCGCATGGACGCGCTGCTCGACCCCCCGACCGATTGAGGAGTTCCGTCATGCCCGTGCTCACCACCGGCGCCGATCGCGAGGCGCTCACCTTCACCCTCGAGGCGGAGTTCGCCGCCTCCCCGGAGCGCGTCTGGCAGCTCTGGGAGGACCCCCGGCTGCTGGAGAAGTGGTGGGGCCCGCCCGGATGGCCCGCCACCTTCGTCCGCCACGAGCTGCGGCCCGGCGGTGAGTCCCGCTACTACATGACCGGCCCGGACGGCACGAAGGCCGGCGGCTGGTTCTCGACGGTGTCCACCGACGCCCCGTCGACCTTCACCTTCCGCGACGGCTTCGCCGGCGAGGACGGCGAGCCCCTCGACCCCGAGGATCACTCCACGACCACCGTCGTCATCACGCCCACCGGCGACGTGACGCGCATGACCCTCACCGCGACGCACCGTTCGCTCGAGCAGCTCGAGCAGGTCCTCGAGATGGGCATGGAGGAGGGCATGACCCAGGCGATGAACCAGATCGACGCCCTGCTCTGAGCGTGTGCCGGAAATCCCGTTGACGGCGCCCCGTCGTCCCGGGATAGGCTGCCGCGCATGAACTCCTGACACGTGTCGACGCCCTGCGCGGCGTCGACGGATGCCCCCATCCGTGCCTCCCGTGTCAGGAGTCTCTCCTTTTGCGTACCTCCACGCCCATGTCCACGTCCGTCTCCGCCGACCGGTGGGCCGCGCTCGGCGCTCTCGCCCTCGGCTACGCCATGATCCTGGTGGACGCGACGGCGCTATCCGTCGTCACCGTCCGCCTCATGGACGGCCTGCACACCGACGTCCGCTCGGTGCTGTGGGTCTCGTCCGCGTACCTGCTCGCCTTCGCCGTCCCGATGCTGCTGTGCGGCCGCCTCGGTGACCGGTTCGGGCACCGCCGCATGTACCTACTTGGCCTCGCCGTCTTCCTCCTCGCGTCGCTCGCCTGCGGCTTCGCGCCGACCCTCGGCGTGCTGGTGGCGATGCGCGTCGTGCAGGGGATCGGCGCGGCGCTGATGACGCCGCAGGTCATGGCGATCATCACCCTCGTCTTCCCGATCGAGACCCGCGGTGCGGCCCTCGGCGTCTGGGGCTCCGTCACCGGCGTCGCGACGCTGGCGGGCCCGCTCCTCGGTGGCCTCCTCGCCGACGTCGCGAGCTGGCGCTGGGTGTTCTGGCTCAACGTCCCCGTGGGCGTCGCGGGGATCGTCCTTACCCTCCGGTTCGTCCCGCGGTCGACGGCGGACGCCCGCCGGCTCGATATTCCTGGGGCCGTCCTGTCCGCAGCCGCCGTGTTCGGGCTGATCCTCGGTCTGCAGGAGCTCGGGCGACCCGGCGCGATGCCGTGGATCGCGCTCGCAGCGGGCGCCGCAGCGACTCTCGCCTTCCTCTCCCGCCAGCGCCGACGGAGCGAGGACGCGCTCGTCCCGCTGCGGCTCTTCCGCATTCGCAGCTTCGCCGCGTCGTCGGGCGTCAACCTGCTCGCCGGTGCGTGGGTGACCGCCTACGTCTTCCCGGCGACGCTCTACGCGCAGGCCCGGCACGGCGTCTCCCCGGGCGGCGCCGCGCTGCTGCTGGCGCCGATGGCCCTGGTCTCGGCCCTGCTCGCGCCGCGGGTCGGGCGGTCGCTGCGCCGGCGCGACCCGCGCGGAGTCCTGTCGGCCGGTCTCGCGGTGTGCGCCCTCGGCCTGGCGCTGTTCGTGGCCGTCCTCGCCGCGGCGCTGCCGGCCGGGTGGCTGACGGTGCCGGCCGCGGTGGTCGGCGTGGGCAGCGCGATGATGTGGGGCCCGATGTCGCTGCTCGCGACCTCCGAGCTGCCGCGCGACCTGGTGGGCGCGGGCGCCGGCGTCTTCAACACGACGCGGCAGTTGGGCTCGGCGTTCGGTGCGGCCGCGGTCGCCGCGGTGCTCGCCCACGGCGCGCTGCCCGGAGCGATGGTGTTCGCGGCGGTCGTCTGCCTGGCCGCCCTCGCCGCCTCCGCCGCGGTGCGCTCGTGAAACCGGCCGAATACCGCGGCACGAGGCCGAATCTTCCCTCGTGACCGAGGAATCGGCCGGTTTCACGAGGAACTGATCGCCTCCGCCGCCAGTCGGCCGGAGATCAGTGCGGGCGGCACCCCGACGCCGGGGTGCGTCATCGACCCGGCGAGCACGGCGTTCGCGAGGCCGGGCACCCGCTGCGGGCGGCGCAGCGGCCCCGTCTGGGTGAGGGTGTGGGCCGCGGCGAACGGGGTGCCCGCCGACATGCCCTGTCGCGCCCAGTCGGCGGGGGTGTCCACGTGGATCACCTCCGCGTCGGAGATCCCGCGGTAGCCGCGGCCCTCCAGGGTTCGCAGCACGTCGCGCGCGTAGTCGGTGCCCATCGTGTCCCAGTCCAGCGGCGCCGATTCCAGGTTCGGGCAGGGGGCCAGCACGCTCACCGGCCCGGGCTCGCCCGTCGTGACCGACGGCCGGGTGATGAGGAACGACGGGTCGCTCATGAGCCGCCCGCGGCCCCGCGTCGCGGTGATCTCCGCGAAGGTCTGCTCCCACGCGGCACCGAAGTCCAGCGTGTGGTGGGCCTGCGTGGGCCAGTGGTCCTGCAGGTCCGGGTCCACGTCGAGGTGCGCGACCACCGCCGACGGCGACAACCGCACCCTCCGCGGCGCCCGCCCGCCGAGCGGCGCGATGAGCCGGTCGGTGACGGGAGAGTCGGCCGTGAGCACCACCCCGTCGAACGGGAACTGGTGCACGCGGGTGATCGTCCGGGCCCGCAGCCCCGTCACACGGCCCCGTCGGCCATCGAGGCCGATCACCTCGTGGTCGAAGAGGAGCCGGCCTCCGGCCCGTTGGATCTGCCGGGCCATGACGGACGCCACCCAGCCCATGCCCGCCCGCGGGTACCAGACGCCCAGGCCGACGTCCATGTGCGAGATCACCGCGTACACCGCCCGCGCCGCCGACGGCGAGACCCCCGCGTACAGCGCCTGGAAGGTGAGCATGCGGCGGGCGCGCGGGTCGTCGACGCGGCGGTCCACCTGGTGCTGCATCGAGCGCAGCGCGCCGCGTCGCACCAGCCCGCCGAGCCGGGCCAGGTCGCGCGGGTTCGCGTACGAGCCCCACGCGGCGTCGCCGGCGATGAACCGCTCGTAGGCGGCGTCGAACATGCCCTGCTGCCAGCGCATGTGCTCGGGGACGGCGAGGTCGTCGGGCACGTGCAACACGCTCGGCGGCAGGCCGTCCAGCGCGGGGAAGCGGCCCGCGTACGCGGGCGTGACGGGAAGGAGGTCCAGCTCGTCCTCGGCGGCGAAACGGTCCAGGCCGCCCGCCGCGAGGGCGTCGAAGACCAGCTCCGGCATGGTCAGCACGCTCGCGCCCGGATCGACGACGTGGCCGCCGATCCGCACCGTGCCCGCGCGCCCGCCCACGTGTCGCGACCGCTCGATCACGGTGACCTCGTGGCCCGCCCCGAGCAGGTGCAGCGCCGCCGACAGTCCGGACAGTCCCGCCCCGATGATTCCGATGTGCACGGGACGAGTCTAGAAAGGTCTCGGAGCAACATATTGCAATGTATGCATATGTGGCATACGCTCAGGACATGAGCGCAGAACACGACCACGAATCCGGCCACTCGGCGCGGTGGGAGATCGGCTTCGCCATCGCCTCGGGCGTCACCTACACCGCGGGCATGATCGCCGAGTACGCCCTGAAGCTGCCCGACGTCGGCACCGCCCTCTTCCTCGCCACCTACTTCTTCGGCGGCTTCTTCACCATCCGCTCCGCGATCAAGTCCACGCTGAACGGCAAGTTCGAGGTCGACTTCCTCATGCTGGTCGCGGCGATCGGTGCCGCCTCCATCGGCCGGTTCGCCGAGGGCGCGGTGCTGCTGTTCCTGTTCAGCCTCGGCCACGCGCTGGAGGAATTCGCGCTGGCCCGCGCGTCGAAGTCGATCGAGGCCCTGGCCGGCCTCGCGCCCCGCACCGCGCTGGTGCACGTCGGCGGACCGTCGACCACGGCGGGCGAGTTCGTCGACCGGCAGGTGGAGGACGTCGCCGTCGGAGACCTCGTGCTGATCCGCCCCAATGCCCGCGTCAGCTCCGACGGCGTGGTCGTCGACGGCCGGTCCGCGATCGACCAGAGCGCGGTCACGGGCGAGTCGATGCCCGTCGAGAAGGAGCCGCTCGATCCCGCCCGCACCGGCCGCGTCGCCGACGAGAACAAGGTCTTCGCGGGCACCGTCAACGGCTCCGGCGCGCTCGTCGTGCAGGTCACGGCGCTGGCGAAGGACTCCACGCTGAGCAAGGTGGTCGAGCTCGTCGCGTCCACCGACCAGGCCAAGTCGCCCACGCAGCGCTTCCTCGACAAGTTCCAGCGCATCTACGTGCCCTCAGTGATCGCCTTCGTCATCGGCGTCTTCCTCGTCGGCTACTTCGCGCTCGGCAACCCCTTCGACGACGCCTTCTACCTCGCGATGGCCGTCCTCGTCGCCGCGAGCCCCTGCGCGCTGGCGCTGGCCACCCCGTCGGCCGTGCTCGCCGGGGTCGCCCGCGCGGCCCGCGCCGGCGTGCTCGTCAAGGGCGGCGCCCCGCTCGAGACGCTGGGCCGGGTCACGTCGATCGCGTTCGACAAGACCGGCACGCTCACCTGGGGCGAGCCGCGGGTCACCGATACCGTCGCCGCGCCCGGCGTCGAGCTCGACGAGCTGCTCGCGACCACCCTCGCCGTCGAGAAGCTCTCGGACCACCCGCTCGCGGCCGCGGTCGCCGAGGCCGTCGCCGCCCGCACGTCGACGGTGCTCACCGCCTCCGATCTGCAGTCCGTCACCGGACGCGGCGTCCGCGCCCTCGTCGACGGGGAGCGGGTCGAGATCGGCAACGAGCGCCTCTTCACCGACGCCGCCATCGAGATCGACGGTGCCGTCGCCGCCGACGTCGAGCGACTCCAGGCCGGCGGCCGCACCCTGATGATCGTGCGCCGCGGCGGCCGCTTCCTCGGCGTGATCGGCGTGATGGACACGCCCCGTCGGGAGGCCGGGCAGGTGCTCGACCGGCTGCGCGAGTCCGGCATGACCGACATCGTGATGATCTCCGGCGACCACCAGCAGGTGGCCGAGGCCGTGGGTCGCGAGGTGGGCGTCGACCGCGCGCTCGGCGGGCTGCTGCCCGAGGACAAGGTGACCCACGTCCGGGGCCTCAGTGGCGCCGGGCCGGACGCCCGACGGTGCGCCATGGTCGGCGACGGCGTCAACGACGCCCCAGCGATGGCGCAGGCCGACGTGGGCATCGCGATGGGCGCCGCCGGCTCGGCGGTCGCGCTGGAGACTGCCGACGTCGCGCTGATGAGCGACGACCTGGGCCGGTTGCCCTTCGCGGTGCGGCTGAGCCGGCAGACCAGCCGCATCATCCGGCAGAACCTCATCGCCGCGCTCGGCATCGTCGTGTTCCTGGTGATCGTCACCTTCCTCGGTATGCCGATGGGGCCGGTGGTCTTCATCCACGAGGGCTCGACGCTCATCGTCGTGGCCAACGCGCTGCGGCTGCTGCGCTTCGAGGTGGGAAGGGAGCACGAGGGCGTCGAGCACGAGGCGCGCCCCGAACGCGAGCCCGTGGCCGCGTGATCGGGGAAGCGCAGCGGTGCACGAGGTGCGCCCGGAGCGGGAGCCTGCGGCGGCCTGAAATCCGCTGAGGGCGAACGTCGATGCCCGGCCGGAACAACCCGGCCGGGCGTCGGCGTTGAGCGGGGCAGACTGAACTTTGGAGGTCCCATGTCTGAGCAGATCTCGCTGCCCGTTCTCTTCGTCCCCGACCTCGTCGTGCTCCCCGGCATGGTCGTGCCGATCCCCCTCGACGACGCCGCCGCGCAGGCGGCCGTCGACGCCGGCCGCGCGAGCGAGCGCGGCAAGCTCCTCATCGCCCCGCGGCTGGACGACCGCTACCCGACCCACGGCGTCGTCGCGTCGATCGTGCAGGTCGGCCGCGTTCCCGGGCAGTCCGAGTACGTCGCGGTGCTCCGCGGCGAGCAGCGCGCCCACATCGGCTCCGGCACCACCGGCCCCGGCGCGGCCCTGTGGGTCGAGGTCGAGCTCGTCGACGACGCGCCCGTCACCGAGCGCACCCGCGAGCTGGCCGCCGAGTACAAGAAGGTCGTGCTCGCGATGCTGCAGCGCCGCGAGGCGTGGCAGGTCATCGACGCCGTCAATCGGCTCACCGACCCCGCCGCGCTGGCGGACACGTCGGGCTACTCGTCCTGGCTGACGAACGAGCAGAAGCGCGAGCTGCTCGAGACCGGCGACGTCGACGCGCGCCTGCAGCGGCTCATCGACTGGACCGGCGAGCACCTCGCCGAGACCGAGGTGAGTGACAAGATCGCCTCCGACGTCCGCGACGGGATGGAGAAGCAGCAGAAGGAGTTCCTGCTCCGGCAGCAGCTCAACGCCATCCGCAAGGAGCTCGGGGAGGACGAGCCCGACGGTGCCGACGACTACCGGTCCCGTGTCGAGGCCGCCGACCTCCCGGAGAAGGTCCGCGAGGCGGCGCTGCGCGAGGTCGGCAAGCTGGAGCGCGGCACCGACCAGAGCCCCGAGGCGGGCTGGATCCGCACCTGGCTCGACACCGTCCTCGACCTGCCGTGGAACGTCACGACCGAAGACTCGGACGACCTGGCCGGCGCGCGGGCGATCCTCGACGCCGACCACCACGGCCTCGACGACGTGAAGGATCGCATCGTCGAGTACCTCGCCGTGCGGTCGCGCCGGTCGCAGCGCGGCATGTCGCTGGTCGGCGGCCGCGGCTCGGGCGCCGTCATGGTGCTCGCCGGCCCTCCCGGGGTCGGCAAGACCTCCCTCGGCGAGTCCGTCGCCCGGGCGCTGGGTCGGAAGTTCGTGCGCGTGGCACTCGGCGGCGTGCGCGACGAGGCCGAGATCCGCGGGCACCGTCGCACCTACGTCGGCGCGCTGCCCGGCCGGATCGTGCGCGCGATCGGCGAGGCCGGAGCGATGAACCCGGTGGTGCTGCTCGACGAGATCGACAAGGTGGGCTCCGACTACCGCGGCGACCCCGCGGCTGCCCTGCTCGAGGTCCTCGACCCCGCGCAGAACCACACCTTCCGCGACCACTACCTGGACCTCGATCTGGACCTGTCCGACGTCGTCTTCCTGGCGACGGCCAACGTGGTGGAGAACATCCCGTCGGCGCTGCTCGACCGCATGGAGCTCGTCACCCTCGACGGCTACACCGAGGACGACAAGGTCGCGATCGCCCGGGACTACCTGGTGCCACGGCAGCTCGAGCGGGCCGCGCTCACCGCCGACGAGGTGACCGTCACCGACGAGGCGTTGCGCGAGATCGCCGCGAGCTACACCCGCGAGCCGGGCGTGCGGCAGTTCGAGCGGCTGCTGGCGAAGGCGCTGCGCAAGGTCGCGGTGGAGCAGTCCTCCTCCTCGGAGGGCGGGCGCACCGTCGTCGATGTCGGGGACCTGCAGGGCTACCTCGGCCGGCCCCGGTTCACCCCGGAGACCGCGGAGCGCACCGAGGTGCCGGGCGTCGCGACGGGCCTCGCCGTGACCGGCATGGGCGGTGACGTCCTGTTCATCGAGGCGCTGCACACGCCCGGCGAGTCCGGCCCGGAGCTGAAGCTGACGGGTCAGCTCGGCGACGTGATGAAGGAGTCGGCGCAGATCGCTCTGTCGTACGTGCAGGCGCACGCCGCCGACTTCGGCATCGATCCGGCCGCGCTGAACGGCACGGTGCACATCCACTTCCCGGCCGGCGCCGTCCCCAAGGACGGGCCGTCGGCGGGCGTCACGATGGTCACCGCGCTGGTGTCGATGCTGACGGGGCGGCGCGTGCGCAGCGACGTCGGCATGACCGGCGAGGTCACGCTGAACGGCCGGGTGCTGCCGATCGGCGGGGTCAAGCAGAAGCTGCTGGCCGCGCAGCGCAACGGCCTGAAGACGGTGTTCGTCCCGCAGCGCAACGAGCCCGACCTGGACGACGTCCCGGCCGAGGTCCTCGACGCGCTGGACGTGAAGCCCATGGTCGACGTCGCCGAGATCGTTGCGCTGGTCCTCGAGCCGGTGTCCGAGGGCGCGCAGGTCGCCGCCTAACAGGTTCGACGGTGCGGGCGGGTCGCTTCGGCGGCCCGCCCGCTGTCGTGTCGTTGGATGCGGGCGGCGTCGCCGCGTGGGGGACGTCGACTTCGCGCGGGGGAGAACCGGTCCCCGGTGGAACGTCGTTCCTTCGGTGGGGGAGACGGCCTCCCCCGCGCCTGGCCAACGCAGCGTGGGGGACGTCGTCGCGGCGTGGGGGACGAACTCGAACCGAACCGCTGGGTGCTCGGCGCTCGTGCGTGGGCGCCGACTACGCGGAGACGGTCGCGGCGACGGAGAGCAGGAGCGCGACCACGCCGACGATCGCGATGCAGGCGATCCGGTAGCGGCCGAGCCCGAACGCAGCGCCGATCACAGCGAAGGCCGACGCCAGCACCACCAGAACGGTGAGGGCGGTCCGGGTGACGGCGGTGTAACCGGGATCGTTCCAGGTCTCGACGCTGACCAGGGAGCCGAAGGCCAGGAGCACGGCGACGGCGAACGCCCAGCCCGCGACGAATAGCGAGTACCGGGCGATCGCGACGCGGACGGCGTACCTGCGGTCGGTGGGGGCGAGGCTGCTCATAGATCCAGTCCACTCGATTCCGGCGCTCCGCGGATCCGTGGAACTACCCAGTCGACCCCTGGGATCCTCCGCGGTCCGCGTGACGGCGTGCGACGCCGCGTGGGGGACGTGCACGTCGCGCAGGGGACGCCCCGGCCCCCATCAGGCGACCGGCTTCCTGTAGGGGAGGTGCCGCCGCGTGGGGGGCGTACGCGCCGCGTGGGGGACATCGGAGGTGCAGCCGCGGCACCGTCGGACAGCGCGACCTGGGAGAACGCACCTTGAGCGACCCGCGCTCAACTTTTTCGCGAAATCGGGAACATTCCCGTCCGGTCGTCCGTTGGACAGAACGTACTACTTGAGCGTGATCCGCTCAATGGGGTAGAACTGAAGTGTTCGCCCCTTGAGTCGGGGGCGCTGAAGTCTGGATCTGTAGCAGAACTATTCAGGAGGCAAATCAATATGGGACGTGCAGTAGGCATCGACCTCGGCACCACCAACTCGTGCGTCGCTGTCCTCGAGGGCGGCGACCCGGTCGTGATCGCGAACGCCGAGGGCTCGCGGACCACCCCCTCGGTGGTGGCCTTCGCGCGCAACGGTGAGGTCCTGGTGGGTCAGCCCGCCAAGAACCAGGCCGTCACGAACGTCGACCGCACCATTCGCTCGGTCAAGCGCCACATCGGCACCGACTGGACGCAGAAGATCGACGACAAGGACTACACCAGCCAGGAGATCAGCGCCCGCACGCTGATGAAGCTCAAGCGCGACGCCGAGGCCTACCTGGGCGAGGACGTCACCGACGCCGTCGTCACGGTGCCCGCGTACTTCAACGACGCGCAGCGCCAGGCCACCAAGGAGGCCGGCCAGATCGCGGGCCTGAACGTGCTCCGCATCGTCAACGAGCCCACCGCCGCCGCGCTCGCGTACGGCCTGGACAAGGGCGAGAAGGAGCAGACCATCCTGGTCTTCGACCTCGGTGGCGGCACCTTCGACGTCTCGCTGCTGGAGATCGGCGACGGCGTCGTCGAGGTCCGCGCGACCTCGGGCGACAACAACCTCGGTGGCGACGACTGGGATCAGCGCGTCGTCGACTGGCTCGTCGAGAAGTTCAAGGCGCAGCACGGCATCGACCTGACCAAGGACAAGATGGCCATGCAGCGTCTGCGTGAGGCCGCTGAGAAGGCGAAGATCGAGCTGAGCTCGGGTCAGAGCACGTCGATCAACCTGCCGTACATCACGGTGGACGCGGACAAGAACCCGCTGTTCCTCGATGAGAACCTGTCGCGCAGCGAGTTCCAGAAGATCACCAACGATCTGCTGGAGCGCACCCGCAAGCCCTTCCAGGCGGTCATCAAGGACGCCGGCATCGCCGTGGGCGACATCGACCACGTCGTGCTCGTCGGCGGTTCCACCCGTATGCCCGCCGTGACCGAGCTGGTCAAGGAGCTCACCGGCGGCCAGGAGCCCAACAAGGGCGTCAACCCGGACGAGGTCGTCGCCGTCGGCGCCGCCCTGCAGGCCGGCGTGCTGCGCGGCGAGGTCAAGGACGTGCTGCTGCTCGACGTCACCCCGCTGTCCCTCGGCATCGAGACCAAGGGCGGCGTGATGACCAAGCTCATCGAGCGCAACACCACCATCCCCACCAAGCGGTCCGAGACCTTCACCACGGCCGACGACAACCAGCCGTCGGTGCAGATCCAGGTCTTCCAGGGCGAGCGTGAGATCGCCGCGCACAACAAGCTGCTCGGCAGCTTCGAGCTCACCGGCATCGCGCCGGCGCCGCGCGGCGTGCCCCAGATCGAGGTCACCTTCGACATCGATGCCAACGGCATCGTGCACGTGACCGCGAAGGACAAGGGCACCGGCAAGGAGAACACCATCAAGATCTCCGACGGCAGTGGTCTGTCGCTGGAGGAGATCGACCGGATGATCAAGGACGCCGAGGCGCACGCCCAGGAGGACAAGGCTCGTCGCGAGGAGGCGGAGACCCGCAACCAGGCCGAGTCGCTGGTCAACCAGACCGAGAAGTTCCTCAAGGAGAACGAGGACAAGGTCCCGGCCGAGAACAAGGAGAAGGTCGAGGCCGCCATCAAGGAGGCGAACGAGGCGCTCCAGGGCACCGACATCGCCGCCGTGAAGGCCGCTGTCGAGAAGCTCTCGACCGAGTCGCAGGAGCTGGGCCAGGCGCTGTACGCGCAGGCCGGTGCCGCTGAGGCGCAGGCCGACGGTGCCGACGCCGGCGCCCAGCAGGACGACGGCGTCGTGGACGCCGAGGTCGTCGACGAGGACCCGAAGGACGCCAAGTAATGACGAGTCCCGAGAATCCGGTGGAACCGGATGAGGTGACCGCGGAGTCCGAGGTCGCGGCGGAGGAATCCGCCGCGGCCGCGGCCGACGCCGAGATCGTGGAGGAGGCCGCGCCCGACAAGGAGGCGGAACTCACCGCCGATCTGCAGCGCGTGACCGCCGAGTACGCCAACTACCGCAAGCGCACCGCGCGCGACGTGGTGGACGCCCGCGCCGCGGGCAAGGCCTTCGTGGTCGGCGAGCTGCTCGTGGTCCTCGACGACCTGGAGCGCGCGCGCAACCACGGCGATCTCGAGGCCGGGCCGCTGAAGTCCGTGTCCGACAAGCTCGACGGCGTGCTCAAGACCCTCGGTCTCGAGTCCTTCGGTGCGGAGGGCGACGAGTTCGACCCCGCGATCCACGAGGCCGTGCAGCACGAGGGCGACGGTGCCGATCCCGTTCTGGGAGCGGTACTGCGCCAGGGATATCAGATCGATGGCAAGGTGATCCGTAACGCGATGGTCGCAGTGGTCGACCGTCCGGCGGAGGCCCCGAGCCAGGACGAGCAATAAAGGAGGTGATGCCCAGTGGCACAGAGGGAATGGGTTGAGCAGGACTTCTACAAGGAGCTGGGCGTCAGCTCCAGTGCGAGTGCCGACGAGATCAAGAAGGCCTACCGCAAGCTGGCCCGTGAGCTGCACCCGGACGCGAATCCGGGCAATACTCAGGCCGAGGAGCGGTTCAAGCGGGTCTCCGAGGCGCACGCCGTGCTCTCCGACCCGGCCAAGCGCAAGGAGTACGACGAGACGCGGCGCCTGTTTGGCGGCGGTCGCTTCGGCTCCGGCGGCGCGGGCGGCTACGGCGGCGGTGGCGGTTTCGGCACCGGCGGCTTCGGCAACACCGGCGGCGGCTCGGGCGGGTTCTCGTTCTCGGACATCTTCGACGGTGCCGCCTCCGGCAACGGTGGAGGCGGCGGCTTCGGGGACATCTTCGAGGGCCTGTTCAACCGCGGTGGCGCGGGGCAGGGCTCCGGCCCGGGCCCGCAGCCCACGCGGCCGCGCCGTGGCAGCGATCTGGAGTCCGAGCTGACGCTGGGCTTCCGGGACGCGACGCTGGGCGTGACCACGCCGATCACGCTGACCTCGCCGTCGCCGTGCACCACCTGCCACGGGTCCGGCGCCAAGCCGGGCACCAGCCCGCGGGTGTGCCAGTCCTGCAACGGTTCCGGGCTCGTCAGTCGGAACCAGGGGGCGTTCAGCTTCTCCGAGCCGTGCCCGGACTGCCGCGGCACCGGCTCGGTGATCGACGACCCCTGTTCGGACTGCAGCGGCACCGGCGTCACCGTGCGCACCCGCACGGTGAACGTGAAGATCCCGCCCGGCGTCAAGGACGGCCAGCGCATCCGCCTGGCCGGCCAGGGGCAGGCCGGGATGCGCGGGGCGCCCTCGGGCGACCTGTTCGTCACGGTCCACGTCAGCGCCGACGAGGTCTTCACCCGTAACGGCGACGACCTGCTCGTCACCCTGCCCGTGAGCTTCGCGGAGCTGGCGCTGGGCGCCACCGTCACCGTCCCCACGCTGGGACAGCCGGTGGGCGTGAAGATCCCGGCCGGCACCACCGACGGTCGCACCCTGCGGGTGCGCGGCCGCGGCGTGCCGAAGCGGGCGGGCGGCCACGGCGACCTGCTCGTCAAGGTGCAGGTCGCGGTGCCCCCGTCGCTCGACGAGCGGGCGCAGCAGGCGCTCCGCGACTACGCGGAGGCCGAGCGCGCCGCGGGCTTCGACCCGCGGGGCGGCTGGGCCGGCGCCGGAAGTCCTGCGGGGGCGTAGCGATGAACGTCGACCAGCAGTTCCCCGAGGACCCGGACGCGCATGTGTTCATGATCTCGGTGGCTGCGCAGCTCGCGGGGATGCACGCGCAGACCCTCCGCACGTACGACCGCCTCGGGCTCGTGACGCCCGAGCGGTCGGCGGGCGGGGGTCGGCGCTACTCCTCGCGCGACGTCGACCTGCTCCGCGAGGTGCAGCGACTCTCGCAGGACGAGGGCGTGAACCTCGCCGGGATCAAGCGGATCATCGACCTGACGAATCAGGTCGACGCACTGCAGCGGCGGGTCGAGGAACTCGCCGCGCAGGTCGAGAACGTCCGGCGCGGTGGCGAACTGGTGCACGTGCCGAAGTCGAGCGCCATGGTCGTGTGGCAGCCGCGGAGTCGCCGCAAGCCCTGAAATCAGATGTCCGTGCCACGGCCCCGGGAGTCCGACGACCCCGGGGCCGTCGCACGTCCCGGGCAGCAGTGCCGCTCGGTCCGCTCACAGCGGGTCGTGCACCACGTCCTCGGCCGCGGCGCCCCGCGCCACGGCCTTCTCGCTCGCCGCGCGCAGCAGGCCCCGCGGGCCGGCGATCAGCACGCGTTGCCCGGTGAGATCCAGGCCGTCCATCGCGTCCACCAGCGAGCCGTGCCGCAGCGGCAGCGCGCGGTAGGCGGTGGCGGGATGCTTGAGCCACCACGGATCCCGTCGTGCGTCCGTCACCTGCGTCACCTTGAGCCACGGATTCGTCGCCGCCAGCGGCGCCAGCGAATCCGAGTCGTACAGCAGCCCCGGCGATCGCGCCCCCACGAGGAGGTGCACGTCGGGGTTGTCGGCGTTCATGGCCATCGCGAGCAGCATCGACTTCATCGGCGCGAGGCCGGTGCCGCCGGCGATCATCGTGATGGGGCGGTCACCGTCGGGCCGCAGGAGCCCGTGGACCTGCCCGAACTGCCACACGTCGCCCGGGCGGGTCTCGCCGAAGACGGTGCTGGAGAGGTAGCCGCCCGGCACCGCGCGGACGTGGAACTCCAGCTGCCCCTGCGTGTTCGGCGGCATCGCCAGCGACAGGGGGCGCCACACGCGCGGCACCTGCGGGATCTGCGTCTCGACGTACTGGCCGGGCCGGAAGAGCAGCGGCTCGTCGGCGACGAGGCGCACCACCGACAGGCCGGGGTGCGGACGCAGCACCTCCGCCACGCGGGCGGTGCGGCGGGCGGGCGTCGGATCGGAGTGCGCGCCGCCGCGCATCACGCCGGTGAGCAGCTGGACGCCCTGCTCGAGCACCACGGCGTCCTCCTCGTCGAGCCCGCCGTGCGGCTTGTACACGGCGTGGACCTCCGCGATGAGCGCCGTCGACATCGTCTCGTAGTGGGCCTCGGTGAGCCCGTACTTGCGGTGATCGCGCCCGAGCTGCGCGAGGAACTCGATCAGCTCGTCGTGCCCGTCGGTCTTCGGGATCGAGGTGAAGACGTGGTCGAGCACGCGCATGAACGTCGCGCGGTGCCCCGACATGCTGGCGGGGAAGAGGTCGCGCAGCGACGGGTCCATGGCGAAGAGGCGGGCGAAGAGGCCCTTGGTGAAGTCGTCCGCCACCGGCCGGAGATCGGCCGCGATCTGCGCCAGACCGTGCCGTGCATGCGAACCCACTGCCGCTCCGCTCCTGCCTTCCGAACCGCTCGTTGACGGCCCCATCCTACCTGCGGCTTTGCGTTCGTCACGCCTCTGCGCGGACGGCGTGCCCAGTGCTGCGCCGAACCGGGCCGTCGAGTATCTTTCTCCCGGGCGCGCACACCGTGCCGAGGGGATCGACGAGCTCGAAGAGAGGGTTCCACCGCCATGATCGCTGTGCGAGTCAGCCGCCGCGTGCGCCGCATCGGATACGGCATCGCCTTCGGAGCGGGCATCGCCCTCGCGCCGATCGCCGCCGGGTCCGCCTCCGCCGACACGGGGACGGTCGCCGATGCTCCCACCGCCCCCGCGGCGGTGCAGCGCGTGAAGCCGGTCGTCGTGCCCAAGGCCGTTGTCCGGCCCGTGGCTGCGAAGCCGGTGGCCAAGCCTGTCTCCGGGAAGGCCGTGGCGGCGAAGCCCGCCGCGAGGCCGGCTGCGGCGAAGCCCGCCGCGGTCCGGGGCGGCTCCACCGACCGGCGCCCCGTCGTCGTGATCGGCGCCTCGGTCTCCTCGGGCAAGGAGGTCTCGTCCGCGCAGGCCTACCCGCGCCGCGTCGCCGCGCTCTCCGGCCGCCCGGTCCAGGTCAGCTCCCGCGTGGGCGCCGGCTACGCCGACGGCTCCATCGCGCGCCTCACCCGCGCCGCGAACCTGCCCGCGCAGAACCCGTCGCTGGTCGTGCTCCAGGCGGGCACCAACGACGTCGGCGCGCCGCCGGCTCTCGTCGCGGGCCAGGTGCGGCAGGTCGTCTCGACGGTGCGCCAGCAGGCGCCGGGCGCGAAGATCGCCGTGGTCACGGTGTTCCCGTCGATCCACAGCGGCGACGCGGCGCGCACCACGGACGCCGCGATCATCGGCGCGGCCCGGTCCGTCGACCCGAGCGTCGTCGTGATCTCCCCGCTCAGCGAGGGCTGGAACTACACCTCCTCGGAGGACGGCCACCCCGGTTCCGCCGCGCACCTGCGGATCGCCGAGCGCGTCGCCGGCCTGGTCTGAGGCTCGAGCTGCGACCCAGCGCCTGCGACGGGACGACCTGCCCGCTGCGGGCATCACTCGCGGGTATTTCGGGTGCGGGAGATCCTCCGCACCTGATACGCCAGGGTGGCGGGTGGCGGGTGGCGGGTGGCGGGTGGCGGGTGGACGGCTCGCCGGTCGTGACACTGAGGAGCGGTGCGCACGGGACTTGTGTGAAGAAAGTCGCGGAAGTTATGCATGTGACACCTGTTGTGTCAAGATGTCGGCATGAGCGTGTCGCGTTTCGGTGCAATGGTCGGAATCGGAGCCGTGGTGATCGCGTCGGTGGGCGGGGCGTCCGCGGGCACCGTCGCCGCTGACCCGGGCACCGTCGTGCGCACCGCGGATTCCCGGCCCATCGTCGTGATCGGGGCGTCGATCTCGACCGGCTACGAGGTCGAGGGCGTCGTCGCCTACCCGCGCATGATCAGCGCCATCGCCGGGCGATCGGTGTACCTCAGCGCCCGCAGCGGCGCCGGCTACAACGACGGCGCGATCGCCGGGCTGACCCGGGCTGCGAATCTCCCGGAGCGCGACCCGGCGCTCGTCGTGGTGCAGGCGGGGTCCAACGACGTGGGCGCCTCGACGGCCGCGATCGACAGTCAGGTGCGGCAGGTGATCACCACGGTGCGCTCGCAGGCGCCGAAGGCCAAGGTCGCGCTGATCACCGTCTTCCCGTCCGTCCACGGCAGCGGCCCGAACGCCCGCGCCACCGAGTCCGCGATCGTCGGCGCCGCCCGTGCGATCGATCCGTCGATCTCCGTCATCTCCCCGCTCAGCGAGGGCTGGGTGTACGGCACCAGCAGCGACGGCCACCCCGACGCCGCCGCACACCAGAAGCTCGCGGAGCGCGTCGCGGCGCTGGCGTAGTCGAAAGATCTCCGCACGTCGCGCCGTTGCGCGTGCGAAACCCTGCCGATCTCCGGAATCTCACGGTGATGTTTCAACGCGACCGTCGGACCTGTGGGATGGGTCACTCGGAATCCGCGGGTTGAGCGGAACAGACTCAAGGTTCTGCGCGTTGAGAACAACAGAAGGCATACTTGAGTGGAGAAGGCTCAGGGTGCACGACCGTGTTCGAGACGACCCAGGAGGTCACCAGAAGTGGATTCGTTCCAGCCCACCACCAAGACGCAGGCCGCGCTGACCTCGGCTCTGCAGGCGGCGTCCGCCGCGGGGAACCCGGAGATCTCTCCGGCGCACCTGCTGGTGGCGCTGCTCGACCAGACCGACGGGATCGCCGCGCCGCTGCTCAAGGCGGTGGGCGTGGATCCCGTCACCGTGCGCAACCGCGCGCAGGAGCTCGTGGACCGCAAGCCGAAGGCCAGCGGTTCCACCACCACGCCGCAGCTGTCCCGCGAGTCGATCGCGTCGGTCAGTGCGGCGCAGAAGCTCGCGACCGAGATGGGCGACCAGTTCGTCTCCACCGAGCACGTGCTCTACGGGCTCGCGGAGGCGGGCGGTGAGGCCGCGCAGGTCCTCACCTCCGCCGGCGCGACCCCGCAGGAGATCCGCGAGGCCTTCACGGCCGTCCGCGGCAGCGCGAAGGTCACGTCGCAGGACCCCGAGGGCCAGTACCAGGCGCTCGAGAAGTACTCGACCGACCTCACCGCGCGGGCCCGCGAGGGCAAGCTCGACCCGGTCATCGGGCGCGACAACGAGATCCGTCGTGTCGTGCAGGTGCTCTCGCGCCGCACCAAGAACAACCCGGTGCTCATCGGCGAGCCCGGCGTCGGCAAGACGGCCATCGTCGAGGGCCTGGCCCAGCGCGTGGTGACGGGCGACGTGCCCGAGTCGCTGCGCGACAAGACCGTGGTCTCGCTGGACCTCGGCTCGATGGTCGCGGGCGCCAAGTACCGCGGCGAGTTCGAGGAGCGGCTCAAGGCCGTCCTCGACGAGATCAAGGCCAGCTCCGGGCAGATCATCACCTTCATCGACGAGCTGCACACCATCGTGGGCGCCGGCGCGACCGGCGACTCCGCCATGGACGCGGGCAACATGATCAAGCCGATGCTGGCCCGCGGCGAGCTGCGGCTCGTCGGCGCCACCACGCTCGACGAGTACCGCCAGTACATCGAGAAGGACGCCGCGCTCGAGCGCCGCTTCCAGCAGGTGCTGGTCGGCGAGCCGTCGGTGGAGGACACCGTCGGCATCCTGCGCGGCCTCAAGGAGCGGTACGAGGTGCACCACGGCGTGCGCATCACCGACTCCGCGCTGGTCGCCGCCGCGTCCCTCTCCGACCGCTACATCACGTCGCGGTTCCTGCCCGACAAGGCGATCGACCTCGTCGACGAGGCCGCCTCGCGCCTGCGGATGGAGATCGACTCGCGCCCCGAGGAGATCGACGCCGAGGAGCGGCTGGTCCGCCGCCTCGAGATCGAGGAGATGGCGCTGTCCAAGGAGTCCGACGACGCGTCGAAGGACCGCCTGGAGAAGCTGCGCGGCGAGCTCGCCGATCACAAGGAGAAGCTGGCCCAGCTCACCTCCCGCTGGCAGAACGAGAAGGGCGCCATCGATTCGGTGCGCTCGCTCAAGGAGCAGCTCGAGACGCTGAAGGGTGAGTCGGAGCGCGCCGAGCGCGACGGCGACCTCGGTCGCGCCGCGGAGCTGCGCTACGGCCAGATCCCCGCGCTGGAGAAGCAGCTCGACGAGGCCGTCGCCTCCTCGGGCGCCGCCTCCGACGGCGAGGTCATGCTCAAGGAGGAGGTCGGCCCCGACGACGTTGCCGACGTGGTCTCCGCCTGGACCGGCATCCCCGCCGGACGCATGCTCGAGGGTGAGACCGAGAAGCTGTTGCGCATGGAGTCGGAGATCGGCAAGCGCGTGATCGGCCAGGAGGCCGCGGTCACCGCCGTCTCGGATGCGGTGCGCCGCACTCGCGCCGGCGTCGCGGACCCGAACCGGCCCACCGGCTCGTTCCTGTTCCTCGGCCCGACGGGCGTGGGCAAGACGGAGTTGGCCAAGGGGCTCGCGGAGTTCCTCTTCGACGACGAGCGCGCCATGGTCCGCATCGACATGTCCGAGTACGGCGAGAAGCACTCCGTCGCACGGCTCGTCGGCGCGCCTCCCGGGTACGTCGGCTACGAGGCCGGCGGCCAGCTGACCGAGGCCGTGCGGCGCCGCCCCTACACGGTGGTGCTGTTCGACGAGGTCGAGAAGGCGCACCCGGACGTCTTCGACGTGCTGCTCCAGGTGCTCGACGAGGGCCGGCTCACCGACGGCCAGGGTCGCACGGTGGACTTCCGTAACACGATCCTGATCCTCACGTCGAACCTCGGCGCGGGCGGTACGCCCGAGCAGGTGATGGCCGCGGTGCGCGCGAAGTTCAAGCCGGAGTTCATCAACCGGCTCGACGACGTGCTGATCTTCGACGCGCTGAACTCGGATCAGCTGACCGGCATCGTCGACATCCAGCTGGACCAGCTGCGCACGCGCCTGTCGCAGCGCCGGCTGGGACTCGAGGTCTCCGACGAGGCCAAGGGCTGGCTCGCGGAGCGCGGCTTCGACCCGCTCTACGGCGCCCGGCCGCTGCGCCGCCTGGTGCAGCACGCCATCGGCGACCAGCTCGCCAAGGCGCTGCTCGCGGGCGACGTCCGCGACGGCGACACGGTGAAGGTCACCGTCAGCGACGACGGCGACCGGCTCATCGTCGGCTGACGCCGAGCGATCCACGCGATCGCGATCCGCGCACGACACGGTCCCGTCCTCCATCTGGAGGGCGGGACCGTTCGCTGTCTCGGGGCGGATTCGGTCTTGCCAAGCCGGGGCGCGCCACCTAATGTGAATGCCATTCACAAATAGATATGGCTCACCTAATTAGGAGTGCTATGGCGACCGACCTGCCCACGTCCCCTCTCGACGCCCCACCGGGGGCGTCGCCCACAACCCCGCCGCGGGGGGAGGCGGCCTCGGCGAAGACGCAACAACGCGCGGGCGCCGCCGCGCTGAAGGACCTGACGCGGCCGGTGGCCGGCGGGCTGGCGCTGGGCCGCGTGATGGCGGTGGTCTCGGCGGTGCTCGCCGTGGTGCCGTACATCGCGCTGGTCCGCATCGGCGCGCTGCTCCTCGACGCGGCGGCGACCGGCGCCGCGGTCGATCGGGCCGAGGTCGACCGCTGGCTGCAGATCCTCATCGTGACCTTCGCGGCCCGCCTCGGGATCTACCTGGCGGCGCTCGCGGTCACCCACGTCGCCGACCTGCGGTTCGGGCACCACGTCCGGCAGCGGATGGTGGACCGGATCGCCCGCGTGCCCCTGGCCTGGTTCACCGCCACCAACTCGGGCCGCGTGCGCAAGTCCCTGCAAGACGACATCGGGACGGTGCACCAGCTGATCGCGCATCAGCCGGTGGACGTCACCAACGCCGTCGTCATGCCGCTCGCGCTGATGATCTACGCCTTCGTCATCGACTGGCGCCTCGGCCTGCTGTCGATCGGGACCCTGCCGCTGTACGCCCTCGCGATGGCGGTCTCGGCCCGCGGCATGGGCGAGATGACCGTGCAGATGGACCGCCGCCTCTCGACGGTGTCCGCGCGGACCGTCGAGTTCGTGACCGGGATCGCCGTGGTCAAGGCCTTCGGCCGGGTCGGCCGGGCGCACCGCAACTACCAGGAGGCGGCCGACGAGTTCCACACCTTCTACGCGGACTGGGTGCGGCCACTGGTCCGGATCTCCGCCGTGGGATCGTCGTTCCTCGCGGTGCCACTGGTCCTGCTCGTCAACGTCGGCGGCGGCGCCGTCCTGGTGCACGGGGGAGCGGTGACCGCCGCCGACGTGCTCGCCACGTCCCTCATCGCGCTCCTGATCCCCTACGCGCTGGAGGTGCTCATGCACTCGACGTGGTCGCAGCAGCTCGCCGGGGCCGCCGCGCTCCGGCTGCGGGACGTGCTCGAGACGCCGGTGCTGCCGGCCGCCGCCGACGCCGCGGAGCCGCAGGGACACGACGTCGTCTTCGAGAACGTCGCGTACTCGTACGGCGACGACGGTGCGCTCGCCGTCGACGACGTGAGCTTCACCCTGCGGCAGGGCACCGTCACGGCGCTGGTGGGCCCGTCGGGATCGGGGAAGTCGACCATCGCGACGCTGCTCGCCCGGTTCGACGATCCCCGGTCCGGCGCGATCCGCATCGGCGGCGTCCCGGTCGACCGGATCGCGGACCTGTACGCGCACGTGGGTTTCGTGCTGCAGGACCCGCAGCTGCTCGCGATCAGCATCCGCGACAACATCGCCCTCGGCCGGCCCGACGCCGACGACGAGCAGGTGCGGGCGGCGGCCCGCGCCGCCCGCGTGCTCGACGAGATCGAGCGGCTCCCCGACGGCTTCGCCACGGTCTACGGCGCCGGTACCGGACTCTCCGGCGGGCAGGCCCAGCGCATCGCCATCGCCCGCGCGCTCCTCGTCGACGCGCCGGTGCTCGTGCTCGACGAGGCGACCGCGCTGGCCGATCCCGAGGCGCAGGCCGAGATTCAGCAGGCGCTCTCCGCGCTCGTGCGGGGCCGCACCGTGCTCGTGATCGGGCACCGCCGCGAGACCATCAGCGGTGTCGACCAGATCGTCCTCGTGGACGAGGGCCGGGTCGTCGCCACCGGTACCCACGACGACCTGCTCGCCGAGCCCCGCTACGCCGGGCTCTGGCACTGCGGCGCGGCCCCGTCCACCTCGAGCGAAGGAACCCGGCGATGACGAATCTGCCTCTGCTCGACATCGTTCCGCGGGTGCGGCGCATGCTCTCGCGCCCCGAGGCGCTGGGCCTCGTCGTCGCGCTGGCCGTGCTCGCGGGTCTCATCGAGGGGCTGGCGCTGGCCGCGCTGCTCCCCGCGATCTCCGCGCTCGCGAGCGGCGGGCCCGTGTGGGGGATGGGGCTGGCCGGGTGGCTGTGGGTGCTCGCCGCGCTCGCCGCCGCCAGCTTCGGCGTCAACTACCTCTCCAGCCGCCGCTCCTACGCCGCCGCCCTCGACTTCCTCGCCAGCATCCACCGCCTCGTGGGCGACCAGGTGTCCAAGCAGCCCCTGGGATGGTTCGCCCGGCCGCGGGCCGGCGCGCTGTCCCGGGTGGTCTCGACCGAGCTGATGATGGCCGGAGAGATCCTGGCGCACATGCTCTCCCCGATCGTGGCGCGCTCGGTCGCGGCGGCGGTCGTGGTCGTGGCGGCGTGGCTGTGGAACCCCGCGCTCGGCCTCGTCCTCACCATCGCAGTGCCGGCGTTCGTCGCGATCACCCTGGTGTCGACGGCCCTGCTGCGCAAGGGACGATCCATCCACGAGCCCGAGGAGACGGTGCTCGCGCATCGGATCGTCGAGTACTCGCAGTGCCAGGGCGCTCTGCGGTCCTGCGGCCGCAGTGACGATTTCGAACCCCTGACCGACGCGATGAACGGCGCCACCGCGGCCAAGAAGCGGGCGCTGTGGTTCGAGACCGCGGGGCTGCTCACCAGCGGGATGGTCTCGCAGGGAGTGATCGTCGCGCTCATCACGGTCACCGGGACCCTCGCCGTCTCCGGCGAACTCGCTCCGATCCCCGCGCTCGCCTTCATCGGACTCGCGCTCCGCTTCACCTCCACCCTGTCCGAGATCACCAGCAGCGCCATGGCGCTCGAATCGCGGCGCCCCCTGCTCGATCAGCTCGACGAGGTGCTGACGGCCGTGCCCCTGCCCGAGCCCGGCGCACCGTCGGACCTGCCCGAGCCGGGCGCGATCGCGTTGGAGGGCGTCACCTTTGGGTACACGCCCGACGGTCCGCCCGCCCTGCGCGACGTTTCGCTGCGGGTGCCGCCCGGCAGCATGGTGGCGCTGGTCGGGCCCTCCGGCAGCGGCAAGACGACGGTGGCGAAACTCGTCAGCCGCTTCTACGACACGACTTCCGGCCGCGTGCTCGTGGGCGGGGCGCCCGTCACCGCGCAGACGACCGAGCAGCTCATGGGGCAGCTGTCGATGGTCTTCCAGGACGTCTACCTCTTCGACGACACGCTCCGCGCGAACATCGCGGTGGGGCGCGAGGACGCGACCGACGAGGAGATCCGGCGGGCGGGCGAGACCGCGGGCGTCGCGGACATCGCGCGCCGGCTGCCGCTGGGCTGGGACGCGCCGGTCGGCGAGGGCGGCCGCGCGCTGTCGGGCGGGGAGCGGCAGCGGGTGGCCATCGCCCGCGCGCTGCTCAAGCGTGCCTCGATCGTGCTGCTCGACGAGGCCACGTCCGCGCTCGACGTGGAGAACGAGGCCAACATCGTCGCGGCGGTGGAGCAGCTGCGGCGCGAGGCCACGGTCCTGATCATCGCGCACCGCCTGGACACGATCGCCCACGCCGACCTCATCGTGGCGCTCGACGCCGACGGATCGGTCGAGGCGATCGGCACGCACGACCAGCTCCTCGCGGCCGGCGGCACCTACGCCACCTACTGGGAGCACCTGCGGACCGCACAGGGATGGCGACTGACGAATTAGAGTGCCGGGTGTGGCACGGGGCGATGAGATCACGCGGAAGGTCGGGCGGAAGCCCGCCTTCGACGCCGACGACGTGATCGACGCGGCGTTCGCCGAGGGCGTCGACCGGTTCACGATGGCGGCGGTCGCGGACCGGCTCGGCGTTGTCACCCCGGCGATCTACCGCGTCTTCAAGTCGCGGGACGAGATCGAGGCCGCAGCGCTGCACCGGGCTGCCGCGAGCATCGCACTCCCCGCTCCCGGATCCGATTGGCGCGCGGTCCTGCGGATGTGGGCTGACGAGTGCTGGAAGGTCTGCGAGGACCACCGCGGTCTGAACCGCGCCGTGTTCGCGAACCCGATCGCGTTCAACCACATCGAGCACGTCGCCGCCGCCTACGCCGGCGCGCTCGGCGCGGACGGGTGGACCGTCGAGCAGGCCGCCTTCGCCCTGGACTTCCTCGGCGACACCGTCTTCGCCTCGCACCTCGGTGTCCAGGCCATGCGCGACGTGGACGATAGCGGCGAGTCCGGGTACGAACGGGCGCGCCGGTCCGCCGCGGACGACGCGGTCTTCCGGCCCGAGCCCGCCTGGGCCGACCGGACAGCCCTCGACGCCAAGGTCGACTTCATCATCGCCGGCCTCGCGGACCGCCGCCCCGGTCTGTAGCTCCCTACTCGGCGCGGAGCGCCCCGGCGTGGAAATCCGCGACCAGGGCGTCGACGGTGCCGCGGGCGTCGAAGCGGTTCGTGCCGATGACGCCCGTCGGGCCGCGCTTGCACCACCCGGCCACGTACACGCCGGGGAGGGCGGCACCGTCGGGCCCGAGGACGCGCCCGTCGGCGTTCGGAATGGTGCCGGTGGCCTCGTCGTAGGGCACGCCCGGCACGGACGTGCCGCGCAGCCCGATCGACGGCAGGACCAGGCCGCACGCCAGCTCCGACGGTGCGCCGTGGTCGTCGAAGGCGACGGTGAGCCCGCCGTCGGCGGCGGTGATGCCAGTGGGCGGCGTGCCGAACCGCAGCACCACCCTCCGGCCCTCCGGGGCGGAGTCCGCCGCCGGAAGCGCCTGCAGCAGGGAGAGTTTCTGCGCGCGGTAGAAGCGGGGCTGCTCGTCGGCGGGCTCGTCGCCGGCGTCCTCCAGATCAGCGGGCTCGACCACCACGGACACCGTGCGGGCCAACCCGACGAGCTCCGGCGCGGTGAAGGCGGCGTGCCCCGGGCCCCGTCGGGCGAGGATCACGACCTCCCGCACCCGCGAATCCCGGAGCGCGGCGAGGGCCTCGTCGGTCAGGTCGGTGCCGACGAAGGTCTCGGGATCGGCGGTGAGGATCCGCGCGACGTCGAGCGCGACGTTGCCGTTGCCCAGCACGACGACCCGTTCGTGCGTGAGATCGGGGGCGAGCCCGGCGAAGTCGGGGTGGCCGTTGTACCAGGCCACGAAGTCCGCGGCGGCGGTGACGCCGGGCAGGTCCGCGCCCGGCAGGCCCAGGTCGCGGCCGTGCAGCGAGCCCACCGCGTACACCACCGCGTGATGCTGGCGCGCGAGCTCCTCGTGCGTGATGTCCTCGCCGATCCGCACGCCCAGGTGCGTCGTGACGCCCGACTGCTTGCGCGACCTCGCGAACTGCTCCTGCACCTTCTTGGTGTCGGCGTGGTCGGGGGCCACCCCGAAGCGCACCAGCCCGCCGGTCTCGGGGAGCCGCTCGTAGACGTCGATCGTCGCGCGGACGTCGATGCGGTGCTGCAACTCGCTGACCACGTAGTGCCCCGCGGCGCCCGCGCCCACGACCGCGACGCTCAGCGTCTCGGCGTCCGAGGCGGGGCGCTTGCGGCCGATCCGCGGGTCGGTGAACGGGTGATCGCGGTCCGCGGACGAGCCCACGGCCTCGTAGTAGTCCGCGTTCATCGTCTCGAACGGGGCCATCTCCGGGGTCAGCTCGTAGTCCGTCGTGATCGCCGAGACGGGGCAGGCGTCGATGCAGGCGCCGCAGTCGATGCACACGTCCGGGTCGATGTAGAGCATCTCCGCCGTCGCGTAGTCGGGCTCGTCGGGCGTGGGGTGGATGCAGTCGACGGGGCACTCGGGGACGCACGACGCGTCGTTGCAGCAGTTCTGGACGATCACGTGGGGCATGCATCGATACTGGGCCGTGGGCCGCGCGCGGGCAAGGGTGCGCGCCGCGTGTCAGGGTGGAGGCATGACCCTGACGCCGCACATCGCCGCGACCGAGCGCCACACCACCGCCTACCTCGCCTCGGGCCCCGTCGACGGTCCGCTGCTCGTCTTCGTGCACGGCTGGCCCGAGCTCGGCTACACCTGGCGGCACCAGCTGCGTGCCCTCGGCGCCCTCGGCTTCCGGTGCGTCGCGCCCGACATGCGCGGCTACGGCTCGTCGACGGTGCACTCCGAGAAGTCGGCGTACCGCCGCGAGGAGGTGGTCGCGGACATGCTGGAGCTGCTCGCCGCGCTCGGCCGCGACTCCGCGATCTGGATCGGGCACGACTGGGGCGGGCCCGTGGTGTGGAACATCGCGAGCCACCACCCAGAGGTCGTCGACGCGGTGGCCTCGCTCAACGTCCCGCACTTCCCGTCGACCGGGCCCACGCCCTTCGACCTCATCGACCGCGAGAAGTACCCCGCGGACGAGTACCCGTACGGCCAGTGGGACTACCAGGTGCACTACCTCAAGTCCTTCGACGAGGCGACGGCCCAGTTCGAGAGCGACCTGCCGGGCCTCGTCGCCGCGCTGTTCCGCAGCGGCGACCCGCGGCACCTCGACGGGCCCGCCCCGACCGCGGTGGTCACCCGCAACGGCGGCTGGTTCGGCGGCGGCCCGGTTCCGCAGCTGCCGCTGGACCCGGCGGTGCTCACGCCCGAGGACCACGCCGTCTACGTCGCGGCCTTCGAGCGGAACGGCATGGCCGGCCCCAACTCCTGGTACGTCAACACCCCCGCCGACGCGGAATACGCGAAGGCCGAGCTCAACGGCGGCCGCATCGACAAGCCCGCCCTCTTCCTGCACGGCCGGTACGACGCGACCCTCGACACCGTCGGGACGAGGTTGGCCGAGCCGATGCGCGCGGCGTGCACCGACCTCACGGAGCTGATCGTCGACTCCGGCCACTGGATGGGGGAGGAGAAGCCCGCCGAGGTCAGCGCCGCGATCGCGGGCTGGATCGCCCGCAGCGTGCCGGCGTCCTACCCGGTTACGCTGGGCGCATGACCACCGTCGCTGACGTCGCCGATGCCAAGTACGTCCTGCTGACCACCTTCCGCAAGGACGGCACCCCCGTCGCCACGCCGATCTGGGCCGTGCGCGACGGCGCCGACCTCGTGGTGTGGACCGTCGCCGACTCGTGGAAGGTCAAGCGGCTGCGGCGCAACCCGTCGGTGCTGGTCCAGGCCTGCGACGCCCGCGGCAAGAAGACCACCGGCCCCGAGGTCGCCGGCGCCGGCGAGGTCATCGACGGCGGCGAGGCCGGGTCGAAGATCGCCAAGAAGTACGGCGTCCTCGGCTGGCTCACCGTCACCGGGTCCAAGATCCGACGGGGCGCGGGCGGCACCGTCGGGATCCGGGTCCGCGACGCCGTGTGATTCCGAAACCGCGCTGATATTCGGTCAGGGCGAAGTATTTCCATCGGGGCCGAGTTGGAGCGCGGTTTCCGTCAGCGTGATGGGGCGCGCCACTGCTCGATGACGGGCTGCAGGTACCCCGCGAGCTCCGGCAGCTGCGGGACCAGCGCCAGCGCGGTGATCGCGCGCAGCACGCCGACGGCGGTGACGAACTCCAGCACGTCGGGTCGCAGGCCGCGGATGCCGGCGGCCGCGGCGCCGCGGTCGTACGCGGCCTCCAGTTCGGGGCCCAGCGTCGCGAGATCCCACTCGACGGGACCCAGCGTGACCAGCTCGAAGTCCGCGTACCGCAGGCCGTCGACGCCGGCGAACATGTTGGCCGGCGGGCAGTCGCCGTGCACCGGCTGCAGCTCCACGCCGGGGAACCTGGCCTCGAAGACGGCGCGGGACCGGACCGCCGGCTCGAGCGCAGCCCACTCGGCGCGGGCGCGCGCGACGTCCTCCGCGGGGAGCAGGTCGGGGCGCCCCGCGAGGAGATCGAGGCCGGCTGCGACGCCGTCCGGATCGGCCGTGGCGAGGAAGCCCAGCTCGCCGGGGTAGTCGCGCAGGGCGGCGTGCAGCCGCGCGGTGCTCTCCGCGTTGGCCGCGTAGTCGGGCTCGGCGGCCCCGTCCTCCTCGACGTACTCCCAGAAGGTCATCGAGAAGCCGTCGCGCTGCACCGGCCGCGGGGGCACCAGCGGAGACGGGACCAGCACCGGGACGCCGCGCGCGGCGAGCCAGGCGGTCACGGCCAGCTCGTCGGCCTGGCGGCGCGCGAGCGTCTGCGGGGTCTCGGTCGACGGCAGCACTGTCGGGATGCGGACCACCACGGGCGCCGGCTCCAGCCGCACCACCACGGAGAACAGGTCGTGCAGCACCGTCGTGCCCGCGACATCGAGGCCCAGCTCGCGGGCGGCGCCGGTCGCGGCGTCGACGGCGGCGGCCGTGCGGGCGGCGCGTTCGGTGTCGGTCATGTCGTTCACGCGGGCCATAGTGTCCGATTCGTCGCGCGAAGTCGAAGGATTTGCCGAACCGTCAGCGCGTCGTGGCGTGGAGCCCGACCACCGCGAGCGCGACGACACACCCCGCGAGCACCAGATGCGAGACGGGCGGCCGCGTCCGCAGCGTGATCACGGCGGCGACGGCCACGACGAGGCACGCGATCGCCGCGGGCGCGTCGGGCACTGCCCGCGCGACGATCGCGCAGGTCAGCACCAGCGCGACGGCGGTGCGCACGCGCGCCAGCAGGGTCCGTTCGGCCGCCTGGGTCGACGGTGCGCTCACCTCGGCGGCCTCACGTCAGGGGCCCTCACGTCACCAGGAGCGAGACGGCGAGCACGGCGCCGGCGAGCACGATCAGGGCGGCGAGGACCAGCGTCGCCGGGGTGCCGCGCAGCTCGCGGCGGGTGCGCATCGCGCCCTCCACCGCCAGCCAGCGGACGAACGCGTACCCGGCCAGCGCGGACGCGACGAGGAGCAGCGCCACGACCAGCGGCGTCCGGACCGGCTCCGGCACGACGTGCGGCGCGAAGGCCTCCAGGCCGACCGCGGCGGCGACGAGCCCCAGCGACGTGCGGATCCACGCGAGGAAGGTGCGTTCGTTCGCCAGAGTGAACCGCGCGTCCGGCGCCTCACCATCGGTGAGGGCGCGCGGCGGCCACAGTCGTCCCACGCCGACAACGTTAGCGGGGTGCATAGACATTGTCCCGCCACATTCACAGGCCCGTCTCAGACACGACGAATAGTTTCGCGCAGGGCGCGCTCGACGAGGCGCACGATGAACTGACGAACGGACGCGAGGAGGTGGTCGCCGATGGGTGGTGACGCACGCTCCCGCGGCCCCTGGCCCGCCGTCGTGCTGTGCCTGCTGGGTATCGGCGTCGTCGGCGCGGGCATCGCCTACGCGCTGCACATGTCCGCCGACCTGGGCAGCGCCCGCCGCGTCCTGCCCGCGGCCCAGTCCGCCGGCGTCTCCGTCAGTGACCAGCGGTCCGTCGCCATCACGCCCGGCCGCGAGGTCATCGGCGCGATCACCTCCGTCGGCGACGCCGCGATCACCGTGCGCTCGGCGCCCGACGGCGGCACCGTCGTCCTGCGCACCGGCCCCACCACCCAGGTGACCACCACACACGGCAGCACGCTGTCCGATCTCGAGGTGGGCGACGTGGTCATGATCCAGGTGAGCGCGGACGGTAAGTCGGCGCTCGCGATCTACGCCGGTCAGATCTCGGTCGCCGGTACCCCGTCTGTCGGGTGAACTCCCCGGTCGACGCGCTACTGTAGGTGGCGATGTCGTACGTAGTGTTCCTGATCCTCGCGGTGGTCTGCGCGGCGCTGGCCGCCGCGCTCATCTGGTATGAGCGCAACCACTCGCCCGCCGTGAACTCCGAGCGCGCCGACTGGGCCGCGCAGCGCGAGTTCGTCTACAGCGCCGCCGACCCGTCGCTGCACGACGAATTCCACCGCGGCGGCATGGCCGTCCCCGGTGACCCCGCGATCGTCGACGTGGCCCACGGCGCCTACTTCGGGGCCGCCGCCTACGTCTTCGACCTGCAGGAGGCCGCGACGATCGTGGCCGTCAGCCGCGGCGCCGCGTCCGGCGCGCTGCTGGACCTGCGGGCCGAGGGTCGCCCCGCCCCCGGGGAGCCCGGCATGGAGCCGCTCGGAGCCCTGGGCCCGCGCGTGCTGTACACGAACAACGCCGAGGTCGCGCGCCGCGTCGCCGATCGCCGCATGATCACGTTCGCCGAGCAGGTGCCCGACTACATCGAGTCCCTGTGGAATGAGGGCGAGTGGACCGTGGCGTCCATGGCGGCGACCGACGACCCGGATGACCTCGACGAGGCGCTCGAGGCCGTGCGCCGCTTCGGCGACCTGCTGCGCGTCCTCCCGCCGGAGGGCCACGCCCGCGTCGTCACGTCGGGCGGGCCCCGCGATCCCGGCCAGCCCGTGCCCGTCCGCTCGGGCAAGGAGTCCGGCCGGTGACCGCTCCTCTCGACCCGGCCGCCAAGGCCCGGCTCGCCGAGCTCGTCCGTGAGCTGGCCGTCGTGCACGGCAAGGTCACGCTCTCCAGCGGCCGCGAGGCGGACTACTACGTCGACCTGCGCCGTGCGACGCTGCACCACGAGGCCTCCCCGCTGATCGGCGCGCTGCTGCGCGAGCTCACCGCCGACTGGGACTTCACGGCCGTCGGTGGCCTCACCCTCGGCGCCGACCCCGTCGCCACCGCCGTCATGCACGCCCCCGGCCGGCCGATCGACGCCTTCGTCGTCCGCAAGGCCGCCAAGGCGCACGGCATGCAGCGCCAGGTCGAGGGCCCCGACGTGGTCGGCAAGCGCGTCCTCGTCGTCGAGGACACCACGACCACCGGCAACTCGCCGCTCACCGCCGTCCGAGCGCTGCGCGACATCGGCGCCGAGGTCATCGGCGTCGCGACCGTCGTGGACCGCGCGACCGGCGCCGCCGACGTCATCGCCGCCGAGGGCCTCGAGTACCGCTCGGTGCTCGGCCTCGCCGACCTGGGGCTGTGACCGACCCGTCCGACGCCGAGGGCGGCCCGGACGAGCAACTCGGGCCGACCGAGTGGGTGACGGGCCTGCCCGGACCGCACACCGTCGGGCTGGGTCCGTGGGCTTCGGAGAATCCGGGCGTCCCGGCTCCGACCGACCCCCGGTACGACCCCCACCTGCTCGCGGAGGGCGACCGCCGCAACGTCGTCGACGCGTACCGGTACTGGACGCGCGAGGCGATCGTCGCCGATCTGGACGCCCGCCGGCATCCCTTCGAGGTGGCGATCGAGAACCTCGGGCACGACGCCAACATCGGCACCGTCGTGCGCACCGCGAACGCCTTCGGCGCGCGGGCCGTGCACATCGTGGGACGCCGCCGCTGGAACCGGCGCGGCGCCATGGTCACCGACCGCTACCAGCACCTGCACCACCACGAGGACACGGACGCGCTGGCCGCGTGGTGCGCGGAGCGCGACCTGCCGATCGTCGCCGTCGACAACCTGCCGGGCTCCGTGCCGCTCGAGCGCGCCTCCCTGCCCCGACGGTGCCTGCTCCTGTTCGGGCAGGAGGGGCCGGGCGTCTCCGGGGGCGCGCGGCACGTCGCGGGGACGACGGTGTCGATCGCCCAGTTCGGCTCGACCCGGTCGATCAACGTCGGCGTGGCCGCCGGCATCGCGATGCACGCCTGGGTCCGCGAGCACGCGGACCTCGACGCCGCCCGATGACCGCGGCGGGCCGACTCAGCGGGTGTCGATCCCGTACTCGCGGATCCGTTCATCGACGGTGAGGAGCGGCACCTGCTCGACCAGGCATTGCGCGACCATCATGCGGTCGAACGGGTCGCGGTGGTGCCAGGGCAGCTCGCGGAGGGCCGCGGCGTGGCGGGCGTCGAGCGGCAGCGGGGCGAAGCCCTCGTCGAGGAGGAACTGCTCGGTCAGCGCCGGCGCATCCAGCTTGCCGAGCGACGCCTTGATGGCGACCTCGGCGACCGCGACCGCGGAGACGAGCACCTCGTTGTCCGGAGCCTGGATCAGTGATCGGTGCGTCGGATTCAGCTTCGGGCTGTCCGCGAGCCACCACAGCAGGACGTGGGTGTCGACGAGGAGTCTCACTCGCCGTACCAGTCCTGCAGGTCCTGCTCGGTGAGCGCGTCGAAGTCGTCCGGGACCTCGAGCCCGGCCCACGCCCCGGGCCGTCGCGCGGGGTGGTCGGGGACGTAGGGGACGAGCCGCGCGACCGGCTTGCCGTTGCGAGTGATGGTCATCCGGTCTCCTTGCTCGGCGCGCGCGACCAACCGCGAGAACTGCGACTTCGCGGCGTAGATGTTGAACTCGGCGCTGCCCATGCTTTCACGATACCTGGGTTGGTCAGGTCTGACCAGATGATGTCGGGCGGGGATACCCCCTCCTGGGGCTTGCCCTGACCTGCGGCGACGTGCACTCGTCGGTGACCCGTGATGTGATGTCATCATGAGTTCGGTCGAGTGGAATCAGCGCGCGGCCGCGGCGCAGGCCGCGGTCGTGGAGCGGCACCTGAAACCGGTGTGGGGCATCCCCGGCACCCTGCTCGGCACGCCCGCCTACCCCGCCACCCGGCGCGACTCGCTGTTCGTCAGCTGGAACTACTGGTGGCAGGCCCACCTGCTCGACGTGGCGGTGGACGCCTACGTCCGGGACGGCGCACCGTCGACCCGGAAGCTGGTGCTGCGCATCGCACGCGGCCACCGCGTGCGGAACTTCTTCCGCGTCACCAACTCGTACAACGACGACATGGCGTGGATGGGGCTCGCGCTGGAGCGGGCGCAGCGCCACGCGGGCCTGAACTCGGCGCGACGGCTGCGCGTGCTCCGTGACACCCTCTACGACGCGTGGGTGCCCGACGCCGGCGGCGGCATCACCTGGCGCACCAAGGGCCTGTTCCTCAACGCGCCCGCCAACGGCCCGGCCGGCATCTTCCTCGCCCGGATGGGCCGCTTCGAGCGCGCGGAGGAGACCTCCGACTGGCTGTACCGGCGCCTGCTGGACCTGGAGACCGGCCTCATCAACGACGGTGTCGACGGCGACTACGACAGCCCCGACGTCGGGAAGATCTACCCGGAGAAGTACTCCTACAACCAGGGCGTCACCATCGGCCTGGACGCGGAGCTCTCCTCGGACCTGGCGCCCACGCACGCGGTCCGCGCCGCGGGCCTCATCGCCGCGGTCGCCGAGCACATGACCGACGGTGCCGTCATCACCGGCGGGGACGGGGGCGACGGCGGCCTGTTCAACGGCATCCTCATCCGGTACCTCGCGGTCGCGGCCCGCGCCCTGCGCGGTCCCGACGCCGAGGACGCGCGCACCCTGGCGTCGGAGATCGTCTTCGCCTCCGCCGAGGCGGCCTGGCACGGCACGCGCGAGCTCGACGGCCGCGTGCTGTTCTCCGCGGACTGGACCCGCGACGCCCGCATCCCCGGCAGCACCGACGCGCCCGCCTACTTCACCGGCGGCACCGTGCGCTCCAGCGAGACGCCCGAACGCGACCTGTCCGTGCAGGTCGGTGGTTGGATGGCGATGGAGGCTGCGGCAGCGCTCGCGCGACACTGAGCCGGGCACCGAGACCCAGGAGGTCGCCATGGAGGTCATCGAGGTCGACGGTGCCGCGCTCGCGGTGGACGTCATCGGCCGCGCCGACGGGCCGACGGTGCTGCTTGTCGCCGGCGGCGGGCAATCCATGGACTGGTGGACGCCCGAGTTCTGCGCCCGGCTCGCGGGCGACGACCTGCGGGTGATCCGCTACGACCACCGCGACAGCGGCGAATCGTCGACCTCGCCGCCCGGCGCGCCCACGTACACCGGCGCCGACCTCGCGGCCGACCCGCTGCGGATCCTCGATGCCCTCGGCGTCGGCGCCGCGCACGTCGTCGGGATGTCGATGGGCGCCGGGATCGGGCAGACGCTGGCGGTCCGCGCACCCGCGCGGGTGCTGTCGCTGACGCTCATCGAGTCCAGCCCCGCGGGCGGCGATCACGACCCGCTGCCCGGCCCGACGCCCGCCGTGGCGGCGACGTTCTCGGAGCCGCCGCCCGAGATAGACTGGTCCGACGAGGCGGCCGTCATCGACTACCGGGTCGACGTCGAGCGGCCCTACGCCGGCCCTGCGGGGCTCGACGAGGAGCGGACGCGGGCGATCGCGACGCGGGAGGTGCGCCGCACGCGGACCATGGAGTCGTCGCTGAACAACCACTTCCTCGCGGAGCCGGCGCCGCCCGTCGACCCCGCGGCGATCGTCGCCCCGACGCTGGTGATCCACAGCGCCGACGACCCGCTGTTCCCGCTGCCGCACGGCGAGGCGCTGGCGCGGCTGATCCCGGACGCGCGCCTCGTGGTGCTGCACGGCGCCGGCCACGAGATCCCGCCGCCCGCGACGTGGGACGTCGTGATCCCGGAGATCCGCCGCCACGTGCTCGGCGGGGAGGCCTGAGCGCGGCTAGTGCGCTTCCAGGCTCGGGGCGTCGGATGTGGCGCCCCGATGCACGGGGCAGCCCGGCGCGAAGGTGCCGAGGCCCTCGGTGCGGAAGCCCTTCGGGTAGCTGCGGATCCGGTGGTTGTTCTTCACCAGCGCGGGGCGGCGCCGGGACGGCAGGACCGCGAGAAGCCGGGCGCGGAGCTTCATCGCGCCGACGGAGATCCGGCGCACGACGGGACCCGGATCGTCGTAGTGGAAGGCGGCGAGCAGCGGCGGGTCCATGAGAGCGCGGCTGAAGACGCCGATCGCGGGGCGGACGGGCGCGAAGTAGAAGCTCTTGAGCAGCTCGAGAGTGGAGTCGGCGACGCGGCGGGCGCCCTCGTCGAAGGCGAAGTGCTCGGCCTCGTAGCGGTCCATGTAGTCGGCGAACTCGTCGTACGTGGCGGGGATGTCGGGGATCGCCATGTGCTTGCCGAGGGTCTGGTAGTAGCGGACCGTCGCGAGCTTCTCCGCCTCGGTCAGCTTCCGCCAGCCGTAGTCGGCGTTCCAGCGGATCGGCACCACGACGAAGGTGCACAGCACGTACCGCATGTCGTCGTCGGAGATGTCGTACATCTTGTGCATCTGGTTGATGCGCCGGACGGCGGCCTTGCCCTCGGGGCTGGCGAAGCCCTTGAGCAGCGGCACCTCGAGGAGGAGGGCCGTGTCGTCGTAGCGCTTCTGCACCCGCTCGGTGAACTCGCCCGTGTCCGCGAGGAGGCGGCCGATGCTGGGCACGGCGTAGGTGCGGAAGAGTGCGAAGCTCAGGGCCTGGGTGATGTCCCACGGGAAGTCGTACGTCCCGAGATTCCGCGAGATCTCGACGAAGTCGGTCTCCGGGTTCAGGCCGCGGTTGCGGTCGATCTTCTGCATGACGTCTCCTCGGTGGGCTGACCTCACTGTAAGTCGACTTATACAGATGTGCAAGAGGTCACACGGACGGTCGACAACGGGCGTGGGGAGCGATGGCGCGACTCTCGGATCCTGTCCACGACGGACACCGTGTCCGCAACGGACAGAATCCGAGAGCGCGCCGGACGAACAGGGCGCGCAGCGGCGCCGCACCGGCGTCAGTCCTCGGTCAGGGCACCGTCGGCCATGCGCCAGCGGCGCGTCGCGCGGACGGTGTCGAGCATCCGGCGGTCGTGGGTCACCAGGATGACGGTGCCGTCGAAGGACTCGACGGCCTCCTCGAGCTGCTCGATCGCGGGCAGGTCGAGGTGGTTGGTCGGCTCGTCGAGGACGAGCAGGTTCACGCCGCGGGCCTGCAGCAGCGCCAGCGCGGCGCGGGTCCGTTCACCGGGGGAGAGCGACGAGGCCGGCCGCAGCACGTGGTGGCCGCGCAGCCCGAACTTGGCGAGCAGCGTCCGCACGTCGGCGGGCGGCGTCTCCGGTACCTCCGCGCAGAAGGCGTCGAGCAGCGGACCGTCGGACAGGAAGCGCCCGCGGGCCTGGTCGACCTCGCCCACCTCGACCCCGGAGCCGAGCGTCACCGTCCCGGCGGAGGGCGTGAGGCGCCCCAGCAACAGCCCCAGCAGCGTCGACTTGCCGGCGCCGTTCGGACCGGTGAGCAGGATCCGGTCGCCGTACTCGACGGACACCGTCACGGGCCCGACGGTCAGCCCGGGATAGGAGACGCACGCCCCGGACGCGGTCACCACGACCGTGCCGCTGCGGGGAGCCGAGAGGATCGACATCCGCAGCTCCCACTCCTTGCGCGGCTCGGCGACCACCTCGAGCCGCTCGATCGCGCGCTCGGTCTGCCGCGCCTTCGACGCCTGCTTCTCCGTCGACTCGAGCCGCGCCTTCCGGCCGGCCTTGTCGGAATCCGTGCCGCTCTTCATCTTCCGGCGCGCGTTGCGCACCCCGTGCTCCATCCAGTTCCGCTGCATCTGCGCGCGGTCCTGCAGGTCGGAGAGCTTGCCCGAGTACTCCTCGTACTCCTCGCGCGCGTGCCGCCGCGCGACGTCGCGCTCGACGAGGTACGCCTCGTAGCCGCCGCCATAGACGCCGATCTGCTGCTGCGCGAGATCCAGCTCCACCACGGTGGTCACCGTCCGGGCCAGGAACTCCCGGTCGTGCGAGACCACGACGATCGCGGTCGCCGCGTCCGCGACGAAGCGCTCCAGCAGCTCCAGGCCGGCGAGGTCCAGGTCGTTGGTGGGCTCGTCGAGCAGCAGCACGTCGTACCGCGAGGCCAGCACGGCCGCGAGGCCCGCGCGCGCTGCCTGCCCGCCGGAGAGCCCCGTCATCTCCGAGTCCGGGCTGTCCAGCCCCACGTCGGACAGGATCGCGTCCAGGCGTTGCTCCAGGTCGGCGCCGCCGAGGGCGAGCCACCGGTCCAGGGCGGGCGTGTAGAGGTCGGTGTCGGGATCGTCGCCGAGAGCGAGCGCGGCCGCGTCCATCGCCTCCTGCGCGGCCGCGACGCCGGTGCGCCGCGCGACGAACTCGGCGACCGTCTCGCCGGGCCGGCGCTCGTGCTCCTGCGCCAGGTACCCGACTTCCGCGTCGGCGGGGGAGAGGTCGACGGCGCCGCTCACGTCGGGGCCGCCGTCCGCGCCCACCCCGGCGAGCAGCTTGAGCAGCGTCGACTTCCCGGCGCCGTTGGCGCCGACGAGGCCCACCACGTCGCCCGGCGCGATCACGAGGTCGAGGCCGGAGAACAGGGTGCGATCGGCGTACGCGACCGTCAGGTCGCGGGTCTGCAGGACGGTCATGTCAGTCGTCGAGGTCCACGGTGACGTTGGGCTTGCGCATCTCGCGCCGGTAGCCGACGATCCCGACGATGGTGCCGGCGACGAGCATGACGATCATGCCGCGCAGCGCCCAGTCGAGGATCCACTTGTAGTCCTGCAGCGCCGACGAGGCGTAGTAGCCCACCAGCAGCAGGAACGGCGCCCAGATCAGCGAGCCGAGTACCGAGGCGACGGTGAACTTCCGCTTGTCCATGCCGACCGCGCCGGCGACGAGCGGGCACAGCGTGCGGACCCAGGGGATCCAGCGGGCGATGAGCACGGAGAAGAAGCCGTGCTTGTCCATCAACTCCTTGACCCGGTGCAGGTTGTGCGCGTTGAGGTAGCGGCCGTCCTGCTTGGCCAGCACGTGGTCGCCCATCGTGACGCCGATGCCGTAGCCCACGTGGTTACCGGCGATCGCCGCGAGGAAGGCCGCCAGCGCGAGCCCCCACACCGACGCCGCGGAGTGGCCGGTGGTGGCCATGGCGAGGCCGGCGGTGAGCAGCAGCGAATCGCCGGGCAGGAACAGCCCGATGATGAAGGCGCACTCGCAGAAGACGAACCCGGCCACGACGAGCCAGATCATCACCGGCCCGGCGGTCTGGACGAATTCGAGCACGGACGGGGCCTAGGCGGCCGCGTCGGCGCGGCGTCCCGCGAGGAACTTCTTGACCACGCCCCACACGATCGGCAGCACGGAGACGGCGACGATCGCCAGGAAGATGATGTCGATGTTCTCGCGGACCCACGAGATCTTGCCGAGCCACACGCCGAGCAGGATGATGCCGTCGGCCCAGATCACGGCGCCGATCGCGTTCCAGATGACGAACTTGCTGTAGCTCATCTTCGCGGCTCCGGCGGCGATCGGCGCGAACGTGCGCACGAACGGGACGAAGCGGGCCAGGATCAGCGTGGCGGGGCCGTACTTCTCGAAGAACTCGTGCGACTCGTCGAGGTACTTCGTCTTGAGGAAGCGCGCGTCGGGCGTGAAGAACTTCTCGCCGCCGAACCGGCCGATGAAGTAGCCGACCTGGGAGCCGAGGATCGCCGCGATGGGCGTCGCGATCAACAGCACCGGCAGCGACATCGCCGAGCCCGTGTAGGTGGCCTCGCCGACGGCGGCGCCGGTCCCGGCCGCGGTCAGCAGACCCGCGACGAACAGCAGCGAGTCACCCGGGAGCACCGGGAACAGCACGCCGGATTCGATGAACACCACGAGCAGCAGGCCCACCAGGGCGATGCCGCCGAAGGCGTTGAGGACGGCCACCGGATCGGTGATGTCCTTGAGGGCGAACGCCTGCATGGTGGTCGAGGCGGCCAGAGTCAGGTCGTTGACATACACGCCTGCCAGGATACCGGCTCTATTTCAGCAATTCGTCGATGTAGCACCAGCGCCACGACTCCCCGGGCTGGAAGCTCCGGATCACGGGGTGGTTGGTGAGCTCGTGGTGGACCGTCGCGTGCTTGCCCTCGGAGGAGTCGCAGCAGCCGACGTGTCCGCAGGTCAGGCACAGTCGCAGGGCAACGGGGTTCTGCCCCGATTCCACGCACTCGACGCAGGTCTCGCTGAGCGGCACCGGGTCGGCGAAATCGTCCGAAACGCGAAGATGGTCACATTCGTCCTGCGCCCACGGCGGCGTGAGCAGTTCGGCCACCGCGATGCGCTCGCTGCGCACCGCCGAGACCTCCAGCATCGCCTCCTCGACGTCGAAGTTGGACAGCACCTGCTCGAGCACCTCGTGATCGCCCTGGCCGGCGTCGCGCATCCGCAGCACCTCCGCCCGCTCGGCGTCGATCATCTGCAGCCGGACCGCGCGCAGCTGCGCGGCGGGGGTGTTCGCGGAGTCCGGGCCGAGTCGTTCCCAGAAGGCGCGCTCGCGGTTGATGGTGTGTTCCCGCACCCCGTCGAGCACGGTGGCCGGCACGGTGTTCTCCGGGCTCGCCGCGATCTCGTCGAGTCGCGCCAGGCCCGCGTTGAGGGCGGACCGCATCACCACGGCCTGCTGCAGGGCGTCGGTGCGCGCGTTCGGCCCCTGCACCTTGAGCAGCTTGGCCAGCGCGGGCAGCGTCGAACCCTGGATCAGGAGGCTGCCGGCCACCACGACCATCGCGGCGAACACGAGCACCTCGCGGTCGGGGAAGTCCAGCGGGAGGATGAACGCGGCCGCGAGGGTGACCACGCCGCGCATGCCGGCCCAGGACAGCACCGTCGTCTCGCCGGCGGTGAGGCGCTCGTCGGCGTCGTCCACCTTGATCGCGATGAGCGCCGACGGCGCGCACCACACCATCCGCGCGAGGATCACCGTGATCATCACGGCGATGCACGTCGTGATGATCAGCGGCCAGCCGATCGGCGAGTTGTCCGCGCCCACGAAGATCGTCCGCATCTGCAGGCCGATGAGGAGGAAGACGGCGTTCTCCAGCAGGAACTGGATGGTGCTCCAGTTGATCCGCGCCGACATCCGGCCGATGGCCGTCTGGTCGGTGGGTGCTCGATACGCGACGATGAGCCCCGCGACGACCGTCGCGACGACGCCCGAGGCGTGGATGTGCTCGGCGGGCAGGTAGGCGATCCAGGGGCTGATCAGGCTGATGCCGGTGGTGAGCACCGGGTCCGTCAGCCGGCGCAGCGCGAATCGGATCGCGAGCGCGGCGAGGACGCCGACGGCCACGCCGCCCACCGCGCTGAGCGCGAACGAGCCCAGCACCTGCCAGAAGCCGATGGTGCCGGCGACCGCCGCGATCGCGGTCCGCAGCAGGACGATCGACGTGGCGTCGTTGAACAGCGACTCGCCCTCGAGCAGCGTCGTCACCCGGCGGGGCAGGCCGATGCGCCGGCCCACCGCGGTCGCGGCCACCGCGTCGGGCGGCCCGACGATGGCGCCCAGCGCGAGCCCGGCGGCGAACGGGATGTCGAGCAGGTACGAGGTCACCACGCCGACGGCGCCGGCCGTGAAGAGCACCAGCCCGACCGAGAGCATCCCGATCGGCCGGATGTTCTCCTTGAAGTCGACGAGGGAGGCCTTCGACGCCGCCGCGTACAACAGCGGCGGCAACAGGCCCAGCAGCACCACGTCGGGGTTGAGCGGCACCTCGGGCACCGCGGGGATGAACGACACCCCGATGCCGACCACCGTCAGCACCAACGGCGCGGCGAGACCGAGACGGTCACAGAATGCACTGACCACCAGAACGGTGGCGACGAGGGCGACCAGCCCAACAGCGAGCTCCATGGGCGATAGTCTTTCACTGAAACGCCGAACCGCTCAGGAGGACAGACATGCCCATCGCCACCCCCGAGGCCTACCGGGAGATGCTGGACCGCGCCCGTGAGGGCGGTTACGCCTATCCGGCGATCAACTGCACGTCGAGCGAGACGATCAACGCGGCGATCAAGGGCTTCGCCGATGCGGGCAGCGACGGGATCATCCAGTTCTCCACCGGCGGCGCCGAGTTCGGCTCCGGCCTGGGTGTCAAGGACATGGTGGTCGGCGCGGTCGCGTTGGCCGAGTTCGCGCATGTGGTGGCGGCGCAGTACGACGTGACCGTCGCCCTGCACACCGATCACTGCCCGAAGGACAAGCTCGACAGCTATGTGCGGCCGCTGCTGGCGATCTCGCAGGAGCGGGTGGACAAGGGCCAGAACCCGTTGTTCCAGTCGCACATGTGGGACGGCTCGGCGGTGCCGCTGGAGGAGAATCTGGAGATCGCGCAGGACCTTTTGGCGAAGGCGAAGGCGGCGAAGATCATCCTGGAGATCGAGATCGGCGTGGTCGGCGGCGAGGAGGACGGCGTCGAGAACGAGATCAACGACAAGCTGTTCACCTCGGATGAGGACTTCGCGAAGACCGTCGACGCGCTGGGCGCGGAGGGGTATCTGCTGGCGGCGACGTTCGGCAACGTCCACGGCGTCTACAAGCCGGGCAACGTGAAGCTGCGGCCGGAGGTGCTGCGGGACGGTCAGGCGGTGGCGTCGGCGAAGCTGGGCCTGCCGGCGGGGAGCAAGCCCTTCGATTTCGTGTTCCACGGCGGTTCGGGGTCGCTGAAGTCGGAGATCGAGGACTCCCTGAGCTATGGCGTGGTGAAGATGAACGTCGACACCGATACCCAGTACGCGTTCACCCGGCCGGTGGCGGGGCACATGCTGTCGAACTACGACGGGGTGCTCAAGATCGACGGTGAGGTCGGCAACAAGAAGGTCTACGACCCCCGCTCCTACCTGAAGAAGGCGGAGACGTCGATGGCCGAGCGGGTCGTCGAGGCGTGCAACGACCTGCACTCCGCCGGCAAGTCCATCAGCGCGAAGTAGCTAGTAGCTCAGGCCAGCGCCAGTCCCAGGAGGACCGCCAGCACGAGCACGATCATGGCCGCTGCCGCCGCCCACTCCGGGCCGGTGAGCAGCGGCCGTGCGCGTTTCGGGGCCGGATCCGGCGCCTGCGGGGCGGGCTGGTTCGACGGTGCGCCCTGCGCCGGCCCGGCGGGTCGGTGGGGAGCCTGCGGGGGCCGGGCATGCGGCGCGCGGCTCTGCGCGGCGGGCGGACGGTGCGGCTGCTGCGCGCCGTGCGTCGGGTGCGGGCGCGGCGCCATCGGGTGCGGGGCGGCCATCGGCGGCGTCGCGGTGCGCCGGGGCGGCGTCACGCGGCCCGCGCCGCGGGCGATCCGGTCGGTCCGCGGCGTGGGCCGGTCCGGCACTTCGGAGTACGCGAGCTTGGGTTCCGACGGTGCCGTCCGCGGCTCCGGCTTCGGGGCCTGCGGGGGTTCCGGCTTGGGCTCGGGCTTCGGATTGCGGAGTGTGGGCTCCTCCGACGGGGTGCTCATCGCGCCCCGACGCGCGTGCACACCTTCCAGGTGTCCGCGTCCTTCTCCAGCGTGAGGGTGTTGCGCACCTTCGCGCTCGGGTTGTTGGCGTAGTGCACCTCGACCTGGACCTCCGCCTTGTCGCCGCGCACGTCCACGGCCTGCAGGCCGTCGAGTTCGGGCAGCAGGCCGTCGGCCTTGGCGTTGCCGTAGACGCGCTGCCACTGGCCGTCGTTGAGCCCGTCGTAGTACACCTTGGCGTTGCCGCAGGTCTGCTGGCGCAGGGCGGCGAGGTCGCCGCGGCCCACCGCGTCGATGAACGACGTCGTCGCGTTCGCCGCCTGCTGCCGCGGGTCGGTCGACGAGCCGGAGCCCGACTTGGGCACCAGCAGCGCGATCGCCGCGACGATCACCACCACCGCCACCACCGCGGCCGCCACGATCCACAGCGTGCGCTTGCCCTTCGACGGGGCTTCCTGGCCGCCCTGCGGCGCGTAGTACTCGGGCGACTGCCGCGCCGCGTTCTCCTGCGGCGTCTGCGCGGTGTCCGGCTTCGCGAGATCGGGCGTCGTCGCCGCGGGGGTGGAGAGGGGCGCGAGGGGGATCGCCTCGGTCGCGGGCGTCGCGTCCGGCAGCTCGTTCTGCTCGGTATCGATGACCGCCTGGTCCGGTCGCACGGCGGCCGGGATCGCCGTCGTCGCGGCCTCAGCGGTGTCGTCCGCGTCGTCGGTCGCGTCCGACTCGTCCCCGGCGGTCCCGTCCTCCGCGGCGGGACCCTGCTCGTCGGCGGAGGCCTCGTCGCCGTCCTCGGCGGTGTCCTCGGCGACGGATGCATCGTCGCCGGCGTCCTCCGCGCTCTCGGCCGTCGCCTCGCCCTCCGCGGCGGCCTCGGGCTCGTCGTCGTTCTCGGTCGAGCTCGCGTCCTCGGCCGATTCCGCGTCGTCGGCGACCTCGTCCTCTGCGGCGCTGTCGTCCGCGGCCGCGTCGGCCTCGGTGGCAGTGTCCTGGTCGTCCCGATCGTCGCCGGTGAGCGCGGCTGCTCCGGCGACGACGGCAGCGGCACCCGCGACCCCGGCGGCCGCCGCGGCGACCGACGGACCGTCGGCCTCGGCGTCGTCGTCGGATCCGTCCGCAGTGTCCGCGCTGTCCGCGCCGTCCGCACTGTCGGCTGCGTCTGCGCCGTCGGATCCGTCAGCGGCCTCCGCGCCGTCCGCGCTGTCCTCATCGTCAGTGGTGTCCGCGTCGACGACCTCGTCGGCCGCGACCCGATCCTCGTCCGTGTCGTCGTCGGCGGCGGTCTCGTCGGCCTCGTCATTCACGTCGGCCTCGGACGTCGCCGCAGCCTCATCCGTCTCCTGCGCGGCCTCGTCGGCGACGACCTCGTCAGCGCTCGCCTCATCCTCGACGGGCTCCGCGGCAGTCTCCTCGGCCGGGCGGGCCTGTACGGGGATGGCGGTGGTCTCGGCGGAGCTCGGACGCTGCACGGCGGGCAGCACGGTGGTCTCGGTGTCGTCGGCGCCCGGCGACGTGGTCACCACCGGCCCGACGGTCCGCAGCGGCGAGTCCGGTGTGCTCTTGTCCGCGGTCTCCTCGCTCGCGTCGCCGGCGGCGTCCGCTGCGGCGTCGTCCGTGGGTTCGGTCGCGGAGGCGTCGTCCTCGGCGGCCCCGTCCTCGGACTCGGCGGGAGCGTCCTCGTCGACCAGCGCGCGGCCCGCGGCGGGTAGCACCCGCGTCTCGGCGTCGGACGGCGTGTCCCCGGCCTCGCTCGAGTCCGTGGACTTGCCGGAGTCCTCCGCGGCGGACGCGGCGGCACCGTCGACGGGGATGACGGTGGTCTCGGCCTCTCCCGGCGACGGGGCGGGGGCGGCGTCCTGAACGAGCTGCGCGAGGGAGTCGGACTGCGAGGGGATCACGGCGTCGGAGGGCGCGCTGCCGAGCGTGCCGGCGGTCTCCGGGTGATCGTGGAGGGGCGCCGCGGGCCACGCCGCGAGGCGTCCGCGCAGGTCACGAAGTCGCGACAGAGGTCCCCGGTTGTCATCCCGCGCCATCGCTTCCGCCATCCCCTCGTTCGTGAACCGTCCTCCTCCGCGGCGGCGCGCCGCACACGGAACACCTGACACCCTAGCGGGCGCGCACCCGCGGTGACCGGCGCGTCGAGCGGGCACGCACGTCGTCCACCCTCCGCCGGGCGCAGCATGGAAGACTGGAGCAATGACGTCCTTCGGTGATCTCCTCGGCCCGCCCCCGGTCCTGCTCGACATCGACGAAGAGCCGGAACTCCAGCTGAACCAGGGCCGCCCGGCGGTCGAGGTCGCGGCGGACACCCCCACGTCGTCGCTGGCGTGGGCCGTGCTCGCGGAGGGCGCGCTCGACGAGGGCCAGGCCGTCACCGCCTACGCCTACGCGCGCACCGGCTACCACCGCGGTCTCGACCAGCTGCGCCGCCAGGGCTGGCGCGGCTTCGGCCCTGTGCCCTACAGCCACGAGAACAACCGCGGTTTCCTGCGGGCGGTGGCCGCGCTGGCCCGCGCCGCGCAGTCGATCGGCGAGGAAGACGAGTACCTCCGTTGCCTGGATCTGTTGAACGACTGTGACCCCGAAGCCGCCGGCGCCCTCGGACTCGGCGCGTAGCCGACTCCTCCGGCGGCACAACGCGCTGCCGCAGGTGATCCAGAGCCGCACCAAGCGGCTCTGGAACGCCAAACTGCCCATCCTGCAGTGCGCGGTCGCCGCAGGCATCGCCTGGTTCATCGCGAACGACGTGATCGGGCACGTCTCGCCCTTCTTCGCCCCGATCGCCGCGATCATCTCGCTGGGCTTGTCCCTGCAGCAGCGGCTGCGCCGCTCGCTGGAGCTGGTCGGCGGCGTCACCGTCGGCATCGGCGTGGGCGACCTGCTGATCTCCGTGATCGGCACCGGGCCCTGGCAGCTGGCCCTCGTCGTGGCGATCGCGATGGCCGTCGCGGTGCTCGCCGACCGGGGCCCGCTCGTGCCGATGCAGGCCGCGTCGTCGGCGGTGCTCGTCGCGACCCTGATCCCGCCCGGGTCGACGGGCGGCTGGACCCGGATGCTCGACGCGCTCATCGGCGGCCTCGTCGGCGTCGTGATCGCGGCGCTGATCCCGAACAACCCCGCCCGGCGGCCGCGCAAGGACGCCGCCAAGGTGCTGGACACGATGCGGCGCGTCGTCGCCTCGATCGCCGCGGGCCTCACCGACCGCGACATCTCCTCGCTCGAATGGGCCCTCGAGACCGCCCGCGCCACCCAGCCCGACCTGGACCAGCTCACCAACGACCTCGCGGGCGGCCTCGAGATCGCGAAGGTCTCGCCGATGTTCTGGAGCTCGCGGCCCCGGATGGACAAGCTCCAGGCCATCGCCGATCCCCTCGACAACGCCGTGCGCAACGTGCGGGTCATGGCCCGTCGCGCGCTCGCCTCGAATCAGAGCGGCGAGCGGATCGACCCCGCCCTGGTCACCGAGGTCGGCCGGCTCGCCGAGTCCTTCAAGACGATGCGCGACGTGGTGCTCGCCGAGCCGGGCGCGCACCCGGATCAGGCCGACGGTGCCCGCGTGCTCCGGTCGGCCGCGCGGCGCGCCAACGCGCTGCCGATGCACCACGAGATCTCCGAGAGCGAATCGCTCAACGAGGTGATGATCTACGGGCAGCTGCGATCGACGATCGTCGACCTGCTGCAGGTCGCGGGCCTGTCCCGAACGTCGGCGGTCGCGCAGATGCGCGAGGTGCCGAAGAAGAAGGACGCGCCGAAGCCGCCCGAGTAGCGCGTCAGACCGGGGCGGCGAAGTCGATGTGATGCCCCTGCAGCCAGGTCAGGGACCGGCCGTCGTCCTTCGCCGCGCGCCGGAACATGACCGGCAGGACCAGGTCGCGGACCACGCGGCCGACGGGGCCGGCGGCCTTCGAGTTCGACGCGCGGCGCCCCTCGGCGACGATCCGCTCCGTGCGTGCGCGGCGCAGTCCCTCGAAGGCGGCGAAGGCCTCGGTGGTGGTGGCCCGGTCGCGGATGCACTGCGCGAGGATCACGGCGTCCTCGAGGGCCATCGCGGCGCCCTGCCCGGCCGCAGGGGAGGTGGCGTGCGCGGCGTCGCCGATGAGCGCCAAGCGCCCGCGCCCGTCGTGCCACCGGTCGACGACGGGCAGATCGTAGGTCGCCCACCCGACGAGCGGGCCGGGCGCGGCGTCGATGATCGCGCCCGCCGGGCCGGCGTCGCCGTCCATGAGGGCGTGCAGGCGACGCCGCCATTCCGCGTCGTCGACGCCGGACAGCACGCCCCGCTCGGGCTCGGTCCGCGCCGGCGGATTGGCGAACCACACGGTCCCGCCGTCGGGCGTGGGCATCCAGGCGAAGAAGCAGCGGGTCCCGAACTGCATGCGGAACTCGCGGGGCGGCACGTCGACCGTGAAGTCGGGGATGTACCCGCCCAGGTTGAGCACGGGGACGTAGCGCGGCGCGGCCGCGGCCGGGTCGATGAGGGTGCGCACGGGCGAGTGGATGCCGTCCGCGCCGATGAGGACGTCGCCGCGCGCCGTCGTCCCGTCCGCGAAATGCGCCGTGACGCCGTCGGCGTCGACGGTGGCGGTGATCAGCTCGGCCCCGTGCCTGACGGTGACGCCGCGGGAGCGCGCCTCCTCCGCGAGGGCGGAGTAGAGCGTCGCGCGGGGCATCATCAGCGAGGTCAGGCCGTCGGGGCGGCGGGCCGCGAGCGGCATCCGCCCGAGAGCGCGGCCCTTGCCGCTGACGAAGGCGATGGTCTCGACGGGGTAGCCGACGCCCTCCAGCGGGCCGGCCGCGTCGATCGCCTGCAGTGCGTCGAGACCGTTGGCCTGCAGGGTGAGCCACGCGCCGCGCTGGGCCGCGTCCTGCTCGTCGCGTTCGAAGACCTCGGCGTCGACGCCGACGCGCGCGAGGGCCATGGCGGCGACGGGACCCGCGACACCGGCGCCGATGATGAGAGCCTTCATGGTGTTCTCCCACAGATCGATATAGCTTGATTATCAAGCAATCATGCGAGGAGGTAGCTTGAATGTCAAGCGATATTGCGGCGGAGGTGGGTCCCGCCGTGCAGGCCTATCAGGCCTCGGTGAGCGATTTCGATCGGGAAGTGGCGCGGGTCCTCGGCGTCGGCTCGACGGATCTGGCCTGCTTGGAGCTGGTGCTGGGGGCCGACGGAGTCTCGCCCCGCGACGTGGCGACGGCGCTGGGCCTGACGACCGGCAGCGTCACGACGATGGTCGACCGCCTGGAGAAGCGTGGCTACGTGACGCGGCACCCGCACCCCGACGACGGACGCAAGGTGCTGGTGCGCGCCACGCCGCGGCTGACGGAGCGGGTGGGGGCGGCCATGGGGCCCATGCTCGCCTCGGCCGGCGCCGACGTGCTGGAGCGGTTCACCGACGATGAGCTCGCCGCGGTGGTGCGCTTCATGCGGGTCGCCGCCGCGCACCAGGCGGCGCACACCGTGCTGCTCCGTGCCGAGCCGCCCGCCGTCGACTGACGGCCGAGTGGCGTCCGCGTCAGCTGATGAGCAGCCAGTCGTCGGTGTTGCGGTAGAACGTCGCGCGGGTCACGACGCTGGAGTCGGTGCGGCCGTCGCGGGTCACGACGAGCTCGAGCCCGCCGGTCTGCGCGGCGCGACCGGACAGCCACCGTCGGCGCACGCCCTTCGCGAGCCGGGCGCGGACCCCGCCCGTCTCGCCGGCCGCGCCGAAGGGCTCCACGATCACGGCCTTCGCCTGTCCGGTGAACAGCTTCTCCGAGTCGACGAAGGTCTCTCCGGTCAGCGGCCCACCGTCGGGGCCCGTGATCTTGGCCTTGCCCACCAGGACGAAGCCGCGATCGTCGCGGATCAGGGGGACGGCGCGGGGCGTGCCGGTCAGCGGGTCGCCCGGCGGATAGATGGACGACGCGTGCGAGTTCTCGGTGGGCACGTACGCCACCTCCACGTCGAGCCGTTCCGATGCCATGAGCCGGGCGATCACCGCCGCCAGCAGGTCATCGGGCCCCGCGACCACGATCCGCTTCGGGAACGTCAGCTTCTGCTTCAGTTCCGCCTTGGCGGAGTCGAGGTCGACGGTGATCGTTTCGAGGTCGCGGAGGCTGCCCGGGATACGGACATCGGGGGCGCGCACCACGACGGTGCTCTGGGTCACGGAGCTCACCGCACCTACTGTAAGGTTGCGGCACGGCTCGACGTTATCCAGGTGATTCCGAAGGTGAATAGCGAGCCGGAAGGAGATCGTCCATGCCTGCGATCGTGCTGATCGGCGCCCAGTGGGGCGATGAAGGTAAGGGAAAGGCCACCGATCTGCTGGGGGAGAAGCTCCAGTGGGTGGTTCGCTACCAGGGCGGCAACAACGCCGGCCACACGGTGGTCCTGCCGAACGGCGACAAGTTCGCGCTCCACCTCATCCCGTCGGGCATCCTGACCCCCGGCGTGAAGAACGTCATCGGCAACGGCGTCGTGGTGGACCCGTCGGTCCTGCTCGCCGAGCTCGACGGCCTCGAGGCGCGCGACGTCGACACGTCGAACCTGCTGCTCTCGGCCGACGCGCACCTGCTCATGCCGTACCACGTGGCCATCGACAAGGTCACCGAGCGCTTCCTCGGCAACAAGAAGATCGGCACCACAGGCCGCGGCATCGGGCCCTGCTACCAGGACAAGATCGCCCGCGTCGGCGTCCGCGCGCAGGACGTGCTGGACGAGTCGATCCTCACCCAGAAGGTCGAGGCGGCACTGGAGTTCAAGAACCAGGTGCTCACCAAGATCTACAACCGCCGCGCGCTCGACGCGCGCCAGGTCGTCGACGAGACGCTGGAGCTCGCCGAGAGCTTCAAGCACCGCATCGCCGACACCCGCCTCGAGCTCAACCTCGCGCTGGAGCGCGGCGAGACGATCCTGCTGGAGGGCTCGCAGGGCACCCTGCTCGACGTCGACCACGGCACGTACCCGTACGTGACCTCGTCGAACCCCACGTCGGGCGGCGCGTCGGTGGGCTCGGGCATCGGCCCCACCCGCATCACGACGGTGCTGGGCATCCTCAAGGCGTACACCACCCGGGTCGGCTCGGGCCCGTTCCCGACGGAGCTGTTCGACGAGTGGGGCGAGTACCTCGCCAAGCACGGCGGCGAGGTGGGTGTCACCACCGGCCGCGCGCGCCGCTGCGGCTGGTTCGACGCCGTGATCGCCCGCTACGCGACCCGCGTCAACGGCATCACCGACTACTTCCTCACCAAGCTCGACGTGCTCAGCTCGATGGAGAACGTGCCGATCTGCGTCGCGTACGAGATCGACGGTGTGCGGTACGACGAGATGCCGCCCAACCAGACCGATTTCCATCACGCGAAGCCGATCTACGAGACGATGCCCGGCTGGTGGGAGGACATCTCCGAGTGCCGCACGTTCGAGGACCTGCCGAAGAACGCGCAGGACTACGTGCTGCGGCTCGAGGAGCTCTCCGGCGCGCACATCTCCTGCATCGGCGTGGGCCCGGGCCGCGACGAGACCATCGTCCGCCGCGCCATCGTCTGAGGTGTTCTGAAACCGAGCCTGTTCGAGGCCGCGGCGAGGCGTTTCCATCGTCGCTCCGCTCAGGCTCGGTTTCTGACGCGTCCTAGGGCGTCGGAGCCGGGGTCGGCGTCGCCGAGGGGGCGGCGGTCGGAGTCACGCGGTACATCCGCGGGCCCTCGCCGCGGCCGGGTCCCCGCTTCTGGGCCTCGTGGCCGCCGGGCCCGCGCTGCTGCATCGAGTGCCCCTTGTGCTTGCCGGTGGCCTCGTTGACCCAGTAGCCGGCGGTGAAGCTGACGCCGCTGATCCCGATGAGCCCGAAGACGATCGCCGCGATGAGCAGCTTCCTCGACGGTCCGGTCGTCGACGGTGCGGCCTCCTGCGGGGCCGGGCTGGGGGCTGCGGCTGCGGGGGCGGTCGCCGGCGCGGGCGGGATCGGCGCGGTGGGCGTCGGCTGCGGATCGGTGGGTTCGGTCATGGGTTCTCGCTTCGGTCGGTGCGGTCACCGCGACCGCGCTGGAACCGATGATGATCCGGGTAGCTGCGGATTCGCTGGCAGACCGCTGCGAACCGTAGGGTCCGTGACCCGGTCGGGTGGGGACGTGTCGCGCTGAAAGGTGATGCGCCTGCCGCATCACCTTCTCCCGATGAACAACCGCTGACCAGTGACTATCGAGCGATGCGTTGCGCGCATCGCTGGTGCGGCCGACCACGCACCCCCGGCCCGGTCCGCTCCTCGCCCGTCAGCGCAGCGTCGGGTCCTGCGCGCGCACCGCGAGCACCTCGTCCATCGACGGTGCGTACGCGCCCGCCCGGCTCACGGTCAGCGCGGAGGTGATAACGGCGCGGTGCAGCGCAGGCTGCACATCGCTCCACTGCGCGGCCCGCAGCCGTCGGGCGGCGTACCGCGAGCCCAGGTAGCCGGCGTCGAGCAGCCCGGATACCAGCCCGGCCATGAAGGAGTCGCCCGCGCCGACGGTGTCGCCCACCTCGACGGTCAGCTGGTCGACGTGCAGCATGTCCCGGTTGCCGGCGAGCAGCGCGTACGCGCCCCAGGGCCCGCGGGTGAGCACCACCATCGCCGGGCCGGCCGCGATCCAGCGGCGCATCACGTCCTCGACGGGCTCGTCGGGGTGCAGCCAGGCGATGTCCTCGTCGCTGGCCTTGACCACGTCGGACTGCGCGATCATCTCCATCACCCGCGGCAGCACGTCGGCGGGCGTGCCCATCAGCGCGGGACGGATGTTGGGGTCGTAGGAGACGGTGGCGTGGTCCCGGATCCGGCGCACCACGTCGGCGACGCCGTCGGACCCCGGCGCGAGCGTCGCGGCGAAGCTGCCCGTGTGCAGGTGCCCGTAGCGCTCGAGCGATTCGACGGGCGGCACCTCCCATGTGAGGTCGAACTCGTAGGTCGCGCGCCCCTCGGCGTCGACGTGCGCGTACGCGAGCGGGGTGTTGGCGGCACCGTCGGACCCGGGGACCACGTCTACGCCCGACCGGGCCGCGGTCTCGGCGATCCGGTGCCCGCGCACGTCCCGCCCCCACCAGGACAGGATCGACGTCGGATCCCCCAGCGACGCCAGCCCGCACGCGACGTTGAACAGGCTGCCGCCCACGTGCTCGGACGGCTCGGCACCGTCGCGCAGTACGACGTCGACGAGTGCCTCGCCCAGGCACAGCGTCCGATCGGTCATCTCAGTTCCCCTTCGTGGCCGGTGCCGGTGCGGTGGCTTCCGCCTCGAGGCCCAGCCGCTCGGCCATCTCCTCGAGCGGAATGCCCTTGGTCTCCGGCATCACCTTTATCACCCAGAGCAGCTGCAGCAGCATGAACCCGAAGAAGATCGAGAAGGCGACGCCGCCGCCGAAGGCGCCGATGATGGGCGGGAACGCGAAGCTCGTGATGGCGGCCCACACCCAGTGCGTGAGGCTACCGAGCGCCTGCCCGCGGCCGCGAATGCTGTTGGGGAAGATCTCCGAGAGGAACACCCAGATCACCGCGCCCTGGCCGAAGGCGTGCGAGGCGATGAAGACCATCAGCCCCAGCAGGACCAGGATCGACGAGGTGCTGTCGAACGAGCGGCCGTCGCTCTCGTAGTAGAACATCACGGCGGCCATGAACCCGAGCGAGACCAGGTAGCCCACCGAGCCGACCAACATGAGCCGGCGGCGCCCGAGCCGGTCGATCACGGTCAGCGCGGCCGTCGTGGCGACCAGGTTCATCACGCCCACCGCGACGGACATCAGGTACGCGGCGTTCGTGCTGGCGCCGGCGTCCTGCATCACGCGCGGCGCGTAGTAGAGGATCGCGTTGATGCCGGACATCTGGTTGAAGAAGGCGATCGCGACGGCCAGCAGGATCACCTTGCGGTGGCCGCGGGTGTAGAATTTCGTCTTCTCGCCCTGCTCGGCGGCGAGCGTCTCCTGGATCTCCGCCATCTGCGCGTCGGCCTCGGCCGGCGTGGAGCAGAGCCGCTCGGACGTGGCGCGCGCCCCGGCGAGGTCGCCGTGACCGGCGAGCCAGCGGGGCGTCTCCGGCACCGTCGGGAGCAGGACGAGGAACAGCACCGCCGGCACCACCATCACCCCGAGCATCCAGCGCCAGGCGTTGGGGTCGTCGCTCAGGACGGTGCGGATGATCGCGTTCGACGCGTACGCCACCAGGATGCCCAACACGATGTTGAACTGCACGAGGCCGACGAGCCGCCCGCGGAACTTCGGCGGCGCGATCTCGGCGGTGTAGATCGGGGCGCACACGCTCGACGCGCCGATGCCGAGGCCGCCGAGGAACCGGAAGGCCTGCAGCACCTCCACCGACGACGTGGGCGCCAGCGCGCAGCCCACGGCGCTCACCACGTACAGCACGCCGATCGCGTACAGCACCTTCTTCCGGCCGAACCTGTCCGCGAGCCTGCCGGACACGATCGCGCCGACGATGGTGCCGATCAGCGCGGTCGTCACCGTGAAACCGATCGCGGCGTCGGACAGGTGGAACTGCTCCTGGATCTGCTCCTCGGCGCCGGAGATCACCGCCGTGTCGAATCCGAAGATGAGTCCGCCGGTCGCCGCGACGACGGCGCTCCTGATCACGAGTGCCTTCATCCCCCGAACGTAGGCGCCTCCCGCGGCACCCCGAGCGATAACAAGTGAAACGTTCACCACCGCAGAACGATCGGAAGCAAACGCGAATCGACGGGTCGGCAGCCGCACCGCGGGACGCCGCGTTTGCCAGAATGGACCCCATGACGAACCTCAGCGACACCGGCGGCAACCCCCGGATCGGCACGGCGCTCACCTCCGGCGCCACGAAGGCGCTGATGCTGGGTTCGGGCGAGCTGGGCAAGGAGGTGGTGATCGCCTTCCAGCGCCTGGGCGTCGAGACGATCGCCGTCGACCGCTACGCGAACGCGCCCGCGATGCAGGTCGCGCACCGCAGCCACGTCATCGACATGACCGACGCCGCCGAGGTCCGTCGCGTCATCGAGGCGGAGAAGCCGGACTTCGTGGTCCCCGAGATCGAGGCCCTCGCCACCGAGGCCCTGGTCGCCGTCGACGAGGAGGGCCTCGCCGAGGTCATCCCGACGGCGCGGGCCGTCGCGCTGACGATGAACCGCGAGGGCATCCGCAAGCTCGCCGCCGAGGAGCTCGGCCTGCCGTGCTCGCCGTACGCCTTCGCCTCGTCGCTCGACGAGGTGCGCGCCGCCTCCCGGGAGGTCGGCTTCCCGTGCGTGATCAAGCCGGTCATGTCGAGCTCGGGCAAGGGCCAGTCCGTGGTCCGCTCGATCGAGGAGCTCGACGGTGCCTGGCAGTACGCCGTGGAGGGCGGTCGCGTCCGCAACGAGCGGGTGATCGTGGAGGGCTTCGTCGACTTCGATTACGAGATCACGCTGCTCACGGTGCGCGTCTACGACGCCGAGCGCGGCAAGGTGGTCACTCGGTTCTGCGAGCCCATCGGGCACCGGCAGTCCGACGGTGACTACGTCGAGTCCTGGCAGCCGCAGGCGATGAGCCAGGCCGCCTACGACGCGGCGACCTCCGTCGCGGGCCGCATCACCACCGCCCTCGGCGACGGCGGCACCGGCGGCCGCGGCGTGTTCGGCGTGGAGCTCTTCGTCAAGGGCGACGACGTCTACTTCTCCGAGGTCTCGCCCCGCCCGCACGACACCGGCCTGGTGACCCTGGGGTCGCAGCGGCTCTCCGAGTTCGAGCTGCACGCCCGCGCGATCCTCGGCCTGCCCGTGGACACCTCGCTCATGTCGCCGGCCGCGTCCGCGGTGATCTACGGGACGAAGGACAGCAGCTCCGTCGCCTTCGACAGCGTCTCCCGCGCGCTCGACGTGCCCGAGAGCGACCTGCGCCTGTTCGGCAAGCCCGAGGGCTACGCCAAGCGGCGCCTCGGCGTCGCCGTCGCGACCGCCGACACCGTCGAGGTGGCGCGCGCCAACGCCGCCGAGGCGGCCGGCCGGGTGGTCGTCGTCGACAGCGCGGACCCGTTCCAGCAGGGCGCGCCCGAGACCACGGCCGTGCCGATCCAGCGGCCGCAGCCGCCGCTCGACGACCCGTCGACCCGGGCGATGCCGGTGCAGCGGCCCGCCCAGCCGACTCCGGCGCAGCAGCCCCCGGCCCAGCAGATCCCGATCCAGAAGGCGCCGCCGCAGCCCACCCCGCCGCCGGCCCCGCCGACCGCGGCATCGCCCGTCGTGCCGCCGGCCCCGCCGACCGCGGCCTCCCCGGTCGTGCCGCCGCAGCAGCCCTCGTCGCGCGTGGCCCCGCCGCCGGCCGGCCCCGGCGAGCCGGTCGCGCCGACGAGCATGCACCCCGTCGCGGGCCGGCGCCCCGCGCCGCCCCGCCCGATCCAGCCCGCGCCGCGCCAGCCGACCGGCGAGACTGCGACGCGTCCGAAGCCTCCGACGCCCCCGGCGACTCCGGAGACCGAGGAGTACGACCACAACCCGCCCACCTCCATGGGTCTCCCGCCGCAGCGCCCGCAGGACTAGGCGAACCGCTCGAAGGCCTCCACCCACTCGGGAGTGCCAGGTCGCGGGGGAGGGGCGCGCCGCGGTGGCCCCGTCGGGCCGCCCACTTCCGCGCTTCCGCCCGACGGTGCCGCGGTGCCACTCCCGCCAGGACCTCGGGCAGCCCGTGGCCGCGGCCGGTGAAGACGGCGTGCACGAAGGCGGCGTAGTCGCGCCGGCGCGCCACCGGCACGAGGGGCGTGCTGCGGCGCGCGATCGTCAGTAGTCCCGCGTCGACGGACGGACGGGGCGTGAAGGCCGCGGCGGGAACCCGGCCGGCCAGGCCGAAGTCGTACCAGGGCGACCACTGCGCGGTCATCATCGTCGCGCCGCCGACACCGGCCCGACGGCGCGCGACCTCCCACTGCACCACGAGGACCGCGCCGGTCCAGTGCGGCGCGTGCAGCAGCTTGCGGAGCACGGCGGTGGTCAGGTGGAAGGGCAGATTCCCCACCACCGCATGGGGTTCCGCCGGTAGCCGGTGCCGCAGGAAGTCCCCGTGCACGACGGTCGCCTCCGGGTGTCGCGCGCGCAGGCGTCGGGCGTGCCCGCCGTCGATCTCGACGGGCGTGAGCGGTCGTCCTAGGCGAAGGAGTGGATCGGTCAATGCGCCTGCGCCGGGACCGATCTCGAGGATCGGACCGTCGGTGCGGCGGGTGAGGTCGACGAATCGGCCGATGACGGCATCGTCGGTGAGGAAGTTCTGGCCGTGCTCATGACGGCCCCCGTGATGGGTGGGCATGAAGGGAGTTCTCCGGGTCGAGGATCACCCGGGCAGCGCGAATCGCCGCCCAGCGGAAGGATGCTGGGGCGGTGAAGCCGAGATGGTGTGGGAGGCTCCGCCGCCGCTACGCGCGGCCGCGGTCCACCACTGCCGCCGCTGCCGCGGCGGCTGCTGCCGAAGAACTCACGGGGTGCACCCTAGGCGCCGTAGCGGCGGGGTGCCAATGGATTATCCGCGCTGCAGCCAATAGGCCTGGGACTTGATCCGGTCCTTCGCCAGGCCGAAGTCGCGCTTGGCGGCCTTGGTGATCTCGCGCGTCGCCTTGGTCTCGGCGGCGACGAAGAGGAAGGCGTCCGCGCCGATCCCGGCGCCGACGACCGTGGACACCAGTGTGGCGCCGCGGTTCTCGCGCGGCACCCAGGTGACGGCCTCGCTCTGCACGGGGAGCTCCCGCTCGGCGTCGTGCTGGTACTCCAGGTACACGCGGCACGGGGCCTGCGCGGTCCCGAGGATGCTGTTGATCGCGGGGATCGACGCGGCGTCGCCCACGAGCACGTACTCCGACGGTGCCGGCTCCTCCGGGACCGTCAGGTCGGCGCCCATCATGGTGGCGGCGATCCGGTCGCCCGGCTCGGCGTCCAGGGCCCAACTGGGCGCGGGACCGTCGTGCATCGCGAACTCGATGGTGAACTCCGAGCCCTCCGGCGCGACGATCGTGTAGCCGCGCTGCACGAGCGTCCCCTCGTCCGCGTCGGTCGTCGCGGCGCCGCTCTTCGGCACCCACAGGCGCACCCACATGGTCGGGAACCACGGGTTGTCCTGCAGGAAGTCGCCGCCGTCGAAACGGATGCGGTGATAGTGCTCGCTGACGGCCTCCGTCGACAGCACCGTGAAAACGTAGTCGTCCGCCCGCATCGCCTTGAGGATCAGGCCGGTCACTCCTCTACCCATAAAGCTGAGGCTACCCTAAATAGTCTTGACCGCCTACATATGTTGTGTGCGCCACGGAATCGTCGGTGTCGACGGTGCCTGCGATCGCAGCGGCGAACTCGGTGACGGTCGGCAGGGGGCCGTGGCTGCGCCGTTCCTCGACGGCGGCGGGGTCGCGGCGCTCCAAGAGCCGGACGATGATCGTGCCCTCGATCATGTCGCCCGAGACGACGCGCAGGTCGAGGCCGAGTTCCGCGGCGAGCGCGCGCAGGGCCCGCTCCCCGGCGAGCTTGCTGGCCGCGATCGGCTCGTAGCCGGCCGGCACCGGCTGCGTCTCCGAGAAATGGGCCTGGTGGCTGGTGACGAAGACGAGTCGTCCGCCCGGCCGCAAGCGGCTCGCGGCGGCGCGGGCCGCGGCGACCTGCGCGTCCCGGTTCAGCCGCATCGCGTAGTCCTGGTCGGCGCCGAGCTCCAGGCCGCCGGAGGCGTTGAGGACCACCGCGTCGATCGGGCCGAACGCGGCGACGGCCGCATCGAGGAGGTGGGCCGGTCCATCGGCCGCGGTCACGTCCGCGCCCACCGCGATCGCCCGCCCGCCGGCCTCGCGGACCAGGTCGCACACCTTCTCCGCCCGGCGTTCCTTCTCGCGGTAGTTCACCACCACGTCGTGCCCGCGCGCGCCGAGCGCCACCGCCGTCTCGGCGCCCACCCCGCGGGACGCCCCGGTCACCACTACGACCGCCATCGCTGAACCTCCATGCTTCTGATTTAGAACTGCCGCCAGCATGACGCTTCGATTTCAGAAGCGCAAGTAGGCTCTGTCTCGTGTCAGTGCGCGATGTGGTGCCGCAGCGCCGCGAGGAACCGGATCCCGCGGCGGTCGCTGCGATGGACCTGCTCGGTCAGCGCTGGGTGTTGCGCATCGTCTGGGAGCTTGAGCCGGGATCGCTCGGCTTCCTCGAATTGCGCAGGCGCATGGGCAATTGCAGCTCCAGCGTGCTCGCCACCCGGCTCGCGCAGCTCGTCGAGAAGGGCATCGCCCGCAAGCTCCCCGACAAGCAGTACGAACTCACGCCTCGCGGCGAGGCCCTCGGTCGCGCCCTCTGGCCCGTCTGGGACTGGGCGGCCGACTGAGCAGCACAGGTCGCCCCGCGAACTGTCCGGCCGATAGCAACGCCCCGGTCATGACGCTCGCTTAGGATGTTGCGCATGCAGAAGCGGACGATTCGGACTTCCCGTGCTGCGCTCGCGGCGCTCGCGATGGCATTTCTGGTGCCCGGGGTGGTCGGGATGGGGGCGGCATCCGCCGACCCGTCGACGGGCTCGGAGTGCCGGATGTTCGAGACCAAGCCCGGCTACGAGTGCCGATTCGGGACGTGGGAGCGGGACTTCACGCCGCCCAGCCCAGGGAAGTCGTGCACCATCGGAGAGACGGCACCGGGGCAACGGCTCACCTGCTCCGGCGGGATCTGGATCGTCAAGCCCGCCTTCCCCGGCGGCGAGAAGTGCACCGCGGTCGGAGCCCAGCGCGTTGGCCCGGGCGGGCTCCAGTCCTGTACGCACGGCCCCTACGGATTCACCTGGGAATGAATGCGTCGGCCCGTCGCGGCCGACGAGGAGGAGGAGAACGATGAAACGAGCGATTGCGGCCATCGGCGCGTGCGCGGGACTGGTGACGGTCGGGGCGGTCTCACCGCGGGGCCCGCGGGCGCGGACTGCGGCGCCGCCGCGCGGGATGATTGCGTCGTCCAGCGCGACGCGACGCGGACGGAGACCGTCACGGTCACCCGGACGAAGACCACCACGTCGACCACGACCACCACGTCGACGACGACGCGCACCACGACGGTCACCGTCACCGCGCGACCGGACTGAGCGCCCGCGCGGCGAGGAGTCACCGCGCGACCGAATTAGAATCATCGTGAGCGAAAAGTGCCGCCGCCCCGAAAAATCGGGACGGCGGCACCGTCGTACGTGCGCTCGGGACTAGTCCTGCTGGACCTTGCCCGGCTCCGAGGCGGCCAGCATGTCGCCGCGCTCGACGACCTTCACGCGCTCGCGGCCCTCGGCCTCGCCCAGGCTGCGCTCGTGCTCGTCGAGGCGGTACCAGCCGTCCCAGGTGGTGTACGGGGTGTCGTGGTCGTCCAGCCAGTCGGTAACGCCGGTGGTCGACGGGTCCGACGGGGCGTTCAGCTTGCCGGCGTGGAAGTCCTCCAACAGGCACGCGATGGTCTCGTTGGCGTCGCCCTTGGTGTGGCCGATGAGGCCGACGGGGCCGCGCTTGATCCAGCCGGTGGTGTAGACGCCCGTGATGTGCTGACCTGCGTCGATGACGCGGCCGGCCTCGTTGGGGATGACGCCGGCCTGGTCGTCGAAGGGGATCTCGGGCAGGTCGTTCGAGAGGTAGCCGACGGCGCGGTAGACGGCGCCGAGCTCCCAGTCGGTGAACTTGCCGGTGCCCCGGACGTTGCCGGTGCCGTCGAGCTCGGTGCGCTCGGTGCGCAGGCCCGTGACCTTGCCGTTCTCGCCCAGGATCTCGACGGGCGACTCGAAGAGGTGGATGAACAGCTTGTGCGGGCGGTTGTTCGGCTCGCGGATCGCGTAGTTCTCGAGGATCGTGGCGACCTGGTCGGTGATCTTCGACTCGCGGCGGGCCTTGGCCGAGCCCTCGTCGTACTCGATGTCCTCGGGGTTCACGACGACCTCGATGGTCTGCGAGTGGTCAAGCTCCTTGAGCTCGAGCGGAGTGAACTTCACCTGCGCCGGGCCGCGGCGACCGAAGACGTGCACCTCCTTGGCCTTGTTGACCTTGAGGCCCTCGTAGACGTTCGGCGGGATCTCGGTGGGGAGCAGCTCGTCTGCGGTCTTGGCCAGCACGCGGGCCACGTCGAGGCCCACGTTGCCGACGCCCAGGACGGCCACCTTCTCCTCGGTGAGCGGCCACTCGCGCGAGAAGTCCGGGTGCCCGTCGTACCAGGCCACGAACTCGGCGGCGCCGTAGCTGCCCTCCAGGTCGATGCCGGGGATCTCCAGGTTGCGGTCGGCGACGGCGCCCGTGGAGAAGATCACCGCGTCGTAGTGGCGGCGCACGTCCTCGAGGGTGAAGTCCTTGCCGAAGTCGAGGTTGCCGAGCAGGCGGACCTGCGGCTTGTCGAGCACCTTGTGCAGCGCGGTGATGATGCCCTTGATCCGCGGATGATCGGGGGCGACGCCGTACCGGATCAGGCCGAACGGTGCCGGCATCTTCTCGAAGAGATCGATGCTGACGCCGGGGTCCTTCGCCTCGTCGGACTTCATGAGGGCGTCCGCCGCGTAGATACCAGCGGGGCCCGCGCCCACGATCGCGACGCGCAACGGGCGGTTCTGTTCGGTCATGTGAAGTCGGCTACCTTGTCTGCATACGCGGTTGAAGTTCCCCACCAGGTTAGTGCGGACTTATCAACTGTTCCTAGTGCGGGTGGTCCATCCCACCCATCCAAGGAACTGGAACGTGTTCTAGTAGCAGAGGGTAGAGACTTCAGTGAGCGCAGACAAGGCCCCCGCCGGACCGCCGCCCGAACGCCGCACCACGGCGACCCCGTTCATCATCGCGCTCGTGGTCGCCGTCGTCCTCATCGGCGGCGTCCTGCTGTGGAACGTCATCCGCCCGTCCGACGAGCGGCTCAGCGACTCCGCGCAGGTCCAGGTCACGATCGGCCAGTACTACGGCGCCCTGAACAAGGGCCGGTACGCCGACCTCGTCGCCAACACCTGCGCCAAGGACCGGTCCGCCGCCGAGTTCCCGAAGGAGGCCGGCTTCCCCGACGCGCGCAAGGCCGTCGTCGAGCGCGAGGGCGAGGCGAAGCTGGACGAGAAGGGCGTCAAGAACCTCACCGTGAACGGCGACTCCGCGTCCGCCGATCTCACGGTGACCTACGAGAAGGCCGGCGAGCGCACCGAACAGGCGAAGTTCGTCCGCGAAGACGGCAAGTGGAAGAAGTGCTCGTGAACTACGCCGGAAACCTGACGCCGCGCGAGGCCTGGGAGCTGCTCGAACAGGACCCCGCGGCCATCCTCGTCGACTGCCGCACCGAGGCCGAGTGGAACTACGTCGGCATCCCCGAGCTTTCGCAGGTCGGGCGCAACCCCGTGCTCGTCGAGTGGCAGCGCTACCCCGACGGTGCGCTCAACCCGACGTTCGTCGACGAGCTCCGCGCCAAGGGCGTCACCGACGACGCCCCCGTCGTCTTCCTGTGCCGCTCCGGCCACCGCTCGATCGGCGCCGCCGAGACCGCCACCGCCGCCGGCGTGCAGCGCGCCTACAACGTCCTCGACGGCTTCGAGGGCCCCATCGACGCACTCGGACATCGGGGCGTCGCGGGCTGGCGCGCCGACGGCCTGCCCTGGCGGCAGTTCTAGGCTGAAGCCATGACGGAGTTCAGCCCCCTGCCCGACGGCCTGCGGCCCGAGACGTACGCGGTGCGCGGCGGCGTCCTGCGCACGAACTACGAGGAGACCTCCGAGGCGCTCTTCCTGAACTCGGGCTACACCTACGAGAGCGCCGAGGCCGCAGAGGCCGCCTTCAACGGCGACATCGACCGGTTCGTCTACTCGCGCTACGGCAACCCGACGGTGGCCATGTTCCAGGAGCGCCTGCGCCTCCTGGAGGGCGCCGAGGCCTGCTTCGCCACCGCCTCCGGCATGTCGGCCGTCTTCACCGCGCTCGGCGCGCTGCTGCAGGCCGGCGACCGCCTCGTCGCGGCCCGCTCGCTGTTCGGATCCTGCTACGTCGTGTGCAACGAGATCCTGCCGCGCTGGGGCATCGAGACCGTCTTCGTCGACGGCGAGGACCTCGCCCAGTGGGAGGAGGCGCTCAGCGTCCCCACCCAGGCCGTCTTCTTCGAGACCCCCGCGAACCCGATGCAGGGGCTCGTCGACGTGCGCGCCGTGGCCTCGCTGGCGCATGCCGCGGGCGCGCAGGTCGTCCTCGACGCCGGCTTCACGCCGGTCGGCTACCAGGATTCGCTCGGGATGGGCGCCGACGTGATCGTGCACTCCTCCACCAAGACGATGGACGGCCAGGGCCGCGTCATGGGCGGCGCGATCCTCGGCCGGTTCGACTACATCGACGGTCCGGTGAAGCAGCTGATGCGGCACACGGGCCCCGCGATGGCGCCGTTCAACGCCTGGGTGCTGCTCAAGGCGCTGGAGACGCTGGACCTGCGGGCCGAGCGCGTGAGCGCGAACGCGCAGAAGGTCGCCGAGTTCCTCGACGCCGACCCCCGCGTCTCGAAGGTGCTCTTCCCCTTCCTGCCCTCGCACCCGCAGCACGAGCTGGCGAAGGCCCAGATGAAGGCCGGCGGCACCGTGATCACCCTCGAGCTGGCCGATTCCGCTTCGGCCGCAGGGAAGGCGCGGGCCTTCGAGTTCCTCAACCGGCTGCAGGTCATCGACATCTCCAACAACTTCGGCGACGCCAAGTCGCTGATCACCCACCCCGCCACCACGACGCATCGCGCGACGGGGCCGGAGGGTCGCGCGAAGATCGGGCTCACCGATTCGATGCTGCGCCTGTCCGTGGGGCTGGAGAACGTCGACGACCTCATCGCCGATCTGGATCAGGCCCTGGGCTGAGCCACTCAGGGCCTCTGATCGTCGACGGCGGCGCGCCACGTCCGCACGGCCTCTGCTGACACCGGCGACATCCACCCCTGTGGCCGCGCGGCACTGCCGATGTGGAAGGCGTCGATTCCTGCCTGCATGAGTGGCGGCAGGTGATCGAGGCGCAGGCCGCCGCCGGCCAGGATCCGTTGCGGTCCAGACGCTTCCGCGACCAGCGTGGCGATGCCGTGATCGACGCCGGAGGTCGCCCCCGCGGTGAGGAAGCCGTCGAGCCCCGGCAGCTCCGCCACTGCGGCCCGGAGCGCGGAGCGGTCCGCGCAGTGGTCGATCGCGCGGTGGAACGTCCACGGCGCGCCGTCGATCGCCTCGACGACCCGCGTCACGGCCGGCGGATCCACGGCGCCGTCGGGGGTGAGGAAGCCGAGCACGAACTCCTCCGCCCCAGCGCTTCTCAGCTCGACGGTGCGCCGCAGCAGCGCGCCGAGGTCCCCGGGCGCGAATCCGTCGACGAGCCGGAGCATCACGCGCACCGGGATGTCCACGGCGGCACGGACCTCTGCGACGGTGGCGGGGGAGGGGCTCAGCCCGTCCGCCGCCATGTCCGCGACCAGCTCCACCCGGTCCGCCCCGCCCTCCTGGGCGGCGACGGCATCGCGTGCATCCAGGGCGATCACTTCGAGCAGTGCCATGAAATGAGTCTCCCAAAGGCGCCGCTGGAAATCCGATGGACCGAAGTGTTGCGGCCGAATACGCTGCCGTGCATGGATATGCGCAGGCTCCCCGAATCGCTGCGGCAGTGCTACTGCCGTCGGTTCGGCGTGCCCGCATAACCTGCGGCAACCCGGGCCGTCGCTTCACCGCCGGCTCGGTGCCCATGCGTCAGACGCATGGCTTCTCGGACCGGTGACCATCACATCGAGACGAGAAAGACATGGAGAAGATCAGCAAGTCCTTGGTCTCGTGGGCGTCCATCCTGGACGAGAAGACCCGCGAGCAGGCGGTCACCACGGCGAAGCTGCCGTTCATCTACCCTCACATCGCGCTGATGCCCGACGCCCACCTGGGCAAGGGCGCCACCGTCGGTTCGGTCATCCCGAGCCTCGGCGCCGTGATCCCCGCGGCGGTCGGCGTCGACATCGGCTGCGGCATGATCGCGGTCCGCACGCAGTTCACGCTGGCCGACCTGCCCGACGACCGCGCGACGGTCCGCGAGGCCATCGAGCGAGCGATCCCGCTCTCGCCCGGCCGCTACAACAAGAAGGTCGTGGCCACGGCGGAGCCCCGGATCGCGGAGCTGGAGACGCTCGCCGAGCGGGCGGACTTCAACCCGGCCCAGTACGCCGGGAACTGGAAGCTTCAGTTGGGCACGCTCGGCGGAGGAAATCATTTCGCAGAGCTAAGTATCGACGCCGACCAGCGGGTTTGGGCGTTCCTGCACTCCGGCTCTCGCGGCGTGGGCAACAAGATCGCCCAGCACCACATCGCCGTGGCCACGCGCCTGTGCAAGCAGTGGTGGATCGAGCTGCCGGATCCGGACCTGGCCTACCTCGTGGAGGGCACGCCCGAGTTCCGCCGGTACATCGCCGAGCTGACGTGGGCGCAGCACTTCGCGTTGCTCAACCGTGAGGAGATGATGGACCGGGTGATCCGGCAGCTCGGCGAGTGGGTGGGCACACCTGTCGTGGAGGCCGAGCGGATCAACTGCCACCACAACTTCACCAAGCGCGAGAAGCACTTCGGCAAGGAAGTGTGGGTGTCGAGGAAGGGTGCGATCGAGGCCACCGAGGGCAAGCTCGGCCTCATCCCGGGCTCGATGGGCACCGCGTCGTACATCGTCGAGGGCAAGGGCTTCGCCCCGTCGCTGAACAGCTCGCCGCACGGCGCGGGCAGGGAGTACTCCCGGTCCGCGGCGCGCAGGGCCTTCACGCACGAGCAGCTGCGGGAGGCCATGGCGGGCATCGAGTTCCGCGACAGCCCCGACTTCATCGACGAGATCCCGCAGGCCTACAAGCCGATCGACCGGGTGATGGCCGACGCGGAGCAGTTGGTCACGGTCCGCGCCGTCCTGCGTCAGATCGTCAACGTCAAGGGGCAGTGACTCGTTCCCCGGCTGGGTGCTCTCAGCCGGGGAACGGGTCCTCCGTGTGACCGACGAGGTCGGCGACGGAATCGATGGTGCGGGTAGGGCGGTACGGGTAGGCGGTCACCGACTCGCGGGTGGAGATGCCGGTGAGCACGAGGATGGTGCGCAGGCCCGCCTCCAGGCCGCAGACGATGTCGGTATCCATCCGGTCGCCGATCATCAGCGTGTCCGCGGAGTGCGCCCCGAGCGCGCGCAACGCCGACCGCATCATCAGCGAGTTCGGCTTGCCCACGTAGTAGGGGGAGCGGCCCGTGGCCTCGCGGATCAGGGCGGCCACGGCACCGGTCGCCGGCAGCAGCCCGTCGCGCGACGGCCCCGTCGGGTCCGGGTTCGTCGCGATGAAGCGCGAGCCGCGGTCGATGAGCCGGATCGCCGTGGTGATCGCTTCGAACGAGTACGTGCGGGTCTCGCCGAGCACCACGTAGTCGGGATCGTTGTCGGTGAGCACGTAGCCCGCGTCGTGCAGCGCCGTGGTCAGGCCCGACTCGCCGACCACGTAGGCCGTGCCGTTCGGCCGCTGATCCTGGAGGAACTTCGCGGTGGCGAGCGCGGAGGTCCAGATCCGCGACTCGGGGATGTCGAGCCCGGTGGCGACCAGGCGCGCGCGCAGGTCGCGCGGCGTGCGCGTCGAGTTGTTGGTGAGCACCATGAACGGCGTCCCGGCGGCCGTCAGCTCCGCGATGAACGCGTCGGCGCCGGGGATGAGGTGCTCCTCGTGGACCAGCACCCCGTCCATGTCCATCAGGTACGTCCACTCGCTCATGCCCGCGAATCTACTCCCGGCGGTTTCGCGTCGCCGTGATTCGAACCTTGACGACGGGCGCCACGACAGGGCATTCTCGACGCAGGTCATGAGTGCCAGCGACAAGCCCCGGCTCGCTGGTCGGCAACCCTCCTCCGCGGTGGGGTGCTCCGGGTGACGACCTGGCCGCACCGAACGAGTGCGGCAAGCGCGGATTCGCGGCACGTCGGAAACGGGTGCCGTGCGTCCTCATACCGAAGGACATCTCTCATGAGCATCGCCACCACCGAGCGCACCGCCGTCTGCCTCACCCCGACGGTCCGCAGCACCCCGCTGTCGCTGGGCCCCCTCGCCGCCGTGACCGGCGCCGACGAGTACGCCCCGCTCACCGACGGCGCGACGGTCCGCTACGCCAACTTCGACTACGCCGCGAGCGCGCCGGCCCTGGTCGAGGTGCAGGCCGCGGTCCAGGAGGCGCTGGGCGAGTACGCGAGCGTGCACCGCGGCGCCGGCTACCTCTCGCAGCGCTCCACCTCCCGCTACGAGCGGGCCCGCGAGGTCGTCGCCGAGTTCGTGGGCGCCCGCGCCGACGACCACGTGATCTTCACCGGCAACACCACCGACTCGATCAACCTGCTCGCGGGCTGCGTCCCCGGCGAGGTCGTGGTCCTCGACTGCGAGCACCACGCGAACCTGCTGCCGTGGAAGCGGATCGGGGCCCGCGTGATCTCCGCTCCGCTGTCGATCGAGGGCACCCTCGAGGTGCTCGAGAAGGAGCTCCGCGCGCGCCCCGCGGCCCTGGTCAGCGTGACCGGCGCGTCCAACGTCACCGGCGAGGTGCTGCCGATCCGCCGGCTCGCCGCGCTCGCCCATCGGCACGGCGCGCGCATCGCGGTCGACGGTGCCCAGCTGGTCCCGCACCGTCGGATCTCGCTGCGCGAGAGCGGCGTCGACTACCTCGCCTTCTCGGGGCACAAGCTGTACGCGCCCTTCGGCTCCGGCGTGCTCGTCGGCCGCGCCGACTGGTTCGACGAGGCCGAGCCCGTCCGCTGCGGCGGCGGCGCCAGCTACGAGGTGATCGGCACGCCCGTCTCGAAGTCCGTCGAGGTCGCCTGGCACATCGGCCCCGCGCGGCACGAGGCCGGTTCGCCCAACGTCCTGGGCGCGGTCGCCATCGCCGCCGCGTGCGAGGCCATCGAGCGCCTCGGCGAGGACGCCATCGCCCGGCACGAGCGCTTCCTCACCGACCTGCTGCTGCGTTCGCTCGAGGGCATCGACGGTGTCCGCACGCTGAAGATCTGGGCCGACTCCACCGAGCGGGTGGGCATCGTCGCCTTCACCGTGGACGGCCGCACGCCCCGCGAGGTCGCCGAGTTCCTCTCGTCCGAGCACGGGATCGGCGTGCGCGACGGGAAGTTCTGCGCCCACCCCGTCGTTAACCGATTGGGATGCTACGACGGCGCCGTCCGCGCGAGCATCGGCCTCGGCACGAGCGAGCACGACGTGCGCCGCCTGGCGCGCGCCCTCGAAGACCTGTCCGCACGAGCGAACTGAACCCGGAGGAATCCATGACGACCGTCTCCCGCCCCGCACTGGTGGTCACCGTCGACGGTGAGCCCGAGGCCTCGCACCTGACCCGCGTACGCGCCGCCGACCTGCGCATCGCCCAGCGGGAGCGCGGCTACCTGCGCGCCGAGGCCGAGCGCGCCGGGCGGGAGCCGGGCGCGGTCGCGCTCGAGGTCGACGTGGTGATCGACGAGCGCGCCGCCGACGCCCGCGCCAGCTACGCCCCGAGCGGCGCCGCGCCGCAGGGCATCACGTACATCGGCACCCCGTCGGGCCTGAAGTCCCTGATCGAGGACGTCTACGCGGCCGAGGTCGCCGACGCCGTCGTGCTGCGCCCCGTCGGCGGGGCGCGCACCAAGGACCTCATCGCCACCCTGCTCGCCGCGTAGCGGGGGCGGGCATACTGATCGGCGTGACCGAGCAGTACTCCGCCCGCACCGAGACCGTCCGCGCGGCCCTGGCCGCCGCGGGGCACCCGGACACCGTCCGCCTCGTGCCGGACGGTGCCAAGACCGCCGCGGAGGCCGCGGCGGCGCTCGGCTGCGAGGTGGGCGCGATCGCCAACAGCCTCGTCTTCCTGGCCGACGGTGCGCCGCTGCTCGTCCTCTCGAGCGGGCGGCACCGCGTGGACACCGACGGCCTCGCCACTCGACTCGGCTACGGCGCGATCACCCGCGCGAAGCCGGACGACGTGGCCGCCGCGACCGGCCAGGTCATCGGCGGCGTCTCGCCCGTCGGGCATCCGCGGCCGGTGGTCACCGTCATCGACGAGTCGCTCGCCGGCTATCCGGACCTGTACGCCGCGGCCGGGACGCACGACACGATCTTCCGCACCGACTTCGCCGCGCTCGTGGCGCTCACGGGTGCCAGAATCGTCACGACATCGGCGGCATAGGCCGGTTCGCCCGAGTCGACTAGTTCTCCTAATAGTTGTAGGCTGCACGTAGTTTTGCATGTCCGAACACGGCGACGTGGGCGGACGGGACCTGCGGAGGCGTGATGACGGACGAGGAACGGGCGGACCGGATCGAGGGGATCGTCGGCGTGATCGCCGAGCTCACCCGGCTCAAGGAGCGGCACGCCGTGATGACGCGGCACGCGGTCGCGCCGGACGGCGTCGAACTGGCGGCGTACACCGCGCTCTTCGCCCTGGTGAAGGGCGGGCCCATGCGCTCGTCCGTGCTCGCGGACCAGATCCACACCGACCCGTCCACCGCGAGCCGGTACGTGACCACCCTGACCAACCTGGGCTACGCCGAGCGCACCGCCGATCCCTCGGATCGCCGGGCGGCGCTCGTCTCCGCGACGGAGGCGGGGGAGGCCAAGGTCGAGTTCATCCGGCAGCAGCGCAACGAGAAGCTCCGGCCCCTCATGGAGCAGTGGACCGACGAGGAGATCGACCAGTTCGTGACGCTCGGGAACCGGGCGCTGGTGCAGTTCGAGCAGGCCCTCAAGCTGATGCGGGAAGGCGAGTGACCGCCGCGACGGTCCAGCAGGAGGAGACCGCGGGCGCGGGCCTCACGCACAAGCAGATCCTCTACATCCTGTCGGGGCTCATGACCGGCATGTTCCTGGCCGCGCTCGACCAGACGATCGTCTCCACCGCGATCCGGACCATCGCGGACGATCTCAACGGCTACAAGCTGCAGGCGTGGGTCACCACGGCGTACCTCATCACCTCGACGATCGTCACCCCGCTGTACGGCAAGCTGTCGGACATCTACGGGCGCAAGCCCTTCTTCATGTTCGCCATCACGGTCTTCGTGATCGGCTCCCTGCTGTGCAGCACGGCCACGTCGATGTACGAGCTGGCCGCCTTCCGCGCGGTCCAGGGCCTCGGCGCCGGCGGCCTGATGTCGCTGGCGCTCACCATCATCGGCGACATCGTGCCGCCCCGCGAGCGCGCCAAGTACCAGGGCTACTTCCTCGCCGTGTTCGGCACCAGCTCGGTGCTCGGCCCCGTGCTCGGCGGCCTGTTCTCGGGCGCCGACAACATCCTCGGCATCGCCGGCTGGCGCTGGGTCTTCCTGGTGAACGTGCCGATCGGCATCGTCGCGCTCGCCGTCGTCTCCCGCGTGCTGCGCCTGCCGCACACCCGCCGCGAGGGCGTCCGCATCGACTGGTTCGGCGCGGTCGCGCTGTCCGTCGGCCTGGTCCCGCTGCTCATCGTCGCCGAGCAGGGCCAGGAGTGGGGCTGGGGCTCGACGCGGGCCATCGCCTGCTACGCCATCGGTGCGGTCGGCGTCGTCGCGTTCATCGCCATCGAGAAGTACATGGGCGAGGACGCGATCATCCCGCTGCGCATCTTCAAGAACGTCATCTTCGCGCAGGGCGTGCTCATCTCGATGGTCGTGGGCGCCGCGATGTTCGGCGGGATCTCGCTGCTTCCCCAGTACTTCCAGGTGGTCCGCGGCGCCAGCCCGACGAAGGCGGGCTTCCTCATGCTGCCGATGGTCGCGGGCCTCATGCTCGGCTCGATCCTGGCCGGCCAGGTGATCTCCCGCACCGGCCGCTACCGCGTCTTCCCGATCATCGGCGCGGTACTGCTCACCGCGGGCATGTTCGGCATGCACTACATCAGCGCGGACGTGCAGATCGGCTACGTCATGGCGGGTGCGGCCGTGATCGGCTTCGGCCTCGGCAACCTGATGCAGCCGCTCACCCTGGCGCTGCAGAACATCCTGCCGCCGCGCGACATGGGCGTCTCCACCGCCGCCGCGACCTTCTTCCGCCAGATCGGCGGCACGCTGGGCGTCGCGGTCTTCCTCTCCGTGCTGTTCTCGCAGATGCCGCACAAGATGAGCAGCCGCATGACCGATGCGGCCGCGGACCCCGAGTACACGGCCGCCGTCCAGCGCGCCGCCGCCGGCCACGACGGCCCGGCCGCGCAGGACTTCGCCACGAAGCTCGTGCACGGCGATTCCAGCGCCGTCAGCGACGTCATGTCCGACACCTCCGCGCTGCAGAAGCTGCCCGACACCCTGGTGCACCCGCTCAAGGCCGGGTTCGCCGACTCCATGGACGTGGTCTTCCTCGCCGTCACCGTGCTGGCGGCGATCGGCCTGGTCCTCGTACTGTTCTGGAAGGCGGTGCCCCTGCGCACCGCCCCGGCCATCGAGGCGACCACCCCAGAGGCCGGCGCCGCCGCGACGCCTGACAGCATCGAGACCGCGGAGATCAGCGCCGCCGCGGCATCCGTGGCGGGCACAGCAGCGACGGAGGAGATCGTGACCGAACCGCCCACCGGCCCCGTCCCCACACCGCCCACGCCCGCGCAGGCCGCGGCCTCCCGCTCCGAGATCGACGAGCTCCGGGCCCAGAACGCCTCGCTCGCCGCCGAACTCGCCGAGCTGCGCACCGGCTACCGGGCGATCGCCGGCAACACCCGGCTGCGCGCCTCCGGCACCACCGACTCCGTGCGCTTCGCCGTCGAAGCCACCGGTCCCGGCGGGGCCCGATCGGGCCGGATGGTGCTGCCCCGCGGCGAGATCGCCACGCCCGCCTACGTGCCGGTGGCGAGCCGCGGCGCGATCGCCGGCCTCACCCCGCGCGAGCTGACCGACCTCGGCGCCGCGGCGCTGACCGTCGACCTGCACGAGCTGTACCTGCAGCCCGGTGTCGACGTCATCGAGGGCGCCGGCGGCATCGGCGCCGCGATGGCCTGGGCGGCGCCCACGATCGCCGACACCGGCGTCGCCGCCGTCGCGGAGCAGCGCAAGACGCGGATCACCGACGAGGGCATCGCCTTCCGCGGCCGCCTCGACGGCTCGCCACACCGCTGGGACCCCGAGGAGACGGTCCGCCTCGCGCACCGCATGGGCTTCGACGTCGCCTTCGCCCTCGCGGACGCGGAGGACCCCGCGCGCACCGAGCGCTGGGCCCGCCGGGCCCTCGCCGAGCACGCCTGGCAGACCGCGGACCGGCACGACGCCCTCTCGCTGTGGGCCGTGGTGACCGGCGGCGCGGACCCCGAGCGTCGACGGTCCGCGGCCCGCGCACTGCGCAGGCTCGCGGACGAGGATCGGCGGGCCGGCGGACTGGGCTTCGGCGGCTACCGGATCGAGGGCGTCGGTGCCCCCGCCCACGAGACCGCGCTGCTGCGCGCCGTCGTCGGCGAGCTCGAGACGGACCGCCCGCGCTACCTCGGCGGCATCACCGGCCCGGCGGATCTGCTGGCCGCGATCGAGGCGGGCGTGGACCTGCTCGACGGCACCGAGCCCGCGCGGGCCGGCGCCGAGGGCCGCGTCTACACCTCGACGGGCGTCCTCGACGTCACCGATCCCGCGCTGCGCGCGGACTTCCGGCCGCTCGATCCCGCCGAGGGGCGCCCGGGCGGGCCCAACCGGACGGACGCCTTCACCCGCGCCTACGTGCACCACCTCTTCGCCGCGAACGAGGGCCTCGCCGTGACGCTGTGCACCCTGCACAACGAGCACTTCTTCGTGTCCCTCGCCGCGGCCGCGCGCCGCGCGATCCGCGACGGGGGTTACCCGGCCTTCACCGCGTCGTTCCTGCGGCGGTTCGGTAAGGTCTAGCCCGATCCGCTACCCCGATCGGCAGGAGAAAGCCGTTGCGCCGCAGTGACCAGACCCGTTCCCTCGGCATCCTCGCGGCGCTCGCCGCGTCGGGCCTCCTGCTCGCCGGCTGCGGCGGGAGCGGCGACGAGACGGCACCGTCGTCCGCCGCCCCGGACGTCGACGTGCCGTCGAAGGCGCTCGCCCAGGCTGACCTGCCCGCGGGGCTGACCCTGACCACCGTGTCGAGCGACGACGCCTTCCAGGGCGCCATGAACTCCGTCGGCCAGGTGCAGGCGGCGCAGATCACGCCCGCGGCCTGCAAGGACAAGAACGTCGCCGCGCAGCAGGAGGTCGTGGAGACGATCAAGTTCGGCGTCCAGCAGAACATCGCGAAGGGCGACGCCGCCGTCTACGGCGTCACGCTGCTGCCGGGCTCGGCGCGCCTGGACGTCTTCGAGGCCGCCGGCACAGGGGAGTGCGCGACCGTGAAGTACGGCGATGCGCTGACCCAGACCGCCGTCCGCAAGGACCTGCCCGCGAACGTCGGCGGCACGGGCTTCGTGCTCGAGATGACCCGCACGATCAGCGGGCAGTCCGCCGGCGCCCGCACCGCCTACTTCAGCAAGGGCGGCGTGGTCGCGATGGTCACCGCCAACCCGGGGGCCGACGGCAAGATCGACCAGGCCGGCTTCGAGGAGATCCTGGGGCGCGTCGCCGGCAAGCTGTAGCCCGCAAGCCCGGACAGACGCGAAGCGGCGGCGAGGAGATCCTCGCCGCCGCTTCGCGTCTCACGGTGTCAGTGCGCGTCGGACCCGGCGGTCTCGGCGCGGGCGATCGACCGGGCGATCTCCTCCTCGGCCTCCTTCTTGCCCACCCAGGTCGAGCCCTTGACGAACTTGCCGGGCTCGAGGTCCTTGTAGTGGACGAAGAAGTGCTCGATGGCGTCCAACTCGAACTTGTCGATGTCGCCGATGTCCTGGACCGAGTCCCAGCGGGGATCGCCGGCGGGCACGACGAGCACCTTGTCGTCGCCGCCCTTCTCGTCCTCCATCTTGAACATCGCGACGGCGCGGCAGTCGACCAGCGATCCGGGGATCACCGACTCCTGCAGCAGCACGAGCGCGTCCAGCGGGTCGCCGTCCTCACCCAGGGTGTCCTCGATGTAGCCGTAGTCGGTGGGGTAGCCGAAGGCCGTGTACAGATAACGGTCCAGCTTGAGCCGGCCCGTCTTGTGGTCCACCTCGTACTTGTTCCGCGAGCCCTTGGCGATCTCGACGGTGACCTCGAATTCGACGCTCATTGTTTCCCTTCGCTCGCGTCAACCATGCACGACGAGGATACCCTTTGCGAACCCGGTCCGACCCGCTCACTCCGCTCCCGGTTCCGGGCTGCCGTTAGGGTGGTGCGGTGCGACGCTCGCGGATTCGACGGACCCTCCTGCGCCTCGCGATCACCGTGGTCGTGCTGGCGCTGGTCGTCGGCGGCGCCGTCGCGGCCACCCTGGGGTACGGCGTCTACCGTGACCGGCAGGCCGTGGCGGACACCGTGCCGCCGCGCCCCGCCGAGGCGCCCTACAGTCCCGCGATCGCGCAGGTCGCGGGCACCGTCGCGCCGAGCGCCGCTGGGATCACCGCCCAGATCGAGGCGGCCCTGCGTAATCCCGACCTGGGCGACTTCACCGGCGTCATCGCCGACGCGGGCACCGGGCAGGTGCTGTGGCAGCGGGACGCCACCCGCCCCCGCACCCCGGCGTCGACCACCAAGGTGCTCACCGCCGCCGCCGCGCTGCTGACCCTGCCCGCCGACAAGCGGATCACCACCACCGTGGTCGCGGGCGCCGTCCCCGGCGAGGTCGTCCTCGTCGGCGCGGGCGATCCGACGCTGCGCGCCGGCGGACCGTCGCTCTTCACGGACGCGCCGAAGATCGCCGACCTCGCCGCGCAGATCCGCCGCGCGGGCACGACGGTCACCAAGGTCGTCGTCGACACCTCGCTGTTCACCGGCACCGACTTCGCCCGCGGCTGGGAGCGCGCCGACATCGCGGGCGGCGACATCACCCCGTTGCAGTCGCTCATCGCCGACTCCGGCCGCATCCGGCCGGCCGAGGACTACTCGCCCCGCGTCACCGACCCCGCGCTGACCGCCGGCCGCGCCCTCGCCGCCGCGCTCGGCCTGCCGCCGACCGCCGTCGCCGAGGGGACCGCGTCCCAGGGCGCGACGCAACTCGCCGCCGTCCGCAGCGCCCCGCTCAGCACCCGGCTGCACGACGCACTGGTGCACTCCGACAACGTGCTCGCCGAGGCCATCGGCCGCGAGGTCGCGCTCGCCACGAACCAGCCCGCCTCCTTCGACGGTGCCGCCCGCGCGGTGACCGGGGCGCTCCGGAACGCCGGCTTCGACCTCACCGGCGTCGAACTCTCCGACACCAGCGGCCTGTCCAACGCCAACCGCATCCCCGCGACGATGCTCGACGGCATCGTCACCGCCGCCGCCGGAACGGGCAAGCCGCAGCTGCGCCCCCTGCTGGACCTGCTGCCGGTCGCCGCCGCCACCGGCACGCTCGCCGACCGGTACACCACCGTCAACCGCCTCGGCGCCGGCTACGTCCGCGCCAAGACGGGAAGCCTGTCGGGCGTCTCCACGCTCGCCGGCTACGTCCCCGGGCGCGACGGTGCGGTCCTCACCTTCACGCTCATGTCCTCCGGTACGCCGGTCGACGTGGCCCGGCCCGCCATGGACGCCGTGACCGCCGCGCTTCGCGGCTGCGGGTGCCGCTGATCGCCATGGACGAGCCGAAGTCGGTACGCGCGCAGGTGGACTGGGCGCTCGCCGCGGCGTCCGGCCGCCGGGTGGCGGGCGTCCTCGGCGACGGCCCCGCCACCACCGCCTACACGCGCGAGCGCGCCGCTGAGGAACTGCTCGCGGACGCCGTCGCCGCGGAGGAGCACGTCCTGCGCGTCACCGGCCTCGTCACCCCGGGAGCGGTGCCGCCCGCCCGCACGGTGGACCGGCGCGCATGGGTCTCTGCGGCCGCCCGGTCGATGGAGGCGCTCATCGAACCCGACGATGCGGGGCACCCCGGCCTCGGCGCCCGCCTCGCGGGCGTGCAGGCCGGTGCCATGCTCGGGATGGTCTCCGGATCGGTTCTGGGCCAGTACGACCCGTTCGGCGTCGCCGGCGGCGAGTTGCTGCTCGTCGTGCCCAACGTGCTCGCCGTCGAGCGGGCGCTGCGGCTGCGGCCCGAGGACTTCCGCATGTGGGTGTGCCTGCACGAGGTGACCCATCGCGTGCAGTTCGCCGCGAATCCGTGGCTGCGGGACTACATGCGGGAGAACGTCGCCGCGCTCGCCGGGACGGCCGGCGCAGGCTCCGTCGGCGATCTCCTGGCCCGCACCCGGCGGGCGTTGTCCGGCGGCGCCCGCAACAGCGGCATCATCGGCGTGCTCGAGATCGCCGCCCCGCCAGAACAGTTCGCCGCGGTGGAGCGGCTGCTCATGCTCGGCACCCTGCTCGAGGGCCACGCCGACCACGTCATGGACGCCGCCGGGCCCGCCGTGATCCCCACCGTCGCGACCATCCGCGCCGCCTTCGACCGGCGGCGCGCGGCACCGTCGAACCCGTTCCAGCGGCTCCTGCGCGCCCTGATGGGCATGGACGCGAAGATCGCGCAGTACGTGCGGGGCAAGAAGTTCGTGGACGCCGTGGTCGCCGAGGTGGGCATGGAGCGGTTCAACCGCGTGTGGACCGGCCCCGAGACGCTGCCGCTGCCCGACGAGCTCGACGAGCCGCAGCGATGGATCGCCCGGGTCCTGTGAGCCGCCCCGGGCCGGCGGCGCTGCGCGTGCGGCACGCGGTCCGGGCCTGGCACGCCGCCCACGGATCGGGCCCGACGGTGGCCGTCGCCCTCTCCGGCGGCTCGGATTCCCTCGCCCTGCTCACCGGCGCTCTCGCGGAGGGCCTCGACGTGATCGCCCTCGTCGTCGACCACGGACTGCAGGAGGGCTCCGCCGCCGTGGCCGCGACCGCCGCCGCGACCGCCCGCGACCTCGGGGCGCGCCGGGCCGACGTCCTCCCCGTCGTGGTCGACGGTGCCGGCGGGCCCGAGGCCGCCGCCCGCGTAGCCCGGTACGCAGCCCTCGACGCCGCCCGTGACGGCGCCCCGGTGCTGCTCGGGCACACCCTCGACGATCAGGCGGAGACGGTGCTGCTGGGCCTCGGCCGGGGCAGCGGGGCGCGCTCGCTCGCCGGGATGGCGGCCTGGGCCACGCCGTACGGCCGCCCGCTGCTGGGCGTGCGCCGCGCCGACACCCGGGCCGCGTGCGCGGAGCTGGGGCTCACCCCGTGGGAGGACCCGCACAACCTCGACCCGAGGTACACCCGCGTGCGGGTGCGGAGCGAGGTACTGCCGCTCCTCGAGGACGTGCTCGGCGGGGGAGTGGCCGAGTCCCTCGCCCGCACCGCCGCCTCGCTGCGCGCCGACAACGACGCGCTCGACGCGCTGGCCCCGGCACCGTCGGGCCCCGAGCTGGCGGTGGACGAGATCGCGGGACTGCCTGCGGCCCTGCGGGTCCGGGTGCTGCGGACCTGGCTCGCCGGGTGCGGCGCGCGTGCCCTCACGGCCGCCCACCTCGCGGCCGTCGACGCCCTCGTCACCGACTGGCGCGGGCAGGGCCCGACGGCGATCCCGGGCGGAAGTGCGGGGCGGCGGCTGCAAGTGCAGCGGGCAGGTGGCATCCTGAGAGCGTGGTGAACGGCACTGGTGAGTTGTACGCGGGAGACATCGCCTCGGTGGTCCTCTCCGAGGAGCAGATCAAGCAGCGGACCGCGGAGCTCGCGGCGCAGATCGCGGAGGAGTACGGCGATCGGGAGACCGACCTCCTGCTGATCACCGTCCTCAAGGGCGCGGTCATGTTCGTGACCGACCTGGCCCGGGCGCTGCCCGTGCCCACCCAGCTCGAGTTCATGGCGGTGTCCAGCTACGGCTCGTCGACGTCGAGCTCCGGCGTGGTGCGGATCCTCAAGGACCTCGACCGCGACATCGCCGGCCGCGACGTGCTCATCGTCGAGGACATCATCGACTCCGGCCTCACCCTGAGCTGGCTGCTGCGCAACCTCGCGACCCGGCAGCCGAACTCGCTCGAGGTCGTCACCCTGCTGCGCAAGCCCGACGCCGTGCGCGTGGAGGTCGACGTGAAGTGGGTCGGCTTCGACATCCCCAACGAGTTCGTCGTCGGCTACGGCCTGGACTACGCCGAGCGTTACCGCGATATGCCGTACATCGGCGTGCTGGAGCCCAAGGTCTACAGCGAATGACCCTGCTCACCGCTGCGGCCACTGCGGAGCGGGTGCGATCGGGCCGGCTCACCGCCGTCGACGCCACCCGTCAGGCGCTGGCCCGCATCGGTGACGACGCCGCCGTGCACGGCTGGCGCGTGCTGCGCCCCGAGCAGGCGCTCGCCGAGGCCGCCGCGGTCGACGCGCGGTCCGACCGGTACTCGCTGCCGCTCGCCGGCGTGCCCATCGCGATCAAGGACAACGTCGCCGTCTCCGGCCACCGGACGCTCGACGGGGTCTCCGAGGCCTGCGGCGCGGGGCTGCCGATCGAGCAGGCCGACCACCCCGTGGTGAAGCGGCTGCGCGCCGCCGGCGCCGTCGTGGTCGGCCTGACGCGCGTCCCCGAGCTCTGCCTGTGGGCCATGACGGACGACGCCCGCGAGGTCGTCGGCAACCCGCACCGGCCCGGCCGCACCGCGGGCGGCAGCTCCGGCGGCAGCGCCGCCGTCGTGGCCGCGGGCCATGTCGCGCTCGCGCACGGCAACGACGGCCTCGGCTCGCTGCGCGGCCCCGCGGCCTGCACCGGCATCGTCGCGATCAAGCCCGGCCGCGGCGTCGTGCCCGCGCAGCTCGGGCCCACGAACTGGTTCGGCATGTCCGAGAACGGGCCGATGACGCGCACCGTCGAGGACGCGGCCCTCGGCCTGTCCGTGCTCGCCGGGCGCCCCGAGCTCGCGACCGTCGGCGACGGCGCCGGCCTGCGCGTGGGGCTCGGCCTCAATCGGCCCACGGCCCTGACGTTCACCTCCCGCGCGATCACGCGGGCCGTGCGCGGCGCCGCGGATCGGCTCGCCGAGAGCGGGCACGCGGTCCGCGACGTGAAGGTGCCGTACCCCGCGTCGCCGCTGCCGCTGCTCGCCCGGTGGGCGGCCGCCGCCGCGACCGACGCCGACGACATCGTCGCCCGCGGGGCGAACCCTCTGCTCCTGCAGGCCCGCACTCGCCGGCACGCCGCCCTCGGCCGGGCCGTCGCGCGCCGCGGCCTGGTCCGGCCCGCCGACGCGGCCCGGCTCGAGAGTTCGCTCGAGCGGTTCTTCGCCGCGGAGGGCGTCGACGTGCTCGTGACGCCCGCCTTGGCCCGCCGGCCCGCGCCCGCCCGCCGGTACGCCGAGCTGCCCTGGGCCGCCAGCGCGATCCCCAGCCTCGCCTACGCGCCGTACCCGCCGCTGTGGAACCTCGTCGGCTGGCCTGCGATGACGGTGCCCTTCCTCGGCGAGGGCGTGCAGCTCGTCGCCCGCCCCGGCGGCGAGGCGGACCTGCTCGCGCTGGCCGCGAAGATCGAGGTCTGAGGGCGGGTCGCCGCAGGGCCCGTCACGCGAGGGCGAGGGCCTGCAGGAACTCGTCGATCGGACCGGTCGGCGCAGCGGCGTAGACCAGGTCGAGTCGCGCGGTGCGGATGATCCGCAGCGGCCGGTGGTCGAGCCCGTCGGGGAACGGCGTTCCCGAGTAGGGCGCGACAGCGAACTCGGCGCCGCCGGCCCGCAGCTCTGCAACAGGGTCCGCGCATTCGATCAGCTTCGCGGGCAGCATCTTCTCGCGGTTCCAGTGCGCCATCGCGCTGTCGAGGATCGTGGGGAGCTCGCCCTCGCGGTACGCGAACCGCAGGACGGTGACAGGGGAGTCGTCGAGGGAGGCGAGGGCGTCGTAGTTCTCGAGGATGCTTTCGATCCGCCGGAACGCCTTGGCGGCGTCGCCGGTGGGGAGGGTCCCGTCCGGCGTGCGGTGGAACAAGGGGAATCCGACGAGCCGTTCCGTCGCCCTCACGGCACGGGTGACGGTGGGCTGCGACAGCCCCGTCAGCTGCGCGACCTCGCTGATACTTCCGCTGCGCGCGACGGCGAGAACCAGCCGGAACCGGTCGATCTCAGACATGCGCGCGACTCTATGTCGGGCAGCCTGACCTGCGCGGTCGAATCGCTGCGGTTGCAAGGGGGTGCTGCGGCGCGGAACGGCAGGGGCGGTCGACGGACGAGTGACGCGGAAGACGTGGGTGTTTCTGCGCGGTGTCCATACAGAAAATGAATAGTCGCTGGTGGGAGCCGTGGTGGCTGTCCGGACCTGCGAATATTCATTTTCTGTATGGACAGGAGTGAGCGGTATCGGGCTACGGCGCCGACGGCACGTTCGAGCCGGGGTCGCAGTCCTGAGGGGCTTGCGGCGTCGCGTGCTGTCGACCCGCCCGGCGGTCAGGCGCCCACCACCCGAGGGCTGGTCAGGTGCGCTTGCGGAACATGGGTGTCCCCTCGAAGGGGTTCCAGCTGGTGCTGCCGCGGGTGACGTGGAGGAAGTAGGCCCAGTTCGCGACGCTCTGGTAAAGCAGGCCGGTCGCGATGCCGTAGGAGACGGCGGGGAACGTGAAGTCCAGCGCGGTCTCGACCAGGCCGATGAGCACGACGATGCCCACCGCGATGCCGAACAGGCTCAGGCCCTTCCGCCACGGGCCCTTGATCGCGTAGTAGATCGGGCCGAAGAAGAACGCCGGTCCGTTGAAGCCCAGGCGGAAGCGCTGCCCGAACGACAGCTGCTTGAAGGCGGCGGTGGCCTCCGGCGACGACGCGGGCTGGCCGTAGCGGGCGAAGAAGTCGAACCGGCTGCGCCAGCGCTCCGGCACGTCGACCGAGGCCGGCCCCAGGTAGGGCTGCTGACCGGGGTACGGCTGCTGACCGGGGTACGGCTGCTGGGCGTACGGGTTCGGCTGTCCGTACTGCTGCTGCCCGTACGGCTGCTGTCCGTACTGCTGCTGGCCGTAGGGGTCCTCCGGGCCGGACGGGTACGGGGGCGGTGCGCTGTTGTCGGTCACCGGAGCAGCTTAAACTTCACGAAACGGACGTTGTTCGCTCAGGGCGCACCCACGCGACCGGCCCGGTCGCGACGCTGCACGGTAGCCTGGGAAGTCGACCCAGCGCGGCCCGCCGCGCGCCGGAAGAAGAAGGACTGACGAGCCGCGAGGCGAAGCCATATGAAACGGAAATCACTCATCCGCACGCTGGCGATCATCGCCGGATTCGTCCTGCTGGTCTGGGCGTTCACCATGGTCGGCGGCAGCAACCGGGACTACAAGCCCGCGTCCACCTCGCTGGTCGTGCAGCAGCTCGAGGCGAAGAACGTCACCGACGTCCAGATCGACGACCGCGAGCAGACGCTGCGCGTGACGCTCGCGAAGGCCGTCGACGGCGAGAACGGCACCGACGGCTCGACGAAGGTCTTCGCGAAGTACCCCGCGGGCACCTCGCGCGACATCCTCGGCCTCGTGCAGGACGCGCAGAACCCCGACGGCAAGCCCGTCACGTACACCACGAACGTGACGCAGGAATCGCCGTGGATCTCGATGCTGCTGTTCACGCTGCTCCCGATCCTGCTGCTGGTCGGCCTGTTCTTCTTCCTCATGAACCGCATGCAGGGCGGCGGCCGCGGCGGCGTCATGGGCTTCGGCAAGAGCAAGGCCAAGCAGCTCACGAAGGACATGCCCAAGACCACCTTCGCCGACGTCGCCGGCGCGGACGAGGCGGTCGAGGAGCTCTACGAGATCAAGGACTTCCTGCAGAACCCGGCCCGCTACCAGGCCCTGGGCGCGAAGATCCCGAAGGGCGTGCTGCTCTACGGCCCGCCCGGCACCGGTAAGACGCTGCTCGCGCGCGCCGTCGCGGGCGAGGCCGGCGTGCCCTTCTTCACGATCTCCGGTTCCGACTTCGTCGAGATGTTCGTCGGCGTCGGCGCCTCCCGCGTGCGCGACCTGTTCGAGCAGGCCAAGGAGAACAGCCCCTGCATCATCTTCGTCGACGAGATCGACGCCGTCGGCCGCCAGCGCGGCGCCGGCATGGGCGGCGGCCACGACGAGCGCGAGCAGACCCTCAACCAGCTGCTCGTCGAGATGGACGGCTTCGGCGACCGCCAGGGCATCATCCTCATCGCGGCCACCAACCGGCCCGACATCCTGGACCCGGCGCTGCTGCGCCCCGGCCGCTTCGACCGGCAGATCCCCGTGACCAACCCGGACATCGCGGGCCGCAAGGCGATCCTCCGGGTGCACGCCCAGGGCAAGCCGTTGGCCCCCGACGCCGATCTCGACGGCCTGGCCAAGCGCACCCCCGGCATGTCCGGCGCCGACCTGGCCAACGTGGTCAACGAGGCGGCGCTGCTCACGGCCCGCGAAAACGGCTCCGTCATCACGGCGCCGACGCTCGAGGAGGCCGTCGACCGCGTGGTGGGCGGTCCGCGCCGCAAGAACCGCATCATCAGCGAGCACGAGAAGAAGGTCACCGCGTACCACGAGGGCGGCCACACCCTGGCCGCGTGGGCGACGAAGAGCCTGGACCCGGTGTACAAGGTCACCATCCTGGCTCGCGGCCGCACCGGCGGCCACGCGCTGGCCGTGCCCGAGAACGACAAGGGCATGTACACCCGCAACGAGATGATCGGCCGGCTGATCTTCGCCATGGGCGGCCGCGCGGCGGAGGAACTGGTCTTCGCCGAGCCGACCACCGGCGCGTCGAGCGACATCGACCAGGCCACGAAGATCGCCCGCGCGATGGTCACCGAGTACGGCATGAGTGCCCGCCTGGGCGCCGTGAAGTACGGGCAGGACGAGGGCGATCCGTTCATGGGCCGCGGCTTCGGCAGCGGCGCGCAGTACTCCGACGCCGTCGCCGCGCAGATCGACGAGGAGGTGCGCTCGCTCATCGAGGCCGCGCACACCGAGGCCTGGGCGATCCTCACCGAGTACCGCGACGTCCTCGACGTGCTCGCCGGCGAGCTGCTGGAGAAGGAGACGCTGGTCCGCAAGGATCTCGAGCGGATCTTCGCGTCCGTCGAGAAGCGGCCCGTGATCACGCAGTTCGACGACTTCGGTGGTCGCGTCCCGTCGACCAAGCCCCCGATCAAGACTCCCAAGGAGATCGCGATCGAGAAGGGCGAGCCCTGGCCGCCCGTCGACGAGGAGGCCGAGCGCCACAAGGCCGAGCAGGAGAAGGCCGCGGCCCTCGCCGCCGCACAGCCCGCGCCGAACGGCCACGCCGGGCAGAACGGGCAGTGGGGCGCGCCCGCGCCGGCCGGTCAGCCCTGGCCCACGCCCGGCGCACCGTCGGGCTACGGCCAGCAGGGCCAGCCCCAGCCGGCCTACGGCCAGCCCGGCTACCAGTGGGGCGGCCAGCAGGCCTACCCCGGCCCGCAGTACCCGGCGCCCGGCTACGGGCAGCCGCAGGGCGGGCAGTACGGCCAGCAGCCGCCGCAGCAGGGCAGCCGCCCCGACTACGGCGCCCCTGCGGGCTGGTCGGCGCCAGGGTGGCCCCCGCAGGGCCAGCCGCCGCAGGGCGCGGGCTCCCAGGGCGCGGGTCCGCAGGGGCCGGAGCAGCAGGGCGGGGAGCAGTCCGGCCCGGACCGATCGAGCGAGAGCTGATGGGCAAGGACAGCGGGGCTGCCGTGGCCCCGTTCGACCACGAGCGCGCCGTCGCCGCGGTCCGCGAACTGCTGATCGCCGTCGGCGAGGACCCGGACCGCGAGGGCCTGCAGAAGACCCCGGAGCGGGTCGCGAAGGCCTTCAAGGAGGTCTTCGGCGGGCTGCACACCGACCCCGACGAGGTGCTCAACACCACCTTCGGCGAGGACCACGACGAGCTGGTGCTGGTCAAGGACATCCCGATGTACTCGACCTGCGAGCACCACCTGGTCTCCTTCCACGGCGTCGCGCACGTGGGCTACCTGCCCGGCACCAGCGGCCGGGTCACGGGCCTGAGCAAGCTGGCCCGCCTCGTGGACCTGTACGCCAAGCGGCCGCAGGTGCAGGAGCGGCTCACCGCGCAGATCGCCGACGCGCTGGTCCGCAAGCTCGACCCGCGCGGCGTGATCGTCGTGATCGAGGCCGAGCACCTCTGCATGGCGATGCGCGGCATCCGCAAGCCCGGCGCGAGCACCACCACCTCGGCGGTGCGCGGCGCGTTCAAGGACAGTGCGACCTCGCGCGCCGAGGCGCTCGAACTGATCCTGCGCCGGTGACGGAGCAGCCCGGCCGCACGCTCATCATGGGCGTCGTCAACGTCACCGCCGACTCCTTCTCCGACGGTGGCCGCTACCTCGCCCCCGACGCCGCCGTCGCGCGGGCGCGGGAGCTCGTGGCCGACGGTGCCGCCATCGTCGACGTGGGCGGGGAGTCGACCCGGCCCGGCGCGCACCGCGTGCCCGCCGAGCTGGAACGCGACCGCGTGGTGCCCGTGATCTCGGCGCTCGCCGCGGAGGGCATCGCCGTCTCGGTCGACACCATGCGCGCCTCCGTGGCCGCCGCCGCGCTCGACGCCGGCGCCGCGATCGTCAACGACGTCTCCGGCGGCCGGGCCGACCCCGACATGACGCGCGTCGTCGCCGACTCGGACGCGCCCTGGATCCTCATGCACTGGCGGCCCTCGCCCGGCGCGCCCGGACCGGTGTGGGCCGGCATCCACCACGAGATCACCGAGTACGACGACGTCGTCGCCGAGGTGCGCGACGAGCTCCTGCACCAGGCCGACGCCGCGATCGCCGCGGGCATCGCCCCCGAGCGGATCGTGCTGGACCCCGGCCTCGGCTTCGCCAAGAACGCCGCCCACAACTGGGAGCTGCTGCGCGGCCTGCCGACATTGCAGGACACCGGCTTCCGGGTCCTCGTGGGCGCCTCCCGCAAGCGCTTCCTCGGCGAGCTCCTCGGCGGCCGTGAACCGGCGGGCCGCGAGGTGGCGACCGCCGCGGTCTCCGCCCTCGCCGCGCAGGCCGGGGTGTGGGGCGTGCGCGTGCACGACGTGCGGTCGACGGCCGACGCCATCGCGGTGGCCGGGGCCTGGCACCGGGGCGGGGCCCCGGTCACGAGCGAGAAGGACGGTGCCTGAGATGGCGGATCGGATCGAACTCACCGGCCTGCGGGTGCGGGGCAATCACGGCGTCTTCGAGCATGAGCGCCGCGACGGGCAGGAGTTCGTCATCGACCTCGTGCTGTGGGTCGACTCGCGGCCCGCGGCGGCCTCGGACGACCTGAACGACACCGTCGATTACGGAACGCTCGCGCAGCGCGCCCACGACATCGTCGCGGGGGAGCCGCGCAACCTCATCGAGACCGTCGCCGCCGAGATCGCCGACGACATCGCGGCCGACGAGAAGGTCTACGCCGTCGAGGTCACGGTGCACAAGCCGTCCGCCCCGATTCCGTTATCTTTTGCCGACGTTGCCGTGACGGCCCGGCGGTCCCGCTCCGGCGCACGGAGCGTGCCATGAGCCGCGCCGTCCTCTCGCTCGGCGCCAACCTCGGCGCCGCCGACGTGGCCGTCCGGGCCGCGATCGACGCCCTCGGCCCGGCCCTGGTCCGCGCCTCGGCGCTGTACCGCACCCCGCCGTGGGGCGGCGTCGAGCAGGACGACTTCGTCAACGCGACCGTCCTCGTCGACGATCCCGCGCGCGACGCCGCCGGCTGGCTGGCCTTCGCCCGCGAGCGGGAGGCCGCCGCGCAGCGCGTCCGCGACGTCCGGTGGGGCCCGCGCACCCTCGACGTCGACGTGATCGCGGTCTGGGAGGGCGACGAGCCGGTGCTCTCCGACGACCCCGAGCTGACCCTGCCGCACCCCCGCGCGCACGAGCGCGCCTTCGTCCTCATCCCCTGGCGGGACGCCGATCCGGACGCGCTGCTGCCCGGGCACGGCACCGTCGACGACCTGCTGCGGGCCCTGCCCGCCGACGAGACCGCGGAGGTGACGCGCCTGTGAGCGGACCGTCGAAGGGCGTGGGCCGGGAGCCCGAGGAGCCGGGCGGCCCGACGGTGCGCGCGACCGGCTGGGTCGAGCTGGTGGTGATCGTGCTGGGCGTGGGCCTGGGCTCGTACCTGCTGGTGCGCAACGTGGTGCCCGTCGTTCCGGTGTGGGCGGGCGCGCTGCTGTACGGCGTGGCCGCGGCGGATCTGTACATCGCGCAGCTCGTGCGCTCGCGGCTGAGCCGCGGCGAGGTCGGCTGGGGGCCCGGGCGGATCCACCCGATCGCGGTGGCCCGCGCCGTGGCGCTCGCCAAGGCGTCCGCCTACCTCGGGGCCGTGGCCCTGGGCTTCTTCGGCGGGATGCTCGTCTTCCTCCTCACCGAGGGCGCGAGCCTGACCGCCACCCACGCGGACCGGCCGGGCGCCTGGATCGGCGCCGCCGGGGCGATGCTGCTCCTGGCCGCCGCGCTGTGGCTCGAGCGTTGCTGTCGCACACCCGACGATCCCGACGACCAGCCCGCCGACACATCGCCAGCCTGAGGAATCCGACCGCAGGTAAAAGGTAAGGTCGCGGATATGACGCAACCGCCTATCCCGAGTTCACGAAAGCGCGCCCCGCGACGTTCCTCGGGTGCGGGGCAGTGGATGCTCGGTGCGGTGATCCTGCTGGCGGTCGTCGGGACCGGCATGTGGGTGTTCTCGGAGGACCGCCGCTGGGGCCTGGTCTCGCTGATCCTGCTGGTGTGGGGCCTCGTCATCGCCGCCTTCCTCATCGCGCGGTACTCGCGCGACCTGCGCGCCGCGGAGTCGAAGGAGAGCGGCCTCAAGACCGTCTACGGGCTGCAGCTCGAGCGCGAGATCAGCGCGCGCCGCGAGTACGAACTGCAGGTCGAGCGCGACATCCGCGCCGAGCTCAAGGGCGAGTCCAACGAGGAGTTGACCGCCCTCAAGGCCGAGGTCCTGGCGCTGCGCGCCAACCTCGAGGAGCTGCTCGGCCGCGACCTGGGCCCCTCGTACACCGAGCTCTACGCCGCGGCGGAGCAGCGGGCCCTGGACGCCCAGCGGGCCAAGTCCGTCTTCGAGGACGACGACCGGTTCCGCGCGCAGCAGGACTTCGCCGGCGTGCCCGAGCCCGCCGCCGCGGCCGTCGACGACTACTACGGCGCGGCGTCCGTCGCGGGCGAGCCGATCGACGAGGCGAACGTGACCGACGTGCCCGCCGCCCCCGTCCCGCCCGGGCCCTCGGGTCCGACGGTGCCGTCCGGGCCGGTGAGCAATCCCGCAGCGGACCGGCCGCAGGAGGAGTCGCCGACCACCGTCTTCCACGTCGTCACCGACGAGCCGCCCGCGGCCCCCGCCGCGCCCGCCGCCGCGGCGACGCCGGATGCGCAGCCGCCCGTCGACGTCGAGCACGTCGACCACGTGGCCGGCGACGACGAGCCCTTCGTGCCGCTCGCGCCGCAGTCCGGCTACCGCTCGCCGCTGCCGCCGCGCCCGTACACGCCGGACGTCCCGGCGACCCCGCCGACCGTGTCCCCGGCGGCGCCGTACTCCCCGTTCCAGTCCGCGCCGCCGCAGGCTCCGCAGTTCCAGGGCCCGCAGCAGCCGGGTCAGGCGCAGGGGCGGCCGTGGGCGCAGGATCAGCAGCGCACGCCGCCGCAGCAGGCGCCCGAGGACCGGCAGGAGCAGCAGGTCGAGACGGGTCACGCCGGGCAGCACTCGTCGGGCAGCACCGTCGCGGATCTGATCGCCCGGATGAACGCCGACACCGAGCGCTCGAGCGGCGGCCGTCGGCGCAAGCCGGAGTGATGATCTAGCTCACACGCCGTTGCCCGCGGGACCGCGCGGGCATAGCCTTCTCCTGAACGTCTGGTACCCGCGGAGCGGGACTGGAACGAACCCTTGGAGGCGTACGCCCATGCCCGAGTTCTCGGACTCGCCCGATGCCGTGGATCAGTTGTCCGGCATCCCCAATCCCCCCACCCCCGCGCGACTGTCCGTGGGCGTGATCTCCGCCGGCCGCGTCGGCACCGCCCTGGGGGCCGCCCTCGAACGGGCCGGCCACATCGTCACCGCCGCATCCGCCCCGTCGGAGCGTTCCCGCACCCGCGCCGCGCACCGCCTGCCCGAGGCCCGCGTCGACGCCCCCGCGGTCATCGCCGAGAAGGCCGAGCTCCTCATCCTGGCCGTGCCGGACACCGAGCTCCCAGCGCTGGTCGAGGATCTCGCGGCGCGGATCAATCCGTCGGCGATCGTGCTGCACACCTCCGGAGCGCTCGGCGTCGGCGTGCTGGCACCGCTCGCCCGGCTCGGCTGCACCACCATCGCCTTCCACCCCGCCATGACCTTCGTCGACGATCCCGACGACACCGCCCGGCTGGCCACCTGCTGCATCGGGATCACCGCCGCCGACGAGATCGGGCACGCCGTGGGCCAGGCCATCGCGCTGGAGATCGGTGCCGAGCCCGTCCGGGTGCCGGAATCGGCCCGGCCGCTGTACCACGCGGCCCTCGCGCACGGCGCGAACCACCTGGTCGCGCTGGTCGACGATGCCGTGGTCGCGCTGCGCGCCGCGCTCGCCGGCGGGGTGGGCCTGGACACGGTCGGCGGACCGCCCGGCGACCTCGCCGAGCGGATGCTCGCGCCCTTGGCCCGCGCCGCCCTGGACAACGCGCTGCGCAGCGGCGCGGCCGCCCTCACCGGGCCCGCCGCCCGCGGCGACGCCGCGGCCGTGACCCGCCACCTGGCCGCGATCGACACCGTCGACCCCGCCATCACCGACGCCTACCGCGCCCAATCCCGGCGCGCGGCAGCTCAATCCGGAACCTCAGCCATGATCGATCCCGCCCTCGAGAAGGACAACCGATGAGCGCACCCACCCGTCCGTACACCCCCGGCCAGCTGACGGTGCACCACGACCCGGCGCAGCTGACCAAGGTCACCAGCGCGCTGAAGTCCACCGGCCGGCAGATCGCCTTCGTGCCCACCATGGGCGCGCTGCACGCCGGCCACTTGGAGCTGGTGCACGCCGCCAAGCTCAACGGCGCCGTCGTCGTGGTCTCGATCTTCGTGAACCCGCTGCAGTTCGGCGAGAACGAGGACCTCGACGCCTACCCGCGCACGCTCGACGCGGACGTCGAGAAGCTGCGCGCCGCCGGCGTCGAGCTGGTCTTCGCACCGTCGGCCGCCGACATGTACCCGAACGGCCCGCGCACCACGATCCAGCCCGGTCCCGCCGGGGTGGGCCTCGAGGCCGACAGCCGCCCGACGCATTTCGCGGGCATGCTGACCGTGGTCAACAAGCTGCTCAACATCGTGCGCCCGCACACCGCCTACTTCGGCGAGAAGGACTACCAGCAGCTGGTTCTCGTGCGGCAGATGGTCACCGACCTCAACATAGACGTGAAGATCGTCGGCGTCCCGACGGTCCGCGAGGCCGACGGCCTGGCGATGAGCTCGCGCAACGTCTACCTCTCGGAGGACGAGCGGGAGGCCGCGACCGCCCTCTCCGCGGCGCTGCTCGCCGGCGCTTACGCCGCGCAGGGCGGCGAGCCCGCCATCCTGGCGGCCGCGAACGCGGTGCTCGCTTCGCGCCCCGGCATCGAGGTCCAGTACCTGGAGCTGCGCGCCCCCGACTTGGGCGTCGCGCCGGAGAAGGGCGACGGCCGCCTGCTGGTGGCCGCGAAGGTCGGCAACACCCGCCTGCTCGACAACGTGGGCATCGCCATCGGTACCGGGTTCCTAGAGGCGCCGGAAGCGGAGCGAGCGGGCCGGATCGATGGAGTGGAGGCCGAATAATGCTGCGCACCATGATGACCAGCAAGATCCACCGCGCCACGGTGACTGAGGCGAACCTGCACTACGTGGGCTCGGTCACCGTCGACGCCGATCTGCTGGACGCCGCGAACCTCCTGGAGGGCGAGCAGGTCGCCATCGTCGACGTGACGAACGGCGCCCGGCTGGAGACCTACACGATCGCCGGCGAGCGGGGGAGCGGCGTCATCGGGATCAACGGCGCCGCCGCGCATCTCGTGAACCCGGGCGACATCGTCATCCTCATCGCCTACGGCCAGCTGAACGAGGAGGAGCTGAGGACCTACGCGCCCAGCGTCGTCTTCGTGGACTCCGACAACAAGCCCGTCGAGCTCACCGCCGACGCGGCGCACGTGCCCGACGGTTTCGGCCTGGTCACGGGCAGGATCTGATGCTGCTGGCGATCGACGCCGGCAACACCTCGGTCACCGTCGGGCTGTTCGCATCCGCCGAGGGCGAGGAGCTGCTCGGCACCTGGCGGCTGCGCAGCGACCCGCGGATGACTTCGGATGAGCTGGCGCTCATCCTGCGCGGCTTCCTCACGGGCGCGGGCGTCGAACCCGCCGCGGTCACGGGCGTGTCCGTGCTGTCGACGGTGCCCGAGCTGCTGCGCTCGCTGCGCGCCGTGATGCCCCGCTACTACCCGGCGGCCGAGCCCGTGATCCTCGAGCCCGGCGTCAAGACCGGCGTGCCGCTGCTCGTCGACAACCCGCGCGAGGTCGGCACCGACCGCGTCGCCAACGCCGCCGGCGCCTTCGAGCTGGTCGGCCGAGCGGCCGGGACCCCGTGCATCGTCGTGGATTTCGGCACGTCCACGCGGGTGGACGTGGTCAGCGCCAAGGGCGAGTTCCTCGGCGGCGCGATCGCCGCGGGCGTGGGGAGCGCGCTGGACGCGCTCGCCGAGCGGACCGTCGCGCTGCGCCGGGTGGAGCTCGTCGCGCCGCGGTCGGTGGTCGGGAAGAACACCGTCGAGGCGCTGCAGTCGGGCATCATCTACGGCTTCGCGGGCATGGTCGACGCGCTCGTCGGCCGCGCGCTCGAGGTGGCCCCCGGGGCCCGGGTGGTCGCGACGGGCGGCTTCGACGAGGGCATCGCCTCCGAGTGCGCGACCGTGACCGACCATCGCGCCGACCTCACGCTGCAGGGCCTGCGGGCCGTGTACCTGCGGGAGCGAGCCAACCGGGCGCAGCGGGACAGGCGCGCGCGGGATTCGCGTCACTCGTGATTCGAACCCTTGCCGCCGGTTGCTGCGGGGTGCTAGCTTCGCTGTCATGAGCCAGGTGCGCAGCTGCATGGAGTGTTGTCGGGTCCGCTAGGAACCCGACCCCCTTTTCGCTGCCCGGACGCGCCCTCCTCGCTCCGCCTCCCTCCTGGAGACTCTCCGATGCACCCCGTGCACTTCACCCCCGCCACCGGCCAGATCGTCGTCGACGTCCGCGACCAGTCCGAGCGCAACCGCGACGGAATCCTCCCCGGTGCCGTCGCCCTCGACGCGGCCGCCGTCGCCGCCCGGCTCGTCCCCGGCCTCCCCACCAGCCTGGCCGCCGCCGGCCCCGACGCCCAGTGGCTGCTGGTCAGCGGTAACGGCGCCACCGCCGCCGCGATCGCCACCCGCCTCCGGGACCGGGGCGTGCAGGCCTCGTCAGTCGACGGTGGCTTCCGGGCCCTGACCCTGGGCATCACGCCCGGCGCCGGCCGCGGTCGCGCGTCCGAGGCCTACGAGCGGGCGCTCGCCCAGTTCGCCGCCCACGAGGCCTGAGGCTCCGCCGCCGGCCGCCGGCCGTCGGCGCGGTGCCGTCGCCTGCGCTCAGCCGAGCAACCGGTGCGCCTGCGCGTCGAGCGCGGCGCTGATCCGCTCCGGCGACAGCCCGCGCTCGCGCTGCTGCAGGTAGACCTCCGCCGCGACGGGCGCGAGGACCGCGTCCACCATCGCCTCCGGATCGTCGATCCCCGCCTCCGTCAGCAGGGCGCGGACGTGCGCGAACCAGAACCCGTAGGCCCCCGTCGCGAACCGCGCGCCCCCCGTCTCGGCGCCGAGCACCAGGTGTGAATGCGTTCCGAGCAGCCGGACCATCGCCGCGTAGAAGGCGGCCAGGCGGTCCCCGGGCGGCGCGCCCGGACCGAGCGGCGGGTCGCCGCGCAGGATCGCCTCCTGCAGTGAGCGCTCGTGGTCGTCGAGCAGCGCGGCCGCGATCGCGCCGCGGTCGGGGTAGCGCCGGTACAGGGTGCCGCGGCCCACGCCGGCGGCCTTCGCGATGTCGTCCATCGTCACGCTGCGCGGATCCCGCGTCGCGAACAGCTCGGCGGCCGCGTCGAGTACCTTCTGCCGGTTGCGGGCGGCGTCGGCCCGCTCGACGGGCGGCGCGGCCCCGTCGTCAGGGGTGCCCGCCAGGAGGTCCGGTCCGATCCGCATGGCATCGAATCTAGCCACGAATCTTGATATGGACAAGCTGTCCGCTTGTGCGCTACCGTTCGATCACTACAAGCGGACAACGTGTCCGGTTAACGGAAGGCGATGCCATGACCCACCTCCTGCACCTCGACGCGAGTGCCCGGCGCGCGTCGATCAGCCGCGAGCTCAGCGCCGACTACGCCGCGGCCTGGCGCGTCGCCCACCCCGGCGGCGCCTACACCTACCGCGACCTCGCGGCCGACCCCGTTCCCCTCATCGACGAGGCGTGGACCGAGCTCTGCGACGCGGCGCTCGTCGCGGGGGAGACCGACCCGGCGCGGCTGTCCGTGCTGGCCCGGACGCCCGAACAACGGCGGGCCTGGGGCGTCGTGGAACCGCTGCTGAACGAGGTTCTCGCCGCCGATGTGATCCTCATCGGCACGCCCATGTACAACTTCTCCGTGCCGGCTTCGCTCAAGGCCTGGCTCGACCAGATCACCTTCCCGCGGATGTCGCTGGCGCCCCGGACCTTCGTCGTCGCCTCCGCCCGCGGCGGCGCCTACTCGCCCGGTGCGCCGCGCGAGCCCTTCGACCACGAGGAGCGGTACCTGCGCGACTTCTTCGCCGGCCACTTCGGTGTGACCGATGCGGTCTTCGTCGCGAGCGAGCTCGCCAACTCCCGCGTCGACCCCGCGCTCGCGCACCTGCGCGACGCGCACGACGCCTCGCACGCCGCCGCCGTCGCGGACCTGCGCCGGCTCGCGACCGATCGCGGCCGGGCCGGCGCCGGCGAGGTCGTCCGATGAGCTGGCTGATCCTGGGGCTCGCGGGCCTCGTGGAGATCGCGTGGTCGCAGACGATCAAGCCCACCGCGAACTTCACCCGGTTGTGGCCGACGGTGCTGTGCATCGTGCTCGGGGTGCTCGCCGTGTACCTGCTGGCCCGCGCGATGCGGACCCTGCCGGTGGGCACCGCCTACGCCGTCTTCACGGGCATCGGCGCGCTGGGCGCGATCACGCTGGGCATCGTCGTGCACCGGGACCCCGTGACGGCGGGCCGGATGCTCGCGCTGTCGATGATCCTGGGCGGTGTGGTCCGGCGCGGATCACGAATCCGGAGTGACCGGGGCCGAGCGGTAGGATCACCACCCGTGAATGCTGCGCCCGTGACTGCACCCCTGGACGACTGGGTCTCCCGCCTCGCGGATGAGGCCGTGGCCTTCGCCGAGCGGAACGGGACACCCGTGAAGGTGGCCTCGGGGATCTCCCCGTCGGGGCCGATCCACCTGGGGAACCTCCGCGAGGTGATGGTGCCGCACCTGGTGGCCGACGAGCTGCGCCGCCGCGGCCTGCAGGTCGAGCACATCATCTCCTGGGACGACTTCGACCGCTTCCGCAAGGTTCCGAACGTCCCCGGCGTCGATTCCTCCTGGGAGCAGCACATCGGTAAACCACTGACACGCGTTCCGGCGCCGCACGGCTCCGATGCGGAGAACTGGGCCGAGCATTTCCGGCGCGAATTGCAGGGCGCGCTGGAGGATCTGGGCGTCGAGTACCGGGGAATCAGCCAGACGCAGATGTACACCTCTGGTGCATATGTCGATCAGGTGCTGCACGCGATGGCGCAACGCGGGCGCATTGATTCCATCCTCGAGCGCTATCGGACGCTCGACCGCGGAGAAACACCAGCGGCGGACGGGAATGCATCGGAAACGGACACGGAATCGGACGCCGATGCGGCGTCGGGAGCGGCGGAGGAAGCGGACGGATCGGGTGATTCCGGTTACTACCCGTACAAGCCCTACTGCTCGGTGTGCGGGACCGATTTCACCACGGTAACGGCGTACGACGACGATTCGACCGAGCTCACCTACGTTTGCCGGTGCGGACACACGGAAACGGTGATTCTTCGCGATCACACCGACGGGAAACTGGTGTGGAAGGTCGATTGGCCCATGCGCTGGGCCTTCGAGAAGATCACTTTCGAGCCCTCCGGTGTCGATCATCAATCGCCGGGGTCGTCGTTCGCCGTGGGCAAGGACGTGGCGCCGATCTTCGGCTGGAAGCGGCCGCTCGGCCCGATGTACGCGTTCGTCGGCATCCGCGGCATGGCCAAGATGTCGTCCTCGAAGGGCGGGGTGCCGACCGCCGCGGTCGCGCTGCGCTACCTCGAGCCGCCGCTGCTGCGCTGGCTGTACGGGCGCAAGAAGCCGAATCAGTCCTTCGACGTGGCGCTGGACGGCGACCTGCCCCGCACCTACGACGAGTGGGACGCGCTGGTCCGCAAGACGGCCGGCGACAAGGCACAGCCCGGCGACATCGCGGCGCACGCCCGGGCGGTGTCCGTGCTGGACACGAGGTCGCAGCAGCTGCGAGAGCTGCCGCTGACGCCCCGCCCCGTGCCGTACAAGACGCTGGCCTCCGTCGTCGACATCACCACCGGCGACGACGAGCAGACCCTGCGCATCCTGGCCGCGCTCGAGCCCGACCAGCCGCTGGACGAGCTGGCGCCGCTGCGTCCGCGGCTGGACCGCGCCACCGCCTGGGTGGCCGAGCAGATGCCGGCGGAGGAGCGCACCGTCGTCCGGAGCGAACCGGACGCCGAGCTCCTGGCGTCCCTCACGGACGAGCAGCGGGAGGGCCTGCGGCTGCTGCTGGAGGGCTCCGGCACCCCCGCCCCTGCCGGGCTCGGCCGGCTCGAGGACGACTGGACGCTCGCCGGAATCACGCACCAGGTGTACGGCGTCGCGAAGGTGCAGCGCGGGCTGGGCGCGGATCAGATCGTCAAGGGCGATAAGGAACTCGCCGCAGCGCAGCGCGCATTCTTCGTCCTGCTCTACCGCCTGCTGGTGAGTAGCGATACCGGTCCGCGGCTGCCCACGCTGCTGCTCGCGATCGGTGTGGAACGGGTGCGTGCGCTGGTGTCGTTCCAGTAGTACCGAATCGGTGAATTGCGCGCCGGCCGGCGCGATTCAACCGGAATGCGGCACCTTCTCGGTCGCGATCGTTACAGTATCGCGACAAATTTTCCGACGCCTCGAATCGAAACAATGTCAATAGTGTGTATACACTCGATTTGAACGACGCAATGGAACCATTACTTCGAGAAGGGGCCAAAACTATGGCGCGCAAGGTCACCGTTACGCTGGTCGACGACGTGGACGATACGCAGACCGCTGACGAGACCGTGGAATTCGGCCTGGACGGCGTCACGTACGAGATCGACCTGTCGTCCAAGAACGCCGCGAAGCTGCGCGGATCCCTGGAGGAATGGGTCGAGAACGCCCGCCGGGCCGGCGGCCGCAAGCGCGGTACGCGTGCCCTGGCCGCCCCGCGCGGCCGTACGCCGATCGACCGCTCGCAGAGCGCCGCGATCCGCGATTGGGCCCGCAAGTCCGGTTTGAAGGTCAACGACCGCGGCCGCATCAGCCAGGACGTGATCGACGCCTACAACGCGGCGAACTGACGCCCGTTCGACCCCACCCCGGCGCCCGGTGCGCCGGGGTGAGTCGTATCCAGGGCCGTTTCGCTCACGGCGGAACGGGGATCAAAACCCGCCGGGGGCGCGTTTGACCTGGTGTATCAGGATCCGACCAGTGGGCGACGGGGCCTGCGGGCCCCGGCTGCGGGGCACTGCCGACACCACCGCTGACCGGTCCGAACTACAGTGAGAAGACGTTGATGCAGACGGCTATCTGCGGGTTCGGCCTCGGCCGTTCCCCGAAGTAACCGGGATGTGAGGAAAATGGCCATGTTCGAGAGGTTCACCGACCGCGCTCGCCGCGTCGTCGTCCTGGCGCAAGAAGAAGCCAGGATGCTCAATCACAACTACATCGGCACCGAGCACATCCTCCTGGGTCTGATCCATGAGGGTGAGGGTGTGGCGGCCAAGGCCCTCGAATCGCTGGGCATCTCCCTCGAGGGTGTGCGCAGCCAGGTCGAGGAGATCATCGGGCAGGGCCAGCAGGCCCCGTCGGGTCACATCCCCTTCACGCCGCGTGCCAAGAAGGTGCTCGAGCTGTCGCTGCGCGAGGCGCTGCAGCTCGGCCACAACTACATCGGCACCGAGCACATCCTGCTCGGCCTGATCCGCGAGGGCGAGGGCGTCGCCGCCCAGGTCCTGGTGAAGCTGGGCGCCGATCTCAATCGGGTCCGCCAGCAGGTCATCCAGCTGCTGTCGGGCTACCAGGGCAAGGAGGGCGGTGGCGGCGAGCCCGCCGGCGCCGGCGCCCGGACCTCGGGTGGTGAGGCGGGCACCCCGTCGACCTCCCTCGTGCTGGATCAGTTCGGCAGGAACCTGACCGCCGCGGCGGCCCAGGGCAAGCTGGACCCGGTCATCGGCCGGTCCAAGGAGATCGAGCGCATCATGCAGGTGCTCTCGCGGCGCACCAAGAACAACCCGGTGCTGATCGGCGAGCCCGGCGTCGGCAAGACGGCCGTCGTCGAGGGCCTGGCGCAGGCGATCGTCAACGGCAACGTGCCCGAGACGCTCAAGGACAAGCAGCTGTACACCCTGGACCTCGGGTCCCTGGTGGCCGGCTCGCGCTACCGCGGTGACTTCGAGGAGCGCCTGCGGAAGGTCCTCAAGGAGATCGACACCCGCGGCGACATCATCCTGTTCATCGACGAGCTGCACACGCTCGTCGGCGCGGGTGCCGCCGAGGGCGCGATCGACGCCGCGTCGATCCTCAAGCCGAAGCTGGCCCGCGGCGAGCTGCAGACCATCGGCGCCACCACGCTCGACGAGTACCGCAAGTACATCGAGAAGGACGCCGCCCTGGAGCGCCGCTTCCAGCCCGTCCAGGTGGGCGAGCCGAGCGTCGAGCACGCCATCGAGATCCTCAAGGGCCTGCGCGACCGGTACGAGGCGCACCACCGCATCTCCATCACGGACAGCGCGCTGGTCGCCGCCGCCACCCTGGCGGACCGGTACATCAACGACCGCTTCCTGCCGGACAAGGCGATCGACCTCATCGACGAGGCGGGCGCGCGCATGCGCATCCGCCGGATGACCGCGCCGCCGGACCTGCGCGCCTTCGACGACAAGATCGCCGATGCGCGTCGCGAGAAGGAATCGGCCATCGACGAGCAGGACTTCGAGAAGGCCGCGTCGCTGCGCGACAAGGAGAAGCAGCTCATCGGCGAGCGCGCCGAGCGCGAGAAGCAGTGGCGCGCTGGTGATCTCGACGTGGTCGCCGAGGTCGACGAGGAGCAGATCGCCGAGGTCCTGGGCAACTGGACCGGCATCCCCGTGTTCAAGCTCACCGAGGAGGAGACCACCCGTCTGCTCCGCATGGAGGACGAGCTGCACAAGCGGATCATCGGCCAGGAGGACGCCGTCAAGGCCGTCTCGAAGGCGATCCGTCGTACCCGCGCGGGCCTGAAGGATCCGAAGCGCCCGTCGGGCTCGTTCATCTTCGCCGGCCCGTCCGGCGTGGGTAAGACGGAGCTCTCGAAGGCGCTCGCGAACTTCCTGTTCGGCGAGGACGACGCGCTCATCCAGATCGACATGGGCGAGTTCCACGACCGCTTCACCGCCTCGCGCCTGTTCGGTGCCCCTCCCGGGTACGTGGGCTACGAGGAGGGCGGCCAGCTCACCGAGAAGGTGCGCCGCAAGCCCTTCTCCGTGGTGCTCTTCGACGAGATCGAGAAGGCGCACAGCGAGATCTACAACACGCTGCTGCAGGTGCTCGAGGACGGCCGCCTGACCGACGGTCAGGGTCGCACGGTCGACTTCAAGAACACCGTGCTGATCTTCACGTCGAACCTGGGCACGTCCGACATCTCCAAGGCGGTGGGCCTCGGCTTCACCCAGGGCGATTCGGACGGCGGCAACTACGACCGGATGAAGCAGAAGGTCAACGACGAGCTCAAGAAGCACTTCCGGCCCGAGTTCCTCAACCGCATCGACGACATCGTCGTCTTCCACCAGCTCACGCGGGATCAGATCATCGAGATGGTCGACCTGATGCTGAACCGGGTGGGCACCGCGCTGAAGAACAAGGACATGGGGCTCGAGGTCAGCGACCAGGCCAAGTCCCTGCTCGCCAAGCGCGGCTTCGACCCGGTCCTCGGTGCCCGGCCGCTGCGCCGCACCATCCAGCGGGAGATCGAGGACGCGCTGTCCGAGAAGATCCTGTTCGGTGAGATCGGCGCCGGCCAGATCGTCGAGGTCGACGTCGAGGGCTGGGACGGCGAGGGCAAGGGCGAGGACGCGAAGTTCACCTTCGCCGGCAAGCCCAAGCCCGCGATCGACCTGGAGAAGTCCGACGACGGCGTTCCCGCCCTGGTGGCCGACGCCTCGTCCGCGACGACGCCCGGCGAGACCGCGTAGCGCGCCAGCGCAACCGACAGAGTTCCATCGAGGAGCCGTCACCCTTCGGGGTGGCGGCTCTTCGCGTTCTCGACGGTGCCGTCCCTGAGCCGGCCGATCTCCTCGCGCAGGGCGCGGACCTCGGCGGTGAGTTCGTCGACCTCCCGGTCGGTGCGGCGGGCGCTCGCGTCGACGGCCTTGAGCTGGTCGACGACCCAGCTGGTCGCGGTGCCGATCACGAAGCTGATGAGGCCGATGCCGACGACCATGAGCAGGAGGGCGACGAACCGGCCTTCCGTGGTCACGGGGTAGACGTCGCCGTAGCCGACGGTGGTGACGGTGACGGCCGCCCACCACAGGGCGTCGCCGTAGCCGGTGACCTTGGTGTCCGGGGCGCCGCGCTCGGCGTCGAGGAAGGCCAGGCTGCAGAGGAAGACGACCAGGACGGACGTGGTGCCGACGAAGACCGCGAGGCGTGCACGGGTGAGCCGCGATCGGTGCAGGCCGCCGAGGAGGAGCGGTGCGGCACGGAGTGCCCGGAGCGGGCGGAACGGCGGCAGCGCGATCGCGAGGAGGTCGATCGGGTGCGTCCGCACGAACCGCCAGCGGTCCGTCGACAGCCGCACCCGGATCGCGTAGTCGGCGACGAAGGCCGCCCAGATGGCGATGTCGGTCCAGTCCACGAGGTGGCGCATCAGCGGGCTCGGCGCCACGTCGAGCACCTGCACCGCGTAGACGGCGAGGAAGGCCAGTGCCAGGGCGATCATCACGGGATTCGTCCGGCGCTCCCAGAGTTGCCTGCGGGTCACCGGCGAAAGGTACTCCGAGCAGGGCCGTCTCCGCTGGGGAACCGCGCGCGTTGCGATCCGTGCAGTATGCAATAGCATCGCATCGGTATCTGGAGTTCAGGGTGGGGGTGGGCGATGCGCTGGGTCGTGCGGCGGTGGGCGTCCAGGGTGCTGCTGGTCCTCGCATCGTTGACCGCGCTCGCCACCATGGGGATCGTCGTCGACGAGGACGATCTCGGCGGCTCCCTGTTCCTCGTGGGCGTGGTCCTGTTCGTCGCCGCCACGGTCCTGCACTGCCGCCGACCGTCGCGGCTGTCCGCGCTGGCGATCTGCTACGCGGCGGGCCTCGCCCTGATCCTGCTCGTGATCCTGCTGGCGGTGACGATCGGCCCGCACCACGCAGGTACGGGCGGGCACTGGGGGTGGCGCGATGCCGCCGTGGGGATCGGGATGTCGTGCCTCATGGCCCTCGCGACCCTGATCTGGTGTCTCGGCACGGACCCGCCCGGCCGCGCGCTGCGCAGGGCGGCCATCCCGCTGATCGCGGGGATCGCCGCGAGCGCGGTCCCCGTCCCGGTGATCCACGACCGGGCGGCCGCCGTCGCGATGGTGGCGGCGCTCGTCGGGGTCGTCCTATGCGAGGTCCGCCCCGTGGCGGAGGAGTCGGAGGCGCCATAGGGCGCGCGAGCGGCGGCCGGATGGCGCGTGGGGGCCCGTCCGAAATTCGCTGGTGCCCGGATCGGCCGGGAACCACACTCGGAGTGTGCTGACCGACGAACAGGTGGAGGACTTCGTCCGCGACGGATACGCCGCGGTCCGCGGGGCGTTCAGCGCCACGACGGCGGCCGCGGCCCGGGACGTCCTGTGGGCGGAGATGGCACCGTCGGGCATCGACCGGGACGACCCGTCGACCTGGGACCGGCCCGTGATCAGGCTGGGCGAGCACGGCGAGGAGCCCTTCCGCGAGGCCGCGGCGTCGCCGCTCGTGGCGGAGGCGGCGGACCGTCTGGCCGGGGCCGGAAAGTGGGCGCCGCGAGTCTCGATCGGCACCTTCCCGGTGCGCTTCCCGTGTGAGGACGGCCCCGGTGAGGACGGCCCCGGCGACGACGGCTGGCACGTGGACGCCAGCTTTCCGGGCGAACAGCCGGAGGCCTTCCTGCACTGGCGGGTCAACGTGCGCAGCAAGGGTCGCGCGCTGCTCATGCTGTACCTGTTCTCCGACATCGGCGACGACGACGCCCCGACGCGGCTGCGCGTGGGCTCGCACCGGGCGATGGCGAAGATGCTGCAGCCCTACGGGGAGGAGGGGGCGGAGATGGGCGCGCTCATCCCTGAGTTCGCCGCGACCGAGGGGCTGCCGGAGGCATGGGCGACGGGAGACGCCGGCGACGTCTACCTCTGCCACCCCTTCCTCGTGCACGCCGCGCAGGCCCTGCTGCCGGGGCCGGGACGCGGCGCCCGGTTCCTCGCGCAGCCCGCACTGCTCGGGGCGCCCGCCGACCTGGACCGGCCCGACGAGGAACTCACCCCGGTCGCGCGGGCGATCGTCCTGGGCTGCCGCGGGTAAGGATCACGCCGAGTGGATCGGTGGCGCTCGGCGTCTGCCGTGCGCAGGCTCGGTGGACCCGGCCGCGGGGCGTGCCGGGCGGTGGTGTGGCGCGCACCGTCGGAAACGGCGGGAGTAGGTTGGCAGCATGACCGAGGCCGGATTCGATCAGCGCACGTTCCGACATGTGATGGGGCAGTTCTGCACCGGCGTCACGATCATCGCGACGTCCAACGCCGAGGAGAAGCCGGTCGGCTTCGCGTGCCAGTCGTTCGCCGCGTTGTCGCTGGACCCGCCGCTGGTGCTGTTCTGCCCGATGAAGACCTCGCGGACGTGGAAGCACATCGAGGCGTCGGGGAAGTTCGCGGTCTCCGTGCTGGGGCAGGAGCAGGAGTCCGTGAGCGCCGCGTTCGGCCGGTCGGTGGACGACAAGTTCGAGGGCCTGCAGTGGACGCCCTCGCCGCTCGGCAACCCGACGATCGACGGCTCGCTGACGTGGATGGACTGCACGCTCGAGAACGTGCTCGACGGGGGAGACCACCACATCGCGATCGGCCGGGTGCATCACCTCGGCGACGTCGACGACGCGAAGCCGCTCCTGTTCTACCGCGGCGCGTACCTCTCCACGAACCACCCGCAGCAGCACCCCGCGGCCAGCCTGGAGTCGTTCCTCACCTGGGACTCCGGCGCCTGGCTCTGACGCTCGGGCGCCGGCTGCCGGTGTGGGGGCGCGTGTTGCCGTGAGAGGCGATGCGTCACGCGCATGGCTCCGCGGAGCGACCTACGACCACCCCTACTGGCCGTAGGCGTACCGGAGGTCGACGAAGACGAGGGTGCTGATACGTCGGGCGACGTGACGGATGTACTCCGGCCCCGGGACGGGGTCCTCGGCGTACAGGACCCACTGCACGTCGGAGCCGCCGCCGCCGGGCTCGACGGTGAAGACCACGCGCAGGTCCGGGCGGTCGGGCCACAGCGAGGACCACTCGACCCGCGTCTCGCCGTCGGTGGACAGCACCGCCGGGGCTACCTCGTCGTCCGTCAGGCGCAGCCAGTGCCGGACGGTGCGCGGAACCGGCGCGGCCAGGTCCTCGCACACGAACCGCGGCGGCGCCGGAAGGTTCCGGCGCCGCGACGCGATCTCGTGCGAATCCCGTGCGGCTACTGCCCGGCCTTGCCCTGCACGTCGAGGACGACCTCGAACTCGAGCAGGTCGGCGCCCGAGGCGACGGGCTTGCGGCCCTCGCCGCCGCCGGGGTTGCGCTCGCCGGCGTGGGCCTCGCGGGCCGGGCCGTCGCGCCAGGCGGCGAAAGCCTCCTCGGACTCCCACTGCGTGACCACGAAATAGCGGTCGTCGCCCTTCACCGGGCGCAGCAGCTGGAAGCCCAGGAAGCCGGGCGAGTTCTCGACCGCGTGCGCGCGCTGGGCGAACCGCTTCTCGAGCTCGGGGCCCGCGCCCTCGGGGATGTGGATGGCGTTGATCTTCACTACCGACATGACCCGACGATACCGTCGCCCGACCCGGTAGGTTGGGCCGCGTGGATGAGTGTGTGGGCCTGAGAGATTGGGGTGGCCGCGAAGGAGCCGGACCGATCGTGCTGCTGCACGGCCTCATGGGCCGCGGCCGCACCTGGCGCCGGCAGATCCCGTGGCTGCGCCGCTACGGCCGCGTCTTCACCTTCGACGCCGAATTCCACCGCGGCCCAGGCTTTCCCGTGCCGCCGGACGACATCAGCACCGACCGCTTCGTCGCCGATGTCGCCGAGATCCTCACCTGCCTGGACCAGGGCCCGGCGACGCTGATCGGGCACTCCATGGGCGGCCTCCACGCCTGGTGCACCGCCGCCGAGTACCCCGAGCTCGTGCGCGCGCTCGTCGTCGAGGACATGTCGCCCGAGTTCACCGGTCAGTCCACCGACACCTGGGCGCCCTGGTTCGCCAGCTGGCCCGACCGCTTCGCCTCGCAGGCCGAGTGCGAGGCGCTGTTCGGGCCGGTCGCCGGGCGCTACTTCTACGAGGCCTTCGACGACGGTGCGCTCCACGGCGAACTCGACGTCTTCCGCGCCATCGCCGACCACTGGGGTCCGCGCGACCACTGGCCGCAGTGGCGGGCCGTGCAGGCGCCCACCCTGCTCGTCGAGGCCGAGTTCACCGTCGTGCCGCCCGGGGTGGGCGAGCGCATGGTCCGCTCCTACACCGGCCCCGACCTGCGCTACCTCAAGGTCGACGGTGCCGGCCACCTCGTCCACGACGACGCGCCCGGCGTGTACCGCGGCGCCGTCGAGGCGTTCCTCTCCGGGCTGGACTGACCGGTGCCCGAGGGCGACACCGTCCACAACCTGGCCGCGCGGCTGCGGCCGGTGTTGGAGGGGAAGGTGCTCACCGCCTGCGACATTCGGGTGCCGCGGTACGCCACAGTCGACCTGACCGGGCGCGAGGTGAGCGCCGTGACCGCGCGCGGCAAGCACCTGCTGATCGTCGCCGGGAACGCCGTGATCCACAGCCACCTGAAGATGGAGGGCGAGTGGCACGTGTCCCGTCCCGGCGAGCGCTGGCGCCGGCCCGCGCACACCGCCCGCGCGGTGCTCGCCGTCGACGGGGCGCAGGTGGTCGGGTTCTCCCTCGGAACGCTCGAGATCCTCACGCCCGCCGAGGCCGACGGTGCCCTCGCCCGGCTCGGGCCCGACCCGCTCGGCCCCGACTGGGACGCCGACCGCGCCGCGGCGAACCTCGCGGCCGAGCCGGAGCGCCCCGTCGGGCTCGCGCTGCTGGACCAGACCGTGCTCGCCGGGGTGGGCAACGTCTACCGCAACGAGCTCTGCTTCCTGCGCGGCGCGCATCCGGCGACGCCGGTCGGGGAGTGCGGCGACCCGCTGGCCTGGGCCGACGGTGCCGCGCGGCTGCTGCGGGCCAACCTCGGGCGCACGCGTCGGGTGACGACGGGCGTCGACCGGAACGGCATGCACGCCTTCGTCTACGACCGCGCGCGGCGCCCCTGCCTGCGCTGTGGGACGGCGATCGTCGCGGGCTCCCTCGGCGGTTCGGGCGAGGCGGAGCGGGCGATCTGGTGGTGCCCGCGCTGCCAGCCGCAATCCGCTAACTAACTAGTTGGTTGACAGTTGGCGGAATCGGCTCTAATCTTTCAACTAACCAGTTAGTTGAATCGAAGGAGAACGAGATGTACCAGGTCAGCGATCAGTCGGGCAGGACCTTCGTGGTCACCGGGTCGAACAGCGGAACGGGTAAGGAGGCGGCCAAGCGGCTCGCCGCGGCGGGCGCGACCGTGATCATGGCGGTCCGCACGCCGGAGAAGGGGGAGGCCGCGCGGCAGGAGATCCTGGCGGAGGTACCCGGTGCCGACCTCGCGGTCCGGCGCCTCGACCTCGCGGACCTGGCGTCCGTGCGGGCCTTCGCCGACGGCATCGTCGCCGACGGTGTCGCGGTCGACGTCCTCGTCAACAACGCGGGCGTCATGACCCCGCCCGAGCGCTTCGAGACCGCCGACGGCTTCGAGCTGCAGTTCGGCTCGAACTTCCTCGGCCCGTTCGCGCTCACCAACCTCCTGCTGCCCGTGCTGCTCCAGTCCGCGGCGCCGCGCGTCACGACGATGAGCTCCGGCGTCGCCAACTTCGGCCGCATCGACTTCGACGATCCGCAGTCGCTGCGGAAGTACTCCCCGACCCGCGCCTACGGCCAGTCGAAGCTCGCCGACCTGCTCATGGCGAACCACCTCGCCGCGGAGAGCGAGCGCCGCGGCTGGGGCCTGCTCAGCGACGCCGCGCACCCGGGGTACACCCAGACCAACCTGCAGACCGCGGGCGCGAGCCTCGGCGCGGGCAGTGAGCGCGAGTCCGTGGTCACCCGCTTCGCCGGCCGCTTCCTGCCCTCGCAACAGCCCGAGCAGGGCGCCGAGCCGCTGCTGCTCGCCGCGAGCGATCCGCAGGCCCGCAACGGCGAATACTACGGCCCCCAAGGACGATTCGGCCTCGTCGGCGCGCCGGGCGTGACCAAGAAGAACGCACGAATGCGGGACGCCGACGTCGCCGCGAAGCTGTGGAAGTACGCTGCCGAGGTGACCGGAACCGACCTGCCGCGCGATGCCGCCCGCGCCTAAGCAACAGCGCGACGCCGCCGCGACCCGTGCCCGGCTCCTCGATGCCGCGACCGTCGAGTTCGCCGAGCACGGGCTCGCGGGCGCGCGCGTCGACCGGATCGCCGCCGCGGCCGAGGCCAACAAGCAGCTGATCTACGCCTACTTCGGCAACAAGCGGCAGCTCTTCGACGCCGTCATCGAGGGCCGCGTCGCGGAGCTGCTGGAGACGGTGCCCTTCACCGCCGAGGACCTGCCCGGCTACGCCGTGCGGCTGCGCGGCTTCAACCGTGCGCACCCCGAGCTGATGCGGCTCGTGCTCTGGCACACGCTCGAGTGCCCGGGGGAGCTGTTGGAGCTGGAGTTCACGTCGGACTCGAACGCGAAGAAGATCGCCGCCCTCCAGGCCGCACAGGATGCGGGCGCGGTCACCGCGGCGACGCCCGCGCCGACGCTGCTCCTCGAGGTGCTCGCTCTCGTGCACGGCGACATCCTCACCGGGGGCAGCGAGGCCGTGGAGGTCATGCTCGACGACGATGCGCTCGCGGCAGCCGTGCGGCGGCTCACCGCGCCGTAGGCCCGGTCGCGGGCCCGGGACTCAGTCGCGCGGCGGCAGCTCGCAGCCGTCGGGACCGCACGCCTCGGCGTCGTCGCCGCCGATGACGGTGAGCGGCTCCTCACCGCGGGCCTTCGTCAGCGCCTCGGTGAAGACCTCGGGCGGCTGGGCGCCGGAGACGGCGTACTTGCCGTCGAAGACGAAGAACGGGACGCCGCCGATGCCGATCCGCTTGGCGGTCTCCTCGTCGGCGCGGACCGCGTCCGCGTAGGCGGACGGGTCGTCGAGCACCGCGCGGGCGGCGGCACCGTCGAACCCGGCGGACTCGGCGATGGCGACGAGGCGGTCGCGGCTGCCGAAGGCGGGCGTCGGCTCGGCGAAGTTCGCCGCGTAGAGCGCGTCGAGCAGCGCCTCCTGCCGGCCGAGCTCGAGGGCCCAATGGAGCAGGCGGTGCATGTCGAAGCTGTTGCCGCTGTCGCGGCCGTCGACCTGGTAGGGCAGGCCGAGCTGCTGCGCCTGCGCGCCGAGCCCGCGCTCGTTCGCGGCGGCCTGCGCCTCGCTGATGCCGTACTTGGCGGCGATCCGCGGGATGACGGGCTCCGAATCGCCGGCGGTGGGGTCCAGCTCGTAGGAGCGGTGGATCACCTCGACCTGGTCGCGCTGCGGGAAATCCGCGAGCGCCTCCTCGAAACGGGCCTTCCCGATGTAGCAGAAGGGGCAGTTGATATCGGTCCAGACGTCCACGCGCATGAAAGCTTCAACCGTCGGCGGCCCGCGGTGATTCCGTGCTCCGCGTCACGAACGGGTGGAGGTACTCCCCGTGTCGTCTGATCAGGGGAATCTCACCCGTGGGCGTTGTCGGGTCGTCGCCCGGCCGCGATCATGGGATTCGACTTGATCGGATGGGAGAAGACATGCAACGTCTCGTATCTCGCGGTACCGCGGTGGCTCTGCTCGCGGCCGCGGTCCTCGCCGGTGCGGCGCAGCCCGCCAACGCGGCGCGGAATCCGTACTTCCCGAACGGCGCGGTGAACTGGTGCCAGGGTGGACAGGCTCCCGGGTACGGCGGCGCGCGGTACTGCCTAGGGAAGCCGTACTCCGACGGGAGTTTCTACGCGCAGTCCTGGAGTCTCACGTCGGCGGGCATCTTCGCTCCCGGCGTGTGGCACGCGACCGCCTCGTGTTCGGTCCGCATCGGTGGATCCATCCAGGGCGGGAGCCCGAACGGCCGACCGTCCTGCGGCGGAGGGCCGCAGTTCATCGACGTCCGGTGACGCGGGCGGTCGCATGTCCATGCCATGTGACCGCCCGCGTCCTCACACGGCGTAGGTGACGCCCGTGAGCTTCTCGGAGACGGCCCACAACTCGGCCCACTTGGCCTGATCCTTCGAGACCGCGGTGCTGGAGCACTTGCCCACCGGGCCGCGGGACTGGAAGAGCTGCGTCGGCCCCCACCACGGGTGCGGGTCGAGGTCAGGATCGGTCGCGGCCAGGATCAGCGACTGCGCGGCCTTCGCCGGCGGGTTCGCCAGCATCGCGACGGCGGGCTTCATCACGAGATCCAGCGGGGTGTCCGTGCGGGCGAACAGCCCGGTCGGCGAGACGCCGGGGTGCACGTAGTACGCCTTCTTCTCGGAACCCGCGGCCTCGAACCGGCGCTGCAGCTCGCGCGCGAACATCATGTTCGCGAGCTTGCTCTGCCCGTACGCCTCGGTGCGCAGGTACTTCCGGTTCTCGTAGTTCGGGTCGTCCATGCGCCAGCGGTAGTTCTGCCGGTGCGCCACCGACGAGACCGCGACCACGCGGTCCGTCAGCCGGTCGAGCAGCAGGCCGGTGAGGGCGAAGTGCCCGAGGTGGTTCACGCCGAACTGCATCTCGAAGCCCTGCTTCGTGCGGCGCAGCGGGATGTTCATCAGGCCGGCGTTGTTGACGAGCACGTCGACCTCGGCGGTGCGGTCGGCGAAGGCGCGCACCGAGTCCAGGTCCGCGAGGTCGAGCTGCTCGACGGTCACGTCGCCGTCGATGCCGTCGGCGATGCGCTGGGCGCCCGCGACGTCGCGGCACGCCATCACGACGCGGCCGCCGGTGGCGGCGAGACTGCGCGTCACGACCTCGCCGAGGCCGCCGTTCGCGCCGGTCACTACATAGGTGGTCATGGCGGCCAGCCTACGAGGCGGTCGCGGCGCGTGCCCCACGGCCGTACCGCTCCCGCGCCTGCGCGGGCGTGACGATGCCCGCGGGCTCGTCGCTCTGGGCGAAGTGGCGGCGCAGGATCCCGCCCGTCATGGGCGCCACCAGCCCGCCCAGCCGGACGGTGCCCGCGGCGTGCTGGGCCGAGGCGGCGCGGACCGCGAGGCGCACGGCGAGCGGATAGGCGACGTCGACGACGCCGGGCTGATCGAAGCCGCCCATCTCGCGCATCCAGGCCGGCAGGGTCGCGATCGTGGCGGGAGCGATGAGCGCGCCGCCCATCCGCAGGCGCGCGCCGCGATCCCGCGGGCGCAGCAGGTAGTGCATGCCGGTGCGGGCGCGCTCGGTGAGCGCGAGCGTCGGCCGGACGCGCGCGAAGTACTCCCGCACCTCGTCGCGCGAGGTGGGCACGTCGGCCGGGTCGCAGGTCTGCAGCTCCGCGGCGACGACGCAGTCGCGCCAGTACCGCGCCTCCTCGTCGGCGGTGAGCGGCCCGGGACCGTACATCTCGTAGCACTTGAGCACCGAGTGCCAGCCGGTCACGTGGATCCACAGCTGCGAGGCCGGGTTGTTGGCGCTGTACCGCTTGCCGGTGATCGGCTCGATGCCGGTGGCCTTGCGGTGCACGTCCATGAGGTGCTCGGAGGCCTCGATCGCGGTCTTGGAATCCGCGGTGGCGACGAGGAGGAAGTAGGCGAGCGTCCGGTCGAGCCGGCCGAACGGGTCGGTGTAGATCCCCGCCGAGTCCGCGACCGCGGCGGTGAGGTTCGGGTCGAAGTGTTCCAGCACCACCGAGCGCTGGAAACCGATGAGTGCGGTGGGCGAGGCCCACACCTTCCACGTGGGCGAGTCCGGACCGAAGAATCCCTGGTCGGTGACGCGCAGCGGGCCGTCTGAGAGCTTCATGGCTCGAATCTATCACCAATTCCTACAGCTGTGAATAAAAACATCCGTCACCCCTCGCCGGCGAGCGCGAAGCGTCCGTCCCCCGTCTGCTCGATCAGCCCGTCCACCAGCAGCGAGTCCAGCGCGCGGTCGCGCTGCGCCGGATCGCGCTCCCACGCCAGGTCGAGCGCGGCGCGGGGGACGGCACCGTCGGCCCCGCGGAGCACGTCGAGGAGCCTCCCGCGCGCCTGTCGGTCGGTGCCCTCGTACTTCTGCACCTTCCGCGGCGCGACGGTGCCCGCCGGCGCCCCGGCCGCGAGCCAGGCGCAGTCGGCGTGGATCGGGCACTCGCCGCAGCGCGGCGACCGCGCGGTGCAGACCAGCGCACCCAGCTCCATGAGCCCGGCCGAGAGCCGCGTCCGGCGGTCCGCGGGCACGGTCTCCAGGGCCGCCGTCGCCGCCGCCAGGTCGCGCTTGGCCGACGGTGCCGCCGCGTCCGAGTCGCCGTCCGCGGCGCGGGCGAGGACCCGCCGCACGTTGATGTCGACGACCGGCACGTCCTGGCCGAAGGCGAAGCACGCCACCGCGCGGGCGGTGTAGTCGCCCACGCCGGGCAGCGACAGCAGCTCGTCGACGTCGGCGGGGACGGCGCCGTCGAACCGCTCGACGAGGGCCTGCGCGCACGCGTGCAGCCGCATCGCCCGGCGCGGGTAGCCGAGCTTGCCCCAGGCGCGCACGGCGTCGGCGCCGGTGGCGGCGGCGAGATCGGCCGCCGTGGGCCAGCGCTCCATCCAGGCGCGCCAGACGGGCTCGACCCGCACGACGGGCGTCTGCTGCAGCATCACCTCGCTGACCAGGATCGCCCACGCGCCGACGTCCGGCGCCCGCCACGGGAGGTCGCGCTCCGCGGCGTCGAACCAGCCCAGCACCGGTGTGAAATCCGGGACAGAATCCGCTCCGGTGTCTCGCGTCGACGTCACGAAGTGCATTATGGACCCATGCCCACCTCGACTCCTCCCGGCGCCTGGCGCGCCCTCCGTGAAGGCAACCAGCGCTTCGTCGAAGGCGCGCCGGCGCACCCGAACCAGGGCGCCAGCCGCGTGGCGGAACTGGCGAGCGGACAGCAGCCCACCGCGGTGCTGTTCGGCTGCGGCGACTCCCGCGTCGCCGCCGAGGTGATCTTCGACCAGGGCCTCGGCGACATGTTCGTGGTCCGCACCGCCGGCCACATCATCGACGCCGCCGTCCTCGGCTCGATCGAGTACGCCATCGAGGTGCTCAAGGTGCCGCTCATCGCGATCCTCGGGCACGACAGCTGCGGCGCCGTCGCGGCCACCGTGAACTCGATCGACACCGGCACCATGCCGCCCGGCTACATCCGCGACATCGTCGAACGGCTGACCCCGTCGGTGCTCGCCGGCCGCCGCGAGGGCCTGTCGGACGTCAACGACATCACCGCGCAGCACGTCATGGAGACCAGCTGGCTGCTGATCGAGCGTTCGCGGATCATCGCCAAGGGCGTCGAGGAGGGCCGGGTCGCGATCGTCGGCCTCACCTACGAGCTCGCCGAGGGCAAGGTGCACCTGCGCGGCTCCGTCGGCGACATCGGCGAGGCGGCCACGTCGCCCTTCCAGGCCGTCCGGCCGGAGTGATCCGTACCGATTCGTGACACGCCGCCGCAGGTCAGCGGCGTGAGGTCGGGGAAACGTTACGGTTGAGGCGTGCTTGAGCCCAACGGACCCCTGCCGCCCGAGATCTACTGGCGCCGCCGCGTGCTGGCCGCCGTCTTGGCGCTGTTCGCGGTGCTCGTCGTGGTGCTCCTGATCGTCTTCGTCGGTGGCGGCAAGGACTCGTCGCAGAACGCGGCGGCGACCTCGTCGACGCCGGTCACCACGTCCGACCTGCCCCCGTCGCAGGCGCCCGACGGTGCCGACCCCTCCGCCGGGAACAACAACGGCGGCGGCACGGGCGGGGCCGGCGGCTCGGGCGCGCCCCAGTCCGGCGCACCGGCTTCGGGTTCCGCTTCGGCCTCCGCCAGCTCCTCGGGCGGCGGCGTCCCGACGCCCGGCGCGGTCGTCGCCGGCGGCCCCTGCCCCGACGCCAACATCTCCGTGGTGGTCGGCGCCGACAAGCCGACGTACGCGCTCGGCGAGCAGCCGACCTTCGAGGCGACCGTGACGAACGCCGGCCCGGTGGCCTGCTCGCGCGACATCGGTTCCGGCCAGCAGCAGCTGATCGTGCTCACCCTCGACGGCAGCAAGCAGCTGTGGACCAACTTCGACTGCACCTTCCAGCCCGGGATCAAGAACGAGGTGCTGCAGCCCGGCCAGCAGCTGCGCTACAAGCTGCAGTGGGCCGGCACCACCTCGGCGCCCGGCTGCCAGGCGCAGCGCGTCCCCGTCGCGCCCGGCGCCTACCAGGTGGTCGCGCAGCTCGGCGCCAAGCGCAGCGCGCCGGTCACCTTCAACATCGTCCGGGCGGCGCCCACGCCGGAGGCCGGCGCCGACGCGGGAACCGGCACCGGCAACTAGCCGCGCGGAACCCGCAGCGGCTCAGAAGCGCTCGACCGAGGCCTCGGCGAGGCGGGAGAGGCCCTCGCGGGCCTGCCGCGCACCGTCGGACCCGATACCGGGGACGGCCTGCAGATCGGCGGCGGAGGCGGCGAGCAGCGTCTGCAGCGAGCCGAACGTGGCGACCAGTGCTTCGACCTGCGAGGGGCGCAGCCGCGGGATCGAGCCGAGCAGGCGATGTCCGCGCGGTGAGACCGGCTCGTCCTGCGCCTCGACGGTGCCCGAGAAGCCCAGGGCCGCAGCGATGGTGGTGGCGGCGAGCAGGTCCGCATCGCTGAGCGTGTCGATGCGGGCGACGGCGGCGTCCACGGAGTCGCCGTCGCCGAGGTAGTCGCGCAGTACGGGCTCGCGGAGCGAGATCGACTCGCCCAAAAGGTCTTCCAGCTGCAGCGCGATCTGCCGGCCCGAGGTGCCGAGCTCCAGCACGTGCTGCTCGATCTCGACGGCCAGGCGTCGCACCAGCTCCAGTCGCTGCACGACGAGCGCGACCTCGTGGACGGTCACCACGTCCTCGATCTCCGCGCGGGAGAGCTGCGTGAGCACCTCGTCGAGGCGGTGGGCGTACCGCTCGAGCGTGGCGATCGCGAGGTTGGCGCGGGAGAGGATGGGCGCCGCGTCGTCGACGAGGTGCCGCACCCCGCCGACGTAGGCGTGCACGATCGACATCGACGCGCTCACCGAGATCACCGGGTAACCGGTCTGGATCGCGGCACGCTCGGCCGAGCGGTGCCGCGTGCCCGACTCCTGCGTGGGGATCGCGGGATCCGGCACGAGCTGCACGTTCGCCCGCACGATCCGGCTGCCGTCGGTGGAGAGCACCACCGCGCCGTCCATCTTCGCCAGCTCCCGCAGGCGGGTGGGCGCGAACTCGACGTCCAGGTGGAAGCCGCCGTCGCAGATGCCCTCGACCGCGTCGTCGTAGCCCAGCACGATGAGCGCGCCCGTGCGGCCGCGGAGGATCCGCTCGATCCCGTCGCGCAGCCCGGTGCCCGGGGCCACCCGGATCACGGTGTCGCGGAGCGACGCGTTCCCGCCGAACGCGGCTTCGAGGTCCATAGCGGTAGGTTAGCGCTCCTTCTTGCCGCTCGGCGCCAGGGAGCCCAGACGGAGGGCGTCGGCCAGCGTCGCCGCCTCGCCGATGTGGATGCCGTCGACCTTGAGCTTCTGCCCGTCGGGCGAGGGCGGCACGATGGCGTGGGTGAAGCCGAGGCGGGCGGCCTCCGCGAGGCGCCGCTCCAGGCCGGTCACCCGTCGCACCTCGCCGGCCAGGCCCACCTCGCCCAGCACGACGGTGTTCGGGCGCAGCGCCTTCTCGACCGCGCCGGACGCGACGGCCAGCGCCAGCGCGAGGTCGGCCGCCGGCTCGGTGATCTTCATGCCGCCGACCGTCGCCGCGTAGACGTCCTTCTGCGGCAGGTTCTCGATGCGGCCGTGCTTGGTCAGCACGGCCAGGATCATCGCCACCCGGGCCGAGTCCAGGCCGGAGACGGCCCGCCGCGGCGAGGGCAGGGGAGTGGGCGTCACGAGCGCCTGGAGCTCGCCCAGCATGGGCCGCTTGCCGTCGAGGCCGACGGTGACCGCGGTTCCGGCCGCGGCCTGGTCGCGGTGGTGCAGGAACAGGCCCGACGGGTCCGTGACCTCGACGATGCCGGACTCGCGCTGCTCGAAGCAGCCCACCTCGTCGGAGGCGCCGAAGCGGTTCTTGATGCCGCGCACCATGCGCAGCGTGGAGTGCTTGTCGCCCTCGAAGCTGAGCACCACGTCCACGAGGTGCTCCAGCGAGCGGGGGCCGGCGACGGCGCCGTCCTTGGTGACGTGGCCGACGAGGATCACCGCGATGCCGGAGGCCTTCGCCAGCGACGTGAGCGTCGTCGTGATCGCGCGGACCTGGGTGACGCCGCCGTGCACCCCGTCGACGCCGGACGCCGAGAGGGTCTGCACCGAGTCGACCACCATGAGGGTCGGCGCGATCTGCTCGACGTGGCCGAGCACCGTCCCGAGGTCGGACTCCGCGGCGAGGTACAGCTGATCCGAGAGGGCGCCGGTGCGCTCGGCGCGCAGCCGCACCTGGCCCGCGGACTCCTCGCCCGTGACGTACAGGGACTTACCGCGGCCCGTGGTGGCCCAGCGGTGCACGACCTCGAGCAGCAGCGTCGACTTGCCGACGCCGGGCTCGCCCGCGAGCAGGATCACGGAGCCGGGGACGATGCCGCCGCCGAGCACCCGGTCGAGCTCGCCGATGCCGACGGGCAGCGCGCGCGTCGAGTTCGGGTCGATCTTCGTGATCGGGACCGCGGGGGTCTTCGGGAGCGTCAGCCCGACGTTGGCCGCCGGGCCGGAGCCCGCGGCGCGGGCGGGCGCGCCCTCCTCCATCGTGGACCAGGCGCCGCACGACGGACAGCGGCCGACCCACTTGGCCACGGTGTGGCCGCACTCGGTGCAGGTGTACTGCACCTTGGCTCGTGCCATGAAGTACCGAGGGGCCTAGTGGCCGCCGGTGCCCTCGCCCGCACCGTGCTCGCCACCCTCGGTGGGGGTGATGCCAGCGGCGGAGGCGGGGGCGGCGCCGGCGTCGATCGGGACGTCGATCGGCAGCGAGCCGGCCTTCTCGAGGTGGAACCAGAGCTTGTTGGTCAGGCCCGGACGCCAGTTCGCGTCGACGGGCACGGAGACCGTGAGGCGGGTGATGCCGGCGGCCTTCGTGTCACTGCCCGCGGGGGCGGTGCCGTACAGCGAGCCGTTGGGCGCGAGGGTGGTGTCGCCGCCGATGGTGGCGAAGCGACCCTTCTCGTCCGAGATGCCCTTGAGCTTGTCGCCCTGGTGCGCGTTCAGGTTGGTCAGCACGAAGGCGAGCTTGCCCTGGCTGCCCGACACCGGGTACAGGACGTGCACGTCGCTGAGGGTGATCTTCTGATCCACGAAGGTCTGGTTGGCGCCGTTGATCGCGGCCACCTGGTTCGCGGTCTGCGAGATCTGGCCCGCGCCGCAGGCGGACACCGAGAGCAGGGCGCCGGCGGCGAGCAGGGCGCCCGCGACGGTGGTGGCGGTGCGGCGGGTCGAGACGGTGCGTGCGGACACGGTTCCTCCAGTTTCCTCCCCGTGCGCGGCGACACCCGCGTGCGGACGGTGCTGAGTATGTCACCACGCAGCGTAGTAGAAGGCGGGTCGGCCCGTGCCGCCGGGCGGCAAGTAGGGCGCGAGTACTACGCGCCGTCGTGCACTCCGCCGGTTGCCGGAACCTGCGGAGAACATCCACGGCTTCGTTTGTCAAGCCCAGGACGAGTCCTGACCTGCGACGTTGCCTCGCAGCCCGAATTCGCCCCGTGTTATCCTGGTCATATCGAAAGGGGCAAGGATCAGATGATTTTCAAGGTCGGAGACACCGTTGTCTACCCCCATCACGGTGCCGCACTGATCGAAGCTATCGAGATCAAGACCATCGGTGGACGTGAGCGCGAGTACCTCGTGCTCAAGGTCGCACAGGGTGATCTGACGGTCAAGGTTCCCGCTGAGAACGCCGAGGTCGTCGGCGTTCGTGACGTGGTCGGCCAGGAGGGCCTGGACAAGGTCTTCCAGGTGCTGCGCGCGCCGCACACCGAGGAGCCGACGAACTGGTCGCGCCGGTACAAGGCGAACCTCGAGAAGCTCGCGTCGGGCGATGTGAACAAGGTGGCCGAGGTCGTTCGCGACCTGTGGCGTCGGGAGCAGGATCGTGGCCTGTCGGCCGGCGAGAAGCGCATGCTGACGAAGGCCCGCCAGATCCTCGTGGGTGAGCTCGCGCTCGCCGAGGCGACGGACGACGGCAACGCCGAGTCCCGTCTGGACGAGGCGCTGGCGGCGGCCTCCTGACCGTCGTCGCGCTGGTCCCCGCCGCTGGGCAGGGGACACGCCTGGGGCTGAACATCCCCAAGGCCTTCGTGACTCTGAAAGACCGTTCACTGCTCGAAAGGGCAGTGGACGGTCTTTTGGCGTCCGGGGCCGTCGACGAGGTGGTCGTGATGGTGCCGCCGGACATGATCGAGCGGGCCCGGGAGCTGGTGCCGCGGGCACGCGTCGTCGTGGGCGGGGCGGAGCGCACCGACTCCGTCCGCGCGGGCCTCGCCGCCGCGGGATCGGCCGACCTGGTCCTGGTGCACGACGCGGCCCGGCCGCTGACGCCCGGCCCGATGATCGAGCGGGTGGTCGCCGCGCTGCGCGCCGGAGCCTCCGCCGTGATCCCCGTGTTGCCCGTCGCCGACACCATCAAGCGGGTCGGGCCCGACGGTGCCGTCGAGGCCACCGTCGACCGGGCCGACCTGCGCGCCGTGCAGACGCCCCAGGGCTTCACCGCCGCGGCGCTGCGCGCGGCCTACGACGCCGCGCCCGGCGCGCTCGCCACCGACGACGCGGGCCTCGTCGAGCGCGCGGGCGGCACCGTCGTCACCGTTCCGGGCGATCCCCTCGCCATGAAGATCACCACCGCCTTCGACCTGCGGGTCGCGGAAGTCCTTGTGCAGGAGCAGAGATGATCATTCCCCGCGTCGGCATCGGCACCGACGTCCATCCGTTCGAGCCGGGCCGAGAGTGCTGGATGCTCGGTCTCCTCTTCGACGGTGACGGCTGCTCCGGCCACTCCGACGGTGACGTCGCGGTGCACGCCCTGTGCGACGCCCTGCTCTCCGCCGGCGGCCTCGGCGACCTGGGCACCGTCTTCGGCGTGGGGCGCTCCGACAACGTCGGGATCACGGGCGCTCAGATGCTCACGCACGTGCGCGGGCTGCTCTCCGGTGCCGGCTTCGTCGTGGGGAACGCCGCGGTGCAGCTGATCGGGAACCGGCCCAAGGTCGGGCCGCGGCGGGACGAGGCGCAGCAGGTGCTGAGCGGGCTGCTCGGCGCCCCGGTCTCCGTCTCCGCCACCACCACCGACGGCCTCGGCCTCACCGGCCGCGGCGAGGGCGTCGCCGCCATGGCGACGGCCCTGGTCTACGCCGCGGGCTGAGCTCGGGACGGCACGTCACGGGCGCCCACCGGGGCGGGATGTGTGTCGATCGCAGAGGCCATGCGTCGCGCGCATGGCCTGAATATATGCAGGTCGGCCGCATTTTGCTGCGGCCTGCCGTGCGCGGCACGCATGCCCCTCCGTCTGGCGGGCGCGATACCCCGTGGTGCGACCCGCTGTGTCACTCGTGCCGCGTGGTGGTCCCGGTGTGTGGCCCCGTCGGCTGTCGTCCCCCGCGCGGCGCCGATCTGCGGATCCCACGTTCGAACCCCCACCAGAAGCCGCGCTTGCGGTGGGGGACCGGCTGACCCCCGCGCGGCGTTCGGTCCCCCGCTGAACGCCATCACGGTCCCGCCCGCGTCGATCTGACCGCGCTGCGGGGGTATGCGTCACGCGCATGGCTGCGCAGAGCTACACACGAACCGCAGGGGGTGCAGCCGTCGAGCTACGCCGCGAGCCGGCCGGCCCGCGCGCGACGCAGCGTCACCACGGTGTCGACCGTGAGCAGGAGCAGCGCGATCCAGACGATGCCGAAGCCGATCCAGCGCTCGGGGGAGACGTGCTCGCCCAGGAACAGCACCGCGCACAGCAGCTGCATGATCGGCGTCGCGAACTGGATCAACCCGACGGTCACGAGCGGGATCCGGCGCGCGGCCGCGGCGAAGAGCAGCAGCGGCACCGCGGTGGCGACGCCCGCGAAGGCGAGCAGCGCGGCGTGGCCGGCGCCGTGGCGCGCGAAGTCGAGCCCGCCGCCCCACACGGCGATGCCCACCAGCACCGCCGCGGCGATCGGCGCGAGGATCGCGGTCTCCAGCGTCAGGCCCTGCAGCGCGTTCAGGTGCACACCGACCTTGTTCTTCACCAGTCCGTACAGGCCGAAGGAGAAGGCGAGGGCGAGCGCCGTCACGGGGAAGGTCCCGGCCACCACTGCGAGGTAGACGAACGCCAGGACGCCGATGCCGACCGCGACCCACTGCAGCGGCCGCAGCCGCTCGCGCAGCACGACCACGCCGAGCGCCACCGTGACCAGCGGATTCAGGAAGTAGCCGAGCGCCGCATCCGACGTGTGGCCCGACGTGACCGCCACGATGTAGACGATCCAGTTGGTGGAGATGAGCAGCGCGGCGATCGTCACCCCGGCCAGCAGCCGCGGCTGGCGCAGCACCGGCCGGATCCAGCCGAGGTCGCGCAGGATCAGCAGCGCGGCGCCGCACAGCACCAGCGTCCACAGGATCCGGTGGGCCAGGATCTCCCACGGCCCGGTGGGCTTGAGGGCGTCGAAGTACAGGGGGAACAGGCCCCAGAGCAGGTAGGCGGCGATGCCCATGGCGGTGCCGCGGGTCACCTCGGAGACGTCGCGATCGGCCACCGAATGATCCTACCTATCCGCCCGGTCGACGTCCCGGTGTCGAGGTCAGAGCTCACATCGCCGCAGCTCGTTCACCCGCAGCGAGAGTCCCTCCACCCCGAGGTAGTGCGCGTAGCCGCTGGTCGGGTCTGTTGCCCGCGACAGAGCGGTCTCGAGCTCGTCCAGCAAGGCGGCTCGGGCCTCGTCGAAAGCGCGACGCACATGGTGGTCCTCGTCGATTCCGCAGGCTCGGCCGATCAACCGAGCGCTCTCGAGGGCGCCGCAGGCCACGAGTCGAGCCATCGTGCGCACGTCGGCGCCTGCGCCGCGATCCAACAATGTGCGCACCGACTCGGGATCGATCGCTTGGTCCACGTTGACCAGCGCATCGGCCGCGACCGGGGCTCCCGCGAGTGCCAACGCCTTCGCCGCGGAGAAGGCGCCCGAGCCGAGCGCGACATCGATCGCGAGTGCGCTGCCGTGCAGGGGACCGGCGAGGGAGACGCCGGCGTCGACCAGGGATGTCACCAGGTCGGTGTCGTCCGTGGCTACGGCGTGCCGCAGTGCCGTGCGGGCGAGAACAGGTCGCTGGGGCAGCGTGCCTTCAGCCAGAGGCGTGCGCCAGTCGAGGAGCGCGCGGCGGTAGAAGGCGATTACCCTGTGCGCCAGGTCAGCGGCCAGCCCGTGCTCGACGTGGCGCTCATCCACGTACTCGAGCAGCGCCTGGCCAGTGAAGAATTCATCGACAGGTGCAAGAGGATCCTCGGCTAGGTGCAGGGCTGCGAATGCCGCCTCGACGGTGCTCGCCACGGTAGCCACCGCGTCCTCGTGCAAGCGGTGGCGCCACGCGGGCGGTAGGGCCTCCTGCCAGGCGATGACTCCTCCGCGCGCAGGATGGTCGGGAGCGACGATGGCGTACACGCGCGCGTAGTAATTGCTGCCCCCGAAGGGAAGGAAGTCGAGGAGGGTGCCGGACTGTTGTGCCTCCGTCACTTCGTAGGTGATTTCCAGCTCGTGATCGATCCAGCCCTGCAAGTCGTAGTAGCCGTCGCTGCCGTTGTAGAACAGTTCACTCCACGCGAAGGACTCGGCGTTGCCCGCCATCGTGAGTGGGAGGTCGTAGTCGAGTCGGCCACCGGCTGTCGTACGCCAGAGCGCCCGCAATCCGTCCGGAAGGGGACCGGCGCACACGGACTGCACGACTTCGAGCTCGCGATCCGTCATCGGCGGCCGGGCGTCGAAGATGACGCGTCCCTCGAACAGCACGATTCCGTGCGCGCGCAGGTCTGCTTGTTCCCCAGGGGAGAAGACGACGTCGCCTTCCATCGGCGCACTCCTTCGGTCGGTACTTGCGCATGCTAGTAGCCAGGCGAGCGCCGGGTGCGGGACCGCCGTACGGCGTCCACGTAGAATCAACACCCGTGACGCTGCGCCTTTACGACTCCCTGACCCGCGAGGTCCGTGACTTCGTGCCCCTCGTGGACGGTAAGGCGGGCATCTACCTCTGCGGCGCGACGGTCCAGGGCGTTCCCCACATCGGCCACATCCGCAGCGGCGTGGCCTTCGACGTGCTGCGTCGCTGGCTGATCGCGAAGGGCCTCGACGTGGCCTTCGTGCGGAACGTGACCGACATCGACGACAAGATCCTGCGCAAGGCAGCCGAGGCCGGTCGGCCCTGGTGGGAGTGGGCCGCGACGCACGAGCGCGAGTTCACCCGCGCCTACGACGCCCTGGGCGTGCTGCCCCCGTCGGCGGAGCCGCGGGCCACCGGGTTCATCACCCAGATGGTCACGTACATGGAACGGATGATCGAGCGCGGCCACGCCTACGCCGCGCCGTCGGGCACGGGCAACGACGTGTACTTCTCCGTCCGCAGCCTCCCGACCTACGGCGAGCTCAGCCGGCAGAAGGTCGACGACGTGCAGCAGGGCGAGACCCTCGCCGAGGGCAAGCGCGACCCGCTGGACTTCACGCTGTGGAAGGCCGCGAAGCCGGGCGAGCCCAGCTGGCCCTCCCCGTGGGGCGACGGCCGGCCGGGCTGGCACCTCGAGTGCTCCGCCATGGCGACGAGCTACCTGGGCGCGCAGTTCGACATCCACTGCGGCGGCATGGACCTCGTCTTCCCGCACCACGAGAACGAGATCGCGCAGGCGCACGGCGCGGGCGATCCGTTCGCGAACTACTGGCTGCACAACGGCTGGGTCACCATGTCGGGCGAGAAGATGAGCAAGTCGCTCGGCAACGTCGTCTCGATCCCCAACCTGCTCACGCAGTACCGCGCCGTCGAGCTGCGCTACTACCTCGGCTCGGCGCACTACCGGTCGATGCAGGAGTACTCGGCGGGCGCGCTGGACGAGGCGGTCACGGCCTACGGCCGGATCGAGGCGTTCGTGCGGCGCACCGTCGAACGGGCGGGGGAGGTGGCAGTCGGCGAGTGGACCGACGGTTTCGCCGCCGCGCTCGACGACGATCTGGGCGTACCGTCGGCACTGGCGGAGGTCCACGGCACCGTGCGGGCCGGGAACGCGGCGCTCGAGTCGGGGAGCCTCGACGAGGCGCGGCGGCTCGCGGGCGCGGTGCGGGCCATGACGGCGATCCTCGGCGTCGATCCGCTGGACCCGCACTGGGTCACGGAGAACGCCGGCGACGGCCACGCCATGGACGCCCTCGGCGTGCTGGTGCAGGCCGAGCTCGAGCGGCGCGCTGCCGCCCGGGCGGAGAAGAACTGGGCGGAGGCCGACGCGTCGCGCGACCGGCTGCACGCCGCGGGTATCGAGGTGACCGACGGTGCCGACGGCTCCGCCTGGACCCTGAAGACGAACAAGTAGGAGACGGACTGATGGCAGGCAATTCGCAGCGCCGCGGCGCGGTCCGCAAGGCGGGCACCAAGAAGGGGCAGGTCCAGGGCTCCGGCGGCGTCCGTCGCCGCGGGCTCGAGGGGCGCGGCGCGACGCCGGCCGCCAAGGACCGCCCGTACCACCCCGCGCACAAGAAGGCGCGGGCCGCGGCGAAGGCGTCCACCACGCCGCAGCGCCGTCCGAAGGTCGCCGGCCGCGCCGCCGACGACGGCCCCGAGTACGTCCTCGGCCGCAACCCCGTCGTCGAGTGCCTCCGCGCGGGCGTCCCCGCGTCGGCGCTGTACGTCGCGATCGGCTCGCAGAACGACGAGCGGCTCACCGAGTCCGTGCAGATCGCGGCCGATACGGGCATCGCGATCCTCGAGGTGCAGAAGGGCGAGCTGGACCGGCTCAGCGACAACGGCCTGCACCAGGGCGTCGCCCTGCAGGTGCCGCCGTACCAGTACGCGCACCCGGAGGACCTCCTCGCCCGGGCGCAGGATCGCGGCGAGGCACCGCTCATCGTCGCGCTCGACAACATCACCGACCCCCGCAACCTGGGCGCCGTGATCCGGTCGACGGCCGCGTTCGGCGGGCACGGCGTGGTCATCCCGGGTCGACGGTCCGCGGCCGTCACCGCCGTCACCTGGCGCACCTCCGCGGGCGCGGCGGCCCGGCTGCCCGTCGCGCAGGCGCCCAACCTCAACCGTGCGCTCGCCGATTACGCGGCCGCAGGCCTGCAGGTCGTCGGGCTCGACGCGGGCGGCGACGTGGACCTCGACGACTACCGCGCCGACACCGGCGTGGTCGTGGTCGTCGGCTCCGAGGGCAAGGGCCTCTCGCGCCTGGTGCGCGAGAACTGCGATTCGATCCTGTCGATCCCGATCGCGTCGTCGGTCGAGTCGCTCAACGCCTCGGTCGCCGCGGGCGTCGTCCTGGCCGAGTTCGCGCGACAGCGTCGTCAGTAAAGATCATCTGCGTTAGCCTGAACGAATGACCTCACTCGAGGAGCGGCAGGAGAGCCGGCGCCGACAGATGCTCGACGCCGGCATCGCGCTCCTCGGCGGCCCGGAGGCAGGGGCGCTCGGTGTCCGCGCCGTGTGCCGCTCCACCGGGATCACCGAGCGCTACTTCTACGAGGCATTCGGCACGCGCGACGGCTTCGCGCACGCCGTCTACGACGACGTCAGCGGCCGCGCACAGGACGCGTTGGTCCGCGGCGTCCGCGATGCCTACGCCGCTGCACCGGACGGCGAGGCCGTGTCCCCGGTCACGGTCGCCGAGGGCTCGGTCACCACCTTCGTCGAGTTCGTCGTCGACAGGCCGGACGTCGGGCGGGTGCTCCTGCTCGGCCCCTACCGCGAGCCCTCGCTCGCCGAGCGCGGCCTCGGCAGCATGCCGGGATTCTTCGACGTGGTCGCGGGCGCGCTGCCCTCCTCCGTGGACGGAACGACCCGGCGTCTCGTCGCGATGGGTCTCGTCGGCGCGCTGACCACGCTGTTCACCGAGTTCATCGCCGGGCGGCTCGACGTCACGCGGGAGCGGCTCGTCGACCACTGCGTCCGCCTCGTCGCCACCGCGCCGAAGCGGTTCGCGGACTGAGGCGCTAGGCGAACCGCGCGATCGTCACCCCGGCACCGTCGAGCACGGTGCGCAGGCGTCGCGCGACGGCGACGGCCGACGGGTTGTCGCCGTGCACGCACACGGAATCGGGGGTGAGCTGCACCTCGGTGCCGTCGATCGCCTCGACGGTGCCGTCGCCGACCATGCGCAGCACCCGCGCGGCGATCTCGTCGGGGTCGTGCAGCACCGAGCCCTCCCGCGAGCGCGGGACGAGCGCACCGTCGGGCAGGTAGGCGCGGTCGGCGAAGGCCTCCCGCACGGTGCGCAGCCCGCGCTCGGCGGCGATGCGGAGGAAGGCGGAGCCGGGGAGGCCGAGGACCGGGAGCTCGGGCGCGGCCGCGAGCACGCCCTCCACGACGGCCTCCGCCTGCACGGAATCGGCGACGATCCGGTTGTAGAGCGCGCCGTGCGGCTTGACGTAGTCGACGGTGCCGCCCACGCTCCGCGCGATCGCCTGCAGGGCGCCGATCTGGTAGATCACGTCGGCGGTGAGGTCGGCGGCGGGAACGTCCATGGACCGGCGGCCGAAGCCGCGCAGGTCCGCGTAGCCCACCTGGGCGCCGATCGCCACGCCCTTGGCCACCGCCGCGGCGCAGGTCTCCCGCAGCGTCGTGGGGTCGCCGGCGTGGAAGCCGCACGCGACGTTGGCCGATGTCACCACGTCGAGCAGCGCGGCGTCGTCGCCGAGGCGCCAGGCGCCGAAGGACTCGCCGCAGTCGGCGTTGAGGTCGATTCTCACGACCTCGACGGTAGCGCGTGCTGGCAGTCGTGCGCGGGCGCGTCGACGGGCGCGACGGTGCCGCGGCGGCCGCGCTGCCCGAGCAGGCGGCAGACCAGGTAGATCACGAAGGAGATCGACGTGACGAACACCGACACCGGCAGCGCGGGGGCCAGCGACAGGATGATGCCGCCGACGGCGGAGACCAGTGCGAAGATCAGCGAGAGCACCGTCGCCTTGCCGGGCGAGCTGGTGACCCGTGCGGCCGCGGCGGCGGGCGTGATGAGCAGGCTCATCACCAGCAGCGCCCCGACGATCTGCACGCCCTGCGCGGCGGCGGCGCCCACGAGCATCGCGAAGACCACCGACAGCGTCTTGACCGGGACGCCGTGCGCGGCGGCCACGTCGGGATCGGTCGAGAGGAACAGCAGCGGCCGGTAGATGAACGCGAGGATCAGCAGCACCACGACGGTGGTGATCGCCATCAGCGTCACCCCGCTCATCCCGACGGCCACGATCTGCCCGGTGAGCAGCGCGAACGCGGTGCCCTGCCGGCCCTCGTGCAGCGCCAGGAACAGCACCGACAGGCCCAGGCCGAAGGCCATGATCACGCCGATCACCGAGTCCCGCTCACGCGCGTAGACGCCGAGCAGGCCGAACAGCAGGCCCGCGACGAGCGCGCCCAGCAGCGCGCCCGAACCCACGCTCCAGCCCATGAGCAGGGCGAAGGCGGCGCCGGTGAGCGACAGCTCGGAGGTGCCGTGCACGCTGAAGGCCATCTGCCGCGAGACGATGAGCGGGCCCATCACCCCGGCCAGCACGCCGAGCAGCGCCGCCGCGAGCAGCGCCTGCTGCACGAAGGGCTGCTGCAGCAGCTCCCAGGTGAGCGAGAAGTTCGTCAGGTTCTCGAGCCGGTCCATCAGTGATCCCCTCCCACCACGACCAGCCGATCGCGCACGTGCAGCACGTCGACGGGGGTGCGGTACAGCCGCGTCAGCCGCTCGGAGGTCATCACCTCGGCGGTCGGCCCCACCTCGAACCGCCCGTCCACCAGGTAGAGGACGCGGTCGCAGTAGGGGAGCACCGGGTTGATCTCGTGCGTCACGAACAGCACGGCGGTGTCGTGCTCGCGGCGGCGGCGCTCGATGAGCGAGACGGCCAGCTGCTGATTGCCCGGGTCGAGGGAGAGCAGCGGCTCGTCGCAGAGCAGGATCGTCGGGTCCGAGGCCAGGGCCTGCGCCACCCGCAGCCGCTGCTGCTCGCCGCCGGAGAGCGAGCCGATGGGCGCCTCGGCGAAGGCCTCGGCGTCGACCTGCCGGAGCGCCTCGTCGACGGCGGACCGTCGGGCGGCACGGTTCCGCAGGCCGAGACCCCAGGCGGCACCGTCGAAGCCCAGGCCCACGAGGTCGCGCCCGCGCAGGGGCACGGCCCCGTCGAGCGCGCGCTGCTGCGGGATGTAGCCGATCCGGCCGTTCACCTCGACCGATCCGGCGGAGAGGTGGCTCTGGCCGAGCAGGATGCGCAGCAGCGAGGTCTTGCCGGCGCCGTTCGGGCCGAGCACGGCGACGAACTCGCCGGGCGCGATGTCCAGGTCGAGACCGTCCCAGAGGGTGCGGTCCCCGTAGCGCAGCCCGGCGTCCCGCAGGCGGATCACCGGGTCCGACGGTGCGCTCACGGGCGCGGCGCGAGCGCGTCGGAGAGCGCCTTGACGTTGCTCGCCTGCCACGCGATGTAGTCATCGACGCCCGCGGGCAGCGACTCGGTGACCTTGACGACGGGCACGCCCGCGGTTTCGGCGGTCTTCGCCAGCGCGGCGGTGACGGGGCTCTCGGTCTGCGCGTTGAGCACGACGGCCCGCACCTGCTTGCCGCTGACCAGCGCGTTCGCGGCGGCGATGTCGGCGGGCGCCGGGTCGGTGCCCGACTCGATGGCCGCGGTATAGCGGGCGGGCGCGGCGTCGGTCAGGCCGGCGAGCGCCAGCAGGTAGCCGGCGACGGGTTCGGTCGCCGCGATCTTGGCGCCGGGGTTGGCACGACCGATGGCGCGGGCCTGGCCGATGACGGTGTCGAGCTTCGTGGAGAAGGCCGCGGCGCGGCTCTCGTAGCCCTCGCGGTGCGCGGCGTCCTTCTCGGCCAGCGCCTTCGCGACGGCCGTCGCGACCTTCTGCATGGTGGGCAGGTCGTAGAAGACGTGCTCGTTCTCGCCCTTCGGGTCCTGCAGCGAGACCGCGTCGACCTTCGCGGCGGCGGCGCCCTCGGCGGCCTGCTCGATGTAGGCGTCGTAGTGGCCGCCGTTGTAGACGAGCACCGCGGCCTTCTTGACCTTGAGGGTGTCCTGCGCGGAGGGCTCGAACTCGTGCGGGTCGCCCGTCGGGTTCGCGAACAGCGAGGTCACCGTGGCGTCGCCGCCCGCGACGGCCTGCGCGACCGCGCCGTAGACGTCGGTCGACGCCACCACGGCGGGCTTGCCGTCGCCGGCGTCCGAGGAGGACGTCCCGCACGCGGTGAGCGCGAGGGCCGCGACGGCGACGGCGCCGGCGACCCGGGTGAGACGAAGGCGGTTGCGCACGGGCGGGCTCCTCTGACAGCAATGGGAATCGTTGTCATTTAGAGTAGCGGCGACGCGGTTGCACTGTCGAATAGGCGGATGCGCATGTATCAGCGCATCCGCTGCGGTCAGGCCCCGGCTGTTCCGGCGGCCTCGGCCTGCGCGGTCGCGGTGGCCTCCTCGGCGATGGCGCCGAACTGCGCGCCCATGGCGGCGGACAGGGCCTGCGCGGCGGAGAGCGGGCGGACCATCACCATGAAGTCGTCGATCTTGCCCTCGGCGTTGACGTGGATGAAGTCGCAGCCGGTGATCTTCTTGCCGTCGACGGCGGCCTCGAAGACGAGCGCGTGGTCGTCGCCGTCGTTGATCTCGCGGACGTAGCGGAAGTCCTCGAAGACGCGCAGCACGCCGCGCAGGATCGCCGCGGTGATGTGCCGGCCCTCGTAGGGCTTGAAGGCGACCGGGCTGGTGAAGGTCACGTCGTCGGCGAGCAGGCCGTCGAAGGCCCCGCCGTCGCGGGCCTCGACGGCGGCACGGAACCCACGCATGGCAACTCCTAGTAAATTTGTTGAGTAGGTAACCACGAGTATAGGCAACTAATTGACTAGAATGGAAGGCATGGCGCTGCGGCACGCGATCTCCTCGACCCTGCTGGTGTTGGGGGAGGCCTCCGGGTACGACCTCTCCAAGGAGTTCGACGGTGCCCGCGCCAACTTCTGGGTGGCTACGCCGCAGCAGCTCTACCGGGAGCTCGAGCGCATGGAGTCCGACGGGGTGATCGTCGCGCGGATCGTCGAGCAGGAGAAGCGGCCGAACAAGCGCGTCTTCCGGCTCACCGACGCCGGCTGCGCCGAGCTCGCCGCCTTCACCGCGACCACCCCGCGCGCCACCGCGATCCGCGACGAGTTGATGGTGCGGGTACAGGCCGTCGAGGTCGGTGATCCGGCCGCGGTGTGCGACGCCGTGGCCGCGCTCCGTGACGCCGCCGCGGCCAAGCTCGCCTATTACGAGCGGATCGAGCGCACCTGGCTCGGCGACCGCGGCCGCGCCGAGCTCCTCGCCGACGTGCACCTCGGCGGCCCGTATCTCACGCTGCTGCGCGGGCTGTCCTTCGAGCGGGAGAACGTCGCGTGGGCAGAGCTGGCGCTGCCGGTGCTGCGTGCCCGGATCGCCTGACGCGCAGTGACGCGGTGCTCGGCATTTTCCGGTTTCAGCGGAAAAGTTAATCACCGTTCCTTAGGATGCCTGCAGGACCAACCCGTGTAGGGGTGTGAATGCGATGCGCATCCCGCGCCGGATCGCCCGGGACCTGCGGGAATGCGGAGGATGCATGAGGACCACCGGTGTGAGGGCCTCGGCCCTGCTGCGTTGCCTGCTGGCCGGCCTGCTCGTGGCCGTGGGGGTGGCGGGCGCGCCGGGCGTGGCGCAGGCCGACCCGTCGTACTTCCCCGCGACCGGCCGATGGGAGAAGGCGGTCCCGCGTGCGGACTGCCGCGAGGGCGACCGCGTCGAAACGGGGATCCAGGGCGACGTCCCGCTCGAGGACCGCAAGAACCGGCGCAGCACCAAGGGCTACAACTGCAACATCGACCTCGTCGGCCAGTACCAGGGCGACGGTGCTGGCATCGTCAGCCCGAGCTACAAGAACTGCTCGTACATCTCCACGACCTTCCCGACGAACTTCGCCGGCGGCCGCGGCCCCGGCGTGCGGGTCGTCGACAACTCCGACCCGAAGAACCCGAAGCAGACGGCGGTCCTCAACGAGCTCGGCATGGTCACCGGGACGTGGGAGTCGCTCAAGGTCAACGCGAAACGCGGACTCCTGATCGGCACCTCCGTCCCGTTCCTGACGGGATTCGGATACATCGCGATCTACGACGTCGCGACAGACTGCGCCCGGCCGCGGCTGCTCAACCCGGGCCCCGGTTCGAACCTGGCGATGCCGATCCCGATCACCACCCACGAGGGCGACTTCTCGCCCGACGGGCGGACGTATTGGGCGTCCGGGCCGATCGCGGGGCATCTCAGCGCCGTCGACATCACCGACCCCGCCAATCCGATGGTCGTCTGGTCGGGCATCACGGGGATCGAGGGGCACGGCATCGGCTTCTCGCCCGACGGTCGGCAGCTGTACGCCTCCACGCTCGCCGGCATCACCGTCATCGACGTCTCGGCGATCCAGGACCGCAAGCCGCGCACGGTCGTGACCGCGCCGGTGCCGCACGTGGGTCGCAAGTTCTGGCTCGACGGGAACATCACGCAGCACAGCATCTACGTCACCTACGGCGGCAAGCCCCACGTCTACGTGGTCGACGAGGCCGGATCGGGCGGCGTGAAGCTGCTCGCTCTCACCGATCTCAAGGACCTCAAGCTCCGCAATCAGATCAAGCTCGAGATCAACCTGCCGAAGAACGCGACGAAGTGGGCGTCCAGCGCCACGTCGAACGGCGTCTTCGGCTACGACGCGCACTACTGCTCCGTCGACCGGCCGGAGCAGCCGACGGCCATGGCGTGCGGCTGGATCCAGTCCGGGATCCGCGTCTTCGACATCCGCGACCCCGACCGGATCCGCGAGATCGCCTACTTCAATCCGCCGGCGCAGACGGGGAAGAACCTGCAGCTGCCGAACTCGACGCACGCCCTGCTCGGCTCGATCATCGCGCCGCCGATCATGGGCACGCTGTCGATCGCGCGGTCGATCCTGCAGGGGCAGGCCCCGGTCAACGGGATCATCAACGATCAGAGCAGGCTCCTGGGCGCGGATCTCTCGGCCGACTGGTGCATGTCGCCGCCGGAGTTCCGCGGCAACGAACTCATGGTCAGCTGCATGGACAACGGCTTCCTGCGGCTGCGCATCGACCCGAAGGTGTACTCGCCACGATGACGGGATTCACGGAACGGCGGTCCGTGCGCGCGGCCGCCGCAGTGCTGGCGATCGCCCTGGCGGTCGCGATCGGCGTCCTGATCGGGAGGGGCGCCCAGCCGGCGGAGCCCGAGCAGCAGCCGGGCGGGCCGCAGCGGCTCAGCGCCGCCGACATCGGCTTCGCGCAGGACATGATCGCGCACCACCAGCAGGCGCTGCAGATGGTCGAGTTGCTGGGGCCCGACCTCAGCGCGGACGTGCGGGGCATCGCGACGCAGATCCAGCTCTCGCAGAGCAGGGAGATCGGCGTGCTCATGGGCTGGCTCGAGGTGCTGGGGGAGCCGCTGCAGAACCCGAACCCGATGGCCTGGATGACGGACGAGTCCGCGGCACCGTCGACGGGCGCGACGACGAGCGCGGCGGCGGGTGGCCACGGCGGCCACGCGATGCCCGCCGCGACGTCGAGCTCGGCGTCGGCCGCGCCGACGACGCAGCACGCCATGCCCGGGATGGCGACGAGCGAGGAGCTCACGGCGCTGACCACCGCGTCGGGTGTGCAACAGGAGGTTCGGTTCCTGCAGCTGATGCTCCGCCACCACCAGGGCGGCGTCGACATGGCGGGGTACGCGCAACGCGGCGGTGACGCGCCGGCGGTCCGCCAGCGCGCCACTGCCATGGCCAAGGGGCAGTCCGACGAGATCAGCATGATGCTGGTCCAGCTCACCGCGCGGAACGCGACCTCGCTGCCCTACCCCTGACGCCGGCCGAGCCGGAGCCCGGTCAGCGCACGACGTGCGGCATGAGCGCGTCGGGCGGGATCACACCGAACTTGCCGGCGTTGTAGTCCTCGAGCGCCTGGATCAGCTCGGCCTTGGTGTTCATCACGAAGGGGCCGTACTGCGCGACCGTCTCGCGGATCGGGCGGCCGCCCAGGATCAGCACCTCCATCGCGGGCCGGTGCGAGTCCTGCGACTCGTCTGCCGCCACGGTGATCCGGTCGCCGGGGCCGAGCTGCGCGAGCTGGCCCTGGTGGATCGGGTGCCCCACGGGCCCGACGGTGCCCTTGCCGCTCAGCACGTAGACCAGCGCGTTGAAGTCGCGGTTCCACGGCAGCGATGCCTCGGCGCCGGGCGCGATGGTCGCGTGCACGAAGTTGATCGGCGTGCGGGTGGAGCCGGGGCCGGCGTGCCCGTCGACCTCGCCCGCGACGACGCGGATCAGCGCGCCGCCGTCCTGCGTGGTGACGAGCGTGGTCTGGCCGCCCTCGAGGTTCTGGTAGGCGGGCGTCGTGAACTTCTCCGACTTGGGGAGGTTCACCCACAGCTGGATGCCGTGGAACGTGCCGCCCGACTCGACCAGCTCGGCCGGCGGGGTCTCGATGTGCAGGATGCCGGAGCCCGCGGTCATCCACTGGGTGGCGCCGTCCTGGATGAGTCCGCCGCCGCCGTGGCTGTCCTGGTGCTGGAACAGGCCGTCGATCATGTAGGTCACGGTCTCGAAGCCGCGGTGCGGGTGCCAGTTCGTGCCCTTGGGCTCGCCGGGCTCGTACTCGACCTCGCCCATCTGGTCCATGTGGATGAACGGGTCCAGGTCGCGCGGGTGCACGCCGGCGAAGGCGCGGACGACGGGGAAGCCCTCGCCCTCGTGGCCGCGGGGGCCGGTCGTGATCTTCCGGACGGGGCGTTCGGTGTCCGACGGTGCCGCCGCGGCGATGCGGGGCAGGGTCAGGGTGTCTGCGGTGACGGCGGGCATGTCGTCCTCCTCGATTGGCTGGTGACGCTGACACTACCATCAACCGGACCGTGGTCCGATTAATTCCGCGATGAGGTGGCACGGCGTGACGTCGTGCGTCCGGCCGGTAGTGGGGTGCAGTCCGGCGACTATGAAAACGTGACCGCTGGTGACGATTCAGGCATGCCGCAATGTCCGGATTGGCACCAGCGGTCACGTTTTCATAGCTGCCGGATCGAGTGCCGCACGGCCCGCGTCCCCGCGCGGGCGTAATGGCCCTCGGACGGCGGCCGCACCGGACTCGAGACGGTCCACGGGGCGTGCCAGCTAGTGTCGGAGCCGTGACTCGATCAGTGGGATTGGCCGTCTCGTACGACGGCACGGAGATCTTCTACGCCGACTACGCGGACGGTGCCGACCCGGCGAAGCCGGCGTTCCTGCTGGTCCACGGCTGGTCGGCGAGCTCGGACTCGTGGGGCGCGCCGTTCGTCGGTGCGCTCACCGCCGCCGGGCACCGCGTGGTCGCCGTGGACAACCGCGGCCACGGGCGCAGTTCGGTCCCGGACTCCGACCACCCGTACTCCACGGAGCGCTTCGCCGACGACCTCGCGGTGATCCGCCGCGACCTGGGCCTGACCGACGTGATCCTCGTCGGCTGGTCCTACGGCGGCCTCGTCATCGCGGACCACCTCGCCACCCACGGCACGGACGGGGTCACGGCCGTCGGGCTCATCGGCGCCATCACGTCCATCGGCGGCTCGAAGGAGACCGGCCCGTTCCCCGGCGGCGTCACCGGCGACTCCATGAACGCCGCCCTCCCGGCAGCGCTGTCCGCGCACCCCGGCAAGGCCATCACCGCCCTGGCGAAGCTGCGGATGCTGCCGCACGGCTTCGACCAGGACGCGCTCGGCCCCGTCGCCCAGCAGCAGTTCGGTATCGCGCTGTCCACGCCTCCGGCCGTGCGCGGCGGGCTGTTCCGGCGCACCGTCGACCACGACGCCGACCTCGCGGCCTGGACCTTCCCGGTCCTGGTGCAGCACGGCCGCGACGACGAGGTCGTGGCGCCGTCGACCGCGGAGCATCACGCCCGGATCCTGCCGAACGCGACCCTGTCCTGGTGGGACGGCGGCGGGCACGCCCCCTTCGTGGTCGATCCCGCTCGCAGCGCCCGCGAACTCCTCGAACTGGCGCCCTGATCGGCCGGGGTTAAGCTGGACGACGTGCCTACTGGGAAGTCCGCGGCCCCCGTGCCGCGCCGGATCGCGGTGCTGTCGGTGCACACGTCGCCGCTGGCCCAGCCCGGGACGGGCGACGCCGGCGGGATGAACGTCTACATCTGGCAGACCTCCCTCGAGCTCGCGAAGCGCGGCATCGAGGTCGAGATCTTCACCCGCGCCACCGCCTCGGCCGACCAGCCGATCGTCGAGGCCGCGCCCGGCATCCGCGTGCGCAACATCGTCGCGGGGCCCTTCGAGGGCCTGGACAAGACGGACCTGCCCGCGCAGCTGTGCGCCTTCGCCGCGGGCGTGCAGCGCGCCGAGGCCCGCGAGGAGCCCGGCTACTTCGACCTGATCCACTCGCACTACTGGCTCTCCGGCCAGGTCGGCTGGCTCGCGCGCGACCGCTGGGGCGTGCCGCTGGTGCACACCGCGCACACCCTCGCCGCGGTGAAGAACGACGCCCTCGCTGTCGGCGACACCGCGGAGCCGCAGGCTCGACTCATCGGCGAACAGCAGGTCTCCGACGAGGCCGACCGGCTCATCGTCAACACCGAGGTCGAGGCCGGCCAGCTCGCGCGGATCCACGACGTGCCGCCCGGCCGCATCGACGTGGTGTACCCGGGCGCCGACCTGAACACCTACACCCCCGGCGACGGGGCCGCCGAGCGCGCCGAGCTCGGCATCGCGCCCGACGAGCTGGTGCTCACCTTCGTCGGCCGCATCCAGCCGCACAAGGCGCCCGACCTGCTGCTGCGCGCCGCCGCGCCGCTGATCCACGCGCACCCGGAGCGCCGCATCCGCGTGCTGGTGATCGGCGGACCGTCCGGCACCGGGCTGGAGCGCCCGGACGCGCTGATCGCGCTGGCCCGCGAGCTCGGCATCGAGCACGCGGTCACCTTCGGCCCGCCGCGCCCGCCCGCCGGGCTCGCCGAGGTCTACCGCGCCTCCGACGTGGTCGTCGTGCCCAGCTACTCCGAGTCCTTCGGCCTCGTCGCCGTCGAGGCGCAGGCGTGCGGCACGCCCGTCGTGGCCGCGAAGGTCGGCGGCCTGCCGGTCGCCGTCGCCGACGGTGTCTCTGGCCGCCTCGTCGACGGCCACGAGCCCCAGGTGTGGACCGCTGTGCTCGACGAGATCACCGCGGATCCCGCGCTGCGGCAGCGGCTTTCCGACGGTGCCGCAGCCCACGCCCGGCAGTTCTCCTGGGCGCGCACGGCCGACGGCCTCCTGGAGAGCTACGGGAAGGCGATGCAGGCGCGGAGCGAGGCGGCGCAGACGGTGCGTCGCCGGCGACGCAGAACAGGAGCGCGGGTATGACCACGATGACCCCCGAGCAGGTCGAAACGGCCCTCACCGAGCGGGAACTCGAGTTCACGCGCAAGGAGGAGACCGGCACGGACGCCGCCCACTTCGTCATCGAGCTGCCCGGCGAGAAGAAGCTGAAGACCACCACCCTGCTCACGCTGGGCACGCACGGCGCGCGGGTGGAGGCCTTCGTCTGCCGGCACGTCGACGAGAACTTCGAGGGCGTGTACCGCTATCTGCTGCAGCGCAACCGGCGCCTCTACGGGGTGGCGTACACGCTCGACAAGGCCGGCGACATCTACCTCACCGGCAAGTTCGCCGAGCTCACCGAGGACGAGCTGGACCGGATCCTCGGGCAGGTGCTGGAGGCCGCCGACGGCGACTTCAACATCCTGCTGGAGATGGGCTTCTCCACCGCGATCCGCCGCGAGTTCGACTGGCGCGTCTCCCGCGGCGAACCGCTGTGGAACCTCAAGCCCTTCGAGCACCTGCTGCCAGACTTTCCGGAGCTTCCGGAGCGCTGACCTCCTCGGCGCCGTCGGCGACGGTGCGCGAGCGCGGGATCGCCAGCGCGACAACGGCCGCGACCGCGGCGACGATGCCGGCGATCACGAAGGAACTGGTGAACGCGGACTCCGCGGGCAGCTCGACGGCGCTCGGCGTGCCGGCGCCCAGGGTGATGGTGGTGCGGGTGAGCACCGTCGCCATCACGGCCGAGGCGACCGCGGTGCCCATGGAGCGCATGAGCGAGTTCAGGCCGTTCGCGGCGGCGGACTCGGTCTCCGGGACGTTGCCCATGATGAGCGCGGGCATCGCCGAATACGCCACGCCCACACCGCCGAAGACGATCATCGAGCCGAGCGACATCTTCCACGTCGCGTCGGTCAGGCCGAGCAGCGCGAAGTAGCCGACGGCCGACATGGTGGCACCGATCGCGAGCGTCAGGCGCGCGCCGATCCGCTTGGTGAGCAGCGCCGAGACGGGGGAGAGTGCCATCATGACCAGGCCGCCGGGCACCATCCACAGGCCCGCGTTCAGCATGGTCAGGCCGAGGCCGTAGCCGGAGGCTTCGGGGATCTGCAGCAGCTGCGGCATCGTCAGCATGAGCGAGAACATCGCGAAGCCGACCATGATCGAGGCGAGGTTGGTCAGCAGGATCGGGCGGCGCGCCGAGATCCGCAGGTCCACCAGGGATTCGCGGGTGCGCAGCTCCCACCAGCCCCAGGCCTGCAGCACGAGCACGCCGCCGACGGCGCAGCCGATCGTGGCCGCCGAGGTCCAGCCCCAGCTCTGCCCCTTGGTGATCGAGAGCAGCACGGAGACCAGGCCGACGCTGAGGCCGACGGTGCCGACCACGTCGAACTTGCCCGGGTTGAGGTTCGGCGATTCCGGGACTACGACGTACACCAGGCCGAGCGTGATGACGCCCAGCGCGAGCGAGAACCAGAACAGCGTGTGGTAGTCGAAGTGCTCGGAGATATAGGCGCCGAACGGAATACCGATCGCGCCGCCCACGCCGAGCATCGCCGACATGAGCGCGACGGCGCCGGGGATCTTCTTCGCGTGCAGCTCGTCGCGCATGAGCGAGATGCCCACGGGCACCAGGCCCATCGCGAAGCCCTGGAACGAGCGGCCCACGACGGTGAGCAGCAGCGTGTGCGAGAGCGCGCAGATCAGCGAGCCCGCGATGAGGCTCAGCAGGCTGGTGAGCAGGATGAGGCGCTTGCCGTACATGTCGCCGAGACGGCCGGCGATCGGCATCGCGACCGACGAGGCCAGCAGCGTGGAGGTGATGACCCACGAGGCGTTGTCGGCGGAGGTGTTCAGCAGGTGCGGCAGCTGGCCGACGAGCGGCACCACCAGCGACTGCATGAGGGAGGCGAGGAGTCCGCCGAGGCACAGGACGGCGATGAGGATCCCGTCCGACGGGGCCCCGGCGCGGGTCTTTCGGAGCATGTCTGTCATGCCGCACGACGGTAGTTGCAGAATACAACTCTAGCAACCGGATGCGGCGAGCGTCACCCCCGCCGGGGGCACTGTGACGTGCATTAATGTGGAGCCATGAACTACCCGAATCCGGGCTTTCCGCCCTTCGGTCCGGGCCCCGGGGGCCCGGCGCCGGGACTCGCGGCGGGGCCCGCCCGGCCGCGTCCCGGCCGAGCCGGGATCTGGGTCGGCATCGCCCTGCTCGTCGCCGCGGTCGTGGGGCCGTTGGTCATCGCACTCACGATCGTCGTCCCCGCGTGGGACCTCGACCGCCGGTCCGTTCCCGCGGACGGGGCGCCGCACGGCGTCGTTCTCCCCGCGAACGCGGACTACGCGATCTACACGGCCAATTCGGAGTACCTGAGCCAGCGCGACCCGGCGTGCACCGCCGTCGACGGCGCGGGCGCCGAGGTGGAGCTGCGTCCGCTCGCCGGCACCACCACGGTCGGCGGATGGAAGATGCTGCGCCGCTTCGACACCGGGTCGGGCACGGTGGTCGTGACCTGTGAGTCCCCCGAGGGGGTGAGGCAGAACGTGGAGGTCGGGAAGTACCCGCGCTTCGGCCCGATGATCGGGGCGATCTTCGGCGCGCTCGCGCTCGGCGGTGTTCTCGGGCTCTCCGGGTTCCTCTGCGTCCTCGTCACCGCGGTCCGGAGGTCGAAGGCGTGAGTCCGACCGCGAAGCTCCGGGCCGGCGCCGCGATGATCCTCGCGGCGATCGTCGTGCCGATCCTCCTCGTCCTCACTCTCACCCTGCCGCAGTTCCGGCTCGACGCGCAGACCGTCCCCCTCGACGCTGCGCCGCACGCCGTCGAGCTCCCGGCCGGCGCCGAGTACGCGGTCCTGGCGGCCACGCGGACCAAGGAGGGCGCACCGTCGTGCGTGCTGACCGGGCCCGACGGTGCGCCGATCCCGCTGCGCGAGGTCTCCGGGGGCGTCACGGTGGAGAACCGGATGGTGCTGCGCGTCTTCGACACGGGCACCGGTGCGGTCACGGCGAGCTGCCCGCCGACCCCCGGCTACACGGAGGTCGCGCTCGGCAAGCGCCCCGACATGACGCGCCTGCTCGGCGGGATCTTCGGCGCCTTCGGCTTCGCCCTGCTGGTCGGCGGGCCGGGCCTGGTGCTGCTCATCGGGGGCCTGCGGGGGCGTGCTCGCGACGCCTGAAATTTGGTTATGACCAGTTTGGCTGATCTGCGGGTATCCCGCGGTCACGCCCCTTAGGATGGCCGCATGGAAATCGTGATCCGTCCGACTCCCGCCGACGTCGCCGTCACCGCCGCCGACATCGTGGCCGAGCACGTGCGCCGCGGCCCCGCGGTGCTGGGGCTGGCCACCGGTTCCACGCCGCTCGCCACGTATCAGGAGCTCATCCGCCGCCACCGCGACGAGGGGCTGAGCTTCAAGGACTGCGTCTCCTTCAACCTCGACGAGTACGTCGGGCTGCCGAAGGGGCACCCCGAGAGCTACCGCGAGGTGATCCGCAAGGAGTTCACCTCGCACGTCGACATCCCCGACGCCAAGGTCGAGGGCCCGGACGGCACGGCCGCCGATATCGCCGCCGAGGCGAAGCGCTACGAGGACGCGATCAAGGCCGCGGGCGGCGTCGACGTGCAGCTGCTGGGCATCGGCACCGACGGGCACATCGGCTTCAACGAGCCGGTCTCGTCGCTGGCCTCGCGCACCCGGATCAAGACCCTCACCACGCAGACCCGCGAGGACAACGCGCGGTTCTTCGCCTCCATCGACGAGGTGCCGATCCACGTGCTCACGCAGGGGCTCGGCACCATCTCCGAGGCGGAGCACCTGCTGCTGCTCGCCACGGGCGAGGGCAAGGCCGAGGCGATCGCCGCCACCGTCGAGGGGCCCGTCGCCGCGATCAACCCCGCGTCGGTGCTCCAGTTCCACCCGCACGTCACCGTCGTCATCGACGAGGCCGCCGCGTCGCGGCTGCGGCTGAAGGACTACTACGTGCACGTGCTGGCCAACAAGCCGGCGAACCAGCCCTTCTAGGAACTCAGGACCCCTCGGGCCCGAACAGGCCCGCCATCAGCGCCGCGAGGGTCACGGCGAAGTCGTCGACGGTGGCGGGCTTCGCATCCAGTTCCGCGCTCGCCCGCAGGTTCGGCACGGTGTCCCGCGGCATCGTCCCGACGATCTCGTCCATGCGCTCGTGGGTGAGCGGCGTCCCCTCCGCGCGCTGCCGCAGGTGCGAGAGCACGCTGCCCAGGGTGAGGCTCCACAGCGCGCGGTAGGCGGCGAGCGCGGCCGCGCGGTCGCCCGTGAGCTCGTACGCCGCGCCCATCACGGCATCGGTGAGGAGGAGCGCGCCGCGGCCGATCCGCTGCGGCCGGATGAGCGCCTCCGGCACCCAGGGGTGCGCCGTGAGCGACTCGTAGAGCGTCGTCATCGCCATCCGGATGCAGGCGTGCGGTTCGTCGGGGAAGGTGATCGCCGCGAAGGGCTCCGCGATCGCGTCGAGCGCCAGGGCGAGCAGGTTCTCCTTGTCGTCCACATGGCGGTACAGAGCCATGGTGGTCACGCCCAGGTCGCCGGCGAGCGCCTTCATGGTGAGCCCGTCGACGCCGGCCTCATCGAGCACGACGAGGGCCCGCTCGACGATCTTCTCCCGCGTGATGCTGGGCGGGCGGCCGCGGCGCGGCGTGATCTGGCGCATGCCCACATTCTGTCGGAGAGGTCTTGTGAACGCCTACTGCTGAGGCTACCCTTTCAATTTATGTTATTAGATACACAAAAGCCTCCGGTGCGGGCGGCGCTCCTCCTCGCCGCGCTCTCCCAGTTCCTCGTCGCCTTCGACGCCTCCGTCACCAACGTCGCGCTCCGGGCGATCCGGGACGACGTGCACTTCACCCCACAGGGCCTGTCGTGGGTGGTCAACGCGTACGCGATCGTCTTCGGCGGGCTGCTCCTCCTGGCCGGCCGGCTCTCCGACCGGTTCGGCCCGCGGGCGCTGCTCCGGTTCGGCTTCGCGCTGTTCACCGTCGCCTCCTTGGCGGCCTACCTGTGTCACGAGCCCTGGCAGGTGATCGCGGTGCGGGTGCTGCAGGGCGTCGGCGCCGCCGCGATCGCGCCCGCCGCGATCACCTCCGTGGCGCTCACCTTCCGCGAGCCCGCGCAGCGCGCGAAGGGCTTCGCCGCCATCGCGATCGGCGCGTCGGTCGGCGGCGCCGTGGGTGTGGTGCTCTCCGGCGTCCTCACCGACGCCTTCGGCTGGCGCACCGTCATCGCCTGCGGCGCTGTGGTGTCCGCGCTCGGCCTCGCCCTCTCGTACGCCGCTCCCGGGCCGGTGGAGGGGGTGGACCGTCGGACGGACTGGGCCGGCGGCGCGCTCGCCACCGCGGGCCTGACGGTGCTCGTCTACGGCATCGTGGCGGCCACCGACAACGGCTGGGGCAGCGCGCACACGCTGGGCTGGTTCGTCGTCGCCGCTGTGCTGCTCGCCGCCCTCGTGGCCGTCGAGCGCCGAACGACGGTGCCGCTGCTGGACTTCCACGTGCTCGGCAGGCGCGACGTGCTGGTCCCGTGCCTGGTGTTCGCCTTCGTGGTCGCGGGCCAGTTCGGCGCCTTCTACTTCGTGTCGCTGTATCTGCAGATGGGCCTGGGCTATTCGGCGACGAAGACCGGACTGATGTTCCTGCCCTTCTCCTTCGGCATCGTGGTCGCGGTGCAGGTCGCGTCGCGCCTCGTGCCCCGGATCGGCGCCCGCAGGGTGGTGACGATCGGCACGGCGCTGGCGACCGTCGGCTTCCTGCTCTTCGCGCCGCTCCCCGCGGACGGCGGCTTCCTCACCGCCGTGCTCATCCCGTCGCTGGTCACCTCGGTCGGCATCGGCATGGTCTTCCTGCCGCTGCCGAACGTCGCGACCGCCGCGGTGGCGCCCGCGGCCGCGGGCATGGTCTCGGGTGCGCTCAACACCTTCCGTCAGGTGGGCGGTGCGCTCGGGCTCGCGATCCTGGTCACCGTCTCCGCCGCCGTGAACGGCGACGGCGCCGTCCTCCCCGGCTACCGCTCCGCGCTGCTGGTGAGCGCGGGCCTCGTCGCGGCGGCCTTCGCCCTCGCGCTCCTCCTGCCCGCGAAGCAGGAATCCCCCGCTCGTTAGAATGGCGTAGTGAATACGCGGCAGCTCGGCTTCGGCGCCCTCGCCGGACTCGCGGCGGCGATGGGACTCGGGCGGTTCGTCTACACGCCGATCCTGCCGCTCATGCAGGAGCAGACCGGCATCTCGCCCGGCTCCACCGCGGTCGTCGCCACGTTCAACTACCTCGGCTACTTCCTCGGCGCCCTGGCGCTGGCGGTCCAACCGCGGCTGGCCCGCAGCCGGGGACTGCTGCGGGCCTCGCTGCTCGCGCTGGTCGCCAGCGAGGTGGCGATGGTGCTGGCCGTGAGCGTGCCGCTGTGGTCCGGCGTGCGGCTGATCGCCGGGCTCGCCAGCGCCGTCGTCTTCGTCTACTGCGCCGGCGCGGTGGCCGGGACCGCCGCGGCGGGCGTCGCCTTCTGCGGCGTCGGTGTCGGGATCGCCGCGTCGGGCGTGCTGGTCGTCGCGCTGGGGGAGGTCGTCGGCTGGCAGGTCCTGTGGTGGGTGGCCGCGGTGGCGACCGCGCTGTTCGGGCTGTTCGCGTGGGGGCTCCCGCCGGGCGCGTCCGGCCCCGTCGCACGGCCCGACGGTGCCCCCGCGCCCCGGCCCGGTGTGGCCGGGTGGGCGCTCGGGATCAGCTACTTCCTCGAGGGGCTCGGCTACATCGTGCTCGGCACCTTCCTCGTCGCCGCCGTGGCCGTCGGCGGGCGGCCCTGGGAGGGGCCCGCGGCGTGGGTGATCGTCGGTCTCGCGGCCGCCGTCTCGCCGCTGATCTGGGCGCGGCTGCGGCGGTACCGTTCCGCGGAATCGCTGCTGGTGATCGCGCTGCTGCTGCAGGTGGTCTCCGCGGTGCTGCCCGCCCTGGTCCACGGTCCCGCGGCGGCCGCCGTCTCGGCGGTCCTGTTCGGCGGCACCTTCATCGGGGCAGTGCAACTGTCGATGGAGGCGGGCGCGCGGATCGGCATTCCCCGGTCGGCCGCCGTGCTCACCGCGGGGTACGGCATCGGCCAGATCGTGGGCCCGCTCGTCGTCGCGCCGATGCTCGGCGACGGCTACGACGCGGCGTTCCTCACCGCCGGTGGCGTGCTCGTCGCCTCCGCGGCGCTGGCCGCCTTCGCCCGCTGGACGGCGCCGGATCGGGCCGCCACTCCGGGCATCCGCTGACCTGTGCCGCCCAGCGGCGCACCCCTGTGATTCCGCGGAGGTCGCGCCGCTGGGGAACACATCTCAGCGGGTACGCCGAGTACCTCCTCCGCGCGCGTGAGGTCCGACGGCACCGGGATGCCCCGCGTCAGGCCGGCACGAATCCGAGCGAGGCGGGCCTGTTCTTGGCCGGAGGCGCGGCGTAGTAGACGTCCACTGTCTGGCCGGGGAGCACGCGCACGGGCAGGTACTGCCAGGTGAAGGTGACCGTGTCCGTGTTGCATGCGACGCGCAGCAATCGATCGCCCGCCTCCACCGTCAGCGTGTTCGTTCTCCACATCGTCGCCAGCGGCCACTGCTCGACCAGCCCGTCCACGGTGGCCCAGACGTCGGGACCGTTGCCGCCCAGGTCGATGAGATCCGTCGGGTCGCGGGTCCAGAGGAAGTCGGCGATGCGGTTCACGAGGTCGAACCGCTGCCAGAACCCGCGTCGGCCCCGCCGGCAGTGGAGCCGGATCCGGCCCGTCGGGCCCCCGGCCTTCGTCGGATGGGGATGCATCGATTCTCCTGGAGGTCAGCACGGATCTTCTTGCCGAACTCCACGATTCCCGCGACCCCTTGGTGTCGCCTTGCCCGGCGGTTGGCCCGCACTGCGGCGGCGCGGGCCGACCGCCGGAGTATCAGCGCTGCTGCAGCGTGCGCTGCGGGAGGCGGCTGCCCACGGCCGACAGAGCGGTCAGCTCGGCGAGCTGGTCCGCGGTGAGCGCGACGGCGGCGGCGCCGAGGTTGTCGCCGAGGTGCTTGCGCCGCGTAGTTCCCGGGATCGGCACGACGTCCTCGCCCTGCGCCAGCACCCACGCGAGCGCGACCTGCGCGGCGGTCACCGGCGCACCGTCGGCCCCGGCACCGGAGGCGGTGAGGTCGGCGGCGATGGCGTCGATCCGGTCCACGAGCCGTAGGTTCGCCTCGAGGTTCTCGCCCTGCCAGCGCGGGATCGACTGGCGGAAGTCGTCGCCGCCCAGCGCCGCGGCGACGGCTTTGCGGTCGGCCGTGAGTAGGCCCCGCCCGAGCGGGCTGAAGGGCACCAGGCCGGCGCCCACCTCGCGGGCGGCCTGCAGCGGACCGTCCTCGACGTCGCGGGTGAAGATCGAGTACTCCGACTGCAGCGCGGCGATCGGGTGCACGGAGGCGGCCTTGCGGATGTCCTCGGCGGTCGCCTCGGACAGCCCCAGCGCGCGGACCTTGCCCGCCGCCACCTGCTCGGCCATCGCGCCCACGGTCTCCTCGACGGGCACCTGCGGATCGACGCGGTGCAGGTAGTAGAGGTCGATCACGTCGACGCCGAGGCGGCGCAGCGAGCCGTCGACGCACCCGGCCACCCGCTCCGGGCGGCCGTCGAGGCCGATCGGCCTTGCGTTCTCGTCGTTGACGAAGCCGAACTTGGTGGCGAGCACGATCTCGTCGCGGTGCGCCTGAACGAAGGGGGCGAGGAACTCCTCGTTGGCGCCGTTGCCGTACATGTCGGCCGTGTCGTAGAGCGTCACGCCGGCGGCGAGCGCGGCCTCGAGGGTGGCGCGAGCCTCGTCGGGATCGGCCGATCCGTAGGCGTGGCTCATGCCCATGCAGCCGAGGCCGAGGGCGGAGACGCGCAGGTCGCCGAGGGTGCGAGTGGGGAGCATGTCAGTCCTTCAGGTCGAGTTCGTGGGCTGCGACGGTGCCGGCCGCCGCGGTGTCGGGAGTGGTGGCCGGTGCGCCGGCGACGCAGTCGCCGAGCCCGCCGCCGTAGGTGGCGATCTTGTAGTCGATGACCGCGAGCGAGTACTGCAGCTCCTCGATCTGCGCGGCCGTGCGGGCACGGTGCGCCGTGAGGAGTGCGAGGCGGGCGGGGATCGTGGCGTCGCCGCCGTCCACGAGGTGGACGTACTCCGTGATGTCGGCGATCGGCATGCCGGACAGGCGGAGCCGGGTCAGGAAGATGACCCGCGCGATCGCCTGCGGCCCGTAGCGACGGTGCCCGGCGCCGTCCCGGTCGACCGTGACCAGGCCGACCCGCTCGTAGTAGCGCAGCGTGTGGCCCGAGACGCCCACCAGCTCCGCCATCTCGGCGACGGTGAGCGGCCCCTCCTGGGCCGGCCCGGCGAGGATCTCCGCCGCGCTCGGCAGCGGCCCGCGCGAGCGGACGATGGATGCGAGTTCTTCCGTGTGTGCGACCACGTGAGCAACGCTAAGCCTTCGAGCGCACTCGAAGTCAACACCGTTTCGCAGGCGCCCGGATCCGTCGGTGCTGTGTCAGTCGCGCTCAGGTGTCCAGGGCCGGACGAAGCCCAGGTCGCCCATGCCCTCGGCCGCGGCGATGAGTGGGTATCCGGTGGCGCCGTCGATCTCCTCGCGGAGGATGTCGGCGTGGCCGGAGTGGCGGGCCACCTCCTCGATGACGTGGAGCAGGATCCAGCGCACCGTCCACCCCTCGAAGCCGTCGGGGAACCACGGCGCCGGGCGCGCGGGAGCGACGGCGTCGAGATTCGCGGTGTCTGCGACGGCGAGGACGCGTGCGGTGGCGGCGTCGTGGGCGGCGAGCAGGGTCGCGAGCGTCTCGCCCTCCCCGAGCCGGAAGTCATCGCCCTCGGCCATGGCGTCCAGCCGGGGATCGGAGAACAGCTCCGGCGCGGCCTCGGCGCGCGCGGACCAGGCGTTGACCGTGAGTGTGACGTGCTTGAGCAGCCCGCCTACGGTGAGCGTGCTGCGGGCGGGCGAGAGCCGGATCTGCGCCTCCGTGAGACCGAACGCGGTGTGCCGCAGACCGTCGAGCTGCTGCGTGAGGAAGCCACGGAGCCCGGCTCGCTCGGAATCGGCCGGGGGTGCCATGAAGGGCATGAAGAACTCCTGACGGGATCGAGGGGGACGTCCCCAGTCAAGCGCGGACCACTGACATCCGCCTCGATCGCGTCCTGCTGTTCGTATTCGGCGGCGATCGCATCGGCGAGCGCACGGGCGGCGATCTCCTCCTGGGCGACCTCCAGCCACACGCAGTGTTCGAACGGCTCGTACTCGTCGTCGCTGTACATCCGGCACCTCCGTGGAAGGATGCCCCCAGTCTAGCGCCGAAAATCGATCACCAGATCACGAATCGATAACGATATCGAACGCGAATCGAACGAACGGCGCGCTACGACCGGGCTGTCCAGCGCCCATCCTGGCGCGCGATGGTGATCGGGTGGTCGAAGGCGTGGCTGATCGCGTCGGTGGTCAGCACGTCGTCGACGGCGCCCGCCGCGGTGATCCGGCCGTCGCGGATCAGAACCGCGTGCGTGGTGGTCACGGGGATCTCCTCCAAGTGGTGGGTCACCAGGATCGACGCGAGCTCGGGGTGGGCGCGCCGCGCACCGTCGACCGTGGTCAGGAGGCGCTCGCGGGCGGCGAGGTCGAGCCCCGTCGCCGGCTCGTCCAGCAGGAGGAGATCGGGCTCGCCCATGAGCGCGCGCGCGATCAGCGCCCGCCCCCGCTCGCCCTGGGAGAGGGTGGGCCAGCGCGATTCCACGTGCCGCGCCATCCCGAGCGTCTCGACGAGCTCCTCCGCGCGGGTGCGCTGCGCGTCGGTCGGCGCCCAGCGCGGCGGGAACTCGGGCGTGTTCGTCACGCCGGTGATCACGACGTCGCGCACCGTCAGCGGCTCGTCCAGGCGGTGGCGCGGGTTGACGTGCCCGATGTGCGTGCGCAGCTCGCGCATGTCCACCCGGCCGAGGCGCTTGCCGAGCACGTCGACGGTGCCGCGGGTCGGGTGGGTGACCGCGCCGCACAGGCCGAGCAGCGTCGACTTCCCGGCGCCGTTCGCGCCCAGCAGGACCCAGTGCTCGCCCCGGCGTACGGTGAGGGAGACGTCGTCGAGGAGGTTGCGACCGGTGCGGACCAGGTCCACGTGGTCGATGCTCAGCACGTGCGGATCGTTCGTCGCGGTATCAGTCACAGTCCACCTCTCCACTCAAATTGATTGGATGATTGTATGACTTCTCACCGGTGGGATCCATCCCAGTACCTCCGCTACGGCGACGAGCGCACTCGCCCGTTCCTCGACCTGCTCGCCCGCATCCCCGGTGACGCACGCACCGTCGTCGACCTCGGCTGCGGCCCGGGCAATGACGTCGCGCCGCTGCGCGCCCGCTGGCCGGACGCTGCGATCCACGGGGTCGACTCCAGCGAGGAGATGATCGAGCGTGCCCGCGCCGACGTCGCCGATCCGCGCGCGACCTTCGCGGTCGGGGACGCCGCCGCGTGGCGCCCCGACGGCGAGCGCCCCGACGTGATCGTCTCGAACGCCATGTACCAGTGGGTCGATCGGCACATCGACCTGCTGCCCGCCACCGCCGACGGTGCCGCCCGCGCCTTCGCCTTCCAGGTGCCCGGCAATCAGGACGCGCCCTCGCACGCCCTCCTGTGGCGCCTGGCGACGGAGTACGGCATCACCGACTTCCGCCGCATCGACGTGCGCGATCCCGCCGAATATCTTGCGGCGCTGCAGCGCCCAGGCTGGGCGGTCGACGCCTGGGAGACGACCTACCAACACGTGCTGCAGGGCCCCGACGCCGTCTTCGAGTGGATCTCCGGCACCGGCGCGCGCCCGGTGCTCGCGCGGCTCGACGGTGCCGAGCGCGCGGACTTCGTCGCCCGGTACAAGGCGGAGCTGAACACCGCCTACCCGCCCAAGGATTTCGGGACGGTGCTGCCCTTCCGTCGGATCTTCGTCGTGGCGACCCGGGATCAGGAGTCGAGCGCGTAGTCGCGGAAGGCGCGCACCGCGCGTGGTAGGGCCGTGTCGGGCCGCCAGATGAGTCCCACCTCGCGGGTCGGCGCGGGCCCGGACATGGGCACCAGCACCAGACCGGGTGGCCACAGCGGGTCCTCGTCGACGGGCAGCAGCGCCACCCCGAGGCCGGCCGCGACCAGGCCGGCGACGGTGAAGGACTCGGACGATTCGAAGGCGATCCGCGGCCGGAATCCGGCGGCGGCGCAGCGCTCTTCGAGGATGCGGCGCAGGCCGAACTCGGGGTGCATGGTGATGAAGTCCGCGTCGGCCGCCTCGGACAGGTGCACGGACGCGCGCTCCGCCAGCGGGTGGCCGGCCGGCACGGCCAGCGCCAGGCGCTGCACCGCGAGCAGCCCGAAGGCGACGGCGCTGGTGGCGGGCCGCGGCGAGACGATCGCGAGGTCGGCCTCGTCGGCGAGCACCCGCTCGGTGACCGTCCCGGCGGCGAACTGCGACAGCTCGAAGGTCACCCGCGGCTCCCGCTCCCGGAAGCCGGAGACGAGCCGCGGCACCAGTGCCACGCCGAAGGAGTGCAGGAAGGAGAGCCGGATCGTGCCCTGCGAGGGGCTGCGCAGGTCCGCGATCTGCGCCCGCGCCGCCTCCAGCTCGGCGTGTGCGCGGCGCGCGTGGTCGAGGTAGATCTCGCCGCTCGCGTTGAGGACGAGGCGCCCGTGCCGCCGGTCGAACAGGGGCGCCCCGATGTCCGCCTCCAGGCGCGCCAGGGTGCGCGAGAGCGTGGGCTGGGTGATCCGCAGCGCCGCCGCGGCGTCGGTCATGTGCTGGGTCTCGGCGAGTGTGATGAACCGCGCGAGGTCGTCCGACGTGCTCGGAACGGGCCTACCAGCTGGGGTCATGCGTTCTTTCTATCAGGATCGACATATTCATGCATTTCACACATCGGAGCCGCGGGGGCAGGGTGGGCCCCATGACCGCCACCGTCGAGACCGCCGAGACCGCGCCGCTCCGGGCCGGGACCCCCGCGTACCGTCGGACCACCCTGGCGCTGTTCGTGGCGGGCCTGACGACCTTCGGCTCGATGTACTCCACCCAGGCCGTGCTGCCCGAGCTGACGCGGGTCTTCGGTTCGGCGCCGGCCGTCTCCGCGCTCGCGGTCTCCGTCACCACCGGGCTGCTCGCGCTCGCGATCATCCCCGTCAGCGCGCTGTCCGAGCGCTTCGGCCGGACCCGCGTGATGACGGTGTCGGCCGTCGCGGCCGTAATACTGGGCCTCCTGATCCCGCTCGCCCCGACGCTCCCGATGCTGCTGGGACTCCGTGCGCTGCAGGGGATCGCACTCGCCGGCGTGCCCGCCGTCGCCATGGCCTACTTGGCCGAGGAGGTGGACGGGCGCGACCTCGGCGGGGCGATGGGCCGCTACGTCGCGGGCACGACGATCGGCGGGCTGCTCGGACGCGTCGTCACGGCGGTGGGGCTCGACGTCATGGCCTGGCGCGGCGCCATGGAGCTCTTCGCCGTCGCCGCGGCGGTGCTCACGGTGGTGATGATCCGCACCCTGCCGGCGTCGCGGTTCCACGTGCCGAAGCCGGTCTCGGTGGGAACGACGGTGCGCGGCATGCTCGGCCACCTCCGCCGGCCGGAGCTCGCGACGCTGTTCGTGCTCGCCTTCCTGCTGATGGGCGGCTTCGTCAGCGTCTACAACTTCCTCGGATTCCGGCTCCTGGCCGCGCCCTTCGCATTCGCGCCCGGCGTCGTCGGGCTGGTCTTCCTCATCTACCTCGCTGGCACCGTCTCCTCGGGTGCGGCGGGCCGGCTCGCGGACCGGATCGGCCGCCGCCGGGTGCTCCTGACCTCGATCGCGACGATGGGCGCGGGTCTGGTGCTCACGCTGCCGGATTCGACGCCCGCCGTGCTCGCGGGGATGGTCGTCTTCACCGCCGGCTTCTTCGCGGCGCACAGCGTCGCGAGCGGCTGGGTCGGGCTGCTCGCGACGGAGCATCGCGCGGAGGCCTCGTCGGGGTATCTGTTCTGCTACTACGCGGGCTCGTCGGTCGTCGGCGCGGCGGCGGGGCTGGCCTTCGCCGCCGCCGGCTGGGCGGGCATCGCCGCCGCGGTCGGGGTGGGCATCGCCGCGGCGTTCGTCTTGGTCGTCGCGGTCCTTCCCGGTTCGGCCAGCGCGTCCGCGGAGCGCTGAGTAGCGTCGATGCCATGCGCATCGGAGTCCAACTTCAGCCCCAGCACTTCACCGAGTACCAGCAGCTCCGCGACGCCGTCGCCAAGCTCGAGGACCTGGGAGTCGACGTCGTCTACAACTGGGACCACTTCTTCCCGCTCTCCGGCGACCCCGACGGCACGCACCTCGAGTGCTGGACGATGCTCGCCGCCTGGGCGGAGCAGACCTCGCGGATCGAGATCGGCGCGCTGGTCACCTGCAACAGCTACCGCAACCCCGACCTGCTCGCCGACATGGCGCGCACCGTCGACCACATCTCGAAGGGGCGTCTGATCCTGGGCATCGGCTCCGGCTGGTTCCAGCGCGACTACGACGAGTACGGCTACGAGTTCGGCACCGCCGGTTCGCGCCTTGACGACCTCGGCGCCGCGCTGCCGCGGATCACCGAGCGGTGGGCCAAGCTCAATCCCGCTCCGACGCGCGATATCCCGATCCTCATCGGCGGCGGCGGCGAGAAGAAGACGCTGCCGCTGGTGGCGCAGTACGCGTCGGTGTGGCACTACTTCGTGGACCTGGAGACGTACCGGCACAAGTCGGCCGTGCTCGCCGAGGCGTGCGCGAAGATCGGCCGCGACCCGAAGGAGATCGCGCACAACATCGCCATCCCGCGCGGCACGGGCCCCGACGAGGCCCTCGCCTTCGCCGACCAGCTCGTCGCCGAGGGGGCCACGCAGTTCACCGCCGAGCTCTCCGCGCCCGGCTTCGACTACACCATCATCGAAGCCCTGCTGCGCTGGCGGGACTCGCAGTAGGCGAGGCCTCCGCTCCCGGCGGTCCCGGGACGTGCGGCCGGACGAAGGTCCCTGGTGGCGCGCCGCCGGACGGGGTGAGGTTGGGACGGCGGGCACCCGCCCGCCCCGACCCCAGGAGCGAGTCATGGAACGTTTCACCGCCGGCACCACCGTCCTCGATCGTGCGGAGGCGATCGAGCTGCTGCGCCGCAAGGACGTCGGGCGCATCGTGATCGCGCTCGGGGGAGATGCCGAGATCTTCCCCGTGAATTACGTGCTCGGCGAGGGCTGCAACGTCCTGTTCCGGACCGGGCCGGGCAGCAAGCTCGCTTCGGCCGTCGTGGCGCGCGAGGTGGCCTTCGAGGTGGACGAGGTCGGCGGGGACCAGGCCTGGAGCGTCATCGTGCGCGGGCCCGCACGCGTGCGCACGGACTCGTCGGCCCTGTCCGTCACGGACGCGCTCTCCTTGCGTCCCTTCATCGACGACGGCAAGTACGAGGTCGTGGAGGTCCTGGCGGAACGGGTCAGCGCCCGCGGCTTCGGCCGCACCTGGTCCTGAGCCGCCGGGACATCGGTCGGGACGTCCGCCACTGCCGCGGGGGGCTCCCGCGGCCGACGATCGATCCATGGACGGTGGAACCGAGACGACCGCCACGGACGTGGCACCCGAGCGGCGGCTTCGCGCCGTGCGCCCCGAACCCGCGCGCGGCAGGCCCGCCGGCGGCTGGATCCGCGACGTCGTCGTCACCACGGATCACAAGACGATCGGCGTCATGTACATCGTCACCTCGATGCTGTTCTTCTTCGTGGGCGGCCTCATGGCCCTGGTCATGCGGGGCGAGCTCGCGGAGCCCGGCCTGCAGTTCCTCTCCACGGAGCAGTTCAATCAGCTGTTCACCATGCACGGCACCGTGATGCTGCTGCTCTACGCGACCCCGATCGCGTTCGGCTTCGCCAACTACCTCGTGCCCCTGCAGATCGGCGCGCCCGATGTCGCGTTCCCCCGGCTCAACGCCGTCGGCTACTGGTTGTACCTGTTCGGCGGCCTCACCGCGTCCGCGGGCTTCATGGTCCCCGGCGGCGCGGCCGACTTCGGTTGGACCGCGTACACCCCGCTCTCCGATGCCGCGCACAGCCCGGGCGTCGGCGGCGACCTGTGGTTGATGGGGCTCACGGTCGGTGGGCTCGGGACGATCCTCGCGTCGGTGAACATGGTCACGACAGTCCTCTGTCTGCGGGCGCCCGGGATGACGATGTTCCGGATGCCGATCTTCACGTGGAACATGTTCGTGGTGAGCGTGCTCGCGCTGATGGTCTTCCCGTTGTTGGCGTCCGCACTGGTCGGGCTGGAGGTGGACCGGCAGTTCGGTGCCCACCTCTTCGACCCCGCGAACGGCGGAGCGGTCCTGTGGCAGCACCTGTTCTGGTTCTTCGGTCACCCGGAGGTGTACGTGCTGGCCCTGCCGTTCTTCGGCATCGTCTCCGAGATCTTCCCGGTGTTCACCCGCAAGCCGATCTTCGGCTACAGCGGCCTCGTGATGGCGACACTCGCGATCGCGGCGATCTCGATGGCGGTGTGGGCGCACCACATGTACGCCACCGGCGCGGTATTGCTGCCCTTCTTCAGCTTCATGACGTTCCTGATCGCGGTGCCGACGGGCGTGAAGTTCTTCAACTGGATCGGCACGATGTGGAAGGGGAACATGACCTTCGAGTCGCCGATGCTGTTCTCGATCGGCTTCCTCGTGACCTTCCTCTTCGGCGGCCTCACCGGCGTGCTCCTCGCCTCCCCGCCGCTCGACTTCCACGTCTCAGACACCTACTTCGTGGTCGCCCACTTCCACTACACGCTGTTCGGCACCATCGTCTTCGCGGCGTTCGCGGGCATCTACTTCTGGTTCCCCAAGGCCACCGGACGCCTGCTGAACGAGCGACTGGCCCGCTGGCACTTCTGGCTCACCTTCATCGGCTTCCACACCACCTTCCTGGTCCAGCACTGGCTGGGCGCCGAGGGCATGCCGCGCCGCTACGCCGACTACCTCGACACGGACGGCTTCACCACGCTGAACCAGATCTCGACGGTCGGCGCGTTCATCCTGGGCGCCTCGGTCCTGCCCTTCGTGTGGAACGTCTTCACGAGCTACCGCTACGGCGAGGTCGTCACGGTCGACGACCCGTGGGGCTTCGGCAACAGCCTCGAGTGGGCCACCAGCTGCCCGCCGCCGCGGCACAACTTCACCGAGCTGCCGCGCATCCGCTCCGAGCGCCCCGCGTTCGAGCTGCACTACCCGCACATGGTCGAGCGAATGCGGGCGGAGAAGCACACCGCGCGCTAGCGAGCCGGGGAGAGCGTCACGACGCCGCTCCATGGTGCGTCGCCAGGGGCGCGCGGGTCCGGTTGCGGTCCCGCGGCCAGACGGTGCGCCTCCGGCGAGTCCAGGCGTCCTAGCTCCACCGCGGCGACGAACAACGAGTCGATCCGGTCGGCCGCCCAGCCTCGGTCCTCGAAGTGAGCGACTCCGTCCGCGGGGAGGAAGCGCCACGGCGCGTGCCGCAGGATGCCCCGGTTCCTTTCCGCCATCACCGATCCCACACCCGCAGAGCCGAGATCGAGGCACCAGTGGTCCACGGGTGCGGCGAGCAGGGCGTCGGCGAGGGTGTCGGCATCGTCGGGGGAGAGGTACATGACCAGCCCCTCGGACAGGACCAGGATCCGACGGCCGGCGAGCCCGGCCAGGAGGTCCGCGAGGCCGTCGCAGGCCAGGTCCAGCGGCACCCGGCGCAGCCGGCATCGCGGCATCTCCGCCGCGAGGATCGCGGCCTTGTGGTCGAGGATCGCGGGGAGGTCGACCTCGAGCCACTCGAGGTCGGCGGGCAGGTCGAGGCGGTACGGCCGTGCGTCGAGGCCCGCGCCCAGGTTGACGACGGTGTCGCAGCCGTCGGCGATCGACGCGGCCACCGCCTCGTCGACCAGCACCGTCCGGGCGGTGAGGTACCAGCCGTCGCCGCCGCCCGCGGCCGGGGCGGCGCCCTCCGCGATCGCCGCGCCCTCGGCGCCCGCGAGCCGCGCGGCGAACGGGTCGTGGAACAGCGCGTCGGGGCGCGCCGATTCGATGGCCCGGTGGTGCGCGACCCAGCGCGCGGTGTCGTCGACGGTGCCGATCAGGTCGTCCATGTCGTCTCCCTCTATAAAAGTAGAGTGCTCTATTGTTATAGAGGATCGAGTGGATGGAGGGCAACCGTGGACGAGCGGCGGACCGCGATCGGTGAGGCGGCGCTGGACCTCGCGGCAGAGGGCGGCAACCGGGCGGTGACGCACGGCGCCGTCGACAAGCGGCTGGGGCTGCCGAAGGGATCGACGTCGTACTACTGCCGCACCCGCTCCGATCTGCTGCGCACCGCGATCGAGCATCTCCGGCAGCGGTCGCGGGCGGCCTTCGACGCCGACGTGCCGCGCACCGTCGACCGGGACACCGCGGCGGACGTGACGGCGCGCCAGCTGCACCACCTGCTCACGGACCGTCGGCGCGATTCGCTCGCCCGCTACGCGCTGGCACCGGACGCGCAGGCCGAGGGGCTCGAGGCGGACCTCGCCACCTGCCTGTTCTCGGTGCCGCTCGCGACGGGCCTGTTCGCGGCGCTCGGCACCGTCGACCCCGACCGGGCGGCGGCCGACTTGGTCAGCCTGCTCGAGGGCCTGCTCTTCGACCGGCTGTACGGCGCCCGGTCGCTGGGGCCCGCGAAGACCGAGGCCGAGAGCCTCGCGGACCTGCGTGGGCCGATCCGGCAGGCGTTAAACTACGGCGCATGACCTACGGCACCCTGATCCTGCTCCGTCACGGCGAGAGCGAGTGGAACGCGTCCAACCAGTTCACCGGCTGGGTCGACGTGGCGCTGACCGAGAAGGGGCGCGGCGAGGCCGCCCGCGGCGGCGAGCTGCTCAAGGAGGCCGGCCTGCTGCCCGACATCCTCTACACCTCGCTGCTGCGTCGCGCGATCACCACCGCGAACATCGCGCTGAACGCGGCCGACCGGCACTGGATCCCCGTGGTCCGCGACTGGCGCCTCAACGAGCGGCACTACGGCGCGCTGCAGGGCCTGAACAAGGCCGAGACCAAGGACAAGTACGGCGACGAGCAGTTCATGCTGTGGCGCCGCAGCTACGACACCCCGCCGCCCGCGATCGACGCGGACGACCAGTACAGCCAGACCGGCGACCCGCGGTACGCGCACCTGCCGCAGGTGCCGCTCACCGAGTGCCTGCTCGACGTGGTCAAGCGCTTCATCCCCTACTACCAGGCTGTCATCGAGCCGCAGGTCGCCCAGGGGAAGACGGTGCTCGTGGCCGCGCACGGCAACTCGCTGCGCGCGCTGGTCAAGCACCTCGACGGGATCTCCGACGCCGATATCGCGGCGCTGAACATCCCCACCGGCATCCCGCTGACCTACTCGTTCAACGAGGACGGCGCCGTCGCCAACCCGGGCGGCACCTACCTGGACCCAGAGGCCGCCGCCGCGGGCGCCGCCGCGGTCGCCAACCAGGGCGCCAAGTAGTCCCACGATCGGCGACGGGGGCGGTACCGAGCGAATCGGTACCGCCCCCTAAGTTTCTCCTCAGCCTCCGGGGCCACGCAGAGGATAGGTTGGATCACATGGCTGACGTGACTGTGACCCACTCCCCGGAACAGGAGCGCTACGTGCTCACCGTCGATGGCGAGCAGGCGGGCTACCTCGACTACGTCGACGAGGTGGAGGTGCGCCTGCTCACTCACACCGTGGTCGACGCCGAGTACGGCGGCAACGGCTATGCGGCGGTGCTCACCAAGGCTGCGCTCGACGACGTCGTCGACTCGGGCAAGAGGGCCCGCGCGGTGTGCTCCTACGTCGCGAACTACGTGACGAAGCACCCCGAGTACGCCTCCGTTGTCGAGGTGGCCGCCGACCGGTAACCCGTTGTTCACCAGTCGTTCCCGATGTGAAGAATCGCCGGAGAACCTGGGTACACTGACCGCGTGACTGTGGCCCTCTGTGTGGTGTCCGCCCTGGCGGGCGCCCTCATCGGATGGCTCGCGCGGCGCGTCCGGCAGCGGGTGATCACCGCCGAACCCGTCGGTCCGACCCGCATGACGGTCGCGGAGTTGCAGCGCGCGGTGATCCGCGAGTCGCCCACCGGCCTCGTGGTCGTCGACCGCTTCCGCGACGTCATCGCCTGCAATCCCCGCGCCGAGGAGTTCTCCCTCGTCCGCGAGCAACTCCTCGACGATCGCGTCTGGCAGGCCGCCTCCCTGGTGCTCGAGACCGGGGCGCCGCGCACCGTCGAACTGACGGTGTCCCGCCGGTCCGACCGGGCGAGCATCGCGGTGCGCTGCCGGGTGGACCTCATCGTCGGGACCGAACCCGACGAGCGGTACGCCGTGGTCTACGCCGACGACGACACCGAGAATCAGCGCATGGAGGCCACCCGGCGCGACTTCGTGGCGAACGTCTCGCACGAGCTGAAGACCCCCGTCGGCGCGATCGGCCTGCTCGCCGAGGCGCTCCTCGAATCCGACGATGACCCGGAGGCGGTGCGGCACTTCGGCTCCCGCGTCCTCGTCGAGTCCACCCGCATGGGCAACATGGTCAACGAGCTGATCGCGCTCTCCCGCCTGCAGGGCGCGGAGAAGCTGCCCGACCTCGGCAGCGTCGAGGTCGACGACGTGGTCGGCGAAGCCGTGGCCCGCGCCCAGGTTTCCGCGGAGGCCAACAACATCTCGCTCATCGTCGACGAGCCCTCCGGCCTGGAGATCCGCGGCGACGACACCCTGCTGCTGACGGCGCTGTCGAACCTCATCTCCAACGCGATCGCCTACTCGCCGCAGAACACCCAGGTCTCGATCAGCCGCCGCCTGCGGCCCGCCACCGGGCCCGACGGTGCCGCGTCGGTCGAGATCGCGGTCACCGACCGGGGCATCGGCATCGCCCCCGAAGACCAGGAGCGCGTCTTCGAGCGCTTCTTCCGCGTCGACAAGGCGCGGTCCCGGATGACGGGCGGGACCGGACTCGGTCTCGCGATCGTCAAACACGTCGCCGCGAACCACGGCGGCACCATTAGGCTCTGGAGCAAACCGGGCATGGGTTCGACCTTCACGCTGGTGCTGCCGGCGTCGGTCGAGTCCGGGCCGGACCCTGCAGAGCGCGATGACCACAGTGAGGATGTACTGCGGTGACACACGTACTGATCGTCGAGGACGAGGAATCGCTGGCCGACCCTCTCGCGTTCCTGCTCCGCAAGGAGGGGTTCGAGACCACCGTCGTGGGCGACGGGGTCGAGGCACTGCGGCACTTCGACTCCGCGGGCGCCGACATCGTCCTGCTCGACCTGATGCTGCCCGGCATGAGCGGCACCGACGTGTGCAAGCAGCTGCGCGCCCGCTCGTCCGTGCCGGTCATCATGGTGACCGCGCGCGACAGCGAGATCGACAAGGTCGTGGGCCTGGAGCTGGGCGCCGACGACTACGTCACCAAGCCCTACTCCGCACGGGAGCTCATCGCCCGCATCCGCGCGGTGCTGCGCCGCGGCGCCGACACCGCCGCCGCGGACGGCCTCGACGACGGGGTGCTCGAGGGCGGTCCCGTCCGGATGGACGTCGAGCGGCACGTCGTGACCGTCGGGGGAGACGCGGTGACCCTGCCGCTCAAGGAGTTCGACCTGCTCGAGTACCTGCTGCGCAACAGCGGCCGCGTGCTCACTCGCGGGCAGCTCATCGACCGCGTCTGGGGCGCGGACTACGTGGGCGACACCAAGACGCTCGACGTGCACGTCAAGCGCCTGCGCAGCAAGATCGAGGCGGACCCGGCCAACCCGAAGCACCTGGTCACCGTCCGGGGCCTCGGCTACAAGCTCGAGCCCTAGCCCCGGCATCACCGTCGCGTTCCGCGACGGTCCTTCGATTCACTGGTAATACCACTTGACCACCGGACCGGGTGGCGCTACGGTTCCGGCATGGAACTGAGCCCGGTCACGAAGCGGTCCGCCGCCGACGAGGTGCACGAGCAGCTGCTGAACCAGCTGGTCAGTGGTGCCGCGCCGGTCGGCTCGCGGCTGCCCAGCGAGCGCAAGCTCGCGGAGGTCCTCGGCGTCTCTCGCCCCGTCGTCCGCGAGGCCATCGCCCGCCTCGCCACGTCGGGCCACGTCGAGGTCCGGCAGGGCGACGGTGCCGTCGTCAACGACATCACCCGCACGGGCGGGCTGGACCTGCTGCCGCACCTGCTCGTCGCCGCGCCCGACGGTGCCGTCGTCGACCCGTCCGTGGTCCGCAGCGTCCTCGAGGTCCGCGAGTACCTCGGGCCGTGGATCGCCGAGAAGGCGGCCGCCCGCTCGGCCGACGCGCTTGCCGGCCCGCTGACCGCGGCGCTCGCCGCGATCGAGGGCGCCGGCTCCGGCGCGGAGCAGCAGGCCGCAGCCCTCGCCTATTGGGAGCACCTCGTGCGGGGTGCCGACTCGATCGCGATGACCCTCATCTTCAACGGCATGCGGCGCGTCTACGAGCCGCTGCTCGGCGTGCTCGCCGACGCCGTCGCGGCCGCGGAGCCCGCGGATCTTTACCGCGCGCTCACCGCCGCCGTCCTCGACGGCGACGCCACCGCCGCCCGCACGGCCGCGCTGGCCGTCCTCGGCGGCGCCACTGGCGTGCTCGGTGGATTCCTCGACCGGATGGAGCAGTCATGACCACGACCGATCGCGCGGCCCGCCGCGGATTCTCACTCGGCGACGCCGGCCGCGAGTTCCTGCGCCATCCCACGCCGTGGATGATCCTGGCCTTCCTGGCCGGCACCGTCGCAGCGCGCATCGCCGTCGGCGGGGGAGGGCTCGCCGACCTGTGGGCGCCGCTCGTCTTCGCGGCCCTGTTCCCGTTCCTGGAGTGGGTGATCCACGTCTTCGTGCTGCACTGGCGGCCGCGCACCGTCGGGCCGATCACGGTGGACACGCTGCTCGCGCGCGACCATCGCCGGCACCACGCCGCGCCCCGCGACGTGGATCTCGTGTTCATCCCCACCCGCGCGCTGCCCTGGGGGATCGTCGGCCTGGGTGTCGCCGCGCCGCTCGGCGTGGGCGCCCTGATCGGCGCCCCGGTGCACGCGACGCTCACCTTCATGCTGGTCGAGGCGGTCTTCCTGCTCGGCTACGAGTGGACCCACTACCTCGTCCACACCGACTACAAGCCGCGCGGCCGCGCCTACAAGGCGGTCTGGCGCAGTCACCGTCTGCACCACTTCAAGAACGAGCACTACTGGTTCTCGGTCACCACCGCGGGCACCTCCGACCGGGTGCTGGGCACCTATCCGGACCCCGGCACCGTCGACACCAGCCCGACCGCCAAGAACCTGCACGGCCTGGACGAGATCGCCTAGAGCTCCACGTACTTCATGTCGAAGTTCTGCCGCTCCGTCGCCGCGGCGGTGGCGGGGTGCACGGCGACCAGCTTGCCCTGGCGCGCCTCGCACTCGCGGGCCAGCGCGGCGTACGCCTCCTCGCCCAGTAGCTCGGTCAGTTCGGGGGCGTAGCTCTGCCACACCTGCTGCGCGCCGACGTGCGCCTCGGGGGAGCCGGAGCAGTACCACTGCAGGTCGAGTCCGCCTGCGCCCCAACCCCGTCGGTCGTACTCGCCGATCGTCGTGCGCAGGATCTGCTCGCCGTCTGGCCGCTCGACCCACTCCTGAGTGCGCCGGACCGGCAGCTGCCAGCAGACGTCGGGCTTGACGGTGAGCGGCTCCACCCCGGTCCGCAGGGCCATGGCGTGCAGGGCGCAGCCCTCGCCGCCAGGGAAGCCCGGCCGGTTGAGGAAGATGCACGCGCCCTCGTACCGGCGCGTGCGCAGCGCGGGCTCGTCGTCGAGGTCGTCCTCCTCGAGATAGCCCTTCTTGCCCAATCCCTTGCTGCGGAACTGCCAGTCGTCGTCCGTCAGCTTCGCGACGGCCTTCTTCAGGCGCTTCTTGTCGTCGTTGTCGGAGAGGAAGGCCCCGTGGCTGCAGCAGCCGTCCGTGTCCCGGCCCGGCTCGATCCCGTGGCACGACTCGGTGCCGAAGACGCACGTCCAGTGCGAGAGCAGCCAGGTCAGATCCGCCGCGATCAGATGGCTCGGATCCGCGGGGTCGGTGAACTCCAGCCACTCGCGCGGGAAGTCCAGGGGGACTTCCGGGACGGGACGCCGCAGGCCGGGCATCGGAAGGTCGGTCACAGGGGCCACCGTAGTCGGGTCTAGATTGACGGGGTGAGATTGGGAGTCCTCGACATCGGGTCCAATACGGTGCACCTGCTCGTGGTCGACGCCCACTGGGGCGCGCACCCGACGCCGATGAGCTCGACCAAGGCCACGTTGCGGCTCGCCGAGAAGATCGAGCCGAGCGGTCGGCTCAGCCAGGCCGGCGAGGATGCGCTCGTCGCATCCGTCGAGGAGTTCACGAAGATCGCGCGCAGCTCCGGCTGCTCCGAGGTGATGGCCTTCGCGACCTCCGCGGTCCGCGATGCCAGCAACACCGACACCGTCCTCGCGCACGTCAAGCAGGCCACGGGCGTCGACGTCGAGGTGCTCTCCGGCGCCGACGAGTCCCGCCTCACCGCGCTGGCGGTGCGCCGCTGGTACGGCTGGAGCGTGGGTCGCGTGCTCAACATCGACATCGGCGGCGGCTCGCTCGAGATGAGCAACGGCGTCGACGAGGAGCCGGACGTCGCGCTCTCGCTGCCGCTGGGCGCGGGCCGGATCACCCGCGAGTGGCTGCCCGACGATCCGCCCGGGCGCCGCCGCGTCGCCATGCTCCGCGACTGGCTCGACGCCGAGATCGCCCCCGCCGCCGCGCGACTGCAGGCCGTCGGCACGCCCGACCTGGTGGCGGGCACGTCGAAGACGATGCGCACCCTCGCCCGCCTGACGGGCGCGGCGCCCTCCTCCGCCGGGCCGCGCGTCAAGCGCACGCTCACGGCGCGCGGGCTGAGCCAGCTGATCGCCTTCATCAGCCGGATGACGGAGTCCGACCGCCGCGAGCTGGACGGGCTGAGCTCCGACCGCGCGGGCCAGATCGTGGCCGGCGCGCTGGTCGCCGAGGCCGCGATGCGGGCGATGAAGGTCGAGGAGCTCGACATCTGCCCGTGGGCGCTGCGCGAGGGCGTGATCCTCCGCTATCTGGACACCCAGGCGGGCTTCACCCCGGAGAGCAGCGGTAAAGCCCATTAAAGGCGCGAAGTAACATAACGGACCGCCGCGTGTGCCGCCACGGTTGCGCGACGGTGTACAAGTAGAATCTTCTGAGACCACACAGGGCGTGAGTGGCGGGTGTGAACTTTCCGGCACGCGCGGGGCCCACGAGGCCGACGAGCCACAGGACGGTGACGTGCATGAGCGAGGAGCGAAGGATTTCGCTGGCGGAGCTGCTCGCCAGGGAGGGCGGCACTCCACCCGCACCCGCGGGCGGACGCCGCCGACGCCACCGCGGCGGCGAGAACTCGATCACCGTCGCCGAGCTGACCGGTGAGATCCCCGTCATCCGCGACGACCAGCCCGCACCGGGCACCGAGGCCCCGGCCGAGCAGCCCGAGGTGTCGGCCGTGCCCGAGGCACCCGCCGCGCAGGCGGTTCAGCCCGCACCGGCCGCTCCTGCGCAGCAGGCCGCGTACGAGCCCGAGGTCGTGACCCCCGAGGTCGTCGAGCCCGAGCCCGCGGCGCCCGCCACGCCCGAGCCGGCCGACCAGGCCGCCCCGGCGGAGCAGGCCGACCAGGACGACGACGAGCCGATCACCTCCTCCTTCCTCGCCGCCGCCGTGGCCGCCCCCGGCCCCGTCGAAACTCCTGCACCGCAGGAGAGCGCGCCGCAGGAGCCCGAGGCGCCGGCGGTGGACGAGACGCCTGCGCAGCCCGAGGGCCGGCGCGGTGGGCTGCTCCGCTGGGGCCGTGGCTCCCGGGCGGCCGAGGCGCCGCAGGAGCCCGCCGCCGAGCCTGTGGCCGAGCAGGCCGCGGAACCCGCTGCCGCGCTGGCCGACGGTGCGCCGGCTGCCGATGCCGCGCAGACCGACGCCCCGCAGGCCGACGCCCCCCAGGCGGAGGACGGCCGCGACTACGCGTGGTCGCGCTGGGATCAGGCAGAGGCCCCGATCATGGCGACCGCCGACTTCAACACCGCCCAGGTCCGCGAGCGCCAGTCCCGGTTCGCCGAGATCGAGGCCGACGACACCGTCGACGTGAAGCCCGTCGCCGTGCCGACCCCGGACGTGGACCTGGATGCGCCCGTCGCGCCCGACACCGCGGCGCTCAGCGCCCAGCAGATCGACGACGCGCGCGCCGAGGAGACCCCGGACTTCCTCGCGAAGCCGGGCGACGACGACGCGGACGCCGACGAGAAGGACGCCGCGACGGGCAAGGGACGCGGTTGGGCCGCGCTCGCCGCCGAGGTGGTGCTCGGCCTCGCGGCCGGCGCCGGCCTGTTCTACGGCTTCTTCAAGCTGTGGAACTGGGGCGGCGGCTGGCCGACCATCGCGCTGACCGTCGTGCTCGCGTTCATCGTGATCATCGGCATCGTGACCTTCACGCACTACCTGCGCAAGACCACCGATTACCTCACCCTGGGGCTCGCCCTGTTCGTGGGCCTGGTGATCACCTTCGGCCCGCTGCTGATGGCGCTCGGCTCCAACTGAGTACTCTCGGCGACGTGAGCGGGATACCGGTCGGACTGTCGACGGCCTCGGTCTATCCCGAGAAGCTCGAGGACGCCTTTCGGTACGCCGCCGAGACGGGCTACGACGGCGTCGAGCTCATGGTCTGGCACGAGGGCGCCAGCCAGGACATCGCGAACGTCGCCGGGCTGTCCATGCGCTACGACGTGCCCGTGCTGTCGGTCCACGCGCCCTGCCTGCTCATCAGCCAGCGCGTGTGGGGCCCCGATCCGATGGCGAAACTCGGCCGCGCCGTGACGGCCGCGGAGGACCTCGGCGCGAGCACCGTCGTCGTGCATCCGCCGTTCCGGTGGCAGCGGCGCTACGCCGAGAACTTCGTCGACCTCGTCAGCGAGCTCGAGGACGACAGCGATGTGGCCGTCGCCGTGGAGAACATGTTCCCGATGCGGCTCGACGCCTTCTTCGGGCGCCGCGGCGAATCCGTCGAGCGGCTCAAGCGACGCGGTCACCCCGGCACCGCGGTCTCGGCCTTCGCCCCGTCGATCGACCCGACGGACGTCGGCTACGCGAACTACACGCTGGACCTCTCGCACACCGCCACCGCGGGCGTCGACGCCCTCGAGCTGATGGACCGGATGGGCGACGGGCTGCGGCACCTGCACCTCACGGACGGCCTCGGCGCGGCCGTCGACGAGCACCTCGTGCCCGGTCACGGCACCCAGCCGGCCGCCGAGGTGTGCCGCCGGCTCGCCGCGTCCGGCTTCGACGGGCACGTGATCCTCGAGATCGCGACGGGCTCGGCGAAGACCCCCGAGGAGCGCCGTGCGATGCTCACGGAGGCGCTGGAATTCGCGCGGGAGCACCTGCGCGCCGATCCGGCAGCCTGACGTCGGGTACCCGCACGGGTACCCCGGTAAGGAGAGCGCACAGATGGCTTTGTTCGCGGACCTCGTCTCCGTCGCGAAGGCCCCCGGCGGGTACACCGCCGACATCGATCCCACCTGGTCGGTGGGCAACAAGGTGCACGGCGGGGCGCTGCTCGCCGTCATCGCCTCGGCGGCGCAGGCCGCCTACCTCGACGACGGGGGAGACCCCGAGGTCACGCCCGTGGTGATCTCCGCCGAGTACCTCGGCGCGCCCGACCCGGGGCACGTCGAGCTGCGGACCGACGTGCGCAAGCGCGGCCGCACCACCTCGTTCGTGAACGTCGAGGCCGTGCAGGGCGACCGCGTCTACGTGCAGGCGGCCGTGACCCTCGCGCGGCGCGACGAGGGCGACGAGCGCTACGCCGAGCCCCTCCCGATCGACGCGATGCCGCCGACCCCGCCCGCCGACGCGCTGGCCTGGGACCCCGAGCACCCCGCCGCCAAGATCTTCAAGGTCGGCCGCGTCGCCGAGGTGCACTACGACGCCTCGACCCTGCCGGTGATCGAGGGCCGCACCGGCCCCGCCGAGACCCGCGGCTGGGTGCGGCTGCGCGAGGAGCCGCTCTCGGGGCTGTTCGCCCTGCTCGCCACCGACATCTCGCTGCCCGTGGTCGCCAACCTCGGCGGCATCGGCTGGGCGCCGACCATCACGCTGACCGCGTCCGTCCGGCGCGAGCCCGTGAACGGCTGGCTGCGGTTCCGGGCGTCCGCGCCCGTCGTCGGGCAGCGGTGGTTCGAGGAGGACCACGTCCTGGTCGACGAGTCCGGGCACGTCGTCGCGACGTCCCGCCAGCTGGCGATGATGCCCCGCGGCCCCCGGACCCCCGAGCCCGAGAAGAACTGACGTCCCGGAAGAGGAGAACTGACATGGATGGTCGTATCGCGCTGATCGGCGGCGGGCGGATCGGCGAGGCCCTGCTGGGTGGCCTCATCGCCGCCGGGCACGCGCCCGCGGCACTCACGGTCGCCGAGCCCCACGCGGGCCGCGGCGGCGAGCTCACCGAGCGCTACGGGGTGTCGACGGTGACCACCGTCGCAGAGGCGGTCGACGGGGCGGACCTCGTGGTGATCGCCGTCAAGCCCGACGTGGTGACCGCGATCCTGCCCGACGTGGCCTCCGCGCTGCGCCCCGGCGCCGTCGTGGCCTCGGTGGCCGCGGGTGTCCCGACGACCGTCTACGAGGCGGCCCTTCCCGCCGGGACCCCCGTCGTGCGGGTCATGCCGAACACGGCGATGCTCGTCGGCCGGTCGATGAGCGGGATCTCCGGCGGCCGCGAGGCGACGGAGGCGCACGTGACGCTGGTGCGCGAGGTCATGGAGGCGGTGGGGAAGACCCTCGTCGTGCCCGAGGCGAAGCTCGACGCGCTCACCGCGCTGTCCGGCTCCGGACCCGCGTACGCCTTCCTCGTGGCGGAGGCGATGATCGACGCGGGCGTGGATCTGGGGCTCACCCGGGACCAGGCGACGACCCTCGCGACGCACACGATCGCGGGCGCGGGTGCACTAATGGTTGAGACTTCCACGTCGCCCGTCGAGCTCCGGGCGGCGGTGACTTCTCCGGGCGGTACGACGGCCGCCGCGATCCGCGAGCTGGAGAAAAATGGCCTCCGACCTGCGTTTTACGCGGCGACGCGGGCCTGCGCGGAGCGATCGGCCGAGCTCGGGCGTCTCGCCTAGAAGGTTCGGTTAGCTCACTCCCGTCGCATTATTCCCATTGGTACCGCTAAGCTGCTCGAAGCACGTGCGTGTCAGGTCCGCCGGAGGGGAAGCCGGCGGCGCGACATGTGCCGGAGGTTAGGGATTACATGGCGTCTGCAAACAAGAACACCAAGCCCGCTGAGATCGGTGCCGGAGCCCAGGCTCCCCAGGCAGCCGGCTCGTCGTTCCTGACGGTGGCCGAGGTCGCCACCCTCATGCGGGTGTCGAAGATGACGGTCTACCGCCTGGTGCACAACGGGGAGCTCCCCGCGGTGCGCGTGGGCCGGTCGTTCCGGGTCCACGAGAAGGCCGTCCACGACTACCTGCAGACCTCGTTCTTCGACGCGGGCTAAAGCCCCGTCGCAGAGTGTCGGCAGGAGCGGCGGGTACGGGCGGATTTCGCCTGGGCCGCCGCGACGGGTAAAGTAGAAGCCTGCTGCGTGGACGCGGGGGCTCACTCGTACCCGGCCGCCGCGCACCGAACATGGCAATTCGATAGAGAGACGTGAGGAACCCATGGGTTCAGTGATCAAGAAGCGCCGCAAGCGCATGTCGAAGAAGAAGCACCGCAAGCTGCTCCGCCGCACTCGGGTGCAGCGTAGGAAGCTCGGCAAGTAGGCCTTCTGGTCACACTTTCATGAGAGCCCGCCCAGGATCTGGGCGGGCTTTCGTGTTTCCGGTTACCCTTCAGTAATGAGTGAGTCGGTCGTCACTGCGCCGCGCGTCGTCATGGTGACGGGCGCGTCCACGTTCGTGGGCGGCTACCTCGTGCGCCGGCTCGCGCAGCGTCCCGACATCGAGCGCGTGATCGGTGTCGACGCCGTGCCGCCGACCAAGGCGATGCACCGGCGGATGGAGCCCGCGGAGTTCATCCGCGTCGACTACCGCAGCCACATCTTCGGCAAGATCATGGCGACCAACGAGGTCGACACGGTGGTGCACTGCTCCACCTCGGTCACCGACAACCACTTCCCGTCCGGGTCCACCAAGGACGCGATCGTCTTCGGCTCCATGCGGGTCTTCGCCGCGTGCCAGAAGTCGGAGACGGTCAAGCGCGTGATCATGCGCTCGGCGACGCAGGTCTACGGCTCCCGGTCGCGCAACCCCGCGCTGATCACCGAGGACCTGGTCGGCGGCGCCGCGGCCAGCGGCCACCCGCGCGACCTGCTCGACGCCGAGGCCTACGCCCGCAGTATGGCCCGCCGCCGCACGGACATCGACCTCACGGTGCTGCGCCTCGCGCCCATCCTCGGACCCAACATCGAGACCCTGCTCGGCTCGCTCTTCGAGCGGCCCCTCGTGCCGTCGATCATCGGCCGCGACGCCCGTCTGCAGCTGCTGCATCAGGACGACGCCCTGGGCGCGCTGGAGCACGCCGTGGTGGCCGGGAAGCCGGGCACGTACAACATCGCCGGCGACGGTGCGATCTCCATGTCGCAGGCCATCAGGCTGTCCGGCCGGGTCCCGCTGCCGGTGGTCAAGCCCGCCTTCGGGCCCGCCGTCGCCGCGATCCGGGGCCGCGGCCGCGGCCACACGGACAAGGTGCAGCTCGCCTACCTCAGCTTCGGCAACGCCTTCGACACGACGCGCATGCGCAGGGAACTCGGCTTCGAGCCGCGCTTCACCACGCGGCAGGCGATGGAAGACGCCGCACGCCACGGGCGCACAGAACCTACAATCGGTGTGGATTCTTTTCTGAGCGTCGAGCAGCGGGTCGCCTCGCTGGCACGACGGTTCGCGGGAATCGACTCCGAGTACGGCACGGCTGGACGGTAGACACATGACCAACGCTTCAGGCTCACAGCACGCGAAGGTGCTGCAGCTGCCCGTGTCCATCGACACCGCTCGCACCGAGGGGCGCGAGCGCGCGCAGCAGCGGCACCCGTCCGCGCTCACCGGCACCCCGGCACCGTCGGCGCCGCGTCGCGAGGCCACGGTGCACGCCCTCAACCCCGACTACATCGCCGCCGCGCAGCCGGGCGAGCCCGGGCCGGGCTGGCGCGAGCGCGCCGCGGAATCGGTGGTCGACGGTGCCGCCTTCGTCCGTGAGCGGCTCACCGGCGACTACGACATCGATCCCTTCGGCTTCGATCCGCACCTGACCGACGCGCTCTTCCTGCCGGCGCTGCGGCCCGTCTACGACAAGTGGTTCCGCGTGGACACCACCGGCGCCGACAACCTGCCCCGCGAGGGCGGCGCCCTGCTCGTGGCGAACCACTCAGGCGTGATCCCGCTCGACGGGCTGATGTCGGCCGTCGCGGTGCACGACAACCACCCCGACCAGCGGCACCTGCGCCTGCTCGCCGCCGACCTGGCCTTCGAGTACCCGGTCATCGGCGAGGTCGCCCGCAAGATGGGCGCCACCGTCGCCTGCAACGCGGACGCCGAGGCGCTGCTCACCCGCGGCGAGCTCGTCGCCGTGTGGCCCGAGGGCTTCAAGGGAATCGGCAAGCTCTACCGCGACCGGTACAAGCTGCAGCGCTTCGGCCGCGGCGGCTTCGTGACCGCCGCGATCCGCGCGCAGGTCCCGATCATCCCGGTGTCCATCGTGGGTGCCGAGGAGACGTACCCGATGCTCGCCGACGTCAAGCCCGTCGCGCGGCTGCTCGGCCTGCCCTACGCGCCGATCACGCCGCTGTTCCCGTGGCTCGGCCCGCTGGGCATGGTGCCGCTGCCGTCGAAGTGGCACATCGAGTTCGGCGAGCCCATCGCCACGGACCGCTTCACCGAGGCCGACGCCGACGATCCCATGGTGGTCTTCGAGCTCACCGACAACGTTCGCGAGACCATCCAGCAGTCGCTCTACCGCATCCTCGCGCGCCGGAAGAACATCTTCCAGGACTTCTAGGTCCGACGGTGCCGCCCCTCCCGGCGCGGACCGCGGTCCACAGATCGATTCTGCTTCTTCATAACGTTGCAACGTTATGAAGAAGCAGGACCGATAGCGGGAGGGCGTGACGTCGCGAACGGCGACGGGAATCCCGTGCGTGAGCGAGAATGCATCGAACGGCGTGGGGGCGCCGACGGGGGTGTACATGACGGAGGACAAGCCGGTCGAGTTCCGGCATCGCGACGAGTTGCTCGTCGTGGGTGCGACGGATCGGCAGATCCGCGCGTGGCGACAGAAGAACCAGATGACTCGGGTATGGCGTGGTTCCTATCACCTGGGTGCGAGGTTGCCGCCCTGGGAGGAACTGCGGATCAGCGCGCTGGCCGCGGCGCAGCGGTCAGGGGAGTCGGTGGTGCTGAGCCATGCGGCCGCGGCTGTGGTTCTCGGAATGATGATTCTCAATTCCGATTGGCAGACAGTCGATTTCACGTGCGATGGTGTGCGAGGTGGAACGAAGCGGGGGCGGCGCAGACTGCATGTCCGGCGACTCGACGCGGAGGACGTCGTCGTGGTCGACGGGGTGACGGTCACGTCGATCGCGCGGACGGCGCTCGATCTCGCGCTGGCGGGCGACTTCGTGCGTGCGGTGTGCGCGCTGGACGCGGCCCTGCGGATGGGCGTCACTAGGGACGAACTGCAGGCGGCGATCGGCAGGCTCGGTCGACGGCGAGGTATGGCGAATCTGCTCGCAGCGGTGGAGGAGGCGTCGCCGCTGTCGGAGTCGGTCGGCGAGTCCCGCAGTCGCGCGCTGATGCTCAAGTGGCCCGAGATCCCACGCCCCGAGTTGCAGCGGGAGTTCTTCAACGAGGCGGGTGCTCTCGAGGCGCGCGTCGATTTCCTGTGGGCGGAGCGCGTGGTCGGCGAGTTCGACGGCAAGGGGAAGCAGAAGAAGGGCTTCACGTCGGAGGAGCGGATCCAGCGCGACACTCTGCTGATGGGCCGGAAGTTGTACCCGACGCATTGGGACTGGGATGCCTGCAAGGAGCCGGACCGCCTCCGGAACAAGCTGCACGATGCACTCGGGCCCTTCGGTCTGCTGCTCGACGGAGCCTCCCGCTATCGGTCCTGACTCTTCATAACGTTGCAACGCTATGAAGAAGCAGAACCGAACTGTGGACCGCGGTCCGCCCCGGTGCGGAGGTCGACGGCCAGGGGAGGCACCGTCGAACTCGAGGGATCAGTCGTCGCTGAAGTGCTTGATCAGCGCGGCGGCGCCGCCGACGGCGACGCCCACACCGATGGCGGTGGGGACGCCGATCTTGGCGGCCTTGCGGCCGGTGCGGTAGTCGCGGATCTCCCAGCCCCGCACCCGCGCGACGTCGCGCAGGTCGGAGTCGGGGTTGATGGCGACGGCGGTGCCCACCAGGGAGAGCATCGGCACGTCGTTGTGGGAGTCGCTGTAGGCGGTGCAGCGCTTGAGATTCAGGCCCTCGCGGATCGCCAGCGACCGGACGGCGTGCGCCTTGCCCAGGCCGTGCAGGATGTCGCCGACGAGCTTGCCGGTGAACACCCCGTCCTGCGACTCCGCGACGGTGCCGAGGGCGCCGGTGAGGCCGAGCCGGTCGGCGATGGTCTGCGCGAGCTCGACGGGGGTGGCCGTCACCAGCCACACCTGCTGGCCGGCGTCGAGGTGCATCTGCGCCAGCGCGCGGGTGCCGGGCCAGATCTTGTCGGCGATGATCTCGTCGTAGATCTCCTCGCCGACGGCCTTGAGCTCCTCGGTGGAGCGGCCGGCGATGAAGGACAGCGCCTTCTCGCGCCCGGCGGCGACGTCCTCGCTGTTCTCCTTGCCCGTGAGCCGGAACTTGGCCTGCGCCCACACGGCCGAGGCCAGGTCGGAGTAGGAGAAGTAGTTGCGCGCGGCGAGGCCGCGGGCGAAGTGCACGATCGAGGCGCCCTGCACCATCGTGTTGTCGACGTCGAAGAAGGCGGCCGCGGTGAGGTCCGGCGGCACCTGGCCGTCCTCGCGGCCCTCCTTCTCGAGCAGCAGCGAATGGGCGGCGTCGGCGCTCGCCTCGCCCGCCGCGCTCTGCCGTTGTTCGTCGGCGCTGGCCTGGTCGGACAAGGGCACCTCCCCACTCGCGTGATCCACGTGCGTGATCTCCCCTCAACCTTAGCGGCGCGCGCCGCGCTCGGGGTGGGACACTCGGCACATGTCCGTGATCACGCTGCTCACCAGGGAGGGATGCGGGATGTGCGCCCGCGCCCACGACGAGCTCACCGCGCTCGTCGTCGAACTCCGCGCCGCCGACCGCCCCGTCGACTACCGGCAACTGGACGTCGACGCGCCCGGCAACACCGAGTACCGCGGCGAGTACGGCGACATGCTGCCGGTGGTCCTGCTCGACGGCGCCATGCACAGCTATTGGGACGTGGACGCCGCAGGGCTGCGCGCGGAACTCGGCCCCTGAGTGGTCCGCGGCTGCTCGAAGCGGACATTCCGCAGCTGCGGGCGGATATCCTGGGCTGAACGACCCTCGCGGGTGACCTGCCGTCACCTGCACGGGTGAGGTGAGGCTGTGCGCGTTTTCCCATTTCAGGGGATGCGGGGTACCGTGCCTTAACGGGAAACTACGGACTGTAGTTCACCCGTCAAGATCTTCGAAGGAGCAGCGAGGGTGTCGGTTCTGCTGTTCGGCGCGTCGCACCGCAGCGCGCCGGTGTCGGTCCTCGAGAAACTGGCGATCACCGAGACCGATCGTCCCAAGGTGTTGGCGCAGCTCATGGAGTCGCCCCACATCGACGAGGTCATGGTCGTCACCACCTGCAATCGCGTCGAGATCTACGCCGTCGTCGAGGCCTTCCACCCCGCCCTGGAAGCCGTCTCCGACGTCCTGAGCGCCCGATCCGGCCTCACCATCAACGAGCTCAGCAAGCACGCCTTCGTGCGCTACTCCGAGGCCGCCGTCCAGCACCTCTTCTCCGTCGCGAGCGGCCTCGACTCGATGGTCGTCGGCGAACAGCAGATCCTCGGCCAGATCCGCGGCGCCTACGCCGCCTCCGACGAGCACCAGGTCGCCGGCCGCGTGGTCCACGATCTCGCGCAGCGCGCCCTGCACGTCGGCAAGCGCGTGCACACCGACACCGGCATCGACAAGGCCGGCGCTTCCGTCGTCTCCGTCGCCCTCGACCGCGCGCAGGCCATCCTCGGCGCGCAGGGCGGCTCGCTGCGGCGCGCCGTCGTCGTGGGCGCGGGCGCCATGGGCGGCCTCGGCGTCGCCCACCTGGCCCGCGCCGGCGCCGTCGACGTGACCGTCGCCAACCGCACCCCGGACAAGGCTGATCGCCTCGCGCAGGCGGCCCTCGACGGTGGCGTGACCGCAGCCCGCGGTGTGGGCATGGACGACCTCGTCGTCGCCCTCGCCGACGCCGACGTGCTCATCGCCTGCACCGGCGCCGTCGGCAGCGTCGTGAGCCTCGCCGACGTGCACTCGGCGCTGGCGCAGCGCACCGTCGACACCGATCTCGTGGTGTGCGACCTCGGCCTGCCCCGGGACGTCGACCCGGCCGTCGCCGGGCTGCCGGGCGTGGCCGTCATCGACATCGACGCCCTCTCCCGCGAGCCGGGCACGCAGGCCGCGGAGGAGGACGCCGAGAAGGCCCGCGGCATCGTCTCCGACGAGCTCGCCGAGTACCTCTCCGCGCAGCGCTCGGCCGAGGTCACCCCGACGGTGACGGCCCTGCGCCGGCGCGCCGCCGAGGTGGTGGAAGCCGAACTGCTGCGGCTGGATTCGCGCCTCCCGAGCCTGGAGGGCACGGACCGTGACGAGGTGGCGCAGACGGTGCGCCGCGTCGTCGACAAGCTCCTGCACGCCCCGACGGTGCGCGTCAAGCAACTGGCCGCCACCCCGGGCGGCGACTCCTACGCGGAGGCGCTGCGCGAGCTCTTCGAACTCAAGCCGGGCGCCACGGGCGCCGTCTCCGCGACCGAAGGATCCGACGACCGAAGTGTCTGACCCCACCGTTCCGCAGCCCATTCGCATCGGCACGCGCGGCTCGCTGCTGGCGACCACGCAGGCCGGCACCGTGCGCGACGCCCTGATCGCCGCCGGGCATCCCGCCGAGCTCGTCATCGTGCAGACGCCGGGCGACCTGAGCTCCGAGCCGGTCGAGAAGATCGGCGTCGGCGTCTTCACCTCCGCGCTGCGCGACGCGCTCGCGAACCGCGAGGTCGACGTGGCCGTGCACTCCTACAAGGACCTGCCGACCGCGCCCGACGACCGGCTCTCGATGCCCGCCGTGCCGCCCCGTGAGGACTCGCGCGACGCCCTCGTGGCGCGCGACGGCCTGGTGCTGGGGGAGCTGCCGGCGGGGTCCGTGATCGGTACCTCCAGCCCGCGACGAGCCAGCCAGCTTACCGCACTGGGTCTGGGTTTGGAAATCCGCCCCCTACGAGGCAACCTTGACTCTCGGTTACGCAAAGTAGCGGACGGCGAACTCGACGCGATCGTGGTCGCCCTCGCCGGACTCAAGCGGATCGGTCGCCACAACGAGGTGACGGAGGCGCTGGATCCGGTGCAGATGCTGCCGGCGCCTGCTCAGGGCGCACTCGCGGTGGAGTGCCGACGCGACGATGCGGAACTGCATTCCGTGCTCTCCGGCCTGGACGATCCGGTCACGCGTGCGGCGGTCACCGCCGAGCGTGCCCTCCTCGCCGAGTTGGAGGCCGGGTGTACCGCGCCCGTCGGTGCGATCGCGGAAGTCGTCGAGTCCCTCGACGACGACGGTCGGATCTTCGAGGAGCTGTCGCTGCGTGGCATCGCGCTCGCAGCGGACGGCTCCGACTCGGTCCGCGCCTCTGTGGTCGGTCCGGTGGGCGAAGCCGGCGCGCTGGGCATCGCGCTGGCACGGGAGCTGCTCGACCTGGGCGCACGCGACCTGCTCGCGTAGCACCCGCAACTACTGGGAGCCGATACATGAGCCGCACTGCACAGTCCGCGAAGGCCGACACGGCAGCCGACACCGACACGGTGTCCACCCGCGTCGCCGCGAAGACGAACAAGCCCGCCCGGGGCCGGGCGGTGGCACCGGGCCGCATCACCTTCGTGGGATCCGGCCCGGGCGATCCGGGACTGCTGACCCTGCGTGCAGAGCAGAGTATCGCGGGCGCCCGGACGGTCTACACCGACCCCGACGTTCCGCAGACCGTGCTCGACATGGTGGGCACCGCGCTGCCGGCCGAGCCCGTCGAGACCGGTGACGACGCCGCCGACACGGCCGCCGCGAAGGGCCGCAAGGGCGAGCCCGCCGTGCGCAACCCCGCCACCGTCGTGCCCGCACTGGGCGAGCCCGCCGAGGTCGCCAAGACCCTGCTGGCGCAGGCCCGCCACGGCGAGGACGTCGTGCGCCTCGTCGCCGGCGACCCGCTGTCCTCGGACGCGGTGCTGGCCGAGGTCAACGCCGTCGCCCGCACCCAGATCGCCTTCGAGATCGTCCCGGGCCTCGCGCCCGCGACGGCCGTCCCCACCTACGCCGGCATGGCGCTGGGCTCGGCGCACACCGAGGCCGACGTGCGCGGTGAGGTCGACTGGGCGGCGCTGGCCGCGGCCCCGTCGCCCCTGGTGCTGAGCGCGACCGCCGAGCACCTCGCCGACACCGCCTCCGCGCTGGTCGAGAACGGCCTCGCGCCGCAGACCCCGGTCGCCGTCACCGCGCAGGGCTCCACCTGCAAGCAGAAGACCGTCGAGGCCACCCTCGCCACGCTGAACGAGGCCGGCGCGGGCCTGCCCGGCCCGCTCGTGGTCACCGTCGGCAAGGTCGTGGGCCAGCGGAACAAGCTCTCCTGGTGGGAGTCGCGCGCGCTGTACGGCTGGACCGTGCTCGTGCCCCGCACCAAGGACCAGGCCGCCGAGATGTCGAACCGGCTGCGCGCCCACGGATCCATCCCGATGGAGGTCCCGACCATCGCCGTCGAGCCGCCGCGCAGCCCCGCGCAGATGGAGCGCGCGGTCAAGGGCCTCGTCGACGGCCGCTACCAGTGGGTGGTCTTCACCTCGACGAACGCCGTGCGCGCCGTGTGGGAGAAGTTCATCGAGTTCGGCCTGGACGCCCGCGCCTTCTCCGGCGTGAAGATCGCCTGCGTCGGCGAGCAGACGGCCGCCAAGGTCCGCGCCTTCGGCATCGAGCCCGAGCTGATCCCGACGGGCGAGCAGTCCAGCCTGGGCATGCTCGAGGTCTTCCCGCCCTTCGACGACGTCTTCGACCCGGTCAACCGGGTCCTGCTGCCGCGCGCCGACATCGCCACCGAGACCCTCGCCGAGGGCCTGCGCGACCGGGGCTGGGAGATCGACGACGTGACCGCGTACCGCACGGTGCGCGCCGCGCCGCCGCCCGCCTCGACCCGCGAGATGATCAAGTCCGGCGACTTCGACGCGGTCTGCTTCACCTCCAGCTCGACGGTGCGCAACCTGGTCGGCATCGCCGGCAAGCCGCACGCCCGCACCATCGTCGCGTGCATCGGCCCGAAGACGGCCGAGACCGCGATCGAGTTCGGCCTGCGGGTGGACGTGCAGCCGGAGACCGCGTCGGTGGAGGACCTCGTCGAGGCCCTGGCGGCGCACGCGTCCCGGCTCCGCGCGGAGGGCGCCCTGCCGCCGCCGCGGAAGAAGCCGCGCCGCTCGCGGTCCTGACGCTTACGTAGGCTGGGAGGCATGACCTTTCCCCACGTGCGGCCCCGCCGGCTGCGCACCACGCCCGCCGTCCGGCGGCTCGTCGCCGAGGTGTCGGTGGAGCCGCGGCAGCTCGTGCTGCCGATGTTCGTGCGCGACGGGATCGACGCGCCGCTGCCGATCTCGTCGATGCCGGGCGTCGTCCAGCACACGCCCGATTCGCTGCGCGCCGCGGCCGAGGAGGCCGTCCGCGAGGGCGTCGGCGGGATCATGCTGTTCGGCGTCCCCGACGACGCCGACAAGGACGCCGAGGGCAGCGCCTCGTGGAACCCCGACGGGGTGCTCAACCGCGGCCTGCGTGCCCTGCGGGACGACCTGGGCGACGACATCGTGATCATGGCCGACACGTGCCTGGACGAGTTCACCTCGCACGGGCACTGCGGCGTGCTCGACGGTGCCGGGCGCGTCGACAACGACGCCACCCTGGAGCGGTACGCCCTCATGGGCGTCGCGCAGGCCGACGCCGGGGCGCACATGCTGGGACCGTCGGGGATGATGGACGGCCAGATCGGGGTGCTGCGTTCCGCGCTGGATGCCGCTGTGCACCAGGACGTCTCGTTGTTCGCGTACACCGCGAAGTACGCGTCGCCGTTCTACGGCCCGTTCCGCGAGGCCGTCGGCTCGTCGCTTCAGGGCGATCGGCGGACGTACCAGCAGGATTCGGCGAACCGTCGCGAGGCGCTGCGCGAGCTCGAGCTGGACCTCGCCGAGGGGGCCGACATCGTGATGGTCAAGCCCGCCATGAGCTACCTCGACGTGCTCGCCGACGTGGCCGCCGCGTCGCCGGTTCCCGTGGGGGCGTACCAGATCTCGGGTGAGTACGCGATGATCACCGCCGCCGCCCAGAACGGCTGGATCGACCGCGACGCCGCGATCCGCGAGTCGCTGCTGTCGATCCGCCGCGCCGGCGCCGACATCGTGCTGACCTACTGGGCCACCGAGGCCGCGGGATGGCTGAACCGGGGGCAGTGGTGACCGGACAGTTCCACCACCAGGGCCCCGTCTGGCCCGGCCCCGGCCCGCAGCCGCCCACGTGGCCGGCGCCGCCGCCCGTCCCGAAGCCCCAGCGCGGCCCCCGGCCCGACGACGTGAAGCTCTCCGTGCAGCTGTGGATCTTCGTCATCATCGCCTCGGCGATCTCCCGCGTCGCGCAGGCGATCTCGACCCGCGGCTCCGACGAGCTGCGCGAGCAGTTCGACCGGATGCGCGAGGGCGACGGCATCATCGCCCGCACCTCCCGCGAGCAGTACAAGACCTTCGAGCAGTACGACACCACGACCTTCGTGCTCGCCATCGTCATGGTGGTCGTCGGCGTCGCCGTGGCGGCAGGCCTGGTCTACTTCCTGTGGCGCGGGCAGAGCTGGGCGCGGCTCGTGCTCCAGTTCGTCGCCGCGTTCGTCCTGGTGCAGGGCGTGCTCGCGTTCTTCTCCGGGAACGGCGCGGTCGCCGTCCCGGCCATCCTCGCGGCGATCGCCGTGGTGGGGGCCATGATCGCGGCCAACAGCCGCGACGCGCTCGAGTACTTCAAGCCGGGCTCCACGGCGGCCCGCCGGTGACCGCGCCCGCGTCCCCGCTCTACGCCGAGCGGGGGCTGTCGCGCGTCTGGCTGCTGATCGTGCCCCTGGCGACGGTGGCGATGATCCTCACCCAGTGGCTGCTCGCCGGCCGCACCTCGGAGTGGTGGATCTGGCTGCTGCTGGGCCTCGCCACGCAGGGCTTCGTGTGGCTGCAGGTGACCGCGGGGCGCACCCACGTCTCGATGGCGATCACCCCCGAGGAACTGCGCTGCGGCGAGGAGACGATCCCCGTCGCCGACATCGCGCGGATCCTGCCGGGGAAGTCCCCCGACCACCCGCGCAAGGCCAAGCCGGAGGACTTCCCGGCGTGGTCCTCGGCGCGCGCCATGGGGCGGCTGAGCACCGTGCCGCGGCGCCGCTACGGCATGGGCATCCAGCTCGCCGACGGCTCGACCGTCCAGGCGTGGGCGCGCAACGACTACGCGCTGCGCGCGGCCCTCGAGCCGCTGCTCGCCGCCCGGTCCGGGAGCTGATCCTCAGCCGATGAGGGCGGCGGCCGTGCGCTCGATCTGCGCCGCCGCCTCGTCGACGGTGCCGCGCGGCGCCAGCAGGTGGCTCACGGTGAGCCGCACGAACACCTCGACCGTCGCATCGTCGACGGCGGCACCGTCCGGCCGGGCGTCGAGCGCCGCGCGCACCGCGCCGATGGCCCGCCCGAGCACCGGCTCCGGGTCGGTGGTGAGCAGCGGCAGCAGCTCCGCGCCCGCGCCGGGGACGCCGGCCAGGATCGACTTGAGCAGTGTGTTGTCGGCTCCGTGCACGAGCGCGGCCCGGGCCCCCGCGCCGAGGCCCGCGACGGTCGTCTCGGCGGTCGTGATCGCGGCCGTCACCGCGTCGAGGTAACGGTCCGCATCGCGCTGGACCAGCGCCGTGGCCAGGTCCTGTTTGGCGCCGAGCTCCTTGTACAGCGCGGTGCGGCTCACGCCCACGCGCTTGGCGATGAGCGACATGTTCACGGCGTCCCAGCCCTGGTCGACGACCAGCGCGCGGGCCGCATCGAGCGCGCGGTCGCGCAGCAGCTGCTTGACCTCGGTCTGGAAGCTCGCGGGAGCGCTCATGCACCCAGCGTACATGTTGCCGACGATTGTCCGCATGGTTGACAGAACCGGCATAAGTGTAATCAAATGGAACATGACAGTGATTCATGTCACCTCGGCGACCGCCCCGTCGAGGAGGACCGAAGGAGACGCCATGTCCAGCTCAGCCGCACCGCAGAAGCCGTCGAAGTCCGGTACCGATTACGACGTCCTGGTGATCGGATCCGGCTTCGGCGGGTCCGTCACCGCCCTCCGCCTCACCGAGAAGGGCTACCGCGTGGGCGTCCTCGAGGCCGGTCGGCGATTCGCCGACCAGGACTTCGCGAAGACCAGCTGGGACCTCCGCAAATTCGTCTGGATGCCGGCGCTCGGCCTGTACGGCATCCAGCGCATCCACATGCTGCGCGACTGCCTGATCCTGGCCGGGGCGGGCGTGGGCGGCGGCTCGCTGAACTACGCGAACACGCTGTACAAGCCGCCAGCCTCCTTCTTCGCCGACGAGCAGTGGGCCGGCATCACCGACTGGTTCGACGAGCTCTCGCCTTACTACGACCAGGGCCGCCGCATGCTGGGCGTCGTGCAGAACCCGCATATGACGCCGGCCGACGAGATCGTCAAGCAGGTCGCCGACGACATGGGCGCGGGCGAGACGTTCATCCAGACCCCCGTCGGCGTGTACTTCGGCGAGCCCGGGAAGACGGTGCCCGACCCCTTCTTCGGCGGCGCCGGACCCGACCGCACCGGCTGCATCGAGTGCGGCGAATGCATGACCGGCTGCCGCCACGGCGCGAAGAACACGCTGGTCAAGAACTACCTCGGGCTCGCCGAGCGCGCGGGAGCGGAGGTGCACCCGCTGACGACGGTGACCGACGTGACCCGGCTGGTCGACGGTAGCTGGGCGGTCACGACGGTCCGCTCCGGCGCGAAGGTCCGCAAGCGCCGCCGCACCTACACCGCGCGGCACGTGGTCTTCGCCGCCGGCACGTGGGGCACGCAGCAGCTCCTGCACCGGCTGCGCGACAAGGGCTCGCTGCCCGAGCTCTCCGACCGGGTCGGCGTGCTCACCCGCACCAACTCCGAGTCCATCCTCTCCGCGGTCCGGATGACCGTCGACAAGGAGCTCGACCTCACCCGCGGCGTCGCGATCACCAGCTCCTTCCACCCGAGCAGCGACACCCACGTCGAACCGGTGCGCTACGGCAAGGGCTCCAACGCGATGGGCATGCTGCAGACGCTGATGACCGACGGTGGCGGCCGCGTTCCGCGCTGGCTGAAGTTCCTCGGCACCGTCGTGCGGCATCCGCTGGCCTTCCTCCGCGTGCTGCTCGTGGGCGGCTGGAGCGAGCGGACCATCATCGCGCTGGTCATGCAGAACCTCGACAACTCGATCACCACGTTCACCAAGCGCGGCCTGTTCGGCCGGAAGATGTCGTCGCGGCAGGGCCACGGCGAGCCGAACCCCACCTGGATCCCGCTGGGCAACGAGGCGACCAGGCGCATCGCCGACAAGATCGGCGGCGCGCCTGCGGGCACCTGGGGCGAGGTCTTCAACATCCCCATGACCGCGCACTTCCTGGGCGGCTGCGCGATCGGGGCGGACCCGTCCACCGGCGTCATCGACGCCTATCACCGCGTCCACGGCTACCCGACGCTCAGCGTGGTCGACGGTTCCGCGGTGTCCGCGAACCTCGGCGTGAACCCGTCGCTGACGATCACCGCGCAGGCCGAGCGGGCCGCGGCGCTGTGGCCGAACAAGGGCGAGGCCGATCAGCGCGCCCCGCAGGGCGTGCCCTACCGCCGCATCGCGCCGGTCGCGCCGCGGCACCCGGTCGTGCCCGCCACCGCTCCCGGCGCCCTCCGCCTCCCGCTGTACGTCGTCTGAGTCACTGCCAGGCCGGGCGAGTGTCGCCGCGCAGGGCGGCGAGGCCGCGGCGCACCCGCTCGGTCTGCCGCACCGACATCGACGGCAGCGCGTCGGGGTGGAACCACGCGATCTCGAGCGACTCGTCGTCGGCGACGTGCGCCTCGCCGGCGACGTAGCGGCACAGGAACAGCAGCGTGAGGTACTGCGCCACATCGCCGTTCGGGTAGCGGACCGGCTCGTCGGTGCGGACCGCGAGCAGGTCCAGCACCTCGGCGTCGACGCCGGCCTCCTCGCGGATCTCGCGGATGATCGCCTCGGCGGGCTGCTCACCGGGCTCGAGGATTCCCGCGATCGAGGCCCACTCGCCGGTGTCGGCGCGGCGGCCCAGCAGCACCTCGCCGGACCCGTTGACGACCACCGCGGCGACGCCGGGCAGCCAGAGCAGGTCAGTGCCGATCTTCTCGCGGATGCTGCGCACGTACTCGGGGATGGGCATGCTTGTGAGGGTACGTACCCGATCCAGGAGGCGCCGTGCTGCAGGAACTGATCGAGCGGGAGATCGCGAGCGGCCCGCTGCCCGGCGCGGTGGCGGCCTTCGACGACCCGGCGGGCCTGGAGGTCGCCGCCCGGGGCGAGCGCGCGCCGGGCGTCCCGATGACCCGCGACACCGTCTTCCGCATCGCCTCCCTGAGCAAGCCGATCCTCGCGGCAGCGGCGTTGGTGCAGGTGGAACGGGGCGTGATCGGGCTCGACGACCCGGTGGCGCGCCGGCTCCCCGAGCTCGCCGAACCCCGCGTCCTCCGCGACCCGAGCGGCCCGCTCGGCGACACCGTCCCCGCGGTCCGCCCCATCACCGTGCGGCACCTGCTCTCGTTCACCGGCGGCCTCGGCATGGTCTCCGACTTCGGGGCGCCCCTGATGCAGGAGCTGTTCGGCACCCTGCGCCAGGGCCCCGCCGACCCGCTCGCCACCCCGCCGCCCGACGAGTGGCTCGCCGCCGCCGCGCGCCTGCCACTGGCGCACCAGCCGGGGGAGGGGTGGACGTACAACACGGGCGCCGACCTCCTCGGCGTGCTGCTCGCCCGCGCCGCCGGCGGCACGCTCGGCGAGGTGCTGCGCGACGCCGTGCTGGACCCGCTGGGTATGGCCGACACCGCCTTCCGCGCGACCGAGGCGATGCGGCCGCGGCTCGGCGACGCCGTGATGTCGACGCCGGAGGGGCTCGCGATCGTCGACCCCGCCGACGGCGCCTTCCTCGCCGAGCCGGTCTTCGAATCCGGTGGCGGCGGCCTGCTCTCCACCGTCGACGACCTGCTCCGCTTCGGCCGGATGGTGCGCGGCGCAGGGGAGTCCGACGGGGTGCGCGTCCTGAGGCCGGAGTCCGTCGCCGCGATGACGTCGGTGCAGGTGCCGCCCCAGCCGGGCAACGTCTTCCTCGACGGTGCCGCCTGGGGCTACGGCGGCGCGGTGGACGTCGATCGAGCCCGCCCGTGGAGCGTGCCGGGGCGCTACGGCTGGGTCGGCGGATCGGGCACGGCGTTCTACTTCTACCCGGACTCGGGCAGGATCGCGGTGTGGCTCGGGCAGGTGCAGCTCGCCGGTCCCGCCGAGGGCGGGCCGATCGAGCGGTTCTGCACGGCCGCGATGGCGACCCAATACCCCTAGGGGGTATAGTCGACGGTGCGCGACGATCCGCGATCGCGCCAGTGTTGAAGGAGCGAGATATGGCAGTGGAGACCACCTACACCGTGACCGGCATGACCTGCGGGCACTGCGCGTCCTCGGTGCGCGAGGAGATCTCGGAGATCGGCGGCGTCACCGGCGTCGAGGTGAACGTCGAGACCGGCGCGGTCACCGTCGCCAGCGACGCCGAGCTGACGCGCGACACCGTCGAGGCCGCGGTCAAGGAGGCCGGCTACACGCTGGTCTGAGCGGTCCCGCTTCGCGCGGATCGCCGCCCCGACCGGCTACGGTGGGGGCATGTCTGAGCAGGGTTTCGGGGACTTCGAGTTCGAGCGCAAGTTCTTCGTTCGCGAGGTCCCCGAGGCCGCTGCCCTCGACCCCACGCCGACCCTCATCGTGCAGGCCTACCTGTTCGCCGCCGACGGCTACGCCGTCCGGGTCCGCGTGCAGGGCCCCGCACCGTCGGAACTGACCGACGATCCCGGCGCGCTGGTCGACGCCCTCGAGGGCGTGACCACCGGAACCATGACGGCCAAGGGGCCCGCCGTGAGCGGCACCCGGTACGAGGCCGAGCGCGAACTCGACGCCCTCGTCGCCGGGCAGATCGTGCGCCGCGCCGAGCACGTCGTCGCCAAGGTCCGCTACTCCATGTGGCTCGGCGAGGACGGCTGGATCGTCGACGACTTCCTCGGCGCCAACGCGCCGCTCGTGATGGCGGAGGTGGAGCGCGGCGGACCCGTCGTCGACCTCGCGATCCCCGACTTCTGCGTCACCGAGGTCTCCGAGGACGAGCGCTTCCGCAACGAGTACCTCGCGCACGTGCCCTTCGGCGGCTGGTCCGAGACCTACGCGCGGGAGCTGGCACTCCTCGGCCCGCGGTTCGTGCACTCCCTCGGCGAGAACCGCCTCGGCGGGGTCTGAGGAGCTCCGGGCTAGGAGTTCAGGTCCACGCCCCGCTTGTCCTTGATCGAGCTCACCGCGATCAGCGAGATGATCGTGACGATGCCGACGTAGATCCCGATGTGCCAGGACTCGCCGGTGGTCCGCAGGATCCACTCGGAGATGGTCGGGGCGAAGGCGCCGCCGAGCACCGCGCCGATGGCGTAGGCGATCGAGACGCCCGAGTACCGGACCGCGGCCGGGAAGAGCTCCGAGTACAGCGCCGCCTGCGGTCCGTAGGCCAGGCCGAGGCCGATCGAGAGCACGAACGCGGCGACGAAGTACCAGCCCAGGGACTTGGTGTCCATGAGGAACCACATCGGAATGCACCACAGCAGGATGATCGAGTAGCCGATCTGGAAGGTGCGGACGCGCCCGATCCGGTCGGCGAGGAGGCCTCCCACGAGGGCGAACGCCAACCATCCGAAGGCCGCGAGGGTGGTGGTGATCAGCACCCCGTCGAGGCCGACCTTGAGTGACTTGCTCATGTACGAGATGAAGAAGGCGATCAGCAGGTATCCGGCGCAGTTGACCGAGATGAAGCTGAGGGCGGCGACGATGACCTCTTTGCTGTTCGACCGAAACAGCTGGCGCAGTGGGGCGGCGGAGCCCTTCTTGGTCTCCTGCATGTGGTGGAAGACGGGGGACTCCTCGACGGTGCGGCGGATGATCCAGCCCACGACGATGAGCAGCACCGACGCCAGGAACGGGATGCGCCAGCCCCACTCGAGGAAAGCGTCCCGGCCGAGGATCTTCTGGAGGGCGAACAGCACGCTGGTGGCGAGGATGAGGCCGATCGGAACGCCGATCTGCGGGAACGAGCCGAAGAAGGCGCGCCGGTGGGTCGGTGCGTGTTCGACGGCCATCAGGGCCGCGCCGCCCCACTCGCCGCCCGCCGCGAAGCCCTGCACGATGCGCAGCGTGATCAGCAGGATCGGGGCCGCGATCCCGATCGACGCGTAGGTCGGGAGCAGGCCGATGAGGGCCGTCGCCACGCCCATGAGGACGAGCGTGAGCACGAGGACCTTCTTGCGCCCGATCCGGTCGCCCAGGTGGCCCGCGACGATGGCGCCGACCGGTCGGAAGAGGAACGAGATCCCCACGGTGGCGAACGAGATGATCTGCGCCAGGCCGGGGTTCTCCTCGTTGAGCGGCTTGAGGAAGAGCGGGCTGAGCACGAGCCCGGCGGCCTGGGCGTAGATGAAGAAGTCGTACCACTCGATGGACGTGCCGACCAGGGTGCCGGCGAGGATCTTCTTCTGTTCTCTGCGGTAGGCGACGGGGTCGTCGGCCGTCATGGTGGTCATAGGTGTTCCTCGAGGTCGACGGTGCTGTGGACGGGAGAATGGTTAATCAACCGAACGGTCGGTAAGTATTTGGTTGACGAGATAGTGCCACATGCCCGGAGTCGAGTCCATGGGATCTCGAGATTTGCGATCGGCCTCGAGGTGGACGGGTTCGCGCTTCCGACCGTGGGTGGTTGACGCGCGATGTATTAACACTGTTAACTTAACGTCGTTAATACAACTAGAAGGGGACGCACGATGATCGACGCACTCACCCGCTTCGTCGCGCGCCGCGCGAAGGCCGTGCTGCTGCTGGCCGTGATCCTGCTGGCGGGGCTCGGGCTCGCGGGCGTCGGTGTCGCCGACAAACTGCAGGCCGGCGGTTACGTCGACCCGCAGGCCGAGGCGATGCAGACCTACGACCGCATGGCCGACGACTTCCACCGCGGCGGGCTGCCGCTGGTGCTCGCCGTCTCGATCCCCGAGGGCCAGGAGGCCGCCGCGGGCGCTTACGGCCGCGGCCTGGTCGACCGACTCAAGGCCGACGGCCGCGTCGAGAGCGTGGTCGACGGCTTCAGCACGCCCACGCCGATGCTGCTCGGCGAGGACAAGCGCACGGCGCTCATCGTCGCCGCCATCGCGGGCGGCGAGTCCCAGGCCCCGCTCAACGCGAAGGCCATCGTCGGCGACCTGCCGCAGCCGCCCCCATCGGTCACCATGACCCCCGGCGGCCAGGCCTACAGCTACGCGCAGATCAACGACCAGTCCTCGCGCGACCTGCTGCTCGCCGAGGCCGTCGCCATCCCCATCACCTTCCTCGTGCTGGTGTGGGTCTTCGGCGGGCTGGTCGCCGCGGCGATCCCCGTGCTCATCGGCATCGCCGCGATCATCGCGACCACCGGCATCCTGCGCGCCTTCACCACGTTCACGGACGTCTCGATCTTCGCGCTCAACCTCACCACCGCGATGGGGCTCGCGCTCGCGATCGACTACACGCTGCTGGTGATCTCCCGCTACCGCGAGGAGGTGGCCGCGGGCAGCGACCGCGCGGAAGCCCTGCGCCGCACCATGAACACCGCCGGCCGCACCGTGCTCTTCTCCGCGGTCATCGTCGGGCTCTCGCTCGCCGCGATGGCGATCTTCCCCATGTACTTCCTGCGCTCCTTCGCCTACGCCGGCGTCGCGGTGGTGGTCTTCGCGGCCCTCGCCACGCTGATCCTCACGCCCGCGATCCTCACGGTGCTCGGCGACCGCGTGGACGCGCTGAGGATCGGCCGCCGCCGCGCGGAACCCGCGCCGCAGGACAGCCTCTTCTACCGGCTGACCCGCGCGGTCCTGCGCCGCGCCGTGCCCATCGGACTCGCCCTCGTCGCGCTCCTGCTGATCCTCGGAACCCCCTTCCTCAGCATCCATTTCGGCTTCCCCGACGACCGCGTCCTGCCGTCGTCGTCGAGCTCGCACCAGGTGGGCGACACCATCCGTTCCGACTTCGCCGAGGACGCCTCGGGGCAGGTCAGCGTCGTCCTCACCAGCACCGTCGACGACGGTGCCGTGGCCGACTACGCCGTGCGCCTCTCGCAGGTCCCGGACACCGGCGCGGTGGTGGCCCCGTCGGGCACGTACCTCGGCGGGCAACGCGTGGCCGATGGAGACCCGACCGCCCGGGCCGCGAACGGCACGGCGCTGCTGCTGGTCTCGTCGAAACTCGACCCGCTGTCGCAGGCCGCGTCCGATCAGCTCGACCGGCTGCACGAGGTGCAGGCTCCCGCGCCCCCGACCTTCGGCGGCTCCGCGCAGCTCAACCGCGACTCGGTGCAGTCGATCCTCGACACCCTCCCGACGGTCCTCGCCGTGATCGCGGTGACCACCTTCATCCTGCTGTTCCTGTTGACCGGCTCCCTCGTGCTGCCGCTCAAAGCGCTGGTGATGAACGTGATCTCGCTGTCGGCGGTGTTCGGCGCGCTGGTCGCGATCTTCCAGTGGGGCTGGCTCGGCGGGCTCGACACGACGGTGACCGGAGCGATCATCGCGAACATGCCGGTGCTCATGTTCTGCATCGCCTTCGGGCTCTCGATGGACTACGAGGTCTTCCTGCTCTCCCGCATCAAGGAGTTCTGGGACCACTCGGAGACGAAGGACCACGCCGCGAACGACGAGGCCGTGGCGATGGGCATCACCCGCACCGGCCGGGTGGTGACCGCCGCCGCGCTGCTCATGGCGATCGTCTTCGCCGCCATCGGTTTCGCCGGCGTCTCCTTCATGAAGATGTTCGGCGTGGGCATGATGATCGCGGTGCTGCTGGACGCCACCCTGATCCGCATGCTGCTCGTGCCCGCGTTCATGCGCGTGGCGGGCGTGTGGAACTGGTGGGCGCCGGCTCCGATGAAGCGGCTGTACGACCGCGTCGGTCTGCGAGAATCGTAAGCACCATGGAGCAGGGACGACGGCGGCGCAACAAGCGCGGCGACGGGGAGCGGCTCGCCGCCGAGATCCTCGACGCCGCCACGGATCTGCTCATCGAGACGGGCAGCGCCGAGGCGGTCTCGATCCGCGCGGTGGCGCAGCGCGCCGGCGTCACGTCGCCGTCGATCTACCTGCACTACCCCGACAAGGACGCGCTGCTCACCGCCGTCGTCGCGCGGTACCTCGGGCAACTCGACGACGCGCTCAGCGAGGCCGAGGCCGGCGCCCCGACCCCGCTCGACGCGGCGCGGGCGCAGGGCCTCGCCTACGTGCGCTTCGCCCTCGCCACGCCCGAGCTGTACCGGCTGGCGGCGATGACCCCGTCGGACGACGCCTCGGACGTGGACGTCGTCCTGACCACCGCGGCGTTCGCGCACCTCGAGCAGAACGTGCGCGACCTGCAGGAGGAGGGGTACTACCCGCCCGGCGATCCGCAGCCCATCGCGCTGCGCATGCTCACCGTCGTGCACGGCGTCGCCTCGCTGCTCGTCGCCAAACCCTTCCTGCCGTGGGGCGATCCGATCGAGTACGCCGACCGCGTGATCAGCGGCGCGTGCCTCGGGATCGCCCTCACCGCGGGCATGGACGAGTTGCCCGACGGTGCCGCCGCCCTCGCCCTGGTCCGGGAGCTCCGCGGCGGCTGAACCGCACGTTCTCTTTCGGGTGACAACGTCCGTGACCTGCTCGTTCGCAGCTGCAAGCGGCTTGACAAACATTTGTATAGACAGCACGATACGTTCGACCGGGGTGATCCTCGTCACTGCCGCACGGCAGTTCCCCGCTCCCGAACGAAGGACCACCGAGATGTCGACGACGAATGCGAAGGCGCCGCTGCGGGAGCGCCGCACCATCGACGTGGTGCCGGACTCCGAGCGGCACGGCACGCCCCGCAGCCAGTTCACACTGTGGTTCGGCGCGAACCTGCAGATCACCGCCATCGTCGACGGTGCCCTCGCCGTCGTCTTCGGCGCCGACGCGCTCTGGGCGATCATCGGCGTGCTGATCGGCAACGTGCTCGGCGGCGCCGTCATGGCGCTGCACGCGGCACAGGGCCCGCGGCTGGGCCTGCCGCAGATGATCTCCAGCCGCGCGCAGTTCGGGGTGAAGGGCGCCGCGGTGCCGCTGGTACTGGTGATCCTCATGTACCTCGGCTTCGCGGCCACGGGGACGGTGCTCTCCGGGCAGGCGATCAACCGCCTGATCGGGGTCGACGAGCCCGCCGTCGGGATCGTGATCTTCGGCGCCCTGACCGCGGTCGTCGCGGTGGTCGGCTACCGGCTGATCCACATCGTCGGCCGGATCGCCACGGTGGTCGGGATCGTCGGCATCGGGTACCTGATGGTGCGCCTGTTCTCCGCGTACGACGTGGGCGCCGTGGTGGGCGTCAAGGGCTTCGACATCGTCACCTTCCTGCTCGCGATCTCCCTCGGCGCCGGATGGCAGCTCACCTTCGGCCCGTACGTCGCGGACTACTCGCGCTACCTGCCGCGGTCGACGCCGGAGCGCACCACCTTCTGGGCGACGTTCGCGGGCAGCGTGATCGGCTCGCAGATCTCGATGACCTTCGGCGCCCTCGTCGCGGCCTGCGCCTCGAAGGCCTTCCTGAGCAACCAGGTCGGCTTCCTCGGGGATCTCGCCGGACCCGCCGCCGCGGCCGCCGTCGTCTACCTCGTGATCGTGGTGGGCAAGCTGACGGTCAACGTCCTCAACGCCTACGGCGGCTTCATGTCGGTGCTCACCACCGTCACCGCGTTCGGCGGCGGCTCGCGGATCTCCTCGCTCGCCCGCACGTTGTACATCGTCGGCTTCGTCGCCGTCTCGGTGATCATCGCGATCGCCGCGAGCGCCGACTTCCTGGAGAACTTCAAGAACTTCGTGCTGGTGCTGCTCATGGTGTTCACCCCGTGGAGCGCCATCAACCTGATCGACTACTACGTGATCTCCAAGGAGCGCATCGACATCCCCGCGCTCTACGACCCGGCCGGCCGGTACGGATCGTGGCAGTGGGCGGCGCTGTTCGCGTACGCCGCGGGCATCGTCATCCAGATCCCGTTCCTCGCGCAGAAGATGTACACGGGGCCCGTCACGGACATGCTCGGCGGGGCGGACATCTCGTGGATCGTCGGGCTGCTCGGCACCGCGGCGATCTACTACCCGCTGGCCAAGCGCACGTCCCGCGCGCCGGCCGAGATGATCTACCCCGCGTCCGACTCCTGAGTCGGGGCGGTCCCGAATCAGGGTGACCGCAACCGTTCTCTCGCCGGGCCGCGTGCCGCACTGTTCTCCTCACACCCGAGGAGGACAGATGATCGAGGTGCGGAACCTCACCAAGACCTACGGGACCGGCGCGGCGGCGACGCCCGTGCTGCGCGATGTGGGCTTCACCGTGGCCGCGGGCGAGATCTTCGCCGTCGTCGGCCCCAGCGGCGCCGGCAAGTCGACGCTCGCGCAGTGCCTGAACCTGCTGGAGCGGCCGACGAGCGGCACCGTCGTGATCGGCGGGCAGGACCTGACGGCGCTGCCGGAGGGGCAGCTGCGGGCGGCTCGCCGCCGGATCGGCACCGTCTTCCAGGCGTCCAGCCTGCTCCGCCGCCGCACCGCGGCCGAGAACGTCGCGCTGCCGCTGGAGTACCTGGGCGTCACCAAGGGGGAGACGCGGGCGCGCGTCGCCGAGCTGCTCGACCGGGTGGGGCTGGCGGACAAGGCCGGCCACTACCCGCACCAGCTCTCCGGCGGTCAGCGCCAGCGCGTCGGGATCGCCCGAGCGCTCGCGCTGCGACCCAAGGTGCTCCTCTCCGACGAGGCCACGTCGGGCCTCGACCCGGAGGCCACGGCGCAGTACCTCGACCTGCTCCGCGACGTGCGCGACGAGCTGAACCTCGCCGTCGTGCTCATCACGCACGAGATGGACACCATCGTCCGCGTTGCCGACAGCGCCGCGCGCCTCGACCACGGGGTCCTCGCCGAACAGGGCGCCCTCGTCGACCTGCTCACCGACCCCGGATCGGTGCTCGGCGGGGCCCTGCGGTCCGCCGGGCCCGCGGCGACGGCACCGTCGGGCCAGACGACGGTGCGCCTGACCTACGACACGACGGTGCCGGCCGACTGGCTCAGCCGCGTCACCCTCGAGACCGGGGCCGCGGTCGCGCTGCTCTCGGCGTCCGTGCAGGCCGTCGGTGGCGTCACCGTCGGAACGGTCACCGTCGGGATCGACGACGGTGACCTGTCCCGCGTCCTGGATTCGGCGCGCGCCCTGGGGCTGCGCACCGACGCGGGCGCGCGCGAGGCGGTGGCGGCATGACCTACCTCGCCTCCGGGATCACGGTGCCGCTCAGCGACATCCCCGACCTGGTGCTGCCCGCGCTCCGCGACACGGTGATCATGGTCGGGCTCGTCATGGTGATCGTGCTCGTCGTGGGCGTGCCGCTCGGCGCCCTGGTGCACAACCTCGCGCCGGGCGGCCTGCTCGCGAGACCCGCTCTGCACCAACCGCTCACGTGGGTCATCAGCATCGGTCGGTCGCTGCCCTTCCTCGTGCTGATGACCGCGATCATCCCGTTCACGCGGTTCCTCACCGGCACCAACATCGGCATCGCCGCCGCCGTGGTGCCGATGTCGATCGCGGGCATCGCCTTCTTCGCCCGCATCGTCGAGAACAGCCTGCGGGCGCTGCCGCCCGACGTGGTAACCGTCGCCAAGGCCTCCGGCGGCTCGAACGCCCAGATCATCTGGGGCGCACAGATCCCCGAGGCGCTGCCGGGCATCGTCGGCGGCCTCACCATCAACACCATCGCCATGATCGAGTACTCGACGATCGCCGGCACCATCGGCGCGGGCGGCCTCGGGTACGTCGCCGTGACGTACGGCTACCAGCGCTTCGACCACGGCGTCATGATCGCGACCATCGTGGTCCTCATCGTCGTGGTCACCACGATCCAGCTCGTCGGCGACGCGCTCGTGCGCCACCTCACCCCCGAACAGACCGTCCTCCGAAAGGCCCTCGCATGAGCGACACCGAAACCCCCACCCCGGCAGCGGCTCCCGCCGACGACGACCACGGCTTCACCACCCGCGGCTCGCGCCGGCCCCTCATCATCGGCGTCGTCGTCCTGGTGGTGCTCGTGGTGGCCGGCTTCGTGGGCTGGCGCGCCTTCGGCGGCTCCGACGCGAAGACCGCGAACGAGACCGCCGGCGCGACCCTGCTCGTGGCGACCACCGAGGGCAACGCCGCGGAGCAGGCGCTCATCGAGTTCATCGCCAAGGACGTCGCCCCGCGGCACGGGATCACCGTCGCCTTCAAGGGACTCGCCGATTCCACGACGATCAACCGCGCCGTCAGCGAGGGCGAGGTGGCGGCCACCGTCTACCAGCACAAGCTGTGGCTCGGGCAGGTCCTGCAGGCGAACCCGGACTTCCGCGAGGAGGCCGCGACGCCCGTCTTCCGGTGGGGCTTCGGGCTGTTCTCCGACAAGTACACCGACCCGCAGCAGCTGCCGCAGAACGCGAAGGTCTCGCTGTACTCCGACCCGGCCAACGAGGCCCAGGGGTTGTGGTTCCTCGAGCGCGCGGGGCTCATCACCCTCAAGCCGGATGTCAACAAGTGGCAGGCCACCGTCAAGGACATCGCGACGAACCCGAAGAACCTGCAGTTCACCCTGCTCGACTTCGCCGCGCAGACCCGCGCACTTCCCGACCTCGACGCCGCCGTCGGCTACACCGAGTACTACCTCGCCGCGGGGGTGAGCATCGAGAAGGAGATCTTCGCGCCGCCCGCCCCCGACGAGTTCGCCGGCCAGCTGACCATCGGCACGCGGTGGAAGGACACCGAGAACATCAAGAACCTCGTCGCCGCGTTCAAGGATCCCGCGGTGCAGGAGTTCCTGCGCACCGACCCGCGGGTGAAGGACATCCTGCTGCCGCTGTAGGTCAGGGCCGCGGGCGCTCGAGCCCCATCGCGCCCAGTCGCATCTCGACGACGCCGTCCCCCAGCAGGTGGTCGGCGTCGCCGAGCAGGCGGGCGGCGCGCTGCGGGTCGGGCCGGAGGCCGCCGTCGCCGGTGAGCAGCATGACGCCGGCGGTGAAGGCCGCCAGGCCGTGGTCCTGTTCCGCCGCATGGAGATACCAGCGCAGCGACTCCTCGGCGTCGCGGACGAGGCCGTACCGGCCGGTGGCGTACGCGGCGCCGAGGTTGTAGGAAGCCCGCGCGCTGCCCAGCTCGGCGGCGCGGCGGGTCCAGCGCAGCCCCTCCTGGTCGTCCTGCGGCACACCGAGCCCCTGGTGCGCGCGGAGCGAGAGCTCGAAGGCACCGTCGGCGCTGCCCCGCCCGGCGGCCTCCGCGAAGAAGTCCCCGGCGGCGTCCTGGTTCTCGGGCACGCCGAACCCGGCCTGCAGCAGGTAGGCCGCGTGGACGAGGGCGTCGAGGCGGTCCGCGTGGGTCACCTGGAAGGCCTTGGCCCTGCGCCAGGCGTCGTGCGCGAGCTCGGCGCGGTCCGCCCGGTAGATCGCGCGCGAGAGCAGGAAGGGGGCCTCGTCGACGCCGCCGGCCACGGCGCGCCGGTAGAGGTCGATGGCGCGGTCGTCGTCCTGGGGGAGGAGCGGCGACTGCCAGGTCCCGCCCGTGACGTACAGCGCCGCGAGCTCGAGGTAGGCGTCGCCCACGCCCGCGGCGCCCGCTCGCTCGAAGCCGGCGATCATGACCTGCGGCGCGTCGGGCGGGAGCAGCCCGAGCAGGTGCTCGTTCCGGACGAACGCCCCCGACAGCTCGCGGGCGTGGTGGAACACCAGCCGCGGATCGGTGCGCGGGTCATCGAGCGCGCGGCGCAGATCGGCGTAGGACTGCGAGGCCATGGCGTCACAGTACGACGCCGCGGGGCCGGGCGAGCGCGGTGCGACGGACTCGCCGCGGCCCCGAGGGACGGCCGGCTAGCGGACGGCGACGCTGTTGGCGGGGTCGAGCATCGGCACGGCGAGCGCGGCGGCGGGGATGCCGAAGGCGTCGACCAGCGACTCGGCGAGCGGGCGGGCCTTGCCGCACAGCTCGTTCACACCGCGGCGGATCGCCTTGGCGCGCTCCACCGAGATGTGCCGGTGCATGAGGTACCAACCCAGGTCGCGCTCAAGCAGCGAGTACACGTACAGGTTGCGCATCAGCTTGAGCGCGTCGCGGGTCTCGCGGTCCTGGACGTCGGTGATCGCGTCGACGAAGGCCTCCAGCACGATCCGCTCGATGTGCGCGTCGCCCACCTTGATCAGGTGGTCCTGCGTCTCGGTGAAGACCTCGAGCGGGTCCTCGTCGGGCTCCTTCGCGCGCCGCATGCGGGCGGCGGCAGTGCGCAGCAGGTGGTCCTCGCGGTTGCGCAGCAGCCGCAGCTGGGTGCCCGGGTGGGTGAGCTCGCTCTCCTCGGTGTCCTCGTCCGAGTCGTCGAGCAGCGTCTGCACCACCTGGCGGGCGGCGGTCTTCTCCAGCACGACGTCCTTGGCCATGTTCGCCACGAAGCGCACCCAGCCCACCGCGTCGAGGCCCTGCACGTCGCCGGCGTAGGCGGTGAGCTGTTCCTTGGCGACCAGCTGGGTGAGCACGAGGTTGTCGCCCTCGAAGGTGGTGAACACGTCGATGTCGCCGCGCAGCAACGGAAGCCGGTTCTCCGAGAGGTAGCCGGCGCCGCCGCAGGCCTCGCGGGCCGCGCTGATCGCGTCCGACGCGAGGCGGGTGTGGCCCGCCTTGATCGCGGCGGCCTTGCCCTCGATCTCGCGGGCGTAGGCGGGGTCCACCGCGTCGGGGTCGCCGGTCTGCAGCTCGTGCAGTTCCGCCGTGAGCTCGTTCTGCGCGATGGCGAAGGCGTAGGCCCGCGCGACCAGCGGCAGCAGCCGGCGCTGGTGCGTGCGGTAGTCGAGGAGCAGCAGCTCGTTGTCGCCGCCGGGCGCGTCGAACTGGCGGCGCACCAGCGCGTACTTGGTGGCGAGGGTGATGCCGAGCCGCCCGGCGGCGCCCGCCGCGGCGCCCACGGTGACGCGGCCCCGGATCAGGGTGCCGAGCATCGTGAAGAAGCGCTTGTTATCGGATTCGATAGGGCTGGAATAGGTTCCGTCCTCCGCGACGTCCGCATACCGGTTCAGCAGCTCGCGCCGGGGGATGCGCACGCGGTCGAAGACGATGCGGCCGTTGTCCACGCCGGGGAGGCCGCCCTTGTAGCCGCAGTCGGAGGTGGTGACGCCGGGGAGGTCGTCGCCGTTCTCGTCGCGGATCGGCACCACGAAGCAGTGCACGCCGCGGCCGGTGGGCTCCTCGCCCGGGCCGCCGGTGATGAGCTGCGCGAAGACGGAGGCCCAGCGCGCGTGCTTCCCGGCGCCGCCGATGTAGTCCTTGCGGGCGCTGGAGGTGGGGGAGTGGATCTCGAACTCGCCCGTCTCCGGCAGGTACGTGGCGGTGGTCTCCAGCTCCTGCACGTTGGAGCCGTGCCCGGTCTCGGTCATCGCGAAACAGCCCAGCACGTCGAGGTCGATGAGGCCCTTGACGTACGTGTCGTGGTGGTAGTCGGTGCCCAGGTTCTCCACGGCGCCGCCGAACAGGCCCCACTGCACGCCCGCCTTGACCATGAGCGAGAGGTCGCCGTAGCCGAGGGTCTCGATCGCGGTGACCGCGGCGCCCACGTCGCCCGTGCCGCCGTGCTCGGTCTTGAAGCCGTCGGCCGGGAAGCCCAGCGGCACCATCGCCTTCATCTGGCCGAGCATGAGCTCGCGGTACTCGTCGAGGCTCAGCCCGGCCTGCGGGACCACGTTCCCGTCCTGGATCTGCTCGCGCACCACGTCCCTCGTGGCGGCCCACCGGCCGTCCAGGATGGCGCGCAGCGCTGCGGTCAGTTCGGGCGACGATGCCGGCGAGGTCGGAGCACTCATGGCCTCAACCGTACCCAGCGCGGGCGATTCGTGTCGGTTCCGAGAGGGGAATCACGAGACCGGCGCGCAGCGGGCCCCGTCCTCGCTCGCCTCGAGCGCCGCCCGCACCGAAGCGGGCACCGGGAGCTCCTGGCCGGGCGTCGGCTCGACGCGCGCATAGCCCTTCCGCAGCGGCAGCACGCCGGACCAGCCGCCCTCGCTCGACGAGGCTCCGCCGGTGCGCGCCTTGGCGATCCAGTTGTCGGCGGTGATCGGGAAGGTGAGCACGGTGGTCGCGGCGAGTTCCTTGCGGGTGTTCGCGCGTAGCTCCGCGCTGCGCCCGGGGAGCAGCTTGTCGGTGAACGCCCCGAGCAGCTCCGCGCCGTCGACCGCCTCCGACGTGAGCGCGCCGCGCAGCACCGCCGAGCGGTAGTTCATCGAGTGGTCGAAGGCCGTGTCGGCCACGATCAGCGCGTCGACGTGGGTCACCGTCAGCGTCGCAGGGGCGCCCGCGGCGACGTGTCGCAGCGCGCCGGCCCCCGTCGAGCCGTGGAGCACGATCCGGTCGCCGAGGCGGGCGTAGGCGATCGGCACGGACCACGGCTGGCCGTCGGCCACCGTCGACAGCACGGCGACCACGCCGTCGTCCAGGATCTCGTCGAGGAGGCGGCGGTCGCCGCCGCGCTGGGGGTACCGGGTGAGCTTGTCCATGCGTCCATCCTGGGGCGGATACCGGCGCTGCAGAAGATCCAGAATCAGGAGATCTAGTGAACCAGTATTCTAGAGCGATGCCCCGCCCGCCCGCGTCCCTCCCCGACTTCTGGTCCGCGCTCGCGCACGGAGGCGCGCTCTCGGGCAGCGCGATCGTCGACGTGGTCATCGACGGCCTCGACCGCGGCGCCCTGCACCCCGGCGACCTGCTGCCTTCCTCGCGGGCCCTCGCCGCCGGGCTGGGCGTCGCCCGGAACACGGTGATCGCCGCCTACGACACCCTCGCCGCCATGGGCGTCACGGCCACGGTCCCCGGCAGCGGCACCCGGATAGCCCCGGGCACCGACCGGTTCGCGCACGCGATGCACGCCGCGCCCGCGCCGCGGCGCGCGGAGGAGGCACCGTCGGAGACCTGGGATACGAGCCTGGTGCCGGGCGTGCCCGACGTGTCCCTCATCGACGAGCGGCGGTGGCGGCGGTCGTGGCGGCACGCGACCGCGCTCCAGCCCACGACGTCGGCGGCGCCGCACGTCGCGGCGCTTCAAGACGCCCTCGCCGTGCACCTGCGGCGCCGACGCGCGGTGCGGGCCGCGCCCGGCGATCTGCGCCTGTTCCCGGGCGTGAACCCGGCCCTGACCGCGATCGCCGGTGAACTCGGCACTCCGATCGCGGTGGAGACGCCCGGCTACCGGCGGGCCTTCGACGCCTTCCGCGCCACGGGCGGCGAGGTCGTGGGCGTGCCCGTCGACGCGGACGGACTGGTCGTCGATCGGCTGCCGCGCCGGCGGTGCCTCGTCTACACCACGCCGGCGCACCAGTACCCGACCGGCGTGCGGCTCTCGATGGCACGGCGGCTCGACCTCGTGGACTGGGCGCGGGCGACGGGGAGCGTGATCGTCGAGGACGACTACGACGGCGAGTTCTCCTACGACGTGGCGCCGCTGCCCGCGCTGCAGACCCTGGCGCCCGACCACGTCGTCTACCTCGGCACCGCCTCGAAGGCGCTGACCCCGCAGCTGCGGCTCGCGTGGACCGCTGTCCCCGAATCGCTGCGCGGGCTGCCGCACGCGGGGCACGGATCGAGCGCGGGCGTCGACGGCGCCGCGGCCTCGATGCTGGCCCACTTCCTCGACTCCGGCGCCTGGGACGCCCACGTAGCGCGGGCGGCCCGCACCTACGGGGCGCGGCGTGCCGCCGTCCGGCGGGCGCTCGCCGAGCACCTGCCGGACGCGCTCGTCCTCGGCGCCGATGCCGGGCTGCACCTCACCGTGGATATGGGCTCCGCGGCGGCGCTCGCCGCGGCGCGGGCGACGCTGGCCCGGCACCGCTACCGCGTGTCGACCCTCGCCGAGCACGCCCTGACCGACGGCGACGTCGCCGACACCGCGCTTCTGTTGTCGTTCGCGCTGATCCCCGAGACGCGGGCCGCGGCGGTCATCGCGCTGCTGGGCGCCTGACGCCGGCCGCGTCAGACCTGCTGCAGGCCGCGTACCCCGTCGCGGATGTCGAACGACGCCGCGGTCTCCACCGGCGCCCCGGGCTTCGAGACGTACGGCAGCACACGGTAATCCGCCCGGATGGTCTCGGGCGTGATCCGGGTGCTGATGTAGCCGCGCTGGTTGCGCAGCAGCCGGATGTGCGGGTTGTCGCGCAGCTGCGCCTGCTCCTTCTCGCTGTGCTCCGCGGAGCCGTCGCCGCCGCTGGTGATCGACGTGGCCGTCAGCTCGGAGGCCACGACGGCGTCGCCGCGCCGGATGTCGTTGGCGTAGTGGGTGTGCACGTCGCCGGTGAGCACCACGGGATTGCGGGTGCCCGCCGCCTGCCAGCCGTCCATCACCCGGTCGCGCGAACCGACGTAGCCGTCCCACGCGTCCGGGTTGTAGCCGGCGGCCTCGGTGGGGTCGTAGTCGATCGGTGCGAACATCACCTGCTGCCCCAGCACGTCCCAGCGGGCCTGCGAGGCGTGCAGCCCGTCGAGCAGCCAGCGCTCCTGCTCCGCGCCGGTGAGGCTGCGGGCGGGATTCCGGTTCTCCGGGTCGGTGGCGGGCACCTTGTCGTTCCCCACCTGATCGTCGCGGTACTGCCGGGTGTCCAGCATGTGGAAGGTGGCGAGGTCGCCCCACTGCACGCGCCGGTACAGGCGCAGCGACAGCCCGTTCGGCACCTGCGCGCGGCGCAGCGGCATGTTCTCGTAGTACGCCTGGAACGCCGCGCGGCGCCGCTCCAGGAAGTCGGGCTGCGGCTTCTCGGGCTTCTCGTAGACCTCGCCGGCCCAGTTGTTGTCGACCTCGTGGTCGTCCCACACGGCCACCCACGGCGCGGCGGCGTGCGCGAGCTGCAGGTCCGGATCGGACTTGTACTGCGCGTACCGCTGTCGGTAGTTCGCCAGCGTGACGGTCTCCGGGCCGCGATGGTCGCGCACGTTCCCGGTCTTGAGCTCGTAGCCGCCGGCCGCGTACTCGTACTGGTAGTCGCCGAGATGCAGGATCAGCTGCGGGCGCTCCTCGGCGAGGTGCCGGTACGCCGTGAAGTAGCCGTGCTCGTACTGCGAGCAGCTGGCGAAGGCCATCGCCAGCGGCGTCATCGCGCCGGGCTCCGGCGTGGTGTGCGTGCGCCCGGTCTGCGACAGCGCGCCCTCGGCGCGGAAGCGGTAGAAGTACTCCCGCCCGGGGCGCAGGCCCGCCAGCTCGACGTGCACGCTGTGCCCCGCCTCGGGCGCCGCCGTCGCGTCGCCGCGCTGCACGACCTTCGAGAACCGCTCGTCCTCGGCCACCTCCCACTGCACGGGGAAGGTGCGCGCCGGGATCCCGCCCATGCCGTCGTCGGCCAGCGGGTCGCGGGCGAGCCGGGTCCAGAGCACGGCACCGTCGGGCGTGGGATCGCCCGAGGCGACGCCGAGCGCGAAGAGGTCGCCGCGCGGCGTGGCGCTGGGCGAGGAGCTCGCGGCGGGATCGCCGCCCGGTGCGCAGCCGGCGCCCGCGAGCGCCGCCGCGCCCGCGGTGCCGAGGAGGAAGATACGACGGGAAACGAAAGGTGAGGGCATGCCTGCACCGTGCCCGCTCGGGGTGTCGTGGGCACGTCGCCGACATGAGCACCCGGTGAACGCGCCGCCGGGCGCGCGGCGCCGGCGCCGTCGGGGCACCGCTCAGCGGCGGGCGGCCTCGAAAGCGTCCCAGGCGCGACGGATCTCGGGGGAGGGGTCGTAGACGACGCGGTTGCGGTCGTCGATCACCAGCGTCGCGCGGGAGGTGCCGTTGTACGTCGGCCACTCGCCGGCGGGACGGCCGGTGCGCGCGAACGTGATCCAGTCGCGCTGCATGCCGTCGGAGACGCGCATCGCGATGCGGCGGTCGCCGAGCGCGCCGAGGACCCACCCCGTCGTGCCGTGGTAGACGCCGAAGACGGCCATCAGCTCGGAGGCGTGCGTCGCGCCGTAGCCCAGCAGGTCCAGCGTCTTCGGGGAGAAGTCGTAGCGGTAGAAGTACGTCGGCGCGTGCTTGGCGTGCGCCTGCGCGATCCGCAGCGACGGCGCCCAGAACATGAAGTCGCCGATGATCCGGTTCAGCGACGCGACGTCGGGGAAGCCCGGGTACGCGGCGGCCAGCCCGGCGAAGGCCTCCGGCGTGCCGCCGACGGTGTGCGCGGCGCGCTCGGCCGACGGCTTGCCCATGCCGGGCATCTTCGTGAACAGCGTGGCCTCGGTGCGGTTGGTGCCGATGATGAGCGGCACCTGCGCGCCCCGTCCGGCCGCGATGGCGACCTCCGGATCCTCCGGGAGGTAGTCACCGTCGACCGTGGGGCCGAAGGGCACCACGCCCAGCTGCTCCCGGTTGAGCTCGCCCATGAGGCGGTTGCCGGCGCGGCCCAGCTCCTCGGAGGTGGCGGTGTCGATCTGCTCGGGCCCGCCGACGATCTCCACGAAGCGCTTGCCCCAGCCGCGGGCGGTGACCGCGTCGACGGTGAGCTCGGGGGCCGAGCTCTGCGCGATGGCGCGGTGGAACAGCCCGCGCGCCGCGGGCGTCGCGAGCAGCGTGGTGACGGCGTTGCCGCCGGCGCTCTCGCCGAAGATCGTGACGTTGTCGGGGTCGCCGCCGAAGGCCGCGATGTTGCGGTGCACCCACTGCAGGGCCGCGACCTGGTCGCGCAGGCCGAGGTTCCCGTCGATCGGGCGCTCGTCGGTGGAGAAGTCCGTCAGGTCGAGGTAGCCGAGGGCGCCCAGGCGGTAGTTGATCGAGACGAAGACGACGTCGCCCCGCTCGACCAGCGAGTTGCCGTAGTACAGCGGCGTCGCCGAGCTGCCCATGAGGTAGGCGCCGCCGTGGATGAAGACCATCACCGGGCGCGGCGTCGTGGCCTCCCGCGCGGGGGCGACCACGTTGAGCGTGAGGGAGTCCTCGCTGGTGGGCTGGTACTCGCGGAAGCCGACCAGCGTGTACTTCTTGTTCTGCGGCGCGGCGGCGCTGAACTCCGTCGCCGCGCGGACCCCGTCCCACGGCTCGAGGGGCTGCGGCGCCCGGTAACGCAGCGGCCCGACGGGCGGCTGCGCGTAGGGGATGCCGCGGTAGGCGTGCACCGTCCGCTGGTCGCGGCCGGAGATCTCTCCGCTGTCGATACGCACCCGCGGGCCGTCGGTCATGGTCAGCCTTCCTCGGTGCCCGCCGCGTCGACGGCCGCGACCAGCGCCGCCATGTCGCGTTCGAAGGCGCGGACGATCGGCCACGGGTCGGGCACCTGCTTCTTGCAGGCGATCACACCGATGTTCAGTGTGCCCTCCTGCGAGAAGACCGTCACGTTGAGGCCCGCGCCGTGGAAGACCGGGCCCAGCGGGTACATCGAGTGGATCCGCGCGCCCAGGAAGTACAGGGGGATGTCGGGGCCCGGCACGTTGGAGATCACCAGGTTGTAGATCACGGGGTGCAGCTCGGGCAGGTTGTTGTCGCCGTAGAGCCGGGCGCCGAGCTGCATGATCGACGCCGGCGCGAACTGCGCCCAGGAGCGGAGCAGGTTGTCGTCCAGCTCGCCGTGGTGCTCCTTGCTCGTCGCGACCCGCTCGCGGATCGCCTCCAGTCGCGCGACAGGGGTGTCGACGTCCGTGGTCATCCGGGTGAACATGCCGGTGACCTTGTTGGTGCCCTCGGTGAGCGTCGCGCCGATCTCCGCCTCGTGCACGGAGACCGGGATCATCGCGACCAGCGGCTGCTCGGGAAGCTCGCCGCGGTCGTGCAGGAACTCGCGCATCGCGCCCGAGCAGGCCGCCAGCACGACGTCGTTGACCTTGACGCCGAAGTGGTCCTTGATCTTCTTCACGTCGGCCAGCGGCACGGAGGCGAAGGCGATCGCGCGGTGGCCGGTGATCGAGCTGTTGAGCGAGGTGCGCGGCGCGCTGAACGGGGCAGGCATGGCGGCGCCGCGGCGCGAGCGGGTCCACCAGCGCACCGGGACCGGGACGGTGCGCGGCAGCAGCGAGACCAGCGACAGCGGGCGGAGCAAGACGTTCTTCGCCCCGTCGGCGGCGAGGGCGAGCAGCGGCGCCCCGCCCGTCGACTTGTCCACCATCGCCGGGTCGAGCGCGGGCGGTTCGGGGGTCAGTGAGCACAGCTGGGCCATGAGGCCGGCGCCGGTCACCCCGTCGACGCCCGCGTGGTGCATGCGCATCATGATCGCGATCCGGCCGTCGGCCAGGCCCTCGATGACCCACATCTCCCACAGCGGCTTGCTGCGGTCCAGCGCCTGGCCGGCGATGTGCGCGCACAGGTCCGCGAGCTCCTGTTCGCCGCCCGGCGCGGGGACCGCGATGCGGTGCACGTGCGCCTCGATGTCGAAGGACTCGTCCTCCACCCACACGGGATGGTCCAGGTTGGCGACGGAGTCGTGCAGCTTGCGCCGGAACGCGGGCATGGCCGTGATCCGCCGCGCGAGCTCGCTGCGCAGGTCCTCGAACCGGTAGCCGCCCTCGACGGTGGCGGGGTCCAGCTCGAGGAGCCCGCTCACGTGCATGAGCTGGGACCGGGACTCCAGATACAGGAAGGAGGCGTCCAGTCCGCTGAGTCGTTCCATGGCTCTACTCCTACCGTGCGCGGCGCGGCCCCGGAAGTGGAACCTGTTCCACTATAGAAGTCCCGCGGCGCGCCGCGCACGCAGGCATGATGTCGGCAGGGGAGATCGAGGGCGAGGGGTCCGACGATGCTGCGACCGAGACGATCCGTACGACGGCGAGCGAGGCTGGGGGCGGTCGTCGTGCCGCTCGTCGTGGCCGTCGGGCTGACGGCGTGCTCCCGCCCTCCGGCGGAGGAACCACGGCAGCCGGTGCCGCCCGTGTCCGCGACCGCCGAGACCGTCTCGCTGGCCGCCGCTCCGGCCGCACCGAAGTGGAGTTACACACCGCCGAACCCGGGCCCGGACCAGCGGCTGCGAGGACCGATCGCCGGCGACGCGCGGCATGTCCTGATGGCCAGGTTCGTCGATCCGGGAGAGCCCCGCACCGCGTTCAAGCAGGTGGTCGACGTGGTCGACGCGACCACGGGCGTCGCGCGGCACGTCGTCGAAATCGGCTTCGACGTGGACAGCTGCGCGGTCGCGGGCAACGGACGGACGGCGCTCTGCGCCGAGCAGGACCTGGCAGGACGGTTCGCGGTGATCGACCTCGAGACCGGCGACCTGACCCCGGTCGCCGACGGGATACCGGGGAGCTCGGTGGTCGACGCCACCGACGACACCTACCTCGTGGTCGGACTCCCCGCAGGGTCGGAGGCCGGGACGCGGGTGCGCGTGCTCGGCGCCGACGGCGGCACCGTCTGGGACGCCACGGTGCGCGGGGTCCAACTCCTCCCCGGGGCCGGCGTCGTGGCCACCCGCAGCGCTTCGGATTCCGGGCGGACGACCGTCGAGGCGTACGCGCTCGACGACGGGCGCAAGGTACTGAGCCGGACGTTCGACGTGGCGCGGCCGACCGTCGCGGGGTACGCCGGCGGACTCGTGCTCGATGACGGCCGTCGGGCCGAGATCTACGACTCGCGGGGCCGCACGGTGGCCGCTGCGCCCGAGGGCTGGAGGGCGATGAGTAGCACCGCCCTGCTGGCCACCAGCAACGGACGGGTTCCATCGGTTCCCGTCCTCATCCACGCGGACCGGCCGGAGGTCGCCGCGTTCAGCCCGAACGACGGCGCCCAGCTGTGGAGCCGTGCGCTGCCCGATGCCGCGGACCGGTGCGGGCGGGCCGAGGGGGTGCAGGGCGTCGGCACGAAGGTGATCGTGAGCCTGCCCGTGCAGGACGCCGGGTCCTGCGCCGACCCGGCGGCGGCGAACGAGACCTTCGACGCCTATACCGGCGAACCCGGCCCGCGATTCCGGTTCGGCCCCAAGGACCAGGGCGTCGCCGTCGGTACCGACGGGACGCGCGTCGCCGTCGCGACGGGGTCCCTGCCGCGCACGCTGGCCGTGTGGGGACAGGGGCCGCAGCCGCTGTGGTCGCGCGAGTACCGCGACCGGTTCGGCGGCATGGTCTCGGTGCGTTCCTTCGGCGACGGGATCTACGCCGACACGCAGCGGGTCCTGTAGGTCGACCGGCCGTTCCGCGGCGAACGGCGAGGAAATCGCGTCCCGACTACGACGTGGTCCATGACGCCAGCAGGCGGGCACTGGCGTGGTAGTCGATACGGCCCTCGGCGATGCCGATGACGAGGTCGTAGGCGGGGTCCTCCGGGGCGTCCAGCGTCACGCCGTTGAGGCCGTAGAAGACGACCGTCGCGAGCCAGCCGAGCCGCTTGTTCCCGTCGATGAGCGGGTGGTTGCGGACGATCGACTCGAGGAGCGCCGCCGCCTGCTCGTCGAGCGTCGGATACGCGTCGTCGCCGAACACGGACGTCTGCGGGCGCAGCGCCGCCGATTCCAGGAGGCCGTGATCCCGAACGCCGGGCAATCCGGCCTGGTCGATGATGGTGAGCAGGAGCTCCAGGTCGAGGTGGGCCGTCACTGCGCGAGCCGGTCGAGCAGCGGGCCGTAGCGCGCGACCGCGTCCCGCGTGAGGCGGCGGACCTCGGAGTCGCGGTCCAGGCGCGCGGACTTCTCGCGGATCGCGCGGAGAGCCGCTTCCTGCTTGCTCACCCCCTCCGCCGCGGCGAGTGCGGTGAGGGCGGCGTCGTCGTCGTCGGTGAGGCGGAGGGTCATGGCCATACCCCGACGATACGCGCGGTGGTATCGAAGTGGTATCGCCTTTCGGGCGGCCCAACGGGGCGGTTTCCGCTGAACTCCTACACCCTGTAGTTGACGAGTTGCGCTCGTTTGGGACACTGGAGGTCGTGAGTTCCCCCATCGCCCCCGGTAGCGACACAGCGGCCCCGGCCAGCGCGGCCCTCTTCGAGCGCGCGGCCCGCTCCATCCCCGGCGGGGTGAACTCCCCGGTGCGCGCCTTCTCGGCCGTCGGCGGCACCCCGCGGTTCATCGTCTCGGCCTCCGGTTCGCAGCTCGTGGACGCCGACGGCAACCGCTACGTCGACCTCGTCTCCAGCTGGGGACCGATGATCCTGGGCCACGCGTACCCCGCCGTCGTCGACGCCGTGCAGCGCGCCGCCACCACCGGCCTGAGCTTCGGCGCTCCCACCGAGGCCGAGATCGCGCTGGCCGAGGAGATCATCGCCCGCGTCGCCCCCGTCGAGCGGGTGCGCCTGGTCAACTCCGGCACCGAGGCCACCATGAGCGCCGTGCGCCTGGCCCGCGGCGTCACCGGCCGCGCCAAGATCATCAAGTTCGCCGGCTGCTACCACGGCCACGTCGACGCGCTGCTCGCCGACGCCGGCTCCGGCGTCGCCACGCTCGGCCTTCCCACCAGCCCTGGCGTGACGGGCGCGCAGGCGGCCGACACCGTCGTCCTGCCCTACAACGACCTCGCCGCCGTGCGCGAGGCCTTCGCGCAGTACCCCGGGCAGATCGCCGCCGTCATCACCGAGGCCGCCGCCGGCAACATGGGCGCCGTCCCGCCGCAGCCGGGCTTCAACGAGGCCCTGCGCGAGATCACCAGGGCCGACGGTGCCCTCCTCATCCTCGACGAGGTCATGACGGGCTTCCGCGTGAGCAAGGCCGGCTGGTACGGCCTCGATCCCGTGGACGCCGACCTGTTCACCTTCGGCAAGGTCATGTCGGGCGGGCTGCCCGCCGCGGCCTTCGGCGGCTCCGCCGACGTGATGGGCCACCTCGCGCCGCTCGGCCCCGTCTACCAGGCCGGCACGCTGTCCGGGAACCCCGTCGCCGTGGCCGCGGGCCTCGCGACGCTGCAGCACGCCACCGACGAGGTGTACGCCAAGCTCAACGCCAACTCGATCCGCCTCGGCGGGCTCATCGGCGACGCGCTCACCGCGGAGGGCGTGCGGCACCACGTCCAGTACGCGGGCAACCTCGTCTCCGTCTTCTTCACCGACGGGCCCGTCAAGGACTACGCCCAGGCCAAGGGCGCCGAGACCTTCCGCTTCGCGCCCTTCTTCCACGCCCTGCTCGAGCAGGGGATCTACCCGCCGCCCAGCGCCTTCGAGGCGTGGTTCGTCTCCGCCGCGCTCAGCGACGACGATTTCGCATCCATCGAGGCGGCGCTGCCCGCCGCCGCCCGCGCCGCCGCCGCGGCGACGCAGTAGGAGACCCAGATGACCCAGACGATCGTGCACGTCATGCGGCACGGCGAGGTGCACAACCCCGACGGCATCCTCTACGGCCGCCTCCCCGGGTTCTGCCTGTCCGAGAAGGGCCGGGCGCAGGCGCAGACGGTGGCCGACGCGCTCGCCGACCACGACATCACCGCCGTATTCGCTTCGCCGCTGCAGCGCGCCCAGGAGACCGCGACCCCCATCGCCGCGTCGCACGGGCTGCCGATCATCACCGACGACGAGCTCATCGAGGCGGGTAACCAGTTCGAGGGCCTCAAGGTGGCCGTCGGCGACGGTGCCCTGCGCCAGCCCAAGCACTGGGCCAAGCTGCGCGATCCCTTCACCCCGTCGTGGGGCGAGCCGTACCTGCAGATTGCGCACCGCATGGTCGGCGTCGTCGACATCGCGCGCGACCGGGCCCGCGGCCACGAGGCCGTCCTCGTGAGCCACCAGCTGCCCGTCGTGACCCTGCGCCGCCAGCTCGAGGGCAAGCGCCTCTGGCACGACCCGCGCAACCGGCAGTGCTCCCTCGCCTCGCTCACCAGCCTCGTCTACGACGGCGACGAGCTCGTCGACATCGTGTACTCCGAGCCGGCGGGCGCCACCGACCCGCTGGTGCGCGGCGCGTGAGGCTCGCCCGCCGCGCCGCCGCCCTCGTGGTCGCCGGCGCGGTCGCCTTCGGCGCGTCCGGCTGCGTCCAGCTCTCCGACCAGGCCGCCAAGGGCGGCGTGATCGCCCCCGGCGGCAAGGTCCGGCAGTTCTACGAGCCCGGGCAGCGCAGCACCGTCGAGAACCTGTCCGGGCGCAGCGTGACCGACCCGAACACCACGATCAAGCTCTCCGACTACGCCGGCAAGGTCGTCGTCATCAACGTCTGGGGCAGCTGGTGCGCCCCGTGCCGCCTCGAATCGCCCGAGCTCGAGCGCACCTTCGTCGCCACCAAGGACAAGGGCGTGCAGTTCCTCGGCATCAACGTGCGCGAGACCGCTGGCGACGACGCCGCCCGCGACTTCATCGGCTCGCAGGGCCTGACCTACCCGTCGATCTACGACCCGCCCGGCAAGACGCTGCTGGCCATCGGCGAGCAGTACCCGACCACCGTCGTGCCGATGACCTTCGTCCTCGACCGGCAGCACCGCGTGGCGGCGTCCTACCTGACCACCGTCGGCGAGAAGGAACTCACGGACACCATCGAGAAGGTGCTGGGGGAGGGCTGATGGGAGAGGCCTTCGCCACCGCGGCCGTCTCGGGCCCGCTGCTGCTCGCGCTCGGCGCGTGCCTGCTCGCGGGGCTCGTGTCGTTCGCCTCGCCGTGCATCGTCCCGCTCGTGCCGGGCTACCTGTCGTACCTGGCCGGGCTCGTCGGGGCCGAGGCCCCGGCCGCCACCGTCGACGAGGCGAAGGCGGGCGTGCGGGCGGGCCGGTGGCGCGTCATGGGCGCCGCGATCCTGTTCGTCGCCGGCTTCACCGCCGTCTTCCTGCTGATGACGATGTCGGTCTTCGGGCTCGCCACGTCGATCCGGCTCAACGCCGACACCCTGATGCGGATCGGCGGCGTCGTCACCATCGTCATGGGCCTCGCCTTCATCGGCCTGGTCCCGATGCTCGAGCGCGACGTCCGGTTCGCGCCGCGGCAGTGGACCACCCTCGCGGGCGCGCCGCTGCTCGGCGGCGTCTTCGCGCTCGGCTGGACGCCGTGCATCGGCCCGACGCTGGCGGGGATCCTGTCCATCGTCGTCGGCACCGACGCCGAGCCCGCCCGCGGCGCGATCCTCATCGTGGCCTACTGCGCGGGGCTCGGCCTGCCCTTCATCGTCCTGGCCCTCGGGTCGACGGTGGCCGTCCGCGCCGTCGGGTGGCTGCGCCGCAACTCGCGCCGCATCCAGATCTTCGGCGGCGTGCTGATGATCGCCGTCGGCGTCGCGCTGGTCACCGGCTACTGGGCCGAGTTCATCGACCTCGTCCGCCGCCTCTTCGTCTCGAACACAGTGATGCCGATCTGATGAGTACCCCCGTCAAGCAGTCCCCGCCCCGCCGCGCCCTCGCCGCGGTCCGCAACACGTGGCGCTCGCTCACGTCGATGAAGACCGCGCTGGTCCTGCTGTTCCTGCTGGCCGTCGCCGCCATGCCCGGCGCGCTGCTGCCCCAGCGCGACGTCGACTCCGCCGCCACCGCGAAGTGGATCGACGACCACGGGACGCTCGGCGAGATCATGGACAAGCTGCAGTTCTTCGGCGTCTTCAAGTCGGTGTGGTTCACGTCGATCTACGCGCTGCTGTTCGTCTCGCTCGTCGGCTGCATCGTGCCGCGCTGCTTCGAGCACTTCCGCGCCCTGCGCACCCCGCCCGTCGCGACGCCGCGCAACCTGTCCCGGCTGCCGCGACACACCACCCGCGAGAGCGACCAGGACCCGGAGGCCGCCGCGCAGACGGTGCTCGCCGGCCTGCGCGGCTGGCGCAAGATCTCCCGCCCCGGCGGTGCGAACGAGGCCGAGGGCACCGTCACCGTCTCCGCCGAGAAGGGCTACCTCCGCGAGGCCGGCAACCTGGTCTTCCACATCTCGCTGGTGGGCATCCTCATCGCGATCGGCGTCGGCCAGCAGTTCTCCTACGAGGGCTCGCGCATCGTGATCGCGGGCGACGACGGCTTCTGCAACACCTCGTCGAACTACGACAACTTCCGCGCCGGCAACCTCGTCGACGGGACCGGGCTCGCGCCCTTCTGCCTCAAGGCCGACGAGGTGCAGGCCACCTTCCTGCCGAACGCGCAGCCCGACATGTTCCGCACGATCGCCTCCTACCAGGACGGCGAGGCGCTGCAGACCGAAACCTGGAAGAAGTACGACATCGAGGTGAACAAGCCGCTCCGGATGGACGGCGTGCGGGTCTACATGCTGGGCCACGGCTACGCCGGCACCTTCACCGTGACCTACCCGAACGGCGCCGTCCGCACGCAGACCATGCAGTTCGCGCCGCAGGACAAGATCAACTTCCTCTCCTCCGGCGCCCTGCGCTTCGACCCGCCGGCCGCGCTGTACCCCACCGAGGACGAGCGGCGCACCAAGCAGATCGGGATCGAGGGGCTGCTCGCCCCCACCAAGCAGCTCGACGGGACGCTGCTCACCTCGCGGTTCCCCGCGCCGAACGATCCGGCCGTCGCGATCGACATCTACCAGGGCGACACCGGCCTCGACACCGGCAAGCCGCAGAACATCTTCTCGCTCAGCCGCGATCAGATCGACTCCGGCCGGCTGTCGAAGAAGGCGCGCGTGAACCTGACCGTCGGGCAGTCGACCACGATCGAGGACGGCACCCAGGTGCGGTTCGACGGGGTCACGAACTTCGCGGCCCTGCAGGTCAGCCACAACCCGGCGCAGAACTGGACGCTGGTCTTCGCGATCGGGATGCTGGGCGGGCTCATCGTCTCGCTCACCGTGCGGCGCCGGCGGGTGTTCGTGCGGCTGACCCCGCGCGAGGGCGGCGGTACCGTGATGGAGATCGCCGGACTGGCCCGCACCGACGAGGCCGGATGGACCGAGGACTTCGAAGCACTGGCCGACCGCCTGGTCGGTCCCGACGGTGAGAAAGTGGCGTGACCATGGGAACCGAGACGAACGTCGACCTGGCGAACTTCGCCGACGTGCTGTTCACCAGCGCGACCGGGATCTACGCGCTCGCGCTGGTCCTGATGGTCATCGAGCTCGCCACGTCGCGCGTGGACGCGACGGCCGCGCGCGACCGCGAGCGCGAACTCGTCGCCGCGGGCGGCGGCCCGATCGCCACCGACTCCACCCCCGGGCGGGTCGTCGACGACGGTCCGCGTCGCACGAAGTCCGAGCGGATCGGCCGGATGGGCTACGCCCTGGTGGTCGCGGGCCTGCTCGTGCACGTCTCCTCGATCGTGCTGCGCGGCGTCGCCACGGGCCGCATGCCCTGGGGCAACATGTACGAGTTCATGTCCATCATGTGCGCGGGCGCGGTCCTGGCCTCGCTGGTGCTGCTGCGCAAGCCCGAGGCCCGTCCGATCCTCGGCTTCGTGCTGGTCCCGATCCTGATCTTCATGTTCGTCGCGGAGGGCGTGCTGTACACGACCGCCGGCCCCGTGGTGCCCTCGCTGAAGTCGTACTGGCTCGCGATCCACGTCTCGATCGTGTCGATCGGCGCCGGCATCTTCCTGGTCTCCGGCGTCGCCAGCCTGCTGTACCTGATCCGCCGCCGGTACGAGCTGCCCGACGGTTCCGTCTCCGTCACCTCCGGCGTCGGCGGCCGGCTGCTGCAGGCCATCCCGTCCACGCAGGTGCTCGACCGCGTGGCGTACGGCACCGTGATCGTCGCCTTCCCGCTGTTCAGCGCGGGCGTGATCTGCGGCGCTGTCTGGGCCGAGGCGGCGTGGGGCCGACCGTGGGGGTGGGACCCGAAGGAGACCACCTCGTTCATCGCGTGGGTCCTCTACGCGGCGTACCTGCACGCGCGGGCGACGTCGGTGTGGCGCAAGGCCGCGCCCTACCTGAACATCCTCGGCTTCGCCGTGATCGTCTTCAACCTGTTCATCATCAACTACTTCGCGACGGGCAGCCTGCACTCCTACGCCGGCTGAGTCCGCGCCGGGTACCCGCGTACGACAAGGGCGCCGCCCCGCCGAGGATCTCGGTGGAGCGGCGCCCTTCGTCGTGTGCGGGGGCTACGCCGTGGTGTTTTGGTTCAACAGAGCAAAGACTTCCGATGCGCGGAAGCGACGGTGCCCGCCGGGCGTGCGGACGGAGCCGAGAAGGCCCGCACCGGCCCATCGGGTGACCGTTTTGGGGTTCACGTTGAACAGCGCGGCCACCTGGCCTGGGGTCATGAGTCGCTCGGGCTGACGGGGAGCAGCGGCCCGGGGGTCCGCTGCGCGCTGGGCGAGGTTCGGGTGTGCCGTGGTCATGATGCCCAGTATGCAGCGATTTGCCCGAGTACTCGAACCTCTATCCGAGTGCCAAGAATTGGTAAAGTCGTATTTCGGACGGGGAGTAAGCTCTTGGTCATGACCGATACGGGTACGGCCAAGCGGGCGCTGGCACGCGACATCTTTTTCTATACGCTGTTCCGCCTGGGGCTCGTCGTCGTCGTCTTCGCGGTGCTCTACGGGCTCGGCATGCTGTTCCTCGACGAGGTGCCGCCCGTTCCCGTGTTCCTGTTCGCGCTCGTGGTGTCCCTGCCGCTGTCGATGGTGCTCGGCAAGAAGCTGCGTACCCGGGTGAACGAGAGCGCCGCCGTGATCGACGAGGCGCGCAAGGAGAATCGCGACGACTTCCGGCGGCGGCTGCAGGGCGTGGACGAGTGACGACCGTCGTTCACGACCGGTCCGCGGACCGGTCCTGGGTCGACAACGCCGTCCGGCTGATCGAGGCCGACGCGCGCCGCAGCGCCGACACCCACCTGCTGCGCTTCCCGCTGGAGGAGTGGGCGCGGGGCGCGGGGATCGACCTGTACCTCAAGGACGAGACCACGCACATCACGGGCAGCCTGAAGCACCGTCTGGCCCGATCCCTGTTCCTGTACTCCCTGTGCAACGGGTGGGTGCGCGAGGGCACGACGGTGATCGAGGCCTCGTCGGGCTCGACGGCGGTGTCCGAGGCGTACTTCGCGAAGCTGCTGGGCCTGCCGTTCATCGCCGTGATGACGAAGTCGACGTCGCCGGCGAAGGTGGCGCTGATCGAGCGCGAGGGCGGCACGTGCCACTTCGTGGACCGCGCCGACGAGGTGTACACCGAGGCCGCGCGGCTCGCGCACGAGCGCGGCGGGCACTACATGGACCAGTTCACCCACGCCGAGTGCGCGACGGACTGGCGGGGCAACAACAACATCGCCGAGTCGATCTTCTCGCAGCTCTCCCTCGAGGATCACCCGGAGCCGGCGTGGATCGTGGTCGGCGCGGGCACCGGCGGCACGTCGGCGACCATCGGCCGCTACATCCGCTACCGCCGGCACGCGACCCGCCTCTGCGTCGTGGACCCGGAGAACTCCAGCTTCCTGCCCGGCTACGTCGCCGGCGACTGCACGGTGCAGACGGGGCAGTCCTCCCGCATCGAGGGCATCGGCCGCCCGCGCGTGGAACCCTCGTTCATCCCGGAGATCGTCGATCGCATGGTGGGCGTGCCCGACGCCGGCTCGATCGCCGCGGCGCGGATCGCCTCGTCGATGCTCGGCCGCCGCGTGGGCGGCTCCACCGGCACCAACCTCTGGGGCGCCTTCGGCGTGATCGCCGAGATGCTGCAGGCCGGCCGGTCCGGCAGCGTCGTCACCCTCCTCGCCGACGACGGTGACCGCTACCTCGACACCTACTTCGACGACGCCTGGGTGCAGTCCCGCGGCTTCGACCTCATCCCGCCCACGCTCACCGTCGAGCGCTTCCTGGCCGACGGGTCCTGGCGGGAGTAGTGCCGGCCGCGCCTGAAATCGGTCGGTAGCGATGCGCGCGAGGGATGCGCTGCACGCATCACCCTGTTTTCCCAGGTCAAAAGGGTGTTTATCAGGGTGGTGATGCGCGGAACGCATCGCCGCTCGTTCCGGGCGTCGCGTCCGCGGCGCGGCGACGTCGCGATGTTCCGACAGAGCGAACAAGGGTGATGCGCCTCGTGCATCACCCACCAGAAAAAGTATCCTTGACCTGCGGGTATCCGTGATGCGCGTGGCGCATCGCGGATGTGAAGAACCACGCCGGGTCCGGACGATGAGGTCGGCCCTCGGCCGTCGATTTTCTGTCAGGGGTGGGAGTTACCGTCCCGACATGTCCGATATCGAACGACTCAGACTGGTGGCGGCCGTGGCCGGCACGCACAGCATGCACGAGGCGGCGCGGGCGCACGGCGTGGCGCAATCGACCGTGACGAGGGCGGTCGCCGCGACGGAGCAGATGGTCGGCATGCAGCTCTTCCGGCGGGGCACGTCGGGCGCGCAGCTCGCCGCCGGCGCCCGGACCGCGATCACCCTCATCGAGCGGATCGTCGCCGCGTACGACGAACTCGCTGCCCTCGGTGGCGGTGCCGCTGCGGCGGGCCTCAGGTTCGTCCACCGCCAGGGCGTCCCGATTCCGGACCGCCTCGACGGCGCGATCGTCCGCTGGAACCGGGCCGAATCCGTCCGCGCCGAACTGGTCCTCGACGACGATCCGCTCGGAGCGGTGCGCGCGGGCCGGGCCGAGTTCGCCGTCGAGCGATTCGATCGGCAGGAGAAGCACGATCTCGAGGGCGAGGTCATCCGACTCACCCGGTTGGACCGTGTGGAGCTGCTCAATCGGCCGGCCCCGTCGGACACCGTGCGGGCCTTCCTGACGTTCCTCGGCTGAGCTACGCGCCCAGGAACAGCCCGACCGCGGCGCCGATGGACCAGACGAGCATCGCCAGGCCGGTCTGGGCGAGCGCGGGAATGAGCGCGGGGCCCTGGCCGCCGCGGGTCACGGGCAGCGCGGCGCGGACGGCGAGCGGAGCGGAGGCGAGGGAGAGGAGTGCCCACGGGGTGGCGACGGCGGCGAGGGCGAGGCCCAGCACGGTCGGGACGGCGACGAGGACCGAGAACAGGACGCGGGTGCGGGAGTCGCCGAGGCGGACGGCGAGGGTGATCTTGCCGGACTCGCGGTCGGTGGGGATGTCGCGCAGGTTGTTGGCGACGAGCACCGCCGAGCTGTACGAGCCCACCGCGCACGCGGCGAGCACACCGGCCGCGTCGATCCGCCCGGCCTGCACGAACTCGGTACCCAGCACCGCGACCAGGCCGAAGAACACGAACACCGCGATCTCGCCGAAGCCGAGGTAGCCGTAGGGCTTCTTCCCGCCGGTGTAGAACCACGCCCCGGCCACGCACGCCAGGCCCACGAGGATCAGCCACGGCGCCGAGGTCAGCGACAGCACCACGCCGGCGACCCCGCCGACGCCGAAGCACGCGAACGCCGCGCGCTTCACGGCGGCGGGGGAGGCCAGCCCGGACCCGACGAGCCGCAGCGGGCCGACGCGCTCGTCGTCGGTGCCGCGGATGCCGTCGGAGTAGTCGTTGGCGAAGTTCACGCCGAGGATCAGCGACAGCGAGACCACCAGCGCCAGGAGCGCCTTCCACCAGACCGCCTCGCCGAGGAAGCCCGCCGCCCCCGTACCCGCGATCACCGGGGCGATCGCGTTCGGGAGCGTGCGGGGGCGGGCCCCTTCGAGCCACTGCGCTGCGGTTGCCATGCGCCCAGCCTATGCAGTCGCTACAGGACCGAGGTGTCCAGGTCGAGCGTCGTGCGGTCGAGCTTCGCCAGCAGGTCGAACTCGGTGTACGCCTTGGGCAGCTCGTACACGAAGAAGTACTGCGTGGCCGCCCGCTTGCCGCGGTAGAAGGCCTCGTCCTTGGCCGTGCCGTCCTCGGCGTACGTCGCGAGCGCCTGGTCCAGCCACAGCCACGCCACCACGACGTGGCCGAGGCCGTCGAGGTAGGAGGTGGCGTTCGCCAGCGACAGCGCGGGGTCGCCCGTGCCGCCGAGAACCATCGTGATCTCGACCGCGCGCTGGGCGGCGGCCCGCAGTGCGGCGGCGTGCGGCGCGAGCTCCTCGACCTTGTCGGCGCGCGCGGCCGTCGCCTCGAACCGGCCCAGCAGCGCCCCGAAGGCGGCGCCGCCGTGCTGCGGCACCTTGCGGCCGAGCAGGTCCAGGCCGTGGATCGCCTTGGCGCCCTCGTGGATCGCGTTGAGCCGGTTGTCCCGGTAGAGCTGCTCGACGTTGAACTCGCGCGTGTAGCCGTAGCCGCCGTGGATCTGGATGGCGTAGTCGTTGGCCTTCGTGGCCCACTCGCTCGGCCAGCTCTTGATCATCGGGGTGAGGAAGTCGAGCAGCTGCCCGGCGGCGGTCCGCTCCTCCTCCGACGGTGCGGTGTTCGCGTCGTCGACGAGGCGCGCCCCGAACAGGGCGAGCGCCAGCCCGCCCTCGACGTAGCTCTTCTGCGCGAGCAGCATCCGGCGCACGTCGGGGTGCTCGATGATCGGGACCTGCGGCCCCGTCGGGGCGGTGACGGGCCGGCCCTGGACGCGGGTCTTGGCGTACTCGAGCGACTGCAGGTAGCCGGTGTAGCCGATCGACGACGACGCCAGGCCCACGGCCACGCGCGCCTCGTTCATCATCTGGAACATCTGCACGAGGCCGCGGTTCTCGGTGCCCACCAGGTAGCCGGTGGCCCCGTCGAGCGAGAGCAGGCAGTTGGTGGTGCCCTTGTTGCCCATCTTGTGGTTCAGGCTCACCAGGGTGACGGCGTTGCGCTCGCCGACGGACGCGTCGTCGTTCACCAGGTACTTCGGCACGATGAACAGCGAGATGCCCTTGACGCCGTCCGGCGCCCCCGGGACCTTCGCGAGCACCAGGTGCACGATGTTCTCGGACATCTCGTGGTCGCCGCCGGTGATCCACATCTTGGTGCCGGTGATGGCGTAGCTGCCGTCGTCGCGGGGCTCGGCCTTGGCGCTGATGTCGGCGAGCGCGGAGCCGGCGTCGGGCTCCGAGAGGCACATGGTGCCGGTGAACCGGCCCTCGATCATCGGCTCGAGGAAGAGTCGCTTCTGCTCGTCGGTGCCGAAGGAGCGGATCACGTTGCCGTTGCCCAGGGTCAGGCCCGAGTAGACGGTGGTCGACACGTTCGCGGCCTGCATCCATGCGAACGCGGCCTTGCTGATCAGCGAGGGCAGGCCGATGCCGCCCTCCTCGGCGGGCAGCTCGGCGAAGGTGAAGCCGGCCTCGTTGATCGCGTCGAGCCCGGCCTTGGTCGCGGGCAGCGTCTTCGCGGTGCCGTCGGGCTGGATCGTCGGCTCGTTGGCGTCCGCGTCCTTGTAGTGGTTGGACAGCTTCTGCACGGCGATGTCGGCGGCCAGGTCGAGCGCGGCGTCGAAGGTCTCCTTCGAGTGCTCCGCGAAGGCGTCGCGCTTGGTCAGCTCCTCCGCGTTCAGCCACTCGTAGAGCAGGAAGTCGACGTCGCGGGGGTTGAGCAGCGGGGTCTGCGCTGCGATGTTCTGCTTCACGGTTCTCCGATCGGGCTGGTACTGCGGAGCGATCTTACTCGGCGGTAACCTTACCCGAAATTCCTTCAACCGTGAATATTTGTGACGTCGGTCAACCTCTGATCATCGCGCGCGCCACGCCGCCGACTGCTGTGCCGCGATCGAGACCAGGCGGTCCAGGCCGAAGTTCACGTCCAGCAGGTGCGTGCCCATCAGCGGCAGCTCGTTGAGTGGCTGGGGCACCGTCAGCCGGATCCGGTACATGCTGTGCCGGTTGACCTCCGAGCAGCTCCCCACGCCGCGGCTCCTGCTCACCGTCCAGGTGCTGGCCGACGTGGGCAGCGCCTCGGGGAAGGTCGTGTAGTCCATGAGCACGGAGATGATCCCGAAGGCGTAGCGCTCGCTCGGCACCGTCACGCCGACGGGGCTCCAGTCGCCGGAGAGTGGGCCGGGGTCGGTGCAGGCGATGTGCTTGCCCGCGCCGACCGGGAGTTCCATCGTCTGGGAGAGGAGGTCGAGGTCGGTGTTGCCGAACATCGAGATCACGGGCGCGGCGGTGTCCGTGGAGTAGGCGACCGCGCAACCGAACTCCCCGCGGCGGGTGCACAGCGGGACGTTCTGGAAGTCGCCGCCGGTGGTGCGGCCCGCGGCGGTGGTCACGTTGCCGCCCATGAGGAAGGCGCCGACGAGGCGGTTCCGGACGGCGGCGTTGCCGTCGATCTCCTCGCGGATCAGCTTGCGCAGCATCATCGTTCCCTGTGAATGCCCGATGAGGACCACGCCGCGGCCGCCGTTGTCGCGCGCCAGGTACTCGCGCCAGGCCGTCCGCACGGACTCGTACGCGGTGTCGACGACCGGCTTCAGGTGCATCAGCATCGTGGGTGCGAGGCCCGTGAGGGTGATCTGCGGGTAGACCGGCGCGAAGACGCGGCACATCGACCCGAACCGCGCCGCCTGGAACCGGGCGATCGAGTCGACCTCGGGCATGCGCACGGGGTTGGCGTTGAGCGCGACCTGGTTCGTCACCGTCGGATAGACGTAGAAGCAGTCGACCGCCTTCTCGGCGTCGGTCACCTTCCGGGCCGGGGTCGTCTTCCCGGTGCCGAGGTCGGTGGTGTCGGTGGGGAGGGTGCACGGGTTCGCGGTGCCGGGCCGGCACATCCACGTCGTCGACGGTGCGCCCTGGGCCGCGCCCGCCGCCAGGCCCGCGCCGAGCGCGAGAGTCGCCGATACCGCTGCCAGTCGCCGGAGGGCGCGCCGAAGGATCATGCGCAGACCATATACCGAGAGTTTTGAAATTCTCTCAGTATTTCGAGAATCGGTCGACGAGCGCGCACCGGTCGACCTTGCCCGGCCCGCGACGGGGCAGCTCGTCGACGAGGTACAGCGCCCGCGGCGCCGCCGTCCGGTCCAGCTCGGCCTCGACGGCCGCGCGCAGCAGCTCGACGGTGACCTCCGCGCCCGGTCCCGGCACGACCGCCGCGGCCACCCGCTGGCCGAGCCGCGGATCGGGCTGCGCGAAGACGGCGACCTCGGCGACGCCGGGCACCCGCGCCAGGACGGCCTCGACGACCTGGGGGAGGACCGTCAGGCCGCCGGTGGAGATGGCCTCGTCGAGCCGGCCCGTGACGGCGAGGACGCCGTCCGTGAGCGTCCCGGCGTCGTCCGTGCGGAACCAGCCGGGATCGGCGAAGGCGGGGTGCTCGGGCAGGTTCCGGTAGCCGAGGGCCACCGTCGGGCCGCCGAGCACGACGCGCGATTCCGGGCCGTCCAGGCGGATCTCGACGCCCGGCAGGGGCGCACCGTCGTACACGCAGCCCCCGGCCGTCTCGCTCATGCCGTACGTGCGGACCATGCGGATGCCGGCGGCGAGCGCCGCCTCGCGGACGGGGGCGGGGCAGGCGGCGCCGCCGATGAGCACCCCGTCGAACCGGGCCAGGGCCTCCGTGGCGGACGGGTCGGCGAGGACCTTGACCAGCTGGGTCGGGACCAGGGAGACGTATCGACGGTCCGCCGTCATCGTGGCGTGGGCGGGGCCGAGGGCGGCGGGGTCGAAGCCCGCGCGCACGTCGAGCTGGGCGGGCGCGTGGCCGGCGGCGAGGGAGCGCAGCATCACCTGCACGCCCGCGACGTGGTGCGGCGGCATCGCGAGCAGCCACTGCCCGGGCCCGCCGAGCCGCGCGTGCGTGCCCGCGGCGCTGGCGGCGAGGGCCTCGCGGGTGAGCATGGCGCCCTTGGGCGTGCCCGTGGTGCCGGACGTCGCGACCACGAGGGCGACGCGCTCGTCGATCGGGGACCCGGCGGCGAGCGCGTCCGTGAGCCGGGCGGCCTCGCGCGGATCGTGCGCGGGCACGGGCAGCCACGCGGGCGCCGTGCCCTCCAGGAGGGCGGTGAGCCGCGGCAGGGCGGATTCGACGGTGTCGATCGGCAGCGGCTCGAGGTTCACGGGTCGAGGCTACTGCGCGGGGTCCGGCCGGCCCGGCGCGTCCGGGTCGTCGGGGCCGTGCCCGTTCCGAGGGCAGCCCTCCGGGTTGAGCGGGGCGTCGTCGAAGGGCCAGCCCTTGCGCTCGAGGCGCTCGCGGACGCGGGTGATGTCCTTCTCCAGCGGCATCTCGTGGGTGTGGCCGCTGATGGCGACGCCCGCGTCGACGCGGGTGATGGGCTCGAGCCCCTCGGGGGAGAGGTGCGCGTCGTCGATCAGCTCGCGCGTGACCTCCCGCAGCTCCTCCTTCGTCAGCTGCCGGTCGAGCAGCGCGAGGAGCGGCTGGTAGTCGGTGTTGGGCACGCCGTCGGGATAGCCGGCGCGCAGCCAGTCGACGATCCTGGCCAGGAAGCCCGGACTCGGACTCGAACTCATGAAGACCCCACCTCCGGTGCGAGGGTGCGCCCTGGGGCGCGGTTGTGCTGCCGATACGGATACCGATACGGGAACGGCCCCCTATCTGAACTCCAGAATAGGGGGCCGCTCGCGGCTCGGGTGAGCGACAGCGAAGAGAACGTGTTTCAGCTGGCGAAACCGGTGAGCGGCCAGCCGCCGGCGGCCAGCTTGCTCGCGACGTGGCGCAGGTCCTCGTCGCTGGGCTCGGCCTGCGTCACCTTGGTGATCGCGGCCTCGATCTCGTCCTTGTGGACCTCGTCGGGGCGCTGGGCCAGGATACGGCCGATCACCGCGTCGACCTCGGTCTCCGACAGCTGCTTGGTGAGCAGCGCGAGCAGAGGGAAGTAGTCCTTCGGCGGCACGCCCTCGGGGTAACCGGCGCGGAGCCAGTCGAGGACCTGCTGGAGGACGCTGTCCTGGGAGTTCTCGGTGGTCATGCGGTCGCCCCTACTTCTTCTTCTCGAACCACGGGTAGATGTTGTCGAACGTGAGCTCGTACTTGAAGCCCGAGGCCACGATCATCGAGACGCCGAGCACGACCGCGACGATGACGATGAGGAAGGCGATCGCGGCGAGCGCGTTGCCCATCGGATTGGGCTTGTGGACGCTGCCGTCCTCCCGCTCGTGGCCGTTGCCGATCGCGAGGCCGCGGACCCCCACAGCGAAGAGGGCGGGCAGACCGGCGCCGAGGATGAGGCCCACGAGGAGGACCTTCCACACAGCGTCGAGGGCGAGGGAAATCGTATGCATGCTCTGGTCCCCTTAGACCTTGGCCTCGGTGGGCGCGACCGCGTTGGTCTCGTCGTCCCACTCGGCGTTGACGTTGTTGGAGTCGACCTTCTGCTGCTGGGCGCGCCAGTACATGTAGCCCGACAGCGCACACAGGATGGCGAAGGCGACGATCGGACCGGCCAGGGTCGGGATCTTCGCGGCCACGAAGTACATCACCGCGCCGACCAGGGCGGCCGCGGGCAGCGTGATCACCCAGGCGGCGACCATGCGGAGCGCGACGTTCCAGCGGACCGTCGCGCCCGGCTTGCCGACGCCCGAGCCGAGGATCGAGCCGGTGGCGACGTGCGTCGTCGAGAGGGCGAAGCCGAGGTGGCTCGACACGAGGATGATCGTGGCCGACGAGGCCTCGGCCGCCATGCCCTGCGGGGAGCTGATCTCGATCAGGCCCTTGCCCAGGGTGCGGATGATGCGCCAGCCGCCGAGGAAGGTGCCCAGGGCGATCGCGGCGGCGGCGGAGAACTTCACCCACAGCGGGACGCCGTGCGTGTCGTCCCAGAACAGGAGGCTGTCGCTGCTGCCGGGGTTGCCCTGGCTGTAGCCGATGAGCGCGAGGGTGATGACGCCCATGGTCTTCTGCGCGTCGTTGGTGCCGTGCGCCAGCGAGACGAGCGAGGCGGTGCCGATCTGGCCCCAGCGGAAGCCCTCCTCGGTGAACCGCTCCGCGACGCCGGCGACGATCTTGAACACCAGGTACGTGCCGACCGCGGCGACGACGCCCGCGACGACCGGGGCGAACAGAGCGGGGAGGACGACCTTGCCGATGACGCCGTCGAGCTTGGCGGTGCCGTTCCAGACGACGCCGCTGACGCCGAGGGCGGCGATCGCGGCGCCGATCATGCCGCCGAACAGCGCGTGCGAGCTGGAGCTGGGCAGGCCGAGCAGCCAGGTCAGCAGGTTCCAGATGATGCCGCCGATGAGGCCGGCGAGCACGATGATCAGCAGCGCGCGGCCGCCGTTCTCGATGAGCTCGGGCTTCGGCGAGCCGTCCTTGTTCTGGATCTTGATCACCGCGTTGGTCACGGTGAGAGCGACCTCGACGGACAGGAAGGCGCCCACCAGGTTGAGGATCGCCGAGAGGCTGACGGCCGTCTTCGGCTTCAGGGCGCCGGTCGCGATGGAGGTGGCCATCGCATTTCCCGTGTCATGGAAGCCGTTGGTGAAGTCGAAGGCGAGGGCCGTCACGATCACCAACAGCAGGATGATGAGTTCGCTGTTCATGGTGAAAATAGTGAGGCCGAGGGGCCCGTTCCACCAAACGGGTGAGACGGGCTCGACATCCTTCTGACCTGCAGGTTCGTGTTCGTCCGGCGAGCGTTCACCAGATGTTCATTCAGCGCGCTCTCAGAATCCCCTGGTCATGTCCGTTTTGCGCGGATCTTGCGGTCTACCGCGGGACGATTGACGGGCCGTGACTACTATTTGCGCATGGCGTCTTTGGATATCCGCGTGTTGGGCCAGGTGTCGCTCTCCGTGGACGGCGCGCCGAACGAGGTGTCGGGCGTGAAGCCGCGCTCGGTGCTCGCGCTGCTCGTGATGAACCGCGGTCGCGCCGTCACCGTCGACTCCCTGAGCGAGCAGGTGTGGGACGGCAACCCGCCCGCCTCGGCACGCGCCAGCCTGCAGGTGTTCGTCAGCGGGCTGCGCAAGGCGCTGCGCGGTCCGGGCGCCGGTTCGGGCCTCGACGGCCTGCTGGTCACCTCGGGCTCGACCTACCGCCTCGACCTGGACCCGGAGCAGTCCGACATCGGCCGGTTCGACTCGGCCCGCCGCCGCGGCGCCGAGCTGGCCGCCGCCGGCCGGTACGACCGGGCCTCGCTGGCCTTCGCCTCCGCGCTCTCGGAGTTCCGCGGCGACGCGGTCGCCGACCTGCGGGGCCTGCAGTTCGCGGACAACTTCGCCATCGGCATGGCGGAGGAGCGCGCCGCCGTGCAGTCCGCGATGTACGACGCGGAGATCGCCGCGGGCCGCGCCGCGTCGGTCATCGGCGAGCTGCGCCGCCTCGTCTCCGAGCACCCGCTGCAGGAGCCGCTGTGGGGGCAGCTCATCACCGCGCTGTACGTCACCGGTCGCCAGGCCGACGCCCTCGAGGCCGCGCGCGACCTGCGCCGCACCCTCGCCGACGAGCTGGGCGCCGATCCGACGCCGGCCCTCGTCGAGCTGGAGGGCAAGGTGCTGCGGCAGGAGCAGCTGGCCTTCACCGTCGCGCGGCCCGCCGCGCAGCCGGGGGACGGACGGGCCTTCGAGAAGACCGAGACCGACGTGACCATCGACGGTGCCGGCCCCCGCGGCACGCTCACCGCCGAGGACGGGACCGAGTACCCGGTGCGCGGCGAGGTCCGCCTCGGCCGCCTCCCCGACAACGACATCAGCATCGACGACACCAAGGTCTCGCGCGAGCACGCCGTGATCACCGGCTCCGTCAGCGGGTTCGCCGTCCGCGACCTGCAGTCCTCCAACGGCACCTATGTTGGGGAGCGTCGCGTCGCCGGCCAGCTCCCCCTGTCCGACGGTGACGAGCTCACCCTGGGCAGGACGACCTACGTCTTCCGCGTGATCGAGGAGTAATCGAGGAGTAGCAGGGCGATCCGCGCGCTATGCAATCGTGACCGTCTTGGCCAAAACGGACATTCGGTGGGACTCTGCGGTGGCGCGACGGCGTGTCGTCGCAGAGATGCACCGAAGGTTCGGCGCTACCGTGGGCGGATGATCAACGGGGCGCACATCATCCACTACTCCGGCGACGCGGACGCCGACCGCGCCTTCCTGCGCGACGTCCTCGGCGTCGAGGGGGTCGACGCCGGCCAGGGCTGGCTGATCCTGCCGTTGCCCGCGTCGGAGGTCGCCGTCCATCCCACGGACGGACCGCCGAAGCAGGAGCTGTACCTGATGTGCGACGACGTCGAGGCGGAGGTGGCGGCGCTGCAGGCCAGGGGCGTCGAGACCGCGCCGATCACCGACCAGGGGTGGGGCCTGCTCACGTCGCTGACGCTCCCCGGCGGTGGTGCGATCGGGCTGTACCAGCCGCGGCACCAGCGCGCCCACGGCTGACTCTCTTCCGCTAGGAGGCGTCGATCGCCGCGACGGTCGAGGCGAGGACGCGCCACCGTCGATGACGGTGCCGGAACATCGCGCGCACGAACAGGCCTGTGAGCAGACCCTGAACGCCGTCCTCGATCTCGATCGCGTCGGTGTAGCGGCACCGGCCAGGCCCGAGCGGATCGAAGGTCAGGCGGTGGTTCCACACGCGGATCGGTCCGCCGCGCTCGTTGGTGTAGATCTCGAGCTCGTCGAGCCGCCGCACGATGATCTCGTGCGTCCAACTGGGGAGGACGCCCAGCCAGTGCACCCGGCCGCGCGCGGAGAAGCCCACCTCCACCGGGACGCCCGCGGGCGGGGCCCCGGCCATATCGAAGGACAACACGGGCGCGAGGACGAAGAGCATCACCTCGGGCGTCGCGGCCATCGTCCGGGCGCGGGCGGCCGACAGCGGTAGCTCGGTGCTAATGGAAATGATTCCCATAATTCCGAAGCTACCCGGTGCGGGCGCGTGCGGGAAGGGGTCAGGCGGAGTAGCGCCCGATCGCCTTGCCGACGGTGCCCGGCCCACCGACGGTGAAGGTGACCTTCTTCTCGCCGATCAGCGTGGTGAAGGACCCGTCGGGCCGCGCCTTGACCTCGCCGCCGTAGCGCTTGCCGTCGTTCCACCAGCTCAGGGTGCGCGTCGCGATCTGCGCGCGGGTGCCGGGGTTGTCGACGCACGGCGCGGCGGGGCCGCCGAGCGCGCCCTTGATGCAGTCGGGGCGCACGGTGATCCAGCCCTTCGCGTCGACGGTCCCGGTGTAGTGCACGGTGGGGAAGGGCATCGGATCAGCGAAGCCGGGCGTGGTGACCCAGCCGTCGAACCGGACGGTTGTGTCGGCGTTCGCGGCGGCGGGCAGTGCTCCGAGTGCGAGCGCGGCGCAGGCGCCGGCGGCAAGGGCGATGCGGGTGGTGCGTGCGGTCATGTGATCAGTGCTCCTCGATGTCGAAGGTGCGTCGTCTCTGACACCTGACTATCGGGGGGCGATCGAATTCGTTACCGAAGGCATTGAAATGCTGCTGGCCGGCAGTGCGCTGCCCCGTGCGACCCTGAGGTGGGTGCGGATCGTGCCCGCTCAGCGGTCACGATCGCACACACGTCAGGCGTGCGGATCGTCGTCGACGAGGAGTCGGCTCAAGAGGTCGAGGTCCTTCGTCATCGCGGACCGCATCGCCCGCGCCATGACCGGCGCGGCGACCCGCGCGAAACCGCTGGGCGTGCCGCGGTTCCGCAGCCGCGTGAGCGTGCCGCCCGGCACCGTCTCCCAGGTGTAGGTGGTCTCCATGGGGAAGGGACCGTCGGCGGTGCGCATCACCATCCGCTCGCCCGCGACGAGCTCCGTCACCTCGTACGTGTAAGCCAGCGGCCGCCCCAGGAACCGCGCCTCGAAGTCCATCCGCGACCCGAGCCGCACCGGCGGCTCCGTCCGCCAGGCGACGGACCGGATGTTGGCGTACCACCGCGGGGCGTTCGACGGGTCGCCCGCGAATTCCGCGACCCGCTCGCGCGCAACGGGAATCACGCGCTCGACCACCACGTCCACGTCCATGCGAGCACGATACGCGGACGGGCGTGCGGTGTCAGTCCGGCAGGGCGTCGCGCAGCAGGGTGGCGGCACCGTCGGACGTGCGCGGCTTGCGCCGGAGGAAGCGCCCGAGCACGGCGCGCTTATCGCCCGCGAACCGCGGGATCACGTGCAGGTGTACGTGATCGACGGTCTGGAAGGCGGCGCGGCCGTCGTTGACGACGAGGTTCACCCCGTCGGCCCGGACCTCGCCGTCGCGCGCGGCCCGGGCCAGACGGTGCCCGAGCGCGAACATCCGCGCGCCGTCGTCGGCGGCGAGGTCGGCGAGGCGCGCCGCATGCCGCTTCGGGACCACGAGGGTGTGCCCCTCGCTCATCGGGCGGACGTCGAGGAAGGCGATCACCTCGTCCGTCTCGGCGACGATCGCCGCGGGCGCCTCACCCGCGACGATCGCGCAGAACACGCACTGCGCCACCGGGACTCAGTAGTAGTAGGGGAAGGGGGACCAGTCGGGGGCGCGCTTCTCCAGGAAGGAATCGCGGCCCTCGACGGCCTCGTCGGTCATGTACGCCAGGCGCGTCGCCTCGCCGGCGAAGAGCTGCTGCCCGACCAGCCCGTCGTCGGGGAGGTTGAAGGCGTACTTGAGCATCCGCTGCGCCTGCGGGCTCTTACCGAGGATCTTCGCGGACCACTCGAGCGCGACGTTCTCGAGCTCGTCGTGGTCGACGACGCGGTTCACGGCGCCCATGCGGTGCATGTCCTCGGCGCTGTAGACGTCGCCCAGGAAGAAGATCTCGCGCGCGAACTTGTTGCCCACCTGCTTGGCGAGGTAGGCGCTGCCGTAGCCGGCGTCGAAGCTGCCCACGTCGGCGTCGGTCTGCTTGAACTTGGCGTGCTCGCGGCTCGCGAGCGTGAGGTCGCAGGTGACGTGCAGGGAGTGTCCGCCGCCCGCGGCCCAGCCATTGACCAGCGCGATCACGACCTTCGGCATGAACCGGATGAGGCGCTGCACCTCGAGGATGTGCAGGCGGCCGCCCTCGGCCTTCACCCGGGCCTCGTCGACACCGTCGGCGGTCGCGGCCTCGACGTCGGAGTCGTGGCTGGTGGCGTACTGGTAGCCGGAGCGCCCGCGGATGCGCTGATCCCCGCCCGAGCAGAACGACCACACGCCGTCCTTCGGCGCCGGGCCGTTGCCGGTGAGCAGCACCGCGCCCACGTCCGGGGTGCACCGTGCGTGGTCCAGCGCGCGGTACAGCTCGTCGACGGTGTGCGGGCGGAAGGCGTTGCGCACCTCCGGCCGGTCGAAGGCCACGCGGACGGTGCCCTGCGTGATGTGCCGGTGGTACGTGATGTCGGTCAGGTCCTCGAATCCGGGGACCGGCTGCCACAGCTCGGGGTTGAAAGTCACGCAGCCGACTCTACTGTTGGGGTCGTGGTGGACGTCGACGAACTGGTGGCCGCGGCGCGCGTGGTGCGCCTGCCGATGCGGGTGCGCTTCCGCGGGATCACGGCCCGCGAGGCCGTCGTCTTCGAGGGGCCCGCCGGCTGGGGCGAGTTCGGCCCCTTCCCCGAGTACGACGATGCCGAGGCCGCGCTCTGGCTGCGGGCCGGGATCGAGGCCGCGTACGCGGGCTTCCCGGAGCCCCTGCGCGACGCGGTGCCGGTGAACGCGACCGTGCCCGCCGTCGGGCCGAGCCGGGTCCCCGAGATCCTGGCGCGGTTCCCCGGCTGCCGGGTCGCGAAGGTGAAGGTGGCAGAGACGGGACAGACGCTCGCGCAGGACCTGGCCCGGGTGGCGGCCGTGCGGGAGGCGATGCCCGACCGGGCGATCCGCGTCGACGCGAACGGCGGCTGGACCGTGGATCAGGCCGAGCGCGCGATCGCCCGGCTGCTCGAGGGCGGCCCGCTCGACTACGCCGAACAGCCCTGCGCCACCGTCGAGGATCTGGCCGAGGTGCGCCGCCGGCTGGGCGGCGCCTGCGACATCGCCGCCGACGAATCCATCCGCCGCGCCGACGATCCGATGCGCGTCGCGGAGCTCGGCGCGGCCGACGTCGCGGTGGTGAAGGTGGCGCCGCTGGGTGGGGTCCGGGCAGTGCTGGACGTGGCCGACGCACTGAAAGCGGCTGCGGGCGTGCGGGTGACGGTCTCCTCCGCGCTCGACACCGCCGTCGGGCTGTCTGCCGGGATCGCCGCCGCGGCGTGCATCTCCGACGGGAACGCCGCGGGCCTCGGCACGGGCGGCTTCTTCACCGCGGACCTCGGCGAGCATCCGCTCGTCGACGGCGCGCTGCGGGTGCGGGCCGTCGCGCCGACCGAGGCGCAGCTGGCGGCGGTCGAAGTGACGGGGGAGCGCCGGGACTGGTGGCTCGATCGTCTCCGACGGTGCCACGCGCTCGCCGTGTAGCTCACGATGTCGGGTTCTGGTGCGGTAGAGGTGCGCCTGCGCACGTCCGTTGCCGCAGAAGTCGGCATCGTGAGGCGCCGGCCCTGCGGGCTACTTCCAGGGGGCGTAGGCCCAGCCCAGCAGCCTGGAGTTGGGTGCGATGTCGGGCTCCGGGATGATCTGGATCTGCGAGCCGTCGCCCCAGCCGTTGGACAGCCCCTGGACGCCGCCGCTGAGATACGTGCCGTTCCCGAGCGAGATGTCCACGTGGTAGCCGTAGTCGCTCTGCGAGAAGACGAGCGCGCCGCGCGGCGCGGGCAGTGAGGAGTGGCCGAGGCCCTTGGCCTTCAGTCCCTCGTAGAAGGAGCGGGCGTGGTCGCGCGGGATGCCGGTGGCGGTGGTCTTGCCGTAGGCGAAGTCGACGAAGTCCTCGCAGCCGTACTCGCCGAAGGTGTCGGTGCCCACGAGCGTCATCCCGCGCGCGATCGCGGCCTCGACGTCGGCGGCCTGCGCCGGCGGCGCACCCACCAGCGCGAGCAGCAGCGCGGACAGGACGGCCACCAGTGTGCGTCTCATCGTTTCTTTGTAGTCCTACGCATGCCGCTGCCGGGGGATTTCGCGGCGGGAGTCCGCTGCGGGTTTCCTGTCGGTGCTGGGCGCTAGGGTGCGGGTCATGGAGAACCTGATGACGGAGCTCGGCGCCGCGATGACGGGGGAGCCCGCCGAGCGGAAGCAGAAGCTCGAGGCCACGTGGGCGCGGATCGCGCCGGGTGATCATCCGGCGCGGTGCATCGCCGCGCACTACATCGCGGACGTGCAGGAGGAACTGGATGCCGAGGTGGAGTGGGACGAGGTCGCGCTCGCGGAGTCGGCGCACGTCTCGGACGCGGAGCTGCAGGCCATCCACCCGTCGCTGAGCGTCGCCGGGTTCATGCCGTCGCTGCATCTCAATCTGGCCGAGGGGTACCGCCGCCAGGGCCGCTTCACCGACGCGGCGGATCGGCTGCAGACCAGTCGGGAGTTCGACTTCGCTCTGGACTCCGCGATTGACCCCGCCTACGCCAGCGGGATCCGCGAGGCGCAGGAGCGGATGGCCGCCCGCATCGCCGCGGGCGACAGCTCGGGCACGCTCGCGCCCGAGCCCAGCTAGCCCGAGCCTTCTAGCCCGAGCCTTCTAGCCCGAGTCCGGCCGGCCCGGGGCCGGCGAGTCGGCGCGGTCGCGCAGCGCGCGGGCGGCGTCCTCGTGGCCCTTCTCGAACAGCGCGCCGATCAGCATCGTGCGCAGCGCGCGCATTTTGACGGCGATGTCGGCGGCCTCGGGCAGCGCGGAGTCGAGCACCGTGAAGCCGTTGATGAGCGCGACCACACCTCGCGCGGTCTCCGGATCGATCTCGGCGCCGGCGAGCGCGGCCGCGCCCTGCGCCACCGCGTCGGCGGCGCGCAGGTACTCCTCGACCAGCACGCGCGAGGCCGGGTCGCGCGCCGCGCGCAGGTACGCCTCGACGAGCGCGAGGGACTCGTTGCCGCGCGCCTCGGACGACGCGGCGAACGCCGCGATCACCTCGTCGGGGCTCGCGGAGGTGTTCGCGAGGAACGCCGCCAGGACGTCGAGCCGCTCGAACTCCTCCGCCACGAACGTGCGCATCGCCTCGTGGGTGAGGTCGTCGATCGACGCGAAGAAGTAGCCGATCGTCGTGGTGGGCAGGCCCGCGCGGGCGGTCACGGCGCGGTGGGTCACCGAGGCGTACCCGGATTCGCCGACCGTCTCGACCGTCGCCTCGAGGAGCGCGCGCCTGCGTTCGAGCGTGCTCCGCCGGTGTTTGCGCTCCTCCACGCCCCGCAGTCTAGGCCGCGAGCGAAGTCTGTACAAAGTTCCAGACTCGGGCTATCGTCCATTTCTGTAAGTTTGTACAAACTCGGCGTGCGCGCCGGAGGAGCAGCCATGACCACGGAGATCACTCAGGCCGGCACGCGGGCGAACGCCTTCACCGACGACGCCCTCGGCACCCTCGACGCCACCGGCGTGGCCGAGGCGATCGCCGCCGGCACGCTCGGCGTCGCCGAGGCCGCGACGGCCGCGACGGAGCGGATTCGCACCGTCGACCCGGCGACGCGGGCGGTGCGCTGGTGGCTGCCGGAGGGCGGCACGGGGCCGCAGGCCCCGGCGGACGCGGCGTTCCACGGCGTCCCGTCGGCCATCAAGGAGAACACCGCCTTCGCGGGCCTGCCCACCACGATGGGCTCGGCGGCCCTGCCCGCGACGCCCGCGAAGCGGTCCGGGCCGGTGGGCGAGCAGTTCGCCGCGACCGGCGTGAACGTGCTGGCCTCGACCGTGATGCCGGAGTTCGGCATGACCGCGAGCGCCGAGTTCGCCGACCGCGCGCCCGCCCGCAACCCCTGGAACACCGACTACACCGTGGGCGGCTCGTCGTCGGGCTCCGCGGCGCTCGTGGCCTCGGGCGCGCTGCCGATCGCGCACGGGAACGACGGCGGCGGGTCGATCCGGATCCCCGCGGCGCTGAACGGCCTCGTCGGGCTCAAGGGCACGCGCGGCCGGCTCGCCGAGCTGCCCGCACTCGCGGTGCTGCCGGTGAACGTGGTGTGCGAGGGCGTGCTCACGCGCACCGTCCGCGACACCGCGCGGTACTTCGCCGCGGCCGAGCGGCACCGTCGGAACCCCGCGCTGCCGCCCGTCGGGCACGTGCGCGGGCCCGGCCGGCGGCGGCGGATCGGGCTGGTCACCGAGTCGGTCACCGAATTCGGCATCGCCGCCGAGTGCCTCGCGCCGGTCCGGACCCTGGCCGACGAGCTGACGGATCAGGGGCACGAGATCATCGAACTGAGCATGACCGACCTACGGATCGACGGCGGCTTCGTCGACGACTTCCTGCACTACTGGGGGCTCCTCGCCGGGCTCGAGGTCGCGGTCACCGGGGCGGTCACGCCGGGTCGGTTCGGCGCAACCGATCCCGTGACCCGCAGCCTGCTGCGGTCGGGGCTGTTCGGCGCACCGTCGATCCCGGGGGCGATCGCGCGGCTGCGCGCCGTGACCGGGAACTACGAGCGAATGTTCGTCGAGCGCGGCGTGGACGCGATGCTCTCGCCGACGATGACGAGCACCACCCCGCGGATCGGCCACCTCGACCCGGCGCTGCCCTTCGATGAGTTCATGTCCCGCACCATCGCGATGGTGGGCATCACGCCGCTGAACAACGTCTCGGGCGGCCCGGCCGTCTCCGTGCCGTGCGGGTTCGACGATGCCGGGCTTCCGCTGGGCGCCCAGTTCGCGGGTCCGGCGGGGATGGAGGCGACGCTGCTCGAGCTCGCCTACGAGGTGGAGGAGCTGCGCCCCTTCGCGCGCATCGACGGGTAGTGATCGGCTAGCGGCGGAACCAGCCGCGCTTGGCGGGCTGCTCGGCGCCCGACGGGGCCGCGTGACCGTCGCACCAGTCCTCGGGGCGGACGGTGGCGCGGACGGCGTCGACGTGGGAGCCGCAGCCGGTCCAGGTGGTCTTGCCGCACACGCGGCAGGTGATCGCACTGCACATGGGCCGGACCTTACGCGTTCGCGCCGGCGACGAAGCCGCGGAAGGTCTCGAAGGCCCGCGCGCCGTGGATCGTCGCGGGGCCGCCGTGCATGAGGAAGGTGACGCCGATGGCCTCCGCCGCCTCCTGCTCGGTGGCGCCCGCGCGCGCCGCGGCCTGACCGTGCGAGGCGATGCAGCCGTCGCAGCCCTCGACCACGCCGATGGCGAAGGCGATGAGCTCCTTGGTCTTCCTGTCGAGCGCGCCGTCGGCGAAGGCGGCGCTGCTCAGGGCGCCGAAACCGGCGTAGACGTCCGGGATCGCGCGGCGCAGGTCGCGGTGCTGGGGTTGGAGCGCGCGCAGCGTCGCGGCGCCGTCGGTGGGGTGGTCGTGGGTGCTCATCGTCGTCCTTCCGGTAACCCCCTGGGGGGATGTTCGTCACGAACCTAGTATCCCCCCGGGGGGATGTGCCACGATGGGTGGGACGGCGACTTCGACGGTCGCGTCGGCGACGGAAGGAACGGACCCATGGCGGAATTCACGATGAGCGCAGCGATCGACGCGCCCTACGACGAGGCGGTGGCGCGCGTGCGCGAGGGCCTCGCGGCGGCCGGTTTCGGCGTGCTGACGGAGATCGACCTGCGGGCAACGCTCAAGGCGAAGCTCGACGTCGACGTGCCGCCGAAGGTGATCCTCGGCGCCTGCCGGCCGCAGCTGGCGCACGAGGCGCTCGACATCGACCCGCGCGTGGCCGCGTTGCTGCCGTGCAACGTCGTGGTGTCGGCGGACGGCGCGGGCGCGCTCGTCGAGGTGATGGACCCGAACGTGATGCCCGAATTCACCGGCACTGCAGCGCTGTCCGGCGTCGCCGCGGACGCGCGGGAGCGACTGGCGGGCATGCTCGACGGGCTCCGCGCATGAAGCTCCCGGAGGAGGGCACGAAGCCCATCGTCACCCGCCTCAAGCGGGCCCACGGCCACCTCGCGACTGTGATCCGCATGCTCGAGGAGGGGGAGGAGTGCGAGGACGTGCTCACCCAGCTCGCCGCCGTGAACAAGGCGCTCGGCCGCAGTGGCTACGCCCTCGTCGCCACCGGCCTGCAGCACTGCATCGCCACCGAGGGGCCGGAGAACGTCGACCAGAAGAAGCTGGAGAAGCTGTTCCTCGCGCTGGCCTGAAAGGCTAGGTCAGCTCCTCGACGGTGACGGTGAAGTCCTGCGCGCGCAGGCGATCCGCGAGCACGTCGCCGAGCGCGACGGCGGGGGTGAGGACGCCGGCGCGGTCGGGGAGCGTCGCGCCGCCGCGGGCGGTGTCGCCGTCGAGCGCCAGCGCCAGGCTGGACTCGCCCAGCATGACGGCGGTGCCGCTGTAGCCGGGGTCGAGCTTCGCGCCGATGGTCGACCGGTAGCGGCGGCCGCTCGTCGTGCGGGTGTAGACGTCGGCAATGAACGAGCCCTTGGCCTGCGAGGACTCGCTCGGGCCCTCGCCGGGCGAGGGGAGGATCTTGTCGAGCACGGGGCGCAGCGGCTTGATCGCGAGCGCCGCCATGCCCACGGCGAGCGCGCCCTGCACGAGGTGCGATCCGACCTTGGAGACCAGCGCCGGGCCGGGCACGGCCATCGTCTCCCGGTACGTGAAGTCGGGGCCGTAGGCGAAGTCGAGCAGGCCGTTGGAGCGGCGCACGACGCGAGTGTTGTAGCTGGCCATGAAGAACGGCGCGAGCGACCCGGACAGCGACGGGTCAACGGTCTTGGCGTCGACGACGGACAGGTCGCCGGGCTGCTTCGGGGTCTCGCGGGTGTGGTCGACGCTCAGCGAGTGCGGGCGGCCGGCGACGCGGCGGGCGTCCCGGTCGGCGCTCACCTCGTCGGCGAGGCCGATCGCGGAGGCGATGGTGCCGCCGCTCGCGCCGCCGCGGATCGAGCGGATCACCAGCGTCGTGGAGCCGAGGGTGCCGGCACCGTCGGCCCGGGCCTTCTCGTAGACGAGGAACGTGCCGAGGTCCGACGGGATGGAGTCGAAACCGCAGGAGTGCACGATCTTCGTGCCGTTCGCGGCGGCCTGCTCCTGGAACTTGTCGATCGAGCGGCGCGCGAAGAGCACCTCGCCGGTGAGGTCGGTGTAGTGCGTGCCGGCGTTGACGCACGCGCCGACGACCGTCTCGCCGTACAGGGCGTAGGGGCCGACGGTGCTGCACAGGACCGTCGTGCGGGCGACCATCGCGTCGAGGGTGGACGGCTTGTCGACGTCGGCGACGACGACGCCCCAGTCCTTCGCCCGCTCGCCCAGCTCGGCGCGGACCTTCTCCAGCTTGGCCTGCGTGCGGCCGGCCAGCGCGATCCGTACGCCGTTGGGCGCGTGCTTGGCGAGGTGACGTGCCGTCAGCACGCCGACGAAGCCGGTCGCGCCGAAGACGATGAGGTCGAATTCCCTGGTACCCGCAGTCATGCCGCGATGTTAGCAGTGTTCGCGCGGTCGTGCTCGCGCCTCGCGCGCCACCTCTGGAAGGCGCGGGCCGCGGCGGGCGCGAGGAAGAGCATCAGCAGGACGCGGATGAGCTGCGCGGCGACGACGAAGGTGATGTCGACGTTCGACGAGGCGGCCACGGCGAGCACCGCGTAGATGCCGCCCGGCGTGGTCGCGAGGTAGCCGTCGAGTGCGGAGACGCCGGTCATCGCGGACAACGCGAAGCCCAGCCCCGCGCAGCCGATCCCGACGCCGACGATGAGCAGCACGGCCCAGGGCAGCAGCCGCGCCATCGACCGCAGCGACTCGCGGGTGAAGCCCACGCCCGCCTGCCAGCCGATCACGAGGTAGCCCGCGGCGACCAGGCCCCACGGCACCGTCGCGCCCGCGGCGACGCCCGACAGCGACAGTGCGGCGGAGGCCACGAGAGGGCCGAGGAGGCCGCCCGCGGGCAGCCTCGTGGCCAGCCCGACGGCGAGGCCGCCGCCGACGCACACTGCGGTGAAGCCGAGGTCGAACCACCAGGCGCGCTCCGGGCCCGAGGCGACCGACGAGGATCCCGGCGTATGCGGATACAACGCCGCGACCAGCGGCAGCGAGACCGTCACCAGCCCGACGCGCAGGTACTGGACGACCGCGACCACCTTCTCGTCGCCGCCGAGCTCGCGAGCGATCGCGACCAGCCCCGACGCGCCGCCCGCCACCAGCGCGAGCGAGCCGGTGATCGAGTCCGTGTCGCGGTGCCGGCCCAGCAGCGCGCCCGCGCCGACGGACAGCAGCAGCGTCGCGAAGCCGACAAGCAACGCCGCCGGCCACCGCGACCCCAGCGCCGCGACCGTGTGGGCCTGCATGAGCGTGCCGATGTACGCGCCGAGGACGCCCTGCGCGCCGAGCTGCACCGGCCGCGGAATCGGGCCCGGCGCGCGGCCCGCGAGTGCCGCGACCACCGCGCACACGAGCGCGGCGAACAGGGGCGCGCTCGGCACGCCGGCCGCGATCAGCGCGGCGGAGAGGGCGCAGGAGGCGACGGTCAGGCCCGTCCATCTCGTCAGCTCGCTTCGCATGACGACAAGTATCTGCTTGTAGAAGACGTCGTGCAACTCGCGAAATGCGCAAAAGTATGAAGTAAACTCTTGCTATGTCCGATGTCAGCGAGCTCCGCTACGGCGTGCACTCCCTCAGTCGCGAGATCCGTGCCCATCGCCGGCCCGGCCCGCTCACCGAGACCCAGTACCTGATCCTCGGCAGCCTCGACCGCGGCGGACCGGCCACGCCGGCCGAGCTCGGCGAGGCGCACCACGTCCGCGCGCAGACCCTCACCCCCGCGTTCAACGCCCTCGCCGATGCCGGGCTGGTGCGCCGGCGCCGGGACGAGGCGGACCGTCGGCGGCAGTACGTCGAGCTGACCGACGCGGGCCGCGCCGTGATCGAGGAGGACCGGGCGATCCGCAACGCCTGGCTCGCGTCGGCGATGGCGGAACGGCTCACCGACCTCGAACGGGACCTCCTGCTCCTGGCCGGTCCGGTCCTGGCGAAGCTGGCCGACGGGTGATGCGGTCGTAAGGTGGTCCGCATGCAGAAGCCGCCGAATCCGTCCACGCTCCAGGCGCGCGTGATCGTGGACGAGCTGGTCCGCGGCGGCGTCACCGACGTGGTGCTGTGCCCCGGCTCGCGCAACGCTCCGCTCGCCTTCGCCGTCCACGCGGCGGACGCGCGCGGTGAGCTGCGGCTGCACGTGCGCATCGACGAACGCACCGCCGGCTTCCTCGCCGTCGGCCTCGCCGCGGCCGCCCGCCGCCCCGTCGCGATCATCATGACCTCCGGCACCGCCGTCGCGAACCTCGCGCCCGCCGTCTACGAGGCCAACTACGCCCGCGTCCCGCTGCTGGTCGTCAGTGCGAACCGGCCCTACGAGCTGCTCGGCTCCGGCGCCAACCAGACCGTCGAGCAGTTCGGCATCTTCGGCACCCAGGTCCGCGCGTCGCTGTCCCTCGGCCTCGCCGAGCCCGGCCTCGACCGCAACTCGCAGTGGCGCAGTGCCGTCTGCCGCGCGCTGTCGGCTGCCCGCGGCGCCCGCACCGGCAACGCCGGCCCCGTCCAGTTCGACATCCCGCTGCGCGAGCCGCTCGTGCCCGACGACCCGTCGCCCGAATTCGCGCACGGCCGGCCCGACGGGGGCCCGTGGACCGTCGCGCCCGTCGCCACCCTCGACGTGCCGCTGCCGATCGACCTGACCCCCGACACCGTCGTCATCTCCGGGCACGGGGCGGGCGAGAACCCCGCGCTCGCCGGACTGCCCACCGTCGCCGAGCCGACGGCCCCGCACCCCGAGAACGCGCTGCACCCGTGGGCCCTGCCCGCGCTCAAGCCGCGGCAGGCCATCATCTGCGGCCGCCCGACCCTGCACCGCGAGGTGAGCGCCCTGCTCGCCGATCCCGAGGTCACCGTCTACGCCGTGACGACGGGGCCGCGCTGGCCCGACGTCTCCGGCAACGTCGCCGCGACGGGCACCCGGGTCCTGCCGGTCGGCGAGCCCGACGCTGCCTGGCTGCAGCGCTGCGCCGACGCCGACGCCGCCGCGCGGGAGGCCGTCGCCGAGGGACTCGACGCCGAGCCCGTCACCGGCCTGCACGTGGCCCGCGCCGTCTGCGCGGCCCTGCGCACCGGCGACCAGCTGGTGGTCGGGGCGTCCAACCCGGTTCGCGACGTCGCCCTCGCCGGCGACGTCCCGTCCGGCGTCCGCGTGCTGTCCAACCGCGGCGTCGCGGGCATCGACGGCACCGTCAGCACCGCCGTCGGCGCCGCGCTCGCCCACCCGGACCGGCGCACCGTCGCGCTGATGGGCGACCTGACCTTCGTGCACGACGCCTCCGGCCTGCTCATCGGCCCCGAGGAGCCGCGGCCGGCCAACCTCACCATCGTCGTCGCCAACGACAACGGGGGCGGCATCTTCAACCTCCTCGAGCAGGGGGAGGAGCGGTACTCCGGGGCGGAGTACGACGGTGCCGCCGCCCGCGTCTTCGGCACCCCGCACGGCACCGACATCGGCTCCCTCTGCGCCGCCTACGGCGTCGAGTACGTGCGCGCCGAACTGGACGACCTCGCCGCCGCGACCCGCGCCGACGGCCTGCGCGTGGTCGAGGTGCGCACCGAGCGCACCGGCCTGCGCGCGCTGCACGCCGGGATGCGGGCGCGGATCAGCGCAGCGGCGTCGAGCGGCCCGGCCGCGGGGGAGGGCGCGTGAGCCGCACCGCGCTGCGGCGCGTGCAGATCGTCCTGCTGAGCGCGGCGATCCTCATCACCGGGCTCTGCGTGGTGCTGGTCGCGGCCGCCTGGCGCGACGACCGCACCATCGACGCCGACCGCGGCACCGCGACCGCCGAGGTGCTCTCCGCCGGGCCCCGTCGCTCGACGATCAGCTTCTACACGACCGACGGCGTCAACCACAATCCTCCGCTCGGCGTTCTCTACCCCAGCGAGCTCAACGTCGGCGACCGCATCCAGGTCGAGTACAGCCGCTCCGATCCGGAGCTGGTCCGCGTGGCCGGACGGTCCGCGGCCGTCGCGGTGCTGCCCGCCGCGTCCGTCGCCTCGGGGACGTGGCTGGTGGTGGGGGCGATCATGCTGCTCATCGCCGCCGGCTATCACCGGGGTGAGAGTTCACCTGACGTTCCGCGCACCGTCGACCGGTAGGGAACCTCACGGTCACCGCCCCGGGCGACACTGCTGACGTGCGTATCGCGATCGTGGCCGAGTCCTTCCTGCCGAACGTCAACGGAGTCACCAACTCGGTGCTCCGCGTCCTCGAGCACTGCCGCCGCACGGGTGCCGAGGCGATCGTCATCGCGCCCGATGCGGTCGCTGGCGAGGAGCCGGCGCCGACGCAGCACCTCGGGTTCCCCGTGTACCGGGTGCCCGCGCGGATGCTGCCGAAGATCTCGTCGCTGCCGATCGGGCAGCCGAACATGCTCATCGTCGACGTGCTGCGCGACTTCCGCCCCGACGTGGTGCACCTCGCCTCGCCCTACTTCCTGGGCGCGGGCGGCCTCGCCGCGGCGAAGCGGCTCGGCATCCCCGTGGTCGCGATCTTCCAGACCGACGTCGCCGGGTTCGCCGGTTCCTACGGGCTCGGCCCGCTGGAGCGCGCCGCCTGGTGGTGGACCCGGCAGATGCACAAGCAGTGCGACCTGACCCTCGCCCCGTCGTCGGCGTCCGTCGCCGACCTCGAGGCGCACCGCATCCCGCGGGTCAAGACCTGGGCGCGCGGCGTCGACGCGGAGCGCTTCGCCCCGTCGCACCGCTCCGCCGCGCTGCGCGCCGATTGGCTGGGGGACCGCCCCGACCGGCTGGTGGTCGGCTTCGTCGGGCGGCTCGCCGCGGAGAAGCACGTCGAGCGGCTCGCCGGGCTCGCGCACCGCGACGACGTGCAGCTCGTCATCGTCGGCGACGGCCCGGAGCGCGCCCGACTGGAGAAGCTCCTACCGCACGCGGTCTTCACCGGGCAGCTCGGCGGAGAGGACCTCGGCGCCGCGTACGCCTCGCTCGACGTCTTCGTGCACGCCGGCGAGCACGAGACCTTCTGCCAGGCCGTGCAGGAGGCGCTCGCGTCGGGCGTCCCGTCGATCGCGCCCGACCAGGGCGGGCCGCGCGACCTCGTCGCGCACTGCCGCAACGGCTACCTGCTGCCGACCGCGGAGTTCGCCGAGCTGCTGCCCGGCGTCATCGACACCCTGGCCGATCCCGCGCTCCGCGCCCGGTTCGGGGAGGCCGCCCGGAAGTCCGTTCTGGCCCGTACCTGGCCGGCCCTCTGCGACCAGCTGTTCGGGCACTACGAGAGCGTGATCGCCGGACCTGCGGCGGGCCGCTCGGTCCGCGCCGTCGTGTAGCTTTCGGGGCATGGCAAGGGCCTCTCTGGACAAGAAACCGGGCGACGTCGCGTCGATGTTCGACGGTGTCGCGCGCCGGTACGACCGGACCAACACGCTCATGACGGGCGGGCTGGACCGGTACTGGCGCGCCCGCACCCGGCGCGCGCTCGACCTCAAGCCCGGGGACCGCGTGCTCGACCTCGCCGCCGGCACCGGCGTCTCGACCGTCGACCTGGCCCGCTCCGGCGCGTGGGTCGCGGCCTGCGACTTCTCGACGGGGATGCTCCAGGCCGGCTCCTTCCGCCGGGTGCCGATGGTCGCGGGCGACGCCATGGCGCTGCCGCTCGCCGACGACTCCTTCGACGCCGCCACCATTTCCTTCGGCCTGCGCAACGTGCAGGACACCGTCGCGGGCCTGCGGGAGATGGCGCGCGTCGTGCGCCCCGGCGGCCGCCTCGTGGTGTGCGAGTTCTCCACGCCCACCAACGGCGCCTTCCGCGCGCTGTACGAGAAGGTCGCGCTGGAGGCCATCCAGGTGGTGGCGAAGGGATCGTCGAACCCGGAGGCCTACACCTACCTCGCCGAGTCGATCCGGAACTGGCCGGCGCAGGCCGAGCTCGCGGACCTCCTCCGCGAGGCGGGCTGGGGCGACGTGGCCTGGACGAACCTGACCGGCGGCATCGTCGCGCTGCACACCGCGACCCGCCCGCTAGGCTGAACACGTGGAGAAGACGGTAGCCGGGGTCTCGCTGGGATCCGACGAGTTCGCGGCGGGGATCCGCGCGGACCTCGCCCGCGTCGAGCAGGTCATCGCCGACGGCATCGCCGAGGCCGACGGGTGCGTGATCGAGGAGGCCCTGCACCTCTTCCAGGCCGGCGGCAAGCGCTTCCGGCCCATGTTCACGGTGCTCTCCGGCCGGATCGGCGGAGCCCCGTCCGACCAGGTCATCACCGCCGCCGCGGCGATGGAGCTGACCCACCTCGCGACGCTGTACCACGACGACGTGATGGACGAGGCGGACACGCGCCGCGGCGCACCGTCGGCCAACGCGCGGTGGGGGAACTCGATCGCGATCCTCGCCGGCGACTTCCTCTTCGCCCGCGCCTCCGCGTACGGCGCCGATCTCGGCCCCCGCGCCGTCGGCGTCATCGCGAAGTGCTTCGGTGAGCTGGTCACGGGCCAGATGCTCGAGCTCAAGGGCGCCGGCGACGGCGACCCGGTGCAGCACTACCTCGACACCATCTGGGGCAAGACCGGCAGCCTCATCGCCACCTGCGGCCTGCTCGGCGCGCTGCACGGCGGCGCCGACGAGGAGACGGCGCAGCGGATGTACCGCATCGGCGCCGCCATCGGCATGGCGTTCCAGATCAGCGACGACATCATCGACATCAGCTCGATCGCCCAGGACTCCGGCAAGACGCCCGGCACCGACCTGCGCGAGGGCGTTTTCACCCTGCCGGTGCTCTACGCGCTGCGTGACGAGGGCCCCGAGGCCGATCGGCTGCGCGAGATCCTCGTGGGCCCGGTCACCGACGACGCGCTGGTCGACGAGGCCATCGAGCTCCTCGGCCGCTCCGCGGGCATGAAGGAGGCGCAGGCCACGCTGGCCCGCTACGCCGACGAGGCCCGTGCCGAGCTGGCCGAGCTGCCCGAGTCCGAGCCCCGCTCGTCCCTCGAGTCCCTGGTCACCTTCACGGTCGCCCGCCTGGGCTGAGGACCCCCGAAGTGCAGGGCCTGGGGAGTAGGACCGGCAATCAGATCCGCACCGCGCTGCTCCTGGCGCTGGTCGCGGGCTTCCTCATGGCCACCGGCGCGGTCTTCGGGCAGACGGCCTTCGTGCTCTCGATCGTGCTCGCCGCCGGCGTGTGCGCCTACCTGTACGTCAGCGGGCCGTCGCTGCCGCTGCGCGCCATGCATGCGCGCAGCGTCTCCGAACTGCAGCAACCCGCGCTGTTCCGGCTGGTCCGGGAACTCTCGACCTCCGCGCGGCTGCCCATGCCCGCGATCTACGTCTCGCCCACCGCGGCGCCCACCGCCTTCGCGACCGGCCACGGCCCGACGCACTCCGCGGTGTGCGTGACCATCGGGCTGTTGGAGCTGCTCTCGGAGGACGAGCTGCGGGCCGTCCTGGCGCACCAGCTCGCCCGGATCGGCTCCCGGGACACGCTGACCGCCTCCGTCGCCGGGGCGCTCGGCGCCGTGATCTGCGGTTTCGCCGGCTTCGGCTACCTCCTCGGCTTCGGCGACGGCGGCGCGCGGCGCAGCCGGGTCGTCGACGCCATGCTGTCGGTGCTCGCGCCCATCGCCGGCGCGCTGATCCGCCTGGGCGTCTCGCGGACCGTCGACTACCGCGCCGACCACACGGGCGCGCTGCTGACCGGGTCGCCGTCCACGTTGGCCGGCGCCCTGGAGAAGGTGTCCGACGGTGCCGCCCGCGCACCCCTGCCGCCCGAGCCCGAGATCGCCGTGCACGCCAACACCATGCTGGTCTGCCCGTTCCTCGACAGCGACCGCATGGGCCGCATCTTCCGCACGCAACCGCCCGTCGACCGCCGCGTCGAGCGTCTGCAGGCCCTCACGTCGTAGCCCGACGGTCCCGCTTCGCAGGTCAACGTCACGCGGGGGACGTCGACGCCGCGCGGGGGACGGCCGGTCCCCCATGAGAAGTCGGTCGCGGGGTGGGGGAGATGCCGTCCCCCACGCGTGGTCGACGACGCGTGGGGGACGATGTCCCGGTCATGCCGCCCACTCGATGCCGTGCCGGGCGAACGCGCTGCTCAGTTTGCGGCGTAGGAGCGCGTCGTTCGTGAGGTTCGACCAGCCCCATCGGACCACTTCCATGCCGTGAGTGCTGAACAGCGCCTGGCGTTCCTTCTCCGCCTCCAGGGAGGCGGCCCGTTCGGCATCGCGGTCGCCGTATTTGCCCGATCCGTCGAACTCGCCGACGAGCGACCCCCACTCGAAGTCGACGAAGTGTTCCCGCCCGCCGAAGCGGTAGGAGGTCTGCAACCGGGGCATCGGCATGCCCCACGCCATCATCAGCATCCGTGACCAGGACTCGCCTGCCGATTCGGCGCAGTCCACGGAGAGTTCCAGGGCGCGTCGCGCCGTTGCGGATCCGCGGCGCCGGCCGAGGCGGTCGAGGGTCGCGGACAATTCCTCGACCCCGACGGGCGCCGGATCGTTCACCGACGGAAAACGGCGGATCAGGCGGACGCTGTCGATCGCGGCGACGGCGCGGATCAGGTCGCCGGTCATCGCGACATCGATCGCGGTGCGGGCCCGAGTCGTCACCAGGACACCGTCGACGTGGGTGATCTCGGCGTCGGTGAGTGGACGCGGGTGCACGTGGACACCCGGCCGCCTCCCTCCGCCGTGGACTCGATCGACGGTGAAGTGCACGTCGGTACGGCTCGGACGGAGGAAGGGAATGTCGTGCAACGCGGCCGCGCTCTCGAAGCTGACCGCGTTCCTGCAGGTCATCGCCGTCGCGAGGACTTTCAGGCGATACACCGCGTGCGCTGGACGGTCGCCCGGCGTCGTGTAGACGCCGCTGGCCAGCCGGATCAGTTCCCCCTCCGCGACTGCACGGCTGATGTCCGGGCTGCTGCGGCCGGTGGCGAGTAGATACGCGCGTGTGAGTAGTTCCCCCATGGAGGCATTGAACCGCCGCGTTCGCCGCCCAGCCGCGCTGCGAGCCGCTTCCTCCACAGGCTACTGGTGAGTATCCCCAACATTTCGTCCCTCACGCGGCGTCGACGAGGCGTGGGGGAGATCACGTCCCCCATCGGAGGGACGGCGTTTAGCGGGGGATCAAACGTCCCCCATGCGGCGTTGACGCGGCGTGGGGGCCGTCGGCGTGATGAGGATCATGGGCGGCCGGGCGCGGAGGAGGCCCGGCCGCGAGCGCACCGTCGCACCACCCGGCGCGACGGTGCGCCGTCGGACCTGGGGACCTAGCGGTAGTTGACGAACTGGAGCGCGATGTCGAGGTCGGCGTTCTTGAGCAGCGACTGGACGGACTGCAGGTCGTCGCGCGACTTGCTGGAGACGCGCAGCTCCTCGCCCTGGATCTGCGCCTTGACCGACTTGGGGCCCTCGTCGCGGATGAGCTTGCTGATCTTCTTGGCGTTCTCGCTGGTGATGCCCTCGACGAGGGTGCCGGTGATCTTGTACGTCTTGCCGGAGGCGACGGGGTCGCCGGCGTCGAAGGCCTTGAGCGACAGTCCGCGCTTGATGAGCTTCTCCTGGAAGACCTCGAGGCCGGCCTTGACCCGCTCCTCGGCGTCGGAGGTCAGCACCACCTTGTCCTCGCCGGAGAACTCGACGGTGGTGTTCGTGCCGCGGAAGTCGTACCGCTGGCTCAGCTCCTTCGAGGCCTGGTTGAGGGCGTTGGCGACCTCCTGGCGATCGATCTTGCTCACGACGTCGAACGACGAATCGGCCATCTTCTGTTGCACTCCTATGATGTTGACCTGCGGGTTTGCGTGCCCCCCACGGGGGCGTTGTAGTCTTCTCTCCGCTGCCTTCACAGGCGGTGCAAGGCACGTTGCCCGAGCGGCCAATGGGAGCGGACTGTAAATCCGTCGGCTTAGCCTACGTAGGTTCGAATCCTACACGTGCCACCAGCTGCGGCCTTCGGCGTCCTGGACGTCGGAGGCCGCAGTGATAACGAGTTGACCTGCGGATTTGGATGATCTCGGCCGCAGTGTGTAATCTCGTTGAGGCTCTTGGAGCGCCGGAGACGGTGCCTCGAGGACTCGCCCCCTTAGCTCAGTCGGTAGAGCGTTTCCATGGTAAGGAAAAGGTCAACGGTTCGATTCCGTTAGGGGGCTCGCTAGACCAGTGCAATGTGCTGATAGCTCAGGGCGGTGTAGCTCAGCTGGTTAGAGCGCACGACTCATAATCGTGAGGTCGGGAGATCGAGCCTCCCCACCGCTACAACTGACAAGAGATTTGCGAAAGAGGGACCGTCGTGGCTTCATCGACAGATGTCCGCCCCAAGATCACCTTGGCGTGCGAGGTGTGCAAGCACCGCAACTACATCACCAAGAAGAACCGTCGCAACGATCCCGATCGCCTCGAGCTGAAGAAGTTCTGCCCGAACTGCGGATCGCACCAGGCGCACCGAGAGTCGCGCTGACGTAGACGTCGACAAGGGGGAGGGCATCCACAGCGGATGCCCTCCCTTTTGGCATACTGCCCTTCAGCCCATTCACGATAGGTAGGTTCGTCACGTGAGCAAGGACATCGATGTGCCGGGTGGACCGGTCACCGAGCAGCTCAGCCCCGAAGAAGTCGCGGAGCGCACGCGCGCCGCGGTCGGTTACAACTACGAGTACGACGAGAAGTACTACGTCAGCCGCGAGAAGGTCCGGGAGTTCGCCAACGCGAGCCAGCTGCTGAACCCCGTTCATCACGACGTGGAGGCCGCCAAGGCCGCCGGCTACACGGACCTCGTGGCACCGCCGATCATGTTCTCCCTGATCGGCATCATCGCCCACCGTCCGCTGTTCGAGAACGCGATCGTCGGTTACGGCCGTCGCCCCGTCGTGCAGTCCGAGCAGAAGGTGCAGTTCCACGCGCCGATCCTCGCCGGCATGACGCTGACCACGCACGTCCACTTCGACGCCTTCAAGCAGGCCGCGGGTGTGGACCTGATCGTGACCCGCAACGAGATCTCCGACCAGGACGGCAATCACCTGGTCACCTCGTGGACCACGCTGGCCGGCCGGTCGGGCGAGGACGAGGACGCCGCGTTCGTCGGCGCAATGGAAAAGGTGATGATGTATGGCACTTCGTAACTTCGCGGACGTGACGGTGGGCGAGGAGCTCCCCGAGCGGACCTTCGAGCTGACCCGCGGCGATCTCGTCAACTACGCCGGCGTCACCGGCGACCCGAACCCCATCCACTGGTCCGATCACATCGTGAAGCTGGCCGGCATGGAGGACGTCGTCGCGCAGGGCATGCTCACCATGAGCCTGGGCTCGAACTACATCACCGAGTGGCTGGGCGACCCGGGCGCGCTCAAGGAGTACAGCGTCCGCTTCACCGCGCCGGTGTACGTCCCGGCCGACCAGAAGGCGGAGCTGCTCTACTCGGGCAAGATCAAGTCGCTCGACGAGGAGACCAAGACGGGCGTCGTCTTCCTGACGGTCAAGCAGGGCGAGCGCAAGATCTTCGGCAAGCCGGTCGCCACCGTCCAGTTCGCCTGACGGTCCGCGGCCCGCTCGGGCCGCATGACCGGTGCGTTTTGAGGTGCGGCACCGATGTGCCGTACACTGAACTGTCCGCACAAAACGGCGGGCGTGCGAAAGCGCGCCCTTCGAACGGTGCGGGTGCGGGGCCGGAAGGCTCCGCAAAGGGGTGTAGCTCAGTTGGTAGAGCAGCGGTCTCCAAAACCGCAGGTCGCAGGTTCGAGTCCTGTCGCCCCTGCATAGCGCGGGCCCCGGCCCGGCTGTCGACATCGGCGGGCCGACGCCCGCTGAAAATCCAGCGGAGGGAAGTGCGTGAGCGACGAGAAGGACGACGCGACCACCGGCGAAGCCGCCGGCGACAGCGCCGCCGAAGACGCCCAGCAGGCCCGCCCTTCCGGTAAGCGCTCGAGCGGCCGTGGCGGCCGCACGGCGCTGGCCGAGGCGCCGGAGCCCAGTTCGGCGGTCGAGTCCGGCGTCGCGAAGAAGTCCGCGGCCGAGAAGAAGTCGCGCAATCCGTTCGCCGCCATCTGGCTGTTCATCCGCCAGGTCGTCGCGGAGCTGCGGAAGGTCATCTGGCCGACCCGGTCCCAGATGATCAACTACACGATCATCGTGCTGGTCTTCGTGGTGGTCCTCACCGCGATGATCAGCCTCCTCGACCTCGGCTTCGCGAAGCTGATGTTGTGGGCGTTCGGCAAGTAGCCGGACCACACGAGTAGACGAGACGGAAGGAACTTCGGCGCTGTGAGCACCCCGGAGCACAACGAGGCAGAACTGGACGCCGTTGAGGACGTCCTGGTCGACGACGCTGCCGCGGCGACCGAGGTCGAGCAGGCCGAGGACGCCGCCGAGCAGGCCGAGCAGGCCGACGACGAGGCCCTGATCGAGGTCGAGGAGAGCGTCCTCGGTGCGGACGAGCCCGGCGATGGCGCAGAGATCGTCGCCGAGGAGGAGCCCGAGGAGATCGACCCGGTCGAGGAGCTCAAGGCGCAGCTGCGCACGGCCCCCGGTGACTGGTACGTGATCCACACCTACGCGGGCTACGAGAACAAGGTCAAGGCGAACCTCGAGACCCGTGTCCAGAACCTCGACGTCGGCGACTACATCTTCCAGGTGGAGGTCCCCACCGAAGAGGTCACCGAGATCAAGAACGGTCAGCAGAAGCGGGTCAACCGCAAGGTGCTGCCGGGCTACATCCTGGTGCGCATGGACCTCAACGACGAGTCCTGGGGCGCGGTCCGCAACACCCCCGGTGTCACGGGCTTCGTCGGCCTGACCAGCAAGCCGTCGCCGCTCACGATGAACGAGGTCGTGAAGTTCCTGCTGCCCGAGAGCGCGCGCACCAAGCCCGCCAAGGACAAGGCCGGTGCCGCGTCCGACGGTGCCGCCGGTTCCGGTGGCGCGGCCTCGCAGGGCCCCGCGGTCGAGGTCGACTTCGAGGTCGGCGAGTCGGTCACCGTCATGGACGGCCCGTTCGCGACCCTGCCCGCGTCCATCAGCGAGATCAACGCCGAGCAGCGCAAGCTCAAGGTGCTCGTGTCGATCTTCGGGCGTGAGACGCCCGTCGAGCTCGCCTTCAACCAGGTCGAGAAGATCAGCTGACGCGGTTCGCCGCGTGAAGACTTCCCGCGCCCGCTGCAAGGGCGTGGGGTGAAGAAAAAGGAAACTGAGGATGCCCCCGAAGAAGAAGAAGGTCGCCGGGCTCATCAAGCTGCAGATCCAGGCCGGGCAGGCCAACCCTGCTCCGCCCGTGGGTCCCGCACTTGGCCAGCACGGCGTCAACATCATGGAGTTCTGCAAGGCGTACAACGCCGCGACCGAGTCGCAGCGTGGCAACGTCATCCCGGTCGAGATCACGGTCTACGAGGACCGTTCTTTCGACTTCAAGCTGAAGACTCCTCCGGCCGCCAAGCTGCTGCTCAAGGCAGCCGGCGTGCAGAAGGGCTCGGGCGAGCCGCACAAGACCAAGGTCGCCAAGGTGACCTGGGATCAGGTGCGCGAGATCGCCGAGACCAAGAAGGAAGATCTGAACGCGAACGACATCGATCAGGCCGCGAAGATCATCGCCGGTACTGCTCGCTCGATGGGCATCACCGTCGAGTAAGTCGCCGGGACGCCTCGTGCGTCCCGTGGGAGGGCCCGCTCGGCCCGCAGAACCACTCACTGCCCACTAGCCGGGCAAGAAACGAAAGAGTTTTCATGAGCAAGAACAGCAAGGCCTACAAGGCCGCTGCCGAGAAGGTCGACAAGGACAAGCTGTACAGCCCGCTCGAGGCTGTGTCGCTGGCCAAGGAGACCTCCTCCACCAAGCAGGACGCCACCGTCGAGGTCGCGATGCGCCTCGGTGTCGACCCCCGCAAGGCCGACCAGATGGTGCGCGGCACCGTCAACCTGCCGAACGGCACCGGTAAGACGGCCCGCGTGATCGTCTTCGCCGTCGGCGACAAGGCCGAGGAGGCCAAGGCCGCGGGTGCCGACGAGGTCGGCGCCGAGGACCTGATCGAGAAGATCCAGGGCGGCTGGCTCGAGTTCGACGCCGCGATCGCCACCCCGGACCAGATGGCCAAGGTCGGTCGCATCGCTCGCGTGCTCGGCCCCCGTGGCCTCATGCCGAACCCGAAGACCGGCACCGTCACCCCCGACGTGACCAAGGCCGTGGGCGACATCAAGGGCGGCAAGATCACGTTCCGCGTCGACAAGGCGTCGAACCTGCACTTCGTGATCGGCAAGGCGTCCTTCGACGCCAAGCAGCTGGTGGAGAACTACGGCGCCGCGCTGGACGAGATCCTGCGCGCGAAGCCGTCGGCGGCCAAGGGCCGGTACCTGAAGAAGGTCACCGTCTCGACGACCACCGGACCGGGCATCCAGGTGGATCCGAGTCGTGTGAGCAACCTCACCGAGGACGAGGCCTGAGCCTCTAGACCTCATCGGGTCTGACGTAAGCCCCCGATCGCTCCTCGAGCGGCCGGGGGCTTCGTCGTATCCGGGTCAGAGCAGCGCGTTGCCGGAGCTCGCGACCAGGAAGAAGAGCAGGAAGACGGCGCCGTAGGCCAGGAGCGCGAGCAGCGTCAGTGCGGTGAGGGCGCCGCCGATGATCATGCCGACCGTGGCGATGGTGTTCTTGTAGCCCCGGTCCCGCGACTGCCGGTGGGCGATCCAGCTGACCAGCAGGCCCACGGGATAGCAGCCGAACACCGTCAGGACCAGACCGACGATACCCATCGCCTGGTCCGGATCCTGCAGGCCCTGCGGCGGCGGGTAGCCGGGGTAGGGCTGGTAGGCAGGGTAGGGCTGGGCGGGGTACGACGGTGGCTGCCCGTACGGGTCGTGACCGTACGGATCGTTGGGCGTCGACATCGTGAACGCTCCCCTTGTCGCTGCGGATATCGGTGTGCGTCGAGCGTAGTCGAGCGCATGGAAGGACGGCGTGCGGCGGACCGGGCTCAGAGGATGAGCAGGAGCCTGATGAGGGCGGACGCGAGCCCGGACAGCAGGAGCAGCATGCACAGGGTCATCGTGATGACGGCGATCACGTTGGTGTGGCCGTACCGCTTCGAGGTGCAGAACGCGCGGACTGAGAGGATCAGTGTCGCCGTCGTCGACGACAGCGTGATCACCGGATTCAGTTCCATCGCCGTGCCGATCACGAAGATCGGCAGCGCGACGACGAAGAACATCACCAGGCCGACGACCGCGGCGATCGTGCCCGGATCGCCGGCGGGGCGCGGCCGGGGCGGGATCGGGGCGTACGGCCGGCCGTAGGACTGCTGCGGGAACCCTCCGGGCTGCGCGAACGCCCGACCGTGCTGCGGGTAGTGCGGGTACCGCTGGTACCGACCAGGTGCGGGAGGGTGAACCGACACTGACGTCTCCTTCGACGGGGATCCGGGCGACTGACGTCGACGGTATTCATCGGGGCATGGTGGTCCCTTGTCGCTCGCTTGGCTCCCGCGGGAACACGGACGGGCGGCTCGTGGCGGCGGGCGCGGGAACGTGTCGGTGCGCGCCGGTATCGTCGCGCGCATGGACGACGACAGGCTGCTCGCCCGCATCGGGGCGCTGCTGCGGCAGGCGGAGGGCACCGACAACGAGCACGAGGCCGCCACGTTCACCGAGGCCGCGCAGCGGCTCGCCACGGCCGCGTCGATCGACCTCGCCGTCGCCCGCGCGCACCAGCGCGGGGCGGAGCGGGCTCGCGCGGTCCCCGAGCAGCGCACCGTCCGGATCGGGGAGGCGGGCCGGCGCGGCCTGCGGACCTTCGTCGAGCTCTTCGTCGCGATCGCCCAGTCGAACGACGTGCGGTGCGACGTGGCCTCCAACTCCACCTTCGTCTTCGCCTACGGCTTCGCGGAGGACGTCGACGCGTGCGAGGCGCTGTACGCCTCGCTGGTGATCCAGATGGTCCGCGCGTCGGACGCCTACCTCCGCTCGGGCGCCCACAAGTCGGAGACCGTGCAGCAGCTCTACGAGGACCGGCGCACCCGTCGCCGCTGGGTGGAGACCAAGCCGGTCTCGGGGGTCACCGCCCGGATCAACTTCCAGTCGGCCTTCGCCGCCCGGATCGGGGCGCGCCTCGCCGAGGCCCGGGCCGAGGCCACCGCGCAGGCCACGGAGCGGGGCGAGCCGGGCACCGCGGTCGCGTTGCGCGACAAGGAGGTCGAACTCGCCTCGTTCTACCAGGGCGAGTCCACGGCGCGGGGCCGGTGGCGCGGGTCCTCCGCGTCGGCCGGCTACTCCGACGGTGCCCGCCGCGCGGGTGATCGGGCGGGCCGGTCCGCGCGCCTGGGCGCCCACTCCGAGTTGAGCGGGGGCCGCGGCGCGCTGGAGCAGGGCCGGTCGTGAATCCGTACCCGCCGCTGCCGCCCGCCCCGCCACCACCGCCGGCGTCGCCGCCACCGTCGCGCGGGAACGCGGGGCTGTGGTGGGCGATCGGGGGCGTGGTGGTCGCCGTCGTGCTGCTCGTCGCGCTCGCGGCGGTGCTGATGGTGCGGGGCGCCGGCGGCTCGTCGACGACGGCGGGCTCCACGCCGGCTGCCTCGGGGAAGGCGAGCGCCTGCGGGCTCCCGGGTTCCAGCTCGACCACGCCGATCACCGACCGCGTGGTCTCGGGCCCGGTGTCGTTCCCGGTGGCGGCGGCGCCGGGGTGGACTCGGCAGGTCTACCAACTCTTCGCGCCCGGCGCACAGGCCGCGGGGCTGCGCACCACGGTGACCGGGCACAAGTGGGATGCGCACGTCGAGGTGGGGCTCACCACCTTCGCACCCAAGGTGCCGGTCGCGGAGGCCGCGCGCCGGATCATTCCGTGCATCGTCGCGAGTAGCCGGTACGACTCCTACCGGCCGCGGCTCGAGGGCCTGACCGGGCCGGAGGCGATCACCGTCGACGGGGTGCCCGCCGCGCGGGTCGTCGGCCGCATCCTCGTCAGTCGCGAGGGCCTCGCGATCCCGGGCGACGTGGTTACTGTTGTGGTCATCGACTCGGCGCCCCAGGCATACTTCGAGTCGGACACCCCGATCGGGGACACCGCCCTCGCGGCGGTGGCCCAGCAGGTCTTCGAGCAGCTCAAGGTGGCGAGGGACGTATGAGCAACCCGCAGGATCCGAACGGACAGCAGCCCGATCCGTACGCGCAGCCCGACCCGTACGCGCAGGGCGGCTACCAGTACGGATACGGGCAGCAGACGAATCCGTACGGGCAGCAGCAGCCCTACCAGCAGCAGGGATACCCGCAGCAGGGCTACCAGTACCCCGGCCAGCAGTACCCCGGGCAGGGGCAGCCGCCGCAGAAGCCGAACCGCACCGGCCTGTACGCCGCGATCGGCATCGCGGTGGTGCTGGTGATCGCGGTGGCGATCGCCGCGGTCCTGTTGGTCGTGAACTCGGGCTCCGACGAGGGCGACCGGACCGCCGCGCCGAGCGCGGGCCCCACCTCCGTCACACCCAGCACGGGCGGCGACTGCGGCGTGCCCGGCACCGGGCTGGCCTCGCCGATCACCGACCGCGTCGCCTCGGGCCCGTTGTCCTTCCCCGTCGCCGCCGCGCCGGGCTGGGAGCAGGAGAGCTACACCGTGTACGCGCAGAGCATCGCCGCCGCGGGCCTGCAGAAGTCGATGGGCGACGGCCAGCCCTGGCAGGCCGGTGCGGAGGTCGGCCAGACCAACTTCAACTCGAAGCTGGATCCGAAGGACGCCGCCTCGCGGATGATCCAGTGCATCGCGGACGGCGCCGGCTACAACAGCGTGACCTCCAAGCGGGTCGAGCAGTCGGCGGCGGAGTCGATCACCGTCGACGGCGTGCCCGCCGCGAAGGTCACCGGCAAGATCCTGGTCACGGGCGACAAGCTCACCGTCGCGGGCGACGACGTCACGGTCATCGTGATCGCCTCCGCGCCGCAGACCTACGCCATGCTCGTCATCCCGATCGGCCGCGACGACATGGCCGCGACGGGCAAGGCGATCATCGAGCAGCTCAAGGTCGCCAAGGATGTGTAGCCCCGCTGGCTAGGGACGCGCAGCGGGCCGCGGTCTATCGCGCGGAGGAGCTGGTCCGCGGCCTGTTCGAGCACGCGGGGGCGGGGCGCACCGTCGACGTGCTGGGAGTGCCGCTGACGCTGCCGCCCGAGGCCCGCTTCGCCTCCGTCGACTCGGTGCAGGCCTACGCCGACCGCGTCCTCGGCCCCGGCGCGGTCCGGGTGCGGGCCCGCGCGGGCGCCGCCGGCGCGCACTACGAGAGCGGTCCCGCCGGCCCGGTCGTCGCCGTCCCCGCCGGGCGCGACGGTGCCTGGGCCCTCCGCGAGCTGGTCGTCCTGCATGAGCTCGCGCACCACGTCGTCGCGTCCTCGGGCGCCGACGGCGCCGCCCACGGCCCGTCGTTCACCGCCGCCTTGGTCGACCTCGCCGCCCAGGTCTTGGGCCCGGAGGCCGGCCTGGCGCTGCGCATCGTCTACACCGAATCCGGCGTCGCCGTCGGCTGAGGCGGCGCCTCATGGGGGATTCGGCGCCGCGCGGGGGACGACCGCCCCCTCACGAAACGCACGGCGTCCAGTGGGGGAGAGTTGGCGTCTGGTGGGGGCGCGAACGCGGCGCGGGGGACGACCGAGCCCCCGCCACACGCACGGCGCCCGGTGGGGGACCGAATCCTGGGGTGGGGATTGGGTGTCTGGTGAGGGATGGAACGTTGAGCGGGGGATTCGACACGGCGGGGTGCGATACGCCGCGGCCGAGTCCCGGCTGCAGGGGATTCGGCGCCGCGCGGGGGACGACCGACCCGGCCCGGGCGCAGCGCACCGTCGAACCACGATTTGGCGAACCCGCGCACCGTCGGTACTCTGGTCCCTTGGAATCCGGTGACAACCGGACCGTTCCACCGAAGACCGTCGGTCGTCAGGCGCAAGCCTGATCGAAGGTCCGGCCCCGAGCCGGCGACCCACGCAGGAGGACGAGGATTCATCATGAACCCCGTGCGCCCTGCGCCGGGGTTCTCGTCGTTTCAGGGCAAGGCCTCCAAAGACGGATGACACGTAGAGAGGAGGCGAAGTATGGCAAACGCCGAGAAGGTCGCAGCAGTCGCTGAGATCGCTGAGCAGTTCTCCAAGTCCACGGCCACCGTGGTCACCGAGTACCGCGGGCTGTCGGTCGGTTCCATCACCGAGCTGCGTCGTTCGCTCGGAGAAGGTGCTACCTACTCCGTCGCCAAGAACACCCTGGTCAAGCTCGCCGCCAAGGACGCCGGCGTCGAGGGACTGGACGAGCTGTTCGTGGGTCCGACCGCTATCGCCTTCATCGAGGGTGAGCCGGTCGAGGCCGCCAAGGCGATCAAGAAGTTCGCCAAGGACAACAAGGCCCTGGTCATCAAGGGCGGCTACATGGACGGCAAGGCGCTGTCCGTGGCCGAGGTCGAGCGCATCGCCGATCTCGAGTCGCGCGAGGTGCTCCTGGCCAAGCTCGCCGGTGCCATGAAGGGCAACTTGGCGAAGGCCGCAGGCCTGTTCAACGCTCCCGCTTCGCAGGTGGCCCGCCTGGCCGCCGCGCTGCAGGAGAAGAAGGCCGCCGAAGAGGCTGCCGCGTAATACCGCTGATCCAGCGAACCCCCTTCGGGTGCTCCGCACCCGAGAACCACCACCCTTGCCTCGCGGATCAGCGAGCAAGACTTAACGGAAGGACGCCACCATGGCGAAGCTCACCACCGACGAGCTGCTCGACCAGTTCAAGGAGCTCACCCTGCTCGAGCTCTCCGAGTTCGTGAAGGCTTTCGAGGAGACCTTCGAGGTCACCGCCGCTGCTCCGGTCGCCGTCGCGGCTGCCGGTGCGGCCCCCGCCGCCGGCGGCGCCGACGCCGCTGCCGAGCAGGACGAGTTCGACGTCATCCTCGATGGCGCCGGCGACAAGAAGATCCAGGTCATCAAGGTCGTCCGCGAGCTGGTTTCGGGCCTCGGCCTGAAGGAGGCCAAGGACCTCGTCGAGGGCGCCCCCAAGGCGATCCTGGAGAAGGTCGACAAGGACGCCGCCGAGGCTGCCAAGGCCAAGCTCGAGGAGGCCGGCGCGTCGGTTTCGGTCAAGTAATAACCGAACCGCACGTCAGTGCTGTAACCGCCCCGTCGCCCAGTGCGACGGGGCGGTTCTCGTTTTCCGACGGTGCCGCCCCGTCCGAATAGAACAGGTCCGGTACCGCCACCAGCGGGTACTGGGGTACTGTGCTCCCAGCGGTCTGTGGCGCGAGCCACACCTGGAAGCGACGAAAGGTCTCGACAGTGGGTGTCGAAGTAACTACCAAGAACCTGACGAAGTCGTTCGGGTCCCAGAACATCTGGTCCGACGTTTCGTTGACCCTGCCCGCGGGCGAGGTCTCGGTTCTGCTCGGCCCGTCGGGTACCGGTAAGTCGGTGTTCCTGAAGTCCCTGATCGGTCTGCTGCGCCCCGAGGAGGGCGAGATCATCATCGACGGCACGGACATCCTCACCTGTACGTCGTCGGAGCTGTACGAGATCCGCAAGATGTTCGGCGTGCTGTTCCAGGACGGCGCGCTGTTCGGCTCGATGAACCTGTACGACAACACGGCCTTCCCGCTTCGTGAGCACACGAAGAAGAAGGAGAGCGAGATCCGTCAGATCACGATGGAGAAGCTCGAGATGGTCGGTCTGATCGGCGCCGAGGACAAGCTCCCGGGCGAGATCTCGGGTGGTATGCGTAAGCGCGCCGGCCTGGCCCGCGCGCTGGTGATGGACCCGAAGATCATGCTCGTCGACGAGCCGGACTCCGGCCTCGACCCGGTGCGTACCACCTACACCAGCCAGCTGCTGATCGACATCAACGCGCAGATCGACTGCACGACGCTGATCGTCTCGCACAACATCAACATCGCCCGCACCGTGCCGGACAACATGGGCATGCTCTTCCTCAAGCACCTGGTGATGTTCGGCCCCCGCGAGGTGCTGCTCACCTCCGAGGAGCCGGTGGTCAAGCAGTTCCTCTCCGGCTCGATGATCGGCCCGATCGGCATGTCGGAGGAGAAGGACTCGGCGCAGATGGAGGCCGAGATGGCCCGCGTCGCCGGCGGCCACTCCGACGGTGGCGTCGACGTTCCGGACGAGATCGCCCCGCAGATGCAGCCCACCCCGGGCATGCCGCCCCGCAAGGGCGACGCCCGCCGCCGGGCCCGCGTCCGCCAGATCCTGCCGACCCTGCCGGAGAAGGCGCAGATCGCCATCCGCAAGGACCTCGGCGACGACCCGGCCGATTACGCCGCGACGGTCCCCGTGGCCGCCGCCCAGCAGTACGAGCAGGCGCCCGAGACGGCCCCCGTCTCCATCCAGAAGGAGTACGCCGGCGACGAGGCGCCGACGTCGGCCTACCCGGTGACGCAGGCGGACGAGAACCCCACCGACCACCTGCCGAAGGTCGAGGACGGGCGCTGACCGCACCGTCGTAGCAACCGCCGACACCGGCCCGGGAACGCTTCCCGGGCCGGTGTCGGCGTCTCCGGGGTGGGGTCGGCCCCGATATTCGAAGGAAATCGGCGGTTTCGCTTGACGTCCGCGCGGATTCGGGTCACAGTTATCGGCAGGACGCGATGTGCTCGTGTCCACGTGAGAGCATCTCTCGGGTGCCTCCGGCCCGCACGGCAGCCAGCCCGCGGCCGGGGCCGACGGCGCAGCCGACCGACGATGCCGGTGTTCGAAGAACGGCGCGCGTCATGCTTGCGCCCAAGCCCCTCGGGGCTTAGTCTGGACTGCCCCTTGCGGGGTGGTCATTCCTCTGTTAATGTTGGACGTTGCGCTGGCTGCCTCCTGCCCATCTGAATATTCGCCCTCGATTGGGGCCGTACTCTGCGGGTTGCCGTCAGCACAATTTTGGCAACGTTACTAGTCACAGCAGAGGACGCATCTTGGCAGTCTCCGTCTCCAGCCAGACTCAGAACGATCAGAACGACGCCGTGGTGCCCGGAGCGCCCAAGCGCGTGTCGTTCGCGAAGATCTCCGAGCCGCTTCCCGTACCGGGCCTGCTCGACCTGCAGATCGACTCGTTCGACTGGCTCGTCGGTACGCCCGCTTGGCGGGAGAAGGCCGCTGCGCGCGGCGAGGCACAGCCCACCGGCGGTCTGGAGGACATCCTCGCTGAGCTGTCGCCGATCGAGGACTTCTCGGGCTCGATGTCTCTCTCCTTCTCCGATCCGCGCTTCGACGAGGTCAAGGCCTCGATCGAGGAGTGCAAGGACAAGGACATGACGTACGCGGCGCCGCTGTTCGTCACCGCCGAGTTCATCAACAACAACACCGGCGAGATCAAGTCGCAGACCGTCTTCATGGGCGATTTCCCCATGATGACGGACAAGGGCACGTTCATCATCAACGGCACCGAGCGCGTCGTCGTCTCGCAGCTCGTCCGTAGCCCGGGCGTGTACTTCGACGAGAACATCGACAAGTCGACCGAGAAGCCGCTGCACAGCGTCAAGGTCATCCCGGCCCGCGGTGCGTGGCTCGAGTTCGACGTCGACAAGCGCGACACCGTCGGTGTCCGCATCGACCGCAAGCGCCGCCAGCCCGTCACCGTGCTGCTCAAGGCGCTCGGCTGGACCACGGAGCAGATCCTCGAGCGCTTCGGCTTCTCGGAGATCATGCGGTCCACCCTCGAGAAGGACAACACGGCCGGCACCGATGAGGCGCTGCTCGACATCTACCGCAAGCTGCGCCCGGGCGAGCCGCCCACGAAGGAGTCGGCGCAGACCCTGCTGGAGAACCTGTTCTTCAAGGAGAAGCGCTACGACCTGGCCCGCGTCGGCCGGTACAAGCTCAACAAGAAGCTCGGTCTCCCGGCGAACTCCGACGGCACGCAGCCGCTGGTGCTCACCGAGGAGGACATCGTCGCGACGATCGAGTACCTCGTGCGCCTGCACGAGGCACCGTCGGAGCAGCTCACCTACATGACCGTGCCGGACGGCGTCGAGGTCCCCGTCGAGGTCGACGACATCGACCACTTCGGCAACCGCCGCCTGCGCACCGTCGGCGAGCTGATCCAGAACCAGCTCCGCGTGGGCCTGTCCCGCATGGAGCGCGTCGTCCGCGAGCGCATGACCACGCAGGACGTCGAGGCGATCACCCCGCAGACCCTGATCAACATCCGCCCGGTCTCAGCGGCGATCAAGGAGTTCTTCGGCACCTCGCAGCTCTCGCAGTTCATGGATCAGAACAACCCGCTGTCGGGCCTGACCCACAAGCGCCGCCTGTCGGCGCTCGGCCCCGGTGGTCTGTCGCGTGAGCGCGCCGGCCTCGAGGTCCGCGACGTCCACCCGTCGCACTACGGCCGCATGTGCCCGATCGAGACCCCTGAGGGCCCGAACATCGGCCTGATCGGTTCGCTGTCGGTGTACGCGCGGGTCAACCCGTTCGGCTTCATCGAGACCCCGTACCGCAAGGTCACGGAGGGCAAGACCACCGACGAGATCGTCTACATGACGGCCGACGAGGAGGATCGCTACTACATCGCGCAGGCGAACGCGACCACCGACGCCGACGGTCGCCTGACCGACGACAAGGTGCTCGTGCGTAAGCGCGGCTCCGAGGTCGAGTTCGTCCCCGTCTCCGCCGTGGAGTACATGGACATCTCGCCGCGCCAGATGGTCTCGGTCGCGACCGCGATGATCCCGTTCCTCGAGCACGACGACGCCAACCGTGCCCTCATGGGTGCGAACATGCAGCGTCAGGCCGTGCCGCTGGTCCGTTCCGAGTCGCCGCTGGTCGGCACCGGTATGGAGCTGCGCGCCGCGGTCGACGCCGGCGACGTCGTCATCACCGAGAAGCCGGGCGTCGTGGAGGAGGTCTCCGCCGACTTCATCACCGTCATGGCCGACGAGGGCACGCGCAAGACCTACAAGCTGCGCAAGTTCGCGCGGTCGAACCAGGGCACCTGCGCCAACCAGCGTCCGATCGTCAACGCCGGCCAGCACGTCGAGGCCGGCCAGGTCCTGGCCGACGGCCCCTGCACCGACAACGGTGAGATGGCGCTCGGCAAGAACCTGCTCGTGGCGATCATGCCGTGGGAGGGCCACAACTACGAGGACGCGATCATCCTCTCGCAGCGCCTGGTGGAGGAGGACGTGCTCACGTCCATCCACATCGAGGAGCACGAGATCGATGCCCGCGACACGAAGCTGGGCGCCGAGGAGATCACCCGGGACATCCCGAACGTCTCCGATGAGGTGCTGGCCGATCTCGACGAGCGCGGCATCATCCGCATCGGCGCCGAGGTCCGCGACGGCGACATCCTGGTCGGCAAGGTCACCCCGAAGGGCGAGACCGAGCTGACCCCGGAGGAGCGGCTGCTCCGCGCGATCTTCGGCGAGAAGGCGCGCGAGGTCCGCGACACGTCGCTCAAGGTGCCCCACGGCGAGACCGGCAAGGTCATCGGCGTCCGCGTGTTCTCGCGCGACGACGACGACGAGCTGGCCCCCGGCGTGAACGAGCTGGTCCGCGTGTACGTGGCCCAGAAGCGCAAGGTCCAGGACGGCGACAAGCTGGCCGGCCGCCACGGCAACAAGGGCGTCATCGGCAAGATCCTCCCCGCCGAGGACATGCCCTTCCTGCCCGACGGCACCCCGGTCGACATCATCCTGAACACGCACGGCGTGCCCCGTCGTATGAACATCGGCCAGATCCTGGAGACGCACCTCGGGTGGGTCGCCAAGACCGGCTGGGACGTGCGCGACGAGAACGGGAACATCCCCGACTGGGCGTCCGCGCTCCCCGAGGAGATGTACAGCCAGCCCAAGGACACCAACACCGCGACGCCGGTGTTCGACGGTGCCCGCGATGAGGAGCTGGCGGGCCTGCTGGGCTCGACCCTGGCCAACCGCGACGGCGACGTCATGGTCGGCGCCGACGGCAAGGCGACGCTGTTCGACGGTCGCTCGGGCGAGCCCTTCCCGTACCCGGTGGCCATCGGCTACATGTACATCCTGAAGCTGCACCACCTGGTGGACGAGAAGATCCACGCCCGCTCCACCGGCCCGTACTCGATGATCACGCAGCAGCCGCTGGGTGGTAAGGCGCAGTTCGGTGGACAGCGCTTCGGCGAGATGGAGTGCTGGGCGATGCAGGCGTACGGCGCCGCCTACACCCTGCAGGAGCTGCTCACCATCAAGTCGGACGACGTGGTCGGCCGCGTGAAGGTGTACGAGGCGATCGTCAAGGGCGAGAACATCCCCGAGCCCGGCATCCCCGAGTCGTTCAAGGTGCTCCTCAAGGAGCTCCAGTCGCTCTGCCTGAACGTGGAGGTCCTGTCGTCCGACGGTGCCGCCATCGAGATGGCCGACGGCGACGACGAGGACCTCGAGCGCGCTGCTGCCAACCTCGGCATCAACCTCTCGCGCAACGAGAACGCCTCCGCCGAAGACCTCGCGAACTAGCCCCCGCCAACCGGACGAATTAGGAGAGAAGTGCTCGACGTTAACTTCTTCGACGAACTGAAGATCGGTCTGGCGACCGCCGATGACATCCGTAACTGGAGCTACGGCGAGGTCAAGAAGCCCGAGACCATCAACTACCGCACGCTCAAGCCCGAGAAGGACGGACTCTTCTGCGAGAAGATCTTCGGCCCGACTCGCGACTGGGAGTGCTACTGCGGCAAGTACAAGCGCGTCCGCTTCAAGGGCATCATCTGCGAGCGCTGCGGCGTCGAGGTCACTCGCGCCAAGGTGCGTCGTGAGCGGATGGGCCACATCGAGCTCGCCGCGCCCGTCACCCACATCTGGTACTTCAAGGGCGTCCCGTCGCGCTTGGGCTACCTGCTGGACCTGGCGCCGAAGGATCTCGAGAAGATCATCTACTTCGCGGCCTACGTGATCACCGAGGTCGACGAGGAGCAGCGCCACAACGAGCAGTCCACGCTCGAGGCCGAGATCACCTCCGAGAAGAAGGTGCTCGCGGATCAGCGCGACGTGGATCTCGAGAACCGCGCCAAGAAGCTCGAGGACGACCTGGCCGTCCTCGAGGCCGAGGGTGCCAAGGCCGACCAGCGCCGCAAGGTGAAGGACGGCGGCGAGCGCGAGATGCGGCAGATCCGCGATCGCGCCGGCCGTGCCATCGACGAGCTCGACGAGATCTGGACGACCTTCGTCAAGCTCGCGCCGAAGGACATGATCGTCGACGAGAAGCTCTACCGTGAGCTGCAGGACCGCTACGGCGAGTACTTCAAGGGCGCCATGGGTGCCGAGGCGATCAAGAAGCTCATCGAGAACTTCGACATCGACGCCGAGGCCGAGTCGCTGCGCGAGACCATCCGCTCGGGCAAGGGGCAGAAGAAGCTCCGCGCCCTCAAGCGGCTCAAGGTCGTCGCGGCGTTCCAGATGTCGGGCAACTCGCCGCTGGGCATGGTCCTCGACGCGGTGCCGGTGATCCCGCCGGAGCTGCGCCCGATGGTCCAGCTCGACGGTGGCCGGTTCGCCACGTCCGACCTGAACGACCTCTACCGTCGCGTGATCAACCGCAACAACCGCCTCAAGCGACTGATCGACCTCGGCGCGCCCGAGATCATCGTCAACAACGAGAAGCGGATGCTGCAGGAGTCCGTCGACGCGCTGTTCGACAACGGCCGCCGCGGCCGTCCGGTCACCGGACCGGGCAACCGCCCGCTCAAGTCGCTGTCCGATCTGCTCAAGGGCAAGCAGGGCCGGTTCCGCCAGAACCTGCTCGGCAAGCGCGTGGACTACTCGGGCCGTTCGGTCATCGTCGTGGGCCCGCAGCTCAAGCTGCACCAGTGCGGTCTGCCGAAGCTGATGGCGCTCGAGCTGTTCAAGCCCTTCGTGATGAAGCGTCTGGTGGATCTCAACCACGCGCAGAACATCAAGTCGGCCAAGCGGATGGTCGAGCGGCAGCGCCCGCAGGTGTGGGACGTCCTCGAAGAGGTCATCGCCGAGCACCCCGTGCTGCTCAACCGTGCCCCCACGCTGCACCGCCTGGGTATCCAGGCCTTCGAGCCGCAGCTCGTCGAGGGCAAGGCCATCCAGCTGCACCCGCTCGTCTGTGAGGCCTTCAACGCCGACTTCGACGGTGACCAGATGGCCGTGCACCTCCCGCTGTCCGCGGAGGCGCAGGCCGAGGCCCGCATCCTGATGCTGTCCTCGAACAACATCCTGTCGCCGGCGTCGGGTCGCCCGCTCGCCATGCCCCGTCTGGACATGGTGACCGGTCTGTACCACCTGACCACGGAGAAGCCCGAGGCGAAGGGCCACTACACGGCCGCCGCCAAGGACCAGCCCGAGACCGGCGTGTACTCGTCCCCGGCCGAGGCCATCATGGCCGTCGACCTGGGCGAGCTGTCGATCCAGGCGCCGATCAAGGTGCGGCTCACGCAGCAGCGCCCGGCGGCCGACGTCGAGGCGGAGCTGTTCGACGGTGCGTGGACCCGCGGTCAGGCCTGGACGGCCGAGACCACCCTGGGTCGCGTGCTGTTCAACGAGCTGCTCCCGGCGAACTACCCGTTCATCGACGAGCAGATGCCGAAGAAGCGTCAGGCCGTGATCATCAACGACCTGGCCGAGCGGTACCCGATGATCGTGGTCGCGCAGACCGTCGACAAGCTCAAGGACGCCGGCTTCTACTGGGCCACGCGTTCGGGCGTGACGGTCTCGATGTCCGACGTGCTCGTTCCCCCGAGCAAGAAGGACATCCTCGACCGCTACGAGGAGCGGGCCGACGGCATCGAGCGCAAGTACGCCCGCGGTGCCCTCACCTCGGGTGAGCGTCGCGACGCGCTGGTGGAGATCTGGAAGCAGGCCACCGACGAGGTCGGTAAGGCGATCGATGACTTCTACCCCGAAGACAACCCGATCACGATGATCCCGAAGTCGGGCGCCACCGGCAACATGACCCAGGTGCGGAACCTGGCGGGCATGAAGGGCCTGGTGACGAACCCGAAGGGTGAGTTCATCCCGCGTCCCATCAAGTCCTCCTTCCGCGAGGGCCTGACGGTGCTGGAGTACTTCATCAACACCCACGGCGCTCGTAAGGGTCTGGCCGATACCGCTCTGCGTACCGCCGACTCGGGCTACCTGACCCGTCGTCTGGTCGACGTCTCGCAGGACGTCATCGTCCGCGAGACCGACTGCGGCACCAGCCGCGGCATCGTCGTCCCGCTGGCGGAGGTTCAGGCCGACGGCTCGCTGATCCGCGACGCGCACGTCGAGACCTCGGCGTACGCCCGCACGATCGCCGAGGACGCGGTCGCCAAGGACGGCACCGTCGTCGTCGAGCGCGGCCACGACCTGGGCGACCCCCAGATCGAGGCGCTGCTCGAGGCCGGCATCGCGGAGGTGAAGGTGCGCTCCGTGCTCACCTGCACCACCGGCACCGGTGTCTGCGCCACCTGCTACGGCCGCTCGATGGCGACCGGCAAGCTCGTCGACATCGGCGAGGCCGTCGGTATCGTCGCCGCGCAGTCGATCGGTGAGCCCGGTACCCAGCTGACGATGCGTACCTTCCACCAGGGTGGCGTCGGTGACGACATCACCGGCGGTCTGCCGCGAGTCACCGAGCTGTTCGAGGCCCGTGTCCCCAAGGGCAAGGCCCCGATCGCCGAGACCTCCGGCCGCATCCGCCTGGAGGACGACGACCGGTTCTACACGATCACCATCACGCCGGACGACGGCAGCGAAGAGGTCGTGTACGACAAGATCAGCAAGCGCCAGCGCCTCCGCGTGTTCAAGCACGAGGACGGCTCCGAGCGTCTGCTGGCCGACGGTGACCACGTGCAGGTGGGCCAGCAGCTCCTCGAGGGCGCTGCCGATCCGCACGAGGTGCTGCGCGTCATGGGCCCGCGTCAGGTGCAGGTGCACCTGGTCAACGAGGTCCAGGAGGTGTACCGCTCGCAGGGTGTGTCCATCCACGACAAGCACATCGAGACCATCGTGCGGCAGATGCTGCGTCGCGTGACGATCATCGATTCGGGTTCGACGGAGTTCCTGCCCGGCTCGCTCACCGAGCGCGCCGAGTTCGAGGCCGCGAACCGTCGCGTCGTCGCCGAGGGCGGCGAGCCCGCGGCCGGCCGTCCGGTGCTCATGGGTATCACGAAGGCTTCGCTCGCGACCGATTCGTGGCTGTCGGCGGCCTCCTTCCAGGAGACCACCCGCGTGCTCACCGACGCCGCGATCAACACCCGCTCCGACAAGCTGGTGGGCCTCAAGGAGAACGTCATCATCGGTAAGCTCATCCCGGCCGGTACGGGCATCAACAAGTACCGGAACATCCAGGTGCAGCCCACCGAGGAGGCCCGCGCGGCCGCGTACTCGGTGCCGACCTTCGACGACCAGTACTACGGCCCGGAGGGTGCGTTCGGCGCCCCGTCAGGCGCCGCGGTGCCGCTCGACGATTACGGCTTCTCCGACGGCTACCGGTGATCTGAGTAGCTAGCCGAATCCGGCCCCCGATCTGCTTTGCAGGTCGGGGGCCGTTTTCGTTTGTCCGACGGTGACTGGTGGCCGGGCCGGGCGGGGGCGTCGCTGCTCAGGGCCGGGCTGGGGTGGGAGGCCGCTGCTCACTAGGCTTCGCCCCGCTTCGCTAGCGCTTCGGGGGCTGCAGAATCGTTCGCAGCGTCCTCCCACCCCATCCCTCCTAGGCAGTCGGCGCCCGACACCGCCGATTGACTGTCGGCGCTGCCCATGACTGCCGGCGCTGCCGGTAGTCGGCAGCGTTCGCGAGTATCGGCAGTGAGTACCTCCGGCGTGCGCAAATTCGGCGCGATTGTTTGCGGTCTCGGTGGCGGCGACCTGCGAATCGTCCGCCGAACCCGCTGGGAACCGGAGTCGCCGGCGTCGTCCCCCGCGCGGCGTCGACGGGGCGTGGGGGAGAGTCGGTCCCCCATGAGACGGCCGGCTTCCCATGGGGGAGGCGTCGTCCCCCACGCGGCGTGTTCGTCCCCCGCGCCGCATTCCGTCCCCCGCTCCGCACCGATTCGCGGCCCCGGCGGTCCGTCCCCTCCATGAGGCGCCGTTCGTGCGGTGGGGGAGGCGTCGTCCCCCTCGCGGCGCCCATTCCCCCATGAGGAGCCGGCTCTCCCAAACGGAACGCCGATTCCCCCACGAGGAGCCGGCTCTCCCACACCGGACGCCGATTCCCACACCGCACACCGCACCGCCGACCTATTGACGCAACCGATCGGTTGTGTGTACGGTGTGAACATTGCTGATGTTCACGCCGTGAACACCGAACCGAGGAGCCTCTCATGACCGCCGACGTCGCACCCGCAACCGCAGATTCCGCCGCGCAGGGCCGCTCGAAGTCCTGGATCGCGGGCATGGTGATCACCGTGCTGGTCTGGGCCTTCCTCGTCTTCGACGTCGTCGGCAAGCTGACGAAGCCGCAGGCCGTCATCGACGGCACGCTGAAGCTCGGCTTCCAGGAGAAGCACATCCTGGTCATCGGGCTGGTGCTGCTCGTGGGCGTCGTCCTGTGGACGATCCCGCGCACCGCGGTGATCGGCGCGATCTATCTCACCGGCTACCTCGGCGGCGCCGTCGCGATCAACCTGCGTGCGGAGCAGCCGATCGCGGGCTTCGTTCTCTCCGGCGTCTACGTGGGTCTGCTGATCTGGCTCGCGATGATCCTCCGCCGCCCCGACCTGCGCCGCGCGATCCTCGGCCGCTGACCACGGCCTCCGGGGCTACGAGGTCGGCACGATCTCCGAGCCCAAGGGAAGCAGCGACAGCCGGATCATCTTGAAGTTCGCGACGGCCAGCGGGATGCCGATGATGGTCAGGCACAGTGCGATTCCGGTCAGGATGTGCCCGATCGCGAGCCAGATGCCCGCGACGAGCAGCCAGATGATGTTCCCCACCAGCGACGCCGCGCCGGCGCCGGGGCGATCGACGACGGTCCGCCCGAACGGCCACAGCGCGTAGTTGGCGATGCGGAACGACGCCAGCCCGAACGGGATCGTCACGATGAGAAGGCAGCAGATGATCCCGGCGACGGCGTACCCGACGGCCATCCAGAACCCGCAGAGCACCAGCCAGATGATGTTGAGGATCAGCTTCACCACCCCAGTATGCCGACGCGGCTACCGTGGTGTCATGAACCTCTTCCAACGCGGAGCCAAGCTGTTCAACACCGCTTTCACGCCGCTGCTGTCCCTGCCGGTCGTCGGGCCGGCGCTGGGCAAGTCGATGGTCACCATCAGCTATACCGGCCGCAAGTCCGGCAAGCCCTTCTCGCTGCCGGTCGCGTACCAGCGCAAGGGCGACGAGGTCGTCATCGGCGTCGCCATGCCGGAGCAGAAGCAGTGGTGGCGCAACTTCCTCGGCGAGGGCGCCGACCTCACGCTCCACTTCGCCGACGGTGACCGCGCGGGCCGCGCCGTCGCCACCAGCGGGGACAAGGGCACCGTCGTCCGGGTCGCCCTGGCCTGACGGGCCGGGTCACGCCAGCCGGTACACCCGCCGCGCGGTCCCGCCGAGCACCGCGTCGCGCTCGGCGGGCGACGCACCGTCGAGCAGTTCGACGGTGAGCCCGAGCACCTCGGCGTACGAGGCCTGCAGCAGGCAGACCGGCCAGTCGGAGCCGAACATCACGCGGTCCGCGCCGAACGAGGCGAGTACGTGCCGCGCGTAGGGCTCGATGAGCGATCGGCTCCACGGCCGAGGCGGGCACTCGGTCACCAGCCCCGACAGCTTGCACACGACGTTGGGGAGCGCCGCCATGGCGGTGATCCAGGCCGCCCACGGCTCCCATTCGCCCGCACCGATGTTCGGCTTCCCCGCGTGGTCGATCACGAACGACGCGTCGGGCAGCCGGCGGGTCGCCTCGAGTGCCGCGGCGCGCTGCGGTCCGCGCACCAGGAGGTCGACGGCGAAGCGACGGTCAGCGGCGGCGGCGAGTCCGCGGAGCACGGACGGGCGGACGAGCCACCCCGGGTCGGGCTCGTCCTGCACGAGGTGCCGGAGGCCGCGCAGTCGGCTGCCGCCGGGGGCGGCGGCGAGCTCGTCCAGGCGCGTACCGCACCGCGACGAGATCAGGTCCACCCATCCGACGACTGCGCCCACCGGTGCGGCGGCGGCGAGCAGGTCGTAGGTCTCCGCCGACGAGTTCAGGGTCTGCACGGCGACCGTGGTTCGCACCTCGCCCGCGGCGGCCGCGGCGAGGTCGGTGGCAGTGAAGTCCCGCCGGATCGCCTCCAGCCCTGGCGTGTCCAGCCAACGGTGGTCGTGCCGCGCGCGGTCCCACAGGTGGTGGTGGGCGTCGACGATCATGCGGGCCCGAGGGGGAGTGCCCACACCAGCGGGATGCCGCGGTCGTCACCGGAGTAGTCGTCGGGTACGTCCAGCAGTTCCGCCATTCGCGCCTGCCAGGGCACGTTCGCAGGGTGCTCGGCCAGCCGTTGTCGCATGGCGCGGTAGTCGTCGACCTCGACGAGGTGGAAGAGCTCTCGCCCGTCGCGCCAGATCCGCCATGTGCGTACGCCGGCGTCGCGGAGCGCGCCGTCCAGCTCGGCGGGTATCACGGCGTGCAGCCGGTCGTACTCCTCCTCGGCGCCCGCCTTGAGGCGCGTGTGCAGGGCGATGATCTCCGGCACCATTCCTCCGATCACTACTCGGGAACCTTCGGTCAGTCTAGGTCACGGTGGGCCACGATGCGACTAGTTGACCGCAAGACCTCCGATGTTTACAGTCGATAGGTGTGACTCATGACACAGCGCTCAGGCGCGGTCGTGGGAGGTGTCCGACACCGGTCGGACCCATCGCTATGAATGCGGAAGGAAGCCGATGAGACTGCGGCGAGTCGGGGAGGCGGGCGCCGAGCGTCCGATCGTGTCCACGGGCGACGGGCGGTGGTACGACGCATCGTCGGTCGTCGCCGACTACCACCCGGGCACGCTGGGCGACGCGCAGCGGCTGCTCGCGGACGCCCTCGGGGCGGGCCGGCTGCCGGAGTTCGACCCCACGGGGCTCCGGGTCGGCGCCCCGGTCGCCCGGCCGGGCAAGGTCGTCTGCATCGGCGTGAACTACCTCGCCCACGCGCAGGAGACGCAGCACGAGGAGCCCGCGGAGCCGGTGATGTTCCTCAAGACCTCGGGCACGATCGTCGGCCCGCACGATGAGGTGCTGATCCCGCGCGGCTCGGTCGCGACGGACTACGAGGTGGAGCTCGCCGTCGTGATCGGAAGCACCGCACGGTATCTCGACGATGCCGCTCAGGGTCTCGCGTGCGTCGCCGGCTACACCGTCTCCGACGACGTCTCCGAACGCGACTTCCAGATGAACCGCGGCGGCACCTGGGACAAGGGCAAGAACTGCGAGACCTTCAACCCGCTCGGCCCGGAGCTGGTCACCGCCGACGAGGTACCCGACCCGCAGCGCCTCGACATCCGGCTCACCGTCAACGGCGAGGTCCGCCAGGAGGCCAACACGGCGCAGATGATCTTCGGGGTCGGTGAGATCATCCGCTACCTCAGTCATTTCATGGTCCTCGAGCCCGGCGACGTGGTGAACACCGGAACGCCCGCGGGCGTGGCCTTCGGCTATCCGGACCCCAAGCCCTACCTGCGCCGCGGCGACGTGATCGAGACGCACATCGATCTGCTCGGCGGTCATCGCTCCGTCCTCGGGGAGGCCTGAGATGTCCGGTGTGTTCACGGAGTTCCGCACGCTCGACGTGCGTTTCCCGACCTCGGCCGAGCTCGACGGTTCCGACGCGATGAACGTCGACCCCGACTACTCGGCCGCTTACTTGATCCTCGGCACCGACGCCGGCGACGGCCTCGAGGGGCACGGCTTCGTCTTCACCATCGGCCGCGGCAACGACGTCCAGCGCGCCGCGATCGAAGCCCTCACGCCGTACGTGCTCGGACGCGGGGTCGACGCCGTCCTCGGCGACCTCGGCGGCGTCTACCGCGAACTGGTCTACGACGCCCAGCTGCGGTGGCTCGGCCCCGAGAAGGGCGTCATGCACATGGCGATCGGTGCCGTGGTGAACGCGCTGTGGGACCTGCGCGCCAAGCGCGCCGGCCTGCCCCTGTGGCAGCTGCTCGCCGAGCTGAGCCCACGGGAGATCGTCGACCTCGTCGACTTCCGTTACCTCACAGACGCTCTCACGCCCGACGATGCCCTCGCCCTGCTCACGGCGGCGGAGCCGGGCCGGGCGGAACGCGCCGTGGCGCTGCGCGCGAACGGCTACCCCGCCTACACGACCTCGCCCGGTTGGCTCGGCTACTCGGACGAGAAGATGACGCGGCTCGCGAAAGAGGCGGTGGCCGAGGGCTTCACGCAGATCAAGCTCAAGGTCGGCGCGGATGTCGACGACGACGTCCGGCGGTTCGCCCTCGCCCGCGCGGTGGTGGGCGACGAGGTGCGGATCGCCGTCGATGCGAACCAGCGGTGGGACGTCGACGACGCGGTCGCGGCGATCGAGCGGCTGCGCGAGTTCGATCCGTGGTGGGTCGAGGAACCCACCGCCCCCGACGACGTCCTCGCCCACGCCGCCATCCGGCGCCGGGTGTCGCCGGTGCGCATCGCCACCGGCGAGCACGCCCACAGCCGGGTGCTGGTCAAGCAGTTCCTCCAGGCGGAGGCGATCGACGTCGTCCAGCTGGACTCCACCCGCGTCGCCGGCGTCAACGAGAACATCGCGATCCTGTTGCTGGCGGCCAAGTTCGGCATCCCCGTGTGCCCGCACGCGGGTGGGGTCGGCCTGTGCGAACTGGTGCAGCATCTCGCCATGTTCGATTTCGTTGCGGTCTCGGGAACCCTCGCGGACCGGAACATCGAGTACGTCGATCATCTCCACGAGCACTTCCTCGACCCGGTGCGCATCGTGAACGGGGCGTACGCGGCCCCCGCGAAGCCCGGCTTCTCGGCGCAGATCCGGCCGGAGACGCTCGTGCGGTTCGGCTTCCCCGACGGGGAGGCATGGAAGGGAGCACAATGAGCAACGCAGACGCATTCGCCGGATTCCGAGCCATCGTGACGGGCGGCGCTTCGGGGATCGGCCGCAGGACGACGGAGGAACTCATGGTGCGCGGAGCGGTCGTCGCCGTGCTCGACCTGCAGCCCGACGAGGCGCCGCCCGACTCGCTCGGCATCGCGTGCGACGTCGCCGACGATGATTCGGTGGCCGCCGCCGTCGCCACCGCGGCCGAGTACCTGGGCGGGATCGACGGCCTGGTGAACAACGCGGGGATCGGCGCCCAGGGCACCGTCGAGGCGGGGGCGCTCGACGACTGGCGGAAGGTTCTCGACGTCAACGTCCTCGGCACGGTGCGGGTCACCCGCGCGGCGCTGCCCCACCTGCGCGGCTCGACGAATCCCGCCGTGGTCAACACGTGCTCGATCGCCGCTACCGCCGGCCTGCCGGGCCGGGCGCTCTACAGCGCCTCGAAGGGAGCGGTCGAGGCGATGACGCGTGCCATGGCAGCCGACCATGTGCGCGAGGGCATCCGGTTCAACTGCGTCAATCCCGGCACCGTCGACACCCCGTGGGTGCGACGCCTGCTGGACGCGGCCGCGGATCCGGAGGCCGAGGCCGAACAGCTGCGGCAGCGGCAGCCCACCGGCCGTCTGGTGACGGATGCCGAAGTGGCGGACGCGATCTGCTACCTGCTCAGCCCCGCGGCCTCCGCCACCACGGGCACCTCGCTCGCCGTCGACGGCGGGATGAGCGGCCTTCGACTACCGCCCCGGCGGTGACCGTGTCCGGCGACGACGCGTCCCTCGCTCCCGCCCGACCGTTCGGGCGCGGGGGCTTGAAGGTGGCGCCATTGTCCTTCGGCGCCGCGGCGATCGGGAACCTGTTCACCGCGGTCGACGACGCGGAGGCGACGGCCGCCGTGCGTACCGCGGCCGCCGCGGGCGTCGACTACTTCGACACCGCCCCGCACTACGGGCTGGGCCTCTCCGAGCGCAGGCTCGGTGCGGCACTGGGCGACCGCACCGGCGTGGTGCTCTCGACCAAAGTGGGCCGCCTCCTCCGCCCCGCCTCCGACCGGCCGAAGACGGACAGCGGTGCGCCCGTCGACACCGAGGGCGCCGACGCGGAGGGTTTCGCCGTGTCCGCCGACGTGGAGCGCGTCTGGGACTTCAGCCGCGACGGCGTGCTGCGCTCGATCGAATCGAGCCTGGAGCGGCTGGGCCGGGACCGCGTGGACGTCGTCTACGTGCACGACCCCGACGATCACTTCGCGGAGGCGATGGACGGCGCCTTCCCGGCGTTGGACGAGCTGCGCCGACAGGGCGTCATCGCGTCGTACGGCGCCGGGATGAACCGGTCGGCGATGCTGACCCGGTTCGTCCGGGAGACCGATCTCGACGTGGTGCTCGTCGCCGGCCGCTACACGGTGCTCGACCGCAGCGCCGCCGACGATCTGCTGCCGGCGTGCCTGGAACGCGACGTCTCCGTCGCCGCGGGCGGCGTCTTCAACTCGGGCATCACCGTCTCCGCGGATCCGCGGCCCGGCGCCACCTACGACTACGCGCCGGCCACGCTCGCGGTGCTCGACCGGGCGCGCCGGCTCGCGGCGGTCTGCCGGGCCCACGGCACCACGCTGCCGCACGCCGCGGTGCACTTCCCGCTGCGCCACCCCTCTGTGCGGACGGTGCTCCTGGGCATGCGGTCCGCCGACGAGGTCCGAGCCGACCTCGCGCTGCTGGCGGCGCCGCCCCCCGATGCGCTGTGGCCCGATCTCGAGGCCGCGTTGTGAGGCCGTCCGAACCGTCCCGCCGCTAGGATTGACCGATGCCGACCAACGAGGGTGCCGGGCGGATCTCGCGGACGGACGACGCGATCCTCAAGCTCAAGGCGATGATCACCGACGGGGAGCTGCCCGCCGGGAGCCGGCTGCCGCGCGAGGTCGACCTCGCGGCGCGACTCGGGCTCTCCCGCAACTCCCTCCGCGAGGCGATCCGCGCGCTCGCGATGCTGCGGATCCTCGACGTCCGCCAGGGCGACGGCACCTACGTCACGAGCCTCGAACCCACCCTGCTGCTCGACACGATGGGCTTCGTCGTCGACTTCCAGCAGGAGGATTCGGTGCTGCACTTCTTCGAGGTGCGCCGCATCCTCGAGCCGGCGGCCACCGCGATGGCGACGCACCGCATCACCCCCGAGGGGCTCGCGATCCTGGAGGAGACGCTGTCGCTCGGCGGGCCCGACGCCTCCGTGGAAACACTGGTGCAGCAGGACATCCTGTTCCACCAGACCATCGCGGAGGCGTCCGGGAACCCCGTGCTGCGGGCGCTCATCGCGGGTCTCTCGGCGCCCACCCTGCGCGCCCGGATCTGGCGCGGCACCGAGCAGGAGGACGCGCGCGCCCGCACCATCGCGGAGCACCGGCAGATCTACGAGGCCCTGGTCGCCGGGCAGGCCGACGTCGCCTGCGCGTGCGCGACGGTGCACATCGCGGGCGTCGAGGGCTGGATCCGGCGGGCGATGGCCGACGACGCGTCCTAGCCGATTCCGAGCGCCGCGGCCGCCTCGGCGAGCCGGGACGCCAGCGCGGCGCGGACCGCGGGCGGGCCCGTCACCTCGATGTGCGGCAGCGCGCCCCAGAGCGTCCACACCGCGCGCCCGAAGTCGCTGAAGCCGAGCGTGCCGGCACCGTCGGGCCCGGGCGGCGTGACCACCGTCCCGAACCCGGACAGCTTGGTCCAGCCGTACTCGTCGGCGCGCACCTCGACGACCACCGCGTCGTGCCCGGAGCGGAAGGACGCGCGCGAGTCCTCGAACTCGGCCGCCAGGTCCACCGTCTCCGGGCGGTGCGCGGCCTCGTCGAGCACCGTCACCGCGCAGAACCGCGAGGTGCGGTAGGTGCGCCGCTCGCCGTTCCGCAGGGCCATCAGGTACCAGGCCTGACCCGCGTGGATCAGACCGACGGGGTCGAGCGTCCGCTCGGTGGCGTCGCCCCCGCGCGGCCGGTACGTCGCCCGCACCCGCAGCCCGTCGATGACGGCGCGCTGCAGCTCGCCGAGGTGCGGGTCGGGCTCGGGCGCGCGGGCGAAACCGTCGGGGCGCACGTGGATCCGCTGCGCGGCCGCCGCCGCTTCCCGACGGTGCGCCTCCGGCAGCGCCGCCGCCACCTTCCGCATGGCGCCCGCGAAGGCGGGGGAGTCGGGCGCCCCGGCGAGCAGGGCTTTCGCCTCGTCGAGGGTGAGGCCCGTGAGGTCGGTGCGGTAGCCGGGGAGCAGGCGGATGCCGCCGCCGCGCCCGCGATCGGTGTAGACGGGGACGCCCGCGACCCCGAGCGCCTCGACGTCGCGCAGCACGGTGCGGGTGGAGACCTCGAGCTCCGCGGCGATCTGCGCGGCCGTCATGGTGCCGCGGTGCCGCAGCAGCATGAGGACGGACAGGAGGCGGTCGGCGCGCATGGATCTCAGAATGCCAGGAGAACATGACAGAAGGTGTCATGTTAGGCCGGTTGAATCGCTCCCATGACCAACACAGCCACTGATCCCCGCCCCTCCTACGCCGCCGCCACCGCCTGGGTGCAGTCCCTGCTCGCCACTGTCACCGAGGAGCAGCTCGCGCTGCCGACGCCGTGCGACGAGTTCGACGTCCGCGCCCTCGGTGAACACCTCATCGCCGTCGTGATGCGCGCCGAGGCGCTGGCGACCGTCGCCACGGTCGAGGGGCAGCCCTTCCGCGCCGAGGAGCACGACGCCGCCACGTACGGCGCGATCCGCGAGCGGGCGCTCGCGGCGTGGGACGTCGCCCCGCTCGAGCGCGAGGTCGCCGTCCCCTGGGGCGTCGTGCCGGGCTTCGCGGCGCTCGGCATGTACGTCAACGAGACCCTCGTGCACGGCTGGGACCTCGCCGTGGCCACGGGCCAGACCGCCGAGTTCCCCGAGCCGGCGCTGCCGGAGGGCGTGCTCGCGGTCGTCAAGAGCGTGCTCCCCGCGGACTTCCGCGGGGGCGACGTGCCCTTCGGCCCCGTCGTCGAGCCGCGAGAGGGCGCCGGCCCCACCGAGCGCCTCGCCAACTGGAACGGCCACCACTGGCCCGCGGCCTGACGTCGCGGCGTATTGAGGTCAGGAACTGGCATCTGGGGCGGATTGACTGGCGGGCATGACCGACATCGCCCTTGATCCCCGTCCCGCCTACTCCGCCGCCACGGCGTGGGTGCAGTCCCTGCTGGAAGGTCTCACCGCCGACCAGCTCGGACGGCCCACGCCGTCCGGCGAGCTCGACGTCCGCGCGTTGGCCGGGCACCTGACCGCTCACTGCCTGCAGGTGATCGCGCTCGCGGAGAGCAGCACCGTCGCCGGCCTGCCGAACCTCGTGCCCGAGCACGACGCCGCGACCTACGCCGACGCCCGCGCGCGGGGCCTCGCCGCGTGGGCCGGCGCCCCGCTCGACGGGGTGGTGACCGCGCCGTGGGGCGAGGCGTCCGGCTCCGAGGCCCTCGCCACCTACGTCAACGAAGCGCTGGTGCACGGGTGGGACATCGCCGTCGCCACCGGGCAGCCGGCCGAGATCCCCGACGGTGCGGTCGCCGTGGCCGCCCTCGAGGTGGCGCGGGTCGCGATCCCGGCGGAACTGCGTGCGATGCCGGAGTTCCCGTTCGGCCCCGTCGTGGAGCCCCGCGAAGGCACGGGCCCCACCGAACGCCTCGCCAACTGGAACGGCCGCAGCGCGATCGGCTGGGGCGCATGAGCACCGTCGGCGCCGCGTGGGTCGTGAGCCATTGACATGAACGCCGGTTGAGGTCCTACCGTCGAAAACATGAGCATCGAACTGAACCACACCATCGTCGCCGCCACCGACAACCTCGAGACCGCGCGGTTCCTCACCGAACTGCTCGGTCTCGAGGCTCCGGTGGACGTGGGCGGCGGCCACTTCCAGCAGGTCCGCCTGGCCAACGCCGTGGTGCTCGACGTCATGACCGTGCCCGGGCCCGTCCACCCGCAGCACTACGCCTTCCTCGTCTCCGAGCAGGAGTTCGACGAGATCTTCGCGCGCATCACCGCGCGCGGCCTCGGCTTCTACGCCCAGCCCGACGGCTCCGGCGTCGGGGAGATCAACCACCGCTTCGGCGGGCGCGGCGTCTACTTCCGCTCGCCCGACGGCCACGCCCTCGAGGCCCTCACCGCCGCCTGACCCCGCGGAAATCCGTTGCCCGCCGCTGTCCGCGCGCGCATGGGGAGTCGGTGTCTGGTGGGGGATTCGGCGCCGCGCGGGGGACGACCGAGCCCTCATGAGGAGCACGGCGTGCCGTGGGGGAGCGAACGCCGGAGCCGCGGTTCGGGGCGGCGCGGGGGACGAACGCTCACATGTGGTCGCGAGCCCCGCCGCCGCGCGAGCTCGGGGTATGCGGTTTCTTGCATGGGTGATCGCTCGAATATCGCCTCTGACCTGCGTGTTCATGGGTATTCGTGACACGCATGGCTGTTCGGAGCGAAGATCGCCCCGCAGCCGCAGCCGCAGCCGCAGCCGCAGCCGCAGCCGCAGCCGCAGCCGCAGCCGCAGCCGCAGCCGCAGCCGCAGCCGCAGCCGCTCAGTCCTCGAACAGCGCGCGGATGTCGGAGGCGGCCAGGCGCGCGTCGAAGCCGCCCTCGCCGCCGACGACGGACTCGAACAGCGCTGCCTTGCGCTCCTTGAGCGCCATCACCTTGTCCTCGATGGTGTCGGCGGACACCAGCCGGTAGACCATCACGCTGCGGGTCTGCCCGATGCGGTGCGCGCGGTCGATGGCCTGCGCCTCGGCGGCAGGGTTCCACCACGGGTCCAGCAGGAAGCAGTAGTCGGCCTGCACCAGGTTGAGGCCGAAGCCGCCGGCCTTGAGCGAGATGAGGAAGACCTGGACCTCGCCGGAGGTGAACTTCTCGATCGCCGCGGGCCGGTCCGTGGTCGATCCGTCGAGGTAGGCGTACTCGACGCCCTCCTCGTCGAGCCGCTCGGCGGCCTTGCGCAGGAAGCCGGTGAACTGGCTGAACACCAGCACGGCGTGCTTCTCCTCGAGCAGCTCGTCGAGCTTCTCCACCAGGAAGTCGAGCTTGGCGACGTCCTCCACCGCCAGCTCCTCGTCCACCAGCGACGGGTCGAGCGCGAGGCGCCGCAGCATGGTCAGCGACCGCAGGATCTCGAACCGGTTGCCCTCGAAGTCGTCCAGCAGGCCCAGCAACTTCGCCCGCTGATCGGCGAGCACGCGGTCGTAGGTGTGCCGGTGCTCCTCCGAGAGCTCCACCTGCACCACGGATTCCGTCTTCTCCGGCAGGTCCTTCGCGACCAGGTCCTTGGTGCGCCGCAGCATGAACGGCCGCACGCGGCGCCGCAGCCGGGCCAGGCGGTCGTCGTCGCCGCCGCGCTCGATGGGCCGCCGGTACTCCTCCGCGAACCACGACCGCCCGGGGAACAGCCCCGGGACCGTCAGCGCGGTGAGTGCCCACAGCTCCTCGAGGTGGTTCTCCATCGGGGTGCCGGTCACGGCCAGGGTGAACGGCCGGTCCAGCAGCGTCACCGCGGCGAAGGCCTTCGACCGCGGGTTCTTCACGAACTGCGCCTCGTCGAGGATCACGCCCGCCCACGACACGGCGGCGTACTCCTCGGCGTCCAGCCGCAGCAGCGTGTACGAGGTCAGCACCAGGTCCGCGCCGGCGACCACCGAGCTGATCGAGGTGCCCGACTTCCGCGAGGTCTCGGAGACCACCGCCACCGACAGGTGCGGCGCGAACCGCTTGCACTCGGCGGCCCAGTTGCCCACCACCGACGTCGGCGCCACCACCAGGAACGGCCCGGGCCGCCCCGGCGCGCGCTCGTGCGCCCGGCAGATCAGCGCGAGCGTCTGCACCGTCTTGCCGAGGCCCATGTCGTCGGCGAGGATGCCGCCGAAATCGTTGTCGTACAGGAAGGACAGCCAGTCCAGGCCGTCGCGCTGGTAGGGCCGGAGCTCGGCGCGCAGGGTCGACGGTGCCTCCTGCCGCGCCAGGTCGCCCGCGGTCAGGGCGCCCACCCTGCGGGACCAGTCACCGTCGAAGTCGGTGGCGTCCGCGAGGTCGGCGAGGTCGTCGACCAGGCCCGCCTGGAACCGGCTGATCCGCAGCCCGCGGTCGTCGGAGCCTGCGCCGGTCCGTGCCGCGCGGCGCGCGCCCCGCGCCGGCAGGTCCCGCGCCTCGCCGATCAGTTCCCGCAGCCGGTCGAAGCGCTCGCCGTCGATGCGGGCCAACACGCCGCCGGGCGTGACGAGGGTGTCGTGGCCCGCGGCGACGGCCGTGAAGACGTCCCGGAACGGGACCTCCTCGCCGTCGACCTCCACGGCGACCTCGAGGTCGAACCAGTCCGTCGACGGGTTGTCGGAGTCGCCGCGCACCCGCACGGACACCGACGCCGAGCCCTGCGCCCAGCGGAACCCGGGGTCGTCGCTGACCTCCACGACGACCGACGGCACCGACCGCAGCACGGGCGCGACCTCGGCCAGCCACACCGCGGCCTCGGTGCCCCGGTAGAAGCCCTGCGAGTGGTCCACGCCGACGGCCGCCTCGCGCAGCGCCACGGCCATCGCGCGGGTGACCCGCTGCTGCCCGACGGCGTCGGCGAGGCCGGCCGGCTCGCGGCCGAGGACGAAGTCGCGGGTCTCGCCGCCGACGGTGTAGCGCCACTTCCAGTCGACCTCGAGCTCGGCGGCCTCGGGGAAGTAGCGGGCGGTGCACAGCAGCTCGGGGCCCAGCACCTCGACCTCGCCGACCAGCTGGTCCGGGTCGCGGACGGGCGCGACGGCCGCCAGGTAGGGCAGGTACTTCTCGCGCAGCTCGGGCACCGCCTCGGCGGGCACCTGCACCGGGGTGAACCGGCGCAGCGCGGTGGTGTGCTGCGCGGACAGCGGCGGATCGAGCGGCGCGAGGCGCAGCACGTCGCCGTCCTGCTGGAAGACACCGAGGGCGCGGTGCGCGCCGAGCAGCCCGCCGGTGAAGGTCCGCGGACCGTCGCCGAAATCGACCTCCCGGTCCAGCTCCACGCTCCCGTCCACCGAGCGGGTGACGAGCCCGAGTCGCGTCGGCGGGCCGAGGACCACGGTGCCGCGCGCCTTCTTGCTCAGCAGCGGCACGCCCGCGTCGCGGACGGCGCGCAACTGGTCCCACAACAGCGGGGTGTCCACCATCCCGAGATCGGCCCAGGCGTCCACGCCGTACAGCGACCAGGTGATGAGCTGCGCCAGCGGCGCCAGGACGTCGCGCTGCGCGGGCGCGACCCGCGGCGCGGTGGCGATGGTGCGCCACCGCACGTCGCCCGCGACCCACGAGCCGTCGCGCATGCCGGGCGTCGCGAGTCGCACCTGCAGGCGCTGTCCGGAGACGACGCCGCGCTCGTCGACCTCGAACTGCAGCGCCACGGGCAGCACGGCGGCGCTCGCCCGCGGGGCCTCCGGCAGCAGGGCGGCGAGCTGCCGCTCCCACGGGTCCGGCTGCGGGGCGTCGCTCTCCTCGATGTCCTCCGCGGTGAGCTCGAGCAGCAGGGCCGCGCCGTGCTTGCAGTTGAGGGCGACGGGGCAGGTGCACAGGCTGCGCACGGGCCGCCAGCCGGAGCCGCCCGGCTCGATCCACACCTGCGTGTCGTACTCGCGGGATCCGGCGACGACGCCCGTGACGAGGCGCTTCTCGTCGTCCCACTCGAGGTCGCCGATGAGGCCGGTGCCCACGTACTCGCCCGCGCGACGCACGGTCGGCCCCCCGAAGAAGCCGATCAGGTCCTCGGGGGTGAACGAGGGCCCTCCGCCGGCAGTCGATGCGCTCATGGTCAAGCGGACAGTCTAGCGCGGCTCGGTGAACGCCGTCAGGGTCGTGCGCCGGGTCCGGGAACGCCCAGGAGGACGCCGCGCATCGAGTCCACCTGCGCGCGCAGCGCCGTGACGACCGCGGCCACCTCCCGCCGCTGCGCGGCCTCGGGCCGCACCACCATCCAGTACTCCAGCTGCACGGAGACGTCGTCGGGCAGCACCCGCACCAGGTCGGGCCGGGCGTCGGCGAGGAAGCAGGGGAGCAGGCCCAGCCCGGCGCCGGCGCAGGTGGCCTCGACGTGGACGAGCACGTTCGTCGAGCTGAGCCGGTCGGTCATGTCGGGCACCAGCACCCGCGCGAGGTCCAGATCGTCGACGGTGAGCATCGAGTCGATGAAGTAGACGAGCGGCCGCCCGGCCAGGTCGCGGGGTCGCTGCGGTGCCCCGTCGGCGGCGAGGTACTCCCGCGAGCCGTACAGGCCGAGCCGGTAGGGCGCGAGCAGCTCGGGTTCCACCCGGTAGGTCTCGGGCCGTCCTACGACGACCTCGACGTCCACGCCCGAGCGGGTCGACGGTGCGCGGCGCGTCACCGTCAGCAGGTCGACGGACAGCCGCGGGTGCGCCCGCCCCAGCTGCGCGATCGCGGGCGCGACGACGCGGGCGCTGAAGCCGTCGGTCGCGGCGATGCGGACCTTGCCGTGCAGGTCGTCGGCGGTGTCGGCGTCGAGGCCGTGCAGCACCGCCTCGATCCGCTCGGCGGCGCTCACCCCCGCTCGGCCCAGTTCGGTGAGCTCCCAGCCGGCGGCGCCGCGGGCGAGCAGCGGCCCGCCGAGCGCCTGCTCGAGGGCCGCGACCCGGCGCGAGGCGGTGGTGTGGTTGATGCCCAGCAGGTCGGCCGCGGCGGTGTACCGGCCGGTCCGCGCGACGGCCAGCAGGGTGAGCAGGCCGTCGGCGCTCGGCTCAGGAGTGTGCATGGATGCAGATCCGATCCGCGGATGTGGGCATTGTGTGTGCGATTTTATCCATACATACTGCGTTGAGCATGGCGTGCGTCACATCCGTTCGGCGCCGTGATCCGTCGCACAAGGAGTGGATATGACGCAGACCGACCTGGAGCAGCCGCGCGGGCTCCGGAAGATCGTCGCCGCGTCGATGGCCGGCACGGTCGTCGAGTGGTACGAGTTCTTCCTCTACGGCATCGCTGCCACGGTGGTGTTCAACAAGATCTTCTTCAAGGCCGGCGCGAGCGAGTACGACGCGATCATCGCCGCCTTCGTCACCTACGCCGTGGGCTTCGCGGCCCGCCCGGTCGGCGGCATCGTCTTCGGCCACCTCGGCGACAAGCTGGGCCGCAAGAAGCTCCTGCAGGTCTCGATCCTCATGGTCGGCGTCGCGACCTTCCTCATGGGCTGCCTGCCCACCTTCGACCAGATCGGCTACTGGGCGCCCTTCCTGCTCGTGGTCCTGCGCTTCATCCAGGGCTTCGCGGTCGGCGGCGAGTGGGGCGGCGCGGTGCTGCTCGTCGCGGAGCACAGCCCGAACAAGTCCCGCGGCTTCTGGGCGTCGTGGCCGCAGGCCGGCGTTCCGGGCGGCAACCTGGCCGCCACCGTCGTGCTGCTGATCCTGACCAACGCGCTGTCCGAGGCGGACTTCCTCGCGTGGGGCTGGCGCGTCGCGTTCTGGCTGTCGGCCGTGATCGTGCTGGTGGGCTACTACATCCGCACGCAGGTCGACGAGTCGCCGCTGTTCAAGGAGGCCCAGCAGGAGATCGCGAAGGAGAAGGCCGTCTCGTACGGCGTCGTCGAGGTCGTCAAGCGTTACCCCCGCGGCGTGCTCTCGGCGATGGGCCTGCGCTTCGGCGAGAACATCTTCTACTACCTCGTGGTCACCTTCTCGATCACCTACCTCAAGACCGTCGTGAAGATGGACACCTCCGACATCCTGATGTGGCTGCTCATCGCGCACGCCGTGCACTTCGCGGTCATGCCGCTGGCGGGCGCGCTCACCGACCGCGTCGGCCGCCGCCCCGTGTACTGGGTCGGCGCCGCCCTCGCCGCCACCTGGGGCTTCTTCGCCTTCCCGATGTTCGACACCGGCCACGGCGTGGTCGTGGTCGCCGCGGTCACGATCGGCCTGATGTTCCACGCCCTGATGTACGCGCCGCAGCCCGCGATCATGGCGGAGTCCTTCCCGACCCGGATGCGCTACTCGGGCGTCTCGGTCGCGGCGCAGGTCACCTCGGTCGTCGCCGGCTCGCTGGCGCCGATCATCGCGACCAAGCTGCTCAAGGACTTCGGCTCGTCGGTGCCCGTCGCGGTGTACCTCGCGCTCGCGTGCGGCATCACCTTCCTCGCGGTCTTCTTCGTCCGCGAGACCAAGGGCATCGACCTCGCCACGATCGACGAGGAGGACCGGGCGGCCCTGCAGGCCGAGCAGGCCACCGGGGCCCGCGCGTGAAGGCGATGGTGACCGGCGGCGCGGCGGGGATCGGGGCCGCCGTCGCGCACCGCCTCGCCGCCGACGGTGCCGCCGTCACCGTCGTCGATCGCGACGGCGCCGCCGCGGCGGCGCTGGCCGCGGAGATCGGCGGCACCGCGCTCGAGCTCGACCTCACCGACACGGCCGCCCTCGCGGACCTGAGCCTGGACGTCGATGTGCTCGTCAACAACGCGGGCGTGCAGCACGTCGCGCCGATCGAGGACTTCGACCCGGCCTGGTTCCACCGGATCCTCACGCTGATGTTGGAGGCGCCCTTCCTGCTGACCCGCGCGGCGCTGCCGGGCATGTACGAGCGCGGCTTCGGCCGGATCGTGCACGTCTCCTCGGTGCACGGGCTGCGGGCCTCGAAGTACAAGGCGGCCTACGTCGCGGCCAAGCACGGCGTGGAGGGCCTGTCCAAGGTCACTGCGCTCGAGGGCGGCGAGCACGGCGTCACCAGCAACTGCGTGAACCCGGGCTACGTGCGCACCGCACTGGTCGCGAAGCAGATCGCCGAGCAGGCCGCCGCGCACGGCATCACCGAGCAGCAGGTCACCGACGAGGTCTTCCTCGCGCGCCCCGCGATCAAGCGGCTCATCGAGCCCGACGAGGTAGCGGGCCTGGTCGCGTGGCTGTGCTCGCCCGGCGCCGCCATGGTCACCGGCGCCGCCTACACGATGGACGGCGGCTGGACCGCGAACTGATCCCCTGGCAGTCTCCTGGGAGTGCGCTCCTCGAGTTGGAGTGGCGCAGTCGCAACGGCTACCGTACGAAGGGCCTGTGACCAGGTATTGCTGTGGTGTAGTCAGGATTGTTGATCAGTGGGTGTGGACCAGACGATGAGCGAACGCGGCGTCGAGCCGACGCCTGAGCCCGTGGCGGCGACGCCCGCGCCCGAGCGGCCCGAGCCTGCGGCGGCACCGTCGAAGCCCAAGCGCGCCGGCGGGCACCTCTTCGAGCTCGACATCGTGCGCATCGTGACCTTCGCGGGCGTCATCTTCGACCACTGCGTCTCGGGCACGACGTTCCCGTTCAGCGTCGCCTCGAACGCGGTCCAGACGATCTTCCACTACACCCGCAACGCCTTCTTCGCGCTCACCGGCTTCGTGCTGGTGTACCAGTACCGCGACCGCAAGCTGGACCCGATCGACTTCTGGCGCCGCCGGTACAAGGCGGTGGGCCTGCCCTTCCTGACCTGGAGCATCTTCTACTGGCTCTATCACATGTACGTGATGTGGCCGCCGGCGTTCTCGAACATCTCGCGCACCTTCGAGACCTGGGAGTCGACGAAGGCCGCGCTCAAGGTGCTGGCGTACGACCTGTTCACCGGCGACGCCTGGTATCATCTCTACTTCGTCTTCGTGACGATGCAGGTGTACCTGATCTTTCCGTTCCTGCTGAAGTTCCTGCGCTGGACCATGGGCTATCACAAGTACGTCCTGGCGGCGAGCTTCGTCTTCCACCTGATCCTGCTGCACTACATGACCACCGCGCGCCCGGAGATGTTCAACTTCGGGCTCCTCGCGAAGCTGTGGAACCACCTGCCGGCGACGATCTTCCCGTACCAGTTCTTCACGCTGCTCGGCTGCATCGCGGCCATGCACATCGAGGAGGTGCGGGCCTGGTTCTCGCGCTTCCGCGGTCGCGTCATCACGATCGCGATCGGCGTCGTCATCGTCACGCTGATCGCGTACGGCTACAAGACCAGCATGGAGGGGATGTTCCCCACCGACGCGGCGAACGTCTTCCGCCCCTACGCCGCGGTGATGTTCGTGATGATCATCCTGGCTCTCTACGCGGCCGGCACCTGCTGGTCCGACTACCGGACCGCGGGCTCCTTCTGGGACAAGTTCCTCAAGACCGCCTCCGACCGGTCCTTCGGCATCTTCCTGGTGCACGCCTTCGCGCTACAGGAGCTGGCGCCCACGATCCAGCGCTTCCGGTTCGACGTCTACGCGCCGATCCTCACCATCTGCACGTTCATCGTGACCGCGTTCTTCACCGTGGCGATCAGCGAGGTGCTGCGCCGCACGCCCGTCAGCCTGTGGACCACGGGGCGCAAGATGATCCCGATGGCGAAGCAGAGCCTGAATGTGTCGATCGGCATCGGCGTCGCGATGATCGTGATCGGCGCGCTCTTCTACTGGCCGCTCGACGTGCCCGCCGGCGCCGTCTCGGTGACCCTGGGCGCGGTGCTGCTGGTCTGGCAGGGCCTCGGCCGCACGGTCTTCGCCGGCCCCGCGGGCGCGCGCCCGCTGCCCGCCAAGGCCTAGCTCGCGGCCCCGCCGGTTCCCGCTGAGGAATCGGCGGCCGCGATCAGCAGCTCGCCGCCGGTGCGCAGGAGCGCCTCGAGGTCCGCGTCGGGCCGCTGCAACCACTGGTCGTACGCGGAGAGCGCGACGCCCAGCGCCATCCACGCGATCGTCTGTGGTGTGTGGTCGCCGGGGGACAGGCCGAGGCGCCGCGCCGCGTGCTCCGCGATCACCTGCCGCCAGTCGGCGTACATGATCATCGAATGCGCCTGCAGCGCGGGCACGGTCAGCAGCAGGTGCATCCGGCGGCGATGGTGCTCGCGCTCGGACTCCGGCACCTGGTTGAAGGCGACGATGGCGTCGCGCAGCTCGGTGCCGAGCGTGCCCGTGCCGGCCGCGTCGTCCAGCAGCCCGCGCAAGCCTTCCAGATGGTCGTCGAACTCGCCCCAGGCGAGCGAGTTCTTCGAGGGGTAGTAGCGGAAGAGCGTGCGCCGGGCGATGCCCGCCGCGGCGGCGATGTCGTCGACGCTGGTCTCGTCGAAGCCGTTCTCGATGAACAGGTCGATCGCGACGCCGCTCAGGTGGCCCCGGGTGGTCGCGGAGGGGCGCCCGCCGAGCGGTCCGCTGCGTCCGCGAGGGGGCATCGTCGCCTGCCTTCTTCTCGTGAGTTCCCGCCGGTCGGGGGCTGTGCGCGATCGTACGTCAGGACCGATTCCGTCGAATCCCTATGATTTTGCACCGAGTGCCATTACTGTGTGACGGGAACCACAACAGCAAGCATGAGGAGGTTGGTTCACATGTCCGACAAGGAGACTGCGACGCAGGACGAGCTCGTGACGGAATCGTTGGTGGAGGAAGTATCCATCGACGGCATGTGCGGCGTGTACTGATGACCACCGCGCACGCGCCGGCTCCCGGCGGCCTCACGGCCGCCGGGGCCGACGCCCCCACCGTGTCCTTCGACCCCGACGCCCCCTGGGCGATCAACCCCCGCGTCGCGGTCCGGCCCGAGCCCTTCGGCGCGCTGCTCTACCACTTCGGCACCCGGAAGCTGTCGTTCCTCAAGAACCTCGTCGTCGTCGACGTGGTGCGGTCCCTGCACGAGCACCCGAGCGCCGCAGCCGCGCTCGACGCCGCGGGTATCGCCGCCGACGACCGCCCCCTGTACCTCCACGCGCTCGGCGCGCTCGCCCGCTCCGGGATGATCGTCCCGGCCACCGACCAGGAGTGAGAGACATGACCACCCTCGAACGGCCCCGCCCCGCCCCGGTCGGCCGCCTCGTCGACCAGTTCGAACGCGGCCTCGACGCCCCCATCTGCCTGACGTGGGAGCTCACCTACGCGTGCAACCTCGCCTGCGTGCACTGCCTTTCCAGCTCCGGCAAGCGCGACCCCCGCGAGCTCAGCACCGAGCAGTGCAAGGCCATCATCGACGAGCTGCAGCGCATGCAGGTCTTCTACGTCAACATCGGCGGCGGCGAGCCCACGGTGCGCCCCGACTTCTGGGAGCTCGTGGACTACGCGACCGCGCACCAGGTGGGCGTGAAGTTCTCCACCAACGGCCTGCGGATCAACGCGGAGGTCGCGCAGCGCCTCGCCGCCTCCGACTACGTCGACGTGCAGATCTCGCTCGACGGCGCCACCGCCGAGGTGAACGACGCCGTGCGCGGCGCCGGCTCCTTCGCCATGGCGATCACGGCCCTCGAGAACCTCTCCGCGGCGGGCTTCCGCGACGCGAAGATCAGCGTCGTGATGACCCGGCAGAACGTGGCGCAGCTCGACGAGTTCAAGGCCCTCGCCGACCGGTACGGCGCCACCCTGCGCATCACGCGCCTGCGCCCGTCGGGCCGCGGCGCCGACGTCTGGGACGACCTGCACCCCCTGCCCGAGCAGCAGCGCGAGCTGTACGACTGGCTCGTCGCGCACGGCGACGGCGTGCTCACCGGGGACTCCTTCTTCCATCTCTCCGCGTTCGGCGGGAACGACGGTGCCGGCGCCCTGCCCGGCCTCAACCTCTGCGGCGCGGGCCGCGTCGTGTGCCTCATCGATCCCGTCGGCGACGTCTACGCCTGCCCCTTCGCGATCCACGAGAACTTCCTGGCGGGCAACGTCACCGGCGACGGCGGCTTCCAGGAGGTGTGGCAGCGCTCCGAGCTGTTCCGCTCCCTGCGCGAGCCGCAGAGCGCCGGCGCGTGCACGCAGTGCAGCTTCTTCGACTCCTGCCGCGGCGGCTGCATGGCCGCGAAGTTCTTCACCGGCCTGCCGATGGACGGGCCGGACCCGGAATGCGTGCAGGGCTACGGCGAATCGCTGCTGGCGGGGGAGCGCACGAAACCCACTGCCAACAAGGACCACTCGCGCGGCGTGCCGCTCACGCTGATGACCCGGCCGCCGTCGCGCGACTGCGACGAGAACCCCCTCGCCGGGTTCGCCCCCACAAGCTCTCCGCGGCCATCGTCGTCGCTCGTGGCGCCTGGCGCGCCGAGCCCCGTTCTACCCCCCGCCACCGCCCGGTCCGCATCCGGCTGCTCCTGAAACCCGAGGAACACCACCATGTCCCGACTCTCCGCACTCGCCGAGCGCAACCCGTGGCGCCGCAATCCCTGGTTCGAGACCGTCCACGAGGCGCAGAACCGCGCCCGCAAGCGCCTGCCGCGCACGGTCTACTCGTCCCTCGTGGCGGGTACCCAGGGCGGCGTCACCGTCACCGACAACACCGAGGCCTTCGAGGAACTGGGCTTCGCCCCGCACGTCGTGGGAGCCAAGGCCGAGCGCAACCTCACCACCAAGGTGATGGGGCAGGAGCTGTCCTTCCCGGTGATGATCTCCCCGACGGGCGTCCAGGCCGTCGACCCCGACGGCGAGGTCGCCGTGGCCCGCGCCGCCGCCGCCCGCGGCACCGCAATGGGCCTGTCCAGCTTCGCCAGCAAGCCGGTGGAGGAGGTGACGGAGGTCAACGGGCAGATCTTCTTCCAGATCTACTGGCTCGGCAGCCGCGACGACATCCTGGCCCGCGCGCAGCGGGCCAAGGAGGCGGGCTGCCAGGGGCTCATCGTCACCACCGACTGGGTGTTCAACATCGGGCGGGACTGGGGCAGCCCCGAGATCCCCGAGAAGGTGGACCTCAAGGCGCTCGCGCGGCTCGCCCCCGAGATCGCCGCGAGGCCGCGCTACGCCCTCGACTGGATCCGCGACGGCCGGATCATCGTGCCCGACCTCACCGCGCCCAACCTGGTCGATCGCGGCGAGACCGGCCCCACCTTCTTCGGCGCCTACTACCAGTGGATGAACACCCCGCCGCCCACCTGGGAGGACCTGGAGTGGCTGCGCGAGCAGTGGGGCGGCGAGTTCATGGTCAAGGGCATCACCCGGCTCGACGACGCGAAGCGCGCCGTCGACATCGGTGCCACCGCCATCTCCGTCTCCAATCACGGCGGCAACAACCTCGACGGCACGCCCGCCACCATCCGCGTGCTCGGCCCGATCGCCGACGCCGTCGGGGGCGACGTCGACGTGCTGCTCGACGGCGGCATCCGCCGCGGCGCCGACGTGGTCAAGGCCCTCGCCCTCGGCGCCAAGGCCGTGATGATCGGCCGCGCCTACCTGTTCGGCCTCGCGGCCAACGGCCAGGCGGGCGTCGAGAACGTGCTCGACCTGCTCCGTATGGGCGTCGACTCGACGATGATGGGGCTCGGCCGCGCCGACGTGGCCGAGCTCAGCCGCGACGATCTCATCATCCCCGAGGGCTTCGAGCGCTCCTTCGGCGGCTGAGACCCGTGGCGACCGAGCTGAATTCGCTGACCTGGCCGGAGGTTCCCCCGGCCGGGTCGGTGCTCGTCGTCCCGGTCGGCTCCGTCGAACAGCACGGCCCGCACCTGCCGCTCGACACCGACACCCGCGTCGCCGCCGTGATCGCGCGGCGCGCCGTCGAGAGGCTCGCCTCCGCACCCGGGCCCGACGGTGCCGTCGTCCTCGCCCCCGCGCTGCCCTACGGCGCGTCCGGCGAGCACGAGGACTTCCCGGGCACGGTCTCGATCGGCACGGCCGCACTGGAACTCGTGCTGGTGGAGCTGGGGCGCAGCGCGTCCCGCTGGGCGGCGCGTATCGCCTTCGTCAACGGGCACGGCGGGAACCTCGACGCGCTGCGCGCCGCGACGGCGCTGCTGCGCTACGAGGGCCGCGACGCCGCGTGGTTCCCGTGCGTCTTCCCGGGCGGCGACGCCCACGCGGGGGAGACGGAGACCTCGGTGCTGCTCGCGCACGCCCCGGCGACGGTGCACGGGGACCGGATCGAGCCGGGGGAGACGGCGCCGATCGGTGAGCTCCTGGACCGGCTGCGCGCCGGCGGCGTGGCGGCGGTCGCGCCGAACGGTGTGCTCGGCGACCCGACCGCGGCCACCGCCGCGCGCGGCACGGAGCTGCTCGCCGGCGCGGTCGACCGCCTCGTCGGCGCACTCGGCCGGTGGACCGTCGGCGACGACGGGCGGTTGCGGTGATCGGCCCCGGATCCGCGCTCCTGCCGGGAGGATTCGCCGTCCGCCTCGACCCGGCGTGCCTGCGCCCCGGCCCGCGGCACCTGCTCGGCGGATCGCCGATGCGGCTGCTGACCCTGTCGTCCGCCGCCGCCGGGTTGATCGACGACCACGGCACCGTCACCGTCGGCGACGCCGCGACCGCGGGTCTCGCCCGGCGGCTGCTGGATTCCGGTGTCGCCGCGCCGATCGCCGCCGCCGAGGAGGGGGCCGCGGAGATCACCGTCGTGGTCCCCGTCCGCGATGATCAGGCCGGCGTCGACCGCCTGCTGCGCGCACTGCCCGGCCTGCCGGTCGTGGTCGTCGACGACGGCTCCACGGTCCCGATCCGCGTGCCCGGCGACCCCGTGCGGCTCCTCCGTCTCGAGGAGAACCGCGGACCCGCGCACGCCCGCAACCGCGGCGCCGCACTCGTCGCCACCGACCTCGTCGCCTTCCTCGACGCCGACACCGTGCCCCGGCCCGGCTGGGCCGACGTGCTCCGCGCACGGCTCGCCGACCCGACGGTGGCCGTGGCCGCGCCCCGCGTCGTCGGCCTCGAGCGTGCGCCGTGGACGCGACCCGTTGCGCGGTACGCGGGCCTGCACTCCAGCCTGGACATGGGGCCGCGGCCCGGCGCGGCACGGCCGGGGAACCCCGTCGCCTACGTGCCGTCGGCGGCGATGCTGGTCCGGCGCACCGCCTTCGAGGCCGTCGGCGGGTTCGACGACGACCTCCGGGTCGCCGAGGACGTGGACCTGTGCTGGCGCCTCGCCGCCGCCGGGTGGACGGTGCGGTACGAGCCCGCCGCGCGGGTGGGGCACGACCACCGGATCACGGCGCGGGCGCTGCTCGGCCGGCGCCGCTTCTACGGCACCGGCGCCGCGGAGCTGGCCCGCAGGCACGGCGCGCACGCCGCGCCGGTGGTCACCTCGGTCCCGGCGGCGCTCGCGGCCGTCGGCGTCCTGTCGGGGACCCGGACGGGGCTCGCGGGCGCCGCGGCGATCCACGGCTGGACCTTCGTGCGCCTGCGCGGCCGCTTGCGCGAGGTCCCCCGCGCCGACGCGGTCGCCGCACGGATCACCGCCCGCGCCGCGTACTTCGGCGCCCAGCAGGGGCTCGCGGCGCTGCTCCGGCACTACTGGCCGGCTACCGCGGCGGCGGCGCTCCTCTCGCGGCGGTTCCGGCGGCGAGTGCTGATCGCGGCCGCGGTGGAACCCGTCGTGACGTGGGCGGCCGCGGTGCGCCGGGAACCGTCGGCCCCGCACCCGGACCCCGTCACGTGGGCCGTGCTGCACCGCCTCGACGACCTCGCCTACGGCCTCGGCGTCTGGCAGGGGGCCGTGGCGCGCGGCGAGATCGGGGCCCTTCGGCCCAGGATCACCCGCTGACATGGCCGGCGGCGCGCGGCTCACCGCGGACACGGTCGTCGTGGGGGCGGGCAGCGCCGGCCTGGTGATCGCGCAGGCCCTGAGCGGCGACCGGGATGTCGTGCTGCTCGAGGGCGGGCCGATCGCCACGCCCGCCGCCGCCACGCGGCGTCTCACCGCTCTGCCCCTCGGCGGTGACCGCGTCCGGCGGTACCGCGAGTCCCGCGGTCGGGACGTGGTGCGCGGCAGGGGGCTGGGTGGTTCGGCCGTCGTCAACGGCGGCTACTTCCTGCGCGGTCACCGGAGCGACTACGCGGCGTGGCCGTGGCCGCAGGAGGGGATCGCCGTGGCGTTCGACCGCGTCGACGGCGGCGCCGCCGGAGGCGGCTTCATGCGGGTCTCGGAGTTCGCGGACGCCGAACTGGGAGCGGTGGCGAAGCGCTTCGAATCCTACTGGCGCGCGCAGGGTCTCGATTCGTCGTCGGCTGCGCCGTGGCCGGGGACCGGGCTCAACCGCGTCCGGTCCAACCGGCACGACGGCGGTCGCTGGACCGCGGCCGACGCGCTGCCGCCGTCGGCGAGCGGCACCACGCTCCTTCGCGCCACCGCGACCGCGCTGATCGAAGCCCGCGGTGCGATCGTGGGAGTGCACACGACGGCGGGGCGGATCGATGCCGCCGAGATCGTTCTCGCGGCGGGCACGCTGGGGTCGGGCGCCCTGCTGTCGCCGTGGACGGGGCCCCTGGGAACGTTCGAGCATCCCGAGCGCATCGTCCGGTTCACCCCGCGTGCGCCCCTGCGGCGGGTCCCGCTCCTGCAGACGGTCCTCCACACCGCGGACGGACTCGAACTCCGCTGCTACGGCGACGACTTCGCGTCCTACATCCCGGGCGTGGGGCGTCGCGGGGTACCGGTGGGGATCGCCGACATGAGTCGCCCGACCCGCGGCGTGCTCGCGCCGAGCGGCGCCCTCGACCTCGGCGAGCCCGACGCGGAGTCCCGGGCGCGGATGGCGCGCGGCGTGGACCAGGTCGTCGCCATGCTCGGCTCGCCCGCGTTCGCGGACGTCGTGGCGCCGGGCTCGATCGTCGTCGATCCGGTCGTCGGCGTGTCCTCGCACGCCTGGGGAACGCTGCCGCTCGGGGAGCGCGTCGATGCCGGGGGACGGATCGACGGCGTCGACGGAGTGCGGGTCGTCGACGGCTCGGTCCTGCCCGAGCTCCTGCGGAGCGGCCCGCACGCGAGCATCCTCGCCGCGGCGTCGCTGATCGCCGAGACGATCCGCGCCGAATGATCAAGGAGCGGGGAAGCTACCGGCCGGCGGCCGCCGCCTCGAACAGCCAGGACATCACCAGCGCACCGGGATCCGGCACGCCGATCACGGCGTCGCCGAGGTAGCTGGCCCGGCCGCGCGAGGCGGTGCTGTCCGCCGTCGCCGCCACGCCCTGCGCCGCCGCGGCCGCCGCGTCCGCGAGCGAGCCGCCGCCGTCGAGCACATCGGCGGCGGGGGAGATCGCGTCCACCACCGTCTTGTCGCCGACCCGGGCGCGGCCCAGCTCGACCACCGCGTCGAGCCCGGCGCGCACGCCCCGCGCGAAGCCGGCACCGTCGGCCTGCAGGGCCCGGCCGAGCTCGGTGAAGAAGGTCCCGAAGACGGCGCCGGAGGTGCCGCCCGCGCGCACCAGGTACGACGTAGACATCGCGTCGAGGACCTCCCCGTCCGTGCCGCGGAGGGGGAGCGGGAAGTGGCCGAGCGCCGCGGCCATGTTGGTGCCGAAGTCGCCGTCGCCGGCCTTGCGGTCCAGCTCCGTCAGCTCGTCCACCGACCGCTGCACGCGGCCGACGAAGTCCGAGAGCCAGACGTTCGGCTCGCCGCTGTCGGCGGAGTCGTCCGGCCGGGATTGCGCGAGCGGGTCGAGGTACGACGGCGCCGTGGCCGCGTTCGGCCAGCCCGGCGCGGACGTCGGCGCGTCCCACAGCGCGACGAGCTCGTCGTCGAGGGGGACCACCGTGAGGGAGGCGCCGGCCATGTCGAGGGCGGTGACGAGCCGCCCGACCAGCGAGCGTGCGACCTCGATCCCGCGCTCGCCGAGCTGCTTGACCGCCTCGGCGAAGAGCACGCCGGTCTCCAGGTCGGTGACCGCGCCCAGGTTGTTGACGACGACCAGCGCGCGGTCGCCGGAGCCGAGGCCGGTGCCGGGCAGGATCCGCGCCAGCAGGTCGGTGACGATCTCCTCGGCGGCGGTCGCGGGCCGCTCGTCGCGGGCGCGCTCGCCGTGGATGCCGACGCCGAAGGCCATGTGCCCGGCGGGCAGGTCGAACGAGGGGGCGTCGGAGCCCGGCACGTTGCAGGCGGAGAAGGAGACGGCCATGGAGCGGGCGCGCGCCGCGGCCCGGCGGCCGACCGCGGCCACCTCCGCGAGCGACGATCCCCGGTCGGCGGCCGCGCCGCAGATCTTCTCCACGATGACCGTGGCCGCGGTGCCGCGCCGCCCGGGGCCGGAGGTGTCCTCGGTGGCGACGTCGTCGTCGACCAGCACGACCTCGGTGGCGACGGCCGGCGCGTCGCCGTCGGGGGCGCCGACGAGGCGGCGGGCGACGGCGAAGTTCATCACGTCGCCGGTGTAGTTCTTCACCACGTGCACGACGCCCGCACCGGTGTCCACCGCGCGGGTCGCGGCCGCCACCTGCACGGCGTTGGGGGAGGTGAAGATCAGGCCCGGGCAGGCCGCGTCGAGCATGCCCGCGCCGATCAGCCCGACGTGCATCGGCTCGTGCCCGGAGCCGCCGCCGGAGACGACGGCGACGCCGGAGGCCCGGGGCGTGCGGCGGGCGACGAAGCCCGCGTCGTGCCAGGCCGCGTCGGGGTGGGCCGCGAGGACGCCCCGCAGCCCGTCGGTGAAGAGGGATCCGGCGGAGTTCTCGAAGCGCGCGCGATGGGTCACGGCTTCACGTTAGCGAGGTATGTGCAACTCCGCGTGGCCTTCCCGGATGACCGTGAACGCCGACGTGGGGAACTTGGCGAAGGTGAAGGTGGGGTCGAGGATCTGCGCCGCCTCGGCGAGCCCGGGATCGTGGCCCACCACGAGCACCGTCGTCGCGTCGCCCCGTTCCGCCTCCACGATGTCGAGGATCTCGGCGCCCGTCGCCCCGTACAGCGCGGGCAGGTGGCGCACCGGCGCGTCGACGGCGGCCCGCTCCAGCGTCGCCTGCGCGCGCTCGGCGGTCGAGCACAGCACCAGGTCCACGTCGTGCCCGTACCGGCGGATCGCCTTGCCGGCGAGCCCGGCCTGCCGGACGCCGCGCGGCGCCAGCGGGCGGTCGTGATCCTTCACCTTGTCGGGGTAGGCGGACTTGCCGTGCCGCAGCAGGATCAGGGTGTCCATATCGGACACCCTACGGGGTGAACCAGGACAGCATCCGTCCCGAACCGGGCGCCGCCGGGCCGTCGTCGAGGTCCAGCAGCACGACGGTGCCCGGCGCGAAGCCGGGGAGCTCCGCGCCCGGGTCGAGTTGCGCCGCCGCCTCGGGGAGGCCGGGGAAGTGCGCCACCACCAGCAGCACGTCGACGTCGCCGGGGACGCCGTTGATCTCGTCCAGCACGCGGCGGCCCGGGCACTCGTAGAGCTCCTCGGTCGCCGTCATCGGGCAGCGCAGGTCCATCGCGTGGAAGGTCTCGACGGTGCGCCGCGCGGACGAGACGAGCGCGTGACCGGGTTCGAGGCCCTGCTCGGCGAGCCAGGCCGCGGACCGTCGGGCCTGGTCGCGACCGTTCGCGCTGATCGGGCGGGCCTCGTCGGGGATCGACACGCCCGACTCGCCGTGTCGCATGAGCGCCAGCACCGTCATGCCCCGATCTTGCCCTGCCGGGAATGCGTACATTGGTGACATGGCTGGAAAAGAGCTCGATCCCGCGCGCAAGAAGGCCGCGCTGGACGTCGTGAAGCAGCACCCGGGGATGGTCGCGGCGATGGCCGCGCCCGCGCTGGTGGTCGTCGCCGTCGGCTGGTTCATCGGTGGTGCGGGCCTCGGCCTGCTCCTGCTGGTGGCGTTCGGCGTGCTCGGCGCCGTCGGCCTGTCGCGGCTGCTGCGCGCCCGGTAGTCGTGCGGGTCGACGCCTGGCTGTGGGCGGTGCGGCTGACCAAGACTCGGTCGGCCGCCGCCACGGCTTGCCGTGGCGGGCACGTGCGCGTCAACGGCGCCACCGCCAAACCGGCTCAGCACATCGTGGTGGGCGACGAGGTGCGGCTGCGGCTCGCCGGACGGGAGCGGATCGTCGAGGTCGCGACCCTCATCCCCAAGCGGGTCGGCGCGCCCGTCGCCGCCACCTGCTACCTCGACCACAGCCCGCCGCCCCCGCCCCGGGAGATCGTGCTGTCCATGCCGCAGCGCGATCGGGGTGCGGGACGCCCCACCAAGCGCGAGCGACGCGAGACCGACCGGCTGCTGGGGCGCGAATGACGGCGCCGATGCAGGCGCGCGTGCGTCGCGCGGCGCCCGGCGACGCCGGCGCCGTGGCCGCGCTCGCGGCACGCACCTTCCCGCTGGCGTGCCCGCCCACGCTGGCGCGCGAGCACGTCGCGGACTTCGTGGCGACGCACCTCAGCGAGGCCGAGTTCGACCGCCACCTGGCCGATCCCGACCACCGGGTCCTCGTGGTCGACGGTGCCGACGGCCCCGTCGGGTACGTCCTGGTGCTGCACGGCGCGCACGACGAGGGGCCCGCGGCGCTGCGCGGCGCACCGTCGGCCTACCTGTCCAAGCTCTACGTGGACCCGGACCACCACGGCGGCGGGGTCGCCCGCGCCCTGCTCGACGCCGTCCGCGCCGACGCCGCGGGCCTGCCCGTGTGGCTCGGCGTGAACGCCGACAACGCCCGGGCCAAGCGGTTCTACGCCAAGTCGGGGTTCGTGACGGCGGGGGTGCGCGAGTTCACCGTCGGCGGAACGACCTTCGTCGACGACGTGCTCGTCCTCGAGGACTCCCTGGGGGAGTAGAGGCGGGTGTTCTCGTCGCGGCCGCGCAGCTCCAGCTCGTCCGTGAACCGCCAGTGCTGCGACTCGGCCTCGCGGGCGCCCATGATCGCCGGCTCGGACGCCACCGGCAGCGAGGTGTCGCGCTTGGCGACCTCGGACAGGCGCGCCGACTCGTTGACCGGGTCGCCGATCACGGTGTACTCGTAGCGTTCGATCGCGCCGACGTTGCCCGCCACGACCACGCCGTAGGAGACCCCGATCCCGGCCCGCAGGTCCGGCACCGCCGCGGGCAGGCGGTCCGCGATGAGCCGCGAGGTGCGCAGGGCCCCGCCCGCCGGATCCGGGTGCGGCAGCGGCGCGCCGAAGACCGCGAGCACCGCGTCGCCCTCGAACTTGTTGACCAGGCCGTCGTTCTCCTCGACGGCGGTCACGATGACCTCGAAGAACCGGTTGAGCAGCTCGACCACCTCGGTCGCGGGCCGCTGCCGTGCCAGCGTCGTCGAGCCCACGACGTCGATGAAGAGCACGCCGACGACCTCCTCGGAACCGCCGAGCTGGACGCCCCAGCCGAGCGCCGCTTCCGCGACGTCGCGGCCCACGTGCCGGCCGAACAGGTCCCGCAGCCGCTCCCGCTCGGCGAGGCCGGTGGTCATCTCGTTGAACCCGGCCTGCAGCTCGCCCATGTCGGAGCCGTCGAAGATGCGCACGGCTACGTCGGTCTCGCCGTCGCGGACGCGGCGGATCGCGCCGCCGAGGACGCGCAGGGGCGCGATCAGGGCGTCGATGTTGAGCAGGCTGATGAGCGGTCCGGTGAGCAGCGCGATCGCGGCCAGTGCCGCGACGGCGACGAAGATGTCGAGCTTGGTGGTGTCGTCGCGGAAGGTGCCGAACAGCACCACGAGGAAGATGCCCAGGATCGGCACGCCCGAGCCGATCGCCCAGGCGGTGGCGGCCCGCATCCGCAGCCGGCCCTTGCGCGGTGCGCGGTACCCGGCCTCCAGCGCCGCCGCGGCCGCGGGGCGCAGCGCGAACTCCGTGATCTGGTACGAGATGGCGCACACGACGACCCCGGACAGGCCCGTGACCAGCGCGATCTTGGGGATCAGGTCGGGGTTGATGGCGCCGTAGCCGACGGTCATCACGACGGTGCCGACGCCCCACAGCAGCGCCTCCAGGGCGGTCAGGCGCCACGGCCCGACGATCGCCGCCTTCGCCTGCGCCGCGTTCGGCTCCTCGCGGCGGATCGACCAGCGCAGCGACCGGACCAGCCGGACGGTGCCGATCGTCGCGCCGAGCACGAAGGCGATCCCGATGTACAGCGGCACCACCAGGTAGTTCATCCACCAGGCGTCCCACGGGATCGACGGCTCCGGGATGCCGACGGTGGCCAGCGCGATGGCCAGGCCGACGCCGATGAGGTTGGCGACAACCACGCCGATGGTGATCACCAGCTGCACCCGGACGCGGGTCAGGCGGGAGCTGTCGTCGGCCGACCCCAGGAGGATCGAACCGTAGTCGGCGCGGAGCCGGGGCAGCTTCATGCTGCTAAGTTACCGGGTCATCACCGCCAGACGGGGGCGCGTTTCTCCAGGAACGCCGTCATACCCTCCTGCGCGTCCGGGATCATCGCGTTGGTCGCCATCACCTCGGCCATCGCGGCGTAGGCGTCCGGCTCGGTCCGATCGACCTGGTCGTAGAAGGCGCGCTTGCCGATCGCCAGCGTTGCGCCGCTGGATTCCGCGATGCGGTGCGCCAGGCCGGTGACGGTCGCCTCGAGCTGGTCGGCGGGGACGGCGGCGTTGATCAGGCCCCACTCGACCGCGGTCTCGGCGTTGATCATCTCGCCGGTCAGCAGCATCTGCATCGCGCGCTTGCGGCCGACGGCCCGGGTGAGCGGGATCATCGGCGTCGAGCAGAACAGCCCGATCTTCACGCCGGGCGTCGAGAACCGCGCGTCGGAGGTCGCGATCGCCAGGTCGCAGGTCGCCACGAGCTGGCAGCCGGCGGCCAGCGCCATGCCCTGCACCTGCGCGATCACGGGCTGCCGCACGCGGTGCACCGCGGCCATGAGGTCGGTGCAGGCGACGAAGATCTCGCGCTCCTCGTCGAGGGTGCGGCCGACCATCTCGCTCAGGTCGTGGCCCGCCGAGAACGCCGGCCCCTCGGCGCGGATCACGATGACCCGCACCGCGGGGTCGGCGTCGAAGGCGCCCAGCGCGGCGGTGGCCGCCCGCATCGTGGCGAGCGAGAGGGGGTTACGCCGCCCGGCGGCCCCGAGGGTGAGGACCCCCAGGCCGCCGGCGACGTGCGTGCGAATCGGTGCGGCGTCCGTCATCCCTCGACGGTAACGACTACACCTCGCCGGACGCGAGAAGTTCGTCGAGCTTGGCGTAGCCGTCGTTGACGCCCTTCTCCATGCCGCTGGCCAGCATGCCGTCGCGGCTCTCGAAGCTGTCGAGCAGCGAGACCGAGTGCATCCGCGTGCGGCCGTCGCCGAGGTCCTCGAAGGTCATGGTCTCGAGCGACACCGCGTCGGGCCACTCGTCGAAGGTGAAGGTCTGCACGATCCGGTCCTCTCGAACGTCGTGGAAGCTGCCGTGGAACGAGTAGCGCTCGTCGCCACGGGTGTTGTTGTACGCCCAGCTGCCGCCGGTGCGCGCGTCCCAGTGCACGATCTCGGTGGCGATGTCCGACGGTCCCACCCAGCGCGCGTAGAGCTCGGGGTCGGTGTGCGCGCGGAACAACTGCGCGGGGGTCGCCTGGAAGTCGCGGGTGATGGTGATGCTGGGCAGGGTGGCGGAGGCCTCGATGGCGGCCTCGGCGTTGACGATGGTCATGATGCTGCTCCTTCTTCGGTGGGGTTGGGGTTCTCTTGTGCGTTCAATTCGGCCAGCACCGCGTCGAGGCGCTGGTAGCGCTGTTCGGCGCGGCGCCGGTACCGCTCGATCCACCCGTTCATGAGGTCGAAGACCTCCGCCTCCAGGTGGGCGGGCCGCGCCTGGGCGCGGCGGGTCCTGCTGATCAGGCCGGCGTTCTCGAGCACCGTGAGGTGTTTCGAGACGGCCTGGATGCTCACGTCGTAGCGCTCCGCGATCTCCGTGAGCGTGGCGTCGCCGTCCGAGAGGCGGGCGACGATGTCGCGCCGCGTGGGGTCCGCGAGTGCCGCGAACGCCTTGGACAGGTCGTCGGTGTCGTCGTTCGTGGTGCACCCCCTTCGTGTTCAACCAATCTGTTGAATACGACGGTACGCCCTCTCCTCCCGTTGTTCAACCCCTGAGTTGAAAAAGGTTCGACATGACGGTCCGCGGCGCGCAGGGCCGATGCCGGTGCTAAGAACGACGCATGCGATCAGCCGTCCGCACCGCGCCCCGCGTCCTCCTCGTGCTGCTCGCGATGCTGCTCGTCGTCGCGCCGCTGCCGGCGCAGGCCGACCCGGTGCCGCCGTCGGGCGGGGTCCTGCGGGTGGGCACCGAGGGCGTCTACCAGGTGTACAGCTACCACGACGATGCCGGGAAGCTCACGGGCTACGACGTCGAGATGATCACCGCCATCGCCGATAAGGCCGGGATGCGGGTGGAGTTCGTGGAGACGCCCTGGGACTCGATGTTCTCCGCGCTGGAGGCGAACCGGCTGGACCTGGTGGCGAACCAGGTCGCCGCGAGTCCCGCCCGCGCCGCCAAGTACGACCTGTCCGACTCGTACAGCACGGCGAGCGGATCGATCCTGGTCCGCAAGGACGACGATGCGGTGAAGTCCCTGGACGACATCCGCGGCAGGCTCGCCGCCCAGAGCTCCACGAGCAGCTGGTCCGGCGTCGCGGAGAAGGCGGGCGCGCGGATCGAGCCGGTCGCGGGATTCACCGAAGCGGCGACGTTGCTCGCGCAGGGCCGCGTGGACGTAGTGGTCAACGACACGGGCGTGATCCGCAACTACCTCGCGGTCAACCACACCGCGCCGGTGAAGATCGCCGCCGAGACCCCCGACAAGTCCGAGTCGGTGTTCGCGGCCCGCAAGGGATCCGGGCTCATGCCGGCGATCAACCGCGGCCTCGCCGAGATCCGAGCCGACGGCACCGCCGAACGGATCTCGCAGAAGTACTTCGGCGCGGACAGTGCCGCGCCGAAGCAGTCCACCACCTGGGACCTGGTGCGGCGCAGCCTGGTTCCGCTGCTGGAGGCCATGGTCACGAAGACCCTGCCGCTCACCGCGATCAGCTTCGCGATCGGACTCGTCCTCGCGCTGGCCGTCGCGCTCGCGCGGATGTCCGCCCGGCGCCTGCTCCGCGCGCTGGCGACGGTCTACATCTCGGTGATCCGCGGCACGCCGCTGCTGGTGCAGCTGGTGATCATCTTCTACGGCCTGCCCGCGCTCGGCCTGGTCTTCGATCCCTTCTTCGCGGCGGTGATCGCCTTCTCGCTCAACGTGGGCGGCTACGCGGCGGAGATCATCCGCGCCGCGATCGGCGCGGTGCCGCGCGGGCAGTGGGAGGCGGCCACCACGATCGGTATGGACTACAGCACCGCGCTGCGCCGGATCATCCTGCCGCAGGCCGCCCGCACCGCGACCCCGCCGCTCGCGAACACGCTGCTCTCGCTCGTCAAGGACACCTCGCTGGCGTCCACCATCCTCGTGACCGAGGTGTTCCGGCAGGCGCAGATCGCCGCGGCACCCACGTTCGACTTCCTCGTCATGTACGTGGTCGCCGCCTGCTACTACTGGGTGGTCTGCCAGCTGCTGAGCGTGCTGCAGTCGCACCTCGAGAACCGATTCGAAAGGTACGTGGCGCGATGACCGACCTGATCTCGGTGCGCGGTCTGACCAAGTCCTTCGGCGAGGTGGAGGTGCTGCGTGGCATCGACTTCGCCGTCCCGGAGGGCACGGTCACGGTCATCATCGGGCCGTCCGGATCCGGGAAGACGACGGTGCTCCGCTCGCTCAACGCGCTCGAGTTGCCGGACGGGGGCACCGTCACCGTCGGCGACGCGACGGTGGACTTCGGGGCCGGCACGCCCGGCAAGGCCGAACTGTCGCGCTACCGCGCGCAGAGCGCGATGGTCTTCCAGTCGCACAACCTCTTCCCGCACTTCACCGCGCTGCGGAACGTGACCGAGGGGCCCGTCGTCGTGCAGAAGCGCCCGGCGGCCGAGGTCGAGGCGGAGGCACGGGAGCTGCTCGCGCGGGTCGGGCTGAAGGACCACGCCGACAAGTACCCGCACCAACTCTCGGGCGGGCAGCAGCAGCGCGTCGGGATCGCGCGGGCCCTCGCGCTGCGGCCACGGGTCGTGCTGTTCGACGAGCCCACCTCGGCGCTCGACCCCGAGCTGGTCGGCGACGTCCTCACCGTGATGCGCGACCTGGCGACCGAGGGCCGCACGATGGTGGTGGTGACGCACGAGATGGCCTTCGCCCGCGAGGTCGCCGACCAGGTGCTGTTCGTCGACCGCGGCACCGTCCTCGAGGCGGGCCGCCCCGCCGACGTGATCGGCGCCCCGCAGCACGCGCGCACGCGGGAGTTCCTCGACCGCATCCTGCGCCCGCTGTAGGGCGGAAACCGGGTCGCGGGCGCACCGCACGGGTCTCTACGCTCGACGACATGGCGCATGCACGCAGACCGGTGACCACCGAGGCGGAGCTCCGGGCCGTGGTGCCCGAGCCGATCCCGCGGATCCGCGACAAGGCCCGCCCCGAACTGCACGAGGTGCACCGGCTGTTCCTCGCGGCCGCGCGGCTCTACTTCGTCGCCACGTCGGGCCCGAGTGGGCTCGACGTCTCGCCGAAGGGCGATCCGGCGGGCGGCGTCCTCGTGCTGGACGACCGGACGATCGCGCTGCCCGACCGGCCGGGGAACCGCCGCGTGGACGGCCTGCGGAACCTCCTCGTCGATCCGCGCATCGCGCTCGAGTTCGTCATCCCCGGACGCGGCGACACGCTGCGCGTCAACGGAACCGCGGCGGTGCTCGCCGACGCGCCCTACGCACCCCGGATGGCTGTGGGGGAGAAGCTGCCCCAGCTCATCGTCGAGGTCGCGATCGACGAGGTCTTCTTCCACTGCAGCAAGGCCTTCCTCCGCTCGGAGGCGTGGGACCCGTCGACCTGGGCGACGACGGACGACGACCGCGGGGTGCCCCGGCGCGCCGTGATCGCCAAAACGTTGGAGCGCCCGGACGACTCGCTCGAGGAACTGGACCGCTACTACGGAGAGGGATACGGGCGTGAGCTCTACTGAACGCATGCACCGCTTCCGCCAGGTCGACGTCTTCTCCTCCGAACCGCTCATGGGCAATCCGGTGGCGGTGGTGCACGACGCCGACGACCTCGCCGACGAGCAGATGGCGGCGTTCGCACGCTGGACCAACCTCAGCGAGACCACCTTCCTGCTCCGCCCGACGGACCCGGCGGCCGACTACCGGCTCCGGATCTTCACACCCGGCGGCGAGCTGCCCTTCGCCGGGCACCCGACGCTGGGCAGTGCCCACGCGTGGCTGGAGGACGGCGGCGTCCCGGCGACGGCCGGCACCGTCGTGCAGGAGTGCGGCGCCGGCCTGGTGCGCCTGCGCCGCGGGTCGACGCTCGCCTTCGCCGCGCCGCCGCTCGTCCGCAGCGGCCCCGCGGACGCGGACACCGTCGACCGGATCGCCGCGGGCCTGCGAGTCCCGGCCGGAGAGATCCTCGCCGCCGAATGGGTGGACAACGGCCCCGGCTGGGTGGCCGCGCGGCTGCGGAACGCGGACGCGGTCCTCGCTGTGCGGCCCGACTTCGCGGCGATGGGGGAGCTCAACGTCGGTGTGGTGGGCCGGTATCCGGCGGGCGGCGACGCGGACGTCGAGGTCCGCGCCTTCTGCCCGTCCCTCGCGGTGCCGGAGGATCCGGTGACGGGCTCGCTCAACGCCGGTCTGGCGCAGTGGCTGATCGGCACCGGTGAGCTGCCGGAGCGCTACACCGCGTCCCAGGGCACCGCGCTCGGCCGCCGCGGCCGCGTGCACGTCGAACGGGACGGCGACACGATCTGGATCGGCGGCGCCACGAGCACCACGATCCGCGGCGAGCTCAATCTGGCGTGATCAATCCTCGATCGCCGAGCCGATGCCGTACGTCGCCGCCCCGGCGCGCAGCCGGGCGTCGAAGGTCGCCACGGCCACCGCGCCGGTCCCGTCCTCTGCCGCGTCGACGGCGGTGAGGATCACCGCGGCGTCGGGGAGCTTCACGCGCGCGTCGTGCCGGATCCGCGCCAGGCGCGGGGCGAAGGACGGGGGAAGGTCACGTCGTCGGAGACCGAGATCCGCGAGTTCCGTTTCGGCGCTGCCCACCTCGCCGCTGCGGACTGCGCCCACGAGGTACTCGGCCACGGTCAACTCGCTCGCGGCGATCTCGTCGCCCCGGCCGATCGCGCCGAGCACCACAGCGGATGCCTTGCCGTGGAAAGGATCGTCGTCCTTGAAGAACGCGATGAGCACGCTCGCGTCGAGGACGACTACTCCGGCCACTCGGACCTCAGCTCCTCGAGGTAGCCGTCCGGGAACCATTTCGTGCGACTGCCCGCGAGTCGCGTCGCGACCGCGAGGCGCCGCTCGATCTCGCTGTCCGACGACTCCTCGACGGCCTCCGCACCTGCGGCGATCAGCTCGCGCAGCAGGCGCGACGGGCTCTCGGCGTGCGCCGGCCACCGCCGTCGGGCGATCTCCAGCGCTCGCGTGACCTCGGGGGTCTCCGTGATCGCGTGGCGCGGTCGGGTCGTGGGCATACCCGAGTGTAACACCGGAGAACGAGGTGTTACACCTGCTCGCCGGCGCGCAGGACCCGCAGGAGCTCCAGATCGGCGGAGAGCTCCAGCACGTCGGCACGCAGGCCGGCGGCGAGCTCGCCGCGGTCCTTCAGGCCCAGCAGTCGGGCGGGCGTGGTCGCCCCGGCGCGCGCGGCGTCGGCGAGCGACACCCCCGAGTGCCGGACGGCGCGCACCACCACGTCGAGCACCGACGAGGTGCCGCCGGCGATGGCGCCCGGCGTCCCGTCGGGCGTGGTCAGGCGCGCGACGCCACCCCCGACGGTGACCTCCAGCGGCCCGAGCGAGTACTGGCCGTCGGGCATCCCGGCGGCCTGCATGGCGTCGGAGACCAGCGCGATGTGGTCCGGCCCGACGGTCGCGAAGACCATCGCGACGGTGCCGGCGGCGAGGTGCACCCCGTCGCCGATGATCTCCGCGACCGCGTGGCCCTCGCCCGCCGCCTGCAGCGCGGCACCCACGGCGCCGGGGTGCCGGTGGTGCATCGGGTGCATGCCGTTGAACAGGTGCGTGATGCTGACCGGGCCGTCCGGGGTGCCGAGCGCGGCGGCCACGGTGTCGTAGTCGCCGGCGGTGTGCCCGACGGACACGACGGCGCCGGCCGCGGACAGCTGCCGCGCCAGGTCGGCGAAGTGCGCGGTCTCGGCGGCGACGGTCATCGAGGAGATCCGGCCGCCCGCGGCGTCGAGCAGCGACGCGAGCAGCGCCGGGTCGCCGTCGATGATGTACCGCGGGTCCTGCGCGCCGCACACCTCCTGCGCGAGGAAGGGGCCCTCCAGATGCAGCCCGGCGACGGTGCCGTCGTCCACGAGCGGCGCAAGCGTCGCGATCCGCTCGAGCAGCTTCTCCGGCGCCGCGGAGACCAGCGAGGCCAGCAGCGTCGTCGTGCCGCGGCCGAGGTGGTGCGCGGCGGCCGCGCGGGCACCGTCGGCGTCCGAGTCCGGGAAGCCGAAGCCCCCGCCCCCGTGGCAGTGCACGTCGATCATGCCGGGCAGGTAGACGCGCTCCGACGGTGCCGGCAGCGTCGCGGCCGGGAAGGCGGACGCGGGTCCGACCTCCGCGATCCGGCCGTCCGCGAGGGCCAGGACACCGTCGTCGATCGCCCCGGAGGGCGTGACGACGGTGCCGCGCAGGAGCTCGCTCAAGCCGTGGCCTCCGCTTCCATGTCCTCGTCCTCGCGACCGGGGGTCTTGAGGTTGCGCCGCTTGATGATGAAGCTGAACGAGAAGTAGTAGATCACGGCGTAGACCAGGCCCATCGGGATGAGCAGCAGCGGCTTGTTCGCCAGCCCGAAGTTGAGCACGTAGTCGATGGCGCCGGCGGAGAACGTGAAGCCGTGGTGGATGTCCAGCCAGTTCGCGATGAGGAGCGAACTGCCGGTGAGCAGCGCGTGGAGCAGCAGCAGCGGCCAGGCCACGAAGATGAAGGAGAACTCGAGCGGCTCGGTGATGCCGGTGATGAAGCTGGTGAGCGCGACGGACAGCATGATGCCGCCGACCACCTTGCGGTTCTCGGGCTTGGCGCAGCGGTAGATGGCGAACGCCGCGGCGGGCAGGCCGAACATCATGATGGGGAAGAAGCCGGTCATGAACGTGCCCGCGGTGGGGTCGCCCTGCATGAACCGGGCGATGTCGCCGTGCACCACGGTGCCGTTCGCGCCCTGGTAGTCGCCGAGGACGAACCAGACCACGGAGTTGATGATGTGGTGCAGACCGAGCGGCAGCAGCAGGCGGTTGACGGTGCCGTACACGCCGCCGCCGACCACGGAGTGTTCGGCGACCCAGTTGGCGAGACTGGTCAGGCCGGCGTTGAACAGCGGGTAGGCGAAGGACATGAGCACGCCGACGACGATCGCGCCCGAGGCGGTGAGGATCGGCACCAGGCGGCGGCCGGAGAAGAAGCCGATGTAGTCGGGCAGCTTCGTCTTGTAGTACTTCTGCCAGAGCATCGCCGACATGATGCCGATGACGATGCCGCCCAGCACGCCGTACTCGACGAGCGCCTGCTTGTCGTCCTTGTCGAGCTTGCCCGCGAGCACCACGGGCGACATGGCCTTCTCGACGGCCTGGAACGACAGATAGCCGACGAGTGCGGCGAGCGCGGTGGAACCGTCGGCCTTCTTGGCCCAGCCGATCGCGATGCCGACCGCGAACAACATGCCGAGGTTGGCGAACAGCGCGTTGCCCGCGCCGCCGATGACCGCGGCGACGGTCTTCATGGAGTCGAATCTGCCGAGGAGATCGTCCTGGCCGAGGCGCAGCAGGATGCCCGCCGCGGGCAGTACCGCGATGGGCAGCATGAGGCTGCGGCCGAGTTTCTGGAGACCGCTCAGATCGAGCCGTCGTGCTGATATACCGGATCCGGATGAGGAACTCATTTTTCGCTCCTGTCGAGGGACGAGTCCACTAGGCTGACGACAGGTTATAACCAGTTCGGCCCGGCGTGAGTCGGTTTTCCCGAACCTCTCCGAAAGGCGGCAGGAATGTCGAAGGCGCAGGACATCGTGAACGGGCTCGGCGGGGCCGACAACATCGAAGAGGTGGAGGGCTGCATCACCCGCCTCCGCTGCGAGGTCAAGGACACCGGCCTCGTCGACCAGGCCGCGCTCAAGAAGCTCTCGCACGGCGTGATGGTCGCGGGCTCGGCCGTGCAGGTCGTCGTCGGCCCGACCGCGGACGCGCTCGCCGAGGAAGTGCAGGACCTCCTGTGACCGAGGTGCTGGCACCGGTCGCCGGGCGGCTCGTGCCGCTCTCGGCCGTGCCGGATCAGGTCTTCGCCGGCGAGATGGTGGGCTCGGGGGTCGCCATCGAACCGTCCGTGCCCGCCGACGGTGCCGAGGCCGTCGTCGTCTCGCCCGTGGCGGGGACGGTACTGAAGTTGCATCCGCACGCGGCGATCGTGCTCGCGGACGGCGGTATCGGTGTTCTGGTGCATGTCGGAATCGACACCGTGAACCTGAATGGTGAGGGCTTCACGCTGCTGGCCGCGGAGAAGGCCAAAGTCGCCGCCGGGGATCCGCTGATCTCCTTCTCCCCGTCGGGCATTCGCGACCGAGGCCTCAGCGCGATCTGCCCCGTCGTGGTGATGGATTCCCAACCCGGGTCCATTGCGAATCTTGAAGAACGTGATGTGGCCGCGGGGGATTGGATCTTTACTGTGTGAATGACACGTCGCTCCGGCGTGTTCATCTGGTCACAGTGATCGAATGGAGGCGTAATCCTCTCACTATCTTGAGTAGCGTGAGCGCGAATGTTGTCGGTTGGGGAAAGGTGGATGGCCTGTGGTGAGCTCGACGGGACGCCTCGCTGAGGGAGGCGTGCGATGGATGCGAACCTGATCCAGCACCTCATCACCGTTCCGCTATTCACCGGCATCATCGGCTACATCACCAACTGGACCGGCATCCTCATGCTGTTCGAGCCGAAGAAGTTCTACGGCGTCAAGGTGCCCGGGATGGCGACCCTGTATCCGCTGCTGCCGCGCCGGGTCCAGGTGATCCCCGCGATCATGCCCGACGGCCGCGTCGGCTGGCAGGGGATCGTGCCCTCGCGGGCGGAGAAGATGGCGAGCATCGCCGTCGACAAGTCGCTCAACAAGGTGGGCAGCATCGCCGAGTTCTACGAGGTGATGGATCCGGAACACGTCTCCGAGGTGCTCACTCGGGCGTCGCTGCCGATGATCCCGTCGATCGTGGAATCCGTGATGCAGCGCGAGAACCCGCGCCTGTGGTACTCGCTCCCCGAGGACGTCAAGCTGCTGGTCTTCCGCCGCGTGTCCGCCTCGCTGCCCAAGGACGTCCGGAAGATCACGTCGACCATCGGCGAGAACATCGACGACTACATCGACGCCAAGCTGCTGGTGATCCGGTACCTCACGAACAATCCCTCGGTACTGAAGGACATCTTCTACAACATGGGCCGCAAGGAGCTGAAGTTCATGCAGAACTTCGGCTTCTACTTCGGCTTCCCCATGGGCTTCCTGCTCGTGGCGCTGCTGCACTTCTTCCCGTATTGGTGGCTGCTCCCGCTGGGCGGGATCGTGATCGGCTACGTGGTGAACTACATCGGCATCCTGATGATCTTCGAGCCGATCCACCCCACCTGGTGGGTGCCGTGGAAGCAGGGCCTGTTCCTCAAGCGGAAGAAGGAGATCGGCGAACAGTACGCCATCGTCATGGCGGACAAGGTCATCACGATCGAGAACATCTGCGACGAGCTGCTGCACGGCCCGCGGTCCGACCGCACGCGCGCCACCGTCGAGTCGGTGCTGCGCGATTCGATCGACAACGCGGCCGGGTGGGCCCGCGGCTTCGTCAAGCTGTCGGTGGGCTCCGAGGCCTACGACCGGGTGCCGCAGCTGGTCGGCGCGGAGGCGCTCAAGGTCGCCGAGGCGACGGTCAGCGAGCCGAAGTTCGTCGCCGAGCAGCAGTCGAAGGTGCGCGAATTCGTGATCGAGCGGATGAGCAAGCTCAGCCCGGAGGACCTCAGCGAGCTGCTCCGATCGGCGATCAAGCAGGATGAGTGGCTGCTGTTCCTGCACGGCGCGGTGCTCGGCTCGTTCGCCGGGTTCCTCCATCTAGCGATATTCGGGGTGTGACAGACGTGAGTGAGAAGTCCCGTTCCTCCGCGGCCTCCGACGACGAGGTCGTCGACGAGAACCGCGAGCTCGCGGTCCGCGACGGCGGCGAGGTCGCCGCGGCGGAGAAGCAGGAGTCCGGCGGGCTCCTCGGCCGGCTGGGGCGCGTCTCGAACTCCGCCTTCAGCGTGACCCGGGAGCTCGGCGGCTCGGCGCAGCGCCTCACGCAGCAGTTCGTGAGCGAGGCGGGTCACCTCGTGGACGTCGCGCTGACCACCGAGGTCGCGCCGCGCATCGTCGTGCACGGGGAGGTCGTGGACGAGCTGCTCGAGCAGGCCCCTGAGCCCGTCGCCACTCCCGACGAGCTCCGCCGCACGGGCGATCGGCTCCTCGCGCAGTCCGCCGAGCCCGCCGGCGCGCAGACGCCCCACCCCGCCTACGAGCACATTCTGCAGGAGCTGTGCCCGGACGAGGCTCGCATCCTGCGGCTGCTCTTCAACGACGGTGCGCAGCCCGCCATCGACGTGCGCACGAACCGCCCGTTCGGCGTGGGCGCCGAGACGGTGGCCGCCGGCGTGTCGATGATCCCCGAGGTCGCCGGCTGCCGGAACCCCGACCGGATCGCCGAGTACCTCGGCAACCTGCACCGCCTGGGCCTGATCTGGTTCTCCAAGGAGCAGGTCGACGTGCGGCGCTACGAGTTGCTGCAGGTGCAGCCCCAGCTGCTCGACGCGCTGAGCAGCGCGGGCCGGTATGCGAAGACCGTTCGCCGCCGGATCGAGATCACGCCCTTCGGCCGCGCCTTCTACACCACCTGCTTCTCCCCGTCGTCCGGCTTCGCGGACTAGGTCGCGCGGGCTCCGCTCGTCGGCGGCAGGTGCTGGGGATGGACGGCCTCCCGGGTGATCGCGAGAGCCGATTCGAGGTCGCCGTAGCGCAGTTGGGCGACGCGGACGAACAGGAAGTCGACCACGGCGAGCTGTGTGAGACGGCTGGCGAGGGCCGCCGCCCGCAGCGGTGACTCCTGCGCGACGGTGAGCAGGAGGCGGTCGGCCGCCCGCCCCAGGGGGGACTCGGGGGCGTTGGTCACGGCGACGCCGAGGGCTCCGCGCTGGGTCGCGAGCTGCAGGGCGCGGTGCACCTCGACGGTGGTCCCGCTGAACGAGACGGCGACGGCGACGGAGTCCGGAGTCGCGAGCGCCGCGTGGACGAGCTGCATGTGCGTGTCCGGCGAGTACTGGCAGGACAGGCCGATGCGCTGCAGCTTCTGGGAGAGGTCGAGCGCCGCGAGGCCGCTGGCCCCGACGCCGAAGGCGTGGCACCGTCCGTGCTCGGCGATCGCCTGTGCCACGGTCTCGAGGGCGTCGTGGTCGATCAGGCGGGCGGTCTGCTCGAGGGAGCGGGCTTCGTGGAAGGCGATCTTGGCGACGACGGTGGCGAGGTCGTCCGCGTCGTTGATGGCGCCCTCGGCGATGTCGGACCGTTCGAGTTCGACTTGGCGGCGGGACAGCTCCTGCGCCAGGGCGATCCGCAGATCGGGGTAGCCGCCGAACCCCAGCGCGCGGGCGAACCGGACGACGCTGGCCTGCGATGCGCCGGCGGCCGCCGCCAGCTCGGTGATCGTCGCGGCGACCGCGCGCTCGGGGTCGCCGATCACCGTCGCGGCGACCTTGGCCTCTGCCGGGCGCAAGGTCGGAACGACGGATCGTATGCGGTCGATGGTGCCGTCCACAGCTCCCCCTCCAGCGTCTCGGCGAGTATTCCACAGCAGTTCTGAAAATTATCTTCGCATGAGCTCGTTCGTGTGTAATCTTTCGTCATCGCCGGAGCGGAAGGGATGCCGTGCACGAGATCGCCACGACGGAGAGCCGGAACAGCCGGACCATGGAGCTCGACGAGTTCACGGTCGAACAGCTGCTCACGGCCATGAACGACGAGGACCGGCTCGTCCCCGACGCGGTGCGCCGCGTCCTCCCGGAGGTCGAGCGCGCCGTCGAGCTCGCGGTGACGGCGCTGCGGTCCGGCGGCAGGCTCATCTACCAGGGCGCCGGCACCAGCGGCCGGCTCGGCGTGCTCGACGCGGCGGAGTGCCCCCCGACGTTCGGCGTCCCGCCGGGCGTGGTCGTCGGGGTCCTCGCCGGCGGCGACGCGGCGATGTTCCGGTCCGAGGAGGGCGCCGAGGACTCCGCCGAACGCGGCCGGGACGATCTCGTCGCGCTCGGCGTGACTCCCGCCGACGTCGTGATCGGCATCGCGGCGTCCGGCCGAACGCCGTACGTCATCGGGGGCCTGGACCACGCGCGGGCGGTCGGGGCGTCGACGGTGGCCCTCTCCTGCAACCCCGGTGCCGCGATCTCCGCGCACGCGCAGGTCGCCATCGAGGTCGACAACGGCCCCGAGGTGCTCACCGGCTCCACCCGCCTCAAGGCCGGTACCAGCCAGAAGCTGATCCTCAACATGATCTCGACGGCCGCGATGGTGCGGACGGGCAAGGCCTATTCGAACCTGATGGTCGACGTGGCGCCCAGCAACGTCAAGCTGGCGGGCCGCGTGGTCCGCATCATCCGCGAGGCCACGGGCGCCGACGAGGCCGCCGCCCGCGCGGCCTCCGCCGCGGCTGACGGACACGCCAAGACCGCGATCGTGATGATCCTCGCCGACGTCGACGCCCCGACCGCCCGCCGGCGCCTCGCCGACGCGGACGGCCTCGTCCGCGTCGCCATCCGCTCCACCGAATCCTGATCCGTAGGGAGGACTGCTCTGATGGACTACACCGAACTCGGCGAGAAGGTTCTGCGGCTCGTCGGCGGAACCGGCAATGTCGCCTCGCACACCAATTGCATGACGCGCCTGCGGATCAACGTCGAGGACCAGGCGGCCGTCGACGTCGCCGGCATCCGCGCCCTCGACGGCGTGCAGGGCGTCGTCGACGGCCCCCAGCTGCAGATCGTCGTGGGCCCGGGCCACGCCGAACGCCTGCGGGAGTGCTTCGGGGACGTGCTCGCCGCGGCTCGGGCCGCGGAGTCCGGTTCGGAGTCCGACGTCGTCGTGGCGCTCGACAAGGTGGCCGACGACGTGCGCGAGGCCGAGCTGGACTCCCTGGCGACCCGCACGCAGGCGAAGGTGAAGGCACGGCAGACGAGCCGCCTGCAGGTCGCGCTCAAGCACGTCGGCAACATCTTCATCCCGCTCTTCCCGGGCTTCATCGCCTGCGGCATCATCGCGGCGATCGCCAACATCTGGAAGCTGATCGACCCCTCGGTGACGGGCAATCCGTGGTTCCTGGTGTTCGCGGCCATGGGAACGCTCCTCATCGGCAGCCTGAACCTGATCGTCGGCCTGAACACGGCCAAGGAGTTCGGGGGCTCGCCGGTGCTCGGCTTCGTCGCCGGCGGCCTGCCCTACCTGCCCGCGCTCGCGGGCATCGCGGCGAACCCCAAGACCGGCGCCGAAGCGGTCCCGCTGACGATCCCCGTGGTCGGCCAGCTGAGCCCCGGCCTCGGCGGCGTGATCGGCGTGATGGCCACGGCGTGGCTGTTCGCGGCGATCGAGAAGCGGCTGCGCGCACGCGTTCCCGCGAGCCTGGACCTGTTCGTGGTGCCCGTGTTCACCGTGCTGGTGGGCGCGGTGGTGAGCCTGTTCGTGATCATGCCGATCGCGGCGCTCGTGATGCGCGGGGTCACCTGGTTCCTCGTCGACTTCGCGCTCGAGCAGGGCGGCGTCTTCGGCGGCTTCCTGATGTCGGCGCTGTTCCTGCCGCTGGTGATGCTCGGCTTGCACCACGGGCTGACGCCGGTGCACGTGCAGCTGATCGCGGACCTCGGCTACACGCCGCTGCTGCCCATCCTGGCCATGGCCGGCGCGGGGCAGGACGGCGCGGCCATCGCGATCTGGCTCAAGACCCGAAACCCGAAGCTCAAGCGGATCATCAAGGGCGCGTTGCCGCTCGGCCTGGTCGGCATCGGCGAGCCGCTCATCTACGGCGTCTCGCTCCCGCTGTTCTATCCCTTCATCACGGCCTGTCTCGGTGCCGGTTTCGGTGGTGCCTTCGTGGCCTGGGGGATGGAGGTCAGCGGCGGATTCGGTGCCCAGACCATCGGGCTGTCGGGGGTTCTGATGACGGGCGTGATCTCGGCGGGCGGGTGGCTCTGGTACCTCGGGGGCATCGCCGTCGGAGCGCTGGCCGGCTTCGTGCTCACCTACCTGTTCGGCTTCAAGGAGTCGATGGAATCGCGCCTGGCCTGAGCCGCGCACCGGAGGGACGATCATGTTGCACTCGCTCTATCCCACGGACGATCCCGCGCTGCGCCGGAGCGTGGCCGTGGCCGCCGCCCGCGCCGGCCGGGGGCTCGTGTTCACCTCTCTGCACATCCCCGAGAGCTCGGGCTTGCGGGCGTTCGGCGCGGAGCTCGCGGGCTTGCACCGCGAGCTCGGCATCGAGTTCTGCGCCGACGTCTCGCCGAAGGCCCTCGCTCTGCTCGGGGTGGATCTCGCGGGGCTGGGGATGCTCCGGGCCTGGGGCGTCACGACGGTCCGCATCGACTTCGGCTTCTCCCCGGACGAGGTGCGCGCCATCGCGGCCGCCGGGCCCTTCCGGATCGCCGTCAACGCCAGCACGGTGACGCCGGAGGAATTGGATGAGCTCGCCGGCCTCGACCCGGTGGGCTGGCACAACTACTACCCGCGTCCGGAGACCGGCCTCGCCGAGGACTTCTTCGCCGGCCAGAACGCGCTGCTGCGCGGGCGGGGTCACGACGTGGTGACGTTCATCCCGGGGGAGCGCGAGTTCCGGGCGCCGCTGCACCTGGGGCTGCCGACGCTCGAATCGCACCGGCACGCCAACGCCTACGTCAACCACGCGCGGGTGCTCGCGGCCTGCCCGGACACCGGGGTGGCCTGCGCCGAGGGGACGGTGCTGCCGCAGCACGAGGAGTGGATCGAACGCCGTGAGCGGCACGGCGAGATCGTGGTGCCGCTCGCTTCGGTCCCCGGGGCGATGCGGCACCTGCTCGACGGTCCGCTGCGTCTCCGGCCGGAGGGGACCGCGGCATCGCATCGCATCGAGGGCACGCGCGGCGGCCCCGTCCCGCCGGACGCGGTCAACGGGACGCGGCGATCACGCGGCAGTCTTCAGGTGGACGTCGCGTCCATGGGGCGGTACCACGGCGAGGTGCACCTGATGCGCGAGGACCGTCCGCTGACCGCCGCGCAGGTGCGGGTCGCCGAGATCGCCGGGCCCTACGTCGATCTCGTCGACCTGCTGCGGCCCGGGCAGACCGTCCGCTTCGTCGTCGCGCCCGCGGAGGAGTGATTGCGCCTACCGCGGGTACGCCAGGCGCCGGAGCAGGGTCTCGGCGGGGCCGCGCCTGCCCGCGCGTTCGAGCCGCACGGCGATCATGACGGTCGCGGCCCAGACGGCGACCGCCAGCAGCGTCGCCGACCAACTGGACAGGTACTGGCCGAGGCCCAGCCCCCACGCCGCGAGGAGTGGCGAGAAGACGACCGACTGCGCGAGGTAGCCGCTCATCGACCGCTTGCCCAGCGCCTGCACCGCGGTCGCGAACGCCCCGGCGCCGCCCCGTTCCAGGCGGATCGCGAGCAGGCCGAACACTGCCACGTACCCGAGCCCGCCGAACAGCCCGCCCAGCGTGTGCAGGGCCAGCAGGACCCAGTCCGCCGTCGGGCCGAACGGAAGGGCGTCCAGGTTCTGCAGGGCGAGGAGGAGTCCCGTGCCCCAGCCGATCGCGAGGCCCACCACGGCGCACGGCCGGAGGAGGGCGGCATGCGCGGCGGGGGCGTCGAGGACGCGGTGCCGGGCGGCCAGCATGCCGAGCAGGACCGCGGCGGGCACGATGAATCCGAACACCACCGTCGGGATCATGATCTCGGCCCACGTCGTGACGCGCTCGGCCATCGCAGCTCCGTACTCCGGGATCGCGTTCGCGTCGGTGGTCGCGGCCGCCGTGCCGCCCGAATCCACCGATGCCGCAGCTACCACTGTGAGAACGGAGAATGCGCCGGAGAGCAGGACCAGGACGGACGCCCAGATCGCGAGGGCCCGGTCCGATCGCCGGAGGAACAGCCACACGAGGACGAGGCCGGTGATCGCGTAGGCGCCGAGGATGTCGCCGTACCAGAGCAGCGCGGCGTGGACGAAGCCGAACGCCAGCATCCACCAGTGCCGCCGCCGCAGGATCCGGCGGGCGACGCGCTGCTCCGTGCCCGCCGCGAGCTGGCGGGTGTACAGCTGGACGATGCCGTAGCCGAAGAGGAAGGCGAACATCGGGTACACGCGGCTGTCGATGCCGGTGATCGCGACGGTCTGTACGACGCGATCGGCGACTGAACCGTCGGCGCTGTGCGCACCGGTGCCCGTCGGCCGGCCCCACAGGAAGTACGGCACGTTCGCGACGGCGATGAGGACCAGCATGACGCCGCGTGCGAGGTCGGGAGCGATGCTCCGGCGGCCGGTGACGGAGGTGGGAGCGGCGACGGGCGAGGGGGAGTCGGTGCCCGGGGACGTGGTCATGATGCGACCGTAAACGTTGCCCCAAGGGCACGGTCAAGCCGTACGCTCGAGCGCATGCCCTGGAGCACGCGTGAGCTGGCCGAACTGGCCGGGACCACGGTCAAGGCGGTCCGCCACTACCACGAGATAGGCCTGCTCGACGAGCCCGAACGCCGGTCCAACGGCTACAAGCAGTACGGCGTCGCGCACCTCGTCCGGCTGCTGCGGATCACCCGCCTCAAGGAGCTGGGCGTCCCGCTCGCCGCGATGCACACCGACGCCGCGGAGGACCTGCCGACCGCGATCCGTGCGCTGGACGGCGAACTCGCGGAGCGGATCGCGCGGCTGCAGCGCACCCGGGCGGAGCTCGCGACGGCCCTGGAGCACAACGCCCCGCTCGACACCCCCGCGGCCTTCCACGCCGTGGCCGAGTCCTTCTCCGATCGCGACCGCGCCCTCGCGACGGTGCTCGGCGGTGTCTTCGACGACGCCGCCCTCGGCGACCTCGGCGCGCTCATGGCGGAGTCGTCCGACGCCGACGAGCTCTTCGACGCGCTGCCGCCCGACGCCGACGAGGCGGCGATCGAGGACGTGGCCGGCCGGCTCGCGGCGACGATCCGCGAGCAGCACGCGCGCTTCCCGTGGATGGCCGACCCGAATGCGGCGTCGGTCCGCGGGCGGGACGCCGCGGAGCGCGCCCTGGGCGCCGCGTTCCTCGAGCTGTACAACCCGGCGCAGATGCGCGCCCTGGCCCGCGCCGCGGCGCTGCTGGACGAGTGACCCGCGCGGCTACGGCGCGTCGGCGGTCTCCGTGACCGTCATCTGCACCTGGTAGCGGTCGGAGCGGTACCAGGAGTAGCTGTGTTCGACGCGCGTGCCTGCTGCGAAGGCGACGCGGTCGAAGGCGAGAATCGGCGTGCCGGGGGCGATGCCGAGCACGCGGGCCAGCTCGCCGTCGGAGGAGATGGCGCCGATGGACTGCTCGGCCCGGTCGATGGCCTGGCCGTACTCGGTGCGGAGCAGGGTGTAGATCGACTGCGTGAGGTCGTGCGCGTCCAGGCCGGGCGCGATCGCCTGCGGGTACCAGGCGTCGTCGACGGAGATCGGCACGCCGTCGGCGAGCCGCAGCCGTTTCACGTGGTACGCCTTGTCGGCCGCCCGGATCTGCAGGGCCGAGGTGGTCGACGGTGGCGGTACCCGCAGCTCCGTCTGCAGGACCACGGTCGACGGGTTGCGGCCCAGGCGCCGCATGTCCTCGTGGAACGAGGCGAGGTGCAGCCGTGAGCGGGCGGGCCGGTCGGCGACGAAGGTGCCCTTGCCGCGGATCCGTACGAGCGTGCCCTCGGCGACGAGCTGGCGCAGGGCCTCGCGCACCGTGATGCGGGAGACGCCGTACTCCTCGCAGAGCTGCCGCTCACTGGGGAGCGCAGAACCGGGCTCGAGCCCGTCCGTACAGCGCTGTTCGAGGAGCGCCCGCAGCTGCTCGTGTTTCGGAATCGGGCCGTCCGCGATCATCGACCCATCTTGTCACACCAGGTCATGACCAGTGGGGCTATCGGACCCCGGAGGCGCGGAACTGCACGCTGATCCGCGGACCGGCGTGCGGCACCTTCGGCACCGCGTGCTCCCAGGTGCGTTGCGCGGAGCCGCCCATCGCGAGCAGATCGCCGTGGCCCACCGTGAGCTTCGTGGAGGCGCCACCGCCGCGCGGCCGCATGAGGAACGGGCGGGCGGCGCCGAGGGACACGATGGCCACGATCGTGTCGTGCGTGCCGCCGCGGCCGATGGTGTCGCCGTGCCAGGCCACCGAGTCCGCGCCGTCGCGGTAGAGGCACAGCCCCACGGAGGTGAACGGCTCGTGCAGGTCCGGCCAGTACAGCTCCGTGAGCTCGGCCATCGCCGCGCCCAGCGCGGGGTGCGGGAGGGCGGCGCCGTCGCCGTAGTAGCGCAGCAGCCGCGGCACGGGCAGCGTGCGTTCGTACATGCGGCGGCGCTCCTCGACCCACGGCACGTCGCGCGCCAGCGCGGCGAACAGCTCGTCGGGCTCCGCCTGCCAGCCCGCGCGCACCTCGAGCCACGCACCGTTGGACAGCTCCCGGCGGTGCGGGGCCAGCGGTGCGGCATCGTCGAACAGCGAATCCTGCATCGCCCGCGACGATACGAGGACCGACTGACAAGTTCGGCGCGGTCTCCGTAGGGTTGGAGGCGTGCGATTCGGACTCTTCCTCCCGCAAGGCTGGCGCTTCGACCTCGTCGGCATCGATCCGGCGGACCACTGGTCCGTCATGAACGGCCTCGCCCAGCGGGCCGACGCCGGCCCCTGGGACTCGGTGTGGGTGTACGACCACTTCCACACCACCCCGGTCCCGAGTCGCGAGGCCACGCACGAGGCGTGGACGCTGATGTCCGCCCTCGCCGCGACCACGAGCCGGGTGAAGCTGGGCCAGATGTGCACCGCCATGGGCTACCGCAACCCGGCCTACCTGGCCAAGGTCGCGGCCACCGTCGACCTGATCTCCGGCGGCCGCACGCAGATGGGCATCGGCGGCGGTTGGTACGAGCACGAGTGGCGGGCCTACGGCTACGGCTTCCCGTCGGCCGGGGAGCGGCTGGGCCGCCTCGACGAGGGCGTGCAGATCCTCCAGCAGGCGTGGACCGAGGGCTCGGCCACGCTCGACGGGAAGTACTACCAGGTGGACGGGGCCATCTGCGAGCCGCGGCCGTTACAGGACGGCGGCATCCCGCTGTGGGTCGCGGGCGGCGGCGAGAAGAAGACCCTGCGGATCGCGGCGAAGTACGCGCAGTACACCAACTTCGACGGCACCTTCGAGGGCTTCGCCCACAAGTCGGAGGTGCTCCGGAAGCACTGCGCCGACGTGGGCACCGATTTCGACGCCATCACCCGCTCCGCCAATTACAACATCGTGATCGGCGAGGCCGCCCGCGACGTGCAGACCCGCCTCGACGAGACCCGCAACCGGCTGCTCGAGCACGTGCCGGAGGCAGGGGTCGACGCCGAGATGGGCGCCTACCTCGGCATGCCGGGCGTGGGCACGCCGGGCGACATCGTCGCCAACCTCAAGCGACTCGAGGCCGAGGGCATGACCTACGCCGTGTGCTACTTCCCCGAGATCGCCTACGACACCTCGGGACTCGAGCTCTTCGAGCGCGAGGTGATCCCGGCGTTCTCCTGAGCCCGCCGCGGAGTCATCGCAATCCGGCGAGCCTCCGTGCACCCTCGACCAGTACCGACTCCTCCTTGCTGAAGGCGAAGCGCAGGAGGTGCCCCCACCGCGCCTGATCGTCGGCGAGGGCGCTGACGGGCACCGCGGCCACGCCGATCCGGGCGGGCATCTCCCGGCAGAGGGCGCCGGCGTCGTCGAAGCCCAGACCCCGGGCGTCGGCGACGACGAAGTAGGTGCCCTCCGACGGGTGCACGGTGAACCCCGTCTCCACCAGGGCGTCGGTGAGCAGGTCCCGCTTGGCCTGCAGGTCAGGTGCGAGCTTCTCGAGCCACGACGACTCGTGCTCCAGCGCGTGCGCCACCGCGTGCTGCAGCGGCGCGGCGCCCGTGAAGGTGAGCCACTGCTTCGCGGCGCGGCAGGCGTCGGCCAGCTCGCGCGGCGCGGTGATCCAGCCGACCTTCCAGCCCGTCACGTTGAAGGCCTTGGCGGCGCCGGAGATCCGGACCGTGCGCTCCCGCATGCCGTCGAAGGCGGCGAGCGGCCGATGCGCGCGGCCGTCGAAGAGCAGGTACTCGTAGACCTCGTCGGTGAAGCAGTGCAGGTCCCGCTCGACGCACACGTCGGCGATGAGCTGCAGATCGGCGTCGGAGAGCACCGTGCCGGTGGGGTTGTGGGGCGAGTTCACGATGATCGCCGCGGTCCGCTCCGTGACCGCGGCGCGCAGCAGGTCGGGGTCGAGGGCGTACCGTCCGCCGTCTTCGACGAGCGGCACGACGACCCGCTGCGCCCCCGCCATCGCCACGGTCGCGGCGTAGGAGTCGTAGAAGGGCTCGATGAGGATCACCTCACGGCCGGGCTCGACGAGGCCCAGCACCGCGGCCGCGATCCCCTCGGAGGCGCCGACGGTGACCAGTACCTCGCCGTCGGGGTCGTAGCGCAGGCCGTAGTCCCGCTCGACCTGGTCCGCTACCGCCCGGCGGAGGGAGGGCAGGCCGTCGCCGGGCGGGTACTGGTTGAGGCCGCCGTCGATGGCGGCCTTGGCGGCCAGCAGCATGCCGGCGGGTCCGTCGGTGTCCGGGAAGCCCTGCCCCAGGTTGACGGCGTCGTGCGCCACGGCGAGGGCCGAGATCTCCGCGAAGATCGTCGACGTGAAGGGCTGAAGGCGTCGGACGGTGCGCATCCCCGCAGCCTAGTGGCCCGCGCGGCTACGGTGGGGGTATGACCTCCGCCGTCGTCGTCGGATCCGGCCCCAACGGGCTCACCGCCGCCGCGTCGCTGGCCCGCGCGGGCCTCGACGTGACGGTGCTCGAGGCCGAGACCACCCTCGGCGGCGCCTGCCGCTCGGACACGCTGCGCGGCACCGTCGTGGACCGGTTCTCGACGGGGCACCCCCTCGCGTACGCCTCGCCCGCGCTGCGGGACGTCGGCGTCGACATCGACTGGGGGACCGCGCCGATCGACGTGGGGCACCCGCTCTCGCCGGCCCCCGCGGACGCGATCGGGACCCTGGCGGACGTGCCGGACTGCGGACCCGAGGTGATGCCGGCGTTCTTCGGCCCCATGACGGACGTGCCGCGGCACCCGGTGGTCGCGACGCGGTGGGGCCCGCGGTTCGCGCTCCCGGCATCGGTCACCGCCGCTGCGCTCGGGCGGACCGGTGGCGCCGTCTTCGCCGGCGTCGCAGCGCATTCCATCTCCCCACAGCACCTGCCGATGACGTCGTCGATCGGGTACCTGCTCTCCGGTGTGCGGCCCTGGCCCGTGCCGATCGGCGGCTCCCAGCGGATCTCGGACGCCCTCGCCGCGGTCGTCGGGTCGCACGGTGGGCGGATCCGCACGGGGGAGCGCGTGACGACGCTCCCGGACGCCGACCTCGTGGTGCTCGATACTGGCCTGCCCGCGGCGCGGGACCTGCTCGGCGATCGCGCCCCCGCGTGGCTGCAGCGCCGCGCCCGGCAGTGGCGGTTCGGGCCCGCCGCGTTCAAGGTGGACCTCGTGGTCGACGGCGGGATCCCCTGGGCGCATGAGGAACTCCGACGGTCCGCGTTCGTCCACCTGGGCGGCACGGCGCGGGAGATCGCGCGCAAGGAGCTCATGGTGAATCGCGGGCGGATGCCCGAGCGGCCCGTGATCATCCTATCGCAGCAGTATCTGGCGGACCCGTCGCGTTGCGCCGGTTCGCTGGCGCCGGTGTCCATGTACGCCCACTGCCCCAACGGTTTCCCCGGCGATCTCACCGAATCGATCGTGGCCGAGGTGGAGCGGCACGCGCCCGGGGTGCGGGAGCGGATCATCGAGACGCGGTCCGTCGGCCCCGCGGGGCTGCAGGCGGTGAACGCCAACCTCGTCGGAGGCGACATCGCCGCCGGCGCCGCCGTGCCCGCGCAGTTGGTGCGGCGGCCGAAGCTGGTGGACCCGTACCGCCTCACCGACCGCGTCTATCTGTGCTCCTCCGCCGCAGGCGCTCCGGGTGTGCACGGCATGGTCGGGTGGCACGCCGCGGCGTCGGCGCTGCGCTCGCTGGGGCGGTGACGCGCGCCCGCAGAGTAGCCCCGTCGCACAACAAGTGGTGAATACTGCCACCGGATCCCCGTCGTGGTGGTGGAATCGGACGATGCCCTGATGCGACTTCCGTCCTACGCTCCGGGACGGACGCGGAGTGAGCGGGGGGATGAGTGGTGACACGGCAGGTGGACAGCGGCGCGCGACGCATCGCGACGCTGGGGGCGCTCGTCGACGCCGTCCGCGAGGTGAGCGCCGCCGAAGGCGTCGACGACGCATGCCGTGCCCTCGTCAAGGCCGCGGCCCGCGCGGTCCCGCGAGCGGAGATCGTCTTCGTCGCGCTGGCCTCGGTGGAGACGGGCGACCTCGCGATCGCGGCGTCGACGGGGCTGATCTCGCCGGAGTTCCGGTACGGCCGCGCGCCGCACGGGCACGGCCTCTGGGGACGAGCGGCGGAACAGTTCCTTCCGGTCCGCACCGGCGACTACGCCGCGGACCGGTCCTTCGAGCACGACGAGCTCCTCGACGGCGCGTGCCGGGCGGACGGCGTCGTTTCCGCGATGTGCGCCCCACTCGTGGCCGGGGGAAGGGCGATCGGTGCGGTGTTCACCAACGGCCGCGCGAGGGACATGTTCGACGAGGGCGACATGACCAGACTGGCGGAGATCGCCCACGCCACTGCACCGGTGATCCGGCGCGCCGTGTCCCACGCGGAACTGGAGGCGGCGCTGTCCGGTGTCGCGGCCGCCCGGAACCGGCTGGCGCGCGCCGTCGCTGCGCACGACCACCTGCTCACGCGGATCCTCGACGGCGCCGGCCGGACAGAGGTGGTCGACGCGATCGTCGGGACCTGCGACGGCGTCGTGGCCGCGCTCGGCGTGGACGTCGGCGACCGGGCGGTCGCGGCAGCCCCGGAGGGGTCGGATCTGGATCCCCTCCGGGACCGGTGGATCCTGGACGGCATCGCCGACGTACGCAGGACTGAGGAGCACCGCATCGTCGAGCACGGCGACGGCTTCGCTCTTCGTTCCCGCCGTCGCGGGGGGCCGGTACCTGGGGGCGGTGCTCGCCCTCTTCGATCGCCCTGCCGACGAGGCGGACGTCCGTGCGATCCACCGGCTGGTGACCCTGTTCGCGCTCGTCGCCGTGCGCCCGCCGGCGCGCGTCGATGCCCTCGCCGAGGGCGTCGACGCCTTCCAGCTCCGCGGCCTCCTGACCGCAGATGGGCCGCTGAACGACGACGCGCGGGTGCGTTTCGCGCGGATGGGGTTCGACCTCTCGGCCGACCAGGTGGTCACGGTCGCGGCACTGCCACCCCGGAGTGACCCGGAGCGGGTCGCGGGCGCGCTGCGCGCCGGCCGTCCGCCGAGCGACCCCGTCCTGGTGGTCGACGACCGGCTGGTGACGATCACCGCCGGCGAGGAGACGAAGCGGGCCGCCGAAGAGGTGATGGGCACCGCGCGGCGCCGGACGGGCATCGCGCTGCTGGTCTGTGCCTCGATCGTGCGCGATCCCCTCGCCGGTGGGCTCGCAGACGCGTACCGCACGGCAGACGCCGCACTCGGGCTGCTGCAGTCACTCGGCCGGACGAGCGGTGCCTTCGACGTCGATGAGTTCCCCTCGCACCTACCACTCCTGCGATCCGTGACAGTCGATTCGGTGGTGCGCTTCCTCGACGACACCATCGGACCGGTCGTCGAGTTCGACTGCCAGGGATCGTCGGAGCTGGTTCGAACGATGAGCGTCTTCTTCGCCGAGAACATGAACACAGCGGCGACGGCGCGGGCGCTGGATCTTCACCCCAACACCATCATCAAGCGACTCCGGCGCGTCACCGACCTGCTCGGGCCGAGGTGGCAGGGCGATCCGGATTCGCTCGCGATCCGGATCGCCCTGAACCTCCACGGCCTCGCCCGTGGCGGCGCCGACGGGGGCCGCTGAGCGCCCGGGAGTCAGCCGATCTGACAGACCCAACTGTTGGTGTCGTCGGAGTAGACGTAGGTCCCGGCCACACCCATGCCCGTGGTGCAGGGCTTTCCGCCCGGATCGTCGTCGCGGACCTTCGGGGTGGTCGTCGGTGCCGTGCCGTTCTCGTTCGGGTCGTCGCCGGCGCCGTGGTTCGGGTTGGTGCAGACGGTGCCCTGATCGGGGCCGGTGCACGGAACGTCGTACGTGCCGCCGTTGTCGGGTGTCCCCGGCTTGGCCGGGGCGGGCTTGGTGACCGTGTGCGCCGGTCCGGGGGGCTGGGTGACGGTTCTCGTCGGACCGGCGTTGCCGCCGTTGCCCGTCACCGGTTTCCCCGGCTGTCCTGTCGCGGGGGCCTGGTGATGCGTCGCGGCCGCCGAACTCGACGGTGTCGCGGAGGACGTCGTCGAGGCCGGGTTCGAATCGTTCGAGCAGCCGGCGCTGACGAGGACGAGTGCAGCGATGCTCGCGATCATCGCGGTGGAGTGCTTGCGCACCATGGTGTTCCCTTCGATGGTTCGGATCTGTGCTGTGGATCGGTGACGGACTCGATGACCACCTACTCCCGCCGGAATCAGGCGCCCGTGCCGGCGGGCACTGCCCGCGGGCCGTGCTCGGCCACGGTGGCGATCGCGCTCGCGATCATGGGCCACCACGCGTTGTGGACGTCGACGAGCTCCCCGTGCCCGGTCTGCGGGATCTCGATCAGGGCTGTGCTGCCGCCATTCCGGCGGAGGGTCTCGACGTACTCCGCCGCCTCGCGGGGTGGCACGACTGTGTCGTCGGTGCCGGTGATCGCCACGACCGGGACTCGCGGATCCATCCGCTCGAGCGGATCGACCAGCAGGTAGCGATCGGGGAACTGTTCGGGAGTGCCGCCCATGACCCGCAGGACGTGGTCGTTCTTCGTGAGGGAGAGCCGCATGTCGAGCACGCCGGCGAGGGAGACGACGGCGTGGGGCCGGACCGTCGGTCGTGCTCCGGGAGCGCCGTCGGGAAGGGTTCCGCGGCCCGCTGTCCACGCCGCGAGCTGTCCGCCCGCGGAGTGCCCCACGACCGTGACGCGGCTCAGGTCGATCTCCGGTACCGACTCCTGGAGGCGGGCCAGATGATCGACGCCTGCAGCCAGATCGGTGAAGGTGACCGGCCAGCCGCCACCGTCGCCCGCGCGGCGGTAGTTCAGGGTCCACACCACGAAACCACGTGCGGCGAGCGCTTGCGCCGCGGGGCGCACGTACTCGGCAGTCGCGCCTTTGATCCATCCGCCGCCGTGGATCAGGACGATCGTGGGTCGCGCCCCGTTCATAGCCTCGGACGACGGACGGAACAAGAAGCCGCTCAGCGTTTCCGGATCGACGTCGGGAACGCTGAGATACTGGTGCGTCGACACGGAGGCGCGGCCGGTGGGGACGGGGGAGTCGGTGTCACCGGCGGTGCGGCCCCGCAGCGCCACCACTGCGGCGGCGACGAGGATCAGGGCGACGATGATCGCCGCCGCCCAGCGTCGACGACCGACCGAAGTGTGTGGAGGGGGCGGCATTACGCTCCGTTTCGTGTGTCGAGCGGCTCGGATCGCTTCATGCTAACCGCCGCGGTAGCCCCACCCGCCATCGCGAGACATATTGTGCTGGTGCAAATTTCGTGAGTAGCGCAGGCGCACACTGCGCAACGGTCCGGGTGGTGGATCAGACCACCCGCGGCCGTCTACGGTGAATCCGTTGCCCGGTGGACGGCCGTCGTGGCCGCCGCGGTCGCCGCGACGACGATCGCTCGGCGCGTCTCGGCGGCGCCCACGGCGGCGTCGTCGGCAGCGGCGAGGGAGGTCAGTGCGGGGGAGGCGGCGAGCCACGCAGTGACCAGACCCAGTGTGAGTACGAGCGCGTCGACGGCGCCGTCGCCATAGCGCGGCCGCAGTGCGTCGACCTTCTCGCGGTATGTGGTGCCCTCGTCGTCCGTGGCCGACGGTCGTTCGAGGTTCGCCCACGTCGAGAGCCGCAGAGTGGAGGGCTCGGCGAGCAGGTAGTCGTACAGCCGGCCCGCGTAACCGGGCAGGTCGTCGGCGTCGAACCGGACCGCGTCGGCCATGGTGCGGAGGGCGTCCACGACGATCAGGTCGAACAGGTCCTCCTTGGGGCCGAAGTGCACGTAGATCGAGCGCTTGTTCGCGGACGCCTGCTCGGCGATGCGGTCGATACGTGCCCCGGCCAGCCCGAACTCGGCGAACTCCCGGCGCGCTGCGTCGAGGATCCGCCGCTTCGTCTCCGTCGCGTCGGGTGGCACAGGAGGAGAGTACCGCCCTCTCGGTACGTACGTAACTAACTGGTTATTGACAAACGATGGACGGTGCTGCACTCTCGGAGACGATGCCCGCGGCGTGTGGGTGGAACGAAGGAGAGACGATGCCGAAGAAGATTCTGATCACCGGGGCCAGTTCGGGTTTCGGTGCCGGCGCAGCCCTCGAGCTGGCGCGGCAGGGACACGAGGTGGTCGCCGCCGCGGAGACCTGGCCGCAGGTGCGGAGCCTGCGCGCCGCCGCGGCCGAGGCGGGCGTGCGGCTGGAGGTGATCAAGCTGAACCTGACCGACGAGATCGACATCGCGCATGCCGCGACCTACGACCCCGACGTGCTGGTGCTCAACGCCGGCGTGATGGAGGGCGGATCGATGGTCGACGTTCCCCTGGCCCGAGTGCGGGAGTCGTTCGAGATCAACATCTTCGGTCACCTCGCGCTGGTGCAGGCGATCGTGCCGAAGATGGTCGCGCGGAAGTCGGGCAAGGTCGTGTGGACCTCCTCGATGGGCGGGATCCTCGTGGTTCCGTTCCTCGGTGCCTACTGCGCGACGAAGCACGCCATCGAGGCGATCGCCGGCTCGATGAAGGCGGAGCTCGCGCCGCACGGCGTCCAGGTGGCGACCGTCAACCCCGGCGTCTTCGGTACCGGCTTCAACGACACCGGGGCCGAGAGTTATGTGCAGTGGTACGACGCCGAGAGCGCGGTCGTGCCGATGCCCGATTTCGGCGACAGCCTCGCCGACCAGGCCGATCCGCAGGAGATGATCGACGCCATGGTCGAGATCATTCCCGCCGACGAGCACCTGTACCGCACCATGCGGCCGCTCGCGACCATCGACGCCGCGAAGCAGTGGCAGGACAGGGAGTGGACGCAGAATGCCTGACATCACACTCGCGCACGCACAGGAACTCATCGCCGGCGCCGATCGCGCCGCCCGGGAGGCGGGCGTCAAGGCCGTCTTCGCAGTGCTCGACAAGGGCGCGAACCTGGTCGCCTTCGCCCGCACCGACGGGGCGTGGCTCGCGTCCAACGAGCTCGCCGTCGCCAAGGCCAGGACCTCGGTGATGTTCGAGGCCCCGACGGCCGGGCTCGCCGCGCCGATCCAGATCGGGCAACCGGCGCTGCACTTCGACCACATCCACGCCGGAGGCCTGCTCCTCGTGGGCGGTGGCGTGCCGATCGTCGACGCCGACGGCCGGCTGATCGGCGGGTTGGGCGTCTCCGGCGGTGCCCCGGAGCAGGATGCCGCGATCGCGGAGGCCGCGGTCGCCTGAGGCGGCTACAGCGCGCGGATCGCGTCGAGGCGCCGTGCCCGGTCTGCCCGGGCGGCGAGCGCGTCGTCGAGGGTGACGGCGTCGAAGCGCACCTTGGTGTTCGGCGGCATCTGCCCGATCAGGTCCATGTCCGCGCTGATCACCGTGCCGATCATCATGTAGCCGCCGCCGGAGACCGCGTCCCGGTGCAGGACGATGGGCTCCTGGCCGGACGGGACCTGGATCGAGCCGATGGGGTAGCACGCGTCGACGATGTTCGACGGGTCGTCGCCCGCGCCGAAGGGCGGCTCCCGGTCGACGAACTCCAGCGGCGTCCCGCCCTTGAGGCGGTAGCCGATGCGATCGGCCTCCGAGCCCACGGTCCAGGTCTCGGCGAGGAAGGTCGCCATGGAGTCCGGGGTGACGCGGTAGTCGTACAGCCCCGGGACCATCCGGAGGACGTGTTCCTTCGCGAGCGGCACCCGCAGCTCGGCCGGCAGCTCGCGGCCCGCTCGCGGGGCCGGCCGGGCCGTGCCGATCGGCAGCACGTCGCCCGGCTCGAGCTTGCGACCGGCGAGGCCGCCGAGTGCGCCGAGCGCGTAGGTGGAGCGGCTGCCGAGGCGCTCGGGGACGTCGATCCCGCCCGCGATCGCCAGGTAGGCGCGGGCGCCCGCGGTCGCGAACCCGAAAGACAGGGTTTGCCCGGCCTGTACCGCCACCACGGCGTTGAGCGGCTGGTCGACACCGTCGAGCTTGGGCGTCATGGCCGCGCCCGTCACCGCGATGTGGGAGTTCTCGCCGAACCGGAGTTCGGGCCCCATCAGGGCGCATTCGAGGACGGCGGCCGTCTCCTCGTTGCCGAGCAGGAGGTTCGCGGCGCGGAAGGACTGCTGGTCCATCGCGCCCGACGGCGGGATGCCCAGGTGGTAGTAGCCGCTGCGGCCCTGGTCCTGGACTGAGCTGAGCAGGCCGGGCTTGATGACCTCGATCGTCACGGGAGGGCCTCCAGGAGCGTTGCGGGGTAGCCGGTGGGGTCGGTGGTGAACTCGGCGAGGGAGAACCGGATCGGCGCGGTGGGCGGCGCGTACCGCCCGGCGTCGACCTCGGTGAGGATCGCGTCGTACTCGGCGCGATCGACGGGCCGGAACTTCACGACGTCGCCGGGCTTGAAGAAGATCATGAAGTCGCGCAGGTGCGGAGCACGCTGATCCGGGTCGTAGATGGGAACGGGTGTGACACCGAACATCTGGTAGCCGCCTGCACCACGGACCGAGTAGACGCAGGAGAACGCCCCGCCGTAGCCGAGCGTGCCCTTGGGCGTGTCGGTGCGGGGGCGGAGGTACTTGGGCACCTGGATCTGCCGTTCCCGCTCCACCATCTGGTACGTGAAGGGCAGGCCCGCCACGAAGCCCACCATGGACACGAACCACGGTGTGCCGGAGTGGGCCTCGATGAACCGCTCGACGTCGTGGTAGCCGTTGATCCGCGCCGCGTACTCGATGTCGGTCGAGTCCGGATCCTGATGTCGATCGCGGAAGCGCATCAGGGTCTCGTGCGTCCATGGATCGTTGTACAGCACAGGGATCTCGACGATGCGGGTGTCCAGCACCGGATCCCGGGCGCCGAGGCCCGCCTCGATCGACTCCAACTCCGCGCGCAGATCGGCGACCGGCAGCACGTCGGGGTCGAAACGCACCTGGAAGGACGCGTTGGCCGGGCAGATCTCGGTGACACCGGGGAGGGCGCGCTCGGCGAGCTCCTGCGTGATGAGGATGCCGCGGAAGAAGGCGTCCAGGGACATCGATTCGGATAGCTCGACGAACAGATGCTCGTCGCCGCCCAGGGTGTAGCGAGTGCTCACTGGTTCTCCGTCCGCTGTTCGATCCAGGTGGTGTGCAGGGCGTTGCGCCGCACGTCGTCCTCCGCGAGGAGCTCCTCGAAAAAGGGCAGTGTGGTGGCGGGTGCGACGATCTCGGTCTCGCGCAGCGCGCGCTCCAGCCGGGACAGCGCCTGTTCCCGCGTCTCCGCCCACACGATCAGCTTCCCGATCAGCGAGTCGTAGAACGGCGGGATCCGATAGCCGGAGTAGGCCATCGAGTCGACGCGGACGCCCGGACCCTGCGCCCAGGAGACGGTCTCGACGGTGCCCGGGGCCGGACGGAATCCCTGGGCCGGATCCTCGGCGTTGATCCGCACCTCGATGGCGTGGCCCCGTCGGACGATGTCGTCCTGGCGATAGGGCAGCGGATCGCCCTGGCACACCTCGATCATGGCGCGGATCAGGTCGACGCCGCAGATCTCCTCGGTGATCGGGTGCTCCACCTGGATCCGCGTGTTCATCTCGATGAAGTAGAACGCGCGGGTATCGGGATCGTAGAGGTACTCGATCGTCCCGGCTCCGACGTAGCCCACTGCTCGGGTCAGGGCGACGGCGGACTCGCAGAGGGCGCGCCGCGTCGCCTCGTCGAGGATGGCGGCCGGTGCCTCCTCCCAGACCTTCTGGCGGCGGCGCTGCAGCGAGCAGTCACGTTCGAAGAAGTGGACGGCGTCAGTGCCGTCCCCGAGGATCTGGACCTCGATGTGGCGCGCGCGGGAGATGAACTTCTCCAGGTAGATCCCGCCGTCGCCGAACGCGGCCTCGGCCTCCTGCCGGGCGTCGGCGAAGGCCTGCGCCACCTCCTCGTCCGTGCCGGCGATGCGGATGCCGCGGCCCCCGCCGCCGGCCGCGGCCTTGAGCAACACCGGGTAGCCGATCGCTCCTGCGACCGCCACGGCTTCGTCGGCGCTGGTCAGCAGCCCGTCGCTGCCCGGCACCACGGGGACTCCCGCGGCGCGGGCGGTGGCGATGGCCTGCGCCTTGTGACCCATCCGCTCGATCGTCCCGGCGTCGGGCCCGATCCACACCAGTCCCGCATCGGTGACGGCCCGCGCGAACTCGGCGTTCTCGGAGAGGAAGCCGTAGCCGGGGTGCACGGCATCGGCGCCGGTGCTCTTCGCGGCCTCGAGCAGGGCCACGGCGTTCAGGTAGCTCTTCTTCGCGTGCGCGCCACCGATGTTGACGGCCTCGTCGGCGATGCGGACCGCGAGCGAGGACTCGTCGGCGTCGCTGTACGCGGCGATGGCGACGATGCCCATCTCCTGCGCCGCGCGGATCACGCGGACGGCGATCTCGCCGCGGTTGGCGACGAGGAGTCGCTTGATCTCCGGCATCAGTCGGCCACCTCGATCCGGAGCAGCACGTCGCCCACGTCGACGGGATCCTCAGCGCCGACCAGGATCTCGACCACGGTCCCGGCCACCTCGGCGGTGATCGGATTGAACATCTTCATCACTTCGATGAGCCCGATCTGGTCGCCGACGGCCACCGCCTCGCCGACCGAGACGAAGGGCGGGCTACTGGGGGATTCCCGCGGGTAGAAGGTCCCGGGAAGCGGTGCGGGGACGTCGTGGATGGTCATGGTGGGGGCTCTCTTTCGTGTCCGGGATCGTCAGTCGGTGGGCTGGTCCGCGAAGGACCGGACGGTGATGTGGGCGCCGTCGAGGGCGGCGCGGGCGCTGGTCATCAGATCGATTGCGCCGCGGGTGTCGCTGTGGATGCAGATGGACTCGAACGGGACGGTGACGACGGTCCCGTCGACCGCGACGACGGTGCCCTCGCGGCAGGCGCGCAGCACCTTGGCGGCGACGTCGTCGGGCGATAGGGCGCCCACGTTCCGGGTGAAGACGATCTGGCCGTCGGGACCGTAGTGCCGGTCGGCGTAGAACTCGCGGATCACGGGCCGGCCCCGGTCCCGGGCGACCGCCTCGATGACCGAGCCCGACATCACGAGGACGGGTAGCTCGGGGTCGATCCGCTGCAGGGTGTCGATGAGCAGCTCGGCGAAGGCGGCGTCGCGCGCCGCGTGCATGTAGAGGGCGCCGTGCAGTTTGAAGTGCTGCAGTGCGAGCCCGTGGAGCGCGATGAACTCGCGGACCGCTCCCAGCTGGTAGACGCAGTCGTTCACCAGCTCCTGCGGCGAGGCGTCGATGTGGCGCCGGCCGAATCCGACGAGGTCCCGGAATCCGGGGTGGACGCCGATGCCGACGCCGTGCTCATGGGCGAGGCGCACCGTGCGATCGATGGTCGAGGGGTCGCCGGCGTGGAAGCCCGCCGCGACGTTGATCGAGCTCACGAGCGGCATCATCGTCGCGTCCACGTCGTCGCCGAACATCCAGGCGCCGAAGCCCTCGCTCATATCGCAGTTGATATCGGTCGTGGTCGTCACGGCTCTCCTTCGTGTGATCTCCGTCATGACGCTACGAGCCGATTCCGGTATTGGGAAGAACAAACATGCGATGCTTGAATATCGGGGAAATCGATAACGGGAGGCGATCGTGGGCTTGTCGGTACGGCAATTGCGGTACTTCGTCGCGGTGGCGGAGGCGGGGCAGGTCAGCGCCGCGGCGCGCGAGCTGTTCGTCTCCCAGTCGTCGGTGACCACCGCGATGCAGCAGATCGAGCAGCGACTCGGCACCGAGGTCCTCCACCGGACCTCGCGGGGTGTGGCGCTGACCTCCGCGGGGGAGGCGCTCCTACCGAAGGCGCGCCAGATCCTCGACCTTCTCGAGGAGGCCGAGTCGGTGACCGCGGCGGACTCGCACGTCGAGGGCGTGGTCCGGGTGGGGGTCTCGTACACGGTGATGGGGTACTTCCTGCCGCAGCACGTCCAGCGCCTCGCCGTGCTCCATCCCGGGCTCAAGGTGGACTGGCGCGAGGAGGACCGGGCGGCGATCGAGGAGGCGGTCGTCGCGGGCGATCTCGACTTCGGGCTGCTGCTCACGTCGAACGTCGCCGACGACGAGAGGCTCGAGCACGAGACCTTCGTGCATTCGCGGCGGCGCCTGTGGATGGCTCCCACGCACCCGCTCGCGGGGCGCGACCGCGTCGGGCTCGCGGACGTCGAGCAGTACCCGTACGCGCTGCTCACCGTCGACGAGGCCGACGTGACGACCCGTGCCTACTGGGGTGATCGCCCGATGGACGTGCTGATCCGGACCTCGTCCATCGAGGCGATCCGCAGTGTGGTCGCGAACGGCAACGCCGTGACGGTGCTGTCCGACATGGTCTACCGCCCGTGGTCCCTGGAGGGGCGGAGGATCGACACAACCCTGCTGCGGGATCCGGTGCCGGACATGCGGATCGGACTGGCGTGGGCGCGGGGCCGGGAGTTCTCCCCCGGCATGGCGGCACTGCACGACTACTTCTACCGCCTGTTCTGCACGCCGGCGCTCGGGTAGGGCATCGCGTCGGCGCTCTTGACAGATTGTTGGGTTTTCCCAACAATAGATTGCATGAGTCCGGTGAAGCGGGAGGGTTCGCTCCCCATCTTCAATCGCATCGGCGTCCTGCGCGCCGAGCGCCGGATGAGCCGGAAGGAGCTGGCGGCGGCGATCGACGTCAACCCGCAGACGGTGGGCGCGCTCGAGCGCGGGGATCACTACCCGAGCCTCGATCTCGCCTTCCGTCTCTGCGCGGTCTTCGACCTGCCGGTGGAGGCGGTGTTCTCCCGCAGAGAATTCGGGCCCCTGTCGGCGGAGCTGTACGGACGCAACGAGAGAGGCGGAGCACGATGACGACCACGAGCATGATCACCCGCTACCAGGAGCGCCGCGCCCGGAAGTTCCGGGAGGACGAGGAGCGCTTCTCGACCCTGCTGCCGTCGTGGCGCACGAGGCCCCGGCGACGAATGCTGGTCGCCGGGTTGCTCGTCGACTATCTCTTCATGTTCGTCGTCGCGGTCCTCTGCCACTTCGACGTGCCCAACGCACCGCTGCTCTGGCTGCCCGCGTGCCTGCTGCTCTTCCCGATCTGGATCACGGTTCAGATCGTCTCGGGCAGGCAGGGTGACGCGCCCGCCGCGGCGCTCGACGAGTGGGAGGTCGAGCAGCGCAACGAGGCACGGTCCATCGGCTTCTCGGTCACCTCGGGCCTGGTGCTCCTGGCTGTCGCGTACACGGTGATCACCTCCGTGGTCGCGCAGCCGGACGGGAACACGGCGTGGCACTACGCGTCGGGCCTGTTCACGCTGGTCGCGCTGCTCATCGGCATGACGACGCCCGCGATGATCCTCGCCTGGACCCGGCCCGATGCGGACGCGGAGGACGTAGCCGCGTAGTTCAGCGGGGCTTCGTCGTGGTCGGGGCCGCAGTGCCGGTTCCGTAGGGATCGTCGCCGGCCCCATGGTTGGGGTTGGTGCAGATCGTGCCCTCGTCGGGTCCGCCGGTGCACGTCACGTCGTACTCGCTGCCCGGGCCAGTCGGCTTGGTGGGGCGCGGCGTCGTCGGAACGGGGCGGGTGGGCGGCGCGGTGACGGTGTTCGTCGGCCGCACCGTCTGCGCGGGCGGGTTCTGCTCGTGTGTAGACGATTCCGTGACGGTCATGGTCGACGGCGTCGTGGGCGCGGACCCGGCCCCGTCGTCGGCGCAACCCGCGGCGGCGGCGAGGAGGGCGACGGTTCCCGCCGCGCTCGCCATCGATCGACTGAACAACATGGTGTGTCTTCTCCGTTCTGGGGGTTCCCTGCTCGGGTGGACGCCCCCAGGGTAGACCGTTCAGTAACGCCACCGGATGGCGGTAGAAATACTCGCTGGACCAACCGGGCGCCGTCGCCGAGGATCGTGGGAGATGCTGCGATCGAGTGAAAAAGGCGGGTGACCATGCGATTCCACGACTACCTGGCAGCGCTGGCTGCGCGGTTCGGCGAGTTCCGGCGGAACCACGTCGAGATGTACGAGCGGCACCAGATCCTGCTCGAGCCGTGGACGCACGACATCCTGCATTGGGGCGCCGACGGGACGTTGCACGGCAGCATCGTGGCCGGCCGCGCCCGTCCGCCCGTGACCCGAGGCGGCTGGTGCCCCTGTCGCCCGCTGGACGTGGTCGGGGAGGCCGGCGACGTCCGCGTGGTCGGCGATCCGTGTCCGGAGGGTTGTGATTAGTAGTTAGTAATTACTAATCTGGCCGGGTGAGCACCCGGATGAGCGGACCAGAACGCAGGGCGCAGATACTCGGCATCGCCGCGCGCGAGTTCGGCGCGCACGGCCTCCACGGTGCGTCGATCGACGAGATCGCCCGGGAGGCGGGGATCACGCAGGCCTACGTCTTCCGAATGTTCGGCACGAAGAAGGCTCTGTTCCTCGAACTCGTCACCGGCGCTTTCGCCGGCCTCGTCGACGCGATGGCGAAAGCGGGGGAGGGCACCGTCGGGATCGAGGCGCTCGCGCGGATGGGCGCCGAGTACTACGAGAACCTCGCCGACGACACGGCGCTCCGCCTCCAGTTGCAGGGTTTCGCCGCGTGCGGGGACTCCGAGGTCCGGGACGTCGTGCGCGGCTGCTTCGCACGCCTGTGGGGCGCCACCGCGGACGGCACCGGGCTCGATCCCGTCACCGTCAAGACCTTCTTGGCGTTCGGCATGCTGCTCAACGCCGGGGCCGCGCTGGACGTGGCCGAGATCGACGAACCATGGGCCGACGGGGTCCGCACCCTGATCCGGCCCGGGTTGTTCGAGCACGTCACCACCGCGACGAACCGGCCGGCGTCGTCGTGAACCGGCTGTCCTGCGCGCTGGTCACCGTCGCCCTCTGCGCGGCAGTGATCGGGAGCGTGGGCGCGCCGCTCATCACCGCGGTCGCGCGCTCGGAGGACGTGCCGCTGGGCGCCGCGCAATGGACGCTGACGATCACGCTGTTCACGGGCGCCATCGCCGGGCCGGTGCTCGGCCGGCTCGGCGCCGGTCCACTGCGCAGGCGCACGATCCTCGGCACGTTGGGCGTGGTCGCGGTCGGTGGGGTGCTGACGGTGCTCCCCCTGCCGTTCGCCGCGCTCCTCGTCGGGCGCGCGCTGCAGGGCGTGGGTATCGCACTGGTGCCGCTGCTGGTCAGCGTGGCGCGCAGCACGCTCCAGCAGGATCGGGCGGCGAGCACCATCGCCTCCCTGTCGGTCGCCTCCACCGTCGGCATCGGCGTGGGGTACCCGTTGATCGGTCTCGTGGACCAGGTGCTCGGCCTCCGCGCCGCCTACGGGACCGGCCTCGCGATCACGCTGGTCGCGCTCGCGGTCGCATGGGGTGCGATCCCCGTCGACGAGCCCGGTCCGCGCCCGCGGATCGATGTGCCCGGGGCGCTGCTTCTCGGCGTGGGCACACTCGGCCTCCTGTTCCTGGTCGCGGAACCCGCGCTGTGGGGGCTGCCGGCCGCGGTGGTCGGCGTGCTCGCCGGTACAGTCACGGTGCTCGCGGCGTGGGTGATCGTCGAACTGCGGGTCGACGAGCCCCTCGTTGATCTGCGGCTCGTGGCGCGCCCGACAGTGGCGGTCGCGAACCTCGCGATGCTGGTCGCCGGTATCGGAATGTATCTCCTGTTCAGCGATCTCACGCGGTACGTCCAGGTGCCCGACGGCGCGCCGTACGGCTTCGCGCTCCCCGGCGTCGCCGCCGGCGCCGCACTCATCCCGTTCTCCGTGCTCGGTTTCGTTGCGGGGAAAGTGGTTCCGCGAAGTGTGGTCCGGCTCGGTCCGCGTGGGACTTTCGCGGCGTCGTCGGGTCTGGTCGTGGCGGCCGCGGTGGTGTTCGCGGTCGGTCGGGACGATCTGGTCGCGGTGTTGGTCGCGCTGGCCGTGCTGGGGCTCGGCGTCGGCGGTGCCTCCGCCGTGATGCCGAGGCTCGTGCTCGACGGGACGCCGCAGTCCGAGACCGCGAGCGTGATGGCGGTCAACCAGATCGCTAGGGCTGTAGGCTTTTCCATCGGCAGTGCCCTCGCCGGGTTCCTCCTCGCGCGCGCCACGCCCGACGGTGCGCTCCTGCCCGCGCAGGGCGGGTACGTCGCCGTCGCGCTGTGGTCGACGGTGCCGGCGGTGGCGAGTGCAGTGATCCTGATGAGTGCACGCAGAGGAGCTGTTTCGGTGCGCGCGGCGTGACTCTTCTCGATCATCGTTCGATGTGCCGTTGCGATATCGAAAACTTGTCGGTGGGTCGGCGTAGCGTGAGTTCATGGACCAAGACGTTGGTGTAGATGGTGATCGGCCGCCTGATGGTGGTGTTGCGGAGCGTTTGCGTTCGATGGAGCGGCAGCGTTGCCGGACGGTGTTCGAGCAGTACCGGTTGGCGGCGGAGTTGCTGCGGGAGCGGGCGTGCGAGCGGGTGGCGGCGGGGTTGCCGCAGGACCGGTGGCAGCAGGGCGTGGCGGCGGAGGTCGGGTTGGCCATGCATTTGTCGCCGAACACAGCCGCGAGGTTTGTGAATCGGGCGGTCGAGCTGGAGAAGACGATGCCGAACACCCGCGCCCGGTTGCGGGACGGTGACCTCACGCCGGAGGCGATCCCGGTGATCATCGGCGGCCTTGCGCACCTGGACGCCTCCGATCGCCATAGTGCGGATACGCAGTTGTGCGCCGATCCGGCGACGCTCGCGGGCATGGGCCTCAAGCAACTCGCCGCGAGGGTCGAGCAGGTCGCCTACCGGCTGGACGCACAGGCGACGGTCGATCGGAACGCGTCCGCCGAGAAGGACCGCACCGTCACGATCCGCCCACTCCCCGAAGGGATGGCCAGGGTGTCGGTGCTGCTACCGGTCGCTCAAGGGGTCGGCATCTACGCGGCGCTGCGCAAGCATGCCGCAACGTTGATCGGGATCGGCGCGGACCTGCGGACCCGCGGGCAGATCATGGCCGACACCGCCTTCGCCCGTCTCACCGGGCGCGAGGCCACCGAAGGGCAGCCCGTTATGGTGAACCTGACGATGCCCGCCACCGTCCTCCTCGGTGACCGCCCCGGGACAGCGCACCTCGACGGCGGTGGGACGGTGCCGGCGGAGATCGCCCGCAACCTCATCGGCCGGGCCACCGCCGCCGGCGTCGCCTGGGTCAAACGCCTCTACCTTGCGCCCGAGTCGGGCGCGGTCGTCGGCATGGACTCACGGCAGCGCTGCTTCCCCGACGGGCTCGCGGAGATGATCCGGGCACGGGACCGGTACTGCCGCACCCCGTACTGCGACGCTCCGATCGCGCACACCGACCACGTCGTCCCGCACGCAGCGGGTGGTCCCACCAGCTTCGAGAACGGGCAGGGGCTGTGCGCGGCCTGCAACTACGCCAAGGAAGCCACCGGCTGGAGCAGCACTGTCATCGAGGATCCGAGCGGGCGGCACACCGTCGACACCCGAACACAAAGCGGACACACTCACCGGTCCACCGCCCCGGACCAGGCGGCGTAGCCGGCCGGGCTACAGCGCGTCGTCCCGCGGGGCGTGGAGGAGGAGGAACTGCGCGACGGCCTCCGTGGCGCGGCGATCGATCGCGGCCTTGGTTGGCGGCTTCTCGCCGAGGAGAACCCGGATCTGGGTGTCGCGGACGGTCAGTCCGTAGAGCTCTCCGAACGCCACGGTCGGGTCGGGTGCGTCGATGATCCCGGCGGTATGTGCGGCCTTGAGGAACTGCTCGACGGCGGGGCCCGCGCGATGTCGTCCGCCGTACAACAGTGTTCGGGAGAGTCGTTCGTTGCCCATGGCGGCGCGATTCAGTGCGACGGAGCTTGGGCTGGTCAGCAAGGTGAGGAGCGCTCGGGCGTAGGACGTGAGCGCCTCACGCGTGCCGTTCGGTGACGCGGCGCTCGACAGGACGCCGACGAGCGTCCCGACACTCGCATCGGCGTTGCGCTCGATGATCGCGGCGAAGAGGCCGTCCCGGTCGTCGAACCACCGGTAGAGGGTCTCCTTCGACCCGCGTACCCGTTCGGCCACTGCCTGCATGGTGACGGCTGCGTAGCCGCGCTCGATCAGCAGAGCGAGAGCCGCGTCGAGGACGGCCTCTCGGCGGGCGGGAGCGGTGCCGCTGGGCGGTCGGCCGCGCCGGGGTGTCGGGGTTGTCACCCATTGACAATAGAACGCATCAGTTCGAATATTGGCTCATGAATAACGTACTTGTTGGTTCGATTATTTCGTCGCGACCACGGAGGGTCGAGCTGGGTGCTGCGTGGGCCACGATTCTGCTGGCGGGGGCGATCTTCGGCTTCTTCTTCGCTTGGGTCTGCTCCACGATGTGGGGCCTCGACGACGCGGACCCGCGGGTCGCGATCGCAGCGATGCAGGCCATGAACGCGTCCGTCCGGAACGCGGTGTTCTTCCCCGCGTTCTTCCTCACACCTGTGGTTGCGCTCGTCACGGCGGGCTTCGCCCTGGCGGTCGGTTCGCGCAGGGCGGCGACGATGTTCGCGCTGGCCGCACTGGTCTACGGCCTGGGCGGCCTGGCCGTGACGCTCGCAGTGAGTGTGCCGATGAACGAGGCGCTGGCGGCGGTCGACGTGCCGACGGATCGCGCTGCGGCGGGGGAGGTCTGGCGCGAGTATTCGCCGCGCTGGCAGGCCTACAACCAGGCCCGCACCGTCGCGAGCGGGCTCGCACTCCTGTTGTGCGCCGCGGGGCTCACCGCGCTCGCCGGCGGTCGCGGCCGTCCGGGGTGAGTCAGCCGGCCTCGCCGATGGCGGGGCCGAGGATGTCGTCGGCGTCGACGATGCGGTAGGCGTAGCCCTGCTCGGCCAGGAAGCGCTGGCGGTGCGCGGCGTAGTCGGCGTCGAGGGTGTCCCGGGAGACGACGGAGTAGAAGTGCGCCGTGCCGCCGTCGTGCTTGGGGCGCAGGAGCCGGCCTAGGCGCTGCGCCTCCTCCTGTCGCGAGCCGAACGTGCCCGAGACCTGCACGGCGACGGAGGCCTCCGGCAGGTCGATGGAGAAGTTCGCGACCTTGCTCACCACCAGCGTGGAGATCTCGCCCGAGCGGAACCGGTCGAACAGCGCCTCGCGCTCCTTGTTCTTCACCGAACCGGTGATGACGGGGGCGTCCAGCTCGCGGCCCAGCTGCTCCAGCTGATCCAGGTAGGCGCCGATCACGAGCGTCGGGGCGCCCTTGTGCCGCTCCAGGATCGACTTCACCACCGCGACCTTCGTCGGGGCGGTGGATGCCATTTGATACCGCTCGTCGGGCTCGGCGGTCGCGTACTGCATGCGCTGGTTCTCGGTGAGGGTCACGCGCACCTCCACGCAGTCGGCGGGCGCGATCCAGCCCTGCGCCTCGATGTCCTTCCACGGCGCGTCGTAGCGCTTCGGCCCGATCAGCGAGAAGACGTCGCCCTCGCGGCCGTCCTCGCGCACCAGCGTCGCGGTGAGGCCGAGCCGCCGGCGCGACTGCAGGTCGGCGGTCATCCGGAAGACCGGTGCGGGCAGCAGGTGCACCTCGTCGTAGATCATCAGGCCCCAGTCGCGCGAGTCGAACAGGTCGAGGTTCTTGTACTCGCCCTTCGACTTCCGCGTGAGCACCTGGTACGTGGCGATGGTGACCGGGCGGATCTCCTTCTTCTCGCCCGAGTACTCGCCGATCTCCTCCTCGGTGAGCGAGGTGCGCGCCAGGAGCTCCCGCTTCCACTGCCGCCCCGCGACGGTGTTCGTAACCAGGATCAGCGTCGTGGCCTGCGCCCGCGCCATCGCGGCGGCGCCGACCATCGTCTTGCCCGCGCCGCAGGGCAGCACGACGACGCCGGAACCGCCCAACCAGAACGAGTCCGCCGCGACCTTCTGGTAGTCGCGCAGCTCCCACGGGTCGGACTCGGTGTCCAGCGCGATGGGGTGTGACTCTCCATCCACGTACCCGGCGAGATCTTCGGCGGGCCAGCCCACCTTGAGCAGGAGCTGCTTGAGGTGGCCGCGCTCGGACGGGTGCACCACGACGGTGTCGTCGTCGATGCGGGCGCCGACCATGGGGGCGATCTTCTTGTGCCGCAGCACCTCCTCCAGCACCGCCCGGTCCAGCGAGACCAGGGTGAGGCCGTGTACCGGGCTCTTCACCAGCTGCAGCCTGCCGTACCGGCTCATGGTGTCCACCACGTCGACCAGCAGCGGCTGCGGCACCGGGTAGCGGGAGAAGCTGACGAGGGCGTCCACCACCTGCTCCGCGTCGTGCCCCGCGGCGCGCGCGTTCCACAGCGCCAGCGGCGTCACGCGGTAGGTGTGCACATGCTCCGGGGCGCGCTCGAGCTCGGCGAAGGGTGCGATCGCGGCGCGCGCGGCGCCCGCCAGCTCGTGGTCGACCTCCAGCAGGAGCGTCTTGTCGGACTGGACGATGAGGGGTCCGTCGGTCATCTATCCATTGTGCCGCGCCGGGCGGAACTCCTGCTCATCGCCGTTGTCGCGAACCACGACGCTGGCCTCGCCGAGGCGCAGCCGCAGGTCGCGGGCGGTGGGCGCCCGCTTCTCGGCGCGGGCCACCGCGCGCTCGCGGAGCAGTGCCACCACCTCGGGCGAGGCCTCGTCGCGGCCATCGACGAAGCGCGTGTACTCGGCCTCGTACGGATCCGTGTCGCCGCGCCACGGATACCCCGCGTCGGTGAGCGCCCGGGCGATCCCTGTCTTGGGCACCCCGTCGGTGCCGGCGGCGGCGAGGAGGCGGCCCCGTCGGTCCAGGAAGGTCAGCTCCCCGCCCCGCCCGAGGAAGGCCTCGCCGATCTCGTCGCGCGCCATCCACCGGCGGTGCCCGCCCGCGGCGAGCTCCACGCGGTCGTCGGCGACGGTCAGCGCCGCGACCTCGTGCTGCCACGCCGCGACCAGGATGATGCCGCCGACCAGGCCCACGACGGTGAGGATCCCGGCGGCCACGCCCACCGGCAGCTGGGCGGCGACGCGCAAGGGACCGGGCGAGCTGTCGAGCGTGCGCTCGAACCAGCCGACGAGGCCGCGGACGATCAGGCCGAGGACGGCGCCGAGGGCCGTGGTGGCGGAGACCGTCGCGAGCTGCAGCGTGCGGGAGACCCCGATCGTGGTCGAGTGGGCGGCGGTGGTGGTCATGCGTTCTCCGTTCGCAGGTAGGCGAGGGCGGCGCGGCGCACGTCGGGCCGGACGTCGCCGTCCGCGAGGTGCGCGCCGTCGGTCATCGAGACGAGGAAGGCGGCGGCGTGGGCGGGGTCCAGGCCGGGGTCGAAGGCGCCGTCGGCCTGCCCCCGCGCGATGAGTTCGGCGAGCGCACCCCGGACCAGGCCGTCCGCGGTGACGACGATCTCGGCCAGCGCGGGGTCGGCGGGGACGCGACGGATGACCTCGGCGACGAGGCCGGGCGCGACGGGGTCGACGGCGGACTCGGCCAGCGCGTCGACCACGATCGCGACGCCTACGCGCGGATCGGCCTCGGCGAGGGCCCGGTCGCGCAGTGCGGTGTTGCGCTCGATGTCGGCGTCGAAGAGCGCGCGGAACAGGCCGGCCTTGTCGGTGAAGTAGTAGAAGACGGTGCCGGAGCTGACTCCGGCGCGGGTCGCGATGTCCGCGGCGCGGGCGCGCTCGAAGCCGGCGGCGGAGAACTCCGCGGCCGCCGCGTCCAGGATGGCGGCGCGGCGGCGGGCGGTGAGCGCGGGGTCGACGGTGCGGGCCATGCCCCGAGGCTATCTATAACTGAGCAATCAGTCAATTAATCGGCGAGCCGCCGGGCGAGGACCGGCACCACGATCGCGGCCGCGACCACGTGCGTGAGGATCAGGACGGCGGCGGACGCGGCGTCGAAGCCGAAGGTCACGTCCGGCACCACGGACAGCACGAGCAGCACCACGCAGGTGCGGACGAATGTCGACCGCGGGTGCCGCGCACGGCGCGCGAGCACCGCGGCGATGCCTGTGGCGATCAGCGAGAAGATCATCGTGAGCTGCGCGAACCCGAGCAGGGGGATGGCGGAACCGTCGGGCCCGGCGAAGGTGACGCCGGCGGCGGACGCGACCGCGGCGATCGCGGTGGTGGCGACCGACGCGACGACTGCGGCGCCGATGCCGTGCTTCCACACGGGCAGGCGGTCGGTGCGGGCGGGCGCGGTGGTGGTGGCGGTGGTGCTCATGGCGTGCTCCTCAGCGGTGGTGACGGTGCCCGGGGTGGGCGCGTCCTACCCCTTCCACGAACGGGGCCGACGGATTTCGACATCGGCGCTGCGAAGAGCTTCCGGGGGTGGTGTCGTATCGGTACGCCTGCGTTCGTAGTGAGGGTGAAGGGCGGCCACCGGGGCCGCCCGACGACCGAGAGGAACCACCATGACGCACTACCTGCTCTCCGTGCACGGCCCCGTCGAGCGGAGCGAGTTCGGCGACTACGGCACCAAGGAGGCGATGGAGGAGGCCTTCGCGCGGACCGACGCCTTCAACGAGCAGCTCAAGACCGACGGCTACTGGGTGTTCGCGGGCGGGCTCGCCGAGGCGACCACCGCCACCGTCGTCGACGGCCGCGGCGACAAGCCGATCATCACCGACGGCCCGTACCTCGAGTCGAAGGAGCTCATCGGCGGCTTCTGGGTCGTCGACGCCCCCGACCTCGACGTCGCGCTGCGGCTCGCCGCCGAGGGCTCCAAGGCCTGCGGCGGCACCGTCGAGGTCCGCGCCTTCGACGGGCTGGCGTGACCGACGCCGGCACCGCGCTCGACCGGGTCTTCCGCGAGGAGTACGGCCGGGTCATCGCCTCGCTCGTCCGCCGCTTCGGCGACATCACGATCGCCGAGGAGGCGGCGGGCGAGGCGATCCTCGCCGCCGCCGAGAGGTGGCCCGAGTCCGGCATCCCGCCGAACCCCGGCGCCTGGCTCACCACCACCGCGGGCAACCGCGCGATCGACCGGATCCGGCGCGAGAGCCGGCGCGACGCCAAACACAGGGCGGCCGAGATGATCCACGACGACTCCGACCCCGAACCCACCGGCGCGGTCGACGACGACCGGCTGCGGCTGATCTTCACCTGCTGCCATCCGGCGCTCGCCCCCGAGGCCCGGGTCGCCCTCACCCTGCGCCTGCTCGGCGGCCTGACGGTGCCGGAGATCGCGAGCGCCTTCCTCGTGCCCGAGACCACGATGGGCCAGCGCATCACCCGTGCCAAGAAGAAGATCGCCGCCGCCCGCATCCCGTACCGCGTGCCGGCCGCCGCCGACCTGCCCGACCGCACGGACGGGGTGCTGACGGTGCTGTTCCTCGTCTTCAACGAGGGCTACCTCGCCACCGGCGAGGGCGAGCCGATCCGCGCGGAGCTGACCGGGGAGGCGATCCGGCTCGCCCGGCTCCTGCGGGCGTTGCTGCCCGAGGACCCCGAGGCCACCGGCCTGCTCGCGCTGATGCTGCTCACCGAGGCCCGCCGCGCGGCGCGGGTCCGCGGCGGGCAGCTCGTGCCGCTCGACGAGCAGGACCGCGCCGGCTGGGACCGCGCCGCCATCGCCGAGGGGCACGGTCTGGTCCGCGAGTGCCTCGCGATCAACCACCCCGGCCGGTACCAGATCCTCGCCGCGATCGGCGCCGTGCACACCGACGCCCCGAGCGCCGACACCGTCGACTACTCGCAGGTCGTGGCACTGTACGACCAGCTGCTGATGATCGACGCATCCCCGATCGTGCGACTCAACCGGGCGATCGCCGTCGCCGAGCTCGACGGGCCGGAGGTCGCGCTGGCGCTGGTCGATCCGCTGCCGCTGGACGGCTACCACGCCTGGCACGCCACCCGGGCGCACCTGCTGCGGAAGCTCGGGCGCACCGCGGAGGCGAAGGACGCCTACGACGCGGCGATCGCGGCCACCGGCAACTCCGCCGAGCGCGCGTACCTCACCCGCAAGCGCGGCGAGCTGGTCTGAGCTACTCCACCGGCTCCGCGGTGGTCACGCGGTGCAGGGCGAACCGGCGGGTCGCGTCACCGTCGAGCGCGGCGAGCTGCCCGTGCCGCACGGACTCGGGCACTACGACGTGCCGCGTGAACACCCCGTTCGCGTCGACGTAGCCCAGCCGCACCGGTGTGCCCTCGCCCGCCGCGGACTGCAGCAGCGCCATCAGCTCCGGGCCGGACGTGCGGGGACCGTCGTCCGACGGGGCGTCCTGCCGCCGGATCTGCACCGCCGCGTCGGCGAGCTGATCGAGCGTGGGCTGTGCGGCCGGGGGACGGGGGCGCGGCGACGGCAGGCGGATCGCGGCGGGCCGCAGGTCGACGACGACGCCCCGCGAGTCCTCGGCGGCGGCGTTGAAACCGGCGGCCGCGAGCCCTGCGACCAGATCCGACAGCGGGACCTGGGCGATGAGCACCGTCGGCGCGACGGCCCGCAGCGCGAGTGCCTCCGCGGCAGGGGAGGAGAGGACCGCGGCGACGAGCGCCGGATCGTCGGAGCGCAGGAAGGAACCGGCGACGCCCGCCCGGAGCGCGCCGTGCCGCCGCGCGACGTCGTCGACCAGGTACGTCAGGCCCTGCGGCACGGGCGTCACCGAGTGCGCGACGAAGAAGGCGTGCACCTCCGCAGACGTGCGGCCGGCGTCGAGCGCGCGGCGCACCGAGGCGTCCGTGACGCGGTACACGGCGGCGCCGCCCGCCGACTCGAGATCCGCCACGAGGGCGACCGCCGCCGCGAAGTCGTGCGTCGTGGGACCCGGAATGGTCAGCGTCAGGTCGGCCTGGAGCAGGAACTCCTCGACGGGCTTCGGCAGCGCCGCGGCCATGGCCTGCGCGGGGTCGGTGGTGCGGGCCGCGCGGCCCGCGGAGGTGAGGGCGCCGCCGGCGACCAGGCCCACCACCTGCGCCTGTGCGACGATGTCGGCGACCGCGTCCAGCGTGAGCCGGCGGTACCAGGACGGGTGCGCGAACCGGAGGGCGGCGTGCAGGTCGGGCGCCGCGGGCGCGGCACCCGGCGGGGCGAGGGCCAGGGCCTCGAGCACGGCCGCGCGGTCCTGCGGGGCGACGGTGCTGCGCGCCGCCCGGTGCAGGGGCCCGACGATGCCCTCCTCGCCGCGGGTGCCGATCAGCGCGGGCTGCCGGCGCAGCTCCAACCACGTCCGGGCGAGCAGCGCCCAGCGGTCGGCGGGCGCGGCGCGCAGCCACTCGTCGACGGCGACGGTCGGGGCGAAGACCGAATCCTCCTCGCCGTCGAGCTCGCCCTCGGCGATCAGCGCGGCCGCGGCGAGGAGCTCCAGGAGGAGGGCGGCGCGGTCCTCCGCGAGGCCCGCCGCCTTCGCGACGCGACGGAACTCGCGGATACCGATGCCGCCGGCCTTCACCCGCTGCGCCGGGACGGCGCCCAGCACGTCGAGCACGTCGTCGGCGTGCCGCAGCAATTCCAGTGCCGCGACCGCGCCGGCTCCGTCGGCGCCGGGCACGGGCGGACCGTCGAGCACGGGCGGCTTGAGGGAGGCACCCAGGGGGAGCTCGCCCCGCAAGCGAGCGCGGACCTCCCACGGCAGCTCGACGGTCTGGTGGTCGACGCGCGCGAGCAGCCCCGAGGCCAGCATGCGCTGCACCGGGTGGTCGGGGGAGGTGCCGGGGCCCGCCGCGGCGGTGCGGCCCAGCGGAGAGCCCTCGGCCAGGCGGTCCAGCAGGGCGCGCTCGTCGGGGCCCGCGGCGGCCAGGGCGGCGTCGATGGCGTCGAGGTCCGGCGGCGTCGTGAGCTGGGTCGAGCGCCACGGCAGCGCCTCGCGGGCGGCGGCCGTGGTGTGCAGGACGTCGTCGCCCCAGGCCAGCGCCAGGCCGCGGAGCTTGTCCGCCGACGCCAGCACCTGCTTCTTCAGCGCGCGGCCACGGAGGCGGCGGGCGAGGGCGTCGGCGTCGAGCGGCTCGGCGAGGAGCAGCTCGAGGACGGCCAGGTCCGGCAGGGTGAGGCGCTCTGCGACGCGGCCCAGCGACGACGGGCTGTTCAGGCGGCTCGCCAGCACGGCGAAACCGGCGGGGACGGGCGTCGCGACGTCGCGCCGGGCGTCGAGCAGCGCCGCGATCTCGGCGTCGGTGCGCTCGCGCAGCCACGCCGCGGGCCCCGTCGACGACGTATTACTGCTCACCGATACAGCCTAGACACCGGGGCATGTCAGAATAGCGGCGTGTCTGAGACCTCGAATGCGAAGAAGCCCGGCTACGTCGACAACGGCTGGCCGCAGGCCGCCGACGGCCACGCCGAGCACGCCGTGAACGAGCTGGCCGCCCCGGTGGTCGGCGCGATGTCGCCGTTCGGCGAGCTGGAGTTCCCCCAGCAGCACATCCCGTACGTGCACCCGTCGACCCGGATCAACCGCTGACCGACAAGCTGACACACGTCGACGATGCGGGTGCCGCCCGCATGGTCGACGTGTCCGGCAAGGCCGTCACCGCCCGCACGGCGGTCGCGGCCGGGACCTTCCGTACCACCGAGGCCGTCGTCGCGGCGATCGCCGACGGTGCGGTCCCCAAGGGCGACGTGCTCGCCACCGCCCGCATCGCGGGCATCATGGCGGTCAAGCGCACGGCCGACCTGATCCCGCTGTGCCACCCGCTGCCGATCTCCGGCGTGACCGTTGACCTGGAACCGTCGGGCGCGGAGATCGCCGTCACCGCCACCGTGCGCTGCACCGGCCGGACGGGCGTCGAGATGGAGGCGCTCACGGCCGTCGCGGTGGCCGGGCTGACCCTGCACGACATGGTCAAGGCCCTCGACCCCGCCGCCGTCATGACGGACGTCCGCGTGCTCACCAAGGACGGCGGCAAGACCGGCCACTGGGAGAGATCAGATGACTGAACCGCTCCGCCCGTCCCGCGACCGCTGCGCCACCGTCGTGGTCGCCTCCACCCGTGCCGCCCTCGGCGAGCGCGCGGACACCACCGGGCCCGCCATCGCGGCGTGGCTCGGCGAGCGCGGCTTCGAGGTCTACGGGCCCGTCGTGGTGCCCGACGGCGAGGAGGTGGGCGCCGCGATCCGCTCCGCCGTCCGCCGCGGCGACGCCGTCGTGCTCACCACCGGCGGCACGGGACTCACGCCCTCCGACCGCACCCCCGAGGAGACGCGCGGCGCGCTCACGTTCGAGATCCCGGGCCTCGCCAACGCGATCCGCACGTCGGGCCTGCCGGACGTACCGACGACGGTGCTCAGCCGCGGGCTCGCGGGCGTCGCCGGCTCGTCGCTGGTGGTGAACCTGCCGGGCTCGTCGGGCGGGGTCCGCGACGGCCTCGCCGTGCTAGACGGCGTCCTGGCGCACGCGCTGGACCAGATCCGCGGCGGCGACCATGGCTGACAAGCCCACGGCGGAGGTCGTCTTCGCCCGGGTGACCGAGGAGCCGATCGACCTGGCCGCCCACGAGGCGGCCGTGACGCGGCCCGAGGCCGGCGCGGTCGTGGGCTTCATCGGCGCCGTGCGCGATCACGACGGCGGCCGTGGCGTGACGGGCCTGGAGTACTCGGCGCACCCCACCGCGGAGCGCGTCATCGCGGAGGTCGTGCAGCGCGAGGCGGACGCCGCCGAGGGCGTGCGAGCGGTCGCGGTGTCGCACCGCGTGGGCCCGCTCGCGATCGGCGATGCGGCGCTCGTCGTCGCGGTGTCGGCCGATCACCGCGCGGCGGCGTTCGCGACCTGCGCGAGGGTCGTCGACGCGGTCAAGGAGGCGCTGCCCGTGTGGAAGCACCAGCTGTTCCGGGACGGAACAGACGAGTGGGTCGGCAGCGCGTAGCCGCCGACCCACTCGGTGCCGGTTCTCGTTACGTGGTCACCGGATCCGGGCCCGCGCCGACCTTTGTGGGGCCGCACGAGCTCGGGTGATCAGGGGGCGTCGAGGCGCCCGGGGCGACCGGCGGGCTACCGCCGGTGCGTCGCGGGGACGACGGGGCGGACCGGCGTGACGCCGGAGCCCGGGACGACGATGCCGGGGATGCCGACCGAGGCCGTCAGGCCCTGCGCGCCGATGCCGTTCGTGCCGACGCCCGCCGCGCTGCCGATGCCCCGCGCACCCGCGCCCGTGCCGACGCCGTTCGTGCCGACGCCCGCCGCGCTGCCCACGCCGCGCGCGCCCGCGCCGTTCGTGGTGACGCCGCCGGTGCTGCCGATGCCGTTCGCCGTGGCGATCGGGAAGCCCGTGCCGCCGACGACCGGGATCGCCGCGCCGCCGATGCCGGCGGGGATGGCTGCGCCGCCGATGCCGGCCGGGATGGCCGTGCCGCCGACGACCGGGATCGCTGCGCCGCCGATGCCGGCGGGGACGGCCACGCCACCGATGCCGGTGGGGACGGGGACGCCGCCCACGCGACCCGTGGGGACGTTCGCAGCGCCGGTGCCCGCGGGAACGGCCGCGGCGCCGGTGCCGGCGGGGCGGGTGGAGCCCGTGGCGGCGGGGACTGTCGCGCCGCCGATGCCGGCGGGCACGGCGACGCCGGCGGGAACGGCCGCGCCGCCCGTGCGGCCACCGGGCGCGACGACGCCCGTGCCGGTTCCGACGCCGCCCAGGCCGGGAACGGCCACCGCGCCGACGCCGGGGACGTTCACGGCGCCGGTGCCGCCCGGCACGCCCGCGGGCCTGGCTGCTGCGGGCTTGGCGGGCGCGGGCTTCGCGGCCACGGGCTTCGCGGGCGCGCCCGGGGTCGGGACGGGCACGGTGGGGCTGCAGGGGCAGCCGGGGGCGGCTGCGGCGGGAGCTGCGACGACGAGGCCCGCGGCGGCGATCAGTGCGCTGACCGCGGCGACTGTGCCGACGGCGCGCGAGGAGCGGTGGCGAGCGATCATCGGTAGCTCTCTTCCCTGCTGAACTTTGCGTTCACGAATACGACCGATGTGAACCTAGCAGATCGTGTGCGAATGCAAAACGATCTGTATCTGTGGTCCTCGGGTGTCGTCGTGCGCGCAAGATTTCGGGCCGAGAACGCCGAAAGGGGCCGCCGGGCGTGATGCCGGCGACCCCTCTCGGGACGTACGTGGTGCGGGTGGGCTCAGTAGCCCTTGGCCGCGGCCTGCTGCAGCATGGCGAGCACGGCCGGGTCGACCTGCTGGCCGCCGCTTTGGGCCTGCGAGATGACCTGGTTGATGTACTGCGAGTTGACCGACTGGCCGGCCTGCGCGACGGGCTTCGCCGCGGGCTTGGCGACGGGCTTCGCCGCCGGCTTGGCGACGGGCTTGGCAGCGGGCTTCGCGACCGGCTTGGCGACGGGCTTCGTCGCCGGCTTGGCGGCGGGCTTGCTGACGGGCTTCGCGACCGGCTTGGTGGCGCCGGTGTCCGTCGGGGAGACGGTGCGCGGGGTCGGCGAGCCGAGGCCGGTGCCGCAGGAGGGCCATGCGCCCTTGCCCTGGCCGGCGAGGACCTTCTCGGCGATCGCGATCTGCTGCGCGCGGCTGGCCTGGTTGGCGGTGGGGGCGTACTGCGTGCCGCCGTACGAGGCCCAGGTGGACGGGCTGAACTGCAGGCCACCGTGGTAGCCGTTGCCCGTGTTGATGGCCCAGTTGCCGCCGGACTCGCACGCGGCGACGGTGTCCCACTGGGAATCGGGGGCGGCGTTCGCGGCGGGGGCGGCGAGCGCGAGACCCGCGCCACCCAGCATCGCGCCCGCGGCCGCGATCTTCGCGGCGCTCAGGCTGGTGGTGGACTGCTTGCGGTGACGACCGGTCATCGTGTGAAGTCTTTCCTCTCTACGCGCGTGCGAAGTTAGCTGTCGGGTTCGAGCGAGAGGCTGCTCGGCCGGTTGCCCGGCTTGACCCCTAGGGCGTGTGCCCTGCGGCCTTGCGGCCGCGGATGGTTCCTCCGCCTTCGTCCAGGTGTAGATCGTGGTGCATTTCCCGAATCGGACGCTGGACGAAGCTCTGCGCTGCGGACGATCGGGTGGCTGCTGCTGCGGCCCTCAGCGACGGTAACAGAACCCGCCCCGTGGCCCAACCGTTACCGGACCGTGATTTTGCGATGTGTGACTGATGTCACTCGGTGTACGCGTACGGATCAGCCGCCGGCGAACGGCGGCAGCACGTCGAGCATCGCGCCGGCCGCGGGCGCCGCGACGTCCCGCACCGCCACCTCGTCGAGCAGGAAGCTGCAGCGCGTGAGCACGCGGCCCAGCTCGGGGTGGCGCGCGGCGAGGAGGTCGGCGACATCGGCGACCGTCGCGCCGTCGGGCACCGGCACGGTCTCCTCCGGCACGCCGGCCGCGGCGCGCGCGGCGGCGAAATAGCGGATCAGCACTCCGTCAGCCCCCGATCGCGCTCATGGGACGGGCGGGCTGTAGGAAGGACGGGTCATCGATGCCGTGGCCGGCCTGCTTGCCCAGCATCGCGGCGAGCCACGCGTCGGCGATCTCCTCGTCGGGCGCGCCGCCGCGGAGCAGCGGCTTGAGGTCGGTCTCGTCGGCGGCGAACAGGCAGGTGCGGATCTGGCCGTCGGCCGTCAGGCGCACGCGGTCGCAGTCGCCGCAGAAGGGCCGCGTGACCGAGGCGATGACGCCCACCGTCGACGGACCCCCGTCGACCAGGAAGCGCTCGGCGGGCGCGCTGCCGCGCGGCTCCCCGTCGGGCGTGAGGGTGAACTCGCGGCGCAGCTCGGCCAGGATGTGCTCGGCCGTGATCATGGTGTTCCGGTCCCAGGTGTGGTCGGCGTCGAGCGGCATGTGCTCGATGATCCGCAGCTCGTAGCCCGCGTCGAGGCAGAGCCGCAGCAGGGGGCGCGCGTCGTCGAGCCGCCCGGGGCCGAGGACGGCGTTGACCTTCACCGGGGTGAGGCCGGCGTCGGCGGCCGCGCGCAGGCCGGCCAGGGCGTCGTCGAGGCGATCGCGCCGGGTGACCTTCGCGTACGCCTCCCGGTCGACGGTGTCGAGGGAGACGTTGACGCGGTCCAGGCCGGCCCCGGCGAGCTTGGCCGCGTGCCGGGCCAGCGACAGCCCGTTCGTGGTCAGCGAGATCTCGGGCCGCGGCTCCAGCGCCGCGGCGTGCGCGACGATGCGGTCGAGGTCGGCGCGCAGCAGCGGCTCGCCGCCGGTGAATCGGATCTCCGTGATTCCGAGGTCGCGGACGCCGATGGTGATGAGCCGGTCGATCTCCGGCCCCGTCAGGACGTGGTCGTTGGCGAGCCAGGGCAGGCCCTCGGCGGGCATGCAGTAGGTGCACCGCAGGTTGCACCGGTCGGTGAGGGAGACCCGGAGGTCGCGTGCGACGCGCCCGTAGCGGTCGACCAGCGGCCTCATGGCCGGGGCTCGCCGTCTCCGGCGCGGCCGCCGAGGATCACCGCGACCACGCCGACGAGGAATCCGACGGGCGCGAGCGGCGTGAGGGCGTACACCCAGGTGGGGGCCGTGGTGCCGTCCGCGAGGAGCGGCGTCAGGAAGAGGGCTGCGATCGCGATCAGCCCGATCGCGAACAGCGCGATCGCGGCGGAGACGGCGACGGAAACGAACTTGCCCATTCCTCTAGACTAGTCGCAGTGCGTCCCGCCGTTCGCGGGGCGCGTTTTGTTGTTCTTAGTGCAGAGCGGGTGATGACGGTGCCTACCGGCAAGGTCAAGTGGTACGACACGGACAAGGGCTTCGGCTTCCTCTCCCAGGAGGGCGGGGAGGACGTGTACGTCCGTTCCTCCGCGCTGCCCGACGGTACCGACGGGCTCAAGCAGGGGCAGCGCGTCGAGTTCAGCATGGCCGCCGGACGTCGCGGCCCGCAGGCGCTGACGGTGACCGTGCTCGAGCCGGCCCCCAGCGTCTCGCGCGGCGCCGCCGCGGGCGCCCAGCGCGGCCGTCGCCCGGCGGCGAACCGTCGGCCTGCCGAGGACCTGAACGTGCTGATCGAGGACATGATCCAGCTGCTCGACGTGGGCGTGCAGCCCGAGCTCCGCAAGGGCCGTTACCCGGACCGCAAGGCCTCCGAGCAGATCGCCAAGGTGCTTCGCGAGATCGCCCGCGAGCTGGACTCCTAGGTCCCCGCTCCGGCCGCTCGGGTCGCCAGCAGCGGCAGGAAGCAGTCGTCCACGATCTCGGCGATGTCCTCGGGCGGCACGGGGCGCAGTGTCATCGCCATCTGGTGTCGCACCAGGTCGGCGGGTAGGCGCACGATCCGGTCGGTGACCCGTGCCGGGTCGACCTCGCCGCGCCCGATCGCCCGGGTGACGGCCTCCTGCATCGACCCGGCACGCGGCCCGACCATGAGTTCGCGCACGTCCTCGGGGGAGTCGCCGGACTCGGCGAAGAACCCGCCGAGGCGCGTCTGCAGCAGGATCATCAGCTCGACGCGGTGGTCGGACATGGCGGTGAGGAGCGCGATCGCGTCGCCGCGCAGGGAGCCGGTCGCGGGCGGCGGTGCGACGGGGGTGCCGCCCAGGTGCGCGAACGCGGCGCGCAGCAGTTCCACCCGGCCGGGCCAGCGGCGGTACAAGACCGACCGCGACGTTCCGGCGCGGGCGGCGACGGCCTCCAGGGTGAAGTCGCCGTAGCCGCCCTCCGTCAGCTGGTCCCACGCCGCGTCCAGGATCGCCTCTTCGAGCGCCGCGCCGCGTCGGCGGGTGCGCGGCGCATCCGACTTTGAGTCCACTTGCGTATCTTATCAACATGGCGCACATTAGATACGTGACTGTATCTAATGTGGCGACCTCGACGCGCTCGATGCGCGCCCTCATCGCAACCCTCGTCGTCGGCGTCTTCGCCCCGATCCTGGACACGACGATGCTGACCATCGCGGTGCACACGCTGGTGCTCGACCTGCGCGCCGACATCGCCACCATCCAGTGGGTGAGCACCTCCTATCTGCTCGCGCTCGTCGTCTCGATCCCGTTGTGCGGATGGCTCGACGCCCGCCTCGGGGGCCGGCGCCTGTGGGTGGCGGCGCTCGTCGTCTTCGCCGTCGGCTCCGCGCTCTGCGCCGCGAGTTGGAGTCCGGTGAGCCTCATCGTCTTCCGCACGCTGCAGGGCGCCGCCGCCGGCGTGCTGATGACGAACATGCAGACGATCGCCGTGCGCGCGGCCGGCGGCGGCTCGGTCGCGCGGGTCACCGCCGCGCTCGGCGTGCCCATCGCGCTCGGGCCCCTGATCGGCCCCGTCGTGGGCGGCGCGCTGCTGCACTGGGCGGACTGGCGCTGGATGTTCGCGATCAACGTCCCGCTGTGCCTGCTCGCCGTCGTGGCGGCGCTGCGGGTGCTGCCGGACGATGCGCCGACGAGCGCCGTTCCGCCGCTGGACCGCACCGGCCTGGCGCTGCTCGCCCCCGGGATCGTCCTCACCTTCTACGGGCTCGCGGAGCTGGCGGAGCGCGGCACGTCGGGCGTCCTTCTGCTGTTCGTGGTGTCCGGGGCGGCGCTGATCGCGGCGTTCGGGGTGCATGCGGCGCGGGTGGGGGACCGCGCCCTCGTGCGTGTGCGATTGGTGCGCATCCCGACCGTCGCCGCGTCGACGCTGGCGAGTCTCGCTGTGGGCGGCGCGCTCATGGGGACGATGTTCCTGATGCCGCTGTACTGGCAGACGGTCCGCGGCGACGGCGCGCTCGCGACGGCCCTGCTCCTCGCGCCCCAGGCCGTCGGGGCGTTCGTGCCGCGGTTCTTCGTCGGCGGGCTGGTGGACCGCTTCGGTCCGCGTCCGGTGGCCGTCTCGGCGATCGCGCTGATGGCGGCCGCGACGGTGCCCTTCGCCTTCGTCACGGCCGGCACGAGCCCGGTCGTGCTCGCGCTCGTGCTGTTCGCGCGCGGACTGGGCCTCGGCGCGGTGCTCGTCCCGATCCTGTCGTCGGCGTACACCGGGCTCTCGCGCGATCAGTTCCCGCACGCCTCGATGTTCACCCGCGGCGCGCAGCAGCTCGGCGGCGCGATCGGCGTCGCGGCGGTGGCCGTCGTCCTGCACGCGGGTCTCGCCCACGGCCCCGCCGAGGCCGCGTTGCACCCGGCGTTCTGGGTGATGGCGGCGGTCACCGTGCTCGGCGTCGTCCCCGCACTCCGCCTGCCGGGGCGGGCGGACCGGACCGGGTGAGGCTCAGAACTCGCGGCGGTCGCGGATCTCGGACTGGTCGGGATTCGCGGGCGGAGGGTCGTTCACCCGCGTCGCCCAGTTGTCGGTCGTCGGGTCGTAGCCGGGAGTGAAGCCGCCGCGCCAGCGGCCCGACTTCTGCCGGCGCCGGACCACGACGGCGAGGACGATCGGCGCCAGCGTGCCCGCGATGACGAACAGCAGGATGACGCTCTCGCCGCCGGTCATGGCTTCTGGACCAGCGCGAAGTCTTTGGAGACGCTGTCGGGCGTCGTGTCGATGCCCCAGACCGCCTGCGCGATGAGGTTGCCCGACGCGTCCTGGTACTGCGACGGGACGTTGATCTCGACGGCCGCGACCCACAGGTCCTCGGTCGACTTGAGCACGAGCGTCGCCTCGGCGGGATCGACGTGGGTGATCGTGTCGAGCTTCGCCTGGCCGCGCTTCGCGTCGTAGCGCTGCACCGTCAGGAACCAGGGGCGCTCGGTGATGTACTCGGGCAGCGAGATGACGATCGCCTGGCCGAACTCCACCGGCAGCTTCACCGGGCGCTGCGCGGTGTCGCACGCCGACGCCTGGACGTTGGTGCAGAACTGCATCGGAGCGACGTTGAGCATGCGGTCCCCGACGGTCGCCTGCAGCGTGGGCCGGGGCTTCGGCTCATCCCGCTTCTCGAGCCCGGCGACGATCGTGAAGGCGAACAGCACCGCCGCGGCGACGGCGAACACCGCGCCGGCGAGGAGGAGCTTCGGGCTGGGCTTGATCATCTTCAGACACCGTTCATCGTGGGTGGGACGTGTTCCGGCCGCTTGCCGCCGAAGTTCGGGATCAGCGAGCCGCCGCGGTAGGTCAGCACCGTCTGCACGGTGCCGACGACCATGATCGCGGCGACGGTCGCGAAGCCGATCCACAGCGTCGGCGGCAGCAGCACGCCGAGCGCGGCGCCGCCGACCCAGCCGAGCTGCAGCGCCGTCTCGGACCGGCCGAAGGCGGAGGCGCGGGACTCGTCGGGCAGGTCGTCCTGGATGGACGCGTCGAGCGAGACCTTGCCCAGCGCGGACACCCCGGACGCGACGAAGGTCACGGCGGCGATGACGACGAGGTTGCCGAAGACCGCCGCGACGATCGCGCCGACGGTGGCCGCGACCGTCGCCTGCACGACGATGCGCGCGGGCCGCGGCAGCTGCAGCCGGGCGCCGATGCCGTTGCCGATGAAGTTGCCGATGCCCGCGGCGGCGCCGACCGCGCCGATCATGAGCAGGGACTCGGTGGCGGAACCGCCCGCCGCCTGCTCGGCCTTGCTGTAGAAGGCGATGTAGAGCGTGAGGAAGCCGGTGAGCACGCGGATGGTGGTGTTACCCCACAGCCCGGTGACCACGCTGCGGCCGAGCGGCACCCGCAGGTTCTTGAACGCCGCGCCGAGCTTCGCGCGCCCGCTCTCCGTGTCCTGCCCGCGGTCCGCCTGCCGTTCCGCGTCGCGCGCCATCGCGCCCGTGTACGAGAGGGTGGTGGGCACCTCGCCCGCCGTGCTCTCGACCCGCTTCGGGATGCGCATGCACATCACGGCGCCGAGCACCGCGAACACCATGAGCGCGTACATGCCGCCGGGGATGTGCAGCATCCGGCTGAGCCCGAACTCGGCGCCCGCGGCGATCGCGCCGCCCACGCCCGAGCCCACGACCAGGCCGAACAGGGTGAGCCGCGAGTTCACCCGGGCCAGGTCGATCGACGGCGGCATCACCCGCGGCACCACCGCGGATTTGAGCACCGAGAAGGATTTACTCATCACCATCATCGCGAGCGCGCAGGGATAGAGCACCCACGGATCGAAGTTGACGGTGTTCGCGATCGGGTCGTACTCGCAGTTCGTGATGAGCAGCACCGCCAGCGCGACGCGGATCCCGAAGGACGCGGCCAGCGCCACCCGGCGCCCGTGCTGGATGCGGTCCAGCAGCGGCCCCATGAACGGCGCGATGATCGCGAAGGGCGCGATGTTCACCAGCAGGTACAGGGCGACCTTCGACTTCGACTCGGCCTGCGCCGCAGCGAAGAACAGGGTGTTCGCCAGCGCCACCATCATCGCGGCGTCGACCGCGTTGTTGAGGATGACCGGGTAGGTGAGGGCGGTCAGGCCGGACTTGTCGGCACCGTCGGCCTTGGTGGCCTGATGCCACTTCGCGATCCCGGCCTCGGTGATCTCGCGGCTGCGCATCGCCGCCACCCGGGTGACCGTGATCTTGCGCGGCATCCGCCGCTGCTCGTCCTCGGCCGCGCGCCGGTCGGCGGCGGACGGGGTGTCCTCGAGCGGGGGTAGGTGGTGGTTGGAGGTGTATTGCGGGCGCGCATCGCCGCCCGCCCCCTGCCGCACGGACTGCCCGCTGTGGGCATGCGGCGTCGACCCCGGACGGCGCCGGGGCTCGTCGGGGGGATACTGCTGTTGCCCCGGATGACCGCTCACACCGACCATTGTTCCGCATCCGCGGCGGTGCCGTCTTCGGGGGCGTGTGCCGCCCGGCTGCACCTGCGCGCCCGCCATCCGGCACAATCGGACGGGTGAGTTCCGCATTGCAGTCAGGCGCCGCGGTCGACCTCGCGCGCGCCGTACTGGAGGCCGACGAGGGCGCCCGGGTGGGCGCGCACGTCGCCACCGTGGTCGAGGACGAGTTCGCGGTGGCCCATTACTTCGAGGCCGACGTACCCGCGTACCGCGGCTGGCAATGGTGCGCGGTGATCGCAGCGACGCCCGGCGGGGAACTGACGGTCTCCGAGACCGCGCTGCTGCCCGGCCCCGGTTCGCTCACCGCCCCCGAGTGGGTGCCGTGGGAGGAGCGGATCCGCGCGGGCGACCTCGCCCCGGGCGACACGCTGCCGCCCCGCGAGAACGACGTGCGCATCGAGCCCGGTCACGCCCTGTCCGGCGACCCGGCCGTGGACGACGTCGCCGGCGAGATCGGCGTGAACCTCGAGCGCGTGATGTCGCGGATCGGCCGGATCGAGGCCGCCGAGCGCTGGCTGGCCGGCGACTTCGGCCCGGAGTCCGAGATGGCCCGCTCCACCCGCTACCACTGCGGCGACTGCGCCTTCTTCCTGCCGCTGGCCGGCGCGCTGGGCGCGGCCTTCGGCGCCTGCGGCAACGAGTACTCGGCCGACGGCCGCGTCGTGCACGCGCACTACGGCTGCGGCGCGCACTCCTCGGTCACGGCACCGTCGGGCCAGGGGAGCCCCGCGTACGAGCCCTACGACGACGGCGCCGTCGAGAAGGTTCCCGCCGAGCAGGCCTGACATGGCCGCCGATCCGTTCGGTACCGCCGCGCTGCGCCGCGCGACCCTCGCCGCGTGGCGCGATTCACCCACCCGCGCGGCCGAGGACCTCGCCGCCGAGCGGGACCTGGTCACCGTCGGCTACCGCGACCGCGTCGCCGTCGAGCTGGCGCAGAACGCCGCCGACGCCGCCACCGCCGCCGGGATCCCCGGCGAACTGGCCGTCTGGGCCGAGGCCGACGGGGTGCACGTCGCCAACACCGGCGCACCGCTGTCGAAGTCCGGGGTCGCCTCCCTCGCCGCGCTGCGCGTCTCGCCCAAGTCCGACGGTGCCTCCATCGGCCGGTTCGGGGTCGGCTTCGCCGCCGTCCTGACGGTGACCGACCACGTCGAGATCCGGTCGACGGGCGGCGGCATCGCCTTCTCCGCGGAGCGCTCGCGCGCCGATTCCGGCCTCGACGAGGTCGCCGCGATGCGCCTGCCGTACCCCGTCGCCGCGCCGCCGCGCGCGGGCTTCGCGACCGAGGTCGTGCTCGTCGGCGCGGACCCCGCGCTGCTCGCCGAGTTCGCCGACCAGGCCGCGGACCTCCTGCTGGACCTGCCCGCGCTCGCGGCGGTCACCGTCGGCGACGAGCGGTTCGAAACCCCCGACCTCGTCACCGGACACGGGCCGCACGCGCGCTGGGTGATCGGCGCCGATGCACGGTTCCTGCACGCGCCCACCCGCACCGACGAGCCGCTGACCCTGCCCGTGCGGGTCATCGCCGACCTGCCGACCACGCCCGACCGGCGCCGCCTGCACCCCGGCGCGGACGTCGCGCTCGCCGCCCGCGGCTACGCCGCCTTCGTCGCCGCGCAGCCCGACCCGATGCCGCTGCTGCCGCCGCGCCGGCCGCCGGCGGGCCCCGTCGACGCCCTGCTGCGGGAGGCGATCGACGACGAGCTGCGCGGGCACGCCTGGGTCCCCGGGCCCGACGGTGCGCGGCTGCGCCCCGACCGCGCCGCGGTGCTGCCCGGGCTCACCGCCGAGCTGAATACTCTGTTGTGCGAGGCGCTTCCGCTGGTCCCGCCCGAGTACTCGTCGGCGCCGGACGCGGCGCGCCTGGTGGCGCTCGGCGCCCGCGAGCTGACCGCGGCGGACCTCGCCGACGCGGTGCCGCGCGACCGCGATCCGGCCTGGTACGGCGAGCTGTACGCCGCCCTCGACGCCGCGCGGCTCTCCGCCGACGACCTGGGCGCCCTGCCCGTCCCGCTCGCCGACGGCCGCGTGGTCACCGGGGCGCGCGGCGCGAGCCTCGTGGCCGGCGACGCCGATGCGCTGGCGCTGGTCACCTGGGCGCGGATCGTGCACCCCGCGGCGGCGCACCCGCTGCTGGAGCGGGCGGGCGCGCGGCGGCTGAGCCCCGCGGACCTGCTCGGCGATCCCGCGCTGCGCGAGGAGGTGGGCCGCATCGACTGGGAGGCCGGCGCCACCGACGCGGACCTCGAACTCACCGCGGCCGTGCTCGGCCTGATCGGCGAGGGCACCGTCGGGCCGGGTTTCCTGGGCCTGCTCCCCGTCCCGGGCGACGACGGTGCGCTGTACCCCGCGGACGAGCTGCTGGCCGCGGCCGCGCCGCTGCGCGCGGTGCTCGGAGAGGACCACCCGTACGGCACCGTCGACCCCGATTTCGAGGCGCGGTACCCCGCGGAGGCGCTGCGGGCCATCGGCGTCGGCTGGTCCTTCGGCGTGCTCCGCGAGCCCCTGCCGACCGAGCCCGACGAGAGCCTCGACGGCGCGGACGAGTGGTGGTCGCAGCTGCCGGGGGAGCCCGACGAGCTGATCGCGGTCCGCGACCTCGATCTGGTCGAGCACTGGGAGCCCGCGTACGCGCTGCTGGCGGAACTGCCGGGCGTACTGGACGATCCGGACGGCTACACCGCCTGGTGGCTGCACACCCGCACCGATCTGGGCCGGGTGCGGCCGCCCGACTACGAGGCCTTCGCCGGGCTGCTGGACCCGTGCACGCACCCCGCCGCGCCGCGACTGCGGGCGGCGCTGCTGCACGCCGTCCGCACCGACGCCGACGCGCAGGTGCTCGCCGACGCGCTCGCCGACCCCGCGCGCACCCCGTCGCCCGCCGTGGTGATCGCGGCGCACCGGGCGATCGCGGGGCACCGGCTCGCGGCGCTCCCCGCCCGGGTCCGGGGCATCGACGGGGAGGTGCTCGACGCCGAGGACGCCGCGGTGCTCGACGTGCCGTGCGCGCGGTTCACCGCGTCGGGGCTGGTCTTCGGCGGGCTCGACGTGGCCGCGGACCTCGCCGACACGCTGGACCTTCCCCTCGCGGGCGCCGAGCCGGTCGAGATCCCGAGCGCCGGCGACCGCTTCGCGCGCGGCGCGCACCCGGGCGTCACCCTGGCCCAGGCCCTCGGGGAACTGCCCGACGCGGCGGAGGTGCACGTCCACGACGAGCTCGTGGTCGTGGTCGGCGGGGCCGAGCGCCGCGTCCCGTACGTCGTGGCGGACGGCGTGCTCCACGTACAGTCGAGACGGTGGTGACCGACGGCGACGCATGGCCCAATCCCGTCGATCAGGGTGCGCTCGACTGGATGCTCTCGATCCGTGAGGGGCCGCTGACCGCCGCGATGCGCGTGATCACGACGGTGGGCAACACCGCGTCCATGTGGGCGATCGGCATCGCGGGGTTCCTCTACCTGCTGGTGCGCCTCAAGCGATCGGACTGGGCGCTGTACTGCGGCCTGACCCAGTTGTTCGGTCTCGGGCTGATGGTCGTGCTCAAATCCCTCTTCGGGCGGGAGCGGCCGCCGATCCCGCCGAGGCTGGTCGTGATCTCGTCGGAGAGCTTCCCGTCCGGGCACGCGCTGAACTCGATGGTGGTCCTCGGGACCTTCGCCGTGGCCGCCTGCGCGCTCACGGGCCGACGGTGGCCGCTCGTGGCCGCGCTCCTCGGCACGTTCGCCATCGGCCTGAGCCGCGTGTACCTGGCCGCGCACTGGCTGCTCGACGTGGTGGCGGGGTGGGCGATCGGCGCGCTCGTGGTCGCTCTGGGGCTGGGTGTGCTGCGGCTCACACGAGGCCGCGCTGTGCTCCCCGATCGCCGCGCAGGGCCGCCCGCCGCTGCAGGGTGAGGACGGTGGCCCCGAACGCCCCCACGCCGACGCCGCACGCGCACACGATCCACGCGTCGCCGAAGGTCCCGCGGGCGAGCAGGGCGATGACGAGGGCCACTGCGAACGCAACGGTCCCGGCGATGACGACCGGCCGGGGCTCGGTCGCGGCGCGGGGGAGTTCGGGTGCCGTGACGGTGTTTCCCGGCTCGTTCCCTTGAAGGTTCATCGTTACTCCCGGGGTTCATGCGCGCAATTGCACTTCTCAGATGTACTCTAACGCCGTGACTGACAATGACGATCGGCTGGCGGGAGAGCTTGCTCTCGCCACCGTGCGGTTCGCCCGCCACCTCCGCGGCCGGCGTCGCGATTCGCTCGTCTCTTTGACGCAGCTCTCCGCGCTCAACGCGCTCGCGAATGACGGGCCGCTCACGCCCGGGCAACTCGCGGCACGCGAGCGCGTGCAGCCGCCGTCGATGACCCGGGTCATCGCGTCCCTCGCCGACCTGGGGCTGGTCCGGCGCGCCCCGCACCCCACCGACGGCCGCCAGGTGATCGTCAGCCTCTCCGACGAGGGCGAACAGGTCATCACCGGCGAGGCCGCGGCCCGCGAGGCGTGGCTGCGCGGCAAGCTCGACGAGCTGTCGCCCGAGCAGCGCGCGACGCTCGGCGACGCGGTGGGAATTCTCAACGGCCTCATTGCCGCCGAAGAGAAGCAAAGCTGAATCCACCCGGATTCCCGATCGAATAGCGAACGGCCCTATCGGATTGATTCCGATAGGGCCGTTCCTTAACCGTCATTGAATCGCGGCGTACGCCGAATTTTCAGAACGAGGTCCCGAGTTCCGGCCGACTCGCGGTGACGAAAATCCCCAGAGCCTTCCAGTCGCCCGCGATCCGGCCGGCGCGCGCCAGGGTGCTCGGCGACACCGCCCCCAGGTACAGCCCGGCGAGCGTCGGCCCGCTCAGCGAGACCGACGGTGCCTCCTTCGTCGCCCGGCAGCGCGCGACGCCGCCGTCGACGGTGAGCCGGTACGCGGCGCCGTCCACGCCCAGCACGAGATCGCCGTCGTACTCGTAGGTCCGGGCCTCGAGGGCGGCGGGCACGTCGAGGAAGGCCAGCCACAGCCGGTCCTTGTGGTCGGTGACCTTCACCGAGCGCGGATCGACGAGCATCTCCCGCAGCGGGTGATCCGGCGGCAGGTCGGCGGTCACCTCGTCGAAGGTGTCGAGCCCGAGCACCGTCTGCCACAGGTCGGCCGCGGCCTCGTCGGTGAGGGCCCGGACGTCGTCGAGCTGCGCGCGGTCCTTCTCGTCCACCCGGTAGGCGACGAAGCCGTCCGGGTGCAGCAGGAGCCGGCGGGCCGTGCCACCCCAGCGCGCCCACTCCGGGTCGGCGTGGAAGAGCTCCCAGAACTGCTCCGCGGACACCGATCCCGGCGTCGCGGCGTGCCAGCGGCGGTACAGGTCCTCGACGGCCTCGCGCGCGGCCGCGGCGTCGGTGATGCGGGTGCGCAGCGGGCCGGGGAGCGGGGTGCGCAGCCGGGCCGTGCGGCGCGCAATCGTCACCTCGTCGACGATGGTCGCGACGCCGTAGCCGAAGCGCTCGTAGATGGTGCCCTCGCTCGCGGTGAGGATCGCGACGGCGTTGCCCGCGGCCCGGTAGCGGGAGTGCAACTCGTCCATCATCTTCCGCAGCACGCCGATGCGGCGGTGGCTGGGCGCCACCGAGACCCAGGTGACGCCGGGCGCGTCGAGCTGCGCGCCGCCGGGCACCGTCAGGGTGAGGGCGAAGGAGCCCGCCACGCCGACGAGCGCGCCGTCGGTGGTGTCGCGGGCGACGACGAACCGGTCCAGGTCCAGGGTGCGCCGGATGAGCGGGGCGGCTTCGGCTTCGAAGGGGGAGCCGAAGGCGTGCACGTCCTGTGCGTACATCTCGGGCCAGTCGGCTTCGGTCGCGGTACGGATCTCGATCACGTAGTTCGATATTAGGCTGGTGGGGTGCCGGCGCAACCGATTTATCCGATTCACGACGCGGATGACCCGCGGCTCAGCGACTTCCGCGACCTGTCCGCCGCGGACAAGCGGCCCGACCTCGCGCGCGGAATCGTGCTCGCCGAGGGCGTGCCGGTGGTGGAGCGGATGCTGGCCTCGCGCTTCGTGCCGCACGCGATCATGGGGGTCGAGTCCAAGCTGGCGCGCCTCGAGGGCCGGGCGCCGGACGTGCCGCGCTACCTCGTGACCGCGGAACTCATGGCGCGGGTGGTGGGCTTCCACCTCAACCGCGGGGTGCTCGCCGCCGCCCGCCGGCCGGAGCCGCTGGACGCGGGGGAACTGCTCGACGGCGCGCGCACCGTCGTCGTGCTCGAGGGCGTCAACGACCACGAGAACCTGGGCTCGATCTTCCGCAACGGCGCGGGCCTGAGCGCCGACGCGGTGCTCTTCGGGCCGCGGTGCTCGGACCCGCTCTACCGGCGCGCGGTGCGGGTGTCGATGGGGCACGTGCTGCTGGTGCCGTTCGCGCACCTGCCCGCGCCCGGGTGGCCGGATTCGGGCCTGGGGGTGCTGGCGGAGCACGGATTCCGGACGGTGGCGCTGACCCCGTCGGGGGAGGCGACGGTGGCCTCGGCCGTCGCGGGCGACCCGTCGCGGGTGGCGTACCTGGTGGGCGCGGAGGGGCCGGGGCTCGACGCCGCGACGATGGCCGCGGCGGACGTGCGCGCGCGGATCCCCATGTCGCGCGGCACCGATTCGCTCAACGTCGCCACCGCGGCGGCGCTGGCCCTGTACGAGCGCGCCCGCACATGACCGCGCCGCGTTACACCCCGTGGATCACCGGCACCGCCGTCGCGGCGGTGGTGGCGATGCTCGCGGGTGGCGTGCTCTCCGGGCTGTTCGTGGGGGTGATGGCGATCAACCGGTGGCTGGGCCTGTTCCTGCTCGTGCTGGGCACCGCGGGGGCCGTGCCGGTGCTGTCGGCGTACCGTCGGCGGCCGGTGGCGCGGTTCTTCTGCGCGGGCTTCGCGGGGGCGATCGTGCTGGCCTGGCTCGCGGCCGTCGTGGCCCTCTCCAGCGGGCTGGTCTGAGACCCCGCCGGAAAACTTAGGACTACTATCGGACGAGTGCCGAGCGTCTTCGTTTCCCTGCGAACGAGGAACTACCGGCTCTGGGCCGGCGGCCAGGCGGTCAGCCTGGTGGGCACCTGGATGCAGCGCGTCGCCGAGGACTGGCTGGTGCTCGACCTCGCGCACGGCCGCGGCTGGGTGCTCGGCGTGGTGATGGCCCTGCAGTTCGGGCCCACGCTGTTCCTCTCCGCCTGGGCGGGCCTCCTCGCCGACCGGTACGACAAGCGCCGGGTGCTCATGTTCACCCAGACCGCCGCGGCGGCGTGCGCGGCCGTGCTCGCGGTGCTCACGCTCACCGGGGTGGTGCAGCTGTGGCACGTCTTCGTGCTGGCCTTCGTCTTCGGCTGCGTGACGGCGATCGCCGGGCCCTTCCGGCAGGCCTTCACGATCGAGATGGTGGGGCCGGAGCTGCTGCCCAACGCCATCGGCCTCAACTCGATGGTCTTCAACGCCGCGCGGATCGTGGGTCCCGCGATCGCCGGCCTGCTCATCGCAGGCGTGGGCACGGGGTGGGTGTTCGCGGTGAACGCGGTGTTCACCGGGGCGATCGTCGCGGCGCTGCTGCTCATGCGGGCGAGCGAGCTGTTCCCCGCGCCGCCGGTGCCGCGCGCGCGGGGGCAGCTGCGGGCCGGGTTCGCCTACGTGCGTCGGCGGCGCGAGCTGGCGCTCGTGATGATCGCGGTCTTCTTCGTCTCCACCTTCGGCATCAACTTCCCGCTGGCGCTCTCGCTGCTGGCGCGCCAGGGCTTCGGCCTGGGCGCCGACGCCTACGGCCTGCTGTCGACGCTGCTCGCCGTCGGCACGCTCACCGGGGCGCTGCTAGCCGCGAAGCGGACGGGCATGGCGTCGTTGCGGACCTGCCTCGTGGGCGGCTGCGCCTTCGGCGTGGCCTCGGTGCTGGCGGGGCTGGCGCCGTGGTTCTGGCTCGTGGCGGTGCTGCTGATGCTCGTCGGGCTGCTGCAGATGGCCTTCACCACCTCCGCGATGAGCATCATGCAGCTGTCGGTGGATCCCGAGTACCGCGGCCGCGTGATGGGCATCTACATGCTGGCCTTCCTCGGCGGGACGCCCCTGGGCGCGCCGTTGCTCGGCGCCATCGCCGACGTGACCACCCCCGCTGCGCCGCTGCTCGTAGGCGGCGTGGTCTCCGCCGTCACCTGCGCCCTGTGCGGCGCCTACGCGCTGCGACGGTCCGCCGCCGCGGAGGCGTTGCGGGAGGACGGCGCGCGGACGGCGACGGTCGGGGAGGCGGCTGTGCGCGGGGAGCAGTAGTCGCGCGGAACAGCGATGCGACGCACGCATAACGCCTGGTCAATGAGGGAGGTCGCGCTCCTCGTCGGAGTCTCGAACGCGAACAAGGCGCTCGCCGGGTGAGCGAGGGCCGCACCGACGTGCTTATGCCGTTTCGGCATGGCCACCGCGAAAAGGAACGTCGCTCCCCGCAGCCGCACTCCTGGCTACCGCGCCGCGATCAGAAACCGAAGAAGCTGCGGGCCCGGGCTCAGAGGAGGACGTGGACGAGGGACTGGTCGTCGGGTGCGAGAACGGGCCGGATCTTGGTGTCGAGGGTGACAAGCACGCCCGAGTGTTGCGCTACGAGGTTCACGAGATGGAGGTCGGTGACCTGCTTGTGGCCGGCGAGACCCACGAGATCGATGGACGGGCCGGCGAGCGATGAGTCGTCCGGCACGAATTCGGCACGTTCGTCCGCGCGCAGGGAGGCGAGCGACGCGAGCGCCTGCTGCGCAGTGACGGCGGTCCCCATGACGGCCCGGTTCAGCGCCATCCGGACGAGCCCGGCCTCGGTGATCGGTGTGGTGGCGAAGCGTGCGGTGGACTCGAACCAGCCGCGAGCCGTGTCGTGATGGACGTGATTGGCGCTGACGAGAGCGACGAGGACGTTCACATCCGGAAGTTCGAGCTCAGTCATCGAGCATCGCGTCCTCGACCATCTCGTTGGTGATGACATGGTCGGGCGCCGACGGGAGCAGGACCAGGCCGCGACGGGACGGCTCAGGGCTCGTCGCAGTGCCTTCGAGTCCAACGGTGGCCAAGTACGACACTGCATCCCCGATGCTCGTGTTCAGCCCGGCGTTCACCCGCGCTCGCGCAGCGGCGAGAACGCGGGGGCTGATGTCGAGCGTCGTCCTCATAGAGATCAGGATACGCGCGCATCACGCATCACGCATCGAACTGGTCACACGGTTGAGCCAGGATCAGAAACCGAAGAAGCTGCGGACCTTGCCGCGGTCCTCGTAGCCGGGGTCGGGCTGCTCGACCGGGGGCTGCGGCGCACCGTCGGCCTGGGCCTGGACGACCTGCTGCTGGGAGGCGGGCACGAAGTCGATGACCTGGATCCGCGCGGGGTCGAGGTCGGTCGGTGCGAGGGGGTGCGTGTACCGGAAGCCGAGCATTTCCCGGTTCGCCTGCTCCGCGAACTCCATCGGGTGGAAGGGCAGGGCCCGCGGGTCCGGGGTGACGCCCTCGGCGTACGACAGCGGGTGCTCGCCGGCCCAGAAGGGGCCCTCGAAGAGCTCGGGCAGGCCCTCGTCCTCGAGGATGTCGACGGGGTGCGCGGAGAACGAGCGCTTGGGCGCACCGTCGGCGCGCAGCGCGAACCCGCCGACGGCCCGCTCCGGGGCCGTGACCAGCAGGAACGCGCGATGCGCGGGCACGAGGTTCCACCAGGACTCGTCGAGCTCGCTCGGCTTGTCCACGCGCAGGCCCGCGTGGGTGACCACGGTCAGCCCACCCCAGGCGGCCACGTAGACGTGCCCGGGCAGCGGATCCGCGGCGCGGGCGAGGGACTCGGGCCGCCCGACGACGGGCTCGCCCAGCACCTGCTCGGCGATCGCGCGGGACGCGGCCTCGTCGGGCCTGCCGACGATCGCCAGAATGCCCTTCGGCTCCGCGACGTCGAGGAACCAGAGCGTCGCAGCTGTAGCGCCCACGACCTACCCGTTCTTCCCGCCGCGGACGCCGAGGAGCACGTCCTCCCACGACGGCATCTCCGGATGCCGGCGGCCGTGCTGGCCCACCGCGGCCGCGGGGGCCTGGGCGGGACGGCGCTCGGAACGCTCCTCGACGGTGCCCTCCACGACCCGGCTCGGATCGACGGGGCCGGGGACCGCGCGCAGCGGCTCGTCGGCCGACCGGTCGATGCTGCGCAGGCCCTGCCGCGCGTCGGGATCGAGCAGACCGCGGGCCGTCTCGTCGACGGGGCTGGCGGTGCCGCCGTGCGCGCCCGGCGCGTACCGGAAGTGCGCCTGGTTGCGCGACTTACCGACGCTCCAGCTGATCGAGACCACCCAGCGGTTGTCGGCGCCCTTGAAGGCGTCCCACTCGGTGGTGTCGGCGTGGCCGCGCTCGGCCAGGGCGGAGCGGACCACCTCGGCGAGGGTGGCGTGCATCGGGCCGTCGCCGCGCACGGGGTGCGCGAGCTGAGCCATCTCCGCCGCGCGCGAACGCTCCAGCAGCACCGGGCCCGCGAAGCGCTTGATCCGGTGGTTCGGGGCGCCCGTGAACTCGGCGATCTCCTCGATCGTGGCGCCGGCGCGGATGCGGGCCTGGATCTCCCGCGGGGAGAGGTCGGCGCCCAGCTCGAGCTCGGTCTGGGTGCCGCTTCCTAGTTCACCGCTCACGGCCGCCTTCAAGGTGTCGTCGATCGGCAGGCGGAAACGTCCTGCGGGGCCTTCGCAGACCACAGACGTCCCGTCGTCGTCCAGTCCCACAACCCGCAGCTCCTGCATGGTGCAAGGGTAGTTGTTCGATTCGCTACGCGTCGGCCGACACGCGCTCGACCACGAAATCGATGCACTTGGTCAAAGCGGTGACGTCCTCGGGATCGATCGCCGGGAACATGCCGATGCGGAGCTGGTTGCGGCCCAGCTTGCGGTACGGCTCGGTGTCGACGATGCCGTTCGCGCGCAGCGTCTTGGCCACGGCGGCGGCGTCGATCTTCTCGTCGAAGTCGATGGTGCCGACGACCTGGCTGCGCAGCGCGGGATCGGTGACGAAGGGCGTCGCGAACTCGCTGGCCTCGGCCCACTGGTAGAGCCGGTCGCTCGAATCCTTGGTGCGCGCGACGGTCCAGTCCAGGCCGCCGTTGCCGTTCATCCACTCGATCTGGTCCGCGAACAGCAGCAGCGTCGCCAGGGCGGGGGTGTTGTAGGTCTGGTTCTTACTCGAGTTGTCCACCGCGATGGGCAGCGAGAGGAACTCGGGGGTGTAGCGGCCCGAGGCCTTGATCTCCTCGACGCGAGCCAGGGCGGCGGGGCTCATGAGGGCGACCCAGAGGCCACCGTCGGCGGCGAAGCACTTCTGCGGCGCGAAGTAGTAGACGTCGGTGTCGGCGACGTTGACCGGCAGGCCGCCGGCGCCCGACGTGGCGTCGATCGCGATGAGCGCGTTCTCGCTGCCCGCGAGGCGGCTGACCGGCACCGCGACGCCCGTCGAGGTCTCGTTGTGCGCCCAGCCGATGAGGTCGACGGTGCCGTCGGCCACCAGCTCGGGGGCCGAGCCCGGGTCGCTCGAGACGACGATGGGATCGCCGATGAACGGGTTGCCCTTGGCGACGCTCGCGAACTTGTTGCTGAACTCGCCGTAGGTGAAGTGCTGGCTGCGCTCGCGGATCAGGCCGAAGGCGGCGGCGTCCCAGAAGGCGGTGGTACCGCCGTTGCCGAGCACGACCTCGTAGCCCTCGGGGAGCGAGAAGAGGTCCTTCAGGCCCTCGCGCACGCGGCCCACGACGTTCTTCACGGGGGCCTGGCGGTGGCTGGTGCCGAACACCGAGGCGCCGGTATCGACGAGCGACTGCAGCTGCTCGGGGCGGACCTTGGACGGGCCGCAGCCGAAGCGGCCGTCGACGGGCTTGAGCGCGGCGGGGATCTCGATCGTCATGCCCTAAATCCTAATGGTGTCCCACCCGGGCACGTCCTCGGGCTGCCGCGGGCCGTGCCCGATGTACTGGGCGGACGGGCGGATCAGCTTGTTCGCGCGCTTCTGCTCGAGGATGTGGGCGCACCAGCCGGCGGTCCGCGCGCAGGTGAACATCGCCGGCATCATCCGCGGCGGGACGCCTGCGTAGTCGAGGATCACGGCCGCCCAGAACTCGACGTTCGTCGAGATCGCGCGGTCGGGGCGGCGCTCGGCGAACAGGGCGTTCGCCTCGCGCTCCAGCGCGGCGGCGGCCTCGTAGCGGGGCGCCTGCAGGTCGCGCGCGACGGCGCGGAGCACCGCGGCCCGCGGATCCTCGGCGCGGTAGATGCGGTGGCCGAAGCCCATGATCCGCTCGCCGCGGTCCAACCGCGCAGCGACGACGCCGCGGGGGTCGTCGGTGCGGACCACCTCGTCGAGCATCGGCAGCACGCGCGACGGTGCGCCGCCGTGCAGCGGGCCCGACAGCGCGCCGACCGCGCCCGAGAGCGCCGTCGAGACGTCGGCCCCCGTCGAGGCGATGACCCGCGCCGTGAGCGTCGACGTGTTGAGGCCGTGCTCGGCGGCCGCGACCCAGTAGGCGTCGATGGCGCGCACGTGATCGGGGTCGGGCTCGCCGTGCCAGCGGGTCATGAACCGGTGCGTGATGGTGGGGGACTGGTCGATGATCCGCTGCGGCACCGCCGGGCGCTCCAGGCCGCGGGCCGACTGGGCGACGAAGCTCAGCGTCATCACCGAGGCGCGCGCCAGGTTCTCGCGGGCGGTGGCGTCGTCGATGTCGAGCAGCGGCTCGAAGCCCCAGAGCGGGCCCAGCATCGCGAGGCCGGCCTGCGCGTCGACGCGGACGTCGCCGCTGTGGATCGGCAGCGGGAAGGGCTCCGCGGCGGGCAGCGGGTTGCCGAACTCGCCGTCCACCAGCAGGCCCCACACCTGGCCGTAGGTGACCCGGTCGCGCACCAGGTCGGCCACGTCGACGCCGCGGTACCGCAGTACCCCGCCCTGCTTGTCCGGCTCCGCGATCTCCGTGGAGAACGCGACGACGCCTTCGAGCCCACCCGGAATCTCAGTCATGCTGTGCAGCCTAATGAGTAGTCTCGGCTTCGTGGACCTGACGGCGATGCGCGAGAAGTACGACGGCGACTCCTTCGATCTGCAGCCCGAGGACCTGGCGTCCGGGTGGGTGCCGCTGTGGCGGTCCTGGTTCGACGAGGCCGTCGCCGCCGGCGCGCCGGAGCCCAACGCGATGGTGCTCGCCACCGTCGACGAGACCGGGCTCCCGGCCACCCGCACCGTGCTGTGCAAGGGCCTCGACGAGCGCGGCGTGGTCTTCTACACCAACTACGGCTCCGACAAGGCCCGCGCCGTCGAGGCGAACCCCGTTGCCGCCGTGACCTTCCCGTGGATCGCGATCCACCGCCAGGTGCACGTGCGCGGCGCCGTCACCAAGGTCACCCCGGAGGAGACCGCCGCCTACTGGGCCGAGCGGCCTCGGGGCTCGCAGCTCGGGGCGTGGGCCTCGGACCAGTCCCGGCCGGTCGCCTCCCGCGCCGCGATGGCGGAGCGCTTCGCCGAGGTGGAGGCCCGGTTCGAGGGACAGGACGTGCCGGTGCCGCCGGAATGGGGCGGCTACCGGATCGCGCCGCAGGTGGTCGAGTTCTGGCAGGGCCGGGAGAACCGGGTGCACAACCGGGTGCGGCTCGTCGCGCCCGACTACGCGCCGTTCCGCCTGCAGCCCTAGGGCCCTGTGAGCCCTAGAGCCCTGTGTGGGTGATCCCGCCGGCCACGAGCGTGAGGTCGACGGGCATGGTGCGCAGGCGTTCCGGCGTCGGGTCGGCGCCGAGGGCCACCAGATCGGCGGGCTCGCCGACCGCGATCCGCGACCGCGCCGAGAGCCGCAGCGCGGTCTCCACGTCGACCGCCTCCCACGGCTGCCAGGGCGGATCCCCGTCGCGGCTGCGGGTGACGGCGGCGGAGACCGCGAACCACGGGTCCAGCGGCGTGACCGGCGCGTCCGAGCCGAAGACCACGTCGACGCCCGCGGCCACGAGCGAGCCGACGCGGAAGGCGTCGCCCGCGCGGTCGCCCCAGAACCGCGCGACCAGTCCGCGGTCGTCGAGCATGTGCTCCGGCTGGATCGACGCCCCGATTCCGAGTTCCGCCATCCGGCCGAGGTCCGCCTCGGTGAGCAGCTGCGCGTGCTCGATGCGCCCACGGACCCCGGCCTCGGCGAAGGCGTCGAGCGCGAGCGCGTTGGCCGCGTCGCCGATGGCGTGGATGGCCGGGGCCAGGCCCAGCGCGGCGCCGCGGCGCAGCAGCTCGACGAGGCGCTCCGGCGGCACCTCCAGCACGCCGCGATCGGCCGTGCCGGGGTACGGCGCGTGGCAGTACGCGGTGCGCGTGCCGAGGGAACCGTCGGTGATGACCTTGAGCGGGCCCACCCGGGCGAGGCCGTTGATCGGGGCGCCCGTGCCGGCGCCGCGGGCCTCCGCCGCGTCGAGGTGCTGCGGGTAGACGCCCGCGTCGACCCGCACGGGCGGGGCGGGGCGTCGCTCCCAGGCGCCGACGGCATCGTCGAAATCCAGGTCGACGAGGCCGACGACGCCCCGTCGGCCGAGGCCGGCGAGCGCCTCGATCACCCACCCGTCGGCGCGGTCCGCGACGAGTGCTTCGACGCGGACGGCCGCGGCGAAGCTCGCCGCCTCGCGGAGCATCCCGGTGTCGTCGAGGTCGACGCCGAGGAGCCGGCCGAGCGCCGCGTTCGACCAGGAGCTGTGCAGGTCCGAGGAGACGACCATGACGGGGACCTCCGGCGCGATCTCGTCGAGCAGCAGGCGCGACGGTGCGCCGCCCCACAGCCCGTCGCGCATGCCGACGGCGACGACGGGCAGGCCCGGCTCCGCGTCCGGGAACGCGGCGCGGACCAGCGCGGCGACCTCCTCCGGGCCCGTCGCGGACCGCACGTCGATGCGGCGCGTGGAGACGGCCCAGGTGCGCACGTGGACGTGCTCGTCCCACAGGCCGGGGATCAGGCGGCGGCCGTCGAGGTCGAGCACGTCGCCCGCGGGCCGCGTGGAGCCGGCGGGGGAGAGCGCGGCGATCCGGCCCCCGGCGACGTCGACGTCCACGAGGGCGTCGCCGTCGATGCGAGCGCGGGCCAGCCTCATCGGCGCCACGGTAGCGGTGTGCGTCGAATCGCGGGAGATCCTGAGGAAGTCGTAGGATCTTTCAGGTGCCGAGACTCCTGGCCGACACACGGCCACTGAAGAACCCCGACTACAGGCGACTGTGGTGGACCGGGATCGTCACCGTCATCGGCGCGCAGCTCACCGCGGTCGCGGTGCCGGCGCAGATCTACGCGATCACCGGCTCGTCGGCGTACGTCGGCCTGACCGGCGTCTTCGGCCTGGTCCCGCTGGTGATCTTCGGCCTGTGGGGCGGCGCGATCGCCGACGCGCTCGACCGGCGCCTGGTGATCATCGGCACCACGCTCGGGCTCGCGGGCACCGCCCTGATGCTCGCGCTGCTGCCCGACAACGTCTGGCTGATCCTCGGCGCCTTCGCGCTGCAGCAGGCCTTCTTCGGCGTGAATCAGCCGACCCGGTCCGCGATCTACGCGCGCCTGGTGCCGCCGGAGCAGCTGCCCGCGGCCAATTCGCTCAACATGACCGTGATGCAGTTCGGCGCCATCGCCGGCCCGATGCTGGGCGCGCCGCTCATCCCGATCATCGGCGTGCACTGGCTGTACGCCCTCGACGCGGCGTCGCTGATGGTCACGCTCTGGGCCGTGTGGAAGCTGCCGTCGATCAAGGCGGAGGACAAGGGGCAGTCGCTGGGGCTGAGCTCCGTGATCGACGGTTTCCGGTACCTCGCGGGCCACAAGGTGCTGCTCATGAGCTTCGTCGTCGACATCATCGCGATGGTCTTCGGCATGCCGCGCGCCCTGTTCCCGCAGATCGCGCACGAGAACTTCGGCGACCCGATCGAGGGCGGCTGGGTGTTCGGCGCGCTGTTCGCGGCGATGTCGGTGGGCGCCGTGCTCGGCGGCGTGCTCTCGGGCTGGACGTCGCGCGTCTCCCGGCAGGGTCTCGCCGTGATCGTGATGATCGTGCTGTGGGGCCTGGCGATCGGGGGCTTCGGCGTCGCGGCGCACTTCAGCTGGCTGTGGGCGGCGCTGGTGCTGCTCGCGCTGGGCGGCGCTGCCGACATGTTCTCCGCGGCCTTCCGCACCACGATGCTCCAACAGGCCGCGACCGACGACATGCGCGGGCGCCTGCAGGGCGTCTTCGTCGTGGTGGTCGCGGGCGGGCCGCGGATCGGCGACGCGCTGCACGGCGCGGCCGCCGCCTCCGCCGGCGCCGCGATGGCTGCGGCCGGCGGCGGCGTGCTCGTCATCGTCTTCACGGTGCTCGCCGCGTTCGCCGTGCCCGCCTTCGTCCGGTACCGCGTCACGCGCTGACCCGTGTCACGCGGGACCGGCCGTATCCTCGGCGCATGAGGATGCACCGGGGGATCTCCGTCGTCGTGGCCGTGCTCGTCGCGCTGCTCGCCCTGTCCGGGTGCGCGCGCACCGTCGCGGGCACGGCGGTGGCGGCGCCGTCGGGCGGGGCGAGCGCCACGGCCGGGTCGGACGACGGCGCGGTCCGCGTCGGCACCGGCGGCCCGACGATCACCGTCTACCTGGACTTCCTGTGCCCCGCCTGCAAGAACTCCGAGACGACGTACGGCACGGACATCACCGCCGCCGTCCGGAGCGGGCGGCTCACCGTCGAGTACCGGCCGGTGAGCTTCCTCGACCGGCAGTCCGCGAGCGGGGACTACTCCTCGCGGGCGCTGGCGGCCTTCCTCCAGGTCGGCCGGTCCGGCGGGACCGACGCGGCCCTCGGCTTCCTCACGTCGATGTTCCTCTCGCAGCCCCAGGAGGGCGGCTCGAGCGACCTCACCAACGCCGAGATCGCGACCATCGCCGGCGCGTCCGGCACCGTCGATACCGCGGTGACGAAGATCCGCGACGGTTCCACCGGTATCGACGGCAAGGCCGTGGGCGCCGCGAACCTCAAGCTGCTCACCGCGGCAGGCGGCACCGGCACCCCGACTGTGCTGCACGACGGCGCGCAGGTCGCGCTCACCGACTCCGGCTGGCTGCAGAAGATCCTGGGCTGAGGGTCACACCGGGAAGGCGATGCCGGTGAGCTCCTCCGACACCGACCACAGGCGGCGCTGCAGGTCCAGGTCGTAGGACTGCTCGCTGGACGCCACGACCTTCGGGGCGCCGCGGCGCTCGCCGAGGCCGTCGGGGCCGTAGTACTGGCCGCCGAGCGCGCCGGGATCGGTTGCGGCCCGGAGCTGGGGGAGCGCGCCGTGCTCCGCGTCGTGCGAGAACAGGGGCGCGAAGGCCTGCGCCTTCTGCAGCACTGCCGGGAGGTTGCGGACCAGCTCGGTGTCGGCGATGCCGGGGTGCGCGGCCAGCGCGACGGTGCCGCGCTCGGCGCCGCGGGCCTCGAGGCGGCGCTGCAGCTCGTAGTGGAAGAGCAGGTTCGACAGCTTCGACTGCCCGTAGGCGGCGACCCGCTCGTAGGAGCGCTCCCACTGCAGGTCGTCGAAGTGGATCGCCGCGCGGATGCGGTGCGCGATGCTGGCGACGGTCACCACGCGCGAACCGGGCACGTCCAGCAGCAGGTCGAGCACCTGGGCGGTCCAGGCGAAGTGGCCCAGGTGATTGGTGCCGAACTGCAGCTCGAAGCCGTCGCTGGTGGTCTGCTTCGGCGGGTACATGACGCCGGCGTTGTTGATCAGCAGGTCCACCCGCGGGGTCGATTCGCGCAGCTCCGCGGCAGCGTCGCGGACCGAGGCGAGCGAGCCCAGGTCGAGGCGCTGGACGCGGACCGTCGCGCCCGGAGCGACGGCGGCGATGCGCCGGGCGGCGTCGGCGCCCTTGTCGGTGTTCCGGACGGCGAGGACGACCTCGGCCCCCTTCTGGGCGAGCGCCCGGGCGGTCTCGAAGCCGAGCCCGGTGTTGGCGCCGGTGACGACGGCGACCCGTCCGGCCTGGGTGGGTACGTCGTTCTCGGTCCAGCTCATGGTTGCTCCTCGGTGGTCCCCGACGGTTAAGAGACCGCCGGTCTGTTGAATGCCTCCACGGTAAAAGAACACCGTTCTGGTGTCAATAGACCGGCGGTCTGTAAAATCGGTCCGTGGGATTCCAACGGGCGCGCAGCGCGGAGCAGCGGCAGGAGCGGCGCGAGGCGATCATGGCCGCGGCGGCGGGCATGCTCTGCGAGATGCCGGTCGCCGCCCTCACCCTGAGCGAGCTCAGCCGGCGCGTCGGCCTGGCGAAATCGAACGTGCTCCGCTACTTCGAGTCCCGCGAGGAGGTTCTGCTCGAGGTGCTCATGCGCTCGGCCACCGCCTGCATCGTCGAGCTCGACGATGCGTGGGCGGCCGAGGCGCGCGACGGCGCACCCCTCGCGGAGCGGACCGAGGCCTTCGCCGCCGTCTACGCCCGCGTCGCGGCCGCGCACCCCGACCTACTGGACCTCGTCTCCGCCCAGGCCTCGGTGCTCGAGCGCAACGTCTCCACCGACGCGATCGTGCGGTTCAAGCGCGCGGCCCTCGCCGGGCTGGACACCCTGGCCGGCGTCATCACCCGCGCGATCCCCGAGCTGGGGGGCGACGCTCCCGCGGTGGGCTCGCTGATGCTCACCCTGTCCGGCGCGGTCTACGCGCAGGCCGAGCAGTCGCGGCTGTGCGAGTCGGCCTACCTGGTGGACCCCGCCCTCGCCGTCTTCCGCGTCGAGCTCGTGCCCGCGCTGCAGTCCGCCGTCGCGACCGTGATCGCCGGGACGCTGGCCCGCTGAGGTCCCTCCGACGTTGCGAGGGGTTGCATCCGGCGGCCGTCGGGCGGACGCCGCTCGCCGCACCCGTCCCCGCCCGTACTATTGCGCCCATGTCGGTGCAACCCGGTTTCACGATCGCCGCCGGCGGTTACGTCGCGGAGATCGCGCGGACCGGCGCGGGCCTGCGCGGCCTCCGCCGCGACGGCGTCGCCCTCACCGAGGAGTGGCCGCTCGGCGCGAAGCCGCCGCTGTCGGCGGGGCTCGTGCTCGCCCCCTGGCCCGGCCGCACCGAGGACGGCATCTACACCTGGGACGGCGAGGTCCACCGCCTCGCGGTCACCAGCGACGTCACCGGCACCGCCGACCACGGCCTCGTGCGCCGCGTCGACTGGGACGACGTCGAGGTCGCATCGGACGCCGTCACGCTGGTCCTCGACGTCGGGCGCCACCCCGGCTGGCCCTTCGACCTGCACCTGCGGATCCGGTACAGCGTCGCGGAGAGCGGCCTGACCTGCGCCTTCGAGGCCCGCAACGACGGCGAGGCGGACCTGCCGCTCGCCGTCGGCTTCCACACCTACCTCCGCGTCGGGGACGACCCCGTCGACGCCTGCACCCTGGAGCTGGGGGCCGGGCGCTGGCAGCCCCTCGACGGGCGCCTGCTGCCCGACGGTCCGCCGCGCACCGTCGACGGGACGGAGTACGACTACCGCGCCCCGCGCTCGCTCGACGGTGTGCAGATCGACACTCCCTTCACCGACGTGGCGCGGACCACCGTGCTCCGCGGCCCGTCGGGGGCGGCGGAACTGTGGACGGCACCGTCGTTGCCGTGGGCCCAGGTGTTCATCGCGGACCCGGTCAACGGCAAGGGATACCCGGGCCGCGGCCGGGCACTCGCGGTGGAGCCGATGTCCGCCCCCGGCAACGCCCTCCACACCGGAACCGACGTGATCCGGCTGGCTCCGGGCGCCCGGTGGGGCACCGAATGGGGCATCCGGTGACGGCCCGATTTCCTCGCGGAACCGCGATACCGCTAGGTTCTAGCCAGGTAGCTTTTATCCGCCGACCACAGCGAGGGGATACGAACATTGTCCACTGATGACAACACCGCGAACGCTACGGTCGCCTATCCCGGCGGCCAGATCGAGCTGCCGATCGTCAAGGCGACCGAGGGTGCAGACGGCATCGCTCTCGGTAAGTTCCTCGCGCAGTCGGGCTACAGCACGTTCGACAACGGCTTCGTCAACACGGCCTCGTGCAAGTCCGCGATCACCTACATCGACGGCAACCAGGGCATCCTGCGGTACCGCGGCTACCCGATCGAGCAGCTCGCGGAGAAGTCGACGTTCATCGAGGTCAGCTACCTGCTGATCCACGGTGAGCTGCCGACCCCGGAGCAGCTCGCCGAGTTCACCGCGAAGATCCAGCGGCACACCCTGCTGCACGAGGACCTCAAGCTGTTCTTCAACGGCTTCCCCCGCAACGCGCACCCGATGCCGGTGGTCTCGTCGGCGGTCAACGCCCTCTCGGCGTACTACCCGGACTCGCTGGACCACAACGACCCGGCGCAGGTCGAGCTCTCGACCATCCGCCTGCTCGCCAAGTTCCCGACGATCTGTGCGTACGCCTACAAGAAGTCGGTCGGCCAGCCCTTCCTCTACCCGGACAACTCGCTGTCGCTGGTGGAGAACTTCCTGCGCATGACCTTCGGTTTCCCGGCCGAGCCCTACGAGGTGGACCCGGAGATCGTCAAGGCCCTCGACATGCTGCTCATCCTGCACGCCGACCACGAGCAGAACTGCTCCACGTCGACGGTGCGCCTGGTGGGCTCGTCGAACGCGAACCTGTTCACGTCGATCTCGGGCGGCATCAACGCCCTGTGGGGCCCGCTGCACGGCGGCGCCAACCAGGCCGTCCTCGAGATGCTCGACGACATCAAGGCCTCCGGTGGCGACACCACGGCCTTCATGAACAAGGTCAAGAACAAGGAAGACGGCGTGAAGCTCATGGGCTTCGGGCACCGCGTCTACAAGAACTACGACCCGCGTGCGGCGATCGTGAAGCAGACCGCGGACCGCATCTTCGAGCTGCTCGGCGTGTCCGACGAGCTGCTCGACATCGCCAAGGGCCTGGAGGACGTCGCGCTGCACGACGACTACTTCATCGAGCGCAAGCTCTACCCGAACGTGGACTTCTACACCGGTCTGATCTACCGCGCGATGGGCTTCCCGACGCGCATGTTCACGGTGCTGTTCGCGCTCGGCCGGCTCCCCGGCTGGATCGCCCACTGGCGTGAGATGCACGAGGACCCGACCACCAAGATCGGCCGTCCTCAGCAGATCTACACGGGCTCGACCGCCCGTGACTACCCCGGCGCGTAGATGCCGCCCATCCGGCGCGACAATCTGCACCGCCTGATCAAAGGAGTCTCTATGACCAAGCCCGAGATCGAGTTCCTCGAGGGCCCCGCGCCCACCGAGCTCGTCATCAAGGACATCGTCGTGGGCGACGGCGCCGAGGCCCAGCCCGGCAGTGTCGTCGACGTCCACTACCTGGGCGTCGAGTTCGACAGCGGCGAGGAGTTCGACTCCTCGTGGAGCCGCGGCGAGTCCATCAACTTCCCGCTGCGCAGCCTCATCGCCGGCTGGCAGGAGGGCATCCCGGGCATGAAGGTCGGCGGCCGTCGCCAGCTGATCTGCCCGCCCGCCCTGGCCTACGGCCCCGCCGGCGGCGGCCACCGCCTGTCGGGCAAGACCTTGGTCTTCGTCATCGACCTGCTCGGCGTCAAGTAGCTCGACGTTCGTCGAGCACGGGGCCTTGTCCCCGTGATGACCTGCTCGGCGTCAAGTAACAGTTCTGCGCTCAGGGCCCCGTACCGTCGTTCGACGGTGCGGGGCTCTTGCGTTTCTCAGGCCACGGGGTCCAGCACGGTGAGCCCGTTCGCCTCCGCGACCGTTCGCATCCGTGCGTCGTGCGTGACCACCACCGTCCGCGACCCGCCGACCATCGCCGACGCGAGATGAATCGCATCGAGTGCGCGGACGTGCTCGGCGATCGACTCGGCCGAGGTGAGGATCGCCTCGGACAGCGGTATCGCGGAGACGTGGTCGAGGATCTGGCTCCGGGCCGCCACCTCGGCGGACTCCCGGCGGAGGTAGCGGGTGAGCTCCGTCTGCAGAATCCGGGACGAGATGATCGTCGACTCGGGATCCGCGGAGACCGCGTCGAACCATTCCAGCGCCCCGGGAGTGCGCAGTAGCGCGTGGATCGCGACGGATGTGTCGAGGTAGTAGAACGTCATCGGTCCTCACGCATCTCGCGGAGGAGCTCGTCGATCTCCGCGACCGAGCGGTTCGTGACGGGACCCGGACGTTCGGACAGCCGGGCGCCGCCGCGCTTCTTCGGGGGGATCAATTCGATGGCCGGCTCGGGTGGCACGAGCCGCGCCACCACTCGACGGTGCCGCGTCACCTCGTAGGTCTCGCCGTTCTCCACCTCCGCCAGCGCGGCCGTGGGGTTCTGGCGCAGCTCGGCGACGGTGATGCTCTTCATGGTCTCCAGGCTACGCATTTATCTACCTCTGTCTAGATTTCCGCGGTCCAGGGGTCGACGAGGCGCAGGCCGAGGCTGTCGAAGTCACTGATGTTCCGCGTCGCGATGGCCGCACCGGTGGTCCGGGCGATGGCGGCGATCAGGCCGTCCATCTGACCGATGGGCGACCCCGCTGCCTTTCGCTCGGCGACGATCGCGGCGTACGCGCCCGCACAATCCGGCGTGAGGGGCAGAGCCGGGCCGAGATTGAGCAAGATGTTCTCGGCCCGTGCGAGGAGCTGCGCTCGACGCCTGCCCGCGGGAAGTACGGCCAACCCGGACAAGATCTCGGCGTGGTTGATCACGGTCGACACCGGTTGCTCGCTGAGGGCCCGCGCCCACTCCACGACGCGGCGATCGCTCTTCGCCTCGCCGCGCATGAGTTCGGAGATGACATTCGTGTCGAGGATGATCATAGGTCTGTGAAATCGGGGACCTCGGCAGGAGCGTCCGCGGGGATGTCCAGCTCGATCCCACCGAACTCGTTGCCCACCTCGATGATCGCCTCCACCCAGCTCAGATCGACCTTCCCGGGTTCGATCAGCGACTCCTCCAGGATCATGCGCGCCTCCGCCTCCATCGACCTGCCGTTCTCCGCGGCGCGGACCCGGAGCCGGTCCCGGACCCGGTCGGGGAGGTTGCGGATCGTCAGCGTCGCCATGACAGCAATGCTAGCAATGCTGTCATCGCTGTCGGTCTCGAATCGGTCCCGATCCTGTCCCGGCGATGGCGCGCGGGTCGTCGGGCCGATAAGAATGGGTGGATATCGCCGCGATTCGCGCCGGCGAGCGGGGTCGGAGGACAGATGAACAGGGTCAGGGTCTCAGCTGCGGCGGTCGCGGCGCTCTCGGTGGTGGGATTGGTCGCGGGCTGCGGCAAGGATTCCTCGAGCGAGGATTCGCCGGTCGCGTTCAGCCCGGTGACGGGCGACCAGTACACGTCGAACCCCGGAGCCTTCCAGACCGACGGCGTGGTCGTGCCGCCCAAGGACGTCACCATGGTCGGCGACCCGATCCCCGCGCAGGCCGCGGTGAACGCGGGCCTGCCGCAGGGCACCATCACCTCCACCAGCAACAACACCACCGTCTACTACCCGCCGGCGCCCGCGGTGCCGGGGCTCGTCGTGGCGCCGCAGCCCGCCCCGCCCGCGCCGATGTCGCGGCCCGTGAACACGCGGCCGTGGCAGTACACGCAGCCGCAGATCGACGCCTACCGGTCCATCTGCGAGACGGGCCGCTGGGGATCGTGGATCGCCGGGATCGAGCAGCAGACGCAGACCTGCTGGACGCTGTACGGCCGCCAGCTCGGCGTGCGCCCGTGGACCCCGGACCAGCCCCGCCCGTGGCTCCGGCCCGGCTACCCGCGACCCTGGTTCGACCCGGGCTTCCACGCCGACGTCCCCGTGATCTGGATCTACCCGCGCAGCTGGACCCGCCCCCGGCCGCAGCCGATCATCTCGGTGTCCATCACGATCAACATCTTCAGCAACCCGTACCGCCGGGTCCCGCCGCGCTTCACCGACCCGTTCTACCCGGTCTGGGCGGTCACGCCCGGCCGCGTCGTCGACGTGCGCGACCAGGGCCGCATCCTCGCGCCGGTGTACACCGTCACGTCGACGAGCACCACCACGACCACCACGACGACCACCGTGACCGCGCCCGTCGCGCCCGGCGTGGTGCTCGCGCCGCTGCCGACCTCGGCGAAGGTCGCGCCCATCGTCGCGCTTCCCGGCCAGGCGGTCCCCGGCAACGTGAACACCGACGCCACGGTCACCGCGCCGGTCGCCGCCGCGCTGCAGGGCGCCACCGTCCAGGCCGGCAGCCGCGCGTCCGTCGAGGACGCGATCGGCACCAGCGTCTCCGTCGCCGTCGCGAGCCCGACCACCACCGCCGCGACCACCACGGCGGGCCGGGCCGGGGATGCGACGGGCGGCACCACCGCCGCGACGTCGGCCCCCGTCGGCGCCGGGACCTCTGAGGGAGGCACGGTGACCAGCCCGACGGAGACCTCGACCGCCGCCCCGACCGCGACGTCCGGGACCTCGCCGCAGACGGTTCCGCCGGGCACGTCCCCGCAGACGGTCGCGCCGACGACCGCGGCGCCGACGATCCCGCCGACGACCATCGCGCCGCCGACGGTCGCGCCCACCGTCGCACCCACGGTCGCGCCGACGACGGTCGCGCCGCCGGTCACCGTCGCCCCGCCGACGACGACCGTCGCGCCGGTCCCGACCACGACGATCGCTCCGCCGCGCGTGACGACGCAGGCGCCCCCGACGACGCAGGCGCCGGTGGTCACGAAGCCTCCGACGACACAGCCGCCCGTGATCACCCCGCCGCGGATCACCACCACCGTCGCGCCGGTGCCGACCACGACCGTCGCCCCGAAGCCGGTGGCGCCGAAGCCGACCGTCGCCGTGCCGGTCCCGACGACCACCACGCCGGCCCCGGCGAACTGACGCCGGTGCCGGGGCGGTGGGTCCGCTACCGCCCGGCCGCCAGGCGGGCGAGGGCGACGGTGGCCTGCCGCAGCTCGGCTGGCGCGTCCAGCGGGGCGAGGTAGCCGACGCGGGTGACGGCCCAGCCGCGCGGGGTGTCCACGTGGATGTCGAGGCCGTACCGGTCGGCGCGCTCGCAGCGCGCCGCGGTGGCGTCGGGGTAGCCGCCCAGCTGCCGGGCCATGTCCAGCAGGGCCGGGGCGTGGTCGTCGTTGAGGTGGCGCACGGCGCCCGCGGCGTGCGGGGTGACCGGATCCGGTTCGGCGGCGGCGTAATCCGCGCTCGACGCCGAGTCCATCCGCCCGTAGCCGCCCACCCAACGGACCCGCTCCACCTCGAGCAGCCACACGGTGAAGTCGCTGTAGTCGATGTAGTACTTCGCCGCGGGCACGGCCGCGAGGTGCGCCTCCCGGGCCGCCGCGAGCTGCTCGCCCTCGGGCCGGCGGACGGTGCCCGCCAGGGTGATCCGCGCGTTCGCCAGGGGGTCCGACGAGGCGTCGGGCGCCACGATCGAGACGCTCGCGCGGGGATCGCGCGCCAGGTTCCGGCCGTGCTCGGCCATGTGCGAGACGCACAGCACCGGGTCGCCGCCGAGCAGTCCGTACGTGACGAGCGAGGCCCAGGGGCCACCGTCGGCGGAGAGGCTGCCGAGGGTCGCCGTATTGCCGGCCGAGGCGACCGTGCGCGCCTCCTCGGCGGCGGAGGGGCGCCGGGGCTCGGCGACGTCCGTCAGGGGCGGGGCGATGGTGGGGGCGTCGCCGGGGTCGCCGTGGTCGCGAGCAGTCATGGGAGCAGCCTAGGACGTGCCTGGTCCCGGCACGCGGCACCCAAGGTTTCGGTTGACCGAAACTCTGTATTCGCTTAACCTTCTATCGTGCTCACCGATACCGTCGTGCCGACGAAGCGCCCTCCCGTTCGCGCGTTGATGCTGCTCGGACCCGCCTTCGTGGCCGCGATCGCGTACGTCGACCCGGGCAACGTCGCCGCGAACGTCACCGCGGGCGCGAAGTACGGCTACCTGCTGGTCTGGGTGCTGGTGCTGGCGAACGTCATGGCAGTGATGATCCAGTACCAGTCCGCCAAGCTCGGCGTCGTCACGGGCCGCTCGCTGCCGCAGGTCCTGGGGGAGCGGCTGCCGCGCCGGTCGCGCCTCGCGTTCTGGGGCCAGGCCGAGCTGGTCGCCGCGGCCACCGACATCGCCGAGGTCATCGGCGGCGCGCTCGCGCTGAACCTGCTCTTCGGGGTCCCCCTGGTCTGGGGCGGTCTCATCGTCGGCGTGATCTCGACGCTGCTGCTCACGCTCGCCGACGGCCGCCGCCAGTACCGGTTCGAGCTGGTGATCATCGGCATGCTCGCGATCATCGTGGTCGGTTTCGTCGCGGGGTTGATCGCCGCGCCGCCCGACGGTGCCGCCTTCCTCAGCGGGCTCGTCCCGCGCCTGCAGGGCAGCGAGACGGTACTGCTCGCCGCGTCGATGCTGGGCGCGACCGTCATGCCGCACGCGATCTACCTGCACTCCGCGTTGGTCGTCGACCGGCACGGCACGCCGCCCGCCGAGGGCGCCGTCGAGCGGGCGCGCCGGCTGCTCAAGGTGACCCGGGTCGACGTGGTGCTGGCCCTGATCATCGCCGGCGCGGTGAACATCGCGCTGCTGGTGCTCGCCGCGTCGAGCCTCTACGGCGTCGAGGGCACCGACTCGATCGAGGGTGCGCACGCCGCGGTGCGGGACGCGCTCGGGCCGGTCGTCGCCGGGCTGTTCGCCGTCGGCCTGCTCGCCTCGGGCCTCGCGTCCACCTCGGTCGGCAGCTACGCGGGCGGCACCATCATGGCGGGCCTGCTGCACAAGCGGATCCCGGTCGTTGTGCGCCGGCTGGTCACGATGATCCCCGCGATCGGGGTGCTCGCGCTCGGCGTGCCGCCCACCGAGGCGCTGATCATCTCGCAGGTGGTGCTGAGCTTCGGCATCCCCTTCGCGCTGCTGCCGCTGCGCCGCTACACCTCCGACCGCGCCCTCATGGGGGAGTTCGCCGACCGGGCGCCCCTGCGCTGGGCGTCCGCGGCCGCGGGCGCGCTGATCGTCGCCCTCAACGTCGCGCTGATCTACCTCACCGTCACCGGCTGACACGCGCCTAAGCGCGACACGGATCACTTCCGTGTTGAGATCGCAACTGCACCGTGATTCAATAAACGCAATTCACATGTCGTGAAGGCGGAGTTTAGTCACGGAAACGAGTCGCGATGGGTCTGCGGGCTTTGGCGGTCGTCGTCGGCGGTGCCGGCGTCGCGATCGCCGCGTGCTGGACCATGCTCTCGCCCACCGAGGTCGCTCAGGAGCAGGTCGAAAACGGCACCCTCCAGCAGGTGGCGGCGGCACCGTCGGACGACCTGCACTGCGACGGCGGACTCGCGGCCGAGGTGGGGGCGGCGCAGTCCTGCGTCCTGACCCGGGACGGCGAGCAGTTCGCCGTGGCCCTCAAGGTCACCGACGTCGACGGTGATCGGGTGCAGTGGAATTCGACGGTCGCCGGTGTGCCCCAGTCGGGCCGGCGGGTGGCCATCGGCGAGCTCGAGCGGCGCACCCACGAGGTGCTCGAGCGGAGTCGGCGCGTCGACTCGGTGAGCTGCGCGGGCGCGCTCGCCGGCACCGTCGGGGCCCGGCAGAGCTGCGTCATGAACGCCGGCGGTCACCGGCACGACGTGACCGTGACGGTGACCACCGTCGATTCCGCCCGCGTGCAGTGGGGCGTCACCGTCGGGAACTGATCAGCGGCCGCCCAGGAAGCGGTAGCGATCCAGCCGCCGGCTGATCCGGATCGGATCGGGGATGAGGGAGAGCTCCGCGAGGGCGTCGCTCACTGCGAGGCCCACGCGGCGGGAGAACTCCGTCGGCTCGTCGGCCGCATTCGGTCGCTCCGGGATCACCCGGTCGACGATGCCGTCCGCGAGCAGGTCGGCTGCGCGGATCCGCTGCCGGTCCGCCATCTCGGCGGCGTGGTCGGCGTCGCGGTACATCACCGCGCTCGCGCCCTCCGGCGGTAGCGGCGCGAGCCACGCGTGCTGCGCGCACAGCACCCGGTCGGCGGGCAGCATCGCCAGCGCGCCGCCGCCCGTGCCCTGCCCGAGGAGGACCGACACCGTCGGGACCGTGAGGGTGACCAGGTCGGAGAGGCTGCGCGCCACCTCGCCGGCGAGCCCGCCCTCCTCGGCCTCGGGGGAGAGCGCCGCGCCCCAGGTGTCGATGACGAGGACGAGCGGCAGGTTCAGCTCCGCGGCCAGCCGCATGCCGCGGCGGGCAGCGCGCAGCGCCGCGGGGCCGAGAAGGGGGAGCGCCGCGCCTTCGGCCCGCGTGGTGTCCTGCCCGACGACCACGCACGGATAGCCCTGCACCCGCGCCAGCGAGAGCAGGAGCGTGTGGTCGGTCTCGCCCTCGCCGGTGCCCGACAGCGGCAGCCGGTCCGTGGCGGAGTGGCGGAGGAAGGCGCGCACGCCGGGCCGCCCGGGCTCGCGGCTGATCCGCACCGAGTCCCAGGCGGGCGTGCCGTCGTCGGCGGCGTCGAGTTCCTCGCGGACGCCGAGGTGCGGGGCCAGCGGGTCGGCGTCCTGCGCGCCCGCGAGCACCCGGAGCGTGCGATGCGCGAGCAGCCGGACGAAGCGGAGCGGCACCACGCCGTCGATGAGGCCGCGCTCGAAGAGGTGCTCGGCGGTCTGCACCCCGTCGGGGAAGGGTTCGCCGCGCAGCGCCTCGTAGACGCGCGGCCCGAGGAATCCGATGCGCGCGCCGGGCTCCGCGATGGTCACGTGCCCCAGCGAGCCCCACGACGCGAACACCCCGCCCATCGTGGGATCGCGCAGGTAGACGAGGTAGGCCAGGCCCGACTGCTTGTGCAGCGTGACCGCCGCGGAGATCTTCACCATCTGGAGGAAGGCGACGGTGCCCTCCTGCATCCGCGTGCCGCCCGACGTGGGCGTCGCCAGCAGCGGCAGCCGCAGAGCCGTCGCGCGCTCGACCGCGGTCACGATCCGCTCGGCCGCCGCGACGCCGATGGAGCCGCCGAGGAACGCGAAGTCGCACGCGATGAGCGCGACGCGCTGCCCGCGGATGCGGCCCTCGCCGGTGATGACCGCCTCGTCGTGGTGCGAGCGCTCCCGTGCGCGCTCCAGCGCGGCGGCGTACTCGGCGTCCGGCGCGACGTCCGGCAGCGGGCCGTCCCAGCTGGTGAAGGTGCCGCGGTCGAGGATCGCATCGATGAGGTCCTGCGCGGTGATCGCCATGGAATTCAGGTTACTGGGAACACCCGGCCCTCCGGCCGCGTTGTTCGGGCCATGACCGTACCGAACGTGAAGCTCAATAACGGAACCTCGATCCCCCAGCTCGGCTTCGGCGTCTGGCAGGTGTCGGACGACGGTGCGCACGACGCCGTCGCCGAGGCCCTGCGGGTCGGCTATCGCAGCGTGGACACGGCGAAGGTCTACGAGAACGAAGCCGGCACGGGCCGCGCGATCGCCGAGAGCGGCCTCGCCCGCGACGAGGTCTTCCTCACCACCAAGCTGTGGAACTCGGATCAGGGCTTCGACGAGACGCTGCGCGCCTTCGACGCCTCGCTCGAGCGGCTCGGCACCGACTACGTCGACCTCTACCTCATCCACTGGCCGGTCCCCGAGTACGACCGCTACGTCGACACCTTCAAGGCCTTCCAGCAGATCCGCGACTCCGGTCGCGCGAAGGCGATCGGCGTCAGCAACTTCACCGTCGAGGCGCTGCGCCGCGTGATCGACGAGACCGGCGAGACCCCGGCGATCAACCAGATCGAGCTGCACCCGGGCCTGCCGCAGGACGAGCTGCGCGCCTTCCACGCCGAGCACGGCATCGCCACCGAGGCCTGGTCGCCGCTGGGCCAGGGCGAATCCCTGACCGACGCCGCCGTCGTCGAGGTCGCCGCCGCGCACGGCGTGACCCCGGCGCAGGCGATCCTGCGCTGGCACCTGCAGCTCGGCAACGTCGTGATCCCCAAGTCGGTGACGCCCGCCCGCATCGCGGAGAACTTCGACGTCTTCGGCTTCACGCTCTCCGACGACGAGGTCGCCCGCATCAGCGCGCTGCCCGGCAAGCGCATCGGGCCGGATCCGGCCACGTTCAACCTGCGCTGATCCGCCGGTCCGGCCCCGGGGCGCCGCGCTGCGGCTCCCGGGGCCCGACGGTGCCCTGCGGCCGACTCTCGGATCCTGTCCGAATCGGACAACGCCCCTGCTGACGCGGCGCGGGGGCGACGCCACGCCACGGCGCCACCACACCCACCGACACTTCTCGAAGCGTTCTGCGACGAATGCGACGCCGAACGTCGCAGACCCCTTCGAAAGATGGGGCCTTGTCCATCTCGGACACAATCGGAGAGCCGCCCGCAAACGACCCCCTGGTCCCCAAGGCCCACGCGAGACGACGGCCGTACCGGACGCGACTACGAACGAACGAGGGTGGGGTGGGGAAGACGCGGTCGAGCGCATCGGAGGCCCCGAGCCGCTAGGCGAGCGGTCCGACGTCTAAGCGAGCCGCGTCATCCCCGCCCCGCCCGGCCCGTACCCAGCGCCCCGCCGACGACCTCGGCGATCGCTTTCGCCGCCTCCCTCCCAGCGCGATTGGCCCCGATCGTCGACGCGGACGGGCCGTAGCCCAGCAGGTGCAGCCGCGGCTCGCCGGCGACCTCGGTCGCGAGCCGGCCGGTCATGACGATGCCGCCGCCGGGGGAGCGCAGGTTCAGCGGCGCGAGGTGGTCCATCGAGTAGCGGAAGCCGGTGCACCACAGGATCACGTCCGCGGGCACGAGCGTTCCGTCGGCGAGCAGCGGACCGTCGGGCGTCAGGGAGGCGAACATCGGGCGCCGGACCAGCACCCCCGCCTCGATGCCGCGGCGCATGGCTTCGGTTATGGGCAGTCCGGTCACCGAGACCACGGAGCCGGGCGGCAGGCCCGCCCGCACCCGCTCCTCCACGCGCGCCACGGCGCGACGCCCCTTGTCGGGGTCGAAGGGCGTGGTGTCCCACTGCACCTCGCGGCGGGTGAACCAGGACGTCTCCGCGACCTCGGCGATCTCCAGGAGCAGCTGCACCGCGGTGATCCCTGCGCCGACCACGGCGACCCGCTTCCCCGCGAAGGGCTCGGCGGTGCGGTAGTCGTGCGCGTGCAACTGGGTCCCGCGGAACGACGGTGCGCCCGCCACCGTCGGCCAGAACGGCCGGTCCCACGTGCCCGTGCAGTTGATGACCGCGGCGGTCCGATACTCGAACGGGCCCTCGGCGCCGTGCCCGGCCACGAGGTAGCCCTCGTCGCAGCGCGAGACCGAGGCGACGTGGGCGGGCCGGTGCACGTCGATGTCGAACCGCTTCTCGTAGTCGCCGAAGTACTGCGCGACGCCGGTGGCGGCCGGGACGTCATCGCAGTCGGTGCCCAGCGCGTCCTGCAGACCCCAGCCCGGCAGGTCATGGACGTGATTCGCCGAGCGGAGCGTCAACGACGGCCAGCGCTGCCGCCACGCGCCCCCGGGACCGGCGTTGTGATCGAGAACAATAGAATTCTCGATACCGAACCTGGGGAGGAAGTAGGCGGCCGAGAGACCGGCCTGGCCAGCACCGACCACGACGACATCCTTCACCCCCGTAGCGTAGATTGCCTGCCATGATTGGTTACACGCTGGAGGAGAAGGTCGCCGTCATCGAGTTCCAGCGCCCGGAAGCGCGGAACGCTCTCAACCCCGAGATCATGGACGGCCTGGAGGCGGCGTTCGACCGCGCGGAGGCCGACGGGGTCTTCGTCATCGTGCTCACGGGGCAGGGCACCGTGTTCTCCGCGGGGGCGGATCTGCGATCGGGCGCGGTGCTGGACAAGAACTTCATGGAGCGGGTCATCCGCTTCTACCGCCGGGTCGAGGCGATGAAGCAGATCCTGGTCGCCGCGGTCAACGGGCCGGCCGTGGGGGCGGGCGTGCAGATGGCGATGCTCGCGGACCTGCGCGTGCTGGATCCCAGCGCGACGATCGCGATCCCCGCCGCCAAGCTCGGCGTCACCATCGACAAGTGGACGCTGCGCCGCCTCGAGGACCTCGTCGGCGGCGGCCACGCCCGCGGTGTGCTGATGGCCGCGCAGAAGATCGGCGCCGAGAAGCTGCTGGACCTGGGTTTCGCCAACGCGATCGGCGACCGCGAGGCGGCGCTCGAGTTCGCCCGCGGCATCGCGAAGCTCGCCCCGCTGTCGCTGCAGAACTACAAGGCGCTGTTCAAGTCGGATGTCGCGCTGGAGCCGGCCACCGAGGAGGAGATCGAGCGCCTGCACGCGGTGTGGGACTCCGAGGACCTCAAGGAGGCCATCATGGCCCGGATCGAGAAGCGCGAGCCCCGCTTCACGGGTCGCTGATCATGCGGCTGGGGAACGTCGTCACCTTCGCCGCGGGCGCGGCCGCCGGTATCGCCGGCGCCGCGGGGATCCGCGCCGCGAGCGGCCTGAAGCGGTCGATGGGCGCGCAGGTGGACACCGTGTACACCAACACCGATCCGGACAGCCCGCACCAGCGGTTCGACGCGGCCAAGATCGCGCGCGGCGTCGTGGGCCGGGCCCGGCACGGGGTGGGGGCACCGTCGGGCCCGATCCCGCTGGCCGCCGACCCGAGCCCGGAACAGCCCTCCGACCTGGCCGTCACCTGGTTCGGGCACTCGTCGGTGCTCATCGAGGTCGACGGCTTCCGGATCCTCGCCGACCCCGTCTGGGGCGAGCGGGTGTCGCCGTCGCCGACGATCGGCCCCGCGCGGCTGCACCCCGTTCCCGTGGCACTGAGCGCGCTGCCGCACATCGACGCGGTGATCATCAGCCACGACCACTACGACCACCTCGACCTGCCCACCATCGACGAGCTCACCCGCGACCGCGACGTGCCCTTCTGCGTGCCCGTCGGCGTGGGCGGGCACCTGCGCGCGTGGGGCGTCCCCGAGGACCGGATCGTCGAGCTGGACTGGGACCAGGCGCACACGCTGACGAGGGACGGGAAGAGCGTCAAGGTCGTGTGCACCGAGGCCCGGCACTTCTCCGGCCGCGGCCTCACCCGCAACTCCACGCAGTGGGCGTCCTGGTCGCTCGTCGGCCCGGAGCACTCCGTCTTCTTCGGCGGCGACACCGGCTTCACCGAGCGCTTCAAGCTGGTCGGCGACCACTTCGGCCCGTTCGACCTCACGCTGCTGCCCATCGGCGCCTACGACCCCCTCTGGCCCGACGTGCACACCAACCCGGAGGAGGCCGTCGCGATCCACGCGATGATCGCCAAGCCGGGCGCCCCGCTCGTACCCGTGCACTGGGCCACGTTCAACCTCGCCTTCCACGACTGGTCCGAGCCCGTCGAGCGGCTCCTCGCCGCCGCGGAGGAGGCCGGGGTCGCCACGATCATCCCCATGCCGGGCGGCCGGGTCGACGGTGCCGGCGCGGGCCCCGCGGGCGCGATCATGCCTGGTACGCACGACTGGTGGTCGACGGTCCGCTAGCCTGGCACGCATGGATTTCAAGGATCTCGCGAACAAGGCCAAGCAGGCGCTGGGGAAGAACCCGAGCGTCATCGACAAGGCCGGCGACTTCATCGACGGCAAGACCGGCGGCAAGTACTCCGCGCAGGTGGACAAGGCGCAGGACGCCGCGAAGAAGTTCGCCGGCGGCCAGCAGGGCCAGCAGGACCAGCAGCAGTAGTTCAACCTTCAGAAAGGGCGACACCGCACTCATGGGTCGTCATTACGCGCCGGGTGAACCGGCCGCGGAGAAGCCGCGCGGCAGGAACGTCGCGCGGCTTCTCGTCGGAGCAGGCCTGGTCGCGGTGCTCGTCGCCGGGATCGTCGCGATCGTCGGCGGGAAGTTCGCGGGCTGCGGCGCGTCGAGCACCGTCACCGTGATGGCCGATCCGGCGCTCGCTCCGGCCCTCCGCTCGCAGGCGTCGCTCGCCTCCGATCGATGCACCACCATCGCGGTCGCCGAGGCGCCGGACCGCGAGTCCGCGGGTCGGCTGCAGGCCGGCGCCGCCGACCTGTGGTTCGCCCCGTCGCGCTCGCGCGCCGAGGCGGTCTCCGCCCAGCTCGGCCGCGACCTGCCGACCACCGTCGTGGCCGGTTCCCCGATCGTCCTGGCGGGCGCCGCGGTCCCGCAGCCGGCGAGCTGGTCCGAGGCCATGACGCAGGCCACGATCCGCGCGGTCACGGCCGATTCCCCCTACGCCGACGCGCCGGTCGTCGCGGCCGTCGCCGAGTCCACCCGCCCCGGCGGCGGCGACGACCAGGCCCTCAACGCCGTCCTGGCGCAGTACGCCCAGGCCGCCAAGCGCGTCGACGGCGATCCCGTCACGGCCGCGGCCGCCGACGGCGGCGTCGTGGTCGTGCCCGAGTACGCCTACCTCGCCGCGAAGAAGGGACGCGGCGACCTCGCCGCCGTCGTCCCCAAGACCGGTGCCCCGCGCGACGAGCTGCTGCTCGCCGTCGCCGCCACCGGCGAGCGTCAGGCCGCCGCGACCGACGCCGGCAAGCGCCTCGCCGCGGCCTTCACCTCCGGCGACGGCCTCGCCGCCCTCGCGCGCGACGGCCTGCGCGGCACCGCGCTGGCGGAGGCACCGTCGGGCGGCGTGGGCGCGGTGACGGCGCTCCCCGACCCCGATCGGACCCGGCTCGCGCACGCCGAGCAGGCCTACTCGACCCTCGCGGTGCCGCTCAAGGCGCTCGTCGTGGTCGACACCTCCGGCTCGATGGACGAGAAGGTGGGCGACACCACCCGCATCGGGATGCTCGCGTCGGGCTTCACCAAGGTCGTGACCCAGATCCCCGACGCGAACGCCGTCGGCCTGTGGACCTTCTCCCTCGCCACGAACGGCGGCAAGGACTGGACCGAGGTCGTCCCTACCGCGCGCCTCTCCGACAAGCGGGGGGACAAGACCCAGCGGCAGCTGCTGCTCGACGGCGTGAACTCGCTGCCCGGCCGCGTCCGCGGCGGCACCGGCCTCTACGACACGACGCTCGCCGCCTACCGGCAGGCGGTCAAGGACTTCGACCCCGCCTACTCGAACTCGCTGATCCTGCTCAGCGACGGCGGCAACGAGAAGAACGGCGGCACCACCCTCGACCAGCTGGTGGCGGAGCTGAAGAAGCTGGTGGACCCGGCGCGGCCGGTCAACATCCACACCGTCGGCATCAGCAAGGACGCCGACCTGCCCGCCCTCAAGCGGATCGCGGACGCCACCAGCGGCACTGCGCAGTCGGCCGACACCGAGCAGCAGATGCTCGCGGACTTCGTGAACGCGGTCGCCAAGCGCGCGAAGTAGGCTTCCGGACCGGTCGGGCATATCGGACTACCTAGGATAGGCTCCCCTCATCGTCTGACGTGTTCGGAAACGGAGCCCGCCCATGAAGTCGTCCCTCGTGCGGATCGCGATCGCCGCGCTCGCCATCGGAACCCTCACCGCCTGCGGCAGCGCCTCGCCGACCGGCCCGTCCGCGGGCAGCGGTACGCCGGGGGCGGGCTTCCCGCGGACCGTCGAGCACGCCATGGGGACGACGACCATCCCCGCTCAGCCGCAGCGGATCGTCGCGCTGGACGACTCCTACGTCGAGCAGGCCCTGATGCTCGAGACCCAGGTGGTCGGGTACACCGACTACCGCACCGAGGGCGGCGGCCTCGCCGAGCACCTGGGCGCGTCGCGTAGCTTCGGTGCGGGCGCGGTCAGCGTCGGCCCGCTGACGGCGCCCTCGGTGGAGCGCGTCGCCACGCTGGACCCCGATGTCATCGTCAGCGCCAAGGTCCGCCACGAGAAGCAGTACTCGCAGCTCAGCGCGATCGCGCCGACCGTGATGAGCGAGACGACCGGGCAGACCTGGCGAGAGAACATCGCGCTCCTGGCGAAGAGCCTCGGCAAGGAGTCGCTGGCCGCCGAGCGTCTCACCCAGTACGAGGCAGAAGCCGCGAAGGTCGGGCGCGCGGTGCGCGCGAAGGCCGGGGAGCAGGCGACGATCTCCGTCGTGCGGTTCGTGACCAGCGGGCCCACACGCCTGTACGGCCGGAAGTCGTTCACGGGCATGGTGATCGCAGACGCGCGCCTCGCGCGGCCCGCGGCGCAGGACGTCGACGAGCTCATGGTGGAGATCAGCCCCGAGCAGATCCCGATGGCGGACGGTACCAGGATCTTCGTCGCGACCAACGGCGCGAAGGCCGCCGACGCGCGGGGCGAGTTCGAACGCAACCCCCTGTGGGCGTCTCTGGTCCCGAAGGTCGTCACGGTCGAGGACCGGGAGTGGATCAGTTCGGTGAGCGTGCAGGGCGCGTACACGATCCTCGCGGACATCGCGGCCGCGTTCGGGGTCGAGGGGCCTGCGATCCCGTCCTGGATCTCCGGGCGGTAACCGCGTACTGGTGCCCCCGACAGGAATCGAACCTGCGACCTGATCTTTAGGAGAGATCCGCTCTATCCGACTGAGCTACGAGGGCGTGCGGCACGAGTTTAGCCACGCGGAGCCCGCCGGGTACATTCGGATGTCCGAGTTTGCAGCATCACGAGGGGGTTGGCCGCGTGCCGATCGGCATCTCAGTACTTCTGGTCGTCACGCTGGGCTCGCTGGCTCTCGTGCAGCGTCGCGTGGTCCGGCGGTGGACGACCCGGCCGGCGCGCATCGCCGGGAACGTCGCCGTCGCCGTGGCCGTGGTCCTCACGGCGTGCAGCGCGGTCGGCCTGCTCGCGGGCGCGGGCGTGATCGCCCCCGATCGCGTCCGCTGGATCAGCGCCGCCGGTCTCACGTGGCTCGCGACGATCTTCTACCTGCTGCTCACCCTGCTCGTCCTCGGCGTCCTGTGGGTGCTCACCCGGCTGGTGCGGCTCGTCCGCCCCGGGGTCGACGGTGCGCCGCTCCGTCGCGCCGTGGCCCTCGTGGGCGTGGTCGGCGCCGTCGCCGCCACGCTGTACGGGCTGGTCGAGGCCGCGACGCCGCGGGTGACGCACACGCAAGTGAAGCTCGCTTCGATGCCGGCCGCGTTCGGCCCGCTCAAGGTCGCGCTCATCACCGACATCCACGCCGGCCCGGTGCGCAGCCGCGGCTTCGTGCAGGGCGTCGTCGACCGGGCCAACGCCCAGCGGCCCGACCTCGTGCTGATGGCCGGCGACCTCATCGACGGCACGGTGGCGCAGATCGGCGACGACCTGACGCCGCTGCGCGACCTGCGCGCCCCGCTCGGCGTCTTCGCCGTGACCGGCAATCACGAGTACTACGCCGGCGACGTCGTGAACTGGGTGCAGCGCTGGCGCGACGTCGGCGTCGTCCCGCTGACCAACGGTTCGGCGCGGCTCGAGCGGAACGGCGCGACGGTCACGCTCGTGGGCGCCAACGACCGGACGGGCAAGGCGCCGCACGAGGTGGACTACGACGCGGCCTTCGCCGGCGTCGATCCCGCGGCCTTCACGGTGGCCATCGCGCACGAGCCGCTGCAGGGCCGCGAGTTCGCCAAGCGCGGCGCGGACCTGCAGGTCGCGGGGCACACGCACGGCGGCCAGATCTGGCCCTTCCGGTACTTCGTCCGGCTGCAGCAGCCCGCGCTGCAGGGGCTCGAATCCGTCGACGGGATGCCCGTCTACACCAGCCGTGGCGCCGGCGCGTGGGGGCCGCCCGTGCGCGTCGCCGCGCCGCCGGAGATCGCGATTCTGGAGCTGAGCGCGGCCTGACCGGGGCATGATCCGGGTATGGCGATCCGCGCGAGTACCGAGGTCGGGCCGGTGACGGTGAGCGTGGCCCCGTCGGCGCGGACCCGCCGCAAATCCACCGCCGCCCGTCGCGTGCCCGTCCTCAAGCTCCCCGCCACCCGCGTCCCCGCGGGCCTGTCGCTGCCGCGCCGGGTCGACCTGCCGCCGCCCGTCGCGCCCGCGGGCTGGTACCCCGACCCCGAGGACGCCGCGCGGATGCGCTGGTGGAACGGCACGAAGTGGACCCGCCGGTTCGCGTCACCCGGCGCTACCTCGGCGAAGGTCCGCGCCCGCACGGCCGATGCGCCGCCGAGGCTGCGCCCCGCGCAACGACCCGTGAAGCGTCGCCTGCTTCCCAACGTCGCGTTCTCCGGGAACGGAGGCACGCAGGGACCTGTCCGTCGTCGCAGAACTCGACGTTCGGAGCGCGACTAGGCGTCCCGCGCCTCCTGCGCGCCGCGCGAGGCCAGCTGGTCGGCGAGCTCGTTGCCCTCGTTGCCCGCGTGCCCCTTCACCCAGCGCCAGTCGATCTCGTACTGCGCGGCGGCCTGCTCCAGGCGCTGCCACAGTTCGGCGTTCTTCACGGGCTGCTTGGCGGAGGTCTTCCAGCCGTTGCGCTTCCAGCCGGCGATCCACTTGGTGATGCCGTTCTTCACGTACGAGCTGTCGGTGTAGAGCACCACCGGCATCGGCCGCGTGATCGCCTCGAGCGCGGAGATGGCGCCCATGAGCTCCATGCGGTTGTTCGTCGTGTCCTTCTCGGCGCCGTACAGCTCCTTCTGGTGCTCGCCGAAGCGCAGCACCGCGCCCCAGCCTCCCGGCCCGGGATTCCCCAAGCACGCGCCGTCGGTGTAGATCACGATCTCGTCCGCCACGAGGAGCCATCCTAGCGGTGCGCGCTACCGTGAAGCCGTGCCGAACAATCACTACCACCACCTGGTCTTCGGCGACGACGCCCTGGAACGCCAGCGCCGCAACGGCAGCTACGTCGCGTACGGCCGTCAGCTCGAGCGGGGCGACGACGGCCCGCAGGCCCTCACCGACCGCGAGCTGCTCATGATCACCCGCGCCGACCAGTTCTGCCTCGCCACCGTCACCCCGCACGGCTGGCCCTACCTGCAGTACCGCAGCGGCCCGGCGGGCTTCGTGCAGCACGACCCCGCGACGGGGCGGCTCGGCTTCATCGACATCCCGGGCAACAACCAGTTCGTCACCCTCGGCAACCTCGCGGACGACGACCGGCTCGCCATGTTTTTCGTCGACTACCCGCGGCGCGTGCGGCTCAAGGTCTTCGGGCGCGGCACGGTGCGCGAGACCGCGGACCGCCGGGTCATCGAGATCGCCGTCGAGGCCTTCGACTGGAATTGCCAGCGCAGCATCATCCCGCGCTTCGACCGCGAGTACATCAAGCAGCTCGGGGCGGCGTACCAGAAGGTCGCCGCGGAGCGCGAGGCCGAGCTGCAGACCGAGATCGACCGACTGCGCGCCCGCGTCGCCGAGCTGGAGGGCGACGCCGGCTGATCAGGGCTGCGTCGGGCTGTCGAAGCGCGGGTCGCGGCGCGGGATCGCCTCGGTCTCGGGCCTGGGCGAGACCTTCACCGGGCGCGGCGGCCGCTTCACGACCTGCGTGTGCTGCTCCGACGGGGTGACCGGACCCGGCTTCGGCGGCACCGTGCCGGGCCAGTTCCGGTCCCAGTCGGGCTGCGGCCGGCGCTGCGCCACCGGCGCCACGGCGGTCCGGGTCTGCTCGTCCGGCACGGCGGCCGGGGCGGGGAGCGGGGGAGGCGTGTGCGCCGGCATCGGCGGCGCGACGGGGCGGCCCCAGCCCCCGTCCGCGGGCGGGTACTGCTGGTTCGACGGTGGCTGCGGCGCGTGCTGCGGAGGCATCGGCGCGGCCGGCAGCGGCGCCCCGGGCAGCGGGGCGCCGGGCAGCTGTGCGCCCGGGATCTGGCCGCCGGGCTGCTGAGCGCCGGTCATCGGACCGCCGGACGTCTGGCCGGCGGGACCGAAGGGCGACGCCGGGAACTGCGGTGCCTGCGGCGCGGGTTGCGCGACGGTGGCGGGGGCGGACCGTCGGGCGAGGAGCAGTGCGAGGGCGCCGAGCGTCGCGACCACGGCGGCGACGATCACGGCGTAGGGGCCGACGCCCGCCTTCGTGTCGACCTGCACGCTCACGCCCTCGACCGCCACCGTCTGCGTGCCGACGGGGACGACCGCCGCGTACACGCCGAGGGCGATCCCGGCCACGCCGACGACGACGGCCCCCGCGGCGCCGAGGCGTCGCTGTCCGGCGGGCCCGAGGGCCGCGACCGCCGCGAGGAACACGACGGCCACTGCGAGCCCGACGGCGACCCATCCGCCCCACGCGACGTCGTTCGGCACGGACGACGAGACGTCGACCCCGCCGAACGCGGGCATGGTGACCGCGCCGATCCCGCTGACCCGGGCCTCGAGCGAGGACAGCAGGCCTCCCGGCACGCCCTCGGGCGCCCTGGCCGTGACCGTGAACCACGTGAGGAAGGCCGCCACGACGAGGCCGACGGCGCCCGCCACGGCGAGGACGAGCCCGGCGATCCGGGCCGCGCCGGATGCGGATGCGGGCGGTGAATCGGGCATTGCGGACCTCCTACGACGTGATGTCCACAACGCTAGGTCGTCGCGGTTGGCGGTCGCTGAAGTACCGCTGAAGCCGAGGCTACCGACGGGTACACTGAGCCGATGGAACAGCGACGCACATTCTGTCCCACGGGGACGGCCGGATGACCGCGGCGCTGCAACCGACGGACGATCCCCGGGGTCGCGCGAAGACCCGTCGGCGACTGATCCGGGCGGCGTACCTGGTGTTCGCGCAGCACGGCTACGGCTCGACGAACGTCACCATGGTGTGCGAGGCGGCCGGCTTCACCCGGGGCGCCTTCTACTCCAACTTCACCAGCCTCGAGGAGCTGTTCATCGAGGTCTGGCGGTTCCACGTGCAGTGGATCATGGACGTCATGGCCAAGGTCGTCGACACCTACGTCGTCCAGGGCGCCGACTACGGCAAGCTCATCGAGATGGCCGTCCGCGCGATCCCCGTCAACGAGCGCTGGCAGCGCGTGAACGGCGACTTCGTGGCGCTGTGCACCCGCACGCCCGAGCTCAATCAGACGGTCCGCGACGCCCAGCAGATGCTGCTCGCCAATATGATCCCCACCGTGATGCACGTGCTCGAGGCGGCCGGCCGCCGGGTCACCGCGCCCGAGGCGCTCGGCTACGCGCTGCTCGCCGTGCACGAGGGCACCGCGTCGTACTGCGTGATTGACCCGGAGAACGAGACCCTCAAGCAGAACCGCATCGACCTGCTCACCGCCACGCTCAACATGTACAGCGAGCCGATCGCGTGACCCGCACCGCTCTGGTCATCGGCATCGGCGCCGGCGACCCGGGGCACGTCACCGTGGGCGCGATCGACGCGATGCGCGCCGCCGACGCCCTGTTCGTCCTCGACAAGCCGAACGCGGGCACGCTCACCGGGATCCGGCAGGAGATCGTCGACCGGCACGCGCCGGACACCCCCGTCGTGCTCGTGCCCGACCCGCCGCGGGACCGGTCCGCCGAGCGCGGCGCCTCGCGGCCCGACGGTGCCTACGCCGCCCACGTCGCCGACTGGCACGACGCCCGGGCCGCCGCGCTGGCCGTGGCGATCGCCGAGCACGTCCCCGAGGGCGGGAACGCCGGCTTCCTGGTGTGGGGCGACCCGTCGCTGTACGACTCGACGCTGCGAGTTCTGGATCGCGTGGCCGACTCACTCCCGCTGGCGCCGAAGGTGATCCCCGGCATCACCAGCGTGCAGGCACTGACCGCCGCGCACGCGATCCTGCTCAACCGAGTGGGCGAGCCGATCCACATCACCACCGGCCGCCGCCTGCACGAGGACGACGGCCGCAACACCGTCGTGATGCTCGACGCGGACTGCACCTTCCGCGAGACCGCCGAACCGACGGACCACGTCTACTGGGGCGCCTACCTCGGCACGCCCGACGAGATCCTCCTCGACGGCCCCGTCGGCGAGGTGGGAGACCTGATCGCCCGCACTCGCGCCGAGGCCCGCGAGAAGCACGGCTGGATCATGGACGTCTACCTGCTCCGCCGCCCCGCCGACTGAAGCCGGTCGCGCACCGTCCGGCGCGGCAGCGGGCCCATCTCCCCGCAGCCGCCCGCCGCGGTGAACGGCACGACGAGCTGCGCGCCGTAACCCGTGGGGTAGTCGGGCTTGGCCGCCATGCCGAGGTCGGCGCTGGTGAACCGGCGGCGGCGATCGAGGACGTACGTGCCGAACAGGTGGTCCCAGAGCAAGGTGAACAGCCCGAAGTCGACGTCGCCCGCCCCGGCCTCGCGCTGGTGGTGGAACCGGTGCCCCTCGTTGAGCGCCAGCACGGACCGCAGCGGCCCGACGCGGTAGTCGGCGTTGGAGTGCTGCAGCAGCAACTGCACCGCGACCATCGCCGCCAGCGCCGACGCGACCGGCACGGGCATGCCGAGGATCAGCAGCGGCGCGACGCCGCCGATCGTCTCCAGCGTCTGGTGCAGCGGGTGCTTCATCAGCCCGTTGAGCCCGTAGCAGCGGGTCACGCTGTGGTGCACCGCGTGCAGCCGCCACAACCAGCCGTACCGGTGGCTGGCCATGTGCACCACGGTGATCCCGAGGTCGGCGACCAGCACCGCGAGCAGGACCTGCGCCCAGAAGGGCAGCGCGTGCGGCCACCACGACCCCGGGCCGCGGAGCGCCGCGACCAGCGGGATCACCGCGAGCGAGGCCAGCATCAGCGACTCGTTGACCAGCACGTGCGCCACGTCGCGGCTTGCGTCGTCATGCGAGCGGTTCCACGCCCGCTCGTAGGGGATGACGCGCTCGGCGGTGAAGGACAGCGCGATCGCGACCAGGACCACGCCGATCAGGGTGAGCTTCGGGGCGCCCGATCCGGCGAGCGCGATGATCGTGCCGTTTACGCCGACGAGCATGAGCAGTGGATAGCCGTAGCGGAGAAGGTTTCTCATGCGTCCAGCCTCGCCGCGGGACCGGCCGCCGGGCTTGTACGGATCGATCGGATCAGCCGAGGGCGGCCAGCAACTGCTGCGGCGACAGGCCGAACATCTCCCGGCACACCCGGCTGGCGTGCGCCCCGTCCGCGAAGCCCGCGGCGTGCGCGGCGTCGGTGATCGACGCCCCGTCGCGCACCCGCTCGGCCATCGCGCGCAGGCGTGACCAGCGCACCCAGGCCGGGAAGGCGAGGCCCAGGTCGCGGCGCCACAGCCGGCTCAGGTGCGAGGCCGACACCCCGATCTCCGCCGCCACGGTGGTCAGCGACAGGGGCTCGGATCGCCGCCGCGCCACCACGTCCAGCGCCGACCGCACGTACGGATGCACAGGCCGGAGCCCGTCCCGCGCCGTCGCCAGCGCCCGCAGCTCCGCCTCCGTGGGCGCCTCGGGGAGGTCCGCCGGCACCGCGTCCGGATCCAGGTAGACGGTGAGCCCCGCCGCGCCCGGCGCGACCGGGCCGATCGCGTGCACGGTGCCCGCCGGGATCACGAAGGCGGTCAGCCCCTCCCGGACGTGCGGCGGACCGTCGGGCGGCTGGACGGTGACGGTGACCGTCCCGGACCTGAGGGCGAGGAGCTGCCACGCCGCGTGCCGGTGCCGCCCCGTCGTGCCGACGGCGCCGTCGTAGGCGAGCGCGCCCACGCCGAGGTGCACCGACCCCGTCCACCCGCTCATGCGCTCAGTTCAGCGCGTCGAGGACCTTCTCCGCCAGCTCCGGGCGGCAGACCACCAGGTCGGGGAGGTAGGGGTCGGGGTTGTTGTAGGTGAGCTCGCTGCCGTCGAGGCGCGAGCAGTGCAGGCCCGCGGCCCGCGCGACGCCGACGGGGGCGCAGGAGTCCCACTCGTACTGGCCGCCCGCGTGCAGGTACACGTCGACCTGCCCGGTCACGACGGCCATCGTCTTCACCCCGGCGGAACCCAGCGAGACGGGCTGCAGGCCCAGCGACTCCGCGACCCGGAACATGCCGGGCGTCGCGCGGCTGCGCGAGAGGGCGAGGTTGCCCGTCAGCGCGCCCGTCGGCGCGGTGACGGTGTCGGAGCGGAACACCCGGTCCATCGCGGGCAGCGAGACCGCGCTGTGCACCGGCTGCCCGCCCTGCGTGAGCGCGACGTGCACGGCGTAATCGGGACGGTGCGCCGCGTAGTCGCGGGTGCCGTCGAGCGGATCGATGACCCACACCCGCTCGGCCGACAGCCGTTCGGTGGAGTCCGGCGCCTCCTCCGAGAGCACCGCGTCGTTCGGCCGGTGCCGGCGCAGGACGCGGGCGATCCAGGCCTGCGCGAGCCGGTCGCCGGTGTCGCCCAGCACCCCGTCGTCGAGCAGGGAACCGTGCCGGATGGACTGCAGGATCCGCCCGGCACCGTCGGCGATCTCGGCCGCGAGCTCGATGTCGGACAGGGCGCCACCGTCGGAACGGCCGAAGAAGGTCATACCCCCACCCTAGAGTGGCTGTATGCCGGAGCTTCCCGAGATCACCGCGATCGCGGACTACGTGGGCGCCAAGGCCGTCGGCACGCAGGTCCGGCGGGTCGACGTGGCGGCGCTGTCCGTGCTCAAGACCTATGCGCCGGGCCCGCACGACCTGGTCGGGGCCACCGTCACCGGCACGCGCCGGATCGGCAAGTACTTCATCCTCGATGCGCGCAAGGGCGACGAGGATCTCTCCCTCGTCGTGCACCTCTCCCGCGCCGGGTGGCTGCGCTGGTCGGAGAAGCTCTCGCCGACGCCGCTCAGACCCGGCGGGAAGTCGCCGATCGCGCTGCGCGTGCACGTCGGGCCGGAGGGCGAGGGTTTCGATCTCACCGAGGCGGGCACGCAGAAGCGGCTCGCGGTGTGGATCGTGCACGACCCGCAGGAGATCGAGATGGTCGCGACGCTCGGCCCCGACGCGCTGGCCGTCACCCGCGACGAGTTCGGCGCGATCCTCGCCGGCTCGCGCGCGCAGCTCAAGACGCTGCTCCGCGACCAGCGCACGATCGCGGGCATCGGCAACGCCTACTCCGACGAGATCCTGCACACCGCGAAGCTCTCGCCCTTCGCGGCGGCGAAGTCCCTGGATGCGCAGCAGGCGGACGCCCTGTACGCCGCCATGCGGTCCGAGCTCGAGGACGCGGTCGAGCGGTCCGTCGGGCAGCACGTCGCCACCCTCAAGGCGGAGAAGCGCTCCGGGATGAAGGTGCACGCCCGCACCGGCAGCCCCTGTCCGGTCTGTGGCGACACCGTGCGCGAGGTCTCCTTCGCCGACCGCTCCTTCCAGTACTGCGCCACGTGCCAGACGGGCGGCAAGGTGCTGGCGGACCGTCGGATGTCGAAACTGCTGAAATGAGCCCAAACCGCCCTGAGGTTAGGCATCGCTGCATAGTCGATTGAAGGCGTGCCTTACCTTCTAGGCATGAACTGGGGTGATGCCGTCCCGAACTTCCTCATCGGCCTGCGTGAAGGCCTGGAAGCGGGACTGATCGTGAGCATCCTGCTCGCCGCCGTGAAGAAGTCGGGCGGTTCGCGGGTGCCGGTGTGGTTGGGCGCGCTGGGCGCGGCCTCGTTGTCGGTGAGTTTCGGGGCGATCCTGACCTTCACCACGTCGGAGCTGTCGGCCACGGTACGCGAGGTCGTCGCGGGCACGCTGAGCGTGCTCGCTGTGCTGCTCGTGACGATGATGATCTTCTGGATGCGGCGCACCGCGGCGTCGCTGTCCAAGGAACTGCGCGCCGACGTCGAGACCGCGATGGTGCTGGGCGCGGGTGCGCTCGTGCTCACCGCGTTCTTCGCGGTCGCGCGCGAGGGCCTGGAGACCACGCTGTTCCTGTGGACCGCGGCGCGCGCCTCGGGCGACGCGGTGGGCCCCGCCGTCGGCGCGGCGCTCGGCCTCGCGGTGGCGTTCGGCATCTGCGTGCTGCTCTACCGGCAGGCCGTGCGGCTGAACCTCGCCACGTTCTTCCGGTACACCGCGATCCTGCTCATCGTCGTGGCCGCGGGCGTCCTCGCCTACGGCCTCGGCGACCTGCAGAACGCGGGCATCCTGCCCGGCCGCACCTGGATCGCGTTCGACCTGTCCGGCAGCATCAGCACCGACTCGTGGTGGGTGGCGCTGATCGGCGGCATCACCAACCTCGCGCCGAAGATGACGGTGCTGCAGGTCTTCGCGTGGCTCGCCTACCTGGTGGTCGTGCTGGGGATCTTCCTCGGCACGAAGCCCGCACCGGCGACGCCGGGCGAGAAGGGTCGCTTCGAGGCCTGGGCCGCGCGCCTCGCGGGCACGCGCACCGGCCTCGCGGCCGCGGTCGTCGTGCTGGTGCCGCTGCTCGTCGCGGGCCTGATCATCGCGATCCTGCCGGCCAAGCCCGCCGCCGCGGGCGCGGTGACCGTCACCGAGGCGGACTGCGCCAAGGGCTTCAGCGGCGCTTCGGCCGGGCAGCAGCGCATCACCGTGACCAACAAGTCCGGCAAGTCCGGCGAGATCACCCTGGTCGACAGCGGCGACGCCGTCGTCGGCGAGATCGAGACCCTCGGCCCGGCCACCACCGCCGACCTGTCGGCGACGCTCGGGGGCGGGAGCTACCAGTTCGTCTGCTACCTCGCAGGGCAGAAGGAGACCCGCTCCGAGCAGTTCACCGTGACCGGCGGCGGTGCGGCTCCGAAGGCCGTCGCGCGCGTGACCAAGGACGATCTCGACGGCGCCAACGCGAAGTACCAGGACTACGTGCTGACGGTGCTCCCCGCCGTCGAATCCGCCCTGAACCGCGTGAAGGCCGCGCTCGGCGGCGGCGACACCGCGGGCGCCAAGGCGGCGTGGCTCGACGCCATGACCGCGTGGGAGAAGGTCGGCGCCTCGTACAACAGCTTCGGCGAGGCCGGGACGGCCGTCGCGGGCCTGCCCGACGGTTTCGCCGACGGGGTCCGCGATCCGGAGTTCTCCGGCATCCGGCGCATCGAGTACGGGCTGTGGACCGGCGAACCGTCGGCGGCGCTGACGGCGCAGGTCGACAAGACCCTCGAGGGCCTGACGAAGGTCCGCGCCGACCTGCGCACCGACGACATCGCCGGTGACCCGATCACGCTCACCAAGCGCGCCCAGGAGATCCTCGAGGATGCGCTGCGCGACCACCTCACGGGTGTCAGCGACCAGGGGGCGCACGCCGGCTACGCCGCGACCGCCGCCGACGTCGAGGCCACCCGCGCCGTGCTCCGCGTGCTCGAGCCGCTGCTCGCGCCGCGCGTCCCGGACCTGGTGTCCACCGCTCGTCGCGAGCTGGACGACATCACCAAGGCCCTCGACGCCGTCAAGCGGCCCGACGGCACCTACCCGCCGCTCGAGGCTCCGCCGCTGGCGTTGCGGCAGAAGATCAACGGCACCGTCGGGCAGGCCCTCGAGACCCTGTCCGCCGTGCCCAACCTCCTGGAGATCCCCAAGCATGAGCGATGAGACGACGACCGGCACCGGCCGGCGGAAGTTCCTGCAGGGCGCGGCGGTCGGCGCCGTGGGCGTGGCCGCCGTCGGCGGCGTGCTGGCCGGGGGCGCGCGCAGCGACGCGGCGCAGTCCTCGGGCCCGACGGTGCGCGACTCCTACCCGTTCGAGGGCGAGCACCAGTCCGGCATCCTGACGCCCGCCCCGGCGGAGAAGCAGGCGGCCCTCATGGTCGCGGCGTTCGACGTGATCACCGATCGCGCGGGCCTGGAGAAGCTGCTGCGGACCATCACCGACCGCGCGCGCTTCCTCACCGCGGGCGGCACCCCGGCGAACCTGGGCGTGGGCAAGCCGCCCGCGGACAGCGCGGTGCTCGGGCCCGTGGTCCCCGCCGACGGGCTGACGATCACGCTCGGCGTGGGCTCGTCGCTGTTCGACGACCGGTTCCGGCTGGGCGGGAAGAAGCCCGCGAAGCTCAAGCCGATGACGGTCTTCCCCAACGACCAGCCCGACGCCGCGCAGATGCACGGCGACCTGGTGCTGCAGTTCTGCGCCAATAACCCCGACACCGTGCACCATGCGCTGCGCGACATCGCCAAGCACACCCGCGGCGCGATGCAGCTGCGGTGGAAGATGCAGGGCTACGGCGCACCGCCGCGGCCCGAGGGCGCGGCGCGCAACCTCATGGGCTTCAAGGACGGCAGCGCCAACCCCGTCGGATCGCAGGCGGAGGAGCTGATCTGGGTGACGGGCGGCGGCGAGCCCGCGTGGGCGACCGGCGGCACCTACTTCGTGGTGCGGCTGATCCGGATGATGGTCGAGTTCTGGGACCGCGTCTCGATCGCGGAGCAGGAGGGCATGTTCGGCCGGCGCCGCGACTCCGGCGCCCCGCTCGACGGTGCCGCCGAGACCGACGATCCCGACTACGCCGCCGACCCCGAGGGTGACGTGATCCCGATGGACTCGCACATCCGCCTGGCGAACCCGCGCGAGGGGGAGAAGACGGAGAAGCAGCGCCTGGTGCGCCGGTCGTACAACTACGACCTGGGTTTGGACATGAACGGCAACATGGCGTGCGGCCACGTCTTCCTGTGCTTCCAGCAGGACGTCGAGGCGCAGTTCGAGGAGGTGCAGAAGCGCCTGATCGACGAGCCGCTCACCGACTACGTGACCCCGTTCGGCGGTGGCTACTTCTTCGCCGTCCCCGGGGTGCGGGGTGCGGACGACTTCCTGGGGGCCGGGCTGTTCCGCTGAGGCCGGGCTCCTCACGATGTCGCCTTCTGCGGCGTCGCGCGTGCGCTGGAACACGTGCGGTCCCGCAGAATTGGAGTTTCTGAGCTGCGCGCCCGCGCACAGACGACGATGCCGCCGGACCCTGGGTGAGGGGTCCGGCGGCATTCGCTCTTTCGCGGCCGGTGAGTGCCGCGGCGGCGGGGACTACTTGATGAGCTTGTCCGCGCCGTCGTTCGTGCCCGTCTCCGGGTCGTAGTCGCCGAGCAGGAAGTCGCCCTCGGCGGCCTCGTCCTCGATCTCCTGGGACACGGCCTCGGCCTGCGCGAGCACGGCGTTGCGGCGGGCGATGGTGACCGCGCCGCCGGCGACGGCGCCGCCCAGCGCGAGGGCCGCGATCCACGGCTTGTTCAGGCGGTCGCCCAGCAGGTGGTCGACCGAGTACTTGCCGGGGCCGGTCAGCGCCAGCGCGGCCGCGGCGACGCCGAGGGTGATCGGGTACTCGTTGCCGCCGCCCTGCGCGGCGAAGCCCTGCGGGCGGTGGACCTCGGCGGCGACCAGCATCGCGCCCACGCCGCCGGCCGCGGCCAGCGGGGTCGCGGCGCCGAGCGCGAGGGCGGCACCGGCCAGCTCGCCCGCGCCGGCGAGGGCGGCGTTCGGCTTGCCGGGCGCGAAGCCCATCGACTCGAAGCCCTGCCCGGTGGCCTCGAGGCCGTGGCCGCCGAACACCCCGAAGAGCTTCTGCGCGCCGTGGTACGCGAGGGCGCCGCCGACGGCGGTACGCAGGGCGAGGAGCCCGAGGTCACGTGCGGTGTTGTTCTGTCCCATGTCGGGGTCCCTTCCAGCGGAGGTCGTCGGTTCTGAGGCGTTCAACCGGACCGCGGTCCCAAGGATTCCCGGGAGTGGTCCACTTCACACGACGAGCTGCCCCTCGAGGTCGGGCATCGTCGCGCCGCCCGTCGCCCGACGGTACGCCGTTCCCACCAGCTCGATGGCCTGCGCGAGCTGGTCCGGCGGCAGGGAGTAGGGGATGCGGATGTTGCGCTCGAGGGCGCCGTCGACCCCGAAGGCGGAGCCGGCGGCGATCCGCACCCCCAGGCCCGCGGCGGCCGCGGCGGTGGCGGTCCCGACGGGCCGCGGCAGCGTCACCCACAGGCACAGCCCGCCGACGCCGGGGGAGACCGTCGCGCCGGGCAGGTGCTCGGCGACCGCGTCCAGCGCGACCGCCCGCGCCGTTCGCAGCGAATCCAGCCGCCCGGGGAGGAAGTCGGCGAGGTGGTCGAGGGCGTAGCCGGCCGCGAGCTGCTCGAAGACGGCGCCGGCGAGGTCCATGTCGTAGCGGGCGGCGGTGAGCGAGTCGGGCGAGGTCTCGGTGCGGATCCAGCCGACCCGCAGGCCCGCCCAGATGGTCTTGCTCGCCGACCCGAGCGTGATGATCCGGGCGCCGCGCGGCGCGAACGCGGCGACGGGCGGGGGAGCGGGAACGTCGAGCGCGAGCTCGGCCATCGTCTCGTCGACCACCACGGGCACCCGGTAGCGCGCGGAGATCTCGCCGAGCCGCCGCCGCCCGGCCTCGTCGAGCAGCAGCCCCGTCGGGTTGTGGAAGTCGGGGATGGTGAAGATGATCCGCGGATTCTGCTGCTTCACGACGGCCTCGAGCTGGTCGAGGTCCCAGCCGTGCTCCGGGTGCAGCCCCACGGCGACGGGCCGCGCATTGTGCCGGCGCAGCGCGAGGATGGTGCCGTGGTGCGTCGGCTGCTCGATGACGACGCGGTCGCCCGGATGGACCAGCGTGTCCAGCACGACGCGCAACGCGTGCTGGGCGCCGGAGGTCACGAGGATCTGTTCCTCCGCGGTGGGCAGGCCGCGGTCGGTGTACCGCCGCGCGATCGCCTCCTTGAGCGCCCGCACGCCGCCGGGGTAGAGGCCGATGCCCGCGAGGTAGGGCGGCGCGCACTCGAGCGCGTGCCGGTAGCCGTCGTGCACGATCTGGTCCGGTGCCGACGGCGCCGCGATGTTCAGCCGGATCAGGTCGGCCTCGGGGCCGGTGTCCGCGGGCTCGGCGGGCACGGCGTGCGGCAGCGAGAGCACGCTGCGCGCGCCCTGCCGGGACTGCAGGTGCCCGCTGTCGCGCAGCTCGGCGTACGCGGTGGTCACGGTCGTGCGGCTGACCTCGAGGTGTGCGGCCAGGGCGCGCTCGCTCGGCAGCGCGGTCCCGACGGGGACCCGTCCGTCCAGGACCAGCAGGCGCAGCGCCTCGGCGAGCGCGAGGTAGGCCGGGCGCGGACCGTCGGGCTTCCAGGAGCCGAGCTGGCGGACCAGGGCGGCCGCGCCGACAGTGCCAGTTGAGGGGAACATGAGGCCAGTATCTCAGAACTGGCTATGGATTGCCATGCCACTTGGCGTCAGAGTGAGTGTCATGATGATTCGACTCATGAAGCTGTTCGTGGGCCTGTGGCTGTACGGCACGGCGATGGTCGCGATCCTGCGCGCGGGCCTCGGCAACATGCCGTGGGACGTGCTGCACCAGGGGCTCGCGGAGAAGATCGGCCTGTCGGTGGGGGTGACGTCGATCGTCGTCGGCGCGCTCGTGCTGCTCGCGTGGATCCCGATCCGGCAGAAGCCGGGCTTCGGCACGGTCGCCAACGTGATCGTCATCGGCGTCGCCTTCGACACCATGGCGCCCCTGTTCCCCGAGAACCCCGCGCTGGTCGTCGCGGTCCCGATGATGCTGGGCGGCATCGTCCTCAACGCCTTCGCGACGGTGCTCTACATCGGGGCCGGCATGGGCCCCGGCCCGCGCGACGGGTTGATGACAGGGCTCGTCGCCCGCACCGGCGGCTCCGTGCGGGTGGTGCGCACGTCGATGGAGGTCCTGGTCGTGATCGTGGGCTTCCTGCTCGGCGGCACCCTCGGCATCGGCACCGTGCTGTACGCGGTGGGCGTCGGCCCGCTGATCCAGCTGTTCGCGAAGACCGGACTCGGCGGCCCGGCGCTCGCCCGCGGCGAACACGGCGGCGGAGACGATGCAGTCGCTAAGGTGGGCGAATGCGGATCCTCATCACCGGAGCCAGCTCCGGTCTCGGCGAAGGCATGGCTCGGACGTATGCGGAGCGCGGCGAGGACGTAGGGCTCCTGGCCCGCCGCCTCGACCGGCTCGAGGCCCTGCGCGCCGAGCTCACCGCCTGCCCCAAGGCCGGCGCCGTCGAGGTCGGCCGGCTCGACGTCACGGACTTCGACGCCGTGCCCGTCGCCATCGCCGACATCGCGGAGCGGCTCGGCGGCCTCGACCGGGCGATCATCAACGCCGGCATCGGCAAGGGCGCCTCGGTCGGTACCGGCAATGCCAGGGCCAATATCGAGACGGTGCAGACCAACCTCACCGGCGCCCTCGCGCAGGCCGAGGCGGTGCTCGAGATCTTCCGCGCGCAGGGCCACGGCCACCTCGTCCTGGTCTCCTCGATCGCGGGCGAGCGCGGGCACCCCGGTGCGGGCACGGCGTACGCGGCCAGCAAGGCGGGCCTCAGTGCACTCGGCCAGGGCATGCAGGCGGAGTTCCCCAACGGGCCGATCAAGATCACCGTGATCAAGCCCGGTTACATCGAGACGGCGATCACTGACGGCCTCAAGACGCCGCTGATGGTCCCGCTCGATCAGGGGGTCAAGGCCATCGTCAAGGCCATCGACCGAGCGCCGCGCGAGGCCGCTGTGCCGCCGTGGCCCTGGGCGCCGATCGGTGCCGTGCTGCGGCACGCCCCGGACGAGGTCACCCGCCGCCTGATCTGAGCCCCGACCGGATCCCCCGGAAGGACTAGGGGCCCACCCCTGAGGCGCCGCCCCGAAACGTGGGGGCCCGGCCCGGATGTGCCGCGACACCGAAGTTCCTAGCGTTAGCAGGGACGAAAGGTGGTGCGAAATGCGCACATTCATCAAGACAGCCACGATCGCCTCCGCAGCCGGAGTCGCGCTCATCGTCGCCGCGGCCCCCGTCCACGCCGACCCGGACATCAGCGACTACGCCCGGGGCAGCATCGGCGAGAGCTGCGCCGGTTACAACGTCGGCAAGCTCGCGCTCGAGCGCAGCCAGGGCTTCGTGCTCAGCTGCAACGCGAACGGCACCTGGCAGATCCCCAAGGAGCCGTGAGCCCTACTCCGACGGCTTCCGCTCGGCGACGAACCGCCGGGTGACGGACATGTCGCGCTCGCCCAGCCCGGCGGCGACGATCTCCTCGAACTCGGCCAACAGGGCGGGCAGCAGCGCCGCCTCCGTGCCCGTGGCGGCGGCGACCTCCGCCCCCGACTTCAAGTCCTTGAGCAGGTACTTCGCCATCCCCGACGGGGTGTCGTCGCCGGTGACCAGCTTCTCCTTGCGCGTGTCCAACAGGCGCGAGGCGGCGTAGCCCCCGCCGAGCAGGTCCCACATCGTGCCGAGGTCGATGCCCGACCGGTCGGCCAGCACCGTCGCCTCGCCCAGGGCGGCGATGGTCGCGGCGACCACCAGCTGGTTGCAGGCCTTCGCGACCTGCCCCGCCCCGAGCGGCCCCAGCCGCACCGGCGTGCCGCACGGCGCCAGCACCGCGGCGGCGAGCGCGCAGTCCTCCTCGGTGCCGCCCAGCATGATCGACAGCGTGCCGGCGATCGCGCCGTCGTCGCCGCCCGAGACGGGGGCGTCGACGACGCGGACCCGGCCCGCGGTCTCGCGGTCGAGGCGCTCGGCGAGGGCTCGGACGCCGGGCGCGGAGGACGTGGAGCCGATGAGCAGCAGCAGGGGGCGGTCGCCCGCGAGCAGCCCGCCCGCCAGCACCTCCTCCACCTCGGGCAGATCTGGCAGCATGAGGAGCACGACGTCGGCGACGGCGGCGAGCGATGCGGCGCCGTCGTGCTGCACGGCACCGTCGGCGACGAGGTCGGGGCGCGAGCGCCGCGCGGTGATGTGCACGCTCCCGTGGCCGCGGGCGAGGTGCCGCGCCATGGGGGCGCCCATGGCGCCGAGTCCGATCACGCCGACCGTCACCCCGTTCAAGGGGGCCGAAACCTCCGTCATTCGTCCAACCTAGCGAATTGCGTTCAATATGTTGGCCGATTGATTAGACTCGCCGCATGACCTCCACGCTCCGCGCCGCCCTCGCCGTCGACCTGCCCGAGGACGACTGCCTGCTCATCGAGCGGCTCGAGCCCCGCGTCGAGCTGCTGCGCGACCACTCACTGAACAAACCCTCCCGGTGGGACGCCGACTGGGAGGGCGACCCCGACCCCGCCTTCACCCGTAGTCCCGAGCAGGAGGCCGCCTTCACCGCTCTGCTCGACGGCGCCGACGCCCTGTTCGGCCTCCCCGACGTCAGCCCCGCCCGGCTCGCCGCGACCGTCCGCGCCAATCCGTCGCTGCGCTGGGTGCACGCGACCGCGGCCGGCGGCGGCGCCCAGGTGCGCGCCGCGGGCCTGACCCCGGCCGAGCTGGAGCGCGTCGCCTTCACCACCAGCGCCGGGGTGCACGGCTCCACCCTCGCCGAGTTCGCCCTGTTCGGGATCCTCGCGGGCGCCAAGGACCTGCGCCGCCTCGAGGCCGACCAGGCCGCCCGGCACTGGCCCGCCGAGCGCTGGGCCATGCGCCACCTCGACGAGATGACGGTGCTCATCGTGGGCCTCGGCGGCATCGGCGCCGCGACCGCCGCCCGGTTCAAGGCCTGCGGATCGACGGTCTGGGGCACCTCCCGCAGCGGCCGCCCCGTAGAGAACGTCGACCGCGTGATCCCGCTCGACGACCTCGCCCAGGCGGCCGCGCAGGCCGACGCCATCATCGTGACCCTGCCCGGCACCGCCGCCACGGAGAAGCTGATCGGCGCCGAGCTGCTCGCGGGCCTGCGCCCCGGCACCCTGCTCACCAACGTGGGCCGCGGCACCGTCATCGACGAGGACGCGCTGCTCGCCGCCCTCGATGACGGGCGGGTCGGCTTCGCCGCCCTCGACGTCTTCGCGACCGAGCCGCTCCCGCAGGAGAGCCCGCTCTGGGGCCATCCCCGCGTGCTCGCCAGCCCGCACACCGCGGCGCTCAGCCGGCAGGAGGGCACCCGCATCGCCCGCCTCTTCGCCCGCAACGCGACCGCCCTGCTCGACGGTGCGCCGATGGCGAACGTCGTCGACACGGTGGAGTTCTACTGATGGCCTCCCCGGAGGGCCCGCGGGCCCCGGCGCCCGCGGTGACCCGCGCGATCGGCATCCTCTCGCTGCTCGCCGAGTCCGAGAGCCCGGCCCTGAGCCTCAGCGACCTCGCCCGCGGCCTGGGCATCGCCAAGTCCTCCTGCGCCAACCTGTGCCAGGCCCTGGAGGACGGCGACATGATCCGCCGCGTGCCCGGCGGCTTCTCGTTGGGCAGGCGTACCGCGGAGATCGGTGGCGCGTACGCGCTGCAGTTCAACCAGGTCCGCGAGTTCTTCCCGGTGATCTCCGCGTCGCCCGTGCTGCACCGCGAGCTGGTCCAGATCGCCATGCTCGATGGTGCCCACGCCCTCTACCTGGCGCGGCACGAGGGCCGGGTGCCCTACCGGTTCGGCACGCCGCTCGGCTCGCGGCTGCCCGCCGTCTTCACGGCGTCCGGGCAGGCCCTGCTCGCGAGCCTGCCCGACGAGGAACTCGACGCGATCCTCGCGACCGCCGTGCCCGCGCGCAGCGCCGTCGACGGCACCGAGATCACCGACGCCGCGATCCGCGCGGAGCTGGCCCGCGTCCGCGAGCGCGGCTACGCCATCGACCCCGGCCGCGGCACGCTGGGCCTTACCGGCATCGCCGTCGCCCTGCCCGCGTGGGCGCCGGGCGACCCGCCGCTGGGCCTGGGCGTCGCCGTCCCCACCGAGCAGCTCGACGATGCGCGTGTCGCCGCCGTGACGACTGCGCTGGCCGAGGCGGCCGCCCGGCTCACGAATCCGTGGCGCGAGCGGGCGGCGACGGAGCGGCCCTAGCCCGGCGGCCCTAACCCGGCGGCCCGGCCCGGCGGTCCAGCCCCGGCGGTCCCGCCCCGCGGCTCAGACCGCGCGGCCGCGTTGCGCGCGGTACCAGCGCACCTGCGCGTCGGTCGACGAGTCGAGGTCGGCGGCGGGCGCACCGTCGGACGCGATGACGGGCAGCAGCGCGTTGGCCTGCACCTTGCCCAGCTCGACGCCCCACTGATCGAAGGCGTTGATGCCCCAGACGGCGGCCTCGGTGAACACCTGGTGCTCGTAGAGCGCGATGAGCTGGCCCACGACGGACGGGGTGAGCTTGGGCGCGAGGATCGTGGTGGTGGGCCGGTTGCCGGGCATCACCTTGTGCGGCACCACGGCCGGATCGGTGCCCTCCGCGGCGATCTCGTCCGACGTCTTGCCGAAGGCGAGCACCTTGGTCTGCGCGAACAGGTTGCTCATCAGCAGGTCCTGCATGGTGCCGACGCCGTCCGTGGTGGGCAGGTCGTCGGTGGACTGCGCGAAGCCGAGGAAGTCCGCCGGCACCAGCCGCGTGCCCTGGTGCAGCAGCTGGAAGAAGGCGTGCTGGCCGTTGGTGCCCGGCTCGCCCCAGAAGATCTCGCCGGTGTCGACGGTGACGGGCGTGCCGTCCACCCGCACCGACTTGCCGTTCGACTCCATGGTGAGCTGCTGCAGGTAGGCGGGGAAGCGGGCCAGGTCCTGCGCATACGGGAGCACCGCGCGGGACTGCGCGCCGAAGAAGTCCGAGTACCAGAGCCCGATCAGCCCGAGCATGAGCGGCGCGTTCGCCTCGGCGGGCGCGGTCGCGAAATGCTCGTCGACGGTGCGGAATCCGGCCAGGAACTCGGCGAACCGCTCGGGGCCGACGGCGATCATCACCGACAGCCCGATCGCCGAGTCCACGGAGTAGCGGCCGCCGACCCAGTCCCAGAAGCCGAACATGTTCGCGGTGTCGATGCCGAAGGCCGCGACCCGCTCCGCGTTGGTGGAGACGGCGACGAAGTGCTTCGCCACGGCCTCCTCGCCGACGCCGAGCTTCTCCAGCAGCCAGGCCTTCGCCGCGTGCGCGTTGGTGAGCGTCTCCTGCGTGGAGAAGGTCTTCGAGGCGACGATGAACAGGGTGGTCGCGGGGTTGAGCTGCGCCAGCGTGGCCGAGATGTCGGCCGGGTCGACGTTGGAGACGAAGTGGCAGGTGAGGCCGCGCTGGACGTAGGCGCGCAGCGCCTTGTAGACCATCGCGGGGCCCAGGTCGCTGCCGCCGATGCCGATGTTCACCACGTCGGTGATGGGCTCGCCCGTCGCGCCGCGCCACCGCTTGGAGCGCACCTCGTCGCTGAAGGCGCCCATCTTCTCCAGCACGTCGTGCACGTCGCCGGTCACGTCCTGCCCGTCCACCTGCAGGTCCAGGCTCGACGGTGCGCGCAACGCGGTGTGCAGGACGGCGCGGTCCTCAGTGGAGTTGATGTGCTGGCCCGCGAACATGGCGTCGCGCCGGGCGGCGACCCCGGCCTCGTCGGCGAGAGCGGTCAGCAGGCCGAGCGTCTCGCGCGTGACGCGGTGCTTGGAGCAGTCGATGTAGAGATCGCCCACCTCGAAGACGAAGTCGGAGCCGCGGTCAGGGTCGGCGGCGAACAGCTCCCGCAGCGTGGTCCCGGCGATCTCGCGGTGGTGATCGACGAGGTTCCGCCAGGCGGTGGACGCGGTGATGTCGCTGTCGCTCATGGCGTCAGCCTAGTGTCCGGAGCGCCGCCGCGGGCGGTTCACGGACGAGGTCACAGCGGGCGCCGGGACAAGGCCCTGCGCGCGCCCTCGGCGCGGAGCTAGGGTGGCGGTATGGCAACCGAGCAGCGCGTCCGTGACCTCCTCGACCGCATCCCCACCGGGATCTTCGTGAACGGGGTGTTCCGCGATTCGAGTTCGGGCGCAACCTTTCCGGTGCACGATCCCGCCACGGAGGAGGTGTTGATCGAGGTCGCCGACGCCACGCCCGAGGACGGAGCCGCGGCCCTCGACGCGGCCGTCGCCGCGGGCCCGGCCTGGGCCGCGACGCCCGCCCGCGAGCGCGCCGAGATCCTGCGTGCGGCGTACGAGGGACTGCACGCCCGCGCCGACGACTTCGCCCTGCTGATGACGCTGGAGATGGGCAAGGCGCTGCCCGAGTCGGCCAACGAGCTCAAGTACGGCGCGGAGTTCTTCCGCTGGTTCTCAGAGGAGGCCGTGCGCATCGCCGGCCGGTACACGCCCGCGCCCGCCGGCACCGGACGGATCCTGGTGAGCAAGGCCCCCGTCGGGCCGTGCCTCGCGATCACCCCGTGGAACTTCCCCCTGGCCATGGGTACCCGCAAGATCGGGCCCGCGCTCGCCGCCGGCGCGACGATGGTGGTCAAGCCCGCCGGCCTCACGCCGCTGACGATGCTGCTGCTCGCCGAGGTGCTGCGCGACGCGGGCGTCCCGGACGGAGTGATCTCCGTGCTGCCGACCTCGAAGTCCGGCGCGCTGACGGGCCCGCTGCTCGCCGACCCGCGGCTGCGCAAGCTCACCTTCACCGGCTCGACCGAGGTCGGCGCCGCGCTCGTCGCGCAGTCGGCGCCCGGGATCCTGCGCACGTCGATGGAGCTGGGCGGCAACGCGCCGTTCGTCGTCTTCGACGATGCCGACGTCGACCACGCCGTCGCGCAGGCGCTGCTCGCCAAGCTGCGCAACGGCGGCGAGGCGTGCACCGCCGCCAACCGCTTCCACGTGCACGAGTCCGTGGTCGAGGAGTTCACCGCGAAGCTCGTCGACGGGATGGGGAAGTACGTCCTGGGCCGCGGTACCGACGACGGCGTCACCATCGGGCCGCTCGTCTCCGCCGACCAGCAGGCCACCGTCTCCGAGTTGGTGCAGGACGCGGTCGCGAAGGGCGCGTCGCTGCGGCTCGGCGGGGTCGCGCCCGAGGGGCCCGGCCACTTCTTCCCGCCGACGGTGCTCGCCGACGTCCCCGCCGACGCCCGGATCCTCACCGAGGAGGTCTTCGGCCCCGTCGCGCCGATCGTCGCCTTCGCCGACGAGGACGCGGGCGTCGCCGCCGCGAACGCCACCGAGTACGGGCTGGCGGCCTACATCTTCACCAAGGACCTGGACCGCGCGCTGCGCGTCGCCGACCGGATCGAGGCCGGCATGGTCGGCGTGAACCGCGGCGTCATCTCCGACCCCGCCGGCCCCTTCGGCGGCGTCAAGGCCTCCGGCTTCGGCCGCGAGGGCGGCAGCGAGGGCATCGAGGAGTACCTGGAGACCCGCTACATCGCCCTGCAGTGACCCCCCTCCCCGATTGAACGACGTTCTGGAGAACCTGACCTGCGGGTTTCCTCTCCAGAACGTCGTTCAATTGCAGTCGGGGTGATCGCAAAGCTCGCCGCGGCGGGGTGAGCTGTGGCAACGTCGAGGGATGGTGGAGAAGCAGGCGGGGAGCGGCACCCGGGAGAACGTGATCCTGGTGCACTGGCACGACCTGGGCCGCCACCTCACCTGCTACGGCGCGGAGGGCGTGGTCAGCCCGAACCTGGACCGCCTCGCGGCAGAGGGCATCCGGTTCACCGACGCGCACGCGACGGCGCCGCTCTGCTCGCCCGCGCGCGGGTCGCTGTTCACGGGCCTGCACCCGCACCGCAACGGCCTCGTCGGGCTGGCGCACCACGGCTTCGAGTACCGCGACCACGTGCGCACCCTGCCGTCGCTGCTCGGCGAGGCGGGGTACCGCAGCGCCCTGTTCGGCATGCAGCACGAGAGCGCGGACCCCACCCGCCTCGGGTTCGACACCGCCGACGTCTCGGACTCGCTGTGCGACTACGTGGTCGCGCGCTCGCAGGAGTGGCTCGCCGACGCCGTCGGTCATGAGGAGCCCTTCTTCCTCACGGCGGGCTTCTTCGAGACGCACCGCCCGTACCCCGTCGACCAGTACGAGCCCGCCGACCCGGACGCGATCGGCGTCCCCGGCTTCCTTCCGGACACCCCGCAGGTCCGCGAGGACCTCGCCGGGCTGCACGGCAGCATCACGCAGGCCGACGCCGCCGTCGGGCGGCTGCTCGACACCGTCGACGAACTGGGGCTGGCCGAGAGCACCTGGATCCTGTTCATCACGGACCACGGCCTCGCGTTCCCGCGGGCGAAGTCGACCCTCTACGGCGAGGGCACCGGCGTCGCCTTCATCGCGCGCCCGCCTCGCTCCCTCGGGCTCGCACCCCGCGTCTACGACGACCTGTTCTCGGGCGTCGACCTGACTCCGACGGTGCTGGACCTGCTCGGCCTGCCACTGCCGGAGGACGTCGACGGGGAGACCCACGCGGCGGAGCTGCTGGAGCCCACGGGGGAGCAGGTGCGTGCCGGGCTGTTCACGCAGAAGACCTACCACGACGCGTACGACCCGATCCGCGCCGTGCGCACCAAGCAGTTCAGCTACATCGAGAACTACGCCGACCGGCCCGCGCTGCTGCTGCCGCTCGACATCGCCGACAGTTCCTCCGCCGCCTCGCTCGATCCGTACGAGACGGCCGCGCCGCGGCCCCGTCGGGAACTGTACGACCTGGTCGTGGACCCGTACGAGCGGCGCAACGTGGTCGACGAGCCCGCCTACCAGTGGGTGGCCCGCCGCCTCGCCGGCGTGCTCGCGACCTGGCGCGAGGACACCGGCGACGTGCTGCCGACCGAGGCCGAGGGCACCGCGATCGCCGAGGCCTTCATGGCGGCGTTCTTCGCCGGCCGCGCGGAGCCCGACGCCGACGAGGTTCCGCTGCCGTCGCGCCGCCCGCAGGGCGAGCGTCGCGAGCTCGTGCCGACCGAGCACGCCGCCCCGGCGGAGGCGCGTGCCGCCGGTCGGTGACGGGCCGCGGATCCACCCGCGTTCTTCCCTCGTGCTCGCCCGTTCCGCCGCACAGTTGATACAACTAGTGATTTAATCGTATCGACAGTCGTTCGGACCCCGGGAGAGCCATGTCGATCACCGTCGGAGACCTGTATCGGACCAGTCCGCCCGAGACGCCCGTCGCGGAGGAGCTGGACGTCGACGGCGCGCTCCCCGCGGGACTGCGGGGAACCCTGTACCGCAACGGGCCGGTCCGGTTCGAGGCCGGCGGCTTCGTCGCCCGGCACCCCTTCGACGGCGACGGCATGGTCTCGCAGTACGTGCTCGACGAGGGGCGCGTCCGGTTCCGGTCCCGCTACGTGCGGACGCCGAAGTACCGCCAGGAGGAGGCCGGGAAGGGCGCGCGGATCAAGGGCATCGGCAACACGGTCCCGGGCTGGTGGCGCAACCTGAAGCTCCCCGCCGACGCCGCCAACACGCACGCGGTCATGCACGCCGACCGCCTGCTTGCGCTGTCCGACGCGGGGAAGCCCTGGGAACTCGACCCGGACACCCTCGCGACCGTCGGCGTGTGCACGCTCGACGGGTCGCTGTCGACCTTCGGCCGGTTCTCCCCGCATCCGCGCATCGACCCGGTCACCGGCGAGATGTTCAACTTCGGTCTCGATTTCGTCCCCGGCCTCCTGCCGCGACTCCCCGTCGGGCTCAAGTGCTTCCGCACCGGGCCGGACGGGCGGACCACGGTGCTCGCGACGGTGCCTCTGACCGCGCTCCACGTGCAGCACGACTTCTCCATCACCGAGCGCTTCCTCGTCTTCCTGATCTCCCCGCTCACGGTCGATCCTGTTGCGGCGCTGCAGGTGCCGCAGGAGCAGGCGGCCCGGTGGCACTCGGACCGGCCCACCCGGGTGGTCCTCGTTCCCCGTGACGGCGGTGCGCCCATCGAGCAGGTCCTCGACGAGGACCTGATGTACATCCACATCACGAACGCCTTCGAGGACGAGCGCGGCGACGTCCACGTGGACGTCGTGCGATATGCAGATCCCGACGACTTCTTCCTGCCGGCGCGCGAGTTCCGCACGACCACGGAGAACATCGGCGGATGCAGTGCGCGCGTGACGATCACGCCCGCGGGGGTCACGGTGCGCGACCTCAATGAGCACCGGCTGGAGTTGCCGCAGCACGATCAGCGCCGCACCGGCAGGCCCTACTCCTACGGCTACTACGCCACCCTCGACGCGGCGCCCGATGCGACCAACGGGGTGTACAAGATCGACCACGACACCGGCGCCGAGCAGCATTTCGCCTACGACCCGGGCCACGCCGTCGGCGAGCCGCTGTTCGTGCCCGCGGTCGACGGCGCCGCCGAGGACGACGGATGGCTGCTCACCCTGGTCACCGACGTCGACGCGTCGCGCACCGGGCTGCACGTCTTCGACGCGCGGCACGTGGACGCGGGTCCGATCGCGCGTGCCACCGGCCCGACCGGCTTCTTCCCCGGATTCCACGGGAGCTTCACGGACCGCGTCGCCCGGGCCTGACCCGGCGCCGTGGCCGCCCGGCCTACACCCGTACCTGACGGAACTCGGACGCCACCTCCGCGATCCGCTCGTAGTGGCTGTCCCGGTGCACGACGACCGCATCGTGCCGGATGGCGATCGCGGCGATCATCGTGTCGACGGGGCCGGCCGAGCGCACCGTGCCGGAACGCCAGAGGCGACGCTGCAACTCCACGGAGACGGCGTGGGTTTCGATGCCGGGGTGGAGCACATCGAGGAACTCCCATTTGGCGGCGTACTCCGACTCCCATTCACGAGGAGAACGTGTGGAGTAGAGGGCCTCGAGGAGCTGCGGTGCGCATGCTGCGAGGAAGTTCCCGCCCGTCGTGAACGATTCCAGTGCGGTGGTGGTGATCTCGCCGGTCTGGATCCTCGACCATCGCACCGCCGGCGTATATCGGATCTATGAAATCACGATATCGGAATCGGACACGGTGCGGAATCCGATGTTGCTCGCCGTCGAGCTCGGGGTGTTGTGGCTGCGGGCCGCCACGCGGTAGCGGTAGCAGTACGAGTCGTGGCACAGGTGGCTGCCGCCCCGCAGCACCCGGGCGGTCCCGCGGTCCGGCCCGGCGGGCGAGTGTTCCGGCGAAACCCGGTAGTAGCGAGCGGAATACCGATCGGCGCACCACTCCCACACGTTCCCCACTGCCTGGTACAGGCCGTAGCCGTTCGGCGCGTACGACGCGGCCGGCACCGTCCGGACGGGGCCGTCGGGCTCGGGGAAGGCGCCGACGAAGACGTTGCAGTCCCGGCCCGGCACAGGGTGCTCGTCGCCCCACGGGTAGCGCGCCCCGTCGAGGCCGCCGCGCGCCGCGTACTCCCACTGCGCCTCCGTCGGCAGGGCCCGGCCGGCCCACGCGCAGTAGGACAGCGCATCGGCGTGCGAGACGTGCACGACCGGATGGTCGTCCAGTCCGACGGTGCCCGGCCCGCCCGGCGCGCGGAAGGTCGCGCCCGGCACCGTCAGCCACCACGGCGTGCCCACCACCGGCACCGCCGCGGACGGGTCCGCCGCGCTCGCGTGGAAGACCGCGGAGGCACCGAAGCGCTCCGCGTCGGTCATGTACCCCGTCGCGTCGGCGAAGGCCGCGAACGCGGCGACGGTCACCGTCGTCGCGTCGATCGCGAAGCCCGGCAGCACGACCCGGTGCACGGGGAGCTCGCCGTCGGCGCGGTAGCCGTCGCCGTGCGCGTCGCCCATCGCGAACGCCCCGGCGGGGACGTGCGCCTGCGCGATCGGGTGCGCGCCGCCGCCCGGCGCCGCGCCGGCGTGCGGCGGCAGATCCGGGCCCTCGGGCGTGCAGCAGTTCACTCCTCGAGTATTCCCCGCCGAACGAGCAACGCGATCACCCGCTGCGCGAGCTCGTCGGTGTCGGCGCCGGTGGTGTCGAACCGCAGGTCCGGGTCCTCGGGCTTCTCGTACGGCCCGTCGACGCCGGTGAGGCCGCGGAGCTCGCCGCGGTCCGCGCGGGCGTAGAGGCCCTTCGGGTCGCGCTTGCGGCACTCCGACACTGGCGTGGAGACGTGCACCTCGAGGAAGTCGATCTCGGCCGCGAGGTTCAGCTCCCGCGCGATGTCCCGGTCCGACCGCAGCGGCGAGACCAGCGACGCGATCGAGATGACGCCCGCGTCCGCGAACAGGCGCGTCAGGTGCCCCACGCGGCGGATGTTCTCCGCGCGGTCGCCGGGGGAGAAGCCCAGGTCGTCGCTGATCCCGTGGCGGATGTTGTCGCCGTCGATGAGGTAGGCGACGCGGCCCCGCGAGACCAGCGCCCGCTCCAGGGCGACCGCCACCGTCGACTTGCCGGACGCCGGCAGCCCCGTGAACCACACCGTCGCGCCGCGCTGCCCGGTCCGCGCCCAGCGCTCCGCGCGGCCCAACGAGCTGGGGTGCCAGCGGATGTCGTTGCGGGTCGCCTGCCCGGGGACCACCTCGCGGGCCTCGGTGATGGTGCCCGCGCCGACGGTGTCGTTGCTCGCCTCGTCGATGAGGATCAGCGCGCCGGTGTCCCGGTTCTGCGCGTACGGGTCGGCCACCACCACCGACGAGGTCCGCAGCGTCACGGTCCCGATGTCGTTGAGCGCCAGCTCACTCGGCCCCACCTGCTCGATGAGCGTCTCCGGATCCAGGCGCCGCTCCAGCGACTGGACGGTGGCGCGCACCGTCGCCGTGGCGTGCTTGAGCGCCACGCGGTCCCCGGCCCGCAGGGGCTTCTCGGCCAGCCAGCAGACGGTGACCTCCAGCTCGCGGGCGTTCACCGGCAGGTGCGCGCCGTCGGCGCCGGAGATGAGCACGTCGCCGCGGCCCACGTCGATGTCGTCGGCCAGCTCGACGGACACCGACAGCGGCGCGACGGCCGTCGCGCGGTCGTCGTCGAGCGTGTCGAGTGCGGTCACCGTCGACCTGCTGCCCGACGGCAGGACGAGTACCTCGTCGCCCACGGTCAGCGTGCCGGCGGCGACGCGGCCGGCGTACCGTCGGCGCCGCTCGGCGGTGGGCCGGGAGACCCACTGGACCGGGAGGCGCAGCTCGGTCGCGACCGCCGACGGTGCCCGCAGGGGCACGGCCTCGAGATGCTCGAGCAGCGTCGGGCCGTCGTACCAGGGCGTGTGCGCCGAGCGGTGCACGACGTTGTCGCCGAGCTTGGCGGCCAGCGGGATCGCGGGGATCGCGCCCAGGCCGAGCCGGACGGCGAGCTCGGCGAGCTCCGCCTCGACCTCCGCGAACCGCTCCGCGGAGAAGTCGACGAGGTCGATCTTGTTCACGGCGGCGATGACGTGCGGCACGCCGAGCAGTGTCGCGATGCGGGCGTGCCGGCGGGTCTGGCGCAACACGCCCTTGCGCGCGTCCACCAGCAGGATCGCGACGTGCGCGTTGGACGCGCCGGTGAACATGTTGCGGGTGTAGCGCTCGTGGCCGGGGGTGTCGGCGAGCACGTAGCTGCGGGTGTCGGTGGAGAAGAAGCGGTAGGCCACGTCGATGGTGATGCCCTGCTCGCGCTCGGCGCGCAGGCCGTCGGAGAGCGCCGCGAGGTCCACTTCGTCGCCGTCGGTGACGGCGTCCAGGTGGTCGGTGGGCAGGCTGCCGGTGTCGTGCAGCAGGCGGCCGATGAGCGTCGACTTGCCGTCGTCGACGGAGCCCGCGGTGGCGAGGCGCAGCAGCTGCCGCGTGGTCGGTGGTGCCAGTACGTCCGTCATCAGAAGTACCCCTCCTTCTTCCGGTCCTCCATGGCCGCGGCCGATGTCCGGTCGTCGGCGCGGGTCTCGCCGCGCTCCGAGACGGTGGCGGCGGAGATCTCCGCGATCACGTCGTGGATCTCGGTGGCGCGGCTGCGGACCGCGCCGGTGATGGTCAGGTCGCCGACGGTGCGGTATCGGACCCATTCGCGGGCCGGGACCTCCCCGGCACGCGGCTGCGTGAACTCCGAGACGGCGAGCAGGATCCCGTCACGCTCGAAGACCTCGCGCTCGCTCGCGTAGTAGATCGGCGGCAACTCCAGTCCCTCGAGCTCGATGTACCGCCAGATGTCGAGCTCGGTCCAGTTGGACAGCGGGAACACCCGGACGGACTCGCCCCGGCGGATGCGTCCGTTGTAGAGCGACCAGGGTTCGGGGCGCTGCGCCCGCGGGTCCCACTGCCCGAACTCGTTGCGGAAGCTGAACACCCGCTCCTTCGCCCGGGCCCGCTCCTCGTCGCGCCGGGCGCCGCCGAACGCGGCGTCGAAGTTCCCGGCCTCCAGCGCGTCCAGCAGCGTGCGGGTCTGCAGCCGGTTCCGCGAGCCGGAGGACTCCGTCGATTCGGCGACCCGGCCCGTGTCGATCGACTCCTGCACCGAGGCGACGATGAGCTCGATCCCGTCGGGGTTCTCCGCGGTCGGGGCCACGCGGCGGTCGCGGAAGTCGATCACCTCGGGGAAGTTGTGGCCCGTGTCCACGTGCAGGATCGGGAAGGGCAGCGGCGAGGGCCGGAAGGCCTTCTCCGCCAGGCGGAGCAGCACGATGGAGTCCTTGCCGCCCGAGAACAGCAGGACCGGCCGCTCCAGCTCGGCGGCCACCTCGCGGATGATGTGCACCGCCTCGGCCTCGAGGACGCGCAGCTCGTCGACGGCGGCGATCGGTTCGGGTGTCACGGTGCTCATAGGGGGTATCCGTTCTCGGCGGCGTCGGCGCGGTAGCGCTCCGCCCACTCCTTGGAGCGGTCGTTCGACTGGGGCTTGAGCGGCGGCGGGGGAGCAAGGTGCGGGTCCTGCCCGAGCGCGTCCAGCACGCGCGCCGTCGTCTTCTGCGGGTCGGCGGTGAGCTCGTGGAAGTCGATCTCGAGCGGCGTGATGCCCTCGAACGCGAACCACGCCCGCCACGACCGCTCCTGCTCGCGCAGGATCCCGGCCAGGTGGGCGATCCCTTCGGCGCGGTACACGGCGCGCTCGTCGCGCTCGCGGTCGTGATCGGGGTCGTCGCGCCACACCCGGGTCTGCACGGCGCGCCACATCGACACGGCCTGGGCGACCACGTCGGGCCGGTGGACGTGCACGTACAGGGGGTCGGCACCGTCGAACAGCGAGCGGATGGCCGTCCGTACCGAACCCGAAGCGGTGCGGGTGCGGGTCACGAGGACGGGCGTCTGGTTCCACATGAGCTTGCCGCCCCAGACGCCGTTCGGGGTCCGGCCCTCGCGCAGCACGTCGTCGCGCCATTGCGCGGGGCCGCGCGGGTCGACGGTGCCGGGGTCGGTCGGGTCGAGCAGGTCGATCAGCGACGGATCGTCGACGCCGGCGAACCACTCGCGCGGCTGCGGCGACAGCGACGAGGACGGGTAGTACTGGAAGAACTCCTGCGGCCGCCCGGCGACGCCGGTGGCCGCGAGCGACTCCACGAGGAGGGTGCTCCCGCTGCGCTGGCTGGCGCACACGAGATAGTCGTCAGGGCTGGGCATGCCCGCCAGTCTGGCGCAGAAAGGCCTTCCGACCTGGGGTTCGATGGCACTGTGAACGTGATCCTTGACGGATCGCGGCCGATGTGGTGCGTTCGCTACAGGGCGTCGATGCCGGCCAGGAGCAGGTCGAGTCCGGCGAGGAACTGGGCGCGGTCGTCGTGATCGGCCATGGTCGCGGCGATGCGGTGCAGGTACGGGAACTCGTCGGGCTGCAACTGCCCGATGCGGGCCGCGACGCCGCCCAGCAGCTCCTCGCGGCTGGGCCCGCTGCGGGCGAGGTCCGACCGAGCGTTGGCGGCGTTCTGGGCCGCCGATCCGAGCACGTAGCCGACGATCGCGGTGGCGGCGTCGAACAGCGATTCCTCCGGCGTGCCCATCGCCAGCACGGCGCCGCCGATCCGCTCGCTGAGCAGCAGGTTCGCCGCCCGGCCCGGATTGGCCATCACCTGGGCGGCGAGCCACGGGTGCGCATCGATCGTGTCGAACAGGGTGAGTGCGAGGCCGCGGATCGTCTCGCGGGGGTCGCAGCCGCCCGTGGGCGCGGCGAGGATCGGCCGCAGGACGGCGTCGGTCGCGGCGGCGAGGAGCTCGTCCTTGCCAGCGACGTGGTGGTAGATCGCCCCGCTGCCCGTGTTGAGGGCGGTCGCGAGGGCCCGGAAGGTCAGTGCGTCGGCGCCGCTCTCGTCGAGCAGGCCGATCGCGGCGTCGACGATGCGGTCGCGGGAGAGGGCGTCGGTGCGGCGGCTGCGGGGTGGCACGGCTCCATCTTGACACGAATGGAACGATGTTCCAAACTCGTATGGAACGTTGTTCCAATGAAAGGGGAGCGCCATGCAGGCATCCATCACGATCATCGGCGCCGGGCTCGGCGGCCTCGCCCTGGCCCGCGTCCTGCACGTCCACGGCATCGACGCCGTGATCTACGAGGCCGAGCCGACGCCCATGTCGCGCACGCAGGGCGGCCAGCTCGACATCCACGAGGCCGACGGCCAGGCCGCGATCGAGGCGGCCGGCCTCACCGCGCAGTTCCGCGCGCTGATCCACGAGGGCGGCGAGGCGACCCGGGCCCTCGGCCGCGACGGCACCGTCCTCCTCGACCTCCCGGACGACGGCGACGGCGGCCGGCCCGAGGTCCTCCGCGGCGAGCTGCGACAGCTGCTCATCGACTCCCTGCCGGCCGACGCCATCCGCTGGGGCGCCAAGGTCGTCGCGGTGCGCGCGCTCGGCGGCGGGCGGCACGAGCTGTCGTTCGCCGACGGCACCGTCGTCGAGACCGGGCTGCTGGTCGGGGCCGACGGTGCCTGGTCCAAGGTGCGCGCCCTGGTGACGGACGCGGCACCGTCGTACTACGGCACCACCTACGTCGAGACCTACCTGCACGACGTCCGGCGCCGCCACCCCGGCATCGCCGAGCTCGTGGGGGAGGGCGCGATGTTCGCGCTCGCGCCGGGCCGCGGGATCAGCACGCACGCGGAGGCGGGCGACATCGTCCACACCTACGCGCAGCTGCACGTGCCCGAGGAGTGGGCGGACGGAATCGATTGGTCGGCACCGTCGGCCGCCGAGCGCGTGCTCGCCGAGTACCCGGGCTGGTCGGGGGAGCTGACCCGCCTCATCGGCGAATCGGACACGCCGCTCGTGCCGCGGCGGCTCTACACCCTGCCCGTCGGGCTGCGCTGGGACCGCGTCCCCGGTGTCACGCTGGTCGGCGACGCCGCGCACGTCAGCCCGCCGGCCGGGGAGGGCGCGAACATCGCGCTGTTCGACGGTGCCGAGCTGGCCCGGCACATCGTCGAGAACCCCGGCGACCTCGACGCCGCCCTCACCGCCTACGAGAGCGAGATGTTCGTCCGTGCCGAGCAGTCCGCGGCGGACGCGGACGAGATGGCGACGATGATGCTCGGCGGCGACGCGCCGAACGGCCTGCTGGACTTCTTCGCGGGGGTCGGCCGGGCCTGACGGCTACCGGCCGAGCGGGCCCCGGCCCAGGCGCAGGAGGAGCATCGCGAGGGTGTGGCCCTCGCGGCCGAGCTCGGAGAACCGCTCGAGCACCTTCATCTCGCGCGAGTGCACCAGCCGCGTGCCGCCGGACGCCATGCGCGTGCGGCCGATGATCTGCGAGACCTCGCTTCGGCGCTTGATCGCGGCCAGGATCTCGGCGTCGAGGCGGTCGATCTCCTCGCGGAGGGCCTGGATCTCCTCGTCGGCGAGCGGCGTCTCGGCGCCGGTGTCGTCCGGTGTGCTCATGGGTTCAAGTTTTCCACAGCCGTGGGATCTACCATCGAGCACCGTGCCTGCCGCAAGCCCACCCACCGTGCCCGCCTCGCGGCGCGTGCTGTGGATCGGCGCGGCGCTGCTCCTCGTCGGGCAGCTCGCGGTCCGCGGGTACGTGCTCGCGCGCGGGAACTTCTACTGGGACGACGTGGCGTTCATCGGCCGGGCGTCGCGCCCGCTGACCGACCTCGGCGCCTGGTTCGTCGACTACGACGGCCACTTCATGCCCGGCACGCTGTTCGCGGCCGCGGTGACCACCAAGGTCGCGCCGCTGAGCTGGCCGGTGGCCGCCGCGTCGATCCTGGTGCTGCAGCTGGCGGCTTCGGTGCTCACCCTGCGCACGCTGGTGATCGTCGCGGGCCGACGCCCGGTGGTCCTGGTGCCGTTCGTCTTCCTTCTGTTCAGCCCGCTCACCCTGACGGCGACGGCGTGGTGGGCGTCGGCGCTCAACGCGCTGCCGCTGCAGATCGGGCTCGCGGTGGTCGTGGCCGAGACGGTGCGGTACCTGCGCGGCCGGCGGCGGTCCGGCGGGTACGCGGTGGCGGCGCTGCTGGTCTCGCTGCTCTTCTTCGAGAAGGCGCTGGTCATCCCGTTCGTCGCGCTCGCGGCGGCCTGCCTGCTGCCGTACGTGCGCGGGCACCGTCGACCGGTCCGGACGGTGCTGCGCCGCGGCCGCTGGCTGTGGGCGGCGTTCGCGCTGGTGGTCGCGGCGTGGGTGGTGCTGTGGCTGTCGGTCACGGCGTCGCGGCCGGGCACGCACACCGTCGGGTTCACTGCCCGTGTGCTGTGGCGGTCGGTGAATGCGGTGCTCGCGCCGGCCGCGGTCGGCGGGCCGTGGACGTGGCGGCGCGAGAATCCGGGGCCGCCGCTCGTGGTCACCGACGTGTCGATCACCGTCGTGGGGCTGCTCGCGATCGCCGCGATCCTCGCGGCGACCTGGTGGCGGGCGCCGCGCGGCCTCGCCGCCTGGGGTGCGGCCGGGGCCTACTTCCTGGGCGCCTCGTCGACGGTCTTCTTCCTGCGCAGCTCCGAGTACACGTCGGCGCTGCTGCCGCTCTCCCTGCGCTACTTCGCCGACTTCGCGTGGGTGCTCACCCTGGCTGCGGCGATCGTTCTTCGTTGTGAAACCGGCCGAATCCGGGGTCACGAGGCCAGATTCGGCCTCCTGAGGTCGAAAGTCGCCGGATTCCCGAGCGACCGGCGATTGTGGGCCGCCGTCGTGATCGCCTTCGCGCTCAGCGGCACCGTCTCCGCCGTCCGCTTCGCGCCCCTGTGGCACGACAATCCGACCGGCCCCTACCTGCAGAACCTGCGCGCGGGGGCGGCCGCGTACGCGGATCGCGAGGTGCTCGACCAGGAGGTCCACGGCGACATCCTGGCGCGGCTCGCCGGTCCCAACAATCGGCTCTCGCGGATCCTCGCCACGCAGCCCGCGCACCCGCGGTTCGCCGAGCACGCGGGGGAGGCGACCGTCGTCGACCAGCAGGGTCGCTTCCGCCCCGGGCAGGTCACGCGCGTCCGCAGCCTGCCGCTCGGCCCCTTCCCGTGCGGCACCCGCGTCGACGACGCCGCCCCCGCGACCCTGGCCTACGAGGGCCCGCTCGCCTTCTGGGACTGGGTCGTGCAGTTCAACTACCTCGCCTCGTCCGACGGGGTCGTCGTGCTGCAGCAGCAGCGCGGCGCCACGCCGGTCCGAGTGCCCGTCCGCAGGGGCGCGCACACCGTCTACGCCCGGGTGACGGGGACCGGCGACGGCCTGATCGCGCGCGCCGAGACCCCGGGCCTCGTCGCCTGCGTGGGTAGTGGGCCCGTCGGCCTGCTGGTCCCGGCGTCCTGACCCCTGCGAGCCTCTCCGGCTGCTTGCGGCGAGCGGATACGCCCTCACCTGGCATTTGCCCGCAGCGTGGATTCAACGGTGCGACACATCAACGTCCAATGTCGCAGAGTTCCGCGAATTCGGACGTATATCCACGGTGTGGGTTGTATGGTGCGCTGGTCCGAATCTTCTGTGATCGGACTCACTCCAGCCGAAGGGTGCTGCCTGAAATGCAAGCCGTCGTCCGTCGATCCGTCCCGCGCCGCTACGCCGGCGCCTCCCTCGCCATGGTCACCGCGGCCGCGATCGCCGTCGCGCCGATCACCGCCTCCGTCGGCGCCGTCACCGCGCCCGCGTCCACCGTCCTGGTGAACCCGGCGAAGCTCGTGAACCTGCAGACGCAGGTCGCAGGCTCGGTTGCGAACCTCCTGCCCCGCGCCGCCGGGCCCGTCGCTGCCGCCGCGGCGGCCCCCACGTGGGGCTGGGGCGACGTGACCTTCCTGGCGAACACGCTGCAGGAGGCCTTCAAGCAGGTCCAGGCCAGCCTCGCCGGCGAGTTCGGCGGCGGCGTGCAGAAGTCCTTCGAGCAGGCGCTCGAGGCGCTCAAGGCCGGCAGCGTCGCCGGCGCGTACCGGACGATCGGCAGCCTGGTCGAGACCACCGCGATGATCGGGATGATGGCCGTCCTGTTCCCCATCTCGGGCGAGTTCAACCCGAAGCTGGGGGCGCTCGGCAAGGGGCTGGACGCGGCCTTCCCGTACCTGATCCCGCTCGGCCAGTCCGCGCTCGCGCTCACCACGCGCCTGCCGTACGAGGTGCTCGCCGCGGGCGAGGCCATCGTCAAGGCGATGCTCTCCGGCGACGTCACCAAGATCGGTGCCGCCGTCTCGTCCGGAGTCGCGGGCATCGGGAAGTTCCTCGAGGCCAACGTCACCAATGCGGCGACGGGACTGATTCCCAACCTGGTCAAGGCCGGTTCCGCGGTGCTCGGTGAGCTGATCCCCAAGCTGCCCGCCTCCGCGCAGGCCGACGCCATGGCCGCCCGCGCCGCCGTCGCCTCCGCGCCGGCGCTCGGGATGCCGGACTTCGCGACGCTGTTCGACGCCTGGAAGGCGGGCTTCGAGATGTTCGTCTCGAGCGTCAAGGGCGACGAGTGGACCCCCGGCGTCGTGAAGACGATCACCGACGCGTTCGGCAAGCTCGGCAAGGGTGATCCGGCCGGCGCGATCGGCGACGTCGCCGACAAGGCCAAGGCGCTGTCGATCATCGTCCTGCTGGGCGGGATCATGCCGATCACCGATCTCGTGAACCCGTACCTCGGCCCGATCGGTGTCGGCCTCACGAACTCCCAGGCGGATTTCATCGGGCTCGGGAACTCCGCTCTGGCGGTGCTCTTCGACACCCCGGGCAAGGTGGTCGCGATCGGCCAGAACCTGGTGACGGCGCTGCTGTCCGGTGATCCGGCCAAGGCGCTCACCGGGCTGACGGCCGACATCGGCGCTCTGACCACGTTCCTCAACGATCGCCTGTTCGTCGCCAAGGACAACCCCTTCGACAACGCGGTCTTCCCGGGGCTGGCCAACATCGGCAAGAACATCCTCGACGCGTTCAAGCCCGCAGCGCCCGCCGCGGACTCGGCGAAGCCCGCCGCGGACGTGGTCGCGACGACCGCCGAAACGGCCCTCGCGCCCGTGACGTCCGCAGCCGTCGATGCGTCGGTCCCGGCGGTCGTCACGCCGGCGGCCGGCGGCACCGTCGTCGACGACGATGCGGCGGTCACCCCGGCCCAGCCGGTCACCCCGGCGGAGCCCGCCGCCCCCGTCGAGCCCGCGGAGCCGACGGTTCCGGCGGAGCCGTCGGTGCCCGCCGAGCCGAGCGCGCCCGCCGAGCCCACCACGGAGGTCCCGGCGGAGGCTGAGGAGCAGGCCCCGACGGGTGGCGCCGAGGTCGAGCAGGGCGCCTCCGACTCCACGACGGGCGCGGAGGTCTCCGCCGACGCCTGACGGTTCCGTATCAGGCGGAGAAACATCGCGTGACCTGGTGTGTTCAGAAACGTGCAGACTGCATTGAGACAGATGGACGTGTGGTGTCGCAAAGCTTCTTCGAAAGCCGTCCGAAAATCCACGACGTGGGCGTATGTTCCGTTCGTCCGGTTCTTGTGTGATCCGGCTCACTCCAGTTGAAGGGTGTTTCTCCATGCTCGCAGCAGATCCTCGGTCCTCCCACCGTCGTTACGCCGCACCCGCCGTCGCCATGGCCGCCGCGGCGGCGATCGCGGTCGCACCGGTCGCGACGTCGATGGGTGCCGTGACGGCACCGTCGCTCCCGCCGATCGTTCAGGACCTCGGCGGCGCCGCCAGTGCCGTCGCGAACTGGGCCACGGCGATGGGCCTGAAGTTCGTCACGGACCCGGTCACCGGCCTGACGAAGCTGGTGGAGGACCAACTCGCCACCGCGGGCACCGTCGCGGGTGCGGCCGGCGACGCCGGCAAGGCCTTCTTCGACTACCTCGGGAACAACCTGTTCGACAACCTCGAGAGCATCCAGAAGGATCTCGCGGCGGGGAATCTGGGCTACGCGTGGACGACCTTCGCGACCACCATCACCGGCGCGATCCTCACCCCCACGATCAGCCTGCTCCCGGTGATGGACGCGATCGGCGGTCAGCTCGGGCCGATCGGCGACGGGCTGAAGGCCGCGCTGATCCCGCTCATCGGCCTCGCCTTCGGCCCGCTCCAGGCGGGCGTCGAGGTGCCGGCGCTCCTCGCCGACGGTGTCACCGCCGCGCTCAAGGCGCTCAGCACCGGCGGTCCCGCTGCGGCGCTGACCTCGCTGTTCGGCACGGCCTCCGCTGTCAGCGAGAAGGTGATCGGCGCGCTGTTCGGGGAGATGGGTGCGATCCCCAGCCTGATCAACCTGGTCCCGACGATCATCGGCGGGATCGCCGGGTCCGACTGGGCGAGCGCGGGACCGTTCACGCTGCCGACGGGCAACAAGGTCACCTTCACGTCCGCATCCGCGTCCACGCTCGCGGCGTCGCCGACCGCGCTGCCCGACTTCGGCGCGATCGGCGGGATCTGGACCGATACGCTGACCCGGATCGCGACCAACCTCGCCGGACCCGACGGCGTGCAGCGGATCGTCAGCACCCTGCTCACCGGCGTTCCGGCCGGCAAGTGGGCCGACTCCTACGAGGTCATCCACGGCATCCTGGCCGCGCCGCTGCTCGAGCTCGGCGGCGCCGTCCTCCAGACCGGCGACAAGATCAACCCGTTCCTGGGTCCCCTGGGCAAGGGACTCGACGGGGCGGCGGAGCCGCTGCTGTACCTGACGCTCGGGCTCTACAACGCCACTCGGGTGCTGCCGTCGACGGTCTTCACCGGCCTCGAGAACGTCGTGAAGGCGCTCGGCACGGGTGACCCGATCGCGGCGATCAACGCCGCGGTGGCGGGGCTGGGGAGCACACTGACCGCCGGCAGCGACGCGCTGTTCTCGGACAACCCGTTCACCATCGGCCTCCTCCCGGGCCTGCTGGGCGTCGGGACCGGCTTCCTCGACGGGCTGACCGGCAAGACCGCCGACGCGGGCAACGCCACGACCCTGGCCGATGCGCCGGCGAAGGCGGCCGTGGCGGACACCGTCGACGAGGCCTCGCCCGCCCCGTCGACGGGCGGTGCGCAGCCCTCGACTCCGACGGTGACCGACGAGGACGCCCCGGCGGCCGGTACGCCGACCACCGAGGCACCGGTCGAGACCCCGGCGACCGGGACCCCGGCGACCGGGAACCCGGCCGCCGAGGCGCCGGCGACGGGGACCCCGGCCGCGGAGACGCCTGCGGAGACCCCCGCTGAGGAGGCGACGGACGACTCCGCCGCTGCCGAGGGCGCCGCATCCGAGGACGCCACCGGCGCAGACACGACGGATGCCGAGGCGTCGGCCGGCGCAGACACTGCGGAGGCGGCCCCCGCGGCAGCCTGACGCCGACACACCTTTCGAAGCGTTCTGCGAGGTCCCCGCGACGGAACATCGCAGAACGCTTCGATTGTTCGTGCCCGGCGCCCACGCCCGCCCCCGGCGCGCGGCTGCGAAACCTGTCGGTCGTCCCGGCTACTCTGGACGGGAGATGAGTAACCCAGCACCGCAGCAGTCCGGACTCCGCCAGCGTCAGCCCTTCTCCCGCCCAGCAGCGCAGGTGGAGCGGCAGGAGCGCGGCCAGGAACTGCTCGAGGGGCTGAATCCGCAGCAGCGCGCCGCGGTGTTGCACGAGGGATCTCCGCTGCTCATCGTCGCGGGCGCGGGCTCGGGTAAGACGGCGGTGCTCACGCGCCGCATCGCCTACCTGCTGGCCGCCCGCAACATGCACCCCGGCCAGATCCTCGCGATCACCTTCACCAACAAGGCCGCGGCGGAGATGCGGGAGCGCGTCGCCGGCATCATCGGCAACCGCGCCAAGATCATGTGGGTCTCCACGTTCCACTCCACCTGCGTGCGCATCCTCCGCGCCCAGGCCGGCCTGCTGCCGGGCATGAACTCCAACTTCTCCATCTACGACGCGGACGATTCCCGCCGCCTGCTCACCATGATCGTCAAGGACATGGGGCTGGACGCGAAGAAGTTCGCGCCGCGGGCGCTCGCCACCCACATCAGCAACCTGAAGAACGAGCTGATCGATCCGGAGCAGGCCTCCGCGGACGCGGCGAAGACGGGGGAGCCCTTCGCGGTCACCGTCGCCGAGGTCTACGGCACGTACCAGGCCCGCCTGCGCGGCGCGAACGCCTTCGACTTCGACGATCTCATCGGGGAGACGGTGGCGCTGCTGCAGTCGCACCCCAACGTCGCCCAGTACTACCGCCGCCGCTTCCGGCACGTGATGGTCGACGAGTACCAGGACACCAACCACGCGCAGTACGTGCTGGTCCGCGAGTTGGTGGGCCTGGAGACCGACGCCGACGGCGTGGAGCCCAGCGAGCTGTGCGTGGTGGGTGACGCGGACCAGTCGATCTACGCCTTCCGCGGCGCCACGATCCGCAACATCGAGGAGTTCGAGCGGGACTTCCCGAACGCGGAGACCATCCTGCTGGAGCAGAACTACCGCTCCACCCAGACCATCCTCTCCGCGGCCAACGCGGTCATCTCCCGCAACGCGGGCCGCCGCGAGAAGAAGCTCTGGACCGACCAGGGCGACGGTGACCTGATCACCGGCTACGTGGCCGACAACGAGCACGACGAGGCGAGCTTCGTGGTCTCGGAGATCGACGCGCTGGCCGACAAGGGCGTCAAGTACAGCGACGTCGCGGTCTTCTACCGCACCAACACCGCGGCACGGGTGCTGGAGGAGGTCTTCATCCGCCACGGCGTGCCCTACAAGGTGGTCGGCGGCGTGCGCTTCTACGAGCGCAAGGAGGTCCGCGACCTGGTCGCGTACCTGCGCGCGATCGACAACCCGAACGACACCGTCAGCCTGCAGCGCATCGTCAACACCCCGCGCCGCGGCATCGGCGACCGGGCGCAGGCCTGCCTCACCGTGCACGCCGAGAACCGCGGGGGCACGTTCAGCACCGCCATCGAGGACGCGGTCGACGGCACCGTCGTGATGCTGAACCCGCGCTCGCGCAACGCGATCGCCGCCTTCGCGGGCCTCATGGCCGACCTGCGGCGCACCGCGGCCGACGAGGATCAGGACCTCGGCGATCTGCTCGACGCCGTCGTCGAGAAGACGGGCTACCGGGCCGAGCTGGAGGGCTCGTCGGACCCGCAGGACGGCGCGCGCCTGGAGAACATCGAGGAACTGATCAGCGTCGCGCGGGAGTTCTCCGCGCAGGACTTCACCGACGTCGTCGTCGACGAGGGCGCGCCGGAGCCCGGCTCCCTGGCCGCCTTCCTGGAGCGCGTCTCGCTGGTCGCCGACGCCGACCAGGTGCCCGACAGCGAGGCCGGCGTCGTCACCATGATGACCCTGCACACCGCGAAGGGCCTCGAGTTCCCGGTGGTCTTCGTGACCGGCTGGGAGGACGGGCAGTTCCCGCACATGCGCGCGCTGGGCGACGAGGCGGAGCTCGCCGAGGAGCGGCGCCTCGCCTACGTGGGCATCACCCGCGCCCGCGAGCGCCTCTACCTCTCCCGCGCGATGGTCCGCGCCACCTGGGGCGATCCGATGCAGAACCCCGAGTCCCGGTTCCTCGCCGAGATCCCGCAGCACCTCATCTCGTGGCGCCGCCTCGAGCCCAAGCGCAGCCAGTTCGGCGGCTCGCGCGGGGTCTTCGGGCAGGACCGACCGTCCTGGGGCGGCCAGGGCGGGGGCTCGTACGGCGGGCGGGAGCAGCGGTCCGACGGTGGCTGGACCCCCAAGCGGGCGCCCAGGCCCACGCGGCGTGCGAACAAGCTCTCGCTCGCCGTGGGCGACCGGGTCTCGCACGACTCATTCGGGCTCGGCACCGTCACCGCGGTCACGGGCGCGGGTCCGATGGAGCGCGCGACCTTCGACTTCGGCTCGTCGGGCACAGTCACCCTGATGACCTTCGGCGGCCTGCCGATGGAGAAGCTCTAGCCCGAACGGCGCGAGCGCCCCGAACAACGCGAAAGGCGCCCCGGTGATCCGGGGCGCCTTTCAGCGTGTGGGGAGTCTTAGACGCGGACGCCGCGCTCGGCGAGCCAGCTCTGCGGGTCCAGCTTCGCGCCGCCGGCGCCGTGCACCTCGAAGTGCAGGTGCGGGCCGGTGGAGTAGCCGTTGTTGCCGACCCAGCTGATGAGGTCGCCCGCCTTGACCGTTTGGCCGGCCTGGACGTTGACGTTGTACATGTGGCCGTAGACCAGCACGGTGCCGTCGGTGAGGCGGATCTTGATCCAGATGCCGAAGCCCGAGGCGGGGCCGGCGTCGGTGACCACGCCGTCGGCGGCCGCGAACAGCGGGGTGCCGAGCGGGGCGGCGAGGTCGAGGCCGCCGTGCATGGCGCCCCAGCGGGTGCCGAAGTTCGAGGTGAGGGTGGCGCCGTTCACGGGTGCGGTCACCTTCGGGCGCATCGAGTCGATGATGCGCTTGTCGTCCGCGTCCTTGCGGGCCTTGCCGCCGGCGAGACCGGCGGTGAACTGCTCGGTGTCCTGCGCGGCGGGCAGGGGCGCCTGACGGCCGGCGTTGGCCTCGGGGCCCGCGGCGGGCGGCACGATCGGCTGCTGCGAGGTCGACGGGCCCTCGCTACCGGCGGCGTTGACCACGGCGGCGCCGGCGACGCTGGCACCCGCGGCGAGCGCGAGCAGGGCGGCACGGCCCTTGAGGGCGTGCGGAGCGGTGGGGACGCGGTGCTTGCCGCCCTTGCGGACCGGCGTGGGGAGCAGCTCGGGGGCGGCCTCCGGCGAGCCGAGGAGTGCGGTGTCCTCGATCTCGTCCAGCTCGGGCGCGTCGAGCTCGGTGTCCCCGGTGAACAGCACCTCGGGGATCATGAGGTCCTGCGTGACCTCGGAGCTGGAGGGGCGGTAGACCAGGCCGGTGTCGTCCGGCGCGTCGGTCCAGGTCTCGGAATAGGCCTCGTCGAGACGGGCCTCGAGCTCATCCAGCGGGATGATCGCGGTGATCGACTCATCATCGAGGACCTGCGTGCCGCCTTGCCAGCGCACGTGGTTCTCGCGACTCCGTGTCATATCTCGCCTACTCCAACCGTAAAACCGCACTTCGGACCACGTGGTGATCCGACGATGTCCTCATCGTGACCGCTTCGTGATCCGCGTCCCGTCGACGATAACGAAATGATTGCGGCGAGACAACCTCTAGGGGGGCGGTTCGGTCGAATGTGCGCTTGGTCACAATGAGATCACAAAGCCTCAGGTCACTATGTGTCATTGCTGGTCCAGCAGGATCCGGCCGCCGTCCGCGTCGTAATCGTAGAGTTCGCCGTACCGACCCCAGTCGACGGCCAGCCGGAGCTGGCGTTCCGCGTCGTCCGGGCCGAAGCCCCGCCGCAGCAGATCCAGGAAGAAGCCGCTGCGCAGCGCACCGGCGGGCGCCGTCCGCAGCGCCCGCAGCACCGTCCGCACCAGCGGGGCCCGCTCGGCGGCCTGCCGCGCGAAGACCTCCTTGGCCTCCGTGAGCGGCACCGAGGCGAACGTGCGACCGATGTCGGTGAGCACGATGTCGTTGCCGCTCACCTCGGCGAAGCCGAGCAGGGCCGCGGCGTCGACCAGCGGCATGATGTCGTCGAGCTCGAAGTTGAGGTCCGCCGCGAGGTCGGGGAGGTCGGCGTGGTCGCCGTGCGCGGCGACGAGCTCGAGCAGGCCGGCGATGCCGTCGACGGTGGCGTCGGGGAGCGGCCGGCTCATGGGCGTCGCCTCGACGGGGTCGGGCTCGTGCTCGATCTCCGCGTCGCGGCCCGTCAGCGCCCCGTACAGCCGGTCGACGATCGCCTCGAACTCCGGCGCCGTGCGGGTGCGCGGGCGCGGCAGGTCGATCCGGGTCTCGTGGACGATGCGGCCGGGCTTGGAGCCGAGCACCACGACGCGGTCGGCGAGGAGCACCGCCTCCTCGATGTTGTGCGTGACGATGCAGACGCTCCGGGTGGGGAAGCCGTCGCCGCCCCACAGCTCCACCAGCTCGCCGCGCAGGTTCTCGGCGGTCAGCACGTCGAGGGCGGAGAAGGGCTCGTCCATGAGCAGGAGGTCCGGCTGCCGCACCAGCGCCCGGGCGAAGCCGACCCGCTGCCGCATCCCGCCCGACAGCTCCCGCGGGTACGCGGACTCGAAGCCGTCGAGGCCGATGGTGTCGATCGCCTCCAGCGCCCGGGTGCGGCGCTCGGCGCGCGGCACGTTCCGGGCCGTCAGGCCCAGCTCGACGTTGTCCTGGACGGTCAGCCAGGGCATGAGTGCGAAGGACTGGAAGACCATGGCGGTGGCCGGGTTGGGCCCGGACAGCGGCGCACCGTCGGATTCGACGGTGCCGGACGTCGCGGGGATCAGCCCCGCCATGATGCGCAGCAGCGTGGACTTGCCCGAGCCGGACCGGCCGAGTAGCGCGACGATCTCGCCGTGCTCGATGGTGAGGTCGATGCCGTCGAGCACGGTCAGGGTGTCGCCGTGGGCGCCCTCGAAGCTCTTGGTGAGGCCCTGCAGCCGGATCAGCGGGGTGGCGAGCGTGGTGGTCATGGAACGGCTCCTAGTAATAAGGGGTGACTAGAGGGAGTAGCGGCGCTCGGCGGTGCGGTAGAGGCGGCGCCAGAGGGCGGCGTTGGTGCCCACGACGAACAGGCACATCACGACGATCCCGAGGAGGAGATGGGAGGTGTGGTCGGGTCCCGTGGCCGCGGTGGCCTGCGCGATGTAGTCGCCGAGCCCGTAGGCGTGGTGGGTCTCGCCGTCGTAGGAGACGACTTCCGCGACGATCGAGGCGTTCCAGGCGCCGCCGGCGGCGGTGATCCCGCCGGTGACGTATCCGGCGAAGACGCCGGGCAGCAGCACGTACCGCCACGTCAGCAGCCGGGGCAGCCGCATGTCGTCGGCCGCCTCCAGCAGGTCGCCGGGGATCGCGCTGGCCGCGGCGATCACGTTGAACAGGATGTACCACTGCGTGCCGAGCGCCATGAGCACGACGCCGCCCAGGTCGAGCGGTATGTTCCACGCCACCAGGACCGCGGTGACCAGGGGGAACAGGAAGTTCGCGGGGAAGCTCGCGCACACCTGGACGACGGGCTGCAGCGCGCGGGTCAGGCGCGGGCTGCGGCCGATGATCACGCCGATCGGCACCCAGACGACGGTCGCGAACACCATGACGACCGCGACCCGCGCCATCGTGGCCAGGCCCAGCAGCAGCACGTGCCCCACCTCGGCGAGTCCGGCGTCGCGGAGGATCACCTCGAGCGCCCGCCACAGGCCGTACGCCAGGACCGCCAGGACGACGGTGCCGAACGCCAGGTCGCCGAGGCGGGTGCGGCGCGGGTCCGCGGGCGCCGCGGTCCCGGTCCGGCCGAACACGGCGAAGGCCCGGTCCAGCCCCGTGATCACCGGGGCGGCGGCGCGGCGCACCCCGTCCGTGACGTGCGAGCGGTGCAGGAGGGTGAGCACCGCCGAACGCGGGACGCGCCCGGTGGCGGAGTCCTCGAGCCGGAACCGCTCGGCCCAGGCCGTCAGGGGGCTCCAGAACAGCAGGTTCACCCCGACGATGACCACGATCATCGCCGCGATCGCCCACCCGACGCGGGCGAGGTCACCGTCGGACGAGGCGGTGGCGACGTAGGCGCCGATGCCGGGGAGGGCGTACTCGTCGCCCGCCACGGAGACGGCCTCCGAGGCGGTGAGGAAGAACCAGCCGCCGCCGAAGCTCATCATGGCGTTCCAGACCAGCGGGATCATGCCGCCGGGCACGTCGAGCCGCCAGAACCGTTGCCAGCGCGACAGTCCCAGGTCGCGGGCGGCCTCGCCGAGCTCGCGCGGCTGGCTGATCAGGCTCTGGTAGAAGGCGAAGGTCATGTTCCAGGCCTGCGAGGTGAAGATCGCGAAGACCGCGGCGCACTCCAGGCCGAGCGTCGACCCGGGGAACAGCGCGAGGAAGACGGTGACGGTCACTGACAGGAAGCCCAGGATCGGCACGGACTGCAGTACGTCGAGCAGCGGCAGTAGTACCGCGCGGGCCCGCCGCGACCGCGCGGCGAGCAGGGCGTAGCCGAAGGTGAAGACGATCGACGCCGCGAGCGCCAGGAACATCCGCAGCAGGGAACGCAGCGCGTAGTAGGGCAGGTTCGCCGGGTCCGTGTCGACACGGGCGGTGCTGTGCGCCAGGTCGATCGGCGCGCCCATGCCCTGGCCGACGCGGATCGTCAGCCAGATCAGCGCGGCCGCGCCGGCGACGACGAGCACGTCGGCGACGATCGAGCGGCGACCGTCGCGCTCGGTCCGCCGGCCGCCGAGCGGGGGAGCGGTCAGCGTGCTCACAGGTCCTCCTCCTCGCGCTCGGGCAGGGCGTCCCAGCGCACCGCCGTCACCGACGGCTCCATGCTGAGCTGGCTGATCGCGGTCTCCAGCGCGCGGTCGTCGCGGCCGTCGGCGGCGAGGGTGGCACGCACCTCCACCTTGCCGTCGGCGGTGTCGACGCTGCTGATCGACTGCAGGTGGAAGACGGTGCGGCTCAGGGCCTGTACCAGCATCACGCGGACGTGCGCCTCGTTCTCGTCGCGCGTCACGGCGACGAACTCGTAGCGGCTCGGCGCCTCCTTGCCGTTGTCGGGCGCGCGGTCGACGGCGTGCCCGACCGAGCGCAGCGCGGTGTTCACCCCGATCACGACGACGGTGCCGATCGCGGCGGGGACGTACATCCCCGCGCCCGACAGCGCACCGACGGCGGCGGAGCACCACAGCGTGGCGGCGGTGTTCAGCCCGCGCACGGTGAGGCCGTCGCGCAGGATCACGCCGCCGCCGAGGAAGCCGATGCCGGAGACGATCTGCGCCGCGACCCGGGTGGGGTCGCCGCCTTCGAATCCGTAGGCGGACAGGACGACGAAGAGCGCGGAGCCGACGGAGACCAGCGCATTGGTGCGCAGGCCGGCCATGCGGGCGCGGTACTGGCGCTCGAGTCCGATCAGGGTGCCGAAGCCGACGCCCGCGACGATGCGCAGCAGGATGTCGAGCTGGTCGATGTTCGTGGTGGCGTGCATGGTGATTCCCCTCGTCCGGGCACGCGCCACTGCGCCGCGGCCCAGGGGAGCGCGGCGGAGTGGGGTGTGGAGGTGTCAGTGGGACGGAGGCGACGCGAGGGCGCCGACGGTGCGTCGTCGGCGGGGCGGGCCTCCGGCCCGGATCATGGTGCGCTCAGCGGCTTCCCGCGGTGATGCGGGAAGCGCCGAGCGATCGACTACGACTGTCGTCGGGCATTGCATCACCTCCGTCGGTTCGACTTCCGCGCGCCGGGAGGGAGGGTGGAGAAAGTGCGCCCCTCCACGTCAGACCTTCAGCACTTCGCGGCGTGAACCCGTGAACGGGAGCCAATCGGGGAGCACCCTTAAGCCGGATGCGCCTGTCCTGACCCGGGGCGTCTCTCGACGTTCGGGGTCGCTGGCCTGTTTCCGCGAAGGAGCCTCAGCGAACGATTGGCGCCTTGCGGAACAAGCATGACACGGGGTCGTTAGCGCTGCAAGCCGAGTAGTGTGGCCCGCCATGGAGGTACCGACGACCCGCCGGTCCGGCGCGGCAGGGCTCGAGGCGGGGACGGCGCGCGAGCGCGCGAAGGCGGCGCGCCGCCGCGAGCTGCTCGCCGCGGCGGCGGCGCTCATGGCCGAGCGCGGCTTCGCCGGCGTGCGCCTCGAGGACATCGGCGCGGCAGCGGGCGTCTCCGGCCCGGCCATGTACCGCCACTTCGCGGGCAAGCAGGACGTGCTCGCCGCCCTCCTGGTGGAGATCTCCGAGTACCTGTACGACGGTGGCCGCCGGGTCGCGGAGGAGCGCGCCGACGATCCGCGGCAGGCGCTGCGCGACCTCGTCGACTTCCACGTCGACTTCGCCGCCTCCGAGCCGGATCTCATCCGCGTGCAGTACCGCGACATGTGGTCGCTCGCGCCGGAGTCGGCGCGCCGGGTGCGCCGGCTGCAGAGGCAGTACGTGGAGCTGTGGGCCGACGCGCTCACCGCGCTCGGCGGCGATCCGGTGGACAACCGCGCCGTCGTGCACGCCGTCTTCGGCCTGATCAACGCCGCCCCGAGCCTGCCGGCCCTGCCGCAGCCCCGGCTGCGCGCGCTGCTGCGCGACAAGGCGCTCGCCGCTCTGGGCGTCTAGCCCGACCAACCCGCGCAATCCGCCGCGCGGAAGCTACCCCGGGTAAGACTGGACACGGTGGCCGGGCTCACATATTCTCATTTTCAGTTAATGGTGAATAACCCAAAGGAGCGGGCGTGACATTCCGCGAGGAACACGAGGCGAACGTCGCCGAGCTGCGTGAACGGCTCGACAGGGTGGCGCAGGGCGGCGGTGAGCGGGCACGCGCCCGGCACGAGGGCCGCGGCAAGCTGCTGGTGCGCGAGCGGATCCGGCGGCTGCTGGACACGGGCAGCCCGTTCCTCGAGGTGGCGCCCCTGGCGGCCGAGGACATGTACGACGGCAAGGCCCCCTCCGCGGGCGCCGTCGCCGGCATCGGCACCGTCTCCGGGCGGCAGGTGATGATCGTCGCCAACGACGCGACGGTCTCCGGCGGCACCTACTACCCGGTCACCGTGAAGAAGCACCTGCGCGCGCAGGAGATCGCGATGCAGAACCGGCTGCCCTGCGTGTACCTCGTGGACTCGGGCGGTGCCATGCTGCTCAACCAGGAGGAGGTCTTCCCCGACCGCGAGCACTTCGGCCGCATCTTCTACAACCAGGCGACCATGAGCGCCGCGGGCATCCCGCAGATCGCCGCCGTGCTCGGCAGCTCCACCGCGGGCGGCGCCTACGTGCCGGCCATGAGCGACGAGACGATCATCGTCCGCGACCAGGGCACGATCTTCCTCGCGGGTCCGCCGCTGGTGAAGGCCGCCACGGGCGAGGACGTCTCCGCCGAGGACCTGGGCGGCGGCCTCATGCACTCCACCAAGTCCGGCGTCACCGACCACCTGGTCGACTCCGACGACGAGGCGCTGGAGAAGGTCCGGCAGATCGTCGGGCGCCTCGGCCCCGTCGGCGAGCGGCAGTGGGAGGTGCGCCCGGCGCTGCCGCCCCGCCGCCCGCAGACGGACCTCTACGACGTGGTGCCGACCGATCCGAAGATCGGCTACGACGTCCGCAAGCTCATCGAGATCATCGTCGACGACGGCGAGTTCGACGAGTTCAAGGAGCTCTTCGGCACCACCATGGTGACCGCCTTCGCGCGGATCCACGGCCACCCGGTGGGCATCATCGGCAACAACGGCGTGATCTTCGCCGAGGCCGCGCAGAAGGGCGCGCACTTCATCGAGCTGTGCGACAAGCGTCGGATCCCGTTGCTGTTCCTGCAGAACATCACCGGGTTCATGGTGGGCCGCCAGTACGAGGAGGGCGGCATCGCCAAGCACGGCGCCAAGATGGTCACCGCCGTCGCTTGCGCCCGCGTCCCCAAGTTCACCGTGATCGTGGGCGGCTCCTTCGGCGCCGGCAACTACTCGATGTGCGGCCGCGCCTACTCGCCGCGTTTCCTGTGGATGTGGCCCAACGCCCGGATCTCCGTCATGGGCGGCCCGCAGGCCGCCGACACGCTCGGCTCCGTCCGCCGCGAGCAGGAGGGCATGGAGGAGTTCAAGCAGGGCGTGCGCGACCAGTTCGAGCGGCAGTCGCAGGCCTACTACTCCACGGCCCGGCTGTGGGACGACGGCGTGATCGACCCCGCCGACACCCGCACCGTCCTCGGCCTCGCGCTCGAGGCGGCGTCCCGGACGCCGCTGGCCGAGGTCTCCTACGGCGTCTTCCGGATGTGACGCATGTCCATGAGCAGAGGGCACGAAACAAGAGGAACCGACATGCGCACTGATGTGGCACGTGGCAAGAAAATCGAGAAGGTCCTGATCGCGAACCGCGGCGAGATCGCCTGCCGCGTCATCGATACGCTGCGCACGCTCGGCATCGCCAGCGTCGCGGTGTACTCCGACGCGGACGCCGACGCCCGGCACGTGCGGCTCGCCGACGAGGCCGTGCGCCTCGGCCCGGCGGCCGCCACCGAGAGCTACCTGCGCATCGACAAGGTGGTCGAGGCGGCTCGCGTCACCGGCGCCGACGCGGTGCACCCCGGCTACGGCTTCCTCTCCGAGAACGCCGCCTTCGCGCGGGCGCTCGCCGATGCCGGAATCGAATTCCTCGGCCCGCCCGTCGAATCCATCGAGACGATGGGCGACAAGATCACCGCGCGCGCCGCCGTGGTCGAGCGGGACGTGCCCGTGGTCCCCGGCATCAGCCGCCCGGGCCTGACGGACGCCGACCTCATCGGCGCGGCCGAGGGCATCGGCTTCCCCGTGCTCATCAAGCCCAGTGCGGGCGGCGGCGGCAAGGGCATGCACCGGGTCGAGAACCCGGCGGATCTGCCCGCCGCGGTCGCCGCCGCGCGCCGCGAGGCGGCCGCCGCCTTCGGCGACGACACGCTGTTCATGGAGCACTTCGTCGACACCCCGCGCCACATCGAGGTGCAGGTACTGGCGGACAAGCACGGCAACGTGATCCACCTCGGCGAGCGCGAGTGCTCGCTGCAGCGCCGCCACCAGAAGGTGATCGAGGAGGCCCCGTCGGCCCTGCTCGACGAGGCCACCCGCGCCGAGATCGGCCGCGCCGCGTGCGATGCCGCGCGCTCCGTCGGCTACACCGGCGTGGGCACCGTCGAGTTCATCGTCTCGGCCAAGCGCCCCGATCAGTTCTTCTTCATGGAGATGAACACCCGCCTGCAGGTCGAGCACCCCGTCACCGAGCTGGTGACCGGCGTCGACCTGGTGGAGCAGCAGATCCGCGTCGCCAACGGGGAGGCGCTGGCGCTGTCCCAGGACGACATCGTGCTGACCGGGCACGCCGTCGAGGCGCGCGTCTACGCGGAGGACCCGGCGGCCGGCTTCCTGCCCACGGGCGGCACCGTGACGGCGCTGCGGTATCCGCGCAGCGACCGCCGCGGCCCCGTCCGCGTGGACACCGGCATCGAGGCCGGCAGCGTCGTCGGCAGCGACTACGACCCCATGCTCGCCAAGGTGATCGTGCACGCCGACGACCGCGAGCAGGCCCTGCGCCGCCTCGACGAGGCCCTCGCCGGCACCCAGCTCACCGGCCTGCGCACCAACGTCGACTTCTGCCGGTTCGTCCTCGCCGACGCCGACGTGGTCTCGGGGGAGCTCGACACCGAGCTGCTGGATCGCCTGGCGCCCACCTACACCCGCCCCGAGCCGACGGTCCGCGCCTACGCCGCGGCGGCGCTCACCGCGGTCGCCGCATCCCGTGGCGAGGGCGCGTGGGGCACGGAGACCGGCTGGCGCATCGGGGGCGCGCAGCCCACCGTGGTCCGGTTCGCCGGCACCGAGGAGACCGGCGAGGTCCACGTCTCGGTACTCGGGGACGCGGTCACGGTGCGCGGGACCTTGGAGGGATCCACGCTCGACAGCTCCGGCACGGCGCGGATCGTCGGCGAGCGGCTGGTGGTGGACGGCTTCTCGACGCCGGTCACCGTCGCTCTCGACCGCGGAACCTATTGGGTCAGTGGCGAGGACGGCACGTACGAGCTGCCGCTCGCGAAGTCCACGTCGAAGGACCGCGACGGCGCCCACGGCGGCGACGTCGTGAGCCCCATGCCGGGCGCCGTCGTCGCGGTCCCGGTCGAGGACGGCCAGACGGTGACCAAGGGCGAGACCCTGGTGATCATCGAGGCGATGAAGATGGAGCAGCCGCTGACCGCGCCGCACGACGGCGTGGTGTCCATCGCGGTGCGCGCAGGAGACAAGGTGACCGCGGCCCAGGTGCTCGCGAGCGTCACGGCTACCGGAACGGAAGAGAATTGACATGGAACTGACCCAGGACTACGCCGACCTGCGGGACACGGTGCGCGACTTCGCGAACCAGGTGGTCGCGCCCGTCTCGGCCAAGCACGACGAGGAGCACTCCTTCCCGTACGAGGTCGTGAAGCAGATGGGCCAGATGGGCCTGTTCGGCCTGCCCTTCCCCGAGGAGTACGGCGGCATGGGCGGCGACTACTTCGCCCTCGCCCTCGCGCTGGAGGAGCTCGGCCGCGTCGACCAGTCGGTCGCCATGACGGTGGAGGCCGGCGTCGGCCTCGGCGCCATGCCGATCTACAAGTTCGGCACCGAGGAGCAGAAGCAGAAGTACCTGCCCTCCCTGGCCGCGGGTGAGAACCTCGCCGGCTTCGGGCTCACCGAGCCCGGCTGCGGCTCGGACGCCTCCGGCACCCAGACCACCGCCAAGCGCGACGGCGATCAGTGGGTCATCAACGGCTCCAAGCAGTTCATCACCAACTCCGGCACCGACATCACCAGCCTGGTGACGGTGACCGCCGTGACCGGCACCAAGCCCGACGGCCGCAAGCAGATCTCCACCATCATCGTGCCCAGCGGCACGCCCGGCTTCACCGTGGAGCCCGCGTACAACAAGGTGGGCTGGAACGCCTCCGACACGCACCCGCTGAGCTTCTCCGACGTGCGCGTGCCGACGGAGAACCTGCTGGGCGAGGAGGGCCGCGGCTACGCGAACTTCCTCTCCATCCTCGACGAGGGCCGCATCGCCATCGCCGCCGTCGCCACCGGCGCCGCGCAGGGCTGCGTCGACGAGTCGGTGAAGTACGCCAAGGAGCGCAACGCCTTCGGCAAGCCGATCGGCGAGTTCCAGTCGATCGCCTTCGCCATCGCGCGGATGGAGGCGCGGGCGCACACCTCGCGCGTCGCCTACTACGAGGCCGCGCGGCTCATGCTGGCCGGCAAGCCCTTCAAGAAGGAGGCCGCCATCGCCAAGATGATCTCCTCCGAGGCGGCGATGGACAACGCGCGCATGGCCACCCAGATCCACGGCGGCTACGGCTTCATGAACGAGTACCCCGTCGCGCGGCACTACCGCGACTCGAAGATCCTCGAGATCGGCGAGGGCACCACCGAGGTCCAGCTCATGCTGATCGCGCGTTCGCTGGGGCTGAATTCGTGAGCGAGCAGGAGCCCGTGCGGCGGGTCACTCAGCGCGGCCTGTGGTTCGACGAGTTCGAGGACGGCGTGCTCTACGAGCACCGGCCCGGCGTCACCGTCACCGAGGCCGACAACATGCTGTTCACCAAGCTGACCATGAACACCCAGGCGCTGCATCTGGACGCGCACTGGTCGGCGCAGCAGCCCGGCTTCGGCGGCCAGCGCCTGGTGAACTCGATGTACACGCTCTCCACCCTGGTGGGCCTGTCCGTCGCGCAGCTCACCCAGGGCACGCTCGTCGCGAACCTCGGCTTCTCCGAGATCGCCTTCCCCGCGCCGGTGTTCGCCGGCGACACCCTGTACGCGGAGACGCTGTGCACGGGCAAGCGGGAGTCGAAGTCGCGGCCGGGCGAGGGCATCGTCAACCTGCGGCACGTCGCGCGCAACCAGGACGGTGCCGTCGTCGCCGTGGCCGAGCGGTCCACGCTGGTGCGCCGGGCACCGTCGGGGGAGGGGGCGTAGATGTTCCACCACGATGACCTGAACGCGCCCGCCTGGCAGCCGCCCGGCCCCGCGATCCTGTTCTGCCCCGCCGACCGGCCCGAGCGGTACGCCAAGGCGGCCGAGCGCGCCGACGCGGTGATCATCGACCTGGAGGACGCCGTCACCGCCGACGATCGGCCCGCGGCTCGCGAGGCCCTGATCGCGGGCGATCTCGACCCGGCGACGACGATCGTGCGGGTGAACGCCTTCGGCACCTACGACTTCGCAGAAGACATCGAGGCGCTGCGCCGCACGGCCTATCGTGTGGTCATGCTCGCGAAGACCGAGTCGGCGCACCAGCTGGACAAGCTGGCGCAGGTCGACGGTCTGCAGGTGATCGCGCTCATCGAGACGCCCCTGGGCGCGGTGAACGTCAACGAGATCGCCGCCCATCCGCGGTGCATCGGCCTCATGTGGGGCGCGGAGGATCTGGTGGCCGCGATGGGCGGGCGGTCCAGCCGCTTCGCCGACGCGACCTACCGCGACGTCCCGCGGCACGTCCGCTCGGCGACCCGACTCGCGGCCGCCGCGCACGGCAAGTTCGCGCTCGACGCGGTGCACATCGACATCGCCGACACCGAGGGCCTCGCGGCGGAGGCCGAGGACGCCGTGGCGCTCGGCTTCGCCGCCACCGTCTGCATCCACCCCTCGCAGGCGGCCGTGATCCGCGCGGCCTACCGGCCCACGGACGACGAGATCGCCTGGGCCCGCGAGGTGCTCGAGGCCGAGGCCGGCAACAACGGCGTCTACCAGGTGCGGGGTCAGATGATCGACGCGCCGCTGCTCGCCCAGGCCCGCGCGATCGTCGCCCGGGCCGACTGAAGAATCAGTAGGAGTGAAGAGATGACCACCCCGTCCTACGATCGCGGCGAGGCCGAGCCCGCGCTGCTCACCGCCACGATCGGCGCCCAGCTCGAGATGACGACCGACCGGTTCGGCGAGCGCACCGCCCTCGTCGACGTGCCCTCGGGCCGCCGGTGGACCTACGACGAGCTGCTCGCCGACTCCCGCGCGTTCGCGGCGGGCTTGCTGCGGAACGGGATCCGCCGCGGCGACCGCGTGGGCGTGTGGGCGCCCAACACCCCGGAGTGGGTCGTCGTGCAGTTCGGTACGGCGCTGGCCGGCGTCATCCTGGTCAACCTCAACCCCGCCTACCGGCAGCGCGAGCTGGAGTACGCGCTGAACCAGTCCGGCATCGTCGCCGTGTTCACGATGACCCGCTTCAAGACCTCCGAGTACGCGGCGATGCTCGCGACCGCCCGGCCCGAGGCCCCCGAGCTCCGCGACGTGGTGGAGTTCGGCACCCCGGCGTGGGACGCCTACCTCGCCGCGCCCACCGAGGACGAGCTCGACGCCCTCGCCGATCTCGGCGACGAGCTGCGCGCCGACGACCCGATCAACATCCAGTACACCTCGGGCACCACGGGATTCCCCAAGGGCGCCACGCTGACCCACGGCAACATCCTCAACAACGGCTTCCTCGTGGGTGAGCTGCTGAACTACACCGAGCAGGACTCGATCTGCATCCCCGTGCCCTTCTACCACTGCTTCGGCATGGTGATGGGCAACCTCGCGGCCATCACCCACGGCGCCGCCATGGTGATCCCCGGGCCCGCCTTCGTGCCGGAGGACGCGCTCGCCGCCGTCGCCGCCGAGAAGTGCACCAGCCTCTACGGCGTGCCCACGATGTTCATCGCGGAGCTCGCCCTCGGGACCTTCGACACCTACGACCTGTCCAGCCTGCGCACCGGCATCATGGCCGGCTCGCCGTGCCCGGAGGAGGTCATGCGCAAGGTGGTCGACCGGATGGGGATGACCGAGGTCTCGATCTGTTACGGCATGACGGAGACCTCGCCGGTGTCCACGCAGACCCGCGTCGACGACGCGCTCGAGCTGCGCGTCGGCACCGTCGGGCGGGTGGGACCGCACTTGGAGATCCAGGTGATCGACCCGATCGACGGCACCGTGATGCCCCGCGGCGAGGTCGGGGAGCTGTGCACCCGTGGCTATTCCGTGATGAAGGGCTACTGGAACAACGCGGAGAAGACCGCCGAGGCCATCGACGCCGACGGGTGGATGCACACCGGCGACCTTGCGACCATGGACGAGGCCGGCTACGTGCGGGTCACCGGCCGGATCAAGGACATGGTGATCCGCGGGGGCGAGAACATCTACCCGCGCGAGATCGAGGAGTTCCTCTACACGCACCCGGACATCCTCGACGCGCAGGTGATCGGCGTGCCCGACGAGAAGTACGGCGAGGAGCTGATGGCCTGGATCCAGCTCCGGGAGGGAGTGGACTCCTTCACCGTCGACGATCTCAAGGCCTTCGCCGACGGGAAGATCGCCCGCCACAAGATCCCCCGCTACGTGCACGTGGTATCGGCTTTCCCTATGACGGTATCGGGAAAGATTCGCAAGGTGCAGATGCGAGAAGAGTCCGTGACGCTGCTCGGTCTGGAAGGCTGACGGGGTGCATTCGATCGATCGCTTCGCAGAGTCCGCCGGCGTCCCCACGGGGGACTACGACGCCGTGTACCAGTGGTCCGTGTCCGAGCCCGAGGCGTTCTGGGGCGCGGTGTGGGACTTCTTCGAGCTCGGTGAGCGGACCGGACCGGTGCTGGCGGCGCGGGAGATGCCCGGCGCCCGCTGGTTCCCGGAGGTGGAGCTGAACTACGTCGATCGGGTGCTGCGGTTCTCCTCGCTCCCGGGTGCCGCGATCGTGGGCCTGTCGGACGACGGTGCGCGGGTGGAGATCCCGTGGTCGGAGCTGCCCGCGCGGGTGTCCGCGATCGCGGAGCTGCTGCGTTCGCTCGGCGTGGGCGTGGGCGACACGGTCGCCGCGTACCTGCCGGACGAGCCCTTCGCGGTGCTGGCGTTCCTGGCGACGGCGTCGATCGGCGCCGTCTGGTCCGGCTGCGGGCAGGACTACGCGCCGGAGGGCGCGGCCGGCCGGATGGCTCAGCTGGCGCCGAAGGTGCTCTTCGCCCGCGACGGCTACGCCTTCGGGGACAAGCGGGTCGACAAGCGTGCGGACACCGCCGAACTCGCCGGGCTGCTGGGGGTCCCGGCGTCGCACGTGATCACGGAGCTGCCGGAGCCGACGGCTTCCACACCGCCGTTGAACCCGGTGCAGGTGCCGTTCGATCACCCGCTGTGGGTGCTGTTCTCGTCGGGCACGACGGGCAAGCCGAAGGGCATCGTGCAGGGCCACGGCGGCATCCTCGTCGAGCACGTGAAGGTGATCGGCCTGCACAACGAGATCGGCCCGGGCGACGTCTTCTTCTGGCACACCGCGCTGTCGTGGATGATGTGGAACTACCAGATCGCCGGCCTGCTGGTGGGCGCGACGATCGTCACCTTCTCTGGGCACCCCCTGGCCCCGACGGCCGACCGGTTGTGGCAGGTCTGCGAGGACGAGAAGGTCACCTTCTTCGGAACCAGCCCCGGCCAGCTGCAGGCCTCCCGCAAGGCGGGCCTGAACCCCGGCGCCGAGCACGCGCTGGTGCTCAAGACGATCGGCAGCACCGGCTCGCCGCTGGCGCCGGACCTGTTCACCTGGGTCGACGAGCACGTCGCCGCCGGACTGCCGGTGAGCTCCGTGTCGGGCGGTACGGACGTGTGCAGCGCCTTCTGCGGCGGCACCGCCTCGGTGCCCCACGTGCCCGGCGAGCTGACCGTCCGCTACCTGGGCTGCGCCCTGGAGGCGTGGGCGCCGGACCGGACGCCGCTGATCGACGAGGTCGGCGAGATGGTGATCACCGTGCCGATGCCGTCGATGCCGACGAACTTCTGGAACGACCCGGGCGACGCCAAGTACCGCGCGGCGTACTTCGAGCACGAGTGGACCGACGGCATCGCACCGAATGTGTGGCGGCACGGCGATTGGGTGGAGCTGACCGACCGCGGGTCGATCACCATTCACGGTCGCAGCGATGCGACCCTGAACCGCAACGGGATCCGGATGGGCTCGGCCGACATCTACGAGGTCGTCGAGGCCGTCCCGGAGGTCGCCGAGGCCATGGTCGTCGGCGTCGACGGGCCGGACGCGAAGTACTGGATGCCCATGTTCCTCACCCTCGTCCCGGGCAAGGAGATGACGGACGAGTTGGTTTCGCGAATCCGAGCGGATGTGCGGGCGAGGCTCTCGCCGCGGCACGTGCCCGACGAGGTGATCCTCGCCCCCGGCATCCCGCACACCAAGACGGGGAAGAAGCTGGAGATCCCCGTGACCGGCATGCTCGCCGGCCGCGACGTCAACGTCGACCCCAAGTCCGTCGACGACCCGGACCTGCTCGGCTGGTACGAGGAGCAGGGCCGCGCGCACGCCTGGTGATCACTTTTCGCCGGCGGCCTTGTTGATCAGGTACGCGGCGGAGATCGACTGGCGTGCGAGGTCGAGAGAGGTGGAGGTCGCCTGGATCGCCCACCGCCCGACGGTGACGTAACACGAGTACGGCTGAGTGGGGTGCGTGATGGAGTCGCAGCCCGCCTGGTCTCGGGAGAACCCCGGAACGTCGTACGCGGTGGCGGTCGGGTCGGCGCGGGTCTCGGAGAGGAAGGCTTTGGCGGCCGCGGGATCCCGGGCCCGCAGCACCGTCGTGCGAGCCGTGTTCCCGACGAGGTCGACGCCGTTCCGGGTCGCGGACGCGAGCCAGTCGGGGCGGCGGTTCATCAGATATCGGGTGCGCGGCGAGTAATAGCCGTCGCCGAGCTCGAACCCGCTCGAGAAGCCGAACGCGGTCCGGGTCCGGGAATCGTTCTGCGAGGCCAGCGTGCGCGACATGATCCCGTCCTTGTCCATCGGCACGGCCGGCACGGTGAGCCCCGAGAGTCGCACCGTCGGGACGTACGTCCGCGACCGTTCGACCTGGGCCGCGAGGCCCTTGATCGCGAGCTCCTCGCTGCCGGCGCCCCGGGTGGTGGCCCAGACCAGCGAGATGAGGTTGTTCACCGGCGCCGCGACCGCCGTCTTGGTCAGCCCGCCCGCCGTCGTGCTCGACACCACGACCGCGCCGGGGATCCGCGCAAGCGCGGCGGGCGGCGGAATGTCCGCCCGGAGCGTCGTCATGGCCTTCTCGGCGCTGTCGTCGGTGGTGAAGCGGAGGAGCGCCACCGCGAGCTGCGTCTTCGGGGCGGTGGAGGAGTCGCCGGCGGCGGTCGCGAACCCGGCGTCGAACCTGGTGTTGAGCTCCAGGTTCGCTGCAATCCGGGGAGGGATCCCGCCGGTCCGGATGCCGCGGGCGCTGTCCCGCTCGATGAGCTGCCCCACGCGGAGCAGCGGACCGGCCCCGGCCTCTGGCTCGTCCGATACCGCCACCGTCAGGTCCGACCGGATGTCCGACGGCGCCACCACCGCGTCGGCGATGATCATCCCCTCCTGCTGCCACGCGTCGGCCGCGGACTGCGCGGTGACAGCGCGCGGCGTCGTCGGGAAGTTCCCGGGGTCCACCTTCGACACGGTGGTCTCGGCGACCGGCGTGCCCGCGACCACCGTCGAACAGGCGGAGAGCAGCCCGACGACCAGCGCGACGGCGGCCGTCGCCGTTCCGCTACGTGCTTCCATGATCGCCCCCGAACCCGACGACACCGAGTATGTCGGGCCGAGGGGCCGGAGGCCCGGCGAGCGGCGGATCGTGTTCGAATCGCAACAGTACCGATGGAACGGGCCAGGTCAGGTAGGAACCGGGTCAGCGGAAGGCGGCGCGCAGGGCCTCCCAGGCGGGCTTGGCGCCGTAGTTCCGGTCGAGGAGGTTGGCGCTGCCGTAGCCGGAGAAGGTGTCCGGGTAGTCGGTGATCCACGAGCGACGATCGGTGAAGCCCCAGACCGTCATCCCGGTGCAGCGGCTCAGCTCGCGGCACAGGCCGGCCATCGTCGCGTACACGCGCGCCTGCCGCTGCAGGTCGGCCTCGGCGGCGCGCCCCGTGTCCGTGGGGATCCGGACGTCCAGCTCGGTGAACCGGATATCGAGGCCGAGGTCGGTGAAGCGCCGCAGGTTCTTCCGCATGTCGTCGGTGCTCGGCTGCTGATCCGCTCCGCCCAGCATGTGCGCCTGGAAGCCGACACCGTCGAGCAGCGGGCGCCGCTCGGTCCGCCCATCGACGGACACCTCCACGGTCTCGGCGCGCAGCCTCGTCGCCAGCGCCAGCAGCGCAGTCGACTTGTCGCTCACCGTCTCCGCGCTGTGCTCGTTGAGGTACAGCTTCATCGACGGCGCGGCCAGCCGCGCCGCGCGGAAGGCGTCCACGATGTACCGCTCGCTGGAAGTGGTGCGCCACCAGGCGTTGCGCTGCAGCCCGCCGCGCTGGTCGAAGGGCTCGTTGACGACGGTGACCGCGCTCGCGCGGCCCGCGTACCGCTGCACGACCCGCGTGACGAGGTCGGCCATGAACCGGTGCCGCTGCGGGTCGGAGAGGTTTCGCACGTACTCGGGGACGATGCCCCACGCCTGCTGGTCGAGCGGATCCCAGATCAGGGAGTGGATCTGGAAGTCCTGGCCGTGGCGCTGCGCGAGGTCCGCGACCGCGTCGGCCTCGCGGAAGTCGAACCGGCCCGCCTCCGGCGCCACGGTGTTCGTCATGGTGCCGATCTCCGTGGTCAGCGAACCGAATTCGCGCCCGGCGATCGCGTCGTAGCAGGGATCGCCCGCGGCGAAGATGGAGCGGTAGGCCGTGCCGATCGTCTTGCCCTGCGCCGCGACGAGGTCCCGGAGCGCCGGCGCGGGGAGGGGGCAGGCACCGTCGGACGACGGTGACGGTCGCGCGGGCTCCTGCGCGCTGCCGCAGCCCGTCACGGTGAGGGCGACGGCGAGCAGGCCGAGGAACAGCGTTCTGGGCGTCACTACCGCGAGCGTACCGAGGGCGAGGGCGTCCGGTCAGTTCTCGCCGGCGGCCTTGTTGATCAGGTACTCGGCGGAGATCGCCTGCTGAGCGAGCTGCAGGGTGGACTGGTGCACCTGGACGGTCCACCGGCCCAGGATGAGGTAGCACGTGTATTTGGTCTTGTCGGCGTTCGATTCCCGGCCGCAGAGGACGTTGTCGCGGGGGATGCCGGGCGTGTAGAAGACGTTCGCGGACGTGTCGACGCCGCCGCCCTTCCCCTTGTTCCGGACGAAGGCGACCGCGGCGTCGTGGTCGCGGGCGCGCATCACCACGGCGGACTTCGTCTCCGCGATGAGGTCGATCCCGTTCGCCTCGGCGCTGTTCAGCCACTCGGGCAGCAGGTTGACCATGTACCGCGTGCGCCGGGAGTAGTAGCCCTCGAAGTAGGCGACACGTGGCGAGAGACCGAAGACCGCGTTGTCGGTGGCCGGGCTTGCGAGCGTGCGCGACATGATCCCGTCCTTGTCCATGGGAACCGACGGCACCGCGGTGGGAGACAGGACCCCGTTCTGCCGGTACGACGTGGCCTTCGCGACCTGGGCGGTGAGGGCTTCGACCGCGAGTGCGCCGGCTTCGACGGCCGTCGGCCCGGCCGCCGCGGTGAGGGCGATGAGATTGCCCCGACGGGCGGCGACCGTCACCCGTTGCAGCCCAGCTCTGTCGCCGGCTGAGACCGGGACGGCGTCGGCGACGGCGTCGAGACCCGCCGGAGCAGTTGTCTTGTCGTCGCGCATGATGGCGAGCGCTTGTGTCGCGGATTCCGGTGAGTAGAACCGGAGGAGCCCGATGGAGAGGAACGCGGTCGGGTTGGTGGTGGAGTCAGCAGCGGTGGCGAGGAATCCCGTTTGGTAACCGAAGCCGCCGAGGGCGATCACCTTGTCCGTCGGAATGAGTGCCAGCGACTTCGAGCTTCCGTCGTCGCCGAAGCCGGCGACTAGGGTGATCGGGCCGGTGAGCATGGAAATGGCGGTTGCGCGCTTCGACAGGGTCGGCCGGATGTCGAACGGTGCCACCACGGAGTCCGCCATGATGAGCGCCTCCTGCTGCCACGCGTCCCCGGGCGTCACCGCGGCGACGGTTCGCGGCGTGGTGGGGAAGTTGCCGGTGTCGATCTTCGTCGCGGCGGGATCCGGTACCGCTTCGCCGCCGATCGTCGCGGTGCATCCCGTACTCGCCGCGAGCGACAGTGCGAGGACGGCAGCGAGTCGGCGCTTCACACGGGGGTCGGGAGGCCCGACGGGGTGCGATCTCTTCACTGCCCAAGTCTCCCAATGCTCGGTCATAGACGGACCAGGATCTGTGGATGCGAGGGGGCGGCACCGTCGGAAACGGTGCCGCCCCTGCACTATGTGACCGGTCAGAGGTGACCGGAGGTGCACTGCCAGACCAGGATCGAGCCGCCGCCGTTGCGGGCGAGGGCGCTCGACCGTGCGGCGCCGATGGAGCGGCCCGTGCCGCCCTGGAACCAGCCCGGCTTCTGGGCGACCGCACCGCAGCCGTTGGAGAAGGAGGCCAGCACCTTGCAGCTGGCGTAGCCGCACGAGCCGAGCGCGGCCCGCTCGGCGGCGCCGGGGCTGGCGTAGTCCCAGGACCGGCCCGTAGCACCGTTGCTGGCGACGGCGATGGCGCCGAAGTTGACCGCGGCGTTGGCGGCGGGAGTCGCGACGGCGACCTGGATGCCGCCCGCGATGCTCGCGGTGGCGACGGCGGCGACGAACGCCTTCGTGGTGAACGTCTTCATGGTGGTGCCTTTCTCGGGGTTCTGGGGGGGAGAGGGTGTTTCAGTGGGTCGTCAGCGGGGGAGGCTCTCGCCCGGTCCCGGGTTGCTGGGGGTCTCCTCGGGGGCGACGTCGGGCTTGGTGACGGACACCTTCTCGCCCCACTTCGAGAACGTGAGGGTGATGGTGCCCTCGGTCGAGGGCTTGACCTCGATGCGGACGAGCTGCTTGTCGCCGGAGCTCTGGACCCACAGCGTCGTGGGAACGGGGACGCTCTTCGCGGGATCGACCCGGGAGCCGGTGATCGTGGCGATCTCGGTCGCGGGCACCGTGCCGGTGATCTTGGTGGTCTCCTGGCCGTCGATCGTCTCGGTGCCGGCGACCTTCGCGCCGGTGACCTTGGACAGGATGTTGGGGATGCCCTTGCTCTCGTCGAAGAGGGCGGAGACGTCGTAGATCGACGCGCCGTCGCCGTAGTCCGCGTACTTGTCGCCGTAGAGCGAGGCGTACATGCGGCCGTCGATGAAGGTGAACTTGCCCTCGGCGTTGCCGGGCTGGATCATCGCGGTGCCCTGCGCCTGGGTGGACGGCTTGACCTGGAGGTCACCGTCGACCTTGCTGACGGGCAGGCCCTGCACCTTGCCGCCCACGGCGACGGTGAAGTGGGCGCTCGTGACCTTCTTGGCCGACGCGGCGGCGGAGGACAGCAGGGCGGGCGCGTCGGTGGTGGACGCGTTCGCGCCGGCGGTGGTCTCGGAGCCGGTGGTCGACGTGCCCTTGTCGGAGCAGCCGGTGAGCACGACGCTCAGCGCGACGGCTGCCGAGGCCGCGATGAGGGCGGGGCGGGAAGTGCGCTTCATGGGTGTGGTTCTCCTTCAGTAGGACTGAGGAGAGTTTCGATGGCCGGGCTTAACCGGCGCTTGCAACCGCCTGAAGCGGACTTCGGGGGTCCTTTGCCTGGGCCGATCCAAAAACTTACCGACGGGTAGGTTGCGATGACTGATAACCGCAGGTCAAGTGAGATACGTCATTGAACAAGGGTCGCCGCCCGAGCGGATTCGCGGAGGCATAGAGTCGACCCCGGACCCGTGAAGAATGCGGGTGGACCGAGTAACCAGACAGATGGTGAGCTGATGGATCTCTTCGAATACCAAGCGAAGGAACTGTTCGTCAAGCACGGCGTACCGACCTCGCCGGGCCGCGTGACGGACAACGTCGCCGATGCACGCGCGATTGCCGAAGAAGTCGGCAAGCCCGTGATGGTCAAGGCGCAGGTCAAGGTGGGCGGCCGCGGCAAGGCCGGCGGCGTCAAGTACGCAGCCACCCCGGACGACGCCGAGCGCTACGCGAACGACATCCTCGGCCTGGACATCAAGGGTCACGTCGTCAAGAAGCTGCTGGTGGCCGAGGCGAGCGACATCGCCGAGGAGTACTACATCTCCTTCCTGCTCGACCGCGCCAACCGCACCTACCTGGCCATGTGCTCGGTCGAGGGCGGCGTGGAGATCGAGGTCACCGCCGAGGAGAACCCGGACGCTCTGGCGAAGATCGCCGTGGACGCGACCAAGGGCGTCGACCTGGCCACCGCCCGCGCGATCGCCGAGGCCGGCAAGCTGCCCGCCGAGGTGCTCGACGCCGCTGCCGTGACCATCCAGAAGCTGTGGGAGGTCTTCGTCGCCGAGGACGCCACCCTGGTCGAGGTCAACCCGCTCGTCCGCACCCCGGACGACCAGATCCTCGCGCTGGACGGCAAGGTCTCGCTCGACGAGAACGCCGACTTCCGCCACCCCGATCACGCGGCCTTCGCCGACGCCGGGTCCACCGACCCGCTCGAGCTCAAGGCCAAGGAGAACGACCTCAACTACGTCAAGCTCGACGGTCAGGTCGGCGTCATCGGCAACGGTGCGGGCCTGGTCATGTCGACCCTCGACGTGGTCGCCTATGCCGGTGAGAACCACGGCGGCGTCAAGCCCGCCAACTTCCTCGACATCGGCGGCGGCGCGTCCGCGGCCGTGATGGCCGCCGGCCTCGACGTCATCCTCGGTGACGAGCAGGTCAAGAGCGTCTTCGTCAACGTCTTCGGCGGCATCACCGCGTGCGACGCGGTCGCCAACGGCATCGTCGGCGCCCTCGAGACCCTCGGCGCCTCGGCCTCCAAGCCGCTCGTCGTGCGCCTCGACGGCAACAAGGTGGAGGAGGGCCGGGCGATCCTGGCCGCCGCGAACCACCCGCTGGTGACGCTCGCGCAGACCATGGACGAAGGCGCCGACAAGGCCGCCGAGCTGGCGAACAAGTAAGGGAGACAACAGAAAAATGGCTATCTTCCTGACCAAGGACAACAAGGTCATCGTCCAGGGCATCACCGGCGGCGAGGGCACCAAGCACACCGCGCTGATGCTCAAGGCCGGCACCAACGTCGTGGGCGGCGTGAACGCGCGCAAGGCGGGCACCACCGTCTCGCACACCGACAAGGACGGCAACGCCATCGAGCTGCCCGTCTTCGGCTCCGTGGCCGAGGCCATCGAGAAGACCGGCGCCGACACCTCGATCGCCTTCGTGCCGCCGGCGTTCTCCAAGGACGCCATCGTCGAGGCCATCGACGCCGAGATCCCGCTCCTGGTGGTCATCACCGAGGGCATCCCCGTGCAGGACTCGGCGTTCGCCTGGGCCTACAACGTGGAGAAGGGCCAGAAGACCCGCATCATCGGCCCGAACTGCCCCGGCATCATCACCCCGGGCGAGGCCCTCGTCGGCATCACCCCGGCCAACATCACCGGCACCGGCCCCGTCGGCCTCGTGTCGAAGTCGGGCACGCTGACCTACCAGATGATGTACGAGCTGCGCGATTTCGGCTTCTCCACCGCCATCGGCATCGGCGGCGACCCGGTGATCGGCACCACCCACATCGACGCCATCGAGGCGTTCGAGAAGGACCCGAACACCAAGCTCATCGTCATGATCGGCGAGATCGGCGGCGACGCCGAGGAGCGCGCCGCGGCGTACATCCAGGCCAACGTCACCAAGCCCGTCGTGGGCTACGTGGCCGGCTTCACCGCTCCCGAGGGCAAGACCATGGGCCACGCCGGCGCCATCGTCTCGGGCTCCTCGGGCACGGCCGCCGCGAAGAAGGAGGCCCTCGAGGCCGCCGGCGTCAAGGTGGGCAAGACGCCCTCCGAGACCGCCGCTCTCGCCCGCGAGATCCTGCAGTCGCTGTAACCGCAGCGCATTCGGTCCACGACCCCGCCTCCCGTCAAGGAGGCGGGGTCGTCCCGTTTCTCCGGCCCGACGGTGCCCGGCCTAGGCCGACGGTGCGCGCTCGACGCCCCGGAACACCAGGTACAGAACCAGCGCCGCTGCGGCGAGGCCCGCGCCGAGCAGGCATGCGCCCGTCCAGCCGGCGAGGGGCCACAGCGCGGCGGTCGCCGCGGAACCCAGGGTGCCGCCGAGGAAGAACGTGCCCATGAACACGGCGTTGATGCGGCCGCGCGCCTCGGGTCGGAGCGAGAAGACCACGGCCTGGGACGAATTCAGTGCCGCCTGCTGGCCGATACCCATGAGTGCCAGCCCCACGATGAGGGCGGGCAGGCCGATCGCGCCGCCCGCGGGGATCATGAGCAGCCACGCCGTCGCCTGCAGGCCCAGGCCGCCCGCGGTGAGCACCGCCCCGTGGCCGCGGTCCACGAACTTCCCGATCGTCGGGCCGGAGAGCGCGCCGACGGCGCCGAGCAGCCCGATCGCGCCGATGGCGGCGGGCGTCCAGCCGTAGCGCGAGCCGGCGAGCAGGAAGGTCACCGCGGCGCCCTGCACCATGAACGAGCCGAGCGCGAGGCCGATCAGCACCGCCCGCAGCCGCAGCACCGGCAGCTCGCGCACCAGCCCGGCCATCGAGACCAGGAGCGCGCGGTAGCCCGACGGGGTCAGGCCCGGCCGGCCCGGATCGCGGCGGGGGAGCGCCCGGGACAGGGCGGCGGTGACGACGACGAGCAGCGCCGCGAGCACGAGGTACGGCGTGCGCCAGCCCGCGAGGTCGGACAGCACGCCCGAGAGGAAGCGGCTCACGACGGTGCCCAGCACGAGCCCGCTCATCACGATGCCGACGGCGCGGGCCTGGTGCTCCGGCCCCGCGAGCTCGGCCGCGTAGGGAACGATCACCTGCGCGCCGACCGAGGTGATCGCGGCGACCGTCGCCGCGACCAGCAGCACCCCGCCCGACGGCGCGGCCCCGGCCGCCACCAACGCGGCCGCCGTGATCAGGAGCAGCGCGAGCGCGAGCGGGCGGCGGCGGACCGCGTCGGCCATCGGCACCAGCAGGACGAGCCCGACGGCGTAGCCGGCCTGCGCCGCGGTGACCAGCATCCCGGCCGCGGTCTCGGACATGCCGAGCCGCTCCTGAAGCAGTCCGAGGATCGGGTGCGCGAGGTAGTTGCCCGCCACCGACAGCCCCGTCGCCAGGGCCATGAGGCGCAGGAGGCCGGGGGCCGACGTCGCGGTGCGGGGAGCGGTGGTGGTCATGGCTTCCAGTCTCTGCTCCCGCTCATCATGAGTCCAACGTATGATTTCGATGGAATGATCTGTCTGGGAGATGGTCGATGGAGCTGCAGCAGCTGCGGTACGTGATCGCGGTGTCCGAGACGCTGAACTTCACGCGGGCCGCCGAACGCTGCCACGTCGTGCAGTCCGCGCTCAGCCACCGCATCGCGGCGCTGGAGAAGGAACTCGGCGCGCGCCTGTTCGACCGCACCAACCGGTCCGTCCGGCTCACGGCCGCGGGGGAGGCCTTCCTGCCGCAGGCCCGGGCCGCGCTCGCGGCCACCGAACGCGCGGCCGACGAGGTGGCCGCCACCTTCGGCGGGGTCCGCGGCACCGTCACCGTCGGGATGATCCCCACCTTCACCGTCTTCGACGTGGTCGACGTCCTGCGCGCCTACCGGGCCGCCTACCCGGACGCCACCGTCCGGCTGCGCAGCGGCGCGAGCGAGGTCCTCATCGAGGGCGTGCGCACCGGCACCGTCGACCTGGCGCTCCTCGGCGTGCCGGACGGCTTCTCGACGGCGGGCGTCGTCGCCCGGAGGCTCGCCGTCGACCATCTCGTCCTCGTCGTCCCCGAGGCCGAGCGGGTCGACGGTCCGCTCACCCTCGCCTCCACCGCGCACCGCCCGTACGCCGACTACCCCGCGGGCGGCGCCGGCCGCGCCGAATCCGATCAGGCCTTCGAGCGGGCGGGCGTGCGGCGCACCGTCGCCTTCGAGGTGGACCGGTCCGAGACCATGCTGGAGCTCATCGCGGCGGGCCTGTGCGTCGGGATGGCCGCGCGGAAGACGGTGCCCGACGGTGCCGGGCTCGCCGTCGTGCCGCTCGTCGACGGCCCCACCCGCTCCCAGCTGCTGGTCCATTCGAAGCTGCTCAGCCCCGCGGCCAGGGCCCTGTTGACTGTCATGGATCATCACACTCAATGAGTTGAATCCCGTTGACGTCGGACTCCGTGTATAGGGTGGTGGCGTACTGGCTCCGTGGTGAGCCTCGTCGACCTTCGGGGAGAAGAATCATGACCTACTCAGGTGGAGGGTACGGGCAGCAGCCGGGCCAGGGGGGCTACGGGCAGCAGCCGGATTACTCGCAGCAGGGCTACGGCCAGCAGGGTTACGGGCAGCCGGGCCAGCCGGCTCAGCAGGGCGGCGGCTACGGCCAGCCGGCGCAGCAGGGCGGCTACGGCCAGCCGGCGCAGCAGGGCGGCTACGGCCAGCAGCCGGACTACTCGCAGCAGGGCTACGGCCAGCAGGGCTTCGGCCAGGGCTACCCGCAGCAGCAGGGCTACGGCCAGCAGTACGGCGGCTTCCCGCAGGCCCCGGCCGCGCCGTCGAAGCCGCTCGACCTGGCGCTCGTGCTGTCCATCGCCACCGCCGCGCTGGGTGTGATCACCTTCCTCCTCGGCTTCCTGACGTTCAGCGACTCCAGCACCGAGATCCTCGGCCGCACCTTCGACGGTGCCGTCAACGCCTTCACCGGCCCGCCGCTCACGGCGCTCACCCTCGCGCTCGCCGCGGGCGTCGCCGCCGGCCTCAGCTTGATCTCGAAGGGCAACACGGGCCGCACCCCGGCCGCCGCGCTCGCCGTCGCGGGCTTCATCTCGCTTCTCTTCGGTCTCTTCACCTGGGAGAACCTGGTCTACGGGTACTGGATCGCGCTGGTCTTCTCGCTGTTCACCGCGGCCGCCGCCGTCGTGCTGGTGCTCGTCGACGCGGGCATCGTGAAGAACCCGGCCGCCGTGGCCGCCGCTGCGGAGACCGCCACCGCTGACGCCGCCGCGTCCGCCACCGTCGCTCCGGCCGCCACCGACGCGCCGTCCGCGCCGTCGAACCCGGCGGCCCCCGCCGCCGCCCCGGTGCAGCAGGAGCAGCAGGCCGCCCAGTCGCAGTGGCCGTCCTACGGCGGCTACCAGGCGCCGGCCTCGTCGGGCTACCAGGCGCCGGCCTCGACGCCGTCGACCCCCGCGGCGCCGGCCACCACGGGCTTCCCGTCGGCACCGTCGAACCCGGGCGCCTCGGCGTCGCCCGACGAGGTGACCACGGCCTTCGGCCAGGCCTCCACGGCCAGCACGCAGGCCTTCGGCAGCCCGTCCACCCCGCAGTACGGTTCGCACTCGTCGGACGACGAGAACAAGCCGCAGGGGCAGTAGTCCCCGCCAGCGGCGCGCCTGAGACAACATCGGCCACTGCGATGTCACAGTGGTGAAGATGATCGACTCAGCGCGCGCCGCCGGGCCGGGCCAGAGCGAGACCCGGCCGCTGTTCGTGATGGCCTTCGGGCCGTCGCTCGTGACCCTCGTGTCCACCCTGCTGGTGGGCGTGGTGGTCCTGCTCACCACGTCGACGGGGCTCGGGGCGATCGCCCCGACCGTCGCCGGACTGTGGCTGGCCGTGCACCAGGTGCCGGTCACCATCAGCGACATCACCCTCGGCGTGCTGCCCCTGATCCCCACCGCCGCGCTGGTCGTGGGCGTCGCCCGGGCCGCGCGCCGCGCCGGCGGCGAGGGCCGCCCGCTCGCTGATCTGCGCTCGGTCCTGCTCTGCGCCATCGCCGGCCCCGCCCTCTTCACCGCCATCGCGCTGGCCGTCGTCAACGACGCCGCCGGGCGGTTCACCATCGGCACGCCTCCGCCGCTCACCGCCTTCGTCGCGACCGTCGCGGTCCACCTCGGGGCCGCCCTCATCGGCCTCGCGCCCGCGTACTGGCGCGACGTCGCCCGCTTCCTCCGGATCCCCTCCTGGGTCGACGACTGCGCCCGCCTCGCGGGCCGCGCCCTGCTCACCTTCGGCGCCGTGGGCCTGGCCATCGTCGTGGTGCGTCTCGTGATCCGCTGGGAGACGGTCTTCGAGCTCGTCCGCTCCGGCAACGACGCCGTCGGCATGGTGTCGCTGGTGCTGCTCTCGCTGCTGTACCTGCCCAACGCGGTGATCGCCGCCGCAGCCCTGCCGCTCGGCGCGACCGTGGACCTGGGTCCGATCTCGATGAGCGTCTTCTCGGCGGTCCCCGGCCGCGCGCCCGGCGTGCCGATCCTCGCGGTGCTGCCCCAGGGCCCGTCGCCCTGGTACCTGTTGCCGCTGCTCGCGGTGCCGGCCTTCGTGGCGGTCCAGGTGGGCCGACGGTGCGCCGCCCGCTCCCTCGACCTCGGGCCCACGGTGACGGCCGTCGCCGCGACCGCCGCGCTCACCGCGACCGGTTTCGCGGCCGCGGCCTTCCTCGCCGGCGGCGAGCTCGGCGGCTTCGGCTACGCGGGCGCCGACCTGCTCCAGGTCCTCGGCTTCACCCTCGGCTGGATCGGCCTCGTCGGCGTGCTCGCCGCGCTGGTGCTGCAGCAGGCGGGCGAGTCCCGCGCCGTGCGCGCCGCGCGCCGGGCCGAGGAGGAGGCACCGTCGGGCTACACCACCTACGCCGACGAGGCGGACGTGATCGACGACGGCGTGACCGTGGAGATCGAGCCCGCCGAGCGCGGCGATCACGACGACGAGCAGCGCGAACCCGAGGACGAGGCGGCCGACACCGGCGACTTCGACGCCCTCGCCGAGCAGCCCACCGAGGAGGTGCGGCCGGTGTCCCGCCAGGCCGCCGGGCCCGCCGCCTCGAAGCGCGAGCGCGACATAGCAGACATCGAGGAACTGGACAGCTACACCTTCGGGCAGTAGCCCGACGGGGCGGCGCTAGGCTGTTGCCGAATCGTCCCTCTGCGAGGAGTGCATCCTGACCACGCCCAGCCCCACGGTCGTGCCGCCGTGCGCGCCCGCCCGGATCGTCGTGCTGGCGTCCGGCACCGGCTCGTTGCTCGAGGCGCTGCTCGCCGCGGCGGCCGAGCCCGGCTACCCGGGGGCCGTGGTCGGCGTCGTCGCGGACCGCACCTGCCGCGCGCTGGAGGTCGCCGCGGCCGGGAGCATCGACACCGCCGAGGTCCCCCTGAAGGCGTACGAGGACCGGGCGGCGTGGGATGAGGCGCTCGCGGCCGCCGTCGCCGAGCTGGAGCCGCACCTCGTGGTCGCGGCCGGCTTCATGAAGATCCTCGGCCCCGCCTTCCTCGCCGCGTTCGGGGGCCGCGTCATCAACGCGCACCCCGCGCTGCTGCCCGCCTTCCCGGGCGCCCACGCCGTTCCCGCCGCCCTCGAGTACGGAGTCACGCTCACCGGCTCCACTGTGCATCTCGTGGACGCGGGGCTGGACACCGGACCGATCCTCGCGCAGGAGGCGGTCGCGGTGCAGCCGGGGGACACCGAGGAGACCCTGCACGAACGGATCAAGGTCGTTGAGCGCCGGCTTCTGACAGAGGTCGTCGCCGCAGTCGCCCGCCAGGGCTACAGCACGGATGGACGAAAGGTCACCATTCCATGAGCAGCAACATCCCGATCAAGCGCGCGCTCATCAGCGTGTACGACAAGTCGGGCCTGGTGGAGCTGGCCACCGGCCTGGCCCAGGCGGGCGTCGAGATCGTCTCGACCGGCTCGACCGCGCGCACCATCGCCGACGCCGGTGTCGCCGTGACCCGCGTCGAGGACGTCACCGGTTTCCCCGAGTGCCTCGACGGCCGCGTCAAGACCCTGCACCCGAAGATCCACGCCGGCATCCTGGCCGACACCCGCCTGCCCGAGCACCTCGAGCAGCTGCGCGAGCTGGACGTGAAGAAGTTCGAGCTGGTCGTGGTGAACCTCTACCCGTTCACCGACACCGTCGCCTCCGGCGCCTCCGAGGACGAGTGCATCGAGCAGATCGACATCGGCGGACCGTCGATGGTGCGTGCCGCCGCGAAGAACCACCCGTCGGTGACCGTCGTGGTCTCGCCCGACGACTACGGCGACGTGATCGACAGCGCCCGCCGGGGCTTCTCGCTGGAGCAGCGTAAGTCCTTCGCCGCGAAGGCCTTCCGGCACACCGCCGACTACGACGTGGCCGTCGCCTCGTACATGACGAGCGTCGTGGCCCCCGAGCCCGACCAGAAGTTCCCGTCGTGGATGGGCGGCACCTGGACCCGCGAGGCCGTGCTCCGCTACGGCGAGAACCCGCACCAGGGCGCGGCGCTGTACGTGGGCGGCGCGAAGTCCGGGCTGGCGCAGGCGGAGCAGCTGCACGGCAAGGAGATGAGCTACAACAACTACACCGACGGTGACGCCGCCTGGCGCGCCGCCTACGACTTCAACGAGCCGGCCGTCGCGATCATCAAGCACGCCAACCCGTGCGGCATCGCGATCGGCAAGGACGTCGCCCAGGCGCACCGCAAGGCGCACGCCTGCGACCCCGTCTCCGCCTACGGCGGCGTGATCGCCGCGAACCGCGAGGTCAGCCTGGAGATGGCCGAGCAGGTCTCGGAGATCTTCACCGAGGTCATCATTGCGCCCTCGTACGCCGACGGTGCGCTCGCCGTGCTGCAGCGCAAGAAGAACATCCGGGTGCTGCTCGCCGAGCCGCCGGTGCTGGGCACCGAGATCAAGCAGATCACCGGCGGCCTGCTGGTGCAGCAGTCCGACGCCATCGACGCCGCGGGCGATTCGCCCGACGAGTGGACGCTGGCCGCGGGCGAGCCCGCCGACGAGGCCACCCTCGCCGACCTCGAGTTCGCTTGGCGTGCCTGCCGCGCCGTGAAGTCGAACGCGATCCTGCTGGCCTCCCGCGGCGCGTCCGTGGGCGTGGGCATGGGGCAGGTCAACCGCGTCGACTCGGCGCAGCTCGCCGTGACCCGCGCGGGCGACCGCGTACTGGGCTCGGTGGCCGCGTCCGACGCCTTCTTCCCGTTCCCCGACGGCCCGCAGATCCTCATCGACGCGGGCGTGAAGGCGATCGTGCAGCCGGGCGGCTCCATCCGCGACAAGGAGGTCGTCCAGGCGGCCGTCGAGGCAGGCGTGACGATGTACTTCACCGGGACACGCCACTTCTTCCACTGATCCGCGCGTAGCGAACGCCTCCGGGGTGAATCATTGACCCCGGGGGCGTTCGCCGTTTCCGCCCCCTCGTCGTGCCCGCGGCGATCGCACGGAGGAGATGTCGATGCAGGTTCCGGCCGAATATCTACCGCTGCTCGAGGCCGCCGTCGGGCCGATGCCCGAGAACGCCGAGCTGCCCCTGCCGTCCATGGGGCTGTCCGTCGACGAGGAGCGCGAGCAGCGCAAGCGCGACCTCGCCGTGGCCTTCCGCGTCTTCGGCCGGCTGGGCTTCTCCGAGGGGGTGGCCGGGCACATCACCGCGCGTGACCCCGAGGATCCGGGCCTGTTCTGGGTGAACCCGTTCGGCATGAGTTTCAACCAGATCCGCGTCTCCGACCTGATCTGCGTGGACCACAACGGTGTCGTCGTGCACGGCCGGCGACCCGTGAACCGCGCCGCGTTCGTGATCCACGCGCAGGTGCACGACGCGCGGCCCGACGCCGTGGCCGCCGCCCACGCGCACTCCGTCCACGGCAAGGCCTTCTCGTCGCTGGGCATCCCACTGGCGCCGCTCACCCAGGACGCCTGCGCCTTCTACGAGGACCACGGCATCTACGACGACTACGCCGGCGTGGTGAACGAGACCCTCGAGGGCAAGCGGGTCGCGGCGGCGATCGGCGACGCGAAGGCCGCGATCCTCAAGAACCACGGGCTCATCACCGTCGGCGGGTCGGTGTCCTCGGCCGCCTGGTGGTTCGTGACGATGGAGCGCTCCTGCCAGGCGCAGCTCCTCGCGATGGCGGCGGGGGAGCCGCAGGAGATCGATCCCGCGACGGCGCGGTTGACCCACTCGCAGGTCGGCGGCGACATCGCCGGCTGGTTCCAGTTCCGCCCGCTGTGGGAGCAGACCGTCGCCTCCTCGCCCGACGTCTTCGAGTAGACCGCCGCTCGGCGGGTCGAGAACGAGTTCGGGGGCGCGGGTGTGCTGCCGGACGACGCCGACCCGCAGCGCGTCGTCGCCGAGCATCAGGCAGTAGACGACCAACTCCGCCGAACAGCCATGCGCTGCACGCATGGGGTGTGACCAGCTGATTTCCGATCGAGTTATGCGAGCGCCGCATAACTGGTGCGGGCGTGCGTCGTGCCCCGGCAGTGGAGGGCTCGACTGAGCGCAGGCGCGAGGTGTGCCCCGGTGCGCGACGGCTGAGTGGCCTTCGTCCGCGGTGGGCTGCGCGGTAGGCCCTCGGTCCCCGAGGGGCGTCGCACCGAGGTATGCGGCCGGTGCATGGCTTGCCTCCGTTCGCGCAGGTCAGAGGGGATGCGCCAGACGCATCGCCGGCTGACGGGACTCGTATGTCCCGCCGGACCTCCGCCGCCGCGCCTGCCGAGCCCCGTCGACGTCGCCGGACTCAGTCGCGGGTGAGGTCGTCGAGGAGGGACACCGCCGCGCGGGCGTACTCGCCGATCCAGCGGTCGTGGATGCGCTTGATGGGGACGGGCGCCAGCGTGAGGTGTCGCTCGCGGCCGACCTTGCGGCCGATCACCAGCTCCGCGCGCTCGAGGACGCGCAGGTGCTGCAGCACCGTCGTGCGGTCGAGGTCGGGGAACTGCGCGCACAGGTCGCCCGTGGTGCGGGGCGACTCCTTGAGCACGTCGAGCATGCGGCGACGGGTCGCGTTGGCGAGCGCCTTGAAGACCAGATCGTCGGCAACGTCGTCGGGCGCTGCTGCCGCGCCGCCCGTCGCGGCCCCCGCCACCGCCGCGCCGGGAGTTTCGACATCGCTCTTGCGATCACCGTCAGACATGTTGTAGTTTTATCACATGTCCGAACTCAAAGAACTCTCCTTCACCGTCTCCGGCTACGTGGCGCGCCCCACTGCGCAGGTCTACGAGGCCGTCGCCGACCCCGACCAGCTGTCCAAGTACTTCACCACCGGCGGCGCCCGCGGCCGACTGGAGCCGAACACCGAGGTCACCTGGGACTTCGCCGACTTCCCCGGAGCCTTCCCCGTGCAGGTCGTCGAGGCGACGCCGCACTCGAAGATCGTGATCCGCTGGGACGCCGAGAACGCCGTCGCCGGCGACGGCCACACCACCACGACCTTCGAATTCGCGCCGATCGACGACGACAGCCGCACGCTCGTCACCATCACCGAGTCGGCGTGGACCGCGACCGAGGACGGCGCCAAGGGCGCGTTCGGCAACTGCATGGGCTGGACCGGCATGCTCGCCGCGATGAAGGCCTGGGTCGAGCACGGCATCAACCTGCGCGAGGGCTTCTACAAGTAGCCCACCGTCGACATCCCGCGCCCGCCCTGACAGGGTGAGGGCATGTCGGACAACGCCGTCGCCCTCGCCCGGACCGCCTACGAGACGGTCGAACCCTTCCACGTGGTCGCCTACTTCAACCCGGGCATCCGGGACGCGGTCAGCGACCTGGGGATCGACCAGCACGCCTTCTACGTGGGCGCGCGGGCCGCACCGATCGGCGAGGCGCACGCCGCCGTCGTCGCCGCGGCCTTCTACAACTTCGCGCCGTCGCTGATCGAGGCCGCCTGGCCGGTCGCCGTCGACGCCGGCCTGGCCGAGATCGACGAGCGCCGCTACGTGATGCTCGCGGAGCAGTACCGCACCATCCTCGCCGGGATCGACCCGGCCGAGGTGCGCGCGCTCGCCGACGGATTCGGCACCGTCGTCGCCGACCTGCCCCTGGCCGGCCGGACGCTCGCGGCGGCCTGGGCGTCGTCGACGGTCCCCGACGACCCGGCCCTCGCGCTCTGGCGCCACCTCTCGGTGCTCCGCGAATGGCGCGGCGACAACCACCTCGCCGAGCTGATCCGGCACGGTCTGACGGGCCTGGAGGCGGGCGTCCTGCACGAGGCCGACCTGCCCGATCCCGACGTGCGCCGCCGCGTCATGGGCCGCCGGTTCTTCCGCATCACCCGCGGCTACAGCGAGCAGGAGTGGGGCGACGCGGTCGCGCGCCTCACCGAGCGCGGCCTGGTCGAGGGCGACGCCGAGGAGCACCGGCTCACCGTCGAGGGCATGGGCGTCTACCTGGACATCGAGGCCGGAACCGACGCCATCACAGCGGCGGCCTTCGGGCCCGGCACCGAGGAGCTGATCACCCGCATCCGGCCGCTGACCAAGGCCGTGATCGACGCGGGCGTCATCCCCGGCACGACGAAGAAGTAGCCGCCGATCCCGCGGCGCCGCCCTCGGCAACCCCGCCGACGCGAGCGTCTATTCCCGGTTTCGCTGCGGGCGTACTCGCTAGGGCGGGGGCCGCGGATCGGCGTAGCGTTGACGGCGTGAGCACTGCACGCCCCGACACGCTGCCCGCCACCCTCGGCGAACTCAAGGCCTCCGGCCACGTCTACCGCGGAATCAAGGACGAACTCCGCAACAACCTGCTCGCCGCGCTGCGCGCCGACACCGATCCCTGGGACGGCATCCAGGGCTTCAACGACACCGTCATCCCGCAGCTCGAGCGCGCCCTCCTGGCCGGCCACGACGTGGTCCTGCTCGGCGAGCGCGGCCAGGGCAAGACGCGCTTGATCCGCACCATCGTCGGCCTGCTCGACGAGTGGACGCCCGTGATCGACGGTGCGGAGCTCGGCGAGCATCCGTACCACCCGATCACGCCCGCCTCCATCCGGCGCGCGCAGGAGCTGGGCGACGAGCTGCCCGTCGCGTGGAAGCACCGCGACGAGCGCTACTCCGAGAAGCTGGCGACGCCGGACACGTCCGTCGGCGACCTGGTCGGCGACGTCGACCCGGTCAAGGTCGCGCAGGGCCGCAGCCTCGGCGATCCCGAGACCATCCACTTCGGCCTCATCCCGCGGGCGCACCGCGGCATCGTCGCGGTCAACGAGCTGCCCGATCTGGCCGAACGCATCCAGGTCGCGATGCTGAACGTGATGGAGGAGCGCGACATCCAGGTGCGCGGCTACACGCTGCGCCTGCCGCTGGACGTGCTGCTCCTCGCGTCCGCGAACCCCGAGGACTACACCAACCGCGGCCGCATCATCACCCCGCTGAAGGACCGCTTCGGCGCCGAGATCCGCACGCACTACCCGCTGGACCTCGAGGACGAGGTCGCGGTCATCGAGCAGGAGGCCGACGTCGTGGCCTCCGTGCCGCAGTACCTCACCGAGGTGCTGGCCCGGTTCACCCGCGAGCTGCGCGAATCGCCCGCCGTCGACCAGCGGTCCGGCGTCTCCGCCCGGTTCGCCATCGCGGCGCAGGAGACCATCGCCGCGGCGGCGCTGCACCGCGCGGCCGTGGGCGGCGAGGACCTGCCCGTCGCGCGCCCCGTCGACCTGATGACGGTGCCCGACGTGCTGCGCGGCAAGGTCGAGTTCGAGGCCGGCGAGGAGGGGCGCGAGATCGCGACGCTCGTGCACCTGCTGCGTCGCGCGACGGCCGAGACGATCGGCGAGTACCTGCTGGGCGTCGATCTGGGGCCGCTCGTGGAGGCCATCGAGGCGGGCGGGCCGATCGTCACCGGTGACGACGTGACCGCCGCCGAGCTGCTGTCCGCGCTCCCGGAGGTCCCGGTCCTCGCGGAGGTCTACCGCCGCCTCGAGGCCGAGTCGCCGGGGGAGCGCGCCGCCGCCGCCGAGTTCGCGCTCGAGGGCCTGTACCTGGCCCGGCGGATCGGCAAGGAGTCCGACGAGGAGGGCCAGACCGTCTATGGCGGATAGGTCCTCGCGCGCGGGGCGCGACCGGCAGGGACGGCGCGGGCACCTGGCCCGGTACCGCCGCTACACCGGCGGGCCCGATCCGTTGGCGCCGCCGGTGGATTTACGGGACGCGCTCGACGAGATCGGCCGCGATGTGATGAGCGGCGTCTCCCCGCGCCGCGCGCTGCAGGAGTACCTGCGCCGCGGCGGCGAGAACCGCCGCGGTCTCGACAAGCTCGCCGAACTGGCGAACCGCCGGCGGCAGGAGTTGTTGCAGCGCAACAACCTCGGCAAGACCTTTGAGGACGTGCAGAAGCTGCTCGACGAGGCGGTGCTCGCGGAGCGCAAGGAGCTCGCCCGGGCGCTGGACGACGATGCCCGGTTCCAGGAGATGCGCATCTCGAACCTGCCGCCGTCGGCGGCGCAGGCCGTGCGCGAGCTGGGCGACTACCCGTGGCGCTCTCCCGAGGCCGCGCAGAAGTACGAGGAGATCCGCGACCTGCTCGGCCGCGAGCTCCTCGATCAGCAGTTCGCCGGGATCAAGCAGGCCCTCGAGGGCGCGACCGACGAGGACCGCGCGGCGATCCAGAAGATGCTCGACGACCTGAACACCCTGCTGGACAAGCACAACGCCGGCACCGCGACGCAGGACGACTTCGAGGACTTCATGGCCGAGCACGGCCAGTACGTCCCGGAGAACCCGCGGAACATCGACGAGCTCATCGACGCCCTGGCACAGCGCTCGGCGGCCGCGCAGCGGCTCTACAACAGCCTCACGCCCGAGCAGCGGGCCGAGCTGGAGGAGCTGTCGCAGGCGGCCTTCGGCTCGCCCCAGCTCTCCCAGGCGCTGAGCGACCTCACCGGCAAGCTCATGGACGCCCGCCCGGGCGAGGACTGGTACGGCAGCCAGGAGTTCGAGGGCGGCGAGGGCATGGGCCTCGGCGACGCCACGCAGGCCATGCAGGACATCGCCGACCTCGAATCCCTTGCCGAGCAACTGAGTCAGCAGCACAACGGCGCGGCGCTCGACGACATCGATCTGGATGCGCTGCAGCGGCAACTCGGCGACGAAGCCGTCGCCGACGCGCGGACGCTCGCCGAACTGGAGAAGGCGCTCAAGGATCAAGGCTACTTCTCCCGGGACCCCGACGGAGCGCTGCGCCTGTCGCCCAAGGCGATCCGGCAGCTGGGCCAGTCGATCCTGCGGGACGTCGCGGACCGTCTGACCTCCCGCGGAGGGGAGCGCAACACCGCCCGCGCCGGCGCCACCGGCGAGGCCACCGGCGCGAGCCGGGAATGGCGCTTCGGCGACACCGAGCCCTGGGACGCCACTCGCACCGTGCTCAACGGCGTGCTCCGCCAGGCCGCCTCCGGCGAGACCGGACCGGTCACGCTGGACGCCAAGGACATCGAGGTCACCGAGACCGAGGCGCGCAGCCGCGCGGCGGTCGCCCTGCTCGTGGACACCAGCTTCTCCATGGTGATGGAGGGCCGATGGCTGCCGATGAAGCGCACGGCTCTCGCTCTGCACCAGCTGATCTCGACCCGCTTCCGCGGGGACGACCTGGCGCTCATCAGCTTCGGGCGGTACGCGCGCACGCTGAGCGTCGGGGAGCTGACGGGGCTGGACGGCGTGTACGAGCAGGGCACCAACCTGCACCACGCGCTCGCCCTGGCGCAGCAGCATTTCCGGTCGCATCCGAACGCGCAGCCGGTGCTCCTGGTGGTCACCGACGGCGAGCCCACCGCGCACCTCGAACGCGACGGCGAACCCTTCTTCGACTACCCGCCGCACCCGCGGACCATCGCGATGACGGTGCGCGGACTGGATGCCGTTGCCGCGCAGGGCGCGCAGATCACCGTCTTCCAGCTGGGCGACGACCCGGGCCTGACCCGCTTCCTCGCCGCCGTGGTGCGGCGCGTCGGCGGGCGGCTGGTCTCGCCGGACCTGGACGGGCTCGGCGCCGCCGTGGTCAGCGACTATCTGGGCAGCCGCAAGCGCAGGTAGCTATTTGATCTCCACCTCGACGCCGCCCCAGAAGGCGAAGCCCTTCACCACGATCCGGGGACCGGTGGGGTCCCCCGTCTGCGGATTCTTGTGGTCGAAGGCGCCCATCACGCCCACGCCCTCGACGTGAACGTTCGCGCCGCGCGGCAGGATGATCTTCACGCCGCCCATGACCGCGTAGGCGTTGAGCGTCACGTCGCCGACGAGGATCGTCGCCTCCCGCAGGTCCAGCGAGACGCCGCCCCAGAACGCGATCGCGGTGTGCTCGGGCCCGACGGCGACCGGCCCGCGCACCTTGGTCTCCGACATCACGGCCCACTTGGTCTCGCCCATCCGCGGCACACCGGCCGGCGCGGTCGACGGTGCGCGGTAGGCCGGGGCCGCCGTCGCGGGGAGGTTCTGCACGGCGGGCAGGTCCACCACGAGCCGGTCGAGATCGGCGAAGGTGCGAGCCGCGATCGCCTGGTGCGAGCGGTCCTCGTACTCGGGAAGCGTGAGCTGCCCGAGGCCGAGGGCCTCGGAGAGCATCTCGACCACCCGGTTGCGATCGTGATCGGATGCTCGGAGGACGTCGCGGCGCAGGGGCTCCAACTCGTCGGACATGCCCTCGACTCTAGGCGAATCGCCCGGCGTCGCGCTTCCCAAAAACTGCTTCGCCGTTCAGGGGGCGCACTCGTCCCGGAACGCGACCGTCCCCCGGTCCGAGGGACCGGGGGACGGTGCTGCTCCCGCGGGGGAGCGAGGTGTTCGGTGCCGCATCAGAGCAGGCGACCCACGACGGGGAGGCGCTTGAGCAGCAGCGCGATCCCGGAGGGCTGGCCCTTCTTCGGGGCCTTCTCCTCGGCCTTCGCGACCGTCTTCGACGGTGCCGTCGGCGCGGCCTTCGCGTCCGCCTTGGCGGCGGGCTTCGAGGACTTCGCGTCGATCGAGGCGGGCGCCTTGCCCTTCGAGGCGGCGTCCTTCTGCGCGGCGATCGGGGTGATCTTGGCCTCGGACGCCTTGACCGGCGCCTTCTTCGCGGCGGGCTTGGTGGCCGCGGGCTTCGCGGCCGGCTTGGACGCAGCAGTCTTGGCGGCCGCCGGCTTCGCAGCAGCAGTCTTGGCAGCAGCGGGCTTGGTGGCGGCCGGCTTCGCAGCGGCGGGCTTGGTGGCGGCGGACTTCGCCGGCGCCTTCTTCGCGGGCGCCTTCTTGGCCGGGGCGGCCTTCTTCGCGGCCGGGGTCGCCGTCTTGGCGGCGGCCTTCTTGGCCGGGGCCTTCGCGGCGGCCGGCTTCTCAGCGGCGGCGGGCTTCTCAGCGGCGGCGGGCTTCGCGGCACCGTCGAGGCCGAGAACGGCCCAGGCGTCCTCCCACGCGGCGACGGCGTCGGCGGTCACGGCGAGGTTGGTGCCGGCGGTCAGCGCCTTGCCCGGGTTCTTGCCCTCCCACGCGGCGGCGAGCTTCGCCACGTGCGCGGCGTAGTCGGCGGCCGGGGCGAGCGCGATCGGCGCACCGTCGGACAGGTCGACGAGCGCCCACGCGGTGACGGGGGCCTTCGCGGCGGCCTCGGTCTTACGGGCCTGCCATGCGTCGCCGGTGGTGGCCTTCACGCGGAGCGTCTCGGTACGGCCGTCGGCTGCGGTCACGGTGACGAGGGTCGTGCTGCCCTTCGTGGTCACCTCTGCCTTGCCCCCGCGGGCCTCAACGGCAGAGACGAACAGGTCGACGGCGCGCTGTGCGGCGGTCTGAGCCATGGGGTCTCTCCTGGGTTCGGTTCGTAGTGCGCCGTTCAGCGCCCTACTCGTGAGTTCATTAACCCACGAGTAGTTTCGTCAACCCAAGCCGAAACGGGGGTCACAGGCGTAATGTGACCGGGTCGTGCGTCACATTCGTCAGGTGAGAAGGACCGCGATCAGCATGATCGCCGGAATCGACAGGGCCGTTGTGATAAGCCCGGAATCCCTCGCCAGGATCACGCCACGGTTGTATCGCAAGCCGTAGACCAGCACGTTCTGTGCGGTCGGGAGGGCGGCGGTCACCGTCTGCGCCATCAGGGCGTGCCCCGACTGCCCGAACAGGAAGCGCGCCATCGCCCACGCCAGTACGGGCATTGCGATCATCTTGAGCACGGTCGCCAGGGCGATGTCCCGGCGGGGCGCCTCGCCCTTCTGGAGCACCCGCACGCCGCCGAGCGAGAGCCCGAAGACGATCAGGGCCATCGGGACGGAGGCATCGCCGAGCAGCTTCACCGGGCTCATCAACCACTCCGGCGGATGCCACCGCGTCAGGGAGATCGTGAGCCCGATCAGCGCGCCGACGACGATCGGGTTCAGCAGCGGGGTCGCGACGGTGCGCCACAGCGGCTGCTTCGGCCCCGTGCGTTCGCGGGCCTCGGCGAGGTCGAGCATCGTGAGCGCGATCGTCGAGAAGACGAGGATCTGGAAGAGCAGCAGCGGCGCCACGTACGAGGTGTCGTGCAGCACGAAGACCGCGATCGGGATGCCGAGGTTCGACGAGTTCACGTAGCTCGAGGCGAGCGCGCCGATCGTGGCGTCGCCCATCGTCCGCCGCCAGAAGACGCGGACGATCACGTAGTAGACCGCCGCGATCGCGAGCGCCGACCCCGCGCTCACCCACAGCCGCGAGCTGAAGAGGACGGTCACGTCGGTGGTGGCCAGCGCGTGCAGCAGGAGCGCCGGCGTCAGCAGGTAGAAGACCAGCAGCGACAGTTGCTTCTCCGGCTGCTCGCCCAGGACTTCCAACCGGCCGAGGAGCCACCCGGCCGCGATGATGATCGCGATCACGGCGAAGCCTGCCAGCACGGAAGTCACGTGCCAGAAGGTTACGCGACCGAACTATCACCGCCTCGCGGGTGGGTTCGGTGCACGCGGCGCTCGACCCTCGGATTCTGTCCGGAATGGACAGGGCCGGCGCGGCTGTTCGACGGGCCTCCCCGGTCGCGACACAGCGCCGCGCGGGCGCCGCATGGGGGACGTCGACGCGGCGTGGGGGACGGTCGGTCCCCCACAGGAAGCCGGTGGTGGGGTGGGGGAGCAACCGCGGCGTGGGGGACGTCGACGCGGCGTGGGGGACGGTCGGTCCCCTCCGGGAAGCCGGTGGTGGGGTGGGGGAGGAACTGCGGCGTGGGGGACGTCGACGCGGCGCGGGGGACGACGGCGACTCGTCCGCTGTCCGCGGCGATGCGCTGTCCATTCCGGACAGAATCCGAGAGCAGAGCGGCGGAGCACCTGCACTCCTCGCCGGCACGCACGCGGCGCCCGTGCATGTGCGCCCGGCCGCGAGGGTGTTCCTCACGATTCGGCGTTCTGCGGCGGTACGCGTGTGCAGGTGCAGGTGTACCGCCGCAGAACGCGACATCGTGAGGAGCTACTTCTTCGAGGAGTAGGGGAGCAGCGCCATCTCGCGGGCGTTCTTCACCGCCAGCGCGAGCGCGCGCTGGTCCTGCGGCGAGAGCCGGGTCACCGCGCGGGAGCGCAGCTTGCCGCGCTCGTTGAGGAAGGTGCGCAGGTAGGTGACGTTCTTGTAGTCGAGCGCGCCCTCGGGCACGCGGACGAGGCCGCGCCGCGCGGGCGGGGTGCGCAGGGGTCGACGTGCCATCACCAGCTCGACTTCCGGACGCCGGGCAGCTGACCGTCGTGCGCCATCTGCCGCACGCGCACCCGGGACAGCCCGAACTTGCGCAGGTGGCCGCGCGGGCGGCCGTCGGCGGCGTCGCGGTTGCGGACGCGCGTCGCCGAGCTGTCGCGGGGCAGCTTCGCGAGCGCGCTCACGGCGGCCGCGCGCTCGTCCGCCGGGGTCGACGGGTGCGCGATGACCCGCTTGAGCTCGGCGCGACGCTCCGCATGCCGGGCCACCAGGGCCTTGCGCCGCTCGTTGGCGGCGATCTTCGCCTTCGTGGCCATCAGCGCTCCTCCCGGAAGTCGACGTGCTGCCGGACCACGGGGTCGTACTTGCGCAGCACCATGCGGTCGGGGTCGTTGCGGCGGTTCTTCCTGGTCACGTAGGTGTACCCGGTGCCGGCGGTGGACTTGAGCTTGATGATCGGTCGGATCTCGTTGCGGGCCATTTACAGCTTCTCCCCTCGGGACAGGATGTCGGCGACCACGGCGTCGATGCCGCGGCGATCGATGGTCTTGATGCCCTTCGTGGACACCCGGAGCGTGACGGTGCGCCCGAGCGACGGCACGTAGTAGCGGCGGCGCTGGATGTTCGGGTCCCAGCGGCGGTTCGTGCGCACGTGGCTGTGCGAGACCCGCTTGCCGAAGCCGGGCGCCCGACCCGTGACCTGGCAGTGTGCGGACATGGTTCTCCTTCTTGCGAATGATTGTCGATAAGGTAACGTACTGGAAATGGGAATCATTTCCAAGAGAACTCCGGTCCTGCTCCTGACGGGCTTCGGTGGGCAGGAGCGCGCGCTCGAGCTGGCCGAGCCCGGCACCGTCGTCGTGCATCACGACCTGTCCGGCCTGAGGGAGGGCCTGGTCGTGCGCTCGGAGGCCACCGTCCGGCCCGACGGGACCGCCGAGGAGCGCGTCGCCCTGCTCGAGCTCGCGCACGGCTGCGTCTCGTGCACGCTCCGCGAGGACCTGCTGCCGCTGCTCCGCACGCTGCACCGGCGGGTGGGCGTCCGGCGCATCGTCGTGCGGCTCGACCCGATCCTCGAGGCCGACGCCGTGCGGCACGCCATTGAGCACGTGATCGTGGAGATGGTCGGCGCGGTGCCCGGCCCCGCCGCGCGCGACGTCGAGGTGACCGGCACGATCGGCTTCGTCGACGGCGCGACCTGGCTCGACGACGCCCTCGGCGAGGACGATCTCGGCGAGCGCTTCCCGGTGCCGGACGACGACGAGCGCACCGTCGCCCAGCTGGCCGTCGGGCACGCGCAGAGCGCGGACCTGCTGGTCGTGACCGGCGACAGCCCCGACCCCGCCCGGCTGCGCGCGGTGCTGCGCCGCCTCGCGCCGGGCGCCCCGATCGCCCGCGAGCGCGCCCCGCTCGACGGCCTGCTGCCGCGCCTGGCGATCCCGCGCGCGCCCATCGAGCCCTTCGGCCCGCTCCTGCCCGGCTGTCCGCCCCTCGATCCCGACGGTGACGTCCGGCTGATCGAGTTCAGTGCCCGCCGCCCGCTGCACCCCGGCCGCTTCCACGAGGCGATCGACGTGCTGCTCGACGGTGTCGTCCACACCCGCGGGCGCATCTGGCTCGCCACCACGCCCGACGAGGCCTTCTGGCTGGAGTCCGCCGGCGCCGGCCTGCGCGTCGGCGCGGCCGGACGGTGGCTCGCGGCCGGCGGCGACGGCTCGCCCGAGCGGTGGGCGATGGCGTCGGCGGCCTGGGACGAGGCGTACGGGGACCGTCGGACCGACCTGGTGGTGCTGGCGGCCGGGGCCGACCCCGCGCAGATCGCGGAGACCCTGCGGTGGGCCGAGCTGACCCCCGAGGAGTTCGCCGCCGGCCCCGACGCGTGGGCCGGCTGGCACGACCCCTTCGGCGAGATGCACGCCGACCCGTGCGAAGACCTGACCCCCGGCACCGAGGCCGAGGCTGAACAGAAGGAGAACCGATGAAGCAGGGAATCCACCCCGAGTACCGACCGATCGCGTTCCAGGACTCGTCGACGGGGAAGATCTTCGTCACCCGCAGCACGGCGACGTCGACGCGCACCGTCGAGGTCGACGGGGAGACGTATCCGCTGATCGTCGTGGATGTGACCAGCGATTCGCATCCGCTGTGGACGGGCAAGCAGCGCGTCGTCGACACCGCCGGCCGGGTGCAGAAGTTCCAGGAGAAGTACGCACGTTTTGGCGGGCGGGCCGCGGGACGGTAGACTTCAGTGCTTGTGACGTTGGTAGCCCTCGGGCTCGCGTCGAAGACTTGTTCCGAGGACCGTTAGGAAGAATCATGGCTGTACCGAAGCGCCGTATGTCGCGGGCGAACACGCATGCTCGCCGCTCGCAGTGGAAGGCGAACAACCCCGAGCTGCAGGCCGTGCAGGTCGGCGGCCGCACCCACCTGGTTCCGCGTCGCCTCGTGCGCGCCGCGAAGCTGGGCCTGGTCGATCTCGACCGCCGCTAACTGATCTTTCCCCCAAGAGCGGGTCGGCCTGGTGCCGACCCGCTCTTGAGGTGTATCCGAGGGGGCATACGTGCTGCTGGCGGTGCTGAACTACGCGGGGATCGCGGTCTTCGCCGCCTCCGGCGCGCTCATCGGCGTCCGCAAGCGGCTCGACCTGTTCGGCGTGTGGACCCTCGCGGCGCTCACCGGCGTGGGCGGCGGCGTCGCCCGCGACGTGCTGCTGGGCATCCACCCGCCCGCCTCCTTCCAGGGCTGGGAGAACATCACCACCGCGTCGATCGCGGCGGCGTTCGTCTTCGTCTTCCACCCGCAGTTCGGCCGGCTCCGCAACTCCGTGCTCGTGCTCGACGCGATCGGCATGGGCGTCTTCTCCGCCACCGGCGCTCTGACGGCCCTGCATCATGACGCCAGCCCGTTCGCCGCCGCGCTCATCGGCATCACCACCGCCCTCGGCGGCGGCGTGCTGCGCGACATCCTGGTCAACGAGGTGCCGCTGCTCATCCAGGAGCGCGACCTCTACGCCATCCCGGCTCTCACCGGCGCCGGCGCGACGGTGCTCGCCGCCTCCTGGGGCGCCACCGACTCCCGCGCGCTCCTGGTCGGCGCGGTGCTGGCCTCCGGCTTCCGCCTGCTCGCGCTGTGGCAGGGCTGGCGCGTGCCCGTCGCCCCCGAGGACGTGGCCGGCCGCTTCCTCAAGGCGTGCAGGCGGGGCTTCCGCCGCTGAACCGGTTGTTCGCTCAGGGCCGAGTGCCGACAAGCACCCCTTAAGCCAATTCACACACGACTTCGGTAAGACTGTGGACTATGCGAATTCTGGTGGTCGACGACGATCGTGCGGTGCGGGAGTCCCTGCGCCGCTCGCTGACCTTCAACGGGTACCAGGTGGACACCGCCGTCGACGGGCAGGACGCGCTCGATCACATCGCGAGCAACCGCCCGGACGCGCTGGTCCTGGACCTGAACATGCCGCGGATCGACGGTCTGGAGGTGTGCCGCCGCCTGCGCAGCGCGGGCGACGACCTGCCGATCCTCGTGCTCACCGCCCGCGACGCCGTGAGCGACCGGGTCAGCGGACTCGACGCCGGCGCCGACGACTACCTGCCCAAGCCCTTCGCGCTGGAGGAGCTGCTGGCCCGGATGCGGGCGCTGCTGCGCCGCGCGACCCCCGACGCCGGCGCCGACAACGAGGTGCTCAAGTTCGAGGACCTCAGCCTCGACCCGGCCACCCGCGAGGTGCTCCGCGGCGAGCGGAGCATCAGCCTCACCCGCACCGAGTTCAGCCTGCTCGAGATGCTCATGAGCAACCCGCGCCGGGTGCTCACCCGCAGCCGCATCCTCGAGGAGGTCTGGGGCTACGACTTCCCGACCTCGGGGAACGCGCTCGAGGTGTACGTCGGCTACCTGCGCCGCAAGACGGAGGCCGAGGGGGAGAGCCGCCTGATCCACACCGTGCGGGGCGTCGGGTACGTCCTGCGCGAGACCCCGCCGTGATCCGATGACGGGGCGCGTTCCGACGACGTCCGGCCCTCTGCCGCGGCACGCCCGCCCGGAGGCCCGCGACCGGCAGGTCCGGGACCGTCGTCCCATGCGCGACCCGAACCCGGTCACCCGCAACGTCAGTTTCCGCTGGCGCGTCACGCTGCTGGCCGCGGCCGTCGTGGGCATCACGGTGGCGCTCATGGCGGCGTCGGCGTTCTTCGTGGTCAAGCGGGCGATGTACGCGGACGTCGACAACCGGCTGCACCAGCAGGTGGACTCAGTGGCGCCGGCGATGAGCTCGCCGGTCACGCAGTTCACCACAGTGATGATGATGCTGATGTTCCGGCCGGACATGTCCGTCAACCGCACGATGGTCGTCTATCCCGACGGGACGCCGTACCACTCGGGCCCGTCGGGGCAGGTCCCCATCGGGCAGCCGGAGCGCGACGTGATCTCGGGCAAGCTCGCCCAGTCGCTGCGCTCCGAGGGCGACACCCGGGTGATGGCGCGGCGCCTCGACAACGGCGTCACGATCATCGTCGCCGAGGACCTCACCCCGACGAAGAACCTGCTCAGCGAGCTGGGCACGGTGCTCGTCGTGGTCGGCGCGTGCGGCATCGTGCTCGCGGCGATCGCGGGCACCGCCGTCGCGCGCGGGGGCCTGAGACCCGTGCAGCGGCTCACCGAGGCCGCGGAGCGGGTGGCCCGCACCGACGACCTCACTCCGATCCCCGTGGTGGGCCGCGACGAGCTGGCGCGGCTGACCACCAGCTTCAACACGATGCTGCAGGCCCTCGCCGAGTCGCGCGACCGGCAGGCCCGCCTCGTCGCCGACGCCGGCCACGAGCTGCGCACCCCGCTCACGAGCCTGCGGACCAACGTCGAGCTGCTCGTCGCCGCGAACCAGCCGGGCGCGCCGCCGATCCCCGAGGATGACATGAAGGAGCTCTCCGACGACGTCCTCGCCCAGGTGGAGGAGCTGACCACGCTGGTCGGCGACCTCGTCGACCTCGCCCGCGAGGACGCGCCCGAGGCCGTCAACGAGGAGGTCGACCTCGAGGAGATCCTGCAGAAGGCGGTCGAGCGCGTGGAGCGCCGTCGCCCGACGGTCCGCTTCGACGTCACGAGCGCGCCCTGGTACGTCTACGGCGACCACGGCGGCCTGGGCCGCGCGGTGGTGAACGTGCTGGACAACGCGGCGAAGTTCTCGCCCGACGGTTCCGTGGTGCGGGTCGAGCTCGCCGAGATCGGCGTCGACCGGGCGGCGCTCAGCGTCGCCGACAGCGGGCCCGGCATCCCCGAGGAGGACCGGGAGCTGGTCTTCGAACGCTTCTACCGCTCGATGGCGAGCCGCTCGATGCCCGGCTCCGGCCTGGGCCTCGCGATCGTCAAACAGGTGGTGGAGCGGCACGGCGGTTCCGTCGCGGTCGGCACGGCCGACGGTGGCGGCGCGCTCCTGCGCCTCGAGATCCCCGGCAGCCCGGTCGCGGGCGGCCGGGCCCCGCAGGTGGTGCAGCGGGAACCCCGCCTGCGCCTGCTGCGGGGGAAGTGACAATCTGCTCACAGGCACTTCACAGAAGGCGTATGCAGTCTTGGCGGGGAAGAACACGAAGGAGGGGGCTCCATGACCGAGGGTCCGCAGAATCCCTATCAGCAGGGGCAGCCGGCCGGGCAGTACGGCCAGCCGAGCCAGCCCGGTGCGCAGAGCCAGGCGAGCCAGCCGGGCCAGCCCGCCGCGCAGGGCCAGTACCGGCCCACGCAGCAGTACTCGGGCGCCTACCCGGCGCCGGGCGGCGCACCGTCGGGCTACCCCGGGCCGGGCGTCCTGCCCGCGGTGACCACGACGCCCGCGCGCGGGCCCGGGATGGGTGCGCTGGTCGCGATGGGCGTGGCGATCGCGTTGATCGCGTCGCTGCTCTCGGTGACCGGGGCGTACCTCGTGTGGGGCGGGAACGATTCGTCGCCGACGGTGACGGTGTCCGGCGGTGACGCGCCGCCCGTGGTCAAGGGCTCGGTGCAGGACGTGGCGCAGGGCGTGCTGCCGGCAGTGGTGTCGATCGACAACCAGGCGGGGACCTCGGAGTCGTCGGGGTCGGGCGTGGTGATCAGCGCGGACGGCAAGATCGTGACGAACAACCACGTCATCGCCGGGAACGGCAAGCTGACGGTCTCCTTCTCCGACGGCAGTGTGAGCAACGCCGCCGTGGTGGGCGCGGACCCCATCACCGATCTCGCGGTGATCCAGACGGACAAGCGCGACCTCAAGCCGCTGACCTTCGCCGACAGCGGCAAGCTGACCGTCGGCCAGGAGGTCGTGGCCGTGGGCGCCCCGCTGGGCCTCGCGGGCACGGTGACCAGCGGCATCGTCTCGGCGCTGAACCGCCCGGTGGCGACCAGCGGCAAGGACTCCGACCAGGCGACGGTGATCAACTCGGTGCAGACCGACGCGGCGATCAACCCGGGCAACTCGGGTGGCGCCCTGGTCGACATGACGGGCCGGCTGGTGGGCATCAACTCGTCGATCGCGACGCTCGGCGGCTCGAGGCTGACGGGGCAGCAGGGCGGCAGCATCGGCCTGGGCTTCGCGATCCCCTCGAACCAGGTGCAGCGGATCAGCAAGGAGCTGATGGAGTCGGGCTCGGCGACGCACGCTGCGGTCGGCGTCACGGTGGACCCGCGGGCCTCGGTGAGCCGGCCGGGCGCGCTGGTGGCGGAGGTCTCGTCGACGGGCGCCTTCGGTCGGGCCGGCATCCCGAAGGGTGCGCTGGTGACGAAGATCGACCAGCTGCAGATCAGCGACGGCTATGGATTGATCGGCGCCGTGCGCGCCTACCCGCCGGGGGCTACCGTGACCGTTACCTACCTCGATAGCCCGAGTAGTACGAGTCCGGTGACCAAGCAGGTGACGCTCGATAAGTTGGACAAGTGACGGAGGAGTCGAAGATGACCGCGGAGATGAGCCAGAGCCGAGCAGCGGACGCCGAGTGGCTGGAGGACGACGTGCTGGACGTGCCGGCCCTCGATGACGCCGCCCTCGACGGGGCCGGGGTGATCGGCCGTGCCCTCGTGATCGTCGTCGACGACCACCTGCAGCCCGGCGCCTCCCGCGCGTCCGGCGCGGGTAAGTCGGTGGGTTCGCTGGTGACGGAGCTGCTCGAGGAGTCCGGCTTCGAGGTGGACGCCGTGGTCGTCGTCCCCGCCGAGGAGGTGGACGTGCGCAACGCGCTGAACACCGCGGTGATCGGCGGCGTCGACCTGGCCGTGACCATCGGCGGCGTGGGCGTGGGCGCCCGCGACGTGACGCCGGAGGCCACCGAGGAGATCCTCGACAAGAAGCTGCCCGGCATCTGCGAGGCGCTGCGCTCGTCGGGGCTCGCCGCGGGCGCGACCGACGCGGGCCTCTCCCGTGGGCTGGCCGGCGTCTCCGGCAGCACGGTGGTGGTGAACCTGGCCAGCTCGCGCGCGGCGATCCGCGACGGCATGGCGACGCTGACGCCGCTCGCCACCCACGTGATCCGCCACATCGCGGGCGGCGACGACCAGGCCCGGTGATGTCCGAGCCCGGCTCCACCCCCGAGGGCCCCGCTCCCCGGAAGTACTCCGCGCGCGATGTCGCGCGGATCTTCGGGGACGTCCTGCCCTCACAGACCAAGGACGATCTGCCCGATTCCGGCTCCGGCCGAGGATCGAAGGACGCCGCGCCCCGCCCGGGCGCGGCGTCTCGCCGTTCCGGGTCCGACGGTGACCCGACCGAGCGGTGGTATCGCGAGAACCGCCCGCCGCACCACGGCGGCTAGCGTCGTTGAAACCGCAAACCTGGGTAGTGTGACTAAGGACACGCCCGCCCAGTGAAACGGTCAGGTTACGGCTCTGGTGTATCTGAGTGAACTCTAAGGACGAAGCCCACCCTAAGTTTCATGCAGGTAGATGACCGTTTTCGGTGAGTGCAACCTAAGAAGTGCAGGTCGACGCATGAGTACGAGATTCGCGATCGCGATGAAAAGGTTCACGAACTCATCATTTACGAAGATCGAAAGCGTTGCGCGACCTGGAAAACTGAGGATATGCTCCGCGAGAACCGAAGGTCAGCGAAGACTTCCGGGGAACCGATAGTGATCCTGAGCTGAGACGAAGCGCAGGATTCGGCAGGGCGGCTGGGTGAGTCGCCGGCCGGCGCTCCTACCGGAGCGTCACACCATGATTCCTGGTGAGGGGAACGAATGAGCAAGATGAGCAAGGTTGCAGGGCGCGCTGGCGTCGTTGCGATCGCGGTGGCTGCTGCTGCCTCGGTCGCGGCTGGATCGGCCAACGCCGGCCCGCTGCCCAGTGGTCAGAAGACCGTCCCGGCCCCCGCTGGCTGGAGCGTCGTCCTGAAGTCGACCGGCAACTCGTCGGCGATCCAGGGCTCGCTGGCCACGGCGCAGTCGCGCACCGCGTGGTACACGTCCAACGGCTCCGTCACGGTCTCGGCTCCCGCCGACGCCAAGGACATCCAGGGCAAGCTCGGCGTCGGCGTCATCGTCGGCTGCCAGTTCCCCGGCGCGATCGGTGTCGAGGGCAAGGTCACCGGCCCCGGCGCTGGCCTCGATTCGGGCGGCCCCAGCGCCAGCCTCGGTGGCGCGGGTGCCACGCTGTCTGTTCCGCTGAGCCCGGGCGCGACCTCGAGCGTCACCGGCTACGGCCGTGGCGACCAGATCGGCTCCACGGATTCGATCAAGTTCACCAAGGCCGGCACCTACAACGTGTCGATCAAGGACCAGAACATCGACATCAAGCACTGCTCGGGCTACGCGCAGGCGCGCGTCGTGACCTGGGTCGAGATCAAGGGCAGCAACCGTATCCAGGGCTTCCTGTACGGCGCGCCGTTCTCGCTGGGCTGATTCTCCGACCGACCTGACTCTCTCTTGCCCGCCCTGCGGGGCGGCGATTCCCGAAGGAATGTCATTTCAATGAAGAACATCGCGATCCGCGGCGCCGTCGTTGCCGCCGCGGCCGGCGTGGCGCTCGGCACCGTCTCCACAGGTGTGGCCAACGCCGACACCTTCATCCCGCTGCCCAACGGCAGCGTCTCCAACAAGGTGGGCGACTCGAACGTCGTCGTCACCATCACCAACCAGAGCGCGAAGCTCTCGCCCGGCATGGTCGCCCTGCCCACCACCCGCAACGCGTGGGTCTCGGGCCTGGTCTCCGTGAAGATCAACGGCGGCAAGCCCGACGGTGGCTCCATCGCCGCCGGTTACGCCGTGGGCTGCCAGGTGGACGTCGGCTCCGCTGGCGTGACTGCCGGCGTCACCGGCGAGTCGGGCACGTCGGTCGGCTTCAACGGCCCGACCATCCAGCCGAAGGTCACCGCCACCACCGGTGCGTCGATCAAGCTGGCCGCGGGCAGCATCGGCACACAGATGCTGACCTACGACCGCGCCACCTGGCCGTCGCCGGGTGACGAGATCTCCCCCGACTGGGCCGATCCGAGCACCGGCTTCAAGTTCAAGGGCTCCTCGGGTTCGCTCGCGTACACCGAGCAGACCATCGGCGTCGACGGCTGCGCCGGCTACGCGCAGGCCCGCTTCTTCGCCAAGGTCAAGGTGAAGTCGGGCAACACGCAGTCGACGGTGTTCCTCTGGGGCAAGCCTTTCACCCTGGGCTGATAGCCACCACACGCTAGAAGGCGGTGTCCATTCGGGCACCGCCTTCTGTGTCTCAACAGATTGGTACCAACGTACAAATCGGGCACGGCGCCGCCCGGCTTGTACTGCATGAATCCCGGGCGCTGCATCCGTCCTCAAGGAAGCTGACACCAATGAACACGAAGGCCACCTCCCTCACCTCCGTCACCGCGATCGTGGCTGCCGCCGCCGTCGCCATCGCACCGGTCTCCGGCGCCGTCGCCGCGACCTCCGCACCCACCGCCACCCCGGCCGCCACCGTCGCGAGCACGATCGCGACCCCCGCCGCGGTGCTCAAGAACATCGCCGCGGCTCCCGCGGTTGCGAATGCGGCCGCCGCCGTTCCGGCCGCGCTCGGCACCTTCGTCGTCGTCACCGACGAGGCCGTTCAGGGCGCCACCGCTGCTGCTTCCGCTGCGAGCTCGCAGGCTGCTGTCGAGCTGCCCACGGTGCCGAAGTCGGTGACCGATCTCCTCAACCTCGCCGGGCTTCCGGTGCAGGCGGTCTACCGCGTCCTGCAGACCAGCCAGGGCGTCTACACCATCTGGTACAAGATGCTCACCTCCGTGCCGCAGGCCATCTTCAAGGGCGAGTTCGGCTCGGTCCCGAGCCTGTTCCAGAAGGCGGTCACGGACTCGCTGACCTGGATCGCCACCGGCGCGGGCCCGAAGGCGGCCGAGGCGCCCAAGGCTGCGGCCACGGTCTCGTCCGACACCGCCGCCAAGCCGAACCCGATCACCTCGGGGCTCGACGTCCTGGGCATCCCGGTCGCGACCGCGTACGCCGGCGGCCAGGCGGCACTGTCGATCTACAAGAACTTCTACGGCCTGCTCACCTCGGTCCCCCAGGCGATCTTCCAGGGCAAGTTCGGCGATGCCGTCAACCTCGTGGTCGACGCCGTGTCCAAGTCGGTGACCACGATCGTCGAGTTCCCGGGCGCGCAGATCAAGGCGGCGTCGGACAAGATCGACAAGCTGATCGCCTCGCTGACCCCGGGCGTCGCCGCGCCGACCACCACATCGTCGGATGCGGTGTCGCGGACCTCGGTCGCTACCACCGACGAGTCCCTCGTGACGTCCGTCGCCGACAAGACGGCCGTCGCGCAGAAGCCGGTGGTGGAGACGACCAAGCCGACCGCCGAGGCCGCCAAGCCCGCGGTGGAGACCGCCAAGCCGGTGGTCTCCGAGACCTCGAAGCCCGCGGCGGAGCCGACGGTGACCAAGCCGGTCGAGTCGACCCCGACGGTGACCACGCCGGCCGCCGAGCCGACGGTGACCAAGCCGGTCGAGTCGACGCCGACGGAGACCAAGCCGGTCGTCGAGGAGTCGAAGCCCACTGTCGACTCGAAGCCGACGGCGGATGCGAAGCCCGCTGCGGAGTCGAAGCCGACGGCGGATGCGAAGCCCGCTGCAGAGTCGAAGCCGGCCGCGGAGTCGAAGCCCACCAGCGACTCGAGCGCGTCGGACTCCTCGGCCTCGGAGGGGTCGAGCGCATCGGATTCATCGGCAGGCTCGACGGCAAAGTAGTCGCTCCGCTTCACATCAGCGCATCGCGCGTCTCGGGCTTCCCGGGGCGCGCGATGCGCTTTTCTGTAGTCCGGAGCGCGCTAGGTACGGATACGCGTGGCGGGGCGTCACTCGTCAGCCGAATGACGTGCACCGACGCGCGACAGAGTCGTTCGCGCAGGAGTCACGTCGGTGTCTCCTTGTCCGGTTTCGGAACCGTCGGCGAATTGCTGGTGCAATGTCGAAAGCCGCCACCGTGGGTATCGCTCCCAGGGGCCAGAACTCTTTTTATTGCTTGGTAATGGATAGCTCAACCGACTTTCCGTACTTCGTATTTCTTCCCCCATGTGCGGTGCTATTTTTCAGGAACAGGTAGGAATCGCCTGAGATTGAACTGAGGGGAACTAACAACAATGAAGCGCACCACTTCGCTGGCCGCCGCGGTGACCGCGGCCGCGATCATCGCGACCCCGGTCGGCGCGAACGCCGTCGCCGCCACCTCTGCGCCCGCGCCCGCGGCCGTCGTCTCCGCGCAGCAGGCCGCCGCGTTGCCGGAGCTGCCCGCTCTGGAGTCGTTCGCGCCCGACCCGCTCAAGGTGCTCGCGCTTCCCTTCAGCAACTTCGAGCTGATTCGGACGTCCGCGTTCGTCTTCACGGGCTACAAGACGAACGCCGCCGGCAAGTTGGTGGACAAGAACGATAAGCCGCTTCGGGAGAAGGCGGTGGGCGAGTCCGACGCGGACTACGCGAAGTACGTCGCCGACAATCGCGTGGCGGTCAACGTGAACATCTTCCAGGCGATCAGTGATTCGGTGAACAAGGTGGCGCTGAAGGGTGACTTCGCTGCCGCCGCGGCGCAGATCCAGAACTACCTGGCCCAGCTCGCCTCGAAGGTGATCGCCCTCCCGGCGGCGTTGATCAACCTGAACGTGGGGGCTTTCTTCCCCAAGCCGGCCCCGACCGCGACCGCGGTTCGGGCGGCCGCGTCCCCGGCTGATGCGAGCCCGTTCGCGCTGCCGACCGTCGGGAGCCTGCTGACCGTCGCGGGGATCCCGTTGAAGAACTTCGACCAGGCCAGGCTCGCCGCGTTCGTCACCGTCGGCTACAAGACGAACGACGCCGGCGAGTACGTCGGTGCGGACGGTAAGCCGCTCAAGGAGGGGCAGACGAAGGAGAAGGACGGCGTCCCGCTGAGTGCGAACATCTTCCAGGCGGTGAGTGACGCCGTGAACAAGAAGGCGCTCCGGGGCGACTTCGCCGGCGCGGCGCAGGCGATCCAGGGCTACCTCACCGAGCTGGCCGGGAACGTGGTCGCGCTGCCGGGGCAGATCCTCGAGTACGACCTGAAGGCGATCGGCGCCGTCGTTCCCGGCGTGCCGACCCTGCCCGACGCCGCGGCCGACCGCTCGGCGGCCGGTGGCGTTGCGGCCGAGACGGGGGCCAAGCCCGCGAAGCCTCTCGTCAAGACACTCAGCGGCTCAGGCTCGGGCGCACCCGAGGTTGAGGGCTCGTCGCAGGCCGGCTCCACTGTGCCGACCCCGGGAACCGGTGGCTCGGGGACGGGCGACGGGGCGACGGGGCGCGATCTCATCGGCGCCGTCCGTGACCTGTTCGACCGCCCCGACCGGACGAAGCCCGCGGAGCCGACTGCGCCGACGACGCAGGAGCCGACCGCGCCCACAGGGAGTGGCGACTCGCAGCCGTCCGGCAGCGCGGGTTCGACCGGCGAAGCCGAGCCCGGCACCGGCGGCGAGACGGCGAACGACGGCGAATAGCTCCGACCGACGGATCGCCCGCCCTGATTGGGGCGGGCGATCCGTCGTTTGCGGCCCGAAACCCTCCGGAGTCCTCAGAAAGTGCCTATTCTGTTACAGCTTCCCGTCAGTGTTAACTCAGCGTTTCCACGGGCGGTTTGGGCGTTTTTCGGCTGGTAGCTTCCTCTCAATCGTCGGCGAAGCTCAGCCGGCGTACGAAAGGACTGGGTACATGACCCCGAGAATCTCCCTCGCTGCGGCGGCGCTCGCCACGGCAGGCGCCGTGACCGCTGCGCTGCTCGTGCCCGCTACGGCTAGCGCCGATACTGTCATCCCGCTGCGGAACGCCTCGCAGACGGTGAAGGCGGGATCCGGCTCGATCACCGTCTCCGTCACCGGGCAGCGCGCCAAGCTGTCGCCCGGCATGGTTGCACTGCCCACCACGCGCAATGCCTGGGTGTCGGGAACGGTCAGCGTCAAGGTGAACGGCGCCGATGCCGACGGCGGCTCGATCGAGGCGGGGTACGCCGTGGGCTGCCAGATCGATGTCGGAACGGCCGGCGTCGAAGCCGGTGTCGAGGCGGCGTCCGGCGCCTCGGTCGGCTTCAACGGCCCGACGATCGAACCCTCGGTGACGGGTTCGACCGGCGCGTCCCTCTCGCTCGCGGCGGGTTCGATCGGTACACAGTCGCTGACGTACGACCGTTCGACCTGGCCGAAGCCGGGCGACGAGATCGACCCGGACTGGGCGGCACCGTCCACCAGCTTCGACTTCACCGGCTCGAGTGGCAGCTTCGCCTACAGCGACCAGACGATCGGCGTGGACGGCTGCGCCGGCTACGCGCAGGCCCGCCTGTACGTGATCGTCCGCGCCCAGGTCGGCGACAGCAAGGGCCGCGTGATCCTCTGGGGCGATCGCTTCACCCTCGGCTGATGTGAGCCGACGGCACCGTCGGACCGGAAACGAAAGCCGGCCCCCCGCGTGGGGAGGCCGGCTTTCGTCTTGATGCCAGATGCGCTTGGTCTGAAAGTGCGCACACCACGATGACCGTGAGTTCACGATCTCATCGCAGGCGAGCAGATGAGAGCTAAGATAGCGCTGGTAATTACTCATGCTGCGGAGGTGTTTGATGAAGAAGGCGCTGATCTCATCGGGACTCGCTATCGTGCTGGCAGTTTGTGGCGGTGTGGGCGCAACGCCAGCAGCGAACGCCAGCGGCCCGTGCACTCTCAAGAAGATGGTGACTGGCCATTGGGAGGCCTCCACGGCGTCTCCTTCCACCACTTTGTGGCCGGGCACGAAGGTCGACGTAAGCATGTTTACGGAGACCAACAGCGAAGGCACGTGGACTCCCCTGGTTGACGGTGCGTTCAAGCACTACGTTCTCGACTTCTGGGAGTTCGGTAGCTGTGAGTAGCGTCGCCCGATGTGTCAGGGGATTCTCGTTGGTCCGACTTGGGGATGGCTGAGTTTGATGCGGTTGCCGTGGAGTCGAACGAGAGCCGACGGCACCGTCGGACCGGAAACGAAAGCCGGCCTCCCCGCGTGGGGGAGGCCGGATTTCGGTTGTAGCTGGGCCTAGATCTGCGGCTTCTGCGAGGGGAACTGGCCCGTGGGCGGAAGCTCGGTGACCGAGTGCGCGCCGCCCTGCGGCTGCGCGGCCTGCGCGGCGAGCAGGTCGCGGATCTCGACGAGCACGTCCACCTCGTCCTCACCGGCGGTGCTCCCGCTGCGCTTCTTGAGCGCCTCGTACGGCAGGATCAGGATGAAGTACACGACGGCCGCGACGAGGATGAAGTTGATCGCCGCCGTGATCACCGCGCCGAAGTCGACGATGGTCTTGTCGTTGCCGCTGACGATCTGCCACGCGAGGCCCTGCACGTCCTTGCCGCCGCCGATCGAGGCGATGAGCGGCTGCACGATGTTCTCGGTGAACGCGGTGACGATCGCGGTGAACGCGGCACCGACGACAACGGCGACCGCGAGGTCCAGCACGTTGCCCTTGAGGAGGAAGTCCTTGAATCCCTTGAGCATGATCGAGTGTCCTTCGTGAGGTTGTAACGCCAGTGACGCGTGATGCAATTTCGGACTTATGCTAGCCGTATGAATCGAATCCGCGCAGTGGACGCGGGCGTTTCGGCCGGTGTGATCTTGGCCGTCGGCGGCCTCGCCGCGGGGTGGTTCGGGATCGAACGCGCCGTGCCCACGCCGCACACGCCCGTCGCCGACCAGCCCTATCGCGTCGGAAACGAGTACGCCGGAGTCGATTTCCGCGCACCGTCGGGCTGGGAGAAGGTGCCGTCCGGCCGGGCCGACGTCGCGCGCTTCACCCACGCCACCGGCAGCTCGCTGTCCGTGCGCCTGACAACCGGCATGACCGACTTCGACACCGCCGCCCCGCGCCGCCTGCGCGAGTTCGAAGCCGGCGGCGTCGACGCGCGCTTCACCGGCGAGCTCCGCGGCGCCGACTTCACGGGCCGCAGCTGCACCGCCACCGGCGGCGGCCGGTCGGGGGAGTGCGCCGTGGTCGGCCGGGACGCACTGCTGGTCACGGTGCTCACGCTGCGCCCGCCCGACGGTGCCGTGCCCGACCTGACCGCGCTCGTCCAGTCGATGCGGGAGGTCTGATGCGCGCGCGGATGACCACGATCTCCTTGTGGGTGTTCGCGGCCGGCCTGGTGTGCGGCGGCTACGTGCTCGCGCGCGACATGGTGCCGCGGCTCGCCGAGTCCGGCACCGCCATCGCCGTGGCGCTGCCGATCATCGTGCTCGCGGCCGCCGCGATCGCGGTGATCATCTGGGCGCTCGATCGCTCCCACGCCCAGGTCCGCAGCGCCTGGGCGCTCGCCTTCGCCTGGGGAGCGATCGGCGCGTGCGGCCTGTCGCTGCAGATCAACGGCTTCGCCTCCGACGCCGTGAGCGACGTCCTCGACGATCCCGGCGCCACCGTCTGGGGCGCGGCCCTCGTCGGCCCGCTCGACGAGGAGACGATCAAGGGCGCCGGCGTCGCCTTGCTGCTGGTGATGTTCCGCGACCGGCTGCGCCGGCCCCTGCAGATCTTCGCCGTCGGCGCCTTCGCGGGCCTCGGCTTCCAGGTGGTGGAGAACCTCACCTACGCGATGACCTTCGCGCTGCGCGACGCCCAGTCCGACGCCGCCGGCGCGCTCACCGTGACGCTGCTCCGCGCGCTCTTCGGCTTCCAGTCGCACTGGGTGTACACCGGCTTCTTCGCGCTCGGCCTCGCGCTGCTGCGCAGCCGCCCCGCGCTGGCCGCCCTGGCAGTGGCGCTCTCCTACCTGATGCACTTCTGGTGGAACGCGCCCAGCGGCGACAACCCGATGATCGCCTTCGCGCTGATCCTCCTCAAGTGCGCCGTCACCCTGACCCTGCTCGGCGGCGCCTGGTGGTGGATGATCCTCGAGCAGCGACGGTGGCTGCAGGGCGCCATCACCACGCCCGAGGCGGCGAAACTCGCCCCGCCCGCCGAACTCGCCACGCTGCCCACCCGGGCCCAGCGCCGCGCCGGCGAGCAGTACCTGCGCTACTACTACGGCCCCGCCGCGGCGGACGTCGCGCGGGAGCGGCAGACGTGGCTGATCCGCGAGCTCACCTACCGCGTCGGCTGACCTCACCGGAAGACCACCGACAGAGGGGAACTGAGCGCCGCGGCCGCCACGGCGTGCGCCTCCGACTCCGACATCGCGAGCATCGCCGTGCGGGCCTGCTGCCGCGTGGCCTGCGGCGCCGCGGCCACGGCCACCGTCGCCGAGCGGGCCAGCACCGCGGGGGAGTCGTCCTTGCGCTGCGCCACCACGTCGACCACGTCGCCCGCGCGGAGCAGGTCCATCGTGGCCGCGTCCTGCAGCGAGACCGGGACCAGCCGCGATCCGGGCCGGATGTACCCGGCGGTGCGGTCGGTGAGCACGCGGCGGCCCGTGAGGATCTCGCCCGCGCCGACGGGCCCCGTCACCGACCGGCCGACGGCATCGTCGGGACCGGTGAGCGCGTCCTGCGGCGCGAGCTCCGCGGGCACGGTGCGCACCGCCAGGTCCTCGACGGTGAGCCGGCCGCCCGGCCCCAGCTCCCGCGCGGCCACCAGCACCTGCGCCTGCGGGCCACTCGGGCGGCTGGTGACGGCCACGATCAGCGCGAGCACGGCCAGCGCCGCCGCGGCCGCCCGCCGGGCAGTCAGCGTGCGTGCCCAGCCGGGCCGCAGCGCAGCCCGGATCCGTTCCGCCCCGGTCGGCTGCAAGGAGTCCATGCCCGGAGGCTACGACGGTGCCGCGCCCCGGCACCGTCGGAAACGAGGCGCCTGTGGATAACCCCGAACCTGTGGAGAACGCCTGAAGATCAGGCCTGCGGATCCTTGTAGTAGACGATCTGATGCGTGGTCGCGAGCAGCGCGCCGTTCCGGCCCCAGACCTGGCCGTACTGATCGAAATGGCCGTGCCCGAAGCGGGCCGCGCGGGCGGTGGCGAGCAAGTAGTCGTCGGACTGCTGCTCGAGTTCCGCGGGGCTCGCGTGGAAGTAGGTCGTCAGCGAGATGGTGCCCGCCGGGACGTACGTGCCGCGGCGCAGGAAGATCCGCGGGAAGAACGAGTCGGAGATCGAGGCCAGCGCCGGGTAGTCCAGGGCGCGCGCCGGCTTGTCGCGCAGCCACATGGTGGTCGTCGACGCGTCCTGCGGGCCGTCCATCTCCAGGCTGCCCGCGACGAAGCGGGTCTCGTAATTCTTCGCCCACTCGACGAACTCCGGCATGGACAGCTCGGCGTGGTCCTCCGGCGCCCCGACCTCGGGGAAGGGCGTCTCGGTGTCGCTCCAGGTGTCGCGGCGGGTGCCGAACACCGCGGTACCGGAGGCGACGGCACCGTCGTCCTGGCTGATTACGTACGTGAAGTGCTGGTTGGTGCGGTTCGTGCGGAGCACGGTGATCGCGACGTCCCAGGCGCCGTCCTTGATGGGCGCGGCGAAGTTGAGCGTGAGGCTCAGCGGGTGGCCCTGCGCCTCGGGGTGCGCCTGCAGCGCCGCGACGACGGTGGCGGCGGTGATCCCGCCGAACGGGCCGACCATGTTGTTGTAGGCCGGGTGCGTCTGCGCGCGGAAACCGCCGGCGATCGGCTCGACGGCCGTCGCCTCGTCGAAGACGTGCGTCACGAGCTGGTGGCCTTGTCGACCTTCGCCGCCGTGTCCGACTTCTTCTCCGGCTTGGCCGTCGTATCGGCCTTGGAGCTGCGGGAATCGGTGCGGTAGAAGCCGCTGCCCTTGAAGACGACGCCCACGGAGTTGAACAGCTTCCGGAGCGGGCCGCCGCAGTTGGGGCACACGGTCAACGGATCGTCGGAGAAGGACTGGACGGCGTCGAAGGCCTCGCCGCACTCCTTGCACTGATACGAATAGGTAGGCACCTCGCGATTCTACCCCTCGATTTAGCACTCCTGCGATTCGAGTGCCAAGGATGTGAGCGGATACGATACCGCTATGACGGTTCCCTCACCTGCGCGGCGGATCGTGGACGCGGCACGTGAGGTGATCGCCGCGAACGGCATCCCCGGCGTCAGCATGGACCAGGTGGCCAAGCAGGCGCACGTGTCCCGCAGCACGCTGTACCGGATCTTCCCCAACCGCGACCAGCTGATCGCCCGCGTCGTCGCGATCGAGATCCGCACCCTGCGCCGCAAGCTCGACAAGACCATCGTCGGGTACACGCCGCAGCAGACGCTGGTCGAGGTGTTCGTGCTCAGCATCGAACAGGCCGAGTCGAACATGGCCGTGTCCAAGGTGCTGGCCGCCGAGCCCGAGTACTTCCTGCGCATCCCGCGCGGCGTGTGGGACCTGCTCATCCAGGGCATCGTGATCCGCCTGCGCAACACCGGCGCCGAGCAGGACTACGCCGAGCTCTGCTCCGTCGTGGACCTGATGCTGCGGATCACGGGGTCGCTGCTGTCCAACTCGCCCACCGGCCTGGACATCAGCGACACCGCCGCCCTGCGCGTCTACGGCGAGAAGTACATCTCCCGCCTGCTGGTGTGACCGGCGCCGTGAATCCACGGCTCACAGCGTCACGAAGCCGGATTCGGCCTCCTGACGCTCTCAGCCGTGGATTCACGACGCGAAGTCGACCAACCCCGACGGGGTCAGCGCCGCGTGCACCGGCACATCCGTGGGCTCCGACGGCAGCGAGTCCACCAGCTCGTCGTCGTAGACCACCGCGATCAGCCGTGGGCCGGGCCGCAGGGAGCGGTCGTAGTAGCCGGCTCCCCGCCCGAGTCGTACCCCCTCCCGCGAGCAGCCCAACGCCGGCAGCAGCACCGTCGCCGCAGAGGCCACGGCATCGGCGCCCAGCCGCGGCCCCGCCGGTTCGAGGAGTCCGAAGGGGCCGGGGACGAGTGAGCCCGACCACGCCCAGTCGAGCGGGCCCGGCTCCGGCGGGGTCACCGGCAGCAGCACCCTCCTGTCGAGGACGAAGCCGGGCTCGGAACCCACCGGCACGTACGCCGCGACCGTCTCACCCAGGTCCAATGCGGCCAGAACGGACGTCAACGCCGCCGCGGCCTCCGCCCGCTGAGCGTCCGTCAGAGCGGCGCGACCGCGCCGGAATCGCGCGCGCCACGCGGTCTTGGACTCAGTGCTCATGCGGCGAACTCACAGCCACTCGGATCGTTACCGTCACGTGACCTAGCCTAAGGTGAGGGAATGAGCAACGCGCCGTCCATTCCGAAGACCGCGATCGTCCCCGCTGCAGGCCTCGGTACCCGTTTCCTCCCCGCGACGAAGACGGTGCCGAAGGAGCTGCTCCCGGTGGTCGACACCCCCGGCATCGAGCTGGTGGCCGAGGAGGCCGCGGCCGCCGGTGCGGAGCGGCTCTGCATCGTCACCAGCCCCGGTAAGGACGGCGTGGTCGCCCACTTCGTCGAGGACCTCGTCCTCGAGGGCACGCTGGAGAAGCGCGGCAAGACCGCGATGCTCGACAAGGTGCGCCGCGCCCCGAACCTGATCCACGCCGAGGCCGTCATCCAGGAGAAGCCGCTGGGCCTGGGGCACGCCGTGTCCTGCGTCGAGCCGGTCCTCGACGACGACGAGGACGCCGTCGCCGTCCTGCTACCCGACGACCTGGTGCTGCCCATCGGCGTGCTCACGACGATGGCGAAGGTCCGCGAGAAGCGCGGCGGCTCCGTGCTGTGCGCGATCGAGGTCAGCCCGGAGCAGATCAGCAGCTACGGCGCCTTCGACGTCGAGATCGTGCCCGACGCCGCCAACCCGGACGTGCTCAAGGTCAACGGCATGGTCGAGAAGCCCAAGGCCGAGGACGCCCCGTCGAACTACGCGGCGGCCGGCCGATACCTGCTGGACCGGGCGATCTTCGACGCGCTGCGCCGCATCGACAAGGGCGCCGGCGGCGAGATCCAGCTGACCGACGCCATCGCGCTGCTCATCAGCGAGGGGCATCCGGTGCACGTGGTCGTGCACCGCGGAACCCGACACGACCTCGGAAATCCCGGGGGCTACCTCAAGGCTGCGGTTGACTTGGCGTTGGACCGCGACGACTACGGTCCCGACCTGCGCGACTGGCTGCAGGATCGCCTGAACCGAGACTGACGCTGTAGGAGGCCGAGAGCATGCGCTCCGTGGAGGACCATCTGGCACGGGTCACGGCGGCGGCGGTGGCGCCGCGGCCGGTGCGCGTGGGTATCTCCGAGGCGCAGGGCCTGATGTGCGCGGAGGAAGTGGTCGTCGAGAACGCCCTCCCCGCGTTCGACCAGGCCGCGATCGACGGGTACGCCGTGCGCTCCGTCGACGTGGCGAGCGCCGGCGAGACCGACGAGGAGACCGGCGAGCAGATCGTCGTCTCGCTGCCGGTCGTCGGCGAGGTCCGCGCGGGCAACCGCCAGCCGATCCGGCTGCAGCCGGGCCAGGCCGTCAAGGTCGAGACCGGCGCGCCGCTGCCCACGCTCGCCGACGCCGTCCTGCCCGACAAGTGGACCGACGGTGGCCTGTCGAAAGTCCGTGTCGGACATGCGGTCCGGTCCGGGCAGTACGTCCGTCGCACGGGCGACGACGTGCAGCCGGGCGACGTAGCCGTGCGCCGCGGCACCGTCGTGGGGCCCGCGCAGGTGGGCCTGCTCGCCGCCGTCGGGCGCGACAAGGTCTCCGTGCACCCGCGGCCCCGTGTCGCCGTGATCTCCGTGGGCCGCGAGCTCGTCGACGTCGACCGCGACACCGGTGCCGGCCAGGTCTACGACGTGGCCTCCTACGCGCTGGCCGCCGCCGCCCGCGACTGCGGCGCCGAGGTGCACCGCGTCGGCATCGTCACCACCGACGGGGTGCGCGAGGCCGTCGAGGCGCAGCTGCAGCGCTCCGAGGTCGTGATCGTGACCTCCGCGCTCGGCGGCAGCGCCTCCGACGACATCACAGCCGCCCTGGCCGAGCTCGGCGACCTCGCGGTGGAGCGCATCGCGATGCACCCCGCGTCGGTCCAGGGCTTCGGCACTCTCGGCGACGATCAGGTGCCCACCTTCCTGCTGCCCTCGAACCCGATGAGCGCGCTCGTCGCCTTCGAGGTGATGGTGCGGCCGCTGATCCGCATCGCGCTCGGCAAGCGGCAGCCGATGCGGCGCCTGGTGACGGCCAAGAGCGCCGCGTCCCACCAGTCGCCGGCCGGCCGCCGCGAGTACGTGCGCGGCCAGCTCATGCGCGACGAGGACAGCGGCGAGTTCATGGTCGCCCCGATCCCCGACAACGGCTCCCACCTGTTGGTGAGCCTGGCCGAGGCGAACTGCCTCATCGTCGTGGACCCGGAGGTCACCGAGGTCCGGGCGGGCGACGACGTGGTCGTCGCCTTCCTCGCCCAGCGCGGCTGACGTCGGTGTTCGGAGCGAGCTGGCAGGTCGAACTCGGGCCCCTCACCACCCCCGCGGGCGTCGTGCGGCTGCGGCCCATCCGCGCCCGCGACGGCCGGCAGTGGTCGCGGCTGCGGCTGCTGAACCGGGCGGAACTGGAGCCCTGGGAACCGTCGGGCGAGGTGAACTGGCAACGGCGGCACGCGGCCTCGCAGTGGACGCCGCTGTGCGCCTCCCTGCGCTCGCAGGCCAGGTCCGGGACGATCGTCCCGCTCGTCATCGAGGTCGACGGTGCCTACGCCGGCCAGATCACCATCGGGAACATCACGCGCGGGCAGCTGCAGAGCGCGTGGGTCGGGTACTGGGTGGATCGGCGGGTGACCGGCCGCGGGGTGGCCACGGCCGCGGTCGCGCTCGCCGTCGACCACTGCTTCGGCGCGCTGCGCCTGCATCGCGTGGACGCGACGGTGCGCCCGGAGAACGCCGGATCGCGCGCCGTGCTGCGGAATTCGGGCTTCCGCGAGGAGGGCCTGCTGCGCCGGTACCTGCACGTCGACGGTGCCTGGCGCGACCATCTGCTGGTCGCGATCACGGCCGAGGAGGTCGCGGATTCGATGGTCGCGCGGGTGGTCCGGTCGGGGCGTGCCCGGTTCTGACTCGTGTGACTGAAGTGACTGTTTGAGATTTTTGGGGTTTGGCTACGGCGCGTCGGGCGCGCTGATTCACCACGGTGAAATAGCCTTCAAGGCGACTTACACGGATGTGATCCGTGCTCGCTGATTGCCGGAGGGAGCCGACATGATCCCGCAGACACTGCTCTGGGTGGGGCTGATCGTCGCGTGGCTGGTGGTGCTCGTTCCGATGCTCGCGGCGCGGCACCCCAAGGTGAACCAGGTGTCCGACGCGACACTGAAGACCCGGCTGCTGCACCGCGGCGGTTCCGCCGGCCGCGCTGTGCGGCGCCGCATCCGCCCGGCGGCCACCGTCGTCGAGGAGCCGCGCGGCGAGGCCGACGCGGACGCCGAGCTCGGGGACGACGAGATCGTCGAGGACGGCCGGATCGTGCTCGGCAAGACCTCCGACTCCGCGGCCGAGGACACCGGCGACGAGGACGCGGAGGCGCACGCCTACGTCGACTCCGACGTCGACGATCTGCACGGATCCAGCCCGATGGACGGCGACACCACCCCGATCCACACCGTCGAGCGGGCCGCGATGGCCAAGCGCACGAAGGTCGTCGACCTCGACCACCTCGACGTCGACGCCCCCGAGGCGACCGACGAGGCCGCCGCGCCCGAGGCCGCGCCGATCGTCCGCCGCGTGACCGCACCCGCCGCCGAGGCAGTCGTCGAGCCCGAGGCCGACATCGACGCGGACGCCGACATCGACGTCGAAGCCGACATCGAGGCCGACGAGGCCGCGGAGTACGACGACGTCGATGACGTGGCCGCGGACGAGCAGCTGACGGAGGAGATCGCCCCGGTCTCCCGCCCGGTGGCCGAGGACGCCGACGACGAGCTGGACGACGCCGAGTACGAGGGCGAGTACGCCGACGAGGCCCGCGACGCCGAGCCGCGCCGCCGCCGCGGCGGCTACGACCCCGAGAACGACGCCCGGATCACCGAGGCGCGGTTCCGGTTCCGCCAGCGGGTCACGCTGGTCCTGGGCGTGCTCGCCGTGGTCGCGCTCGGCGCGGGCCTGATGAACGTGCCCTTCGCCTGGTACGGCCTCGGCGCCGTCGTGCTCGCGCTGGTGGCCTACCTCGCCTACCTGCGCCGGACGGTGCGGATCGAGACCGAGATCCGTCGGCGCCGGATGGCCCGGCTGGAGCGGGCCCGCCGCGAGCGCGCCCGCGAGGCCGAGGTGCGCGACGGCGTGCCGGCGCACCTGCGCCGCGGCGGCTGCATCGTCATGGAGATCGACGACGAGGACCCCGCCTTCGACCACCTGCCGCGCTACCGCGCCGAGGAGTTCGACTTCCTCGATCGCCCCGCCGATCGGCCCGCTGACGTGCGGGAACCGTACGAGCGCAAGGTCGGTTAACAGTTTCGCCGCGGGGCTTGCTAAGGTATTCGAGTTCCGCAAGGGGCTATAGCGCAGTTGGTAGCGCGCCTCGTTCGCATCGAGGAGGTCAGGGGTTCGATTCCCCTTAGCTCCACAGAGGGAGAACCCCTCCGACCACGGTCGGAGGGGTTCTTTCGTATCCGCGGTCGGTCACGTCGGGCGGTCGGCCAGGTGGGCGTAGTCGAAGAGGTCGACGTCGGGAGCCAGGGCGTCGTCGGCGACCCGCCCGTCGGGCCCGAGGTAGCGCCCGAACCGCTTGAGGGAGCGCACGGAGTAGTCGATGCGGTCGATGTGCAGATCCGGGACGGCGGCCTCGAGACGCGCGACCACCATGTCGGCGTCCGCGATCGACCGTCCCCAGAACTGGAGCAGGAACGGGCTCGCCCCACTGACACCCGCCACGAGCCGGGCGCCCGGCATCCGGCAGGCGACTCCGATCAGGCTGCGCCAGCGGGCGGTCCACCGGATCGACAGGAAGAAACCCGATTCCATGCCGAGAGTCTCGCGGCTCACGTCGCAGCGGGTGCTGAGCATCCGGTTCTCGAGCAGTTCCGGAAGGCGGCGGCGCACCGTCCGGTCGGAGAGCCCTGTCGCGGTGGCCAGTTCCGTGTAGGTCGCGCGCCCGTCGCGCATGAGAGCGCGGAACAGTCGGATGTCCGTCTCGGACGGCCGCGCGACATCGCCCGTCTCGCGTGCGCGCCAGATCGTCGGGTGCTCCTGGTCGACGGGGCCGGCCAGTTTGGGTTGCCACACGGTCCCGTCGTGCATGACTGATCGGCAGAGCTGGAGGTGGACGTCCATCACCCCGTCGATCTCGGCGATCTCGGTGGCGGTCGCCTCGATCCCGCGGAGCGACGTCGCGGCGACGCCGGCGAGGAAGGTCCGTTCGCCGTCGAGCTGGTCGACCCAGTAGGTCGCGGGATGCGCGGTGATCGTGGCCCCGACGTGCCGCCGTCGGCGCGGGGAAACAGTGATCCAGACGTATCCCGTCACCGGAAGCAGTTGCGCGGGATACGCAGTGATCCAGGCGTACCCGTCGGTGACCAGACGATTCCAGCGCCGCGACGCCGTGGTGCCGCTGATGCCGAGCGCGCCTCCGATGTCCGTCCAGGGGGCGCGTGGCCTGGCCTGGAGCTCCGCTACCAGTAATTGATCGTCGTCCGCGAGCACGTCGTGACCGGAATTCGCCACGACCGGGCCGTCTGCGCCGTATATCAGCGCGGCGACTCGATCGATCGCTCCGCTCCATACGCTCTGCTCCACCCACTGAGTATGACGGCGATCACACGCCGGACCTGAACCGGGAGACCGATTTGCACCCCATCACTCGCACTACCGTGATCCTGCTGTTCACGGTCTGGTGCATCGACTACATCGACCGATCGGTGATCGGCGTCGCGCTGCCGCTGATCGGCAAGGATCTCGGCCTGGAGAAGGGCCAGCTCGGCCTCGTGATCTCGGTCTTCTTCCTCGCCTACGCCGCGGCGCAGCTCCCCGGCGGCATGCTGGCCGACAAGTTCGGCGCGATGCGGATAGCCGTGATCGGGCTCATCGCCTGGTCGATCTTCACCGGCCTCACGGCGCTGGCGACCTCTTTCGTCACCCTGATCGCGATCCGGATCCTGTTCGGTCTGGCGCAGGGGATCTTCCCCGGCGCGGCGATGAAGTTGCTCGCGGAGCGATCGCTGCCCGATGAGCGGATGACCGCCAACGGCTGGGTCAACAGCTCCAATGCGATCGGCGTCGTGATGGCGATGATCGTGGCCGCGATCCTGCTGCCGCTCGTCGGCTGGCGCGGCATGTTCCTCGTCATCTCGATCTTCGGCATCGTCATCACTTTCGTCTTCATCAAGGGCATGCCCGCCCCGATGCACGACGTGCCCGCGAACGACGTCGCCAAGGGCCGCACCGCCGCGTTGCTCCGCACCCCCGCCATGTGGTGGTTCGCCCTGGCCTTCTTCGGCTACGACATCCTGATCTGGGGCTGGAACGCCTGGACCGCGACGTATCTGCAGGAGGAGTTCGCGCTCTCCCCGTCGGCCTCGGCGCTGCTGGCCCTGCCGCCGGGCCTGGCCGCCGCGTTGATGATCGTGCTGGCGGGCCGCTACTCGGACCGGATCGGCGGCAACCCGATCCGGCTCATCGTGCCCGGCATGACGATCGCCGGCCTGCTGGTGATCAGTCTGCCCTTCATGCCTAACGTCTTCACCTACGTCGCCGCGACCACGCTCATCGTCGGCCTCGCGTCCTCTGCCTACATCGGATCGTTCAGCATCCCGATCAAGCAGCTCGACCCGAAGGTCACCGGCATCGCCGCCGGGATGATCCTGCTCGGCGGCATGATCGCGGGTGTGCTCTCACCCACGATCGTCGGCTTCCTCGCGCAGAACTCCGGCTGGACCGCGGCCTGGATGTTCCTCGGCCTCGGCGCGGTGGTCTCCGTGATCGCCGCCTACGCCGCTCCCCGCAACGCCGAGGCGTTCCGGGCCCGCGTCCCCTCGTCCCTGCTCTACCACGCTCCAGCCACTGATGTTGTTCCCGGAAAGGACCTCGCCAAGTGAACCGCGACCTCTGCTACCTGCCCGCCACCGAACTCCTCGAGTTGTTCCGCTCGCGCGAGGTGTCCCCGGTCGAGGTGCTCCGCGCCCAGCTCGAGCGGGCCGACGAGGGCGACGCCCTCCTCTGCTCCCTGGTCGAGCGCATGGACGACTGGGCGTTGGAGCGCGCCTGCGAATCCGAACGACGGTACGCCGACGGGACCGCTCTGCCGTTGGACGGGATCACCGTGGCCACCAAGGAGAAGCACGCCATCGCCGGTTACCGGGTGACCGAAGGGTCGCTCGCGTGGGAGGGCTACTCCGCGCCCGAGGACCATCCCGTGATCGAGCGGCTCCGCGCCGCCGGCGCCGTGTTCCACGCCCGCACCTCCACGCCGGAGTTCTCCATCGCGACGTACACCCACACCAAGAAGTGGGGCATCACCCGCAACCCGTGGAACCCGGACTTCTCGCCCGGCGGCTCGTCCGGCGGTGCGGGGGCCGCGGTCGCGGCCGGTTTCACCACGCTGGCCACCGTCTCCGACATCGGCGGATCCACCCGCGGCCCGGCCTGTTTCAGCGCTGCAGTCGGATACAAGGCGCCCTACGGCCGCGTGCCGGGCGCCGGCCCCATGACGCTCGACTACTACCGCGGCGACGGCGTCATGGGCCGCACGGTGGCCGACACGCTGCTGGCGACGAACCTCGTCGTCGGGCAGCATCGCCTGGACCAGACGTCGTTGCCGACGGTGACCATCTCCGACGATCGTGACGTGCGCGGCATGCGGATCGCGTTCTCACCGGACCTCGGTGGTTTCGCCGTCGACCCCGAGGTCGTCGCGAACGCTCGGGCCACCGCGAACGCGCTCGCCGAGGCCGGCGCGATCGTTGAGGAGGTTCGATTCGGCTGGAACATCGACGATCTGCGGGTCGGCACCGCCGGCCACTTCGCGCAGATGGTCGCGTCGCTGATGAACAGCATCGTCGGCGACCGGACCGCGCTGATGAACGACTACGCCCGCAACTTCCTCGATCTGGCGAGCATCGCCCGCGAGCACATGACGATGTTCGACGCCGTCCGCGCCGAGTACAACCTCATGCAGGGTCTCGCCGACGCGATGGACGGCTACGACGCCTTGATCTGCCCCACGAGCGCAGCCGTGGGCTTTCCCGCCGGCGACACCATGGCCGACGGAATCGAGATCAACGGCACCGTCGTCCCCTGGACCGAGGGCCTGTTGACCATGCCGTTCAACGTCAACAACCGCTGCCCGGTGCTCGCGATGCCCAGCGGCTTCGCCGCCAACGGCATGCCCACGGGCGTGCAGGTCGTCGGGCATCCGTACGACGACGACACCGTCTTCGCCGTCGGCCGGGCGCTCGAGGAGCTGCGCGGCAATCCGTTCGCGGAGCGCCGACCCGCGACCGGCGGATAGCGACGTCCGAGTCGGGGAGACGTGAGTCGGGCGGGGCCGGTGCATTCGGCCCCGCCCGATCACCTCGTGCGGGGTACCGTGAGTCGTCGATCCACGCCGAGGAGGCCCACCGTCATGTTCACCAAGAAGGGCGACGCCGCCGTTCTCGCGAAGCTCCGCGCCATGCCCGCGCCGTACGCCGAGATCGGGGAGCGCGTGCACGCCATCATCCGCGAGAATGCGCCCGGGTTGGAGCCCGTCGTGCGCTGGGGCCTGCCGTTCTACGTCGGCGGCGGCGAGGACGTCTGCTACATCAAGCCCGGAGACACGTACGTGGCCTTCGGATTCGGCGAGACGGTGAACCCCGCCTTCGAGGAGGGCGCCACCATGCACCCCATCGTCTGGAACATCACCGCCCTCGACGCCGAGACCGAGGCGCGGATCGCGGCCCTGGTCGCGAAGGCCGTCGCCTGACGGCGCACCGTCGACGATGACCCCGCTCGAGCAGCTGCGGCGCTGGGAGGACTCCGGCGGCACCTGGACGGTCCTGCGCCGCACCGATGAGAGGGCCGTCGTCGCCCTGCTGCGCTGCGACGGTGGCGAGATCGTCGACCGCCTCGAGTCCGACGATGCCGCCCTCCTGGCCTACGTCGCCGGGGCGGCCGACGGGGCGGCCGACGGGGCCTGACGCTCGTCAGGCCGCGACGATGCTGCGCTTGGCCAGCCCCATCCAGAAGCCGTCGATCGGCTCTTCGGGCGCGGCCTCGGGATCCGTCGCCGCGCCGAGCGTGACGAACAGCGGTGAGAAGTGCTCGATCCGCGGGTGCGCGTAGGGCATCCCCGGCGCCTCCTCGCGGAACCGCATGAGCCCGTCCACATCCCCGGCGGCGAACCGCTCGTGCGCCCACGCGTCGAACTCGACCGACCAGCCGGGCGCGACGGCGTCGGCGCTCGGGTCGGTGAGGAAGGGCAGGCCGTGGGTGGTGAACCCGGAGCCGATGATCATCACGCCCTCCTCGCGGAGCTCCGCGAGCCGCCGACCCAGCCCGAACAGCGCCTCCGGCTCGAGCGTGGGGAGCGAGACCTGCAGCGTCGGGATGTCGGCGTCCGGGTACATCACCGTGAGCGGCACGTACGCGCCGTGGTCCAGCCGGCGCTGCGAGTCCCGGTGCACGGGTTGGTCGTCGGGCGCCATGGCCGCGACCCGGTCCGCCAGGTCGGGCGCGCCGGGGGAGGGGTAGACGGTGCGGTAGTACCGCTCGGGGAAGCCGCCGAAGTCGTAGGTGAGCGGGACACGGGAATCGGTGGCGCCCACGGTGAGCGGCGCGGCCTCCCAGTGCGCGGAGACCACGAGGATCTGCTCCGGACGAGGCAGGTCGGCGGCGAGGCGCTGCAGCTGCGCGACCCATCGCTCGTCGTCGACGAGCGGCGGTGCGCCGTGGCTGAGGAACAGCGCGGGCATGGTGGTCATGAGTTCCCTCCCGGAGGGGTCGAGGAGTGTCAGGGCAGCCGCGGCGCGGCCATCGCCGTCTGCACGGACTCGGCGAGCCGTAGTACGGCGTCGGCCACGCCGGCTCCCGCGGGGGTGAGTCGGTACTCGGTGTGCGGGGGATTGGTGCCGGCGGAGTAGCGGCTCACCAGCCCGTCGCCGACGAGGTCCCGCAGGGTCTGGGTGAGCATCCGGTCGCTGATGCCCTCGACCTGGCGGCGGATCTCGCTGAAGCGTTGCGGCTCCGAGCGCAGGCGCCCGAGGACGAGCGCGCCCCACCGTCCGGTGACGTGGGCGAACACCTCTCGCGAGGGGCAGTCCTTGGCGAAGACGTCGAAATCAGCCATGGCGGAAAACCTTACACGTACGGAATTATTGCGCTTACGTTTCGTCTGTGCTTCCATGGTAGCGACAAACGCTTGAAGCTTCAACCATCTTAGGAGATCTCATGGTCAAGAAACTGGTCGCCACCCAGTTCACGCTTCTCACGCTCGCCCGGGTCATCCTCGGCGTCGTCTTCTTCGCCCACGGCTGGCAGAAGGTCGTCACCAACGGCCTCAGCGGCACCGCCGGCGCCTTCGAGAAGATGGGCGTCCCGGCGCCCACCCTGTCGGCCTGGTTCGCCGGTCTCGCCGAGCTGCTGGGCGGTGCTCTCCTCATCGTCGGCTTCGCCGTCCCGATCGTCGCGATCGTGCTGATCATCGACATGCTCGGCGCCATCTTCACGGTGCACATCGACAACGGCTTCTTCGCCACCGGTGGCGGCATCGAGCTGCCGCTCGTGCTGATCGCCGGCCTGCTCGCCGTCGCCGCCGTCCCGCAGACCTCGCTGGGCGTCGACGCGCTGCTGCTCAAGAAGAAGCTGGAGGGCGCCAAGTGAGGATCACCGTCTTCGGCGCGTCCGGCTACTCCGGCGGCCACATCACCACTGAGGCCCTGAGCCGCGGCATCGAGGTCGTCGGCGTCGCCCGCGACGTCGCCAAGGTCCCGGCCGGCGCCACCGCCGAGGCCGGCGACGTGACCGACGCGGCCTTCGTGGCCCGCGCGGTCGAGGGCGCGGCCGTCATCGTCTCCGCCCTGCCGACCGCGGCACCGTCGGGCGACGGCACCGAGCTGCGCACCGCTGTGGAGGGACTGGTCGCCGCCGCACGCAGCACCGGCGCCCGCCTCGGCGTGGTCGGCGGCGCCGGCAGCCTGCTCGTCGCCGAGGGCGGACCCAAGCTGGTCGACACCCCGTCGTTCCCCGACGAGGTCAAGCCGATCGCCCAGGAGCACGACCGCGCGCTGGACTACCTGCGCACCGTCGACGACGTGGACTGGTTCTACCTCAGCCCCGCCGCGAGCTACGGCTCCTTCAACCCCGGCGAGAAGCGCGGCACCTTCCGCACGAGCGGCGACCTGCTGCTCACCGACGCCGACGGCAACTCCGAGATCTCCGGCGCCGACTACGCGATCGCGTTCGTCGACGAGATCCTCACCCCCGCGCACGAGCGGGAGCGGTTCTCGGTCGCCTACTGATCCGACGCGGCCCGCGCCGCGCCGTCGTATCCTCGCTGCAGGAACCAACTGCAGGGGGTGTGATGGCGCGGCGCGAACCCGTCTATCAGGTGGTCCTGATGCTCGCGAAAAGCATTGTGGGCGCACAGGGGCTGCGGGTGGAGTACCGCGGCCTGGAGAACATCCCTGCTACCGGCGGCGTGATCGTCGCGGTCAACCACACCAGCTACGTCGACTTCCTCGAATCGGGCCTCGCGATCAAGCGCACGGGCCGGTGGCCGCGGTACATGGTCAAGGCCGAGCTCCGCAAGGTGAAGATCATGGCCTTCATCATCAAGCACTGCGGGGCCATCGGCGTCGACCGCGAGCACGGCGCCGAGAGCTACCACGAGGCCGAGGCCGCCCTCGAGCGCGGCGAGGTGATCCTCCTGTACCCCGAGGCCACCATCAGCCGCAGTTTCGAGCTCAAGGAGCTCAAGTCCGGCGCCGCCCGCATGTCCATCGAGGCCGACGTGCCGATCGTGCCGATGGCCGTCTGGGGTACGCAACGCATCTGGTCCAAGGGCACGCAGCGCCGCATCGGCCGGCATCGCTTCCCCGTCGTCGTGGAGGTCGGTCCCGCCCTCCATCCCGACGGTGACGACCCCGTCGCCCTGACCGCCCGGCTGCGCGCCGCCATGGGGGAGACGCTGCTGGACGCGCAGCGCGGATTCCCCGCCCCGGCGGGCGAGGACTGGGTGCCGGCCAGGCTCGGCGGCGGCGCTCCGCCGCCCGACGAGGCGCTGCGGCTCGAGCAGGAGGAGTTCGCGCTCCGGAAGGCCAAGCGCGAGGCGAAGCGTCGGGCGAGCGAGGGCTGAGCCGCCACCTATGGTGTGCACCACCTGCGGTTGGTAGGTTCTCCCTGTTCGTTCATGAGCAAGTGGAGGAGACCCATGACGCAGCCGCCTAACTACCCTGGTGACAACCAGGGCGGCTACCCGCAGAACCCGCAGGATCCGCAGCAGGGCGGATACCAGCAGGGTGGCTACCCGCAGCAGCCCCCGCAGCAGCCGGGGTACGGGCAGGGCGGCTTCCCGCCCCCGCCCGCGGGAGGCTTCCCGCCGCCGCAGGACCCGGGGTACGGCCAGGGCGGCCAGGGCTTCCCGCCTCCGCAGGGTGGCCAGGGTTTTCCGCCTCCGCCGCAGGGCGGCTTCCCGCCTCCTCCCGGCGGCGGCTACGGCGCGCCGCAGTTCGGCGGCCAGCAGCCCTTCAACGTCGGTGACGCCTTCTCCTGGGCTTGGAACAAGTTCACCAAGAACGCTGCGGCGCTGATCGTCCCGATGCTGGCGTACGCCGTCGTGCTCGGCATCGCCGGCGCACTGTTCGGCTTCCTGTTCACCGCGACGCTGTCCGAGACCACGGTCAGCACCACGCAGTACGACTACGGAACCTCCGCCGAGATCACCGGTCAGCCGACGGGCCTGACGTGGGTCGTGGCGATCCTGGGAATCGGACTGATCGTGTTCCTCGCGATGCTGGTGCAGTCGGCGTACCTCTCCGGCCTCCTGGACATCGCCGACGGTCGCGAGGTGGCCATCGGATCGTTCTTCAAGCCGCGCAACTTCGGCGCGGCCGCCGTCGCGGCGCTGCTCGTGGCGCTCGCCGTCACCGTCGGCTACATCCTCTGCATCGTGCCGGGGATCGCGGCGGCCTTCCTGCTCGCGTACGCGGGTCACTTCGCGGTGGACCGCGGGCTGAGCGGCCCGGATGCGCTGAAGGCCAGCTTCGAGACGGTCAAGGGCAATGCCGGGAACTCGATCCTCACCACGCTGCTGGCGGGCATCGTCGGCGGCCTCGGCACCGCGCTCTGCTACGTCGGTGTCCTCGTCACCGGCCCGCTCGCGGCCCTGGTCCAGGTGTACGCCTACCGTCGCCTCTCCGGCGGCCAGGTGGCTCCGCCCACCCCCTAGGGAAACCGTCCTCACGGAAGCCGAACCAGGGCCCGCTCACCGAACGGTGGGCGGGCCCTCGGTTTGTGTCGTTAAATGAGTGCGACCGCAAAACGGGAGCGCCGAGCTCCCGACCCAGGGGAGGTTTCCGTGACGCAACCACCGAACGATCCGACAGGCGATCAGCCCGGCGTTCCGCCGCAGGGCGCCGTACCCCCGCAGCCCGGGCAGGGCTTCCCGCCGCCGGTGCCGCCGCAGGGCTACGGGCAGCCCGGATTCGGCCAGTACCCGCCTGCGCCGCAGGCGCACTTCAACCTGGGGGACGCGATCTCCTGGTCGTGGAACAAGTTCACCAAGAACGCCGCCGCGCTGATCGTCCCCATCATCGTCTACGCGATCGCGCTGGTCGCCGCCTCCGCGCTGGCGTACCTCCTCATCAGCCAGTTCGGTGTCGGTGATGTGATCGAGGAGTCGGACGGCTCGACCACCGTCGATCTCACCACCGCGGGCTCCGTGGCCACGGTGATCTTCTCCTTCGTCGGCGCGCTCATCCTGTACATCTGCCTCGTCGCGTACACGTCGGGCCTGCTGGACATCGCCGACGGCAAGCCGGTGAGCATCGGCTCGTTCTTCGCGCCGCGCAACGCCGGCCCGTCCATGCTCACCGCGCTGCTCCTGGCGATCGTCGCCAGCCTGATTTCGGCCATCCCGTACGTGGGCTACATCGGCTCGATCGTCGTCGGCCTGGTCACGATGTACATCCTCCCGACCGTCGTGGACCGCGGGCTGGGCGTGGGCGAGGCCTTCAAGCAGGGTTTCGCCGTCTTCCAGAAGGACGTGGGCAACTCGATCCTCGTCTACATCGTCACCGTGGTGATCCTGGCCATCGGCGGCGCACTGTGCGGCGTCGGCCTGCTCGTCGCGGCGCCCGTCGCCTCGCTCGTGCTGATCAACGCGTACCGCTCCATCTCGGGCGGCGCAGTGGCGCCGAAGACGCCGTAGCGGCGAGGTAGGACGCACACGATGGACGCCGCAGCGCAGGCACGGAAGATCGCGATCATCGGAGCGGGAGTCATCGGCCTGTCGTGGGCGGAACTCGCCCGCGCACACGGCTGGCGCGTCGCGTTCTCTGATCCCCGGCCCGACCTCGCCGAGCTGGTCGCGGCGGAGTTCCCCGGCGATGCGCAGGTGGAGGTCGCCGCGGACCTCGCCGCCGCGGTGGTGGGCGCGGACCTCGTCCAGGAGAACGGTCCCGAGCGGCTGCCGATCAAGCAGGATCTGTTCGCGCAGATCGTCGCCGCGGCTCCATCCCACGCGGTGCTCGCCACGTCGAGCTCCTCGATCCCCGCGACGCCGATCGCCGCGGACCTCGACGACCCCTCGCGGGTGATCGTCGGGCACCCGTTCAACCCGCCCGCGCTCATGCCGCTGGTCGAGGTGGTTCCCGGCGAGCGCACGTCGGAGGAGACGACGCAGCGGGCCGTCGCGCTGTACCGGGAGCTCGGCCGGTCGCCGGTGGTGCTGCGCAAGGAGATCCAGGGTTTCGTCGCGAACCGGCTGCAGGTGGCGATCAGCCGCGAGGCCCGCTACCTCGTCGAGAACGGCGTGGTGAGCGTCGAGGACCTCGACGTCGCGCTGAGCAATTCACTCGGCCTGCGCTGGGCGGCCACAGGGCTCTTCGAGGGCAACGCGCTGGGCGGCGGGCCCGAGGGTGCGCGGCACCTGTTCACCGGGATCGGCGCCGAGGTCGGCAAGATCCCGCTCGGCACCCCGTCGAACACCCCCGAATCGACGGAGGCGCTCATCGAGAAGGTCGACGCGGCGTACGGCACCGGGCAGGAGAACTACGAGCGCCTGCTCGCCCGGCGCGACCGGCGCACGCGCGCCGTCCTCGACGCGCTCCGCTCCGTGGACGACGGGGCGTAGCCGGTCACCGCAGGAACTCGAGGACCGCGCGGGCGAACGCGGCGGAGGACTCGCGGTGCACCGTGTGCCCGCCGCGCAGCTCGACGAACTCGCCGTGGGGCAGCGCGTCGGCGACGAGCCGCAGGTACTCGGGGCGGAGGAAGTCGCGGGGGCCGCCGGAGATCACCAGCGTCTCCTGGTCGGTCGCCGCGAGTCGCTCCCACCACGCCGGATCGGGGTGGAACTGCGGCGAGACCGAGTCCATCATCGTCTTGTCGAACCGCGAGAGGGCGCCCGGCGTCTGCACGACCTGCTTGACGCCCAGCCACACCCGGCGGGGCGTCAGCGGCACGTCCATCGACTCCGCGACCTGCTCGGGTTCGAGCGCCACGGGCGGCATCTCCTCGAGGACGAGGCGGCGGACACCGTCGGGCAGGCGCCACGCGAGCCGCAGCGCGGCCTGGCCCCCGAGGGAGTGCCCGACCACGTCGAAGGTCTCCAGGCCCGCGTGCCGCGCCACCCGCTCGGCGTCTGCGGCGAGCTCGTCGAGCAGGTACTCGGGGCTGTGGTCGCTGCGCCCATGGCCGCGCTGGTCGTACGTCACGGTGTCGCGGCCGGCGGCGTGCAGGGCGCGGACGGTGCGCCGCCAGGTGCGGTGGTCCGCGGCCATGCCGTGGATGAGCAGCACCGGCGGGCCCGTCGGATCCGGCACGCGGCGGTGCTGCACCGCCAGGCGCACGTCGCCGGTGGTGACGATCTCCTCGCGCATCAGCTCATGGTGCCATCACGCCAAGGCGTAACTCAGCGCGACGCACACCCCGGTGCCCGCGACGATGCTCAGCACCGCGTTGCGCCGCCACCGGTGCGCCAGCGCCGTCGCCGCCACGCCCGCGATCTGCGGGATCCCGTGCGCCGGCGCGGCGTAGTCGACCTGCGCCATGCAGTACACGGCCAGCACCACCACGGCGCCCGCGGGCATCCACCGTCCGAAGTCGGCGAGGAGCGGCGAATCGCGCAGTACCGAGGCCAGGCCGAACGGTGCCAGCCGCAGCGCGACGGTGACCGCGGCCGCGATCGCGATGCCCGCGAGCAGGTATCCGGTGCTAGGCATGCGCCGCCTCCTTCGCGTTCCGGCGGGCCACGACGTGCCGGACCACCAGCAGCCCGGCGAAGCCGCCCATCGCGACCAGCAGCATCGCGCCCGGCGCCGCGGCGAGCGCGACCGCGCAGGCGGCCAGCGCGAGCGCGAGCGTCGTGCGGTCCGGGTGCGCGTCCATCGCGAGCACCACGAACAACGCGGTGAGCACGAAGTCGACGCCCGGCACGTCGCGCAGGAAGGCGCCGCCCGCGAGCCCGCCCACCAGCGAGCCCGCGACCCACGCCACGTGCAGGCCGATCTGGGTGCGCAGGATCATCTTCCCCGTCATCGTGGCCGACGGTGCCGTGCTCACCAGGGCGTAGGCCTCGTCGGTGAGGGCGTAGACGCCGTACGCCTTCCCGACGCGGCTGCGGATCCGGTCGAGCGGGAAGGTGAGGCCGTAGAACAGGTGTCGCGAGTTCACGAGGAACGTCGTGGCGGCGATCGCGGCGAGCGGCGTCGCCGCGGCCAGGAGGCCGGCGAGCAGGAACTCGACGGACCCCGCGTACACCGCCATCGACAGCACCGGCGCGATCCACCACGGCAGGCCGTTGCCCGTGACCACCACGCCGAGGCCGATGCCGAGCACGAACAGGCCCAGCTGCACCACGGCGACCTTCGACGGAACTCCCATGGGGAACAATTCTATTTCGCATCCCGCGCAATGTGCTTGCGAAAATAGTTCGATCGGGGCTCGCTGTGGCAATATCTCCGACGTGGATGCACTCGATCGAGCAATCATCGACGAGTTGGTGCACGACGGGCGGCTCACCAACCAGGAGCTGGCGCAGCGCGTGGGCCTCACGCCCGCGCCGTGCCTGCGCCGCGTGCGGCGGCTGGAGACCGACGGGGTGATCACCGGCTACACCGCCGTGCTCGACCCGGCGGCCCTGGGCCGCGGCTTCGAGGTCATGATCAACGCCGACCTCGGGGCCAACGACCGCGCGTCGGTGGAGGCCTTCGAGGCGCGGATCGCCTCGTTCGACGAGGTCATCGAGGTGCGCCGCATGTTCGGCCTGCCCGACTACCTGATCCGCGTGCGCGTCGCGGATCTCGCGACGTACGAGCGCTGGGTCACCACGCACCTCATGGGCGACCCGGCGATCGTGCGCGTGGACTCCCGCATGACGATGAAGGTGGTCAAGTGAGCTCCGCGGAGGCCGATTCCCTCGTCGCGCAGCGCATCGCCGAGGATGCGTGGCCCGGCGGCACCGTCGAACCGCTGCTGGTCAGCGAGAACGCCACCTTCCGCGTGCGCGGCGGGCCGCGGCCGGCGGTGCTGCGACTGCACCGGCCCGGGTACGTCGGCGACGCGGCGATCGCCTCCGAGCTGGCGTGGATCGCCGCCCTCCGCCGCGATACGACGGTGCCCGTGGTCGAGCCGCTGAGCGACGTCCTGATCGATGGCCCGACGGGCCGCCGCGCGGTGCTGTTCGCGGAGCTGCCCGGCGGCCCCGTGCCCGACGAGGCGCTCGACGTCGCGCACTTCGCGGCGCTCGGCGAGATCGCCGCGGTCTTCCACGGGCACGCCGAGTCCTGGCGACGGCCCGCCGATTTCACGCGCTTCACCTGGGGCGTGGAGGAGACGATCGGGCCGCGGCCCCGCTGGGGCTCCTGGCGCGACGGGCTCGCAGTGGGGGAGGCGCACCGTCGGGCGATCGCGCCGGCGGCCGACCGCGCGGCGGAACGGATCGACGCCTTCGGCCGCACCGCCGACCGATTCGGGCTGATCCACGGCGACCTGCGCGCCGCGAACCTCATCACGCCGGGCGCGGGATTCACCGTGATCGACTTCGACGACGCCGGGTTCGGCTGGCACCTCTTCGAATTCGCGGCCGCCGCGTCCTTCGTCGAGACGGACCCGCGGCTGCCGGAGTGGGCGGCCGCCTGGGCCGCGGCGTACCGCCACCGTCGGGCACTGCCCGACGCGCACGCCGCGCTCCTGCCCGACTTCGTGCTGCTGCGGCGACTGCAACTGCTCGGCTGGCTCGGCACGCACGGACATGCACTGGAGGCGGATCCCGGATTCGCCGACGGCACCGTCGAACTGGCGCAGGCGTACCTGGCCGGGCGGCTACTGTGAGCGCGTGAGCTTCTCGGAATCGGTCGCCGCGCACGTCGTGCGCTACGGCGGCACCTTCGCGCCCCTGCCCATCGACCGTGCCGCGGGCACCTACGTGTACTCGGGGGAGCGGCGGTGGCTCGACTTCACCTCCGGCCAGATGAGCGCCATTCTGGGGCACAGCCATCCGGCCATCGTGGCGACCGTGCAGCGGGAGATCGCGACACTCGACCACCTGTTCTCCGGCATGCTCTCGCCGCAGGTCGTGACGCTGGCCGAGCGGCTCGCGGCCACCCTGCCGGAGCCGCTGAGCCACGTCCTGCAGCTGACCACGGGCGCGGAGTCCAACGAGGCCGCGCTGCGGATGGCCAAGCTGTACACGGGCAAGCACGAGATCGTCAGCTTCTCGAAGTCCTGGCACGGCATGACCGCCGGCGCCGCCGCGGCGACCTACTCGTCGGGACACAAGGGCTACGGGCCCACCGCCCCCGGCAACTTCGCCCTGCCGACGCCGAACGCCTACCGCTCGCGGTTCGTGGACGCCGCGGGCAAGTACGACTGGGAGTCGGAGCTGGACTTCGGCTTCGAGCTCATCGACGCGCAGTCGACGGGCTCGCTGGCCGCGTGCCTGGTGGAGCCGATCCTGTCGTCGGGCGGCATCATCGACGTGCCCGTCGGTTACCTCGCGGCGCTGAAGCGCAAGTGCGAGGAGCGGGGCATGCTGCTCATCGTCGACGAGGCGCAGACCGGCCTCTGGCGCACGGGCGCCGCGTACGCCTTCGAGCGCGACGGCATCGTGCCCGACATCCTGACCCTCTCGAAGACGCTCGGCGCGGGCCTGCCGATCGCGGCGGTGGTGACCTCCGCGGAGATCGAGCGCGTCTGCCACGAGCGGGGCTTCCTGTTCTTCACCACGCACGTCAGCGACCCGATGGTCGCCGCCGTCGCGACGACGGTGCTGGACGTCCTGGGCGACGGTGTCGCGGCCTCGGTCGCGGCGCGCGGGGCGCGGCTGCGCGCGGGGCTCGACGAGCTGGCGCTGCGCCACGAGGCCATCGGCGACGTGCGCGGGCGCGGCCTGATGCAGGGCATCGAGCTGGTGCGCGACCGGGACTCCAAGGAACCCGCGAACGAGCTGGGCAAGCTGGTGACGGAGCGCTGCTACGAGCGCGGCCTGCACATGAACGTGGTGCAGCTGCCCGGCATGGGCTCGATCTTCCGCATCGCGCCACCGCTCACGGCGTCGGACGCCGAGATCGACGCGGGCCTGGAGATCCTCGATTCCGCGTTGCAGGGGTAGCTCATCGGCCACCGGAAAATATATCCGCGCGGGCCGATGAGTTCCGGCGACGAGGCCCGTCTAACCATGTGACGGTGTTCGAGAGCGAACGCCGCGGACCAAGGAGCGACGCCATGCACAAGATGATCTTCGTGAACCTGCCCATCGCCGACGTCCAGCGCTCGCGCGACTTCTTCACCGCCGTGGGCTACACCATCAACGAGCAGTTCAGTGACGAGAACGCCATCTCGGTGGAGCTGGGCGAGAACATCGTGGCGATGCTGCTCAAGACCGACTTCTTCGGCACCTTCCACGAGGCCACGACGGCGGCGCCCGGCGTGAAGGAGACCCTCATCGCGCTCAGCGCGGAGAGCCGCGAGGAGGTCGACGAGGTGGTGAACCGCGCCGTCGCCGCCGGCGGCACGGAGGGACGCTCCGAGGATCACGGCTTCATGTACGGCCGCTCCTTCGACGATCCCGACGGCCATACCTGGGAGATCATGTGGATGGACCCGGCCGCCGCCGCGGGCGGGCCCGAGGCCGCGCAGGGCTGACGTGACCGTCGTCGACGCCGGCTTCGACTCCGCCACCGCGCCGCTGCGCGCCGAGCTCCTCGCGCACTGCTACCGCATGTCGGGCTCCGCGTCCGACGCGGAGGACCTGGTGCAGGAGACCTACCTGCGCGCGTGGAAGGCCTTCCACCGCTTCGAGGGCCGGTCGTCGGTGCGGACGTGGATGTACTCCATCGCTACCAACGTCTGCCTCACGGCCGCCACGGCCCGGCGGGTGCTGCCCGTCGGGCTGGGCGGCGAGCCGTCGAATCCGCTGGAGCCGGTGGTGCCGTCGACGGAGGTGCTGTGGCTGCAGCCCCTCCCGGACCGCGCGCTCGGCGATCCGGGGGAGGCGGCGGTGGCGCGGGAGGGCATCGGGCTGGCGATGGTCGCGGCGCTGCAGGTGCTGCCGGCCAAGCAGCGGGCCGCGCTGATCCTGCGCGACGTCCTCGAGTTCTCCGCCGCCGAGACGGCCGCGGCTCTCGAGACCTCCGTCGCGTCGGCGAACAGCGCCCTGCAGCGGGCGCGGGCCTCCATCGGCGACGGTGCCGCCCAGGAGGGCCGCAGGGCCGCCGAGCTGTCCGACCACGAGAAGCAGGTATGGGACGAGTTCTGCGCGGCCTTCGAGCGGCACGACATCGACGGCGTCGTGCGAATCCTCGCCGCCGACGCCACCTGGGAGATGCCCCCGATCCCGGGCTGGTACCGCGGCGCCGAGGCCATCGGCGAGCTGTCGCGGACGCAGTGCCCCGCGCAGGTCGCCGGGGACCTGCGGATGGTCCCGACGGTGTGCAACGGCCTGCCCGCCGCAGCGATGTACCTGCGCTCGCCGGCGGCGGACGGGGCGGGCGGCGACGTCTGGCTGCCCTTCCAGCTGGACGTACTGACCTTCACCGACGGCGAGCTCACCCACGTCTCCGCGTTCCTCGATCCCGCGGACCTGTTCGCGCTCGCCGGGCTGCCGGCCGAACTGCGCTGAATCAGCGGGCGGCGCCGTCGGCGTAGGCGGCCACGGCGAGGCGCCAGGCCCGGTTCCGCGCGTCGACGGTGGGGCCGAGCAGTCCGTGCCGGTCCTTCGTCGCCAGGCCCTCGAGGAGGGCGCCGAAGCCGAGCGCGATCGCCTCGACGTCCGCCCGGTCGGCGCTGCCCGTGAGTGCGCCGAAGGCCTCGACGAGGACCTGCCGGCACTCGTGCACCGGGTGCTCGGGTGGGATCGGGCCGATGAGCGGGCGGGCGAACATCACGTCGACCAGCGCGGGCTCCTGGGCGGCGAAGCGGCGGTAGGCGTCGGCCCAGGCGGCGAGCACCTCGCGGGGCGGACCCTCCGCCTGCGGCAGGGTCTCGACGAGCAGGGCGAAGCCGCGCAGCGCGACCGCGTTCACGAGGCCGTCGCGGTTCCCGAAGAGCTGGCCCAGCGCGGCGATGTTCGTGCCCGCGGCGGCCGCGGCGCGTCGGGTCGTGAGCCCGTCCGCGCCCTCGGCGCGGACGATCTCCAGTGCGGCGGCGGCGATCCCGTCCGCGACCTCGGGCGTCCTGGTTCTCTGTCTCGGCATCTTCCTCGGCAATCGTATCAGTGATATGTTTCGGCCATGACGACCCTGGATCACGTCCTCACCCGCGTCCTCGACTCCATGCCCGTCGCCCGCTGGCTCCAGCTCTCGGTCGACGATGTCACACCCGACCGCGCCGTCCTCTCGATGCCGGTCGTCCCCGACGTCACCTTCGACGGCGTGCACTGCCACGGCGGCATCGTCGCCATGCTGGCCGACATCGCCGCGGTCGGGGCGGCGTTCGCCGCGATCCACGACTCCGGCCGCGTCGCCGCGACCACCGCCATGAACTCCCACAACCTCCGCCCGGCGCGCGGGGAGCGGCTCGTCGCCGTCGGCTGCCTCGTCGGCCCCCCCGGCCGCACCATGATCGCCGCCGCGGACGTCTTCACCGACTCCCTCGACGGCACCCGCTGCCTCACCGGCCTCTACACCGCCACCGCCCTCGACCGCCCGCTCACCGCGCCCGCCGGCTGAGTCTCGCGGCGGCGCGCCCGGAGGCGGGAGCCTGCAGGCTGCCTTCCCGCCGACTCTCGGATTCTGTCCGTTATGGACTCGTCGTCCGAACCGGACAGAAATCGAGAGTCCCGAGATCGCTGCAGTGCAATGCACAGGGCCGTGCCCGGCCGCGCTGCATCCGCCCCCACTCGCCGCTGTTTTCGCGGTCCTCGCCCGGGCGGCGCGCGGTCGTCGTAGCGTCGACGTCGGGATACGTGAGCTTCGGGGGGAGCCATGCACAACTTCCAGGAACGAACCATGCCGATCCGCGATCGGGCGCTGCACGAGGCGGCGGTCCGGGCCGCGCTCGAGCTCGTCGCGGTCGAGGGGCTGGACAGCGCGACCCTGACGGAAGTCGCGCGCCGCCTGCGCCTTCCGAGCGGGGAGCGCGTGTCCGAGCGGACCCTGCGGCGCAAGTACGGCGGCACCGCGCGGCTACTCTTCGCCACGCCGTGGTGGCTGCCGGAGCCGGCCGACGCCGTGCGCGTCGTCCTCGCCCCGCGCCCGCGGCGCACCGAGGGGCCGGTGTGGCCGAGCGGCCCCGCGGCCGAGGCGGCGTCCACCATCGCCGACGACTGCCGGTGCGAGGGCGGCGTGCCGGAGCGCGATCCGCGGGACCGCCCGGCCGGATGCGACTGCGAGGACGGGCGCACCGACGACACGTGGCCGGACGCCGCGTTCTTCACCGACGCCGGCATCGACGATCCGCTCGGCGGTCTCGCCCACGCCTCGCCGACACCGATCGCCCTCCGCGATCTCCTCCACGACCTCCACTCCGTGCTCACCGGCCACCTCGTCGCGACCGGGTGGGCGGCGAACCTGCCCTGGATGCGCGACCTGCGAGAGGAGCGGAGGGAGATCGCGGCATGGCTCGCACTCGCGGAGGCGACGTGGGCGGACTCGCTGGGCCGGACCCTCGCCCGCGTCTTCGACCTCGACGCGACCGGAGGAGCCGCCGCGGCCGCCGCCTTCAGCGCGGTCGCGCGAACGCTCGAGCCGCTGGTCGGCGACCTCGGCGTCGCCCACCACCGTGCCGCGAACCACCGCGCCGCGAACCACAGTTCCGCGCAGGCCCGTGCCGCACGTGGAAACGGGTTGGCCGCCATCGCATCGTCCGCTGAGGCCGACCTGGCCGCGGCCCGCGCCCGCGCGTTCGACGTGCTCGGCACCGTCGTGTCCGTTCCGGACAGAATCCGAGAGCCGCGCGGCAGGAGCACCGTCGCACCCGGCGGGAGGTACGCCGCGCTCCCGAACCGGCGCCGTCCGAGCGCTACGGGATGAAGCGGTAGCCCATCCCGGGCTCGGTGACGAAGTACCGCGGGTGCGCGGGGTCCGGCTCCAGCTTGCGCCGCAGCTGCGCCATGTACACGCGCAGGTAGTTGGTCTCGCGCGAGTACGACGGGCCCCACACCTCGTGCAGCAGCGTCTGCTGGGAGACCAGCCGATCCGCGTTGCGGACCAGCACGTCCACGATCTTCCACTCGGTGGGGGTGAGGCGCACCGTCGCGCCGTCGCGGGTCACCGTCCGCGCCTCGAAGTTCACCTCGAAGGCCTCGGTTTTCGCCGGCGCCGGCGCGTCCACCAGGCCGGTCCGCCGCACCTGCGCGCGCACGCGGGCGAGGAACTCATCCATCGCGAAGGGCTTGGTCACGTAGTCGTCGGCGCCGATGTCCAGCGACTCCACCTTGTCGTCGCTGCCGTGCCGCGCGGAGAGCACGATCACCGGGGAGGTGCAGAACTCCCGCAGCTTCGCCAGCACCGCGGTGCCGTCGAGGTCGGGCAGGCCGAGGTCGAGCACCACCACGTCGGGCGTCCGCTCGCGCGCGATCTGCAGGGCCGACCGGCCGTCGGACGCCGTCTCCACCTCGTAGCCGCGGGCCTTGAGGTTGATCCGCAGGGTGCGCAGGATCGCGGGCTCATCGTCGACCACCAGAACGAACGTCACGAGACCACCTCATCACTCGACACCGGCTGCGCGGCGGGCAGGTCCACGATCATGGTCAGGCCGCCGCCGGGGGTGTCCTCCGCGGTGAGCGTGCCGCCCATCGCCTCGGTGAGCCCGCGGGCCACCGCGAGCCCGAGCCCGACGCCGTTGCCGGCCGGGGCGTCGCCCATCCGCTGGAAGGGCTTGAACATGGCCTCGCGCTGCTCCTGCGGCACACCAGGGCCGTGGTCGCGGACGTGCACCTGCAGGCGGTCCCCGTCGGGGGTGTGCACGCCGGAGACGCCGACGGTGACCGGCCCGCCCCGCGAGTGCCGCACGGCGTTCTCCACGAGGTTCGCCAGCACCCGCTCCAGCAGCCCGGGATCCGCCAGGGCGGTGGGCGGCGCGTCGGTGTCGGCGCAGGCGAAGTCGAAGGCCAGGTCGGCGTCGGGGAGCGCGGTCCAGATGGCGGGCAGGACCTCCTCGATCCCCACCTCGCGGGTGAGCAGCGTCAGCGAATCGGACTGCAGCCGCGACATGTCGAGCAGGTTCCCCACCAGCGAGTCCAGCCGGTCGGCGCTCTCCTCGATGGTCGCGAGCAGCTCGGCCTCGTCCTCGTCGGACCACTCCACGTCGTCGCTGCGCAGCGACGAGACGGCGGCCTTGATCCCGGCCAGCGGGGTCCGCAGGTCGTGCGAGACCGCGCTGAGCAGCGCCGTCCGCGCGCGGTTGCCCTCGGCCAGCGTCCGGGCCTGCTTGGCCTCGGCGCTGAGCGCCTCCCGGTCCAGCCGGGCCGCCGCGTGCGCGGCGAAGGCGACGAGCAGCCCGTGCTCGGAGGCGCTGAGCGGATCGCCGTTGACCACCAGGGCCACGTTGTCGCCGACCATCGCCGCGTCGGTGCCGTCGTCCGGGCTGAGCGGCGACTCGCGCCGCCCCGCGACCAGCTGCCAGGGGGAGTCGGCGTCGTCGCGCCGCAGCAGGGAGGCGCCGCGCAGCCCGAAGGTCACGATGGCCTCGTCGAGTAGGGCGGGTATCTCGTCATCGGTGTTCTCGGTCGCCAGCAGGGTGTCGGCGAGGCCGCTGAGCACGTCGGCCTCGGCGCGGGCGCGGGCGGCCCGGGCGGTCTGCCGGGCGGCCAGGGAGACCACCGACGCGACCGCGATCGCCGTCAGCACGAACATGGCGACGGCGAAGACGTTCTCGCCCGACGCCACCGTGAACGTGTACAGCGGCGGCGCGAAGTAGTAGTTGAGCAGCACCGATCCGAGGATCGCCGCGGGCACCGCCGGCCGGATGCCGCCGACCAGGGCGACGGCCACCGTCAGCATGAGGAAGAGCATCAACTCGGTGGGCAGCGAGTGCCACTGCCGGGTCTGCGCGAGCAGCGCCGTGAGGAGCACCGGCCCCGCGATCGCCAGCACCCAGCCGGCGATGGTGCGTCGCTTGCCCAGCAGCACGGGGTCGGGGCCGTCGATGCGGGGGAGCAGCCGGCGACGGCCCGCGCCCGCGGCCCGCTCGTGCGTGACCACCTGCACGTCGATGTCGCCGGAGCCCTCGATCACCGCGTCCGAGACGGGCCAGCGCACCACCGAGGTCAGCGCCCGGTGTCGCGACTTGCCGAGGATGATCCGCGACGCGTTCACCGAGGTCGCGTACTGCAGGATCGCGGCGGCCACGTCGTCGCCGGTGACGATCTGGAAGGTGCCGCCCAGCGATTCCGTGAGCTGCCGCAGCTGCGCCAGCGAGGCGGGGGAGGCCCCCGAGAGGCCGTCGCTGCGCGCGACGTACACCGCGCGCAGCTCGCCGCCCGCGCCCTTCGCCGCGATCCGGGCGCCGCGGCGCAGCAGCGTCCCGCCCTCGGGGCCGCCGGTGAGCGCGACGACGGTGCGGTCACGGGTGGGCCAGGCGGCCGAGATGCCCTGCTCGGAGCGGTACTGCTCGAGCCGCTCGTCCACGCGGTCGGCCAGCCACAGCAGCGCGAGTTCCCGCAGCGCCGTGAGGTTCCCGATGCGGAAGAAGTGCGAGAGCGCGGCGTCCACCTTGTCGGGCGCGTAGATGTTGCCGTGCGCCATGCGCCGCCGGAGGGCCTCGGGCGTCATGTCGACGAGCTGCACCTGCTCGGCGCGGCGGACCACCCCGTCGGGGATCGTCTCGCGCTGCCGGACGCCGGTGATCGACTCGACGACGTCGCCGAGGGACTCGAGGTGCTGGATGTTGACCGTGGTGATCACGGTGATGCCGGCGTCGAGCAGCTCGGCGATGTCCTGCCAGCGCTTCTCGTTCTTCGAGCCGGGGGCGTTGGTGTGGGCGAGCTCGTCGACGAGGACCACCGTCGGGTGCGCGGCGATCACCGCGTCGACGTCCATCTCCTCGAGCACCGCGCCGCGGTACTCGACCTTCCGGCGGGGGATCACCTGCAGCCCCTGGACTTGGGCCTCCGTCTGGGGCCGGCCGTGGGTCTCGACGTAGCCGACGACCACCGACGTCCCGCGCGAGGCGCGGCGCACGCCCTCGGTGAGCATGGCGTAGGTCTTGCCCACGCCCGGCGCGGCGCCCAGGTAGACGCGAAGAAGCCCCTTCGGCATGTCTCCCCTCCTCCTCCGCCCGGGCTACTTCGCCGCGGCGGCGAGGTCGGTGAGCGCGAGGTTCAGATTCACCACGTTAACCCGCTCCTCGCCCAGGTAGCCGAGCTGTCGGGCGTCGGTGTGCGCGGCCACCAGCGCGGTCACCCGCTCCGGCGCCAGGCCCCGGGCCTTCGCGACGCGCGCCACCTGCTGCCGCGCGTACGCGGGGGAGATGTGCGGGTCCAGGCCGGAGAAGCTCGCCGTGACGGCGTCGGTCGGCACGTCCGACGGTGCCACCCCGTCCTCCGCGGCGACCTTCGCGCGGCGCTCCGCGATGAGCGCGACCAGCTTCTCGCTGTTCGGTCCGAGGTTGGTGCCGCCGGAGGCGAGGGTGTCGTACTCGCCGGCGGACGGGCGCGGATGGAACCACTGCGGACCGTCGAACTTCTGGGCCAGCAGTTCGGACCCGACGACGGTGCCGTTCTGCTCGACCTGCGAGCCGTTCGCCTTCGCGCTGAAGGCGACCTGCCCGACGCCCCAGATCGCCAGCGGGAACAGCGCGCCGAGGACGACGGTCATGACGATCAGCATGCGCAGGCCGGCGAGGAGCTGGCGCGGTGTGGAACTCAACATGTCAGTGCCTTTCGGGACGATCAGGAGAGGCCGGGGATGAGCTGGACGACGAGGTCGATCAGCTTGATGCCGAGGAAGGGGACGACGATGCCGCCGAGGCCGTAGATGGTGAGGTTGCGCGCGAGCAGCTTGTCGGCCGACTTGGCGGTGTACTTCACGCCCCGCATCGCGAGCGGGATCAGCGCGACGATGATGAGCGCGTTGAAGATCACCGCCGAGAGGATCGCCGACTGCGGGCTGTGCAGCCGCATCACGTTGAGCACGTCGAGGCCGGGGGCCAGGGGCACGAACATCGCGGGGATGATCGCGAAGTACTTCGCGATGTCGTTGGCGATGGAGAACGTGGTCAGCGCGCCGCGGGTGATGAGCAGCTGCTTGCCGATCTCCACGATGTCGATGAGCTTCGTCGGGTCGGAGTCCAGGTCGATCATGTTCCCGGCCTCCTTCGCGGCGGAGGTGCCAGTGTTCATCGCGACGCCCACGTCGGCCTGCGCGAGCGCGGGCGCATCGTTGGTGCCGTCGCCGGTCATCGCGACGAGGCGGCCGCCCTCCTGCTGCTGCTTGATCAGCGCCAGCTTGTCCTCGGGGGTGGCCTCGGCGAGGTAGTCGTCGACGCCCGCCTCCGCGGCGATGGCCTTCGCGGTCAGGGGGTTGTCGCCGGTGATCATGACGGTGCGGATGCCCATCGCGCGCAGCTGCGCGAAGCGCTCGCGCATGCCCGCCTTGACCACGTCCTTGAGGTGCACGACGCCCTGCAGGGTCGGGGCGGCGCCGGGCTCGGCGTACGCGACGACCAGCGGGGTGCCGCCGGTCCCGGAGATCTCGTCGACGGCCAGCCGCACGTCGACGGCGCCGAGCGCCTCGGAGACGGCCTCGCCGAGGGTCTCGCCGGGCCCGTCGACCCGGTGCTCCGCGGCGACCCACGCCAGCACGGCCGCCGAGGCGCCCTTGCGGATGCGGGTGCCGTCGGGCAGGTCGACGCCCGACATGCGGGTCTGCGCCGTGAAGGGCACGACGGTGCCGAGGCGGACCGTCGGGACCTCGTGGCCGTGCTCCGTCGCCAGGTCGACGATGGAGCGCCCCTCGGGCGTCTCGTCGGCGAGCGAGGCGAGCAGCGCGTGCCCGGCGAGGGTGTGCTCGTCGACGCCCGCGACGGGGTGGAACGACGTGGCGCGCCGGTTGCCGTAGGTGATGGTGCCGGTCTTGTCGAGCAGCAGCGTCGAGACGTCGCCCGCGGCCTCCACGGCGCGGCCCGACTTGGCGATGACGTTGCGCTGCACCAGCCGGTCCATGCCGGCGATGCCGATCGCGGAGAGCAGCGCGCCGATCGTCGTGGGGATGAGGCACACGAGCAGCGCCACGAGCACCACCACGTCGACCGCGCCGCCCGAGTAGATCGCCATCGGCTGCAGCGTTGCGACAGCCAGCAGGAAGATGATCGTGAGCACCGTGAGCAGGATGTTCAGGGCGATCTCGTTCGGCGTCTTCTGCCGGTTGGCTCCCTCGACGAGGCCGATCATCCGGTCGATGAAGCTCTTGCCGGGCTCGGTCTTGATCTCGACGACGATGCGGTCGGACAGCACGCGGGTGCCGCCGGTGACGGCGCAGCGGTCGCCGCCGGACTCGCGCACGACGGGGGCGGACTCGCCGGTGATCGCCGACTCGTCGACGGTCGCCATGCCCTCGACGACGTCGCCGTCGCCGGGGATGACCTCGCCGGCCTCGACGATCACGAGGTCGCCGACGTGCAGCTGCGATCCGGGGACGTGCTCCTCGCCGGACGCGGTCCTGCGCCGCGCGATCGTCTCCGTCTTGGCCTTGCGCAGCGAATCGGCTTGCGCGCGGCCGCGGCCCTCGGCGACGGCCTCGGCGAGGTTCGCGAAGAGCACCGTCGCCCAGAGGAAGACGGCCACGGACCACGCGAACACGGACGGGTTCACGATCGCCAGCGCGGTGGTGTACACCGAGGCGATCCACACCACGAAGACGACGGGCTGCCGGATCTGCGTGCGCGGGTCCAGCTTCGCGGCCGCGCGGGGCAGCGCCGACTTGAGTTCGGCGAGCGAGAACGCGGAGCGCCGCTTCGGTGCCTGGGTGACGGCCTTCGGGTCCGACGGGGTGGTGTCGGTCAGCGTGTTCGTCACTGGGTGACCTCCGAGATCGGTGCGAGCGCGAGGGCGGGGACGAAGGTCAATCCGGCCACCAGGACCACGACGCCCACGGTGAGGCCCACGAACAGCGGGCGGTGGGTGGGGATGGTGCCCGCGGTGGCGGGCACGGGGTGCTGCTTGGCGAGCGCGCCGGCCAGGGCCAGGATCGCGACCATGGGCGCGAATCGGCCGAGGAGCATCGCCGCGCCGAGGGTGTAGTTGAACCACGGGGTGTCGACGGCGAGGCCGGCGAAGGCGCTGCCGTTGTTGTTCGCGGCCGAGGCGTAGGCGTAGAGGACCTCGGAGAGGCCGTGAGCACCGTCGTTGGTCATGGCGGCGACGCCCTGCTCCTGGACCACGGTGGCGGCGGTGCCGACCAGCACCAGCGCGGGCATCACCAGGATGTACAGCGCGGCGAGGGTGATCTCGGTGCGGCCGATCTTCTTGCCGAGGTACTCGGGGGTGCGGCCCACCATGAGGCCGCAGAGGAAGACGGTGAGGACGGCGATGACGAGCATGCCGTAGAGGCCGGATCCCACGCCGCCGGGGCTGATCTCGCCGAGCAGCATGTTCACCAGCGCGGCGCCGCCGGCGCCGGGGGTGAGGCTGTCGTGCGCGGCGTTCACGGCGCCCGTCGACGTGCTGGTGGTGGCGGTGGCGAACAGGCCGGTGCCCCACTGGCCGATCCGCAGCTCCTGGCCCTCGAGCGCGGCGCCCGCGGCCCTGCCGGCCGTGCCCTGGTTGCCCAGCTGCGCGCCGATGGAGATCGCGGTGGAGACGGCGAAGATCACGGTCATCGAGCCGAGGATCGCGTAGCCCTGCCGGTGGTTGCCGACGAGGTTGCCCAGCATGCGGGGCAGCGCCACGGGGATGAGCAGGATGAGGAAGATCTGGAACAGGTTGGTCGCGGCCGTCGGGTTCTCGAAGGCGTGCGCGGAGTTGGCGTTGAAGTAGCCGCCGCCGTTGGTGCCGAGGAGTTTGATGACCTCCTGGCTCGCGACGAGGCCGCCGGTGAGCACCTGCTTCTGCCCGTCGAGCCCGACGATCTCGTGCCGCTGCCACAGCGTCTGCACCACGCCCTGCGCCATGAGGATCACGGCGCCGATCGCGGCGATCGGCAGCAGGACGCGCAGCGTGATGCGGGTGAGGTCCACCCAGAAGTTGCCGAGCCGGTCGGTGCGGGAGCGGACGAAGCCGCGGATCAGCGCGACGGCGACGGCGATGCCGACGGCCGCGGAGACGAAGTTCTGCACCGCGAGGCCGATCGCCTGCGCGATGAGGTTCATGGCGCTCTCGCCCGAGTACCACTGCCAGTTGGTGTTGGTGACGAACGAGATCGCGGTGTTGAGGGCCTCGTCGAAGCGCCACTGCTTCGGCTCGACGCCGGGCAGCCAGCCCTGCACGAGCAGCAGGATCGTGAGCGCGACGATGCTGACGGCGCTGAACGCGAGCGCGGCCAGCGCGTAGACCCGGTAGCCTTGCTCGGCCTCGGGGTCGGCGCCCACGAGGCGGTAGACGACGCGCTCGACTCGCCAGTGCTTCGGCGTGGTGACCACGTGCGCCAGGTAGTCGCCGAGCGGGCGGTACGCGATGGCCAGCGCCGCGACCAGGGTGCCGATCGTCAGCAGGCCGGAGAGGGTGCCGCTCATCAGAAGCGCTCCGGGCGCAGCAGGGCGTACAGCAGGTACGCCAGGGTGAGGATCGTGGCCGCCAGAGCCAGCGCGTTGGAGATGTCCATGCGCTCCACTCGACCACCGTTCGGGGCCGGATCAAGGCCGCGTTAACGCCCCCGATGCGGGTCTTGACGCGTTCTTAGCGGATGATGTTTCGGTGAACTCAGCAGCTTCCGCGCCCGCACCGCAGCGGGTACCGCCGGAGGTCTGGGTCCTCGTCGCGGCGAGCTTCGTGATCGCCCTCGGGTACGGCGTCGTCGCGCCCGCGCTGCCCGCCTTCGCCCGCACCTTCGACGTGGGCATCGGCGCCGCCTCCGCGGTCGTGAGCGCCTTCGCGATCATGCGGCTGGCCTTCGCGCCCGCCACCGGCCCGTTGGTGAAGGCCTTCGGCGAACGCTGGATCTACATGACGGGGCTCCTGATCGTCGCCGCCTCGACGCTCGCCGTCGCCTTCGCGCAGAGCTACTGGCAGCTCATGCTCTTCCGCGGGCTGGGCGGCGTCGGATCGGTGATGTTCACCGTCTCGGCGATGGGCCTGATGATCCGGATCGCGCCCGCCGAGATCCGCGGCAGGGTCAGCGGCGTGTACTCGTCGAGCTTCGTGCTCGGCGGCATCTGCGGCCCGCTCCTGGGCGGCGCGCTCGTCGGTTTCGGCCTGCGGGTGCCGTTCGTCGTCTACGCCATCGCGCTCGTCGTCGCCACGCTCGTCGTGGGGATCGCGCTGCGCGGCAGCACCCTCGCGGGCCGGGAGGAGGCCTCCTCCGAACCGGGCACGACGGTGCGCGAGGCCCTCGCGGACTCCGCCTACCGGGCCGCGCTCTTCACGTCGGTGGTGTTCGGCTGGGTGTACTCGATGCGGGTCTCGCTGCTGCCGCTGTTCTTCGCCGCGGTGCTCGATCAGCCCGCCGCAATCGCCGGCTACGCGCTGGCCGCCTACGCCGCGGGCGACGTGCTCGCCATGTTCCCCGCGGGCCGCGCCTCCGACCGCTACGGCCGTCGCCCCTTCATCGTGGTCGGCATGCTCGTCATCGCCGCGGGCACGCTGGCGCTGGGCTTCACCGATTCGGTGCTGGTCGCGTTCCTCGTCACCGTCGTCGCCGGGATCGGGACGGGCCTCGTCGCCCCGACCATGCAGGCCTCCCTCGCCGACGTCCTGCAGGGCAAGGGCCGCAGCGGCGGCGCCCTCTCGGCGTATCAGATGGCGCAGGACGCGGGCACCATCTCCGGCCCGCTGCTCGCCGGCGCCATCGCCCAGTACCTCGGCTTCACGTGGGCCTTCGCCATCACGGCCGCGCTGTGCGTGGTCGCCGCGTTCGTATGGATGCTGGCGCGCGAGACCCGCGTCGCCGCGACGGTCTGAGCGCGGCGCCCGCCCGTGCGCGCCTACGGACGCACCCCCGTCGTGGTCGGCGACGTGCACCGCATCGACGACTCTCGGATTCTGTCCGCTTCGGACACCGTGTCCGAACCGGACAGAATTCGAGAGTCTCGTCGCAGCGTGAACGGGGACCTTCGCCCCGGCCTGCCGGGCCGACGTCCCGCCCTCCGGGCCCTACTGCCAGCTGGGCAGCCAGAGCTCCAGACGCCACCACCACATCGGGATCGGCGTGGCGGTGAGGATCGGCCACAGCCAGGCGAAGTTGAGGACCACGATCGTCGCGTAGAGCACCACCAGCCAGCGGCCGAGCTGCAGCCGCTCGAAGCCGAAGTACCGGGCGCGACCGTCGAGGCCGAGGACTTCTCGGCAGATCAGCGCGATCATGATGCACAGGAAGGGCATCAGGGTGAGCGCGTAGAAGTAGTACATCTGCCGGTCCAGGTTGAGGAACCAGGGCAGGTAGGTCGCGAAGTACATGGTCACGGGCGCGGCGTAGGCCCAGTCCCGCTTGACGAACATCTTCCACAGCGCCCACAGCACCACGGGCACGGCGATCCATGTGAGCGCCGGCGTGCCGACCGCCATCACCGCGCGCACGCACGGCCCGTCGCCGCACATGCCCCCGGACTGGTCCGCGGTGTAGTGGTAGAGCATCGGCCGCAGGCCCATCGGCCAGGTCCACGGCTTGGACTCCCACGGGTGGTGGTTGCCGGCCGAGTTGGTCAGGCCGTCGTGGAAATCGAGGATCGTGGTCTCGTAGAAGAACAGGGAGCGCAGCGCCGCGGGCACCCAGCTGAACGGTCCGCCCTCGCCGACCTGGTTGCCCACCGCGTACCGGTAGACCGACGTCTCCGACGAGAACCACGGCCAGAAGGTGCCCAGGTACACCAGCACCGGGACCACCCCGAGCGACATGCCCGACGGGATCAGGTCGCGCAGCAGCACCCCGCGCCACGGGCGCAGCACACCGTACTGGCGCCGGTTCGCCACGTCGAAGGCCAGCGACAGCACCAGGACGCCGATGAGGAAGTAGGCGCCTGACCACTTCACGCCGCAGGCCAGGCCCACCATGATCGCGGCGGAGAAGCGCCACCAGCGGAAACCCAGCCGCGGCCCGTACAGCGAATCGGTGATCCGGCCCTCGACGGCCGCGCGGTGCAGCCGCTCCCGCATCTGGTCGCGGTCCACCAGGATCATCGAGAACGCGGCGAAGCCGAAGACGACGAGGAAGATGTCGAGCAGCGCGACGCGCGAGGAGACCATCGTCAGGCCGTCGCAGATCAGGAAGAGGCCCGCGAGGCCGCCGATCAGCGTCGACCGCGCGAGCCGCCGCGCGGCGCGGATCACCAGGAAGACGAGCAGGGTGCCGCACACGGCGGACATGAACCGCCAGCCCAGCGGGCTGTAGCCGAACAGCCACTCGCCGATCGCGATCATCCACTTGCCCACCGGCGGGTGGACGATCAGCCCGAAGCCGGGGTTGTCCTCGATCCACTGCCCACCCGAGAGCACCTGCCAGCCCTGCGGCGCGTAGTGCTTCTCGTCGAAGACCGGCGTCTGCACCGGCGTGCTGCCGATGAAGCCGGTGTTGCTCGGGTAGCCCAGGTTGAAGAACCGCGTGGCCGCCGCCACGGCGGTGAGCACCAGCGTCACGGTCCAGCCGAAGGCGCGGTCCGTCGCGCCGAACACCGCGGGCGGGAGCCTCGGGCCGGGGCTCACCATCTCGCGGTCCTCGCTACGCCCCTCGGGCATCGCCACAGCTGTCACGCGAACCATCGTAGGGTGTGACCCGTGGGAACAGAGGACGCGCGCGGGGCACTGATCGTCGCCGGAGTGCCGATGGGCAACCCGGGTGACGCCACCGCGCGGCTGATCGCGGCGCTCGGATCCGCCGACGTGATCGCCGCCGAGGACACGCGCCGGGCCCGGTCGCTGGCGGCGTCGCTGGAGGTGGAGATCGCCGGGCGCGTGCTCAGCTTCTACGACCACAACGAGGCCGGCCGCATCCCGCAACTGCTCGCCGCGCTCGACGCCGGCGAGACCGTCCTGCTCATCACCGACGCCGGCATGCCGTCGGTCTCCGACCCCGGATACCGCCTGGTCGCGGCCGTCGTCGAGGCGGGGCACCGGGTCACGTGCCTGCCCGGGCCGTCGGCCGTGACCACGGCGCTGGCCCTGTCGGGGCTGCCCGTCGAGCGGTTCCTGTTCGACGGTTTCGCCCCGCGCAAGTCCGGTGCCCGCCGGTCATGGCTCACCGAGCTGGTGACGGAACGTCGCGCGGCGGTCTTCTTCGAGTCGCCGCACCGCCTCGCCGACACCCTCGCCGACGCCGCCGAAGTGCTCGGAACCGAGCGGCGCGCCGCGGTGTGTCGCGAGCTCACCAAGACCTACGAGGAGGTCCGCCGGGGCACGCTGGGCGAGCTCGCGGCGTGGGCCGCCGACGGGGTGCGCGGCGAGATCACCGTCGTGGTCTCCGGCGCCGATCCGGTCTCCGCCGACCCCGAGGACCACGTCGCCGCCGTGCTGCGCCGCGTCGACGCGGGGGAGCGGCTCAAGGACGCCTGCGCCGCCGTCGCCGCGGAGACCGGCGCCTCCAAGCGCGACCTCTACGAGACGTCGCTCGCGCAGCGGCGCTCGGATTCCGACGACTGACCCGGTACCGGAACGTCAGGCGGCCGCCGCGCGCGGAACCCCGCTCGCGCCCGCCGCTGACGCCCGGCGCGTGAGGATCAGCCGGAGCGCCCCGACCACGACGATGCCGCCCACCGCGAGATCGAGGTAGTGGCAGGCCATCGCGCCGAGGTACGTCGGGCCGCCCCACGCGTTCACCGTGAAGTTCGGGTCCAACCCGGCCAGCACCTGCACGCCCGCCCGGAAGGCGGCGAAGACCAGCAGGAACAGCAGCGGCGCCGCGAGCGCCAGCCGCGCCGGTGTGAGGGCGGGCGTGCGGGGCGGCCACCGTCGGGCCCGGATCCCGAGCACGAGCAGCGCCCCGATCACGGCCACCACCGCGTGCTGCGGCCAGGCGGCGGTCCACGGGACGAAGCCGGCGACGACGGGATCGCGCTGGGTGTAGAGGTACCCGCCGAAGGCGAGCCCGGCGGCGAAGGCCACCGCCAGGACCAGGAGGAAGCGACGGAACGCGGGGGCGTGGAGGTCGATCATGCGGCCAGTGTCGCGGGCCGCGACGCGGGGCGTCGTCACCCGTGCGGGGGAGATCCGCGATGGCCGACGATCGACGCCGCCTTGTCGAGGCACTCGCGCCACTCCGCGTCGGGTTCGGAGTCGATGGTGATGCCGCCGCCCACGCCGAGCCGCAGCGCACCGTCGCGCGCCTCGACGGTGCGGATCGCGACGTTGAGGTCCAACCCGGTCAGCGGATGGTCGATGCCGATCGCGCCGCAGTAGCTGCCGCGGGTGTGCCGCTCCCATGCGGTGATCCGCTCGCGGGCGGAGAGCTTCGGGGTGCCCGTGACCGACGCCGGCGGGAAGGTCGCGTCGAGCATCTGCGCGCGGGTGGTGCCGGGCCGCTGCCGCGCGGTGACCGTCGAGACCAGGTGCCAGACGCCGGGGGCGGGCTCGACGCGCAGCAGCTCCGGCGTGCGGACGGTCCCGGTCGCGGCGACGCGGCTGAGGTCGTTGCGCACCAGGTCCACGATCATCACGTTCTCCGCGACGTCCTTGACGCTGGCGCGGAGGTCCTCCGCCGGCCTGGTCAGCGGCAGCGTGCCCTTGATGGGCCGCTCCGTGAGCAGGCCGTCGCGCTCGGTGAGGAAGGTCTCGGGGGAGAACGAGGCGACCGCGCCCCAGTCGCCCTCGAGGTAGGCGGCCTTGGCGGGGCGGGTGGCGGCGGCGATGTCGGCGAACAGGTCCAGCGGGTCGCCGGTGAGGTCGCCGCCGAAGCGGGTGCACACGTTCACCTGGTAGACGTCGCCCGCGCGGATCGCCTCCTGGCACGCGAGCACGGCTGCGCGATGATCGCCCCGGTCGGGTGGGGTCCACGCGGCCGCCCACGGGCGCGGGGCGGGCGCGGCGTCGGGGATCGGGAACGCGGGATCGGTGCAGGCCCAACGGCCGTCGGCGTCGAGCAGGAGCAGCGGGCCCGGATCGCCGCCGATGACCGCCGGGACGAGGCGGGGCTCGCCGGTCGTGTCCGGGTAGCCGACGATCCCGAGCCACGGCGCACCGTCGGGCGCGATGCCCGGATCGAGCTGCGGCGCGGGCGCGATCACGGCGCGGAAGCCGCCCCACGCGCCGAACAGCGCGGCGGGCCGGTGGCCGCGCTCGCGGAGCGCCCGCAGCATGTCGACCGGTTGCACCGCGCCATCCTGTCACGGCGCCGCCGCGCGATCTCGGGGAGGAATGGGGGTTTCACCGGATGTGCGCGGAGGGCGCGGGCCGGAAGAGTGGGTCTCGGCCGGCGGATCTCTCCCACCCACCCGATCCGCCCGCCACCCCAACTCACGAGGAGGAGCGATGAACCCGGTGATCGACGGCGGTACGGCCCTCGGCGAGCGACTGGCCTGGGTGCACGTCGCCCACGGCGAGCGCAGCCAGGTCCGGTTCTACGCGGAGGGCGAGTACGCGGGTACCGCCGCCGCGGTTCCGACCGTCGACACCGAGGTCATCGGCGTGGACTACGACGTGGTCTACGTCCGCTACGGCCGGGACATCGCCCGCTTCCGGCTGGACGAGTCCGGCGCCGTCGTCGCGCTGGATGCGGTTCCCGCCTGCGCCCTCGCCGGCTGACGTCCGTCCCGGACGGCGCCGGGCCCCGTCGATCCACTTCGCGATTCCGCCCGGAACACGCTTGCGATGCACCGATAAGCTGGGCGCACCATGGCTGCAGACAAGGCTTTCTACATCACCACGGCGATCGCCTACCCGAACGGCGTGCCCCACATCGGGCACGCCTACGAGTACATCGCCACCGACGTGATCGCGCGGTTCCAGCGACTCGACGGCCACGAGGTCTTCTTCCTCACCGGCACGGACGAGCACGGCATCAAGATGCAGCAGACCGCCGCCAAGGAGGGCATCGAGGTCAAGGCGCTCGCGGATCGCAACGCCGCCGCTTTCGAGGCGCTGCAGCGCGCCGTGGGCTCGACCTTCGACCGGTTCATCCGCACCACCGATGCCGATCATTACGAGGCGTCGAAGGCCATCTGGCAGAAGATGGTCGACGCGGGCGACATCTACCTGGGCAAGTACTCGGGCTGGTACTCCGTGCGCGACGAGGCCTACTACGCCGAGGACGAGACCACGGTCACCGAGGACGGCACCCGCGTCTCCACCGACACCGGCACCGAGGTCGAGTGGACCGAGGAGGCGTCGTACTTCTTCAAGCTGTCCGCCTACCAGGACCGGCTGCTCGCCCTGCTCGACCGCGAGGGCGGCTACCTCGAGCCCGCGACGCGGCGCAACGAGATCGTCAGCTTCATCAAGGGCGGACTCCGGGACCTCTCGATCAGCCGCGACACCTTCGACTGGGGCGTGCCCGTCCCCGGCGACCCGGATCACGTCATGTACGTGTGGGTCGACGCGCTGACCAACTACCTCACCGGCGCCGGCTACCCCGACACGGGGTCGGCGCAGTTCCAGACGTTCTGGCCGCCGAAGCTGCAGATCATCGGCAAGGACATCATCCGGTTCCACGCCGTGTACTGGCCGGCGTTCCTCATGAGCGCCGGGATCGAGCTGCCCGAGCGGGTCTTCGCCCACGGCTTCCTGTTCAACAAGGGCGAGAAGATGAGCAAGTCGGTCGGCAACGTCGTCGACCCGCACGCCCTCATCGCCGAGTACGGCCTCGACGCGCTGCGCTTCTTCCTGCTCCGCGAGGTCTCCTTCGGCCAGGACGGCAGCTACAGCCACGAGGCGATCGTCGGCCGGATCAACGCCGACCTCGCCAACGAGCTGGGCAACCTGGCGCAGCGCTCGCTGTCGATGATCAACAAGAACTGCGCGGGCACGGTCCCCACGCCGGGCCCGTTCACGCCCGCCGACGAGGCGCTCCTCGCCCGGGCCGACGGCCTGCTGTCGACGGTCCGCCGGCACGTCGGCGACCAGGCGCTGCACCTGTACCTCGAGGCGATCTGGGAGGTCCTCGCCGAGACCAACCGGTACTTCTCGGCGCAGGAGCCGTGGAAGCTCAAGGCGAGCGACCCCGAGCGCATGGGGACGGTGCTCTACACGACCGCCGAGGTCGTCCGCCAGGTCGCGCTGCTGCTGCAGCCGGTGATGCCGGAGTCGGCGGAGGAACTGCTGACCCTGCTCGAGCAGCCGAAGGACCGGCGCACGTTCGAGGCCGTCGGCACCCGACTGGCCGCGGGCACCGCGCTCCCCAAGCCGCAGGGCGTCTTCCCCCGGTACGTCGAGCCCGAGGCCGAGTAGCCGCGGTACCTCGGCCGGACGCGGTCTCCCGCGCCCGGCCGGCGGGCCTACGGCGTGGTCGCGAGGATGGAGAACTGGGCGGCCGCCTTCTGCCGCGCGAGCGCCGCGTTGCTGTCCTGGACCGATCCGACGTAGCGCCCGACGGGCACCCAGCAGTACGTGAGGCTGCCGCCAGTCATGCACTTCACCGACGGGAGCTGGGGGATGCCCGGCACGGCGGGGTTCTTGGCGGCGGCGGTCTGCACCATCGTGGTCGCGGCCGCGGCATCGCGCGTGCGATAGACGACGCTGCCGGCGCCCGTGTTGCCGATCAGGTCGATGCCGGCGGCGAGATAGGTCTCGGTCCTGGTGATGTCCTGGATTCGGTGCAGCTGCCCGTTCCACGTGTACCAGTTCTCGAAGAGGGTCGGATCCTGCGCGTCGGGCGCGGGGAGCGTCCTGGACAGGATGCCGTCCTTGTCGAGGTCGAGCTTGCGGATCTGGTCGACGGCGGTCGGCGTGAACGCCTTGAGCTTCGGCAGCTCCAGACCGTAGGCCTTGGTCACGAACTGCGCGCCCTGGTCCGTGGTCGGCCCCGTGCCGCTGACGTTCACGACGAAGGGCCCCTGCACGACGTAGGCGTCGACGGTGCCGGGCTTGAACTCGGAGGCCAGCACGTCGGGCGCACCGTCGACGGTGACGCGGACCTTCGGTGCGGACGCGGTGGCGGTGCGGATGGCGTCGAGGGCCGCTTTCGCGGCGTCGGGGGTCTCGAAGCGGTAGAGGCCGATCCGCACCGCGACGGTCGGCTTGTCGAGCGCGTCGCCGCGCGTGGTCGTCATGCCCACCCGCATCTTGTTGGCCTGGAAGGCCCGGGCGGTGGCGTCGGGCACGCGGCTGCGGAGGCCGTCGCCGACGAGCACGGGGTACGAGCGCAGCCCTGCGCCGCCCAGGATCAGGCGCGGGTCGACCTCGTTGGCCTGGATGAGCGCCTCGTCGCCCATCCGATTGCCCTCGGCCACCCACGACCGGTTCTCCGAGGCGGTGATCGTGCGGGCCTTCGTCGGGTGCGCGCCGTAGTCCAGGCCGGCGGGGACCGGCACCGTCGTCCCGGCGGGCGCGCCGGGCGCCGCCGACGACGAGACGGCCGGCGATCCCGACGACGGGGCCGCGACGGGCTCCCCGCCGGTCGTGTTGCAGGCGGCGAGCAACGCGGCACCGCCGATGACAGCGGCGGACAGGACGGACTTCTTCATTCGTTCTCCTCGGTCGGACACCGCACGGAGCACACCAGGCACGGCTTCGCGGCTGCTTAACGTCGGATTAAACATGGTCCGAGGACGGGGCCCCGGAGCGGTACCGGGACAATGGAGCGCATGGGGAAGAAGAAGCCGCCGCCTCCGCTGCCCGCGCCGCTGCCCGGCCTCGTCGACGCGCACACGCACCTCGACGGATGCCGCGCCCGCACGCCCGAGGCCGTGCGGGAGCTGGTCGACCGGTCGGCGTCCGTCGGCGTCGACCGTGTGGTCACCGTCGCCTGTGATCTCGACCAGGCGCGGTACGTCATCGAGGCGAGCCGCTGGGACGAGCGGGTCTTCGCCGCCGTGGCCCTGCACCCGACCGACGCGCACCAGCTCGAGGTCGACGGTGCGCCGGCGGAGCTCGAGCGCCTGGCCGCCGACCCGCGGTGCGTGGCGATCGGCGAGACGGGCCTCGACTGGTACTGGCTCGGCAAGCGGGAGGACGTCGCGACGCCGGCGCAGCAGCACGCGGCCTTCGAGTGGCACATCGACCTGGCGAAGCGACTGGGCAAGCCGCTGATGATCCACAACCGTGAGGCGGACGCCGACATCCTCACGGACCTCGAGCGCTTCGGCGCCCCGGAGACGGTGATCTTCCACTGCTTCTCCGGCGACGCGGCGATGGCGCGCGAGTGCGTGGACCGCGGCTACGTCCTGAGCTTCTCGGGCACCGTGACGTTCACGAACGCGACGGAGCTGCAGGAGGCCGCGCGCCTCGTTCCGGACGATCAACTGCTCGTCGAGACCGACGCGCCGTATCTCACACCCCACCCGTACCGGGGTACGCCCAACGAGTCGTACTGCATCCCGTATACCGCGCGCTACCTCGCTGACCTGCGCGGAGTCGCTCCCGAGGAGATCGCGGCGGCCACCACCGCGACGGCGGAGCGTGTGTTCGGGGCCACATTCGCGGGCGCGAAATGAACAGAAGCTGGCACGCCTCCCACTTCTCCGTTACCGTACTGTGATGTAACGGCGACCGAAACGTCGCCGAGCGCCACACCTGCAGTCCACCCATGGGAAGTCACCAGTGCCTGAGCTCGACGCAGACGACAACACCACCACGGTGGATCAGCCCACCTCGCACCCGCGCCGCGGCGCCTTCGGTTCCACCCGGGAGCGCACCGCCGAGTTCGACGTGACCCAGGTCTTCGCCCGGTTCACCGACATCGAGGGCCGGCCCCTCGATCCCGAGGCGGACCGCGAGATCATCGACCTCGAGGCCGAGGTCTACGGCGACGACGCCGTCGCGGAGGCCGAGAGCCTGGCCCTCGAGGCCGAGGAGAAGTACAACGCGGAGCACCCGCAGGCCGAGGCGCTCCCCGAGCCCGCCGTCCTCGACACCGAGGCCGACGACGCCCTCGAGCCCGCCGCGGAGACCGCGTCCGACGACGACAAGCCCGGAATCCTCGACGGCCTGTCGGCGAAGCTCGAGAACACCCCGGTCCGCGCCGTCACCGGCGCCATGCTGGTCGCCCTGATGGCCTCCGGCGGCACCGCCGCCGCGCTGTACCAGGACTTCACGGTCACCGTCGACGGGCAGACCCACGAGGTCTCCACGATGAGCCGCTCGGTGAAGTCGATCCTCGGCTCCGCCGGCATCGACGCCGACGCCTCGGACCGGGTGAGCCCCGGCCTCGGCGAGTCGGTCAAGCCCGGTCAGCAGATCACCGTGCAGCACGACCGCGACATCGCGGTCAACGTCAACGGCAAGGTCCGCACTGTCAAGACCACCGACCTGACGCTGGGCGCCGCCCTGGCCTCGGCCGGCCTCGGCGACGCGAAGAACTTCGTCTCCCTCCCGCTCGACGCGCAGGTGCCGCTCGACGGTGCTGCCGTCTCGGTGGTCACGCCCGTCACCGCCACCGTGCTCGACGCGGGCGGCAAGGTCGTCGCCAACGCCGCCGGGCGCACCGTCGGCGAGTACCTGGCCAAGATGGGTGTCCCGCTGATCCAGCAGGACGCCGTCAAGCCGAGCGCCAACACCCCCGTCACCCCCGGCATGACCATCTCGGTCAACCGGAACCGGACGGCCACCGTGACGGTCACCGAGCCGTACACGGCGCCGCCGAAGAAGGTCGACGACCCGAAGCTGACCAACGGCAAGACGCAGGTCACGAACCCGGGCAAGCCGGGCAAGCAGGAGGTCCAGTACCGCGAGCACGTGGTGGACGGCAAGGTCGTCTCCCGCGAGCGGATCGGCTCCAAGGTCCTCGACGCGGGCATCGCCGGCGTCACCGCCGTCGGCACCGCCCCGGGCGCGCCCTACGTGGCACCGGGCTCCGTGTGGGACCGCCTGGTGCAGTGCGAGGCCACCGGCAACTGGGCCATCAACACCGGCAACGGCTTCTACGGCGGCGTCCAGTTCACGCAGCAGACGTGGATCGCGTTCGGCGGCGGCAAGTACGCGCCCCGCGCCGATCTCGCGACCCGCGAGGAGCAGATCGACATCGCCCGCAAGACCCTCCGCGGCCAGGGCTGGGGCGCATGGCCCTCGTGCTCGTCGAAGCTGGGCCTGTCCGGCAACTCGGAGTAAGTAGACTCAGCCGTTGTGACCGGCGCCGAGTTCAAGAATCAAGCACGACTGCTCGGCCCCGCGGAGATCCGCGCGCTGGCCGGGCAGTTGTCCGTTCGTCCCACCAAGACGTTGGGGCAGAACTTCGTGCACGACCCGAACACGGTCCGCAAGATCGTCGCCGCCGCCGACGTGCGCCCCGACGACGTCGCGCTCGAGGTGGGGCCCGGCCTCGGCTCCCTCACCCTCGCGCTGCTCGACGCCGCCGCCTCCGTCACCGCCATTGAGATCGATCCCGTTCTCGCGGAACAGCTCCCGAAGACGGTGGCCAAACGTGCGCCGGAACTCGCGGGGAACCTCACGGTGATCGGCGAGGACGCGCTCAAGGTCTCCGGTGCGCAGGTGTCCGTCGCAGGATCGCCGACGGTGCTCGTCGCGAACCTCCCGTACAACGTCTCGGTGCCGGTGCTGCTGCACCTGCTGGCCGAGGTCCCCACGCTGCGGACCGTGCTGGTCATGGTGCAGCTGGAGGTCGCCGACCGGCTCGCCGCGCCCCCGGGTTCGCGAGTCTACGGCGTCCCGTCGGTGAAGGCGGCGTACTACGGGCGCGTGCGCAAGGCCGGCACCGTCGGGCGGGCGGTGTTCTGGCCCGAGCCCAACGTGGAGTCCGGCCTGGTCCGGATCGACCTGCACGGCCCCGGCGGCCGGCCCGACGTGGACCGGGTCCGCCTGTGGGCGGCCGTCGACGCGGCCTTCGCGCAGCGCCGCAAGACCCTGCGCGCCGCCCTCGCGACCTGGGCGGGATCGCCCGCCGCGGCGGAGGAGCTGCTGGTCGCGGCGGGTATCGACCCGCGCGAGCGCGGCGAGAAGCTGTCGGTCGAGCAGTTCGCCGCCCTCGCCGCCGCTCGGCCCGCCGACGCCGCCCCGTAGTCTGGACCGCGTGCTTTCCGTGGTACCGACCCCCCTGACCGTGCGGGCGCCCGCCAAGGTGAACCTCCACCTCGGGGTGGGCGACGTGCGGCCCGACGGCTTCCACGAGCTGGTCACCGTCTTCCAGGCGCTCTCCCTGCACGACGACGTGACCCTCACCCCGTCCGACGCGCTGACCCTGCATGTGACCGGCGAGGGCGTCCGCGACGTGCCGACCGACCCCACCAACCTGGCGGCGCGCGCCGTCGTCGCGCTCGCGGAGCGGTACGGCCGGGACCCGAACATGCGCATCGACATCGCCAAGGGCATCCCCGTGGCGGGCGGGATGGCCGGCGGATCCGCGGACGCGGCCGCCGCGCTGCTCGGCGCCGCCACCCTCTGGGGCCTCGAGATCGGCCGCGACGACCTCGACGAGGTGGCCGCGACGCTCGGCTCCGACGTGCCCTTCTCGCTGCACGGTCACACCGCGCTCGGCACCGGCCGCGGCGAGCGGCTGATCCCCGCGCTGGCCCGCGGCGAATTCCACTGGACGCTCGCGCTGGCCCGCGAGGGCCTGAGTACCCCCGCCGTGTACCGCGAGCTCGACCGGCTGCGCGAGGCCGGCGATCCGCCGCGCGCAGGCAGTCCCGACGCGCTGCTCGCCGCCGTGGCATCCGGCGATCCGCACCGCCTGGCGCCGCTGCTCACCAACGATCTGCAGGCGGCCGCGCTCTCGTTGCAGCCGGGACTACGGCGCACGCTGCGCGCCGGCATCGAGGCGGGCGCGCTCGCCGGCATCGTCTCCGGCAGCGGCCCCACCTGTGCGTTCCTCTGCGCGAGCGCCGACGACGCCGTCGACGTGGGCACCGAGCTCGCGGGCGCCGGTGTCTGCCGGACGGTGCGCGTCGCCTCGGGCCCGGTGCCGGGCGCCACCGTCGTGCCGTAGGCGCACGCCCCCTCGCGCCGCCGCGCGCCTCACCCCACCCTCTCGGATGAATGACGGACAACTCCTTGCGACATACCCCCTAGGGGTATATGGTTCGAATCAGATACCCACTGGGGGTACCCCTGATCGAGGAGGAACCATGGACGGCCGGGAGACGACGCGGCGCTCGATGAATCCGGCGGCCAAGCTGGCGGTCTACGGCGCCGGCCTCGTGATCGCCTTCGGCGGCGCCTACGGCATCGCCGGCGCGGTGGTGCCGGACGGCACCGTCGCCCAGTGGAACGCGCAGGCGGACCAGGGCCACGGCGGGCACGCCGCCCCGGCCGCAGCCGCCCCCGCGGCGCCGACCGCGCTCAAGGGCGTCTCGCTCAGCGCCGAGGGGCTCACCTTCGCCCCCGTCGCCGCGCCGCGCGCGGTCGGGGAGGCCGGCGCCCTGAGCTTCCGCATCGAGGACGCCGCCGGCGCACCCGTGACGGCGTACACGACCACGCACGAGAAGGACCTGCACCTCATCGTGGTCCGCACCGACGGCAGCCTGTTCCGCCACGTCCATCCCACGCTCGACCGCGCCACCGGCGTCTGGTCGCTGCCGTGGAGCTGGGCCGAGGCGGGCACCTACCGCCTCTACGCCGACTTCGCGCCCGCGACCGGGTCCGCCGTCACGCTCACGCGCACCGTCGAGGTCGCCGGCGGCTACGCACCCGCCGACCCGGCCCCGTCGCGCACGGCTCAGGTGGACGGCTTCACCGTCCAGCTCGACGGTGACCTCGTCGCCGGTGCCTCGAGCCCCGTCACGCTGCGCGTGAGCCGCGACGGCGCGCCCGTCACCGCGCTGCAGCCCTACCTCGGCGCCTTCGGCCACCTCGTCGCGCTCCGCCAGGGCGATCTCGCCTTCCTGCACGTGCACCCCGAGGGTGCCGAGCCGAAGCCGGGGGACACCGGCGGGCCCGCCATCGCCTTCCAGACGCAGGCCCCCACCGAGGGGCGCTACCTGCTGTACCTGGACTTCCAGGTCGACGGGGTGGTGCGCACCGCGAGCTTCGTCGTCGACGCGGCCGCGTCCGCGGCGCCGCCGAACCCCACGACCCCATCCGCCCCCGCTCCGGCCGACGGCCACGGCGGGCACTGACCACCACAGAAGAGGAGGAATCGACCATGAGCACACCCGGCAGTACCACCGGCGGCGCGCACATCGAGCTGGATATCGGTGGCATGACCTGCGCCTCGTGCGCCAATCGGATCGAGCGGCGCCTCAACAAGATCGACGGCGTGAGCGCCACCGTCAACTACGCCACCGAGAAGGCGAAGGTCGTCGCGCCCGAGGGCGTCGACCCGCAGCGCATCATCGACGAGGTCGTCGGCACCGGCTACAGCGCCACGCTGTCCGGGGCGGCGGCACCGTCGGGGCCGGGCGGCGAGGAGAGCACCCCCGCGGACGTCGAGCTGGCCTCGCTCCGCACCCGGCTCATCGGCGCCGTCGTGCTCAGCGTGCCCGTCATCGCCATGGCGATGATCCCCGCGTGGCAGTTCACCTACTGGCAGTGGGCCTCGCTGGCGCTGGCCTCGCCCGTGATCCTGTGGGGCGCATGGCCCTTCCACAAGGCGGCGTGGGCGAACCTCAAGCACGGCACGGCCACGATGGACACGCTCATCTCCATGGGCACACTGTCGGCGTTCCTGTGGTCGCTGTACGCCCTCTTCCTCGGCACCGCGGGGGAGCCGGGGATGACGCACCCGTTCTCCCTCACGCTCGCGCCGTCCGACGGTGCCGCGAACATCTACCTCGAGGTGGCCGCCGGCGTCACCATGTTCATCCTCGCCGGGCGCTACTTCGAGAAGCGCTCCAAGCGGCGGGCCGGGGCGGCGCTGCGCGCGTTGCTCGAGCTCGGCGCCAAGGAGGTCTCCGTCCTGCGCGACGGGGCCGAGGTGAAGATCGGCGTCGACGAGCTGCGGGCGGACGACGAGTTCATCGTGCGGCCCGGCGAGAAGATCGCCACCGACGGCGTGGTCGTCTCCGGGACGTCCGCGGTCGACGCCTCGATGCTCACCGGCGAATCGGTGCCCGTCGAGGTCGGACCGGGTGACGCGATCACCGGCGCCACGGTCAACGCGGGCGGACGACTCGTGGTGCGCGCCACCCGCGTCGGCGCGGACACGCAGCTCGCGCAGATGGCGCGGCTCGTGGAGGAGGCGCAGACCGGCAAGGCCGAGGTGCAACGCCTCGCCGACCGGATCTCCGGCGTCTTCGTGCCGATCGTCATCGCCATCGCCGCGGTCGCCCTGGGTGGCTGGCTCGGCGCGGGCTTCCCGGTCTCGGCGGCGTTCACCGCCGCGGTCGCCGTCCTCGTCATCGCCTGCCCCTGCGCGCTGGGCCTCGCCACGCCGACGGCGCTGCTCGTCGGCACCGGCCGGGGCGCCCAGCTGGGCATCCTCATCAAGGGGCCCGAGGTCCTCGAATCGACCCGCCGCGTCGACACCGTCGTGCTCGACAAGACCGGCACCGTGACCACCGGCCGGATGACCCTGGTCGACGTGATCACCGAGCAGGGCGTCGACCAGCTCGACGTGCTGCGCTACGCCGGCGCCCTCGAGGACGCCTCCGAGCACCCGATCGCCCAGGCGATCGCCAAGGGCGCGGCGGAGAAGGTCGGAATCCTCTCTCCCGTTGACGGTTTCGCGAACGTCGAGGGGCAGGGTGTGCAGGGTGTCGTCGACGGCCACGGCGTGATCGTGGGTCGCGAGTCGCTGCTCGCCGACTGGGCGCTGCACCTGTCCGACGGGCTCGTCGCAGCCAAGGCGGACGCCGAGGCGCAGGGCGCGACGGTCGTCGCGGTCGGCTGGGACGGCGCGGCGCGGGGGATCCTCGTGGTCTCCGACGTCGTGAAGCCCACCAGCGCGGAGGCGATCCGGGAGCTGCGGGCACTGGGTCTGACGCCCGTGCTGCTCACCGGCGACAACGAGGCCGCCGCCCGGAAGATCGCGGCGGAGGTCGGCATCGACGAGGTGATCGCCGAGGTCATGCCGCAGGACAAGGTCGCCGTGGTGACCCGCCTGCAGGCCGAGGGCCGCGTCGTGGCGATGGTCGGCGACGGGGTCAACGACGCCCCCGCGCTCGCCGCCGCCGACCTGGGACTCGCGATGGGCACGGGCACCGACGTCGCGATCGAGGCGGCGGACATCACCCTGGTCCGCGGGGACCTGCGGGCCGCCGTCGACGCGATCCGCCTGTCGCGCACCACCCTCCGGACGATCAAGACGAACCTGTTCTGGGCCTTCGCCTACAACGTCGCGGCGATCCCGGTGGCGGCGCTCGGCATGCTCAATCCGATGCTCGCCGGCGCGGCGATGGCCTTCTCCAGCGTCTTCGTCGTCGGGAACAGCTTGCGCCTGCGTGGATTCCGCAGCGCGGCGGGGCGGGCTCCGGCCGATCGCCCCGGAGACCGGATCCCTTCCACCGATCGAGAGGACACCACCGACATGAGCTGCTGCAGCACGAACTCCTCGCAGCCCGAGGACATCCGGCTGAGCGTCGCGCCCGCGAACACCGCGCAGGCGGCGGACGAGAACACCACCTGCCCCGTCATGGTCGGCAACCCGGTGGTGAAGTCCACCGCCGAGGCGCGCGGACTGTTCCGCGACTTCGACGGCGAGCGGTACTTCTTCTGCTGCCCCTCGTGCGCCCCGAAGTTCGACTCGGACCCGGCGAAGTACGCGGCGAACGTCGCTTGAGCCGAGCGAGGAAGCGCCGGTCGGCGCGCGGGTCAACCGCGCCTCGGCCGGCGCTTCGGCATGATCGCGTCTACGAATTCCAACTCAGCGGCCGGCCGCGGACATCTGCGTCGCGCCTGCCACGAGGAGTGGAAATTCGTGAGCGACCGCCTACACGAGCGCCTCCGAGAGCTCCAGCCAGCGCAGCTCCTGCTCGGCGAGCTCGTCCTCCAGTGCGGCGACGTGTGCGTCTGCGCTGCGAGACTGTCCCGGCGCGATCGGCGAGTGCCCGTGCGCAGCTGTATGAGGCGGCAGAGGCGTTGCAACTATGAGGAACACCAACGATGTGCTGTTTGCGGCAATGATCGGTAGCTCAGACACGAAGCTTGTGTCGGATTCAACCGCTTCCGCGCCCGTAGGGCACGAACTTGAGATCGTGAGCGGAACTGAGCCAACTCCTGATCGTGAGGACCTCAACGTCCCCGACCGATTCGAGATGATCCGATCGTCGGGCACAGGAACTCTGAGGTCGCTGATCTCGCCCGTCGATGAGTCCTTGGAAGCCCTGGACGAGCGATTTGTCGATCTGAGAGCCGCCCGTCGTGGTGGGTTCGTCGTGCTTCGCGGCGAGCCCGGTGCCGGAAAATCCACCTTCCTCGACACAGTCCACCTCTTCCGCGAAGGGGTTGTGACGGAAAGGGTTGCCCAAGAGGAGGACATCGCGGAGCGCTTGCGGAGGATTGGCGCATCGGAGAACGCCCGCGTGATCGTCATTGAAGGTCGAGAAGCGCTGCTTGATGTCACAGAGCCTGCGCTGGAGGCATCGATGCACGCGATCAATACCTTCGTTCGGAGCTCGCAGGGTGCTGATACGCTCGTCGTTTGGCCAACTAACACCGACCCGCTCATGAAATCACTTGTGGAGTTGGGGACTCGTCTAGGTGGAAAGGCTCTTATGGGTCACGACGGCGGGGTTCTGCGATTTGTCGGTCCACCGCAGTCTGCGTTCACGCAGATTGCAGAGCGTACAATTGCCGCCCTGAACGACGGTGCCTCACTGTCGGCGCTCGGGATTTCGGAAGAACGAGCACGAGAGATCGCTTTGCGAGAAGCTACGATCGGTGACTACTTAGGCGCAATTCGGCGAGAATTGCTCCGGAATGACGCCAAGGTGAAGAAGCTTCTAAAGGTCGAGCAATTCCGTCTCTGGGTAGTCGTCGTCGCAGGAAACGATGTAGAGGGCGACGTTGCGGCACTCACACGCGGAGGGTTTGCGTATGCCGACATTGACCGGTTGATCAATTCGACCGGGGCGAACATCGTGCAGGAGCTCAAGAAGCGCCCTGACGATCTCGGGATTCTCGGAACCGTGCTCGATGTGAAGGTCATTCATCTCGACGTATTCACTGCCCTAGCAATTGCGCGGCAGCATGCTAACGAAAAGCTTCGGGAGCTCATGAAGGCGGAGGGTATGTCGGTGAGTAAAGATCGACAGGCGGATTCCAGGCTAATGAGCTCTGAGCTAGGGTTGATCATGGCAGGCAAGTCCTTGGGGACGCGACGGCGAGGTATCAAACCCGGCGGCAACACGAAGACCGCCTTCGAAGGGCTCGCGCGAATCGCTCGAAATGATGACGGACTGCTCAATCGCGCAATTGGTGAGGGTCTATTGTCGTCCGGTCTTGTGGCCTCATTTGAGGCTGAGAAGCCGCTCGGCACTACGTTGCGATACGATTCGGATCTGTACGTCATGCGAGACGGGGAGCCAACTCGCGTGGAAGTTATGTGGCTCTTCCCGATCGGGAGTGCATGACCGGGTTCGGGTCTGACGCGGCGAGCCGCAAGATGTAGGGGGTCCTGGGGTGTTTCGATGAGGGTTCCTACACGCCTTGCCGAGCACCCACAGGACCCATGACTGAGCCTACTGCTGCTGTTGCCTCTGCTGTCGCGGACACGATCTGCCGGACCGTGGAGTTGGGGGTGACGATCACCGGCGCGGCTGCGGAACCGCAGCTCACGCACCTGCTCGCCGAAGTTCTCGCACCGGATCTCCATTGCCCAGGCTGCGGCACAGAGGGCCGGCTGCGGGATCGGGTGGTGCGGTCGCTGACGGATCTCCCGCTGGCGGGCCTTCCGACCCGACTTCACCTGCGCGTTCCGCGGCTGCACTGCGAGCGCGCGGGGTGCGCGGTGAAGGTGTTCCGGGCAGGTATCGACCAGGTCGCCGCGCGGCGCGCTTCATGCACCCACCGAGTCACGCGGTGGATCCTGCAGCGTCTGGTGTGCGACAAGATGAGCATCTCCGCGGTCGGCAAGGTGCTTGGGGTCGGCTGGAACACGGTCAACTCACTCGCGTTGTCCGCGTGCCGCAGCCTGGTCTACGACGGCGATCACCTCGACGGCGTGCGGGTAATCGGCGTTGATGAGCACACGTGGAAACACGTCCAAGGCCAGGGGGATCCGTCGTCAGTGACGGTGATCGTCGACCTGACGCCGGTGCTCGATGGCACCGGCCCAGCGCGGCTGTTGGACATGGTTCCCGGCCGCTCGCAGGCTGCGTTCGCAGGCTGGCTCAAAGCCCGCGACCAGGCGTTTCGGGACCGGGTGAAGGTGGTGGCGATGGATGGGTTCACCGGCTACCGCACCGCCGCCGAAGCCGAACTCCCGCAGGCGGTGACGGTGATGGACCCGTTCCACGTGGTGCACCTCGCGGCGGACAAACTGACCGTGTGCCGGCAGCGGATCCAGCAGCTCACCTGCGGGCACCGCGGCCGCAAGGGGGATCCGCTCTACGGGATCCGCCGGCTGGTGCTCACCCGCCCCGCGCTGCTCACCGACAAGCAGCAGACCCGACTCGATGCCGGGCTCGCCGCCGACGAGATGCACGTGGCGGTCGACGTGACTCGGCAGGTGTATCTGCAGCTCATCGACGCCTACCAGCAGCCCAACCGGGCCACCGGCAAAAAGCTGATGCTCACACTGCTCGAGAAGATCCGAGGCGGTCTGCCGCCCGGCCTGGGCGAGCTGGCGCAGCTCGGCAGGACGTTGTGGCGCAAGCGTGCCCAGGTGCTGGCCTACTTCGACACCGACGCCAGCAACGGCCCTGTCGAAGCGATCAACGGCCGACTCGAGCACCTGCGCGGCATCGCCCTCGGATTCCGCAACCTCGAGCACTACATCTTGCGGTCACTACTGCACTCCGGCCAGCTCGCCGACCGCGTCAACGCACTCTGAAACGGGAAGAGCCAGTTATGTGGCGTACTACAACGGGTCGAGCAGAGATTGCAAATTACGTTCTGACAAAGCTGGGGAATTATGCAAGGGCGATCGGCCTCATAGAGTAGCCCTGTGCTGAGCCGCGGATCGGTTCGGCACGGCGAACGGAGATCTTTGCGGGCGGAGGCAGGCGGTGCCGCTCAGCTCTCCAGCGCCTCCGACAGCTCGAGCCACCGCAGTTCCTGCTCCGCCAGCTCGTCCTCCAGCGCGGAGATCTTCTTCATCTCGTCCGCGAGGCCGGCGTAGTCGCCCTGATCGTGCTCGGCCAGCGCGAGTTTCGCCTTCTCGACCTGCTCCGTCAGCTTGGTCATCCGGCGCTCGACGGCCGTGACCTCCTTCTGCGCGGCCCGCAGCTCGGCGCCGCTGAGCCCGGACTCGGCGGGGGCGTCGGTCACCGTCGAACCCGCACGGCCGGAACCGGATCCGGAGCCCGAGCCGTGCTGGGCGCGCCGCAGGGCGAGGTACTCCTCGACGCCGCCGGGCAGGTGCCGCAGGCGGCGCTCGAGGATCGCGTACTGCTGGTCGGTGACGCGCTCGAGGAAGTAGCGGTCGTGCGAGACCACGATGAGCGTGCCCGGCCACGAGTCGAGGAGGTCCTCCATCGCGGCCAGCATGTCGGTGTCCAGGTCGTTGGTCGGCTCGTCGAGGATCAGCACGTTCGGCGAGTCGAGCAGGATGAGCAGCAGCTGCAGGCGCCGCTTCTGTCCGCCGGAGAGGTCCTTGACCGGCGTCGAGAGCTGCGCGCTCGCGAAGCCCAGCCGCTCCAGCAGCTGCGAGGGGGTCAGGTCCTGCGCCTTGGAGCCGCTGCCCACGGTGAAGCTGGTGGCCAGGTTCGCCAGCACCACCCGGACCGGATCCTCCCAGTGCTGCTCGAGCTCGTCGAGCCGCTGCGTCAGCGTCTGCACCTTGACGGTCTTGCCGCGCTTGACGGTGCCGGTCGTGGGCTGGACGGCACCGTCGATGAGGCCGAGCAGCGTCGACTTGCCCGCCCCGTTGACGCCGAGGATGCCGGTGCGCTCGCCGGGCGCGACGCGCCACTCGATGTCGCTGAGCACCTGCTTGTCGCCGTACGCCACGCCGACGTCGAGGATGTCGACGACGTCCTTGCCGAGCCGCGAGACCGCGAGCGACTGCAGCTCGGTCTTGTCGCGGATCTCGGGGACGTCGGAGATGAGCGCGTTCGCCGCGTCGATCCGGAACTTGGGCTTGCTGGTGCGGGCGGGGGCGCCGCGGCGCAGCCAGGCCAGCTCCTTGCGCGCGAGGTTCTGCCGCTTCTGCTCGATCGACGCCGCCTGCCGGTCGCGCTCGACGCGCTGCAGGATGTACGCGGCGTAACCGCCCTCGAAGGGCTCGACGATGCGGTCGTGCACCTCCCACGTCGCGGTGCAGACCTCGTCGAGGATCCACCGGTCGTGGGTCACCATGAGCAGGCCGCCCTGGTTCGCGGGCCAGCGGGTCTTGAGGTGGCCGGCGAGCCACTCGATGGCCTCGACGTCCAGGTGGTTCGTCGGCTCGTCGAGGATCAGCACGTCGTGCTCGCCCGCGAGGAGCTGCGCCAGTTGCACCCGGCGACGCTGCCCACCGGAGAGCTCGCCGAGGCGCGCGTCCCACGGCAGGTCCGTGAGCAGGCCGGCGAGGATATCGCGTACCTTCGGGTCGCCCGCCCAGACGTGCTCGGGGGTGTCGCCCACCACGGAGTGGCCGACGGTGTCCTCGTCGTCGAAGAGGTCGGTCTGGGTGAGCACGCCCACCCGGACGCCGCCGCGTCGGGTGACGCGGCCGGAATCGGGCTCGCGGGTGCCGGCCAGCAGGCCGAGCAGGCTGGACTTGCCGTCGCCGTTGCGGCCGACGATGCCGATCCGGTCACCCTCGTTGACGCCGAGGGAGACCGAATCGAAGACCGTCTTGGTCGGGTACTCGAGGTGCAGCGCATCCGCGCCGAGAAGATTCGCCATCGCGCGTCCAGGTTACGCGGGCACCTGCCATACTGATTTAGTTGGATATGCGACTAATCGCGAGGAGTGGGCTGTGAGCGACGCCGAGATCGTCACCACCGTGGCCGGGGGCACCGGCCACATCGAGCTGAATCGTCCGAAGGCGCTCAACGCGCTCACCATGGACATGGTGCACGCGATCGACGCGGCGCTGCAGGCCTGGGAGTCCGACGACGCCGTGACCCGCGTGCTCCTCACCTCCGCCTCGCCCAAGGCCTACTGCGCCGGCGGAGACATCCGCGCCATCCGCGACCAGGTGGTGGCGGGGGAGGACTTCACCCCGTTCTTCCGCGACGAGTACGACATGAACCTGCGCCTCGCGGAGTTCCCCAAGCCCGTGATCGCCCTCATCGACGGCGTGAACATGGGCGGCGGCGTGGGCGTCTCGATCCACGGCTCGCACCGCGTCGTCTCGGAGAAGGCGCTCATCGCCATGCCCGAGGTCGCGATCGGCTTCCTCCCCGACGTGGGCGCCACGCACATCCTCGGCCGCCTCCCGAAGGGCTTCGGCGAGCTCATGGGCATGACCGCCGCCCGGATCGGCGCCGGCGACGCGCTCGCCGTCGGGCTCGCGACGCACTTCGTGCCCTCGTCGGCCATGCCCGACGTCAAGGCCGCCCTCCTCGCCGGGGAGGAGCTCGACGGTGTCCTCGCGCGCTTCGGCGACACCGCCCCCGCCTCGACCCTGCCGCTCGACGAGATCGCCGACGTCTTCGGTCGCGACTCGGTGACCGAGATCCTCGCGGGCCTCGCCACGACGTCCGGCGCCTGGGCCGACACTGCCCGCGAGCAGCTCTCCACGGCCTGCCCCACCTCGGTCTTCGTCACCTTCGACCTGATTCAGGAGTCGCGCAACCGGACCCTGGCACAGTGCCTCGCCGAGGAGGCCGTCGTGGGCGCCCGCCTGGTCCGCCGCCCCGACTTCGTCGAGGGGATCCGCGCGGTGCTCGTCGACAAGACGCGCGACCCGAAGTTCTCGCCCGCGTCGGTCAGCGACGTCGAGGAGCGCGAGATCGAGGCGATCATCGGCAACTGATCCGCTCGCGGATCAGCCGCGGCCGGCAGCGGTCGCGAGGAAGTCGCGCAGCACGATGCTGTCGCGGAGATAGCGCTCGTACGGGAAGTCCTGTGCGGTGAGGGCCTTTTCGAGCTGGGCCGCGTAGTCGGTGCTCGACGCGTGGAACTGCTCCGCACCCTTGTCCGTCAGGCGCACCAGGCGCCGGCGGGCGTGCTCGGGATCGGGTTCGACGGTGACCAGCCCCTCCGGCGCGAGCGCGGTCAGCATGCGGCTGACGGCCGCGTCGGAGACGAGCATCGCTTGCGCCAGCTCGTGCTGCGTCGCGGGCTGCACCTCCTCGAGGGTGCCCAGGAGCCGCATCCGGCTGTAGCTCAGCGCGCCGGGGGCTCCGTACTCGCGCGTCACGACACCGAGCAGCATCGTGATGTGGTTGAGCACGTCGCCCAGGCCCTCGTCGGGTTCGTTCATGTCTCCAGGCTACAGGAGTCTTGACCCGTTAATATTAACGTGTTAAGACTGAGTTATGAACGCATCGACGCAGTACCTCATCCACACGTCCACCCCGCTGATCTTCCCGATCGCCGCGGCGATCTGGGCCGCTGTCCGCTCCTCCCGCCGGCCCGGCGAGCGTCTCGAGATCTGGCAGCGGGCGATGCTCGTCGCCGCCGGCCTGGGCGCGGCGTGGGTGGGCGTCTTCTTCCTCCTCGCTCCGGACGTGATGGCGAACGAGATCGGATTCCCCGCCGGGAATCCCTTCCAATTCGAGATCGCCTTCACCAATCTGGGCTTCGCGGCGATGGCCTTCGTCCTGGTCTTCCGGCATCGGGGATTCCGGCTCGCCTACGGCGTCGGCTACGCGATCTTCCTGTGGGGCGCGGCGTTCGGGCATCTCGACCAGTGGTTCGCGCACGGTGACCACCAGCCCGGCAACACCGGCGGCATCCTCATCGTCGACATCCTCGTCCCCGCGGCGATCATCGCGCTCGCGATCGCGGACCGTCGCCACGCATCGGACGGCGATCGCGTGAGCGTCGGCGTCGGCGCCGGCCCGCTCCCCGCGTCGCACTGACTGCGGACCGGCTCGCAACGCGTGAGCCGCTCTGTGAGCTCGAACGGCTATGACATCGTGACCGCCAGTGACACACCGGATATGTCGTGGTTCCGGGTGTCACTGGCGGTCACGATTTCATAGTGTCCGGAACTCGGGGGGTGCGACGTCGCGCCCGCGTTCACGCGGATGCCAGTCACACTCGACTGGATATGTACTCCGATGCCAGTTGCTCACGAGGATGGGTCTCATGATCGTTTCGTGGACCGCGGTGGCGGGAATGGTGGTGACGGCGTTGGCGATGGTGCTCACGCCCGGGCCGAACATGATCTACCTCGTCTCCCGCAGCATCGGCCAGGGCCGCGCGGCCGGACTGATCTCGCTGGCCGGCACCGGGGCGGGCTTCCTCGTCTACCTCACCCTCGCGAACGTGGGGCTGGCCGTCGTCTTCGTGGCGGTGCCGTGGCTCTTCATGGGCTTCAAGGCCGCCGGCGCGCTGTATCTGGGTTGTCTCGCGTGGCAGGCGCTGCGTCCGGGCGGCCGCGGGCTGTTCGAGACCACCGACCTGCCGCGCGACTCGAGCGCGAAGCTCTTCCGGATGGGGCTCCTCACCAACCTGCTCAACCCCAAGGCGGCGATCATGTACCTCGCTCTGATCCCGCAGTTCGTCGACCCCTCCCGCGGGCACGTCGCCGCGCAGGGCTTCCTCCTCGGGGGTATCCAGATCACGGTGTCGATGCTGGTCAACGCCGCGATCGTGATCGCCGCGGGTGCGGTGGCGGCGCTCATCGCGCGGCGCCCGACGTGGGCGGCGTGGCAGCGCCGGATCACGGGCACGCTGCTCGGCGCCGTCGCGCTGCTCCTCGCCCGCGAGGTCCCGCAGCGCGCCCGCGTGTGAGTGCCGGCGTCAGCCCACCTGGTACGTGCCCGTAGCGCTCGCGACCAACACGTCGCCCGTCTGCGAGTACATGTCGCACCGCACGTGGCTGGTCTTCCGGCCCGTGGACAGGCGGTGCGCCCGCACCCGGAGGCCGTCCGCGATCAACGGGGCGATGAAGTTCAGCGACAGCGACGCGGTGACGCCGCGCAGCTTGTCCGGCACCGGGCGGCCCGCCCACGCCGCGACCATCACGCCGATGTCCGCGGCCGCCGCGATGAGGCCGCCGTGCATCATCGTGCCGACCGTCGTCAGATCGGGCCGGTAGGGCACGAGGAGCGTGGCGGCGCCGTCGGAGATCTCCTCCAGCTGCACCCCGAGCAGAGCGACGAAGGGCGACGCGGGCACGAACTGCCGCATGATCTCGGAGCCGTCGGCGGCGCCGGCGTCGAGCTGATCGGGCGAGACGGTCATCGAAGTTCTCCTAGTCTGACTATGAAAACGAAGTATGACTAGGATAGTGCCATGGAATCGCTCCTGACGGAACCCGCGGACAAGCGCCGCCGCCGCACGCGTGCCGCGCTGCTGGACGCGGCGCGGGACCTGTACGGGCGGCCGCAGGGCTATCGGGGCACCTCCGTCGACGAGCTGGCCGCCGCCGCGGACGTCGCGTTGACCAGCATCTATTCGAACTTCCCGGGCGGGAAGGCGGACCTCTACGCGGTGCTGGCCTGCCGGGTCGGCAGCGAGCACGTCGCGGCGATGGGGGCAGCGGTCGCGGGAAGCGCGGGGGAGGAGGCCGCGCGCAGGGCCTTCGACGAGTACCTCGACTTCCACCGCCGCGAGCCGATCGCCTTCCGGCTCCTGGGCCTCACCGACGTGCACGGTGAGGACTCGGAGGTGGTGCGCGCCGCCCGGGCGGAGGTGCGCGGCTACCTCGCGACGGCGCTGGACGCGGTGATCGTCGCCGTCGGCGACCCGGCCGACGCGGCGCGCAGCGAGGTGATCCAGTGCTGGGCCGGCATCAACGGGCTGCTCGCCCTCGCCGCCCGCGGCCTGATCGACGCCGCCGAGGCCGACCGCCTCATCGGCGAAGTCCGCGCTCGCTGTGCCGCGAACCTCGCCGTCTCCCGCTGACCGTGGCGCACGCCACGCACGGTGATGTGAAGGAATCGCGACGGTCCCACCGTCGGTTCCGTGACGTTCGTCCGTTTGTGTCGGCTTCGTGAAAGCTGTATTCAGCCAGTCGGTTTCGTGAAATCCGTCGGTACGGTCGAAGTATGAACGAGAAACGGAATCCCGCAGTCCAGCCCCTCGCACGACGGCTCGCCGTCGGACTGGTCGCCGCCGGAGCCGGCGCCGCCCTCCTCGCGGCCGGGCCTGCCGCCGCGCAGCCCAGAGACCATGTCGTGAGCCCGTCGGCGGTCGCTCCCGGCGGTGCGCCCGGCGGCGGCGCCAATCACTCGAACGTGCCGCCGGGGTCCGCGTTGTGGCCCGGAAACATGAATCCGGACTCGGATTCGGGATCGGCCCGCGATGCGGGGCCGAGCTCCGCGACGCCCATCGACCCGGGGGATCATCCCCGCGACGCGCCGGGCGCCGACAGCCCCCGGTTCTGAGGGGGCGCCGGGCCCGGCAGCGGACTACTCGTAGTCGTAGAAGCCCTTGCCCGCGGCCAGGCCCGTGCGGCCCCGGTCGAGGTAGTTCTCCTTGATCCAGGCGGCGAAGCCGCGATTGCGCTCGTCGCCGGCCGACATGATGTTGTACGGCGTGTTCAGCCCGATGATGTCGAGGATCTGGAAGGGGCCCATCGGCGAGCCGGTGCCGATCCGCCACACCTTGTCGACGTCCTGCGGCGTCGCGTAGCCGTCCGCGGCGAGCTCGACGCCGGCGTTGAGGAACGGGATGAGGAGCGAGTTGAGGACGTAACCCGCCTTCTCCTTGTGGATGGGGATCGGCACCATGCCGATCTCGCCGGCGAACTCGACGACGGTGTCGAAGACGTCCGGCGAGGTCGCCGGCGTCCCCATCACCTCGGCGGTGTTCGACGTCCAGATGCGATTCGCGAAGTGCAGGGCGAGGAACCGATCCGGGCGGCCCGTCGCGTCCGCGATCGCGCTCGGGAGCAACGACGAGGAGTTGGTCGCGAAGATCGTCGCCTCCGGCGCGAGCGAGTTCAGCTTCCCGAAGGTCTCGCGCTTGAGCTCCAGGATCTCGGGGATCGCCTCGATGATCAGGTCCGCCTCGCGCGCCGCGGCGGCCAGATCCGCGGTCAGGGTCAGCCGGCCCAGGGCGGCGGCGGCCCTGCCGTCCGCGGCCCCGTCGACCTCTCGCTCGTACGTGGCGACGAGCCCGGCGAAGGTGGCACGGCCGCGCTCGAGGGCGGCGTCGTCGATGTCGTACGCGGTCACCTCGAAGCCGCTGTACGCGGTCTGGAAGGCGATCTGCGCGCCGAGTACGCCGGTGCCGAGCACGGTGACCTTGCGGATGTCGGTCATGAACGGATCCTCACTCTCGAAGTCGTGACGTGATCCATCCTCGTCCCGGTCGCCGGGCCGCGCACTGAGTTGTAGAACACAACTCTGTGAGCCGAGGGTCAGTCGGCCGCGGCGACCAGCGGCTCGAGCGAGAGGGCGGGGTGCTCCTTCTCGATGTACTGCAGCCGCCACTTGTCCGAGAACAGGGCGAGCAGCGCGCCGTCGTTGCGCTCGAAGACCTCGACGCCGCGCTGCCGGTTGAGCTCATCCGCGCTGGCGGCGTCCGTGCGGCGCGCCACCGAGTAGCCGAGGTTCTCGACCTGGACGTCGACGTTGAACTCCGTCTTCATCCGGGCGACGACGACCTCGAACTGCATAGGGCCGACCGCGGCCATGACGGGCGAGGCGTCGCCGCGAACGTCGTTGCGCAGCAACTGGACCACGCCCTCGGTGCCGAGCTGCTCGATGCCCTTGCGGAACTGCTTGTACTTGCCCGCGGAGTCGGCGCGGACCACCGCGAAGTGCTCCGGCGCGAACGAGGGGATCGGCGGGAACTGGACCTTGGCACCGTCGTACAGGGTGTCGCCCGGGGCGAGCGCGTTGGCGTTGACCAGGCCCACGACGTCGCCGGGGTAGGCGGTCTCGACGGTCTCGCGGTCGCGGCCGACCACCGTCATCGCGTACTTGGTGGCGAAGGGCTTGCCGGTCTGCGCGTGTTGCACGACCATGCCGCGCTCGAACTCGCCGGAGACGATCCGCATGAACGCCAGGCGATCCCGGTGCGCGGAGTCCATGCCGGCCTGCACCTTGAAGACCACGGCGCTGAACGGATCGGTGACCTCCCGCTCGGACTCGTCGATCGCGGTGCGCGAATGCGGGGCGGGCGCCAGCTCGACGAGGGCCTCCAGCAGCTGCCGCACACCGAAGTTGAGGATCGCCGAGGTGAAGATCACGGGCGAGGTCTGACCCGCCAGGAACATCTCCTGGTCGTGGCCCTGCCCCATCTCGGTCATGAGCTCGGTCTCCTCGACCGCTTCGGTCCACACCTCGCCCTCGCGATCGAGCGCGGCGTCGGTCGAAAGGTGTTCCTCGGGAGCGATCTTCGCGCCACCCGCAGTGCGGGTGAAGTGCACGTACTCGTCCTTGCGCACGTCGCGCAGGCCGCGGAAGTCGCCCGCGATGCCGACCGGCCAGAACAGGGGAGTGGGGGTCAGGCCGATGCGCTCGGAGATCTCGTCGAGCAGCTCCAGCGGGGTGCGGCCCGGCCGGTCCCACTTGTTGATGACCGTGATCACGGGGATCCCGCGGTGGCGGCACACCTGGAACAGCTTGAGCGTCTGCGGCTCCAGGCCCTTCGCGGCGTCGATGAGCATGACCGCCGCGTCGACGGCCGTCAGCACGCGGTAGGTGTCCTCGGAGAAGTCGGCGTGACCCGGGGTGTCCACCAGGTTGATGACCGACGGCTCGGCCCCCGCGCCGGCGCCGGAGGAGGTGTAGTTGAACTGCAGCGCCGTGGAGCTGACGGAGATGCCGCGCGCCTTCTCCATCTCCATCCAGTCGGAGACGGTGGACTTGCGGCCGGCCTTGCCGTGGATAGCGCCGGCCTCGTTGATCACCCGGGCGTGCAGCGCCAGGGCCTCCGTCATCGTGGACTTACCCGCGTCGGGGTGGCTGATGATGGCGAAGGTGCGGCGGCGGGAGACCTCGTCGGCAATGGAACTCACGGGGAGCCAGTCTACCTGTTCGCGCAGGTAGATCGTGTCGCGGTCAGGCGGGGCGCGAAAGCGCGTAGACCACGTGGTCCGGCGGGTCGACGGGGTTGTCGGGCGGGATGTCGACGTGGCCGACGAGGGCGAAGCCGGCGCGCTCCAGCGCTCGCCAGGAGCGACGGTTGCCCGCCGCGACCGCGACCACGACCCGCTCGCCGCCGAGCTCGGCGAAGATCACCGAGCACATCGCGGCGATCATGGCCGTGCCGAGGCCCCGCCCGGTGGCCGACGGCGAGCCGATCAGGTAGTCGACGCCGTAGTCGGCGGGCCCGAGATCCACCAGTGCGGCGACCGCCGCGGTCTCCGGCTCGTCCGCGTAGTCGATCCACCGCTGCCGCTGGATCAGGCCGAACGGGCGCCCGGCCTCGTCGGTCTGATCGGGCCCGCTCGCTCCGCTCCCGGCGCCCAGCGCGAGGAAGTCGAGCGAGGGCTCGGCACCGTCGACCGACGGCCCGAAGTCGCGCTCGATCGCCTCGGGTGAGGTCTCGTGGTGCCACCACCGCCGGTTGTGCGGCTCGCCGAGCCACGACGCGAGGAGGGGGAAGTCCTCGCGCGTGACCCGGCGGAAGGCGATCACCAGGTGTGCACCGTGTTCTGGGCGGGCTCGAGACCGTCGCGGATCAGCAGCTCGACCGCGTCCGCGGCGTTGGCGATCAGCAGCGGCACCTCGGGCTTCTCCGTCTTGGCGAAGGGCTTGAGCACGTAGTCGGCCGGGTCCTGCCGGCCGGGCGGTCGGCCGATCCCGGCCCGGACGCGCAGGTAGTCGCGCGTACCGAGGTGCTGCGTGAGGGACTTGAGCCCGTTGTGGCCGCCCTCGCCGCCGCCGCGCTTGAGCCGGACGAGACCGAAGTCGATGTCCAGCTCGTCGTGCACGGCGATCACGTCGGTGGGCTCCACCGAGTAGAACCGCGCGAGCGCGCCCACGGGCTCGCCCGAGAGGTTCATGAAGGATTGCGGCTTCGCCAGGTACACCTGGCGGCCGACGAGCCGCGCGCCCGCGACCTCCGCCCCCGACTTCTTGTGCCGGGAGAAGGAGGTGCGGGCGCGCGATGCGAGCTCGTCGACCACGTCGAAGCCGATGTTGTGCCGGGTTCCGGCGTACTTCTCGCCGGGGTTACCCAGCCCCACGACGATGAGTGGCCGGTCGGTCATTTCAGTTACTCGGCAGCCTCGTCGGCGGCCTCGGCCTCGTCCTCGTCGGTCTGGGCCGCGGCGATCTCGGTGATGTTGATGATCAGCGCCTCGGCGTCGGTGACGATGGTGGCGCCCGCGGGGACGTCGAGTTGGCCCGCGGTGATCTGGGTGCCGGCCTCGAGGTTGTGGACGTTGACCACGATGTTCTCGGGGATGTTCAGCGCGTCGGCCTCGATCTCGACCTCGTTGAGGTCCTGCGCGACCTGGGTGCCGCCGGCGGGCTCGCCCTCGACGACGACGGGCACGGAGACGGTGACCTTCTCGCCCTTCTTGATCACGAGGAGGTCGGTGTGCTCGATGTAGTTGCGCAGCGGGTGCACGACGACCTGCTTGGTCAGCGCGAGCTGCTCCTTGCCGTCGATGTCCAGGTTCAGCACGGCGTTGGTGCCGTCCTTACGCAGGATGGTGGCGAAGTCGCGGGCGACGACGGTGAAGTGCTGCGGCTCGGTGCCGTGGCCGTAGAGCACGACGGGCACGAGGCCGTCGCGACGGGCGCGACGCGCGGCGCCCTTGCCGAACTCGGTGCGGACGGTGGCGACGAGCTTGTTGGTCTCGGACATGAGACTCCTTCGGTGCGGTGATGCGGCCCCGGCGTCCGAGGCGGCCCGCACTGCGCCCTGCGGATCCGCGGGAGAAGTGCCGTTCGCGTCGATCACGGCGGCCGGGGCCGCCCTCGCCGAGAAGGTCGCCGCACAGTCTACCGAATCGCCCGCTCAGGAGCGAAATCGAAGCTTCGCCATTCCGTCATGTCCAGTTCGCGCGGCGTCCACGCCACATCGGCACCATCGATAACGTGAACAACTCCCCGCTGTGGTCGCCGCAGGACGTCGCCGAGCGCTTCGTCGACGCCCTCGGCAGCGGTGACTACGACATCGCCGAGCAGCTGCTGGCGAAGGACGTCGTGTACCGGCGTACCGGCGGCCGGCCCCTGCGCGGCCGGGCCGCGATCGCGCGCCATTTCCGCTGGCACGCGCGCACCCGCGTCGCGATGCAGGCGGTCCTGCTGGCGTCCGAGCAGTCCGGCTGCACCGTGGCCGTCACCGAGCGCGTCACGGCCCTCGTCTACGGGCCGTTGCGCGTGCAGTTCCAGGTCCGGGGCACCTTCGAGGTCGACGGTGGTCGCATCGTCGCCTGGCGCGACGAGGCGGACGTGCGCGCGGTCGCCCGCGCCGGAGCGCGCGCCGTCGCCGGCGTCTTCTACGCGCCCGCCAGGCCCACCCTGCCGCGCGCCGTGATCTGACTCGCGGTGATCCGAGCGGGAATGGATCCAGCCGCGGGCGGTGTTGCACCGGCCATGACGACTCTGGGCACGTTGGGGATCTGGCGCGGCGCGACACTGGTCGACGGTGCCTTCGCGGCACGGGCCGAGGAGCTGGGCTACGGCACGCTCTGGCTGGGCGGTTCGCCCGGCGGCGACCTCGCGGTGGTCGACCCGCTCCTCGACGCGACCGAGAACCTGGTCGTCGCGACGGGCATCCTCAACATCTGGCAGGACGACGCGCGGTCCGCGGCCGCCGCCTTCCATCGCATCGAGACGAAGTACCCGGGCCGGTTCGTGCTCGGCATCGGCGCCGGGCACCGCGAGGCCAGCGCCGACTACCGCACGCCCTACCAGGCGCTCGTCGACTACCTGGACGTGCTCGCCGCGGAGGGCGTGCCGAGGGCGCAGACGGTGCTCGCCGCCCTCGGCCCCAAGGTCCTCCGCCTCGCCGCCGACCGCACCGCCGGCGCGCATCCCTACCTGACCTCGCCCGACCACACCCGCAGCGCGCGCGAGATCCTCGGCGACGGGGTGCTGCTCGCGCCGGAGCAGAAGGTGGTGCTCGACGAGGACGACGCCCGCGGCCGCGAGCTGGGGCGTAGGACGGTGAAGTTCTATCTCGGCCTGCAGAACTACGTGGCCAACCTGCGGCGCCTCGGCTTCGACGAGGCCGACGTCGAGAAGCCCGGGAGCGATCGCCTCGTCGACGTGCTGGCCGTGCACGGCGACGGGGACGCCGTCGCCGCGGGTGTGCGGGCGCACCTCGACGCGGGCGCGGACCACGTCGCGGTGCAGGCGCTCGACGACGATCCGTGGCCCGCGCTCGAGGCCGTCGCGCAGCGCCTTCTCTGACGGTCGGGCACGATGGTGCGGTGGACCTGAGAGCAGAAGCCGCCGCCAACCTCACCGACTTCGCGAAGGAGTCGTTCACGGCCGACGGGGCGACCCGTGACGTGTACCGGAAGGGCGAGGGCCCGGCCGTGATCGTCATGGCAGAGATCCCCGGGATCACGCCGAAGGTCCTGGAGTTCGCCCGGAAGGTGGTGGCCGCGGGCTTCACCGCGGTCGTGCCCCAGCTGTTCGGTATCCCGGGGCTCGACGCCAACCCGAAGAACACCGGACTCAAGGGCGCCGCGATGGCGGGCGCCTCGATCGCGCCGCTGTGCGTGAGCAAGGAGTTCACCATCCTCGCGGTGGGTAAGTCCTCGCCGGTCGTCTCCTGGCTGCGCGCGCTCGCCCGGCACGAACACGAGCGCTGCGGCGGCAAGGGCGTCGGCGCGGTCGGCATGTGCTTCACCGGCGGTTTCGCGCTCGGTATGGCGGTCGACGACGTGCTGCTCGCGCCCGTGCTCAGCCAGCCATCGATGCCCCTGGGGATCACGCCGGGCCGGCGCCGGAACATCGACATCTCGCCGGAGGACCTCGAGACCGTCAAGGTGCGGTGCGCCAAGCAGGGGCTCAAGGTGCTGGGCCTGCGGTTCACGACGGACAAGCTGGTGCCCGGCGAGCGCTTCGACTTCCTCCGGGAGCAGCTGGGCGACGCCTTCATCGCCGTCGAGATCGACGGTGCGGACGCGAACCCGGACGCGCCGACGCCGCCGCATTCGGTGCTCACCGAGCACCTCATCGACGAGCCCGGCCAGCCCACCCGTCAGGCCCTCGACGACGTCATCCAGCTCTTCCGCGACACCCTGCTCCCTGCGTCCTGACTCATCGAGCCGGGCGCCGACGAGGGCTACGGGGTGCGTTCGCGCAGCTCAGACCGATCTTCCCATAACGGTCAAGAGAACTTTTGCGTGTCATTACCAAGCATTTACTATTGCTAGTCTCGGCGCCATCATGGAGATCACCGGTAGCCACCCCGACCGCAACGGCGACGAACTCGGCCTGGCGTTCAATCGATTGAGGCGTCATGCGGTCGTCAGCGACGTCGTCTGGCGGTACTCGGTCGCCGGCTTCACCCTGTGCGTCGGGATCTTCGGCGCCGTCATGATCTTCACCCCCGAGGGGGCCGGGGACTCCGCTGCCCGCACGATCGCGCTGTCCCTCCTGTGTGTGTCGGGGGTCCCGGCCGCCGTCGCCGTCAGTCGCTTTCCGATCACGTCGCTGTGGTGGAATCCGTGCCCGCGCCGCAAGCTGATCAGCAGGCTGTTCGTTCTGTACGCGGACGTCGTGGTCTCCAGCATTCTGGTCCTGTACGAGAGCCCGGCCGCGGCGCTGGCGGGAACCGTGCTGTTCGCGACCGTCGGCGCGTACGCGGCGCATTTCCTGACGACGCGCGCCCTGGCGCTGCATCTCGTCGTCTCCAGCATCGTCATCGTCTATCTGGGGATCCGGGTGATCCAGGTGTACGGCGCGACCCCGCTCGCCGTGAGCGCCCAGGTCGCGGTCAGCATCCTCGGGATCGGCGGTGTCGTGATCCTCAACTACCTGTACACCTGGCAGCTCAAGCAACTGATCAGGGCGAGCCTGACGGCCTCGTCGACCGATGCGATGACCGGACTGCTCAATCGGACGGGGTTCCGGGATTCGGTCGACGAGCTGATGCGGTCGACGGTCGGGCGGTTCTCGGTGTGCATGCTCGACGTCGACCGGTTCAAGCACGTCAACGACGCCTATGGGCATCTGGCGGGCGATGCCGCGCTCCGGGCGGTGGCGGTCGCGCTGCAGCGGTCGGCGCTCCGGGAGTCGTTGGTCGCCAGAGTCGGCGGGGACGAATTCGCCGTCGTGTCGCCTCTGAGTGCGCCCGCCGTGGCGGCGGTCCTGCACGACGTCCAGGAGCGACTGCCCATGCTGGCGGGCGGCGAGCGGATGTCGTTCAGCGCGGGCATCGCCTCGGTGGAGCTCCCGGAGCCCGCGGTCTTGCGGACCTTCGACGATCGGAGCCGGTTCGTCGTCTCGGTCATCGAGTCGGCGGACGGTGCCCTCCGCCGGAGCAAGGAGTCGGGTGGCGGCCGCACGACCGTCCATCGCGAGGACCATCCCTCGGCCTAGCTCGACGGCCGCCCGCCGATGAGGTCGTCCCAGCGTTGCCGGACGGGACCCCAGCGCGCGGCGAACTCCCGGTCACGCCGCCGGGCCCGGTCCGTCTTCGCGGGGGAGTAGAACCACCGGGCCCAGGGCGCGGTCGGGCGGGCGATCCGGGCGGCGGCGACCCACGCCACCGGCCAGGCGAACAGCCCGACGAGGGCCGTCGGGTACTTGCCCTTGAGCGCGGTCACGGCGACGAGCAGCAGGTGCGCCACGAGCAGCGTGGCGACGCCGCCCCGTACCCACCGCTCGGTGTCGCCCAGTCCGGGGACGTTCGCGGGGGAGACCCCGACCACGGCCAGCCCGACGCAGGCCGCCGCCAGCGTCACCACGGAGACGGACAGCTGCCCCTCCTGCGACCAGTACACGTCCTTGAGGTGGAAGATCATCGCGAACTCGTCGAGGACGAGCGAGGCGCCCACGCCGACGAGCAGCGCCGCGAGGTAGGCCCACGGCGCGCGCCCGGCGGCGCCGACCGCCGTGAACGCGCCCGCCACCAGCAGGAGCAGGCCGGGTGTCGAGTGGTGCAGGTGCACCCCGCCCGCGCTGACGTCGTGGAAGGGTCCGTGGCCGGAGCGGATCATCCGTGTGACGGACCGCGTCGCGACGAAGGTGACCACGAACGCGACGAAGCTCAGCAGCAGCGGGCCCTTCTGGGCGCCGATCACCTCGTGCTGCCACCAGTCCCCGAACCAGGTCACCGCTAGGAGATGCCCTCCTCCTCGGCGAGGACGTTCTCACCGTCGTCATCGAGGTCCGCGCCCACCGCCTCGCGGGCGTCGAGCTCCGCCTGCTGCGCCTCGGCAGCAGCCTGGGCGGGAGTCTCCGCCAGGGCGGAGAGGTCCGTCTCGTTCGAATCGCTCATTCCAGTCGCTCCTGTTCCTCTCGCTCGAGTCGGTCGCGCTCCTCCTGCTTGCGCTTCTGCTCGTGCTCGATCTCTTCTTCGCGGGTGTTCTTGTCGCTCATACCTTCTCCTTCTCCGGGGCGTCCGGCTCGTCGCCCGCGGGCAGGGAGCCCTCGGACACGGAACCGTCGGCGTGCTTCTCCACCACCGACAGCACGAGGCCGTCGTCGTCGGCGTCCACGCGGACCGTGTCGCCGGCGCGGACGTCGCCGCGCAGCAACATCGACGACAGCCGGTTGTCGAGTTCCTTCTGCACCGTGCGGCGCAGCGGGCGCGCGCCGAACTGGGGCTGGAAGCCCTCGTCGGCGAGCCAGTCCTCCGCCTTGGTGGTCACGTCCAGCTCCACGTCCTGGGCGCGCAGCAGGCGCCGCGTACCGTCGAGGATCAGCTCGACGATGTTGCGCAGCTGCGCCTTGTCCAGGCGGTGGAAGATCACCGTGTCGTCGATGCGGTTGAGGAACTCCGGCCGGAAGTGCGTCCGCAGCCGGTCCTTGACCTGGGGGATGACCGACTCGAAGTCGTCCTCCGGCGCGTCCAGGATCAGGTCGGCGCCGATGTTCGACGTCAGGATCACGATCGTGTTCTTGAAGTCGACGGTGCGGCCCTGCGCGTCGGTCACGCGGCCGTCGTCGAGCAGCTGCAGCAACACGTTGAAGACGTCCGGATGGGCCTTCTCGACCTCGTCGAACAGGATCACCGAGTAGGGTTGGCGCCGCACCTTGTCGGTGAGCTGCCCGGCCTCCTCGTAGCCCACGTAGCCGGGAGGGGCACCCACCAGCCGCGAGACCGTGTGCTTCTCCTGGAACTCGCTCATGTCGAACCGGATCAGTCGGTCCTCGTCGCCGAAGACGGTGGCGGCCAGCGCCTTCGCGAGCTCGGTCTTGCCGACGCCCGTCGGGCCGAGGAACAGGAACGAGCCGATGGGCCGGCCCGGGTCCTTGAGCCCGGCGCGGGCGCGGCGCACGGCCTCGGAGACGGCGAGCACCGCCTCGTCCTGGCCGATCACGCGGTCGTGCAGGTCGTCCTCGAGGCGGAGCAGCTTCTCCCGCTCCTCGGAGGTCAGGTCCGCGACGGGGATCCCCGTGCGCCGCGAGACGACCTCCGCGATGTCGACGACGGTGACCTCCGGCTCGGCCTCGCCGCCGCCCGCCGCCGCGAGGCGCTCCTCGGCGTCGGAGATCTTCTCCTTGAGCTCGTCGGCGGCCTTGTAGTCCTCGCCCTCGACGGCGCTGTCCTTCTCGCGGCGCAGCGCGCCGAGCTCGTCCTCGATCGAACGGGTGTCGGCGTCGGGGGTCTTGGTGCGCAGGCGGACCCGTGCGCCGGCCTGGTCGACGAGGTCGATCGCCTTGTCCGGCATGAACCGGTCCGTGATGTACCGGTCGGAGAGCTCCGCGGCCGCGACGAGCGCCGCGTCCTCATAGCGCACCTGGTGGTGCTCCTCGTAGACGTCGATGAGGCCGCGCAGGATCTCGATGGTGTCGTCCACCGAGGGCTCGCTGACCATCACGGGCTGGAAGCGGCGTTCGAGGGCGGCGTCCTTCTCGATGTACTTGCGGTACTCGTCGATCGTGGTGGCGCCGATCGCGTGCAGCTCGCCGCGCGCCAGCGCGGGCTTGAGCATGTTGCCGGCGTCCATGGAGCCCTCGCCGCCACCGCCGGCGCCGATGATCGTGTGCAGCTCGTCGATGAACACCACCAGCTCGTCCGAATGCTCGCGCACCTCGTCGAGCACCTTGGTCAGCCGTTCCTCGAACTCGCCGCGGTACTTGCTGCCCGCGACCATGGAGCTCACGTCCAGCGCGATCACGCGCCGCCCGGCGAGCGTCTTCGGCACGTCGTCGTTGATGATCCGCTGCGCCAGGCCCTCGACGATGGCCGTCTTGCCGACGCCGGGGTCGCCGATGAGCACCGGATTGTTCTTGCGGCGGCGGGAGAGGATCTCGATGGTCTGCTCGATCTCCTCGGCGCGACCGACCACCGGATCGACCTTGCCCGCGCGGGCCTCGGCGGTGAGGTCGCGACCGTACTCGTCGAGCGTCGGGGTCGTGCTCTCCTGCTGCGGTGCCTGCCGGACGGTGCCGGCCTTGCCGGGCTTCCCCGCCTTGCCGGGCTTGCCCGGAGTCTGGCCGGCGGCCATGCCGCCACCGGAGAGCGCCTGTGCGGCAACGGTGTCGGGGTTGTCGGCGATGCCGAGCAGGATGTGCTCGGGCCCGACGTAGGACTGCCCGTTCTGCGCGGCGTGCTGCTGCGCCACCCGCAGCGCGCGCCGCGACGCGGGGCTCAGCGACGGCGCGCCGTCCATCGCGGCCGGGTTCGCGCTCGCCTGCGCGGCGGCCTGCATCGCGGCGGCCACCTTGTCCGGGTCCAGCTTCAGCCGGACGAGCACGTCCCGCGTGGGCTCGTTCATCGCGGCCGCGTAGAGCAGGTGCTCGGGGGTGATCTCCGGGTTGTCCCAGTCGGACGCCGCCACCTGGGCCTCGGCGAGCAGGGACTTCGCCTGTTCGTTGAGGAGGCGGTTCAGGTCCACCCGCGCCGTCGCGGGCCGGCCCACCGAATTGCCGAAGAACCGCTGGAAGATGTCGTCGAAAACGCCGTCGAGTTCGCTCATGGGGATGCCTTTCTTCGGTTATCGGAGGGGAGGGTGGAGCGGTGTTCTAGGAGGTCAGCGGGACCGAAGCCTCCGCGGTGTAGGCCAGGAACGTGAACGTCTCCTGCAGGTACAGCTGTACGGTCGTCGCGTCGTGGCTGAGGTAGCCGATCTCCACGTCGGTGCCCAGCCGCAGCTCGTAGTCGCCGCCGCGGGTGGTCAGCACGAAGCCGCCGTCGATCGCAGGCGCCCAGATGATCTCGCCGTCCACCAACCGCTTGAGCTGCTCGCGGATCGGGTAGCCGTGGTCGGTGGTCTCGCTGATCGAGGTGTAGACGTCGGCCGAGAGCAGGACCGAGTACGGCCCGTCGACGCCCGCGAGCCGCAGGTCCTCGAGGGCGCCCGCGACGGCGTCGGGGACGTCGATCGGGTCGCTCGGCAGGGCGATGGCGGCGTTCGACGAGGACGCGCGCAGGCCGGCGATCGATGCGGCGGCGTAGCCCTCGAAGACCGCGCGGTCCTCGGCGTAGGCGAGCTGCTTCGCCGCGGCCTTCACCGGATCCCAGTCCGCGTCCTGCGCGCCGCGTTCCACCGAGTCGACGGCGTCGCGGGAGACGGTGAAGGGGACGCGCAGCCGCACCAGCGGGCGGCTCTCGCGCAGCTGCGCCTGCACGCCCTCGGCGGGGCCGTCGACCGGGAGGAGGCGTCCGGTGCCGACCGCGGCCGCCTCGGGCCCGTCGGGGCCGGTGACGTCGACGACGCGGCGGCCGGCGATGTTCCGCTTGAACGTGCGGGAGGCCTCGGTCTCGATCTCCTCCCAGGCCTCGGGGGTGACGGGTGCGAGGTGACGGTGCAGGTTGTTCATTGCGTGCCTTCCTTGAGGCCGCCGATGCCGAGTGAGCCCTCGGCGCGGGCGGGCGGGGTCGTTGCGGTCGGTTCCGCCGACGGTGCGCCGTCGGCGGGGAGGTCGGGCGGGGCGTCCAGCCAGTCGCCCGACGGGGTGAAGAACAGGCAGCCCGTGTGCGCGGTCGAGAAGTCGAGGATCCGGTCGGTGTTGCCCGCCGGACAGCCGATGAACATGTTGTGCAGCATCTGCTCCGTGACGCCGGGGTCGCGGGAGTAGCCGATGAAGTACGTGCCGAACTCGCCCTTGCCGAGCTCGCCGAAGGGCATGTTCTGCCGCATGATCTGCAGCTGCTCACCGTTCTCGTCCTCGATCACGTTGAGCGCGATGTGGGCGTTCGTGGGCTTCACATCGTCGGACATCTCGATGTCCTCGAGCTTGCTCCGCCCGATCACGCGCTCCTGCTCCTCGACGGACAGAGCGCGCCACGCGCCCATGTCGTGCAGGTACTTCTGCACGTGCACGTAACTGCCGCCGGCGAAGTCGGGATCCTCGTCGCCGATCGCGGTGGCGGCCACCGCCGCTGCGCCCGCGGGGTTCTCGGTGCCGTCGACGAAGCCGAGCAGGTCGCGGTCGTCGAAGAACCGGAAGCCGTGCACCTCGTCGACCACCGTCACGGCGTCGCCGAGCGCCTCGAGGATCCGCCAGGACAGCTCGAAGCACATGTCGAGGGTGCTCGCCTTGACGTGGAACAGCACGTCGCCGGGGGTCGACGGTGCGCGGTGCCGCGGACCGTCGAGCGGGGTGAACGGGTGCAGCCCCCGCGGCCTGGGCCCGGAGAACAGCCGGTCCCAGGCGTCGGAGCCGAACGAGGTGGTGAGCGAGAGAAGCTTCTCGGGGTGCCGGAAGCCGACCGAGCGGGTGAGCCCGGAGAGGTTGTCGAGGGCGTCGTGGACGTGGTCCTCGCGGCCCTGCTCGATCGTCACCACGACGAACATCGCGGCTTGGGTCAACGGCGAGATCACTACTTGATTCGGGACCACGATTTTCACCCTAACTCAGGTCTGGACGGTGCGGTGGGGAAGAACGATCGGCGCAGCGGGACGCGAAAAGCCGCGCGTGCGATGATGGTCCGTGCACCGTCGTCGGTTCCGTTTCGACGGTATTGGGTGTTGTTCACAGGACCGGAGGGAGTCGAAGATGACGTGGATCGTAGTGGTGGTGCTGGCACTCGGAGCGCTCGCGGGCGTCGTCGCCGCGTGCGTGGTCTCCACGCCGCGCCGTCCCGCCTCGGACGCCACCTACACGACCAACGCGCTGCTCGCCGCCGGCGCGGTCAGCGGCGCCGCCGTGTGCGCGATCCTCGCCGCGGTGTTCGCCGCGTACGCCTGACCCCGCGTGCGGCGTCCGGTGGGGATGAACCTCCCCGAGCGCTACCGGCCCGACCTGCGCGACGGCGGCCACGCGCTCCGCGTCGCGATAGCGCTCCTCGTCCCGGGCCTGGTGCTCATCGCCTGGGGCCGTCCGGAGCTGCTGATCTACGCCGAGTTCGGCGCCTTCGCCGGCATGTACGGGCGGGGCGAGCAGGGCCGCCCGCGGATCGTGCACCAGGTGCAGGCCGGCGGCCTGCTCATTGCGGGTGAGGCGCTCGGGATCACCCTGGCGCACCATCAGGCACCGCCCTGGGTGCTCGTGGCGGTCGGCGTCGTCTTCGCCACCGTCTGCTCCGTCCTGTCCGATGCGGTGCGGCTGCGCCCCGCCGGGCCGTTCTTCTTCCTGTTCGCGATGGGCGCGACCGCGACGCTGCCGGCGGGGCTCGCCCCGCCCTGGCAGGCGCTCGCGATCTGCGCCGCGACGGTGGTCTTCGCCATCGTGGTCGGCGCGGTCGGGCGACCCGATCCGTTCCGCGGCCGCCCCTGGTGGGACGGCATCGCGATGGTCGTCCGGCGCCCCGCCCCCGGGGTGGGCATCCACGCGCTGCGCTACGCCCTCGCCGTCGGCATCGCGGGCACCGCGGGCGTGCTGATCGGCGTCGACCACGCCAATTGGGCGATGGCCGCCGCCGCCGTCCCGCTCGCGGTGATCGACGCGGGCCGGCCCTCCGACGCGGAGACGGGGCTGGTGATCACCCGCGCGACGCACCGCACCATCGGGACCTTCGTGGGGCTCGCGGTGGCCGCGGCGCTGTTGGCGCTGGACCCCGGGCCCACGGCGCTGGCACTCGTGGCGATCGCGCTGCTGTTCCCGACGGAGCTCTACACGGCCCGGCACTACGCCGTCGCGATCGGCTTCTTCACCCCGCTGATCATGCTGATGACCGAGCTGGCGGATCCGACGGATCCGGTGCGGATGCTGCTCTACCGCGGGGTCGACACGGTGATCGGCGTGGTGGTGGGCGTCGCCGTCGCGCTCCTGGTGCGCAGCCCGGCCGAGCGGCGCGGCTGAGTCGCCGCCCGGGCCGGGGCCGCGCACCGTCGGCGATCAGACGTGCGCGCCCGGGCTGGCGGAACCGTCGGACGTGTACGAGCTCGCGCCCACGCCGGCCAGCGCTCCGCCGTCGACGATGAGGTACTCGTCGCGGATGGCCGAGCCCGCGAAGAAGTCCTCGAGGATCTCGCGGGTGCCCGCGGCGTACCGGGCCTGCGCGGAGAGCGTGGTGCCGGAGACGTGCGGGGTCATCGCGTGGTGCGGCATGGTGCGCCACGGGTGGTCGACGGCCGGCGGCTGCGGGAACCAGACGTCGCCGGCGTAGCCCGCCAGCTGCCCGGACTCGAGCGCGGCGACGACGTCGTCGCGGACCACGATCTCGGCGCGCGCGGTGTTGACGATGTAGGAGCCGCGGCGCATCGTCGACAGCAGCTCGGCGTCGAACATGTGATAGGTCTTCGGGTGCAGCGGGGCGTGGATGTCGACGACGTCCACCGAGCGCACCAGCGACTCCACCGAATCGTGGTAGGTCAGGTTCAGCTCCTGCTCGAGCTCCAGCGGCAGCCGGCGGGTGTCGAAGTAGTGCAGCCGCACGCCGAACGGGGCGAGGCGGCGCATCACGGCCTGGCCGATGCGGCCGGCCGCGATGATGCCCACGTCCATGCCCTCGAGGTCGTAGGCGCGCTCGACGCAGTCGGCGATGTTCCAGCCGCCCTCGACGACCCACTTGTACGAGGGCACGAAGTTGCGGACCAGCGTGAGGATCTGCATCACGGCGTGCTCGGCGACGCTGATCGAATTGCTGTAGGTGACCTCGGCGACGGTGATGCCGGCCTTGATCGCGGCGTCCAGGTCGACGTGGTCGGAGCCGATGCCGGCGGTGAGCGCCAGCTTGAGGTTCGGGGCCTTCGCGATGCGCTCCGCCGAGAGGTAGGCGGGCCAGAAGGGCTGCGAGATGACGACCTCGGCCTCGGCCAGGTGGCGCTCGAACTCGGGGCCGTCCTTCTCCGAGGTCACGATCAGCTCGTGGCCGGCGGCCTCGAGGTACTTCCGCAGGCCCAGCTCGCCTGAGACGCAGCCGAGCAGCTCGCCCGGCGTGAAGTCGATCGCGGCGGGGGAGGGGATGGTCTGACCGCCGGGGTAGGCCTCGATCAGCGGGATGGAATCGCGGGCGTACTCGGGCGGGTAGCCCGTCACCGGGTCGGGGTACAGGACACACAGGATCTTCGCCATGATAACTCCTCGAATAATTGAGGGGGAGAATTGATTTCGTCCCTCTGCAACTACCTTCGCGCGTCCCGGACGCCGCGTCCAATACGGGGATCCGCTCGCCCGATAGGCGCCGCCGATCACCGCAGGCAGGGACTCAGCCGGCGCGGTGCGCGCTCTCCGCGAGGGCGCGGGCCAGCGGCGACTCCGGCTCCCCGGCGCCCCGCACGAGGGCCACGGAGGTGGCGAGATCCTCCGTGCCCTCCAGTTCGACGGTCCGCGTGCCCGACGGTGCGCGGTACGTCGCGATCCACGCGCGCGGCACGATCGACGCCCAGCGACCGGCCCCCACCATGGCGAGGAGCGTCGCCACCGAGTCCGCCTCGAGCCGCGGCGAGAGCCGCACCCCGTGCGCCCGCGCCGCCGCGTCGACGAGGTCGCGCCCGTGCATGCCCTCGTGGAGCAGGCACATCGGCAGCTGCGCGGCGTCCGCCCACGGACAAGGCCCGTCGCCGTCGGGCAGGAGGTCCTCGCGCGCGATGAGGGCGAGCCGGTCGGTGTAGAGCGGCGTCACGGCCAGGCCGTCGACGTCCACGCCCCCGGGGTAGACGATGCCGGCGTCCAGCTCGAACCGGCGGATCCGCTCCACCACGTCTGCGGAGCGCAGGCCCGCCCACACCCGGACCCGGACCAGCGGGTGGGCGGCGCAGAACGGGTCGGTGAGCAGCGCGGCGGAGGTGGCGGCCGCGGGGATCACGCCGAGGCTGAGCTCGCCGGTGAGGCCCGTGCGCAGGGCCGTGACCTCGTGTTCGAGGGCGTCGCGGTCGGCGAGGATCCGGCGCGCCCACGGCACCAGCCGCTCGCCCTCGGGCGTGAGGCCCTCGAAGGAGGAGCCGCGGAGCACGAGCGGCACCTTGAGCTCGCGCTCGAGCTTGCGGATCGCTTCGGACAGCGCCGGCTGTGACACGTAGCAGGCGCTGGCCGCGCGCGCGAAGTGCTGCTCGCGCGCGAGGGCGACGAAGTACTCGAGCTGACGGAAGAGCATCGCCCTCCGCTACAGGATCTCGTCGACGGCCTCGGTGGGGCGCGCCATGCGCGTTCCCTTGGCGGTCACCACGAAGGGGCGCTCGATGAGCTTCGGGTGCGCGATCATCGCGTCGAGCAGGGCGTCGTCGGTCGCGTCGGCGAGGCCGAGGTCCTTGTACTCCGCCTCGCGGGTGCGCACGGCCTGCCGGACGGTGAGCCCGGCGTCGGCGATCAGCTTCGTCAGCTCCGCCTTCGACGGCACCTGGTCGAGGTACTTGACCACCGTCACCGTCGCGCCGGCCTCCTCCAGCCGGGCCAGCGCCTGGCGGGACTTGGTGCAGCGGGGGTTGTGATAGATCGTCGCGTCCATACCGGCCAATCTAGTCCGTCACGGCGAGGGAAACCGCGACGGTGTCGCCGGCCTCCACGCCCTCCGCGGCGCGGACGGCCTTCTTCACCGGGAGCACGTAGGTGCCGCGCTTGGCGTCGGGGAAGATCGACGTCGCCCACGTGGTCGCGCCGACGGTCACCGAGACGCGAACGCTCCCGAACCCGGGCTTCGAGCCGTCGACGGTGTCGGCGATCTCGTCGGCCAGGTGGTTCGGGAGCGAGACGAAGTGCCAGGCGCCGGTCGATTCCGCGAGCCAGATCTCGGCCCGGAAGTCGCCCCGCACGCCCGGCACGGCGTGGCTACGCGTTGCCGTTGAACAGGCTCGTCACCGAGCCGTTCTCGAAGACCTCGCGGATGGTGCGCGCGAGCAGCGGCGCGATGGGGAGCACGGTGAGGTTGTCGAAGTGCTTCTCCGGCGGGATCGGCAGCGTGTTCGTGGCGATCACCTCGCGTGCGCCGCAGTTGGCGAGGCGCTCGGTGGCCGGCTCGGAGAAGACGCCGTGCGTGGTCGCGATGATCACGTCCTTCGCGCCGGCCTCCTTGAGCACGCCCACCGCGCCCGCGATGGTGCCGCCGGTGTCGATCATGTCGTCGATCAGCACGCAGGTGCGGCCGGCGACGTCACCGACGACGCGGTTGCTCTTGACCTGGTTCGCGACGTTGGGATCGCGGGTCTTGTGCACGAAGGCCAGGGGCGCGCCGTCGAGGGCGTCGGCCCACTTCTCGCCCACCTTGACGCGGCCGGCGTCGGGGGAGACGACCACCATGTTCTCGGTGCCGTAGTGCTCGCGCACGTACTCGGCGAGCATGGTCTGCGCGTGCATGTGGTCGACGGGCCCGTCGAAGAAGCCCTGGATCTGGTCGGTGTGCAGGTCGACCGTGATGATCCGGTCCGCGCCCGCGGTCTTGAACAGATCGGCGACCAGGCGCGCCGAGATCGGCTCGCGGCCGCGATGCTTCTTGTCCTGGCGGGCGTACGGGTAGAACGGCAGGACCGCCGTGATCCGCTTCGCCGAGCCGCGCTTGAGCGCGTCGATCATGATCAGCGTCTCCATGATCCACTGATTGACCGGGTACGGGGCGCTCTGCAGGACGAAGGCGTCGCTGCCGCGCACCGACTCCTCGAAGCGCACGAAGATCTCGCCGTTGGCGAAATCGCGAGCCGTCTGCGGGGTGACCTGCACACCGAGCTCGTCGGCGACCTGCTGCGCCAGCTCGGGGTGGGCACGCCCCGAGAACAGCATCAGGTTCTTCTGGTTATCGATCCAGTTGCTCACTGCTCGTCAATCCTCGCGATAGCCTGCTGGGCCGCCTCGGCCGAGCTCGTGCCCGGACGCCGGTGCAGGACCCATTCCTCGATGTTCCGCTGATCCGCGGCGGAGACCGCCAGGGCTCCCGGCGGCACGTCGCGCTTGATCACGGTACCCGCTCCGCTGTACGCGCCGTCGCCGACCTCCACCGGCGCGATGAGCATCGTGTCGGATCCGATGCGCACGTGGTCGCCGATCACCGTTCGGTGTTTGTTCACCCCGTCGTAATTCACCGTCACCGTCGCGCAGCCGATGTTGCTGCCCTCGCCGATGGTGGCGTCGCCGATGTAGCTCAGGTGCGGGATCTTGCTGCCCGCTCCGATCTGCGCGTTCTTGGTCTCGGCGAAGGCGCCGATCTTGCCCTTCGGGCCGAGGTCGGTGTTCGGCCGCAGGTAGCTGAACGGCCCGACGGTCGCGTTCTCGCGGATCACCGACAGGTGCACTTCGCTGCGCAGCACCGTCGCGCCGGCGCCCACCTCGGTGTCGACCAGCGTGGTGTCGGGTCCGATCACCGCGTCCTCGGCGACGACGGTCGCGCCGCGCAGGTGCGTGCCCGGCTGGATCACGACGTCGGGCGCGATCTCGACGTCCACGTCGATGTACGTGCTCGCAGGGTCGACGACGGTGACCCCGTTCAGCTGGTGCCGCTCGACGATCCGCCGGTTCAGCTCGCGGCCGAGCTGGGACAGCTGGATGCGGTCGTTGCAGCCGGCCACCAGCATCTCGTCGTCGACGTGGTCGCCGCGCACCAGCTGGCCGGCCGCGCGGGCGATGCCGATCACGTCGGTCAGGTACAGCTCGCCCTGCGAGTTGTCGGGCCGCAGTTGGGCGAGCGCGGCGACGAGCTGCGCGTGGTCGAAGGCGTACACGCCGGAGTTGATCTCCGTGATCGCGAGCTGCTCGGGCGTCGCGTCCTTCTGCTCGACGATCTGCGTGACCTGCCCGTCCTGCGTGCGCAGCACGCGGCCGTACCCGGACGGGTCGGCGACGGCGGTGGTCAGCACGGTGACCGCGGCGCCGTGGCCGCCGGTGTGCGTGGCGAGGAGCTCCCGCAGCGTCGCGGCATCGAGGAGGGGGACGTCGGCGGCCGTCACGACGACGGTGCCGGCGAAGTCGGCGGGGAGAGCGCTCAGGCCCGCCTGCACGGCGTCGCCGGTGCCCCGCTGCTGTTCCTGCACGGCGACGAGGATCTCGTGATCCAGCTCGCCGGCCGTCGCGAGGGCGGCCTCGGAGACCCGGTCCCGATCGTGCCCGACCACCACCACCAGATGCTCCGGCTTCGTGCCCGCGGCGGCGTGCAGCGCGTGGCCCAGCAGGGTGCGGCCCGCGATCGCGTGCAGCACCTTCGGGATCTTCGACCGCATCCGCGTTCCCGCGCCCGCGGCGAGGATCACCACCGCTGTTCCGTTCGCCATCGCTTCTCCTGAGGTGTCGTCCGTGTCGTGCGTTCGCGTCGAGAGTCGGCGCAATCCTACGAGAACCGCCGCGGTGGAGCGTCCGTGGCACAATGCTGGACGACGGTTCCGGGCACCCGCCCGGGCCCGGTCTCCCGTGGTGTAATCGGCAACACTTCTGATTTTGGTTCAGACATTTCAGGTTCGAGTCCTGGCGGGAGAGCAACGCAAGGCCAGGTCGGAGGGTCGCAACCGAAACGTCAGCGCCTATTCGCTTTCCTCATGAGTTAAGCAAATCTGTGATAGCTTCCAGCACATTCAGGTTGCCTACCTCAAGGTGCACACTATGCAAGAAGAGTCTTTCCGCCCGAGGTTTCGTTTCGCTTCCGCCTGCTACCGCGGCAGGCCGAGTAGTCGAGACCGGCGGGTGGCGCTAGCCGCACTCTTACCCACGCTGGTCGCGGCAATCGCCGTGAGCGTCGCCCCGGCACAGGCGCTGCCGTGTCCAGACGGTTCACAGACGTGCGGCCCACAGCCAACCCAGGGCCCGCAGCCGACGCAGGGCAACCAGGTGCCCACCACCGCGCCGCAGGCTCCAAACACCACCGTTCCCGGGTACACCCCGCCGGAGACGCCAGCGCCCACACAAGGCTCCGGCAATACCCCAGCGCTGCAGGGCACAGTGATGCCGATGCCCACAGTGACCGCCCCGCCAAACAGTTGCATCCTGAACTGCGAACCGACGCAGGCCCCAGCGCCGCCGGCCACTCAAGCTCCGGCGCCTACGGAACCACAGAGCGGGCAACCTGCACAGGACGGGGTACAGAATCAGAGCGACCAGAACCCTCCCAAGAGGATCGCGCGCCGCCTGATTGACTGCGATGCTGCGAAGCCTGACGAGGCTGTGCAGTCGGGTCTCATGAACGGCGGCATCCCTCGGATCGACACGGCAGAACAGGGCGGGCTCGGAGACTGCTGGGTGCTGGCATCATTCCTCGGATTTCAAGCCAGCGAAAAGGGTCGAGAAGGCCTTGCGAAAATGATCACGCCGTCCGCCGGAGGCGGCTACGACGTCAAGTTCGGATCCAACTGCAAGCCCTTCCACGTCGACAAGGTCTACGGAGAAGGGGCACGGTTCGCCGGCAACCAGGGCGCGATCTCGATTCTTGAGTCGGCGTACAGCCAGACAGGGGGCGGCGCGGCCGCGTACCTAATGTGCGTTGGCGGCTTCGCCTTCATGTCACAGCAGATCATCACTGGCGGCGAGAGTGAGCACCATCTCGTTGCCTCCCCTGGCAACAAGGTCAGAGATCAGGTCACGCAGGATCACGAGAAGACGAACGCCCTGATTGCCGAGGGCAGGTCCGTCGTGCTGGGTACCATGAAGGACATGACGTTCACTACGGATGTCATGCGGAACGGGAGCTTGTCGAGAGATGAGACGGTCAAGACCCTAGGAATGCACCAGTACGCGGTTACCAAAGCTACTCCAGATGGAGTGTGGGTTGTGAACCCTTGGGGCCCCGGCAACCCGGCCGACCGAGGCGGCGAGATTTGGATTCCAAAAGAGCAGATCAATCATTCATTCTCAGACATTGCCATCTCCGCCCCAATCTCGACCGCATTCGAAAGGCAGTGCTGACATGCGCGCAAAATTCGTTACTGCAGGATGCTCACTTGCAGGGCTGATGCTCATCGGAGCGTGCACGCCGAGCGGCGATCCCGCCGCTCCAACTGCAGGGAGTTCCGTCAGTGTTGGTGCGGTCCCTATGAGCATGTCCGACGTGCCTGTCGGATCCTCCGTAGAGGTCGCAGAGCTTCACACAAGTCAAGGCGGCAAGGTCCAGCTTCAGGTCAAAAACTCGGGCGAGAACAAATCAGGGCGAACCTGGGCGGATATGACCGCGAAATTCTCCAACGGGGATCAATTCGGATTTCGCGTGTACCAGTATCTCGGCGGCGACTCCGTGGCCTCGACGTTCATCGGATGGCGGCTGTCGATCATCCTTTCGGACATTCGCGTCGAGAACGGCAAGAAGATCGCGGTAATTGGCACCAAAGCCTCAGGCGGAGGCGGCTACAACCTCTCGCCCGACAGCGCAGAGCGCAAGGCCGAGATCTCCAAGCTCCGTAAGGGGTCTACGGACTACGACATCCCGATGGAACGTCAGTTGAACCGAGATGGCCTGAACCTGTCGGCGCGAATCGTCGGCGAGAACGACGGTCGATCAGTGATGGTCTCCTGCGGCATCCAGCGCGGCAATACCGGACTGTCCGCGACAGTGGAGATGTATCCCGAGGACTCTGTGTCTATTCCAGCGGTAGGCACTTGCCGGCTCGCCGACTTCAAAGACGTTCGCTCGGCGACCGAGCGAAGCGGGGCAGCCCTTGTCGAGGTGCGGCGGTGAGCGGTCCCCGGCAATAGTCAGAGCGCGGGCGCAGATCAGCGACGAAAGCGGCCCCTCGACTGGTTGAGAGTCGAGGGGCAGCTTCAGCGATGTGGCGCGATGCGACGCGCGCCCTATGCAGTTGTGGATTCAGGCTATGGGAACGGGATCGGGTTGGCGATGGCTTCAGCGACTTCCTGGATCGCACCGTCGGCCTTCGAAAGGTCTCGCTCAGCGGCTTGGGCGGCCGCCTGCGAGACTGGGTAGGACTGAACGAGCCCCAGCGGGGGAGTACCTGCGCCGATCGCTAACACGTAGTAGCGACCAACCTCAAGCAGCTTTTCGTCGACCTGGGGACACGCGGAGGTTCCCGCCTGGTCAATCTCTACCGAACGATCAACCTCCCCCTTCATTGTCCGGAGGACATCGAATCGAAATATCGTCTTGCTAGACGCACCGTCGGTGACCTCCCTCACCTTCATTGCGACCCTACCGACGAAAATGCCTTTCGCATACCCCGCGACTCGCCTCTTATCATTGCGGTCGATGACGTAGTCCGCATTAATCACACACGACACCGGCTGAATCGCCGCTGAAGGCGAGGCTGCACTTCCTCCCCCACCGTTGGTGCCACACCCAGCAACCAACGAGCACAACAGTACAATGGTTGCGCCTGGAACTGCGACAAATGTTCGATTGCTCATTTCAATCCTACTTCCCCTCGTTGGCCAGGGCGGCATCATCCAGCGGACTCAGTGACATCCCCGGGTGGTCCGGATCGATGCGATCAAGGCGTCCGACGTTAGCCGCGGCGGGGCGGTGAAGGTCACCTACACCGCATTGACGATCGAACCTCAGAGCGCGAGCAGCGACTGACCTGACAGGTTGAGGGTTGTTGATATCAACCCGTCGCGCCGGTTTCGCCTGGTCGTGGCCCTCGCCTCACTCGGTGCGGCGTCGTGGCGATTTGAGTCCTTTTCCCTGGTCAACGCGTTTTCAGGAACACGTTCGAGTCCTGGCGGGAGAGCAAGGCCTACGCGTTGGCTGGCGTTCTGCGGCCGGCCGGGGAGGCCGCGACTCAGGTGGGCCAGTGGACGTGCTCGGTGTCGATCACGAAGCGATGCCGATGCTGGTACACGCCGCCGCCCACGGCGGCCGCGTCGGCGAGATGCTCAGGAGCCGTGTCGCCCGCGAAGTGGTGGTGCTCGAGCTCTGCAGGATCGCAGCGGGGCCACACCCGCACCGCCACCGCCAGACCGATCAGGGACAGCCCACTGAGTACCGCGAACGTGGGACCGAACCCGGCAGAGGTGCCGAGCCAGCCTGCTATCGGGTAGGCGATCAACCAGCACAGGTGCGAGAGGGAGAACTGCGCGGCGAACACCGCGGCCCGGTCCGCGGGTGCTGACGAGCGGCGCAGCACCTGCCCGACGGGTGTGAGGACCAGGCTCATCCCTACCCCGATCGCCGACCACACCATGAGCGCAGACGGCCACGTGAGCGCACCCGGCACCGAGACCATCACTGCCGACGATGCGGCTGCGGCGCCCAGGAGGCCGCCGCCGGCGAACATGACCGGTCGCTCCGGGACCCGGTCGAGTACGCGCGGCAGCGTCATTGCGACGATCATCGTCCCGATTCCCGACGCTGCCAGCAGCCATGCCACTCCCGCCTGCGACCCGCCGAGGTGGTCTCGCACCATGTTGACCGTGCTGACCATCACGATCGCCCCTGCCCCCGCGACCGCGAGATCCAGCCCGAGGACCCCGCGCAGCCGCGGCGTCGCTGCGAAAATCCGGATCCCCGCGAAGGTCCGGTCGAAGACACCCGTTCGAGCGCTGCGCGTCGCGTCCGGAATCGACGTCGACACCACCAGCGCCGCCGACAACGCGAAGCCGATGACGGTGAACCCGAACAACCAGTGGTAACTCATCACCGCGAGCGCGACCGCGGCGAGCACGGGGCTCAGGAGCGACTCCATCGTCGATGCCAGCTGCGAGGCCGACAGTGCTCGCGTGTACTCGGCTTCGTCGGACACGATGTCGGGGATCACCGCCTGGAAGGTGGGCGTGAACGCCGCTGACGCGGACTGCAGGATCGTGATGAGCGCGTAGATCTGCCACACCTGATCGACCCACGGCAACGCGAGCACGACCGACGCTCGAAGAACGTCGAGGCCGACGAGCAGTAGCCGGCGCGGCATCCGATCGACGTACGCAGTCGCCAGCGGCGCGATCAGCACGTACGCGACCATCTTGATGGTCAGCGCCGTCGCGAGCACCGCGGCAGCCCCGGTGCCCGCGAGATCGTACGCGAGGAGGCCCAGCGCGACCGTGGTCATTCCCGTGCCGAACAGGGCCACCACCTGCGCACCGAACAGGTGCCGGTAGTCACGGATCCTGAACAGCGACGTCACGTCCCACCTCCCGCCGACCACCCATGCACATGTGCCTGTGTACGCACATAATAACCATGGGGGCGAACTGCCGACCGGCTATCCTGTGACCGTGTACGCACATGACGTCACGTCCGAGTGGGATCGGACTCCGCCCGACGGGCAGATCGAGGCGACCTGCCTGGCGTTGAAGATGTTGTCGGTGCCGTCTCGGATGAAGATCCTCTGGGCGCTCAGTGGGGCGGGGGAGCTCGACGTCACCACGATCACGGAGCAGGTCGGCCAGGCGCGGCCTGCGGTCTCGCAGCACCTGGCCAAGCTTCAGCTCGCCGGCCTGGTCGCGCATCGGCGTGACGGCCGCCGGTTGCTCTACCGGGTGCGTGGAGGGCACGTGCGACGTCTGCTGATCGAGGCGCTCAACGCCGCCGAGCATCAACTCAAGGATCTACCCGAGCACGACTAGGTCAGGTCCGACGTCGGGTTGAGGGTTGTCGATAGACCCGCGCCGGCTTCACAGGTGCGCGGCAGTCGTCCCACTCGACGCGACGTCGTGGCGATGTGGGTCGTCTTCCGGTTCGGAGCGCGTCAGGAACAGGTTCGAGTCTGGCGGGAGAGCAGTACGCGGAATCACGCCTTCTGCGCGCGCTCCCACGGCTCGACGGGACCCGGCACCGTCCGGAAGCTGCGGTGCTGTTCCGGTGATTCGACGGCAGTCCACCGCTCCGCCACCTCGGGGCTCCGCGTCTTCAGTTTGGCCGTCAGGTGCGCCCACTCCAGGTCCAGCTGCCCGTCGGTCACGTCGATGGGCGCGACGGTCGCGTCCGGCTCGTCGATGCGGGTGCGGTCGAAGTTGTAGCCGCGGGCGTCGGCCTCGTCGGCGAGGGCGGCCAGATACGCGCCGACCGCGGCGAGCGGATCCGGCGTCGCGCGGAAGCGCTCCAGCTGCGGGTGTCGCGTGTAGCCCTTGGTGCGGCCCGCGAGCACCGCCTGCGCGAGCAGTGTCTCGCGCCAGCACGCGATGAGTGCCTGCCGGTCGAGGTAGCGGGGATGGACGGACCAGATGCGCATGGCTCCACGCTATCCGGCCCGCAATGGGTGCGAGCACCGGTGCCGGTTCGCCCGAAATGTCCCGCGCAACAACCCCGGCGCAAGGCGACCGCAAGCGCGTAGTGGCGTGATGAGTCCATGAATCCGAACCCGTACGACCCGGCGCAGCAGCCCGCCGGCCGGCCCTACGCCCAGCAGCCCTACGCCCAGCAGGGGTATGCGCCGCAGCCCTACCCGCAGGGCCCCGTCTTCCAGGCGAAGTTCCGCAAGCACACCGGGCTGCTCATCGTGGCGCAGTGGCAGGACTCCTACGCCACCGGCGACTACCAGCAGATCCGGGCCGCCTACCGAGCGGCGCAGACGCACAACCTGCTCGCCGGTTGGTGGGGCCTGATCTCCCTGCTGGTCTACAACTGGATCGCGATCATCGGCAACGTCTCCGAGATGAGCCGCATCAAGCAGCAGGCGCGGGCCGCCGGACTCGAGGTCTAGCGGCCCGCGCCTTCGCGGGATCACGCGCGCCGGGTGAGGGGAGCGCGGCGATCAGGTCAGTTGGGTTCCTCCCAGTAGTAGCCGGAGCCCGAGTCGATGTTCACGCACCGGAGGGTGTCGCCGTCGGCGGTTGTGATGTCCCGTCCCTGTTGTGCGGCGGAGCACGTGTCGTACATCGATGGAGTGTCGGCGGAGGCGACGGCAGGACTGAGGGCGAGGGCTGAGATCGCGAGGAATCCGGCTGCGGCGAGGGTCTTTCGGCTGATGGTCATGGTTCGACGGTGCGCCCCGAACCTGGGTGCTCGGTGTCAGCCGGGTGGGCCTTCGCTGCCGGTTCTCCCAAGCGGCCTTTACCCCCCGAATCGTCGCCGGACGGCGCGGCCGGGAAGGGCTGGATCGTCGGGGGTCGAGGCCGCACACGTGACGAATGTGACGAGCCGCACAGTGCGGGGAACGTGCAGGTGGCGTCCTGTTTCCTCCGGTTTCGAGCTTCTTTTCTAGCGTGACCGTTGACAGGAATAGACATCGCTCATAACGTGACATCTGTTCGACACGACATAGATTTTCAGATGGGAGCGCGAGATGAACGACCTCCGAGCCACCCCGGCACGAGTCCCGCGCCACCTCGTCGAGGCGGCTCAGCCGCTGGTCGTCCACCCTCGCGGTGGGGTCGTGATCGTGGCGCTGCTGCTACTGACGCTGGGACTGATGGTTCCCCTCGTCCTGTACACGGCAGCCGCCCCGATCGGCTGATCCGGCCGTCGAGCAGCACAGGCAATCCCCGACATGAAGGAGAGCACGATGAGCTTCGCCGATGACGCCAAGAACAAGGCACAGGACATCAAGGGCCGGGCCAAGGAGACCGTCGGCACCGCGTTCGACGACCCGCAGCTCAAGGAGGAGGGCCGTGGCGACCAGGCCGAGGCCTCCATCAAGGACAAGATCGCCGGCGCTGCCGACAAGGTCAAGGAGGGCGTCGACGAGGTGAAGGACAAGCTCTCGGGCAAGTGATCCGCCCGATATCCGACGACGATGGGAGCTGGACATGATTCGACGGATCGCACGACCACTACTGGGATCGATCTTCGTCTACACCGGGTACACCGGCCTGACGAGCGACCCGGGGCGGAAGGCGGACACCGTCGCCCCGCTGGTCGAGAAGGCCACTGAGGCCCTGCCCGATTCGACGGCGATCCCGACGAGCGCCCGGAGTTGGGTGCGGATCAACGCGGGCGTCCAGCTCGGCGGCGGCCTGCTGCTCGCCACCGGGCGGGCTCCGCGGGCCGCGTCGCTGGCCCTCGCGGGCACCCTGGTGCCCGCGACGGTCGTCGACCACCCGTTCTGGGCGGAGGCGGACCCCGAAGCCCGGCGCGAGCAACAGCTGCACTTCGTGAAGAACCTGTCGCTGCTCGGCGGCCTGCTGATCGCCGGCTTCGACACCGAGGGAAAGCCCGGGGTCACCTGGCGCGCCCGCCGCGCCGCCGAGCGCGCGTCCGAACGGGTCTCCGACACCGTCTCCGCCATCACGCCCGGGCATCACGACGACGGGAACGCCTGGCGGGACAGGGCTCACGCGGCGCAGGAGTACGGCGCGACCGCGATCGGCAAGGCGAAGCCGGCAGTGGCCGGCGCCGTCGAGAAGGCGAAGCCCGCGATCACCGATGCGGCGGAGAAGGTGAAGCCGGTCGTCGACGATGCGGTGGAGCGCGCGCGCCCCGTCCTCGACGACGTCGTGGATCGCGCGCGACCGGTCCTGGCCGACGCTGCGGAGGCCGCGTCCGGCCTCGTCGACGCGGCGGGCGACCGGCTCCACGCGCTGCGGGACGAGGCGTCCGCCGCCGTGGCGGAGAGGAAGCGTTCGCGCGTCGCGTAACGTGGGCCGCCCGGCCCGGATCGCGGCCGCGGTAGGTCGACGAGAATCGAGACGCCGTGCCCCGCAGGCCAGAGTTCACCGGGCGGTACACCGACGCGCTGCACGCGCTGGAGGTGTCGACGCAGCGGAGCGCCCGGGTCGAGAACCTCGACGGTCAGTACGCGCTGCGCGTCGACTTCGAGCTCGGGCGCTACCTGCTCGCGACGAACACGGACGCCGTCACCGGCCTCGCCGACGAGGACGCCGGAGCGCCGTGGCGGGTCCGCTTCTTCGACGGTGCCCTGGGCGACGGCGCGGCCGTCCTGATCGCCGACCGTTCCGCGGCGTGGCTGATCGACGCCTACGACGCCGCCGTCGGCGATCTGCCGCCCCTGGCCGAGTTCCCGCACGCCTGACCGTCCCCGCGGAGCGGATCCGCGGGGACGGCGGGTGGTCCCACATTCGCCGCGCGGCGGGATCTACAGTGGACGGATCAGGTTTTCGTAGCCGAGCGACGCAGCAGTGCGGGCGAGGTGAGGAAGGGCTCGAAGGAGGAGTGCGATGACGCAGTCGCATCGCGTGCGTTCCGACCTCGGCGTTTACAGCATTTCGGTGGCGTCCGAGCTGTCGCAGGTCGGCCTCCAGACGCTCCGCCTCTACGAGCGGCGGCACCTGATCCGGCCGCAGCGCACCTCGGGTGGAACCCGCCGGTACAGCGAGGACGACATCGCGCGGATCCGGCGGATCACGGAACTCGTCGCCACCGGGATCAATCTCCCGGGGGTGGAGCGCATTCTGGTCCTGGAGGACGAGTGCGCGGCGCTGCGGTCGGAACTCGACGCCTGCCGCGCCGGCGCCGACTAGCGGCTACGGCTGCACGTTCACCGAGTACGCGGCCGCGGCGTCGCGCACGTCCAGGACGTACTTGCGGGACTGGTTGTAGACCATCACGGCCTTCTCCCAGCCCTTCGCGGTGGTCAGGTCCTTGCCCGAGACGCACAGGTACCGCGCCGCGGTCATCGCGGCGTCGTCGATGTTGTCCGGGTCGGCCTTGCCGTCGCCGTTGGCGTCCACGCCGAAGCGCTGCCAGGTCTCGGGGATGAACTGGAACGGCCCCATCGCCGCGTCGAACTTCGCGTTCGGGCGGTGCGGGTCGGTCCCCGTCGCGCGGATCTCCATGTTCCCGTTGGTCCCGTCGAGCGGCACGCCGCGGATGGGCGGCGAGACCTTGCCGTCGGGCGCGATCGTCGCGCCGTGGTAGGTGCCGTGCTTGCTCTCGATGAAGGCGATCCCGGCCAGGGTGGTCCACGCGATCCCGCACTCGGGCGTGCGCTGCCGCAGCGCCTCGGCCGCGTTGCCGTAGGCCTCCAGCGAGATCACCGGGATGCCGGTGGCCACGCTGATGGGCGTGGCCCAGTCGCGGAGCAGGTCCGAGGTGCGGCCCGGTCCGTTCACGTTGATCAGCGGCACGGGAGCGCCCGCGCCGGGCGGGATGCCCTGCGGGATCTCGGGGCGCGGGTCGATCGCGCCGCAGCCGGCGAGCACCGTCGTCGCGACGCCGACGACGAACGCCGCGCGCATGCGGGAACTGACCATGACCTCGCCGTGAACTCTCTCGCCGGAAACTGGGGACGCGATCTCAACGTCCGGGCTGTGCCTCGGGGTTCCCGGCGTGACCGTCGCCCCAGGCGGTGACCCACGATTCTACCCCGTTGGAGGCCATCACGGCCTCGGCCTCGCGCACCCGGTCCATGAACGCGAGCACCCGTCGGCGGTAGTCCAGCTCGAAAGCCGCGTCCGGTTCCGCCGGGTCGACGGTGACGGTGCGCACGTCGTCCGGGACCAGCTCGGTGGGGAAGTCGACGGTGCGCAGCCGCTCGAAGACCTTCGCGACCAGCGCCAACGCGGGCTGGCCGAGCGAGATCGAGTCGAGGACGGAGGCGCGCTCGCCGCGCTCGAGCCGCTTCTGCCGTTCCCAGTTCTCGGCCTGCGTCGCCACGTCGACCTCGGCACCGTCGGCCAGGTGGGGCGTGCGCCGGCGGACCTTGGCGGAGAGGGTGCGGGCCACGTCGTCGATGCCGAACGGGTGCGGTCCCTCCTCGGCGATCCGCGAGTGGAAGACCACCTGCAGCAGCAGGTCGCCGAGCTCGCTGCGCAGCTCGGCCGCGGCGGCGGCCCCGCCCTCCGGGTCGTCGAGCGCCGCCACGGCGTCGGCCACCTCGTAGGTCTCCTCCACCAGGTAGCGCAGCAGGCTCGCGTGCGTCTGCTCGGACTCCCACGGGCCCTCCCGCCGCAGCCGGTCGATGAGTTCGACGGTGTCGAGCACCGCCAGCCCGGCGGGCCGGGGCGAGGCGATGACGTCGGCGCCCGCGGCCCGCAGCGCGGCTGCGGCCGGGTGCGTCTCGTCGGAGGTCAGCAGCGTCGCGCCCGCGGGGGCCTCCGCGCCGAGCACGGGGTGCCCGTGGGGCAGGTGCCACGCGAGCCTCACCGGCAGCTCCTCCGTGTAGTGCACGGGGCCGGTGAGCCGGGCGAGCGCCGCGACGGGCAGCAGGGTGGGCAGCGCGGGGTCGAGCAGCACGACGGTGCCGCGGGGCTCGCTCACGGGGCCTCCGTGGCAGCGACGGCGCGGGGCGGCTGGTCGAGCCGCCAGTAGCCGGCGCCCTTGCCGTCCATCGCGGCGAGGAAGTCGGCGACGGCCTGCAGCACGTCGATGTCGCGCACCCGCTCGCTGCCGACACCGCCCCCTCCCACCCGCGGAAGCGGGAAGGTGATGGTGCGGGTCGCGGCGCGATAGGAGCCGCCCGGGTAGAGCCGCTTGAGGCGCATCTGCTGCGAGTCCAGCAGTTCCATCGGCGCGATGCGCAGATTGGTTCCGGTCACGGTGATCTCGGTGACGCCGGCGTTCCGCGCGAGCGACCGGAGCCGGGCGATCGCGGCGAGGCGGTCCACCTCCACCGGCGGCGGGCCGTAGCGGTCGGTGAGCTCGGTGAGCACCTCGGCGACGGCCGTATCGTCGTGCGCCGCCGCAAGTTTGCGGTACGCCTCCAGGCGCAGCCGGTCGCTGGTGACGTAGTCCGGCGGGATGTGCGCGTCCACCGGCAGGTCGATGCGCACCTCCTTCTGCTCCTCCGGCACCGTGATCGGCTTGCCGTCGGCGGCGGCGCGGTAGGCCTCCACCGCCTCGCCGACGAGCCGCACGTACAGGTCGAAGCCGACGCCGGCGACGTGGCCGGACTGCTCCGCGCCGAGAACGTTGCCGGCGCCGCGGATCTCGAGGTCCTTCATCGCGACGGCCATGCCGGCGCCGAGGTCGTTGTTCTGCGCGATGGTCGCCAACCGGTCGTAGGCGGTCTCGGTGAGCGGCTTCTCCGAGGGGTAGAGGAAGTAGGCGTAGCCGCGCTCGCGGGAGCGGCCCACGCGCCCGCGCAGCTGGTGCAGCTGCGAGAGGCCGAGGTTCTCGGCGCGCTCCACGATGAGGGTGTTGGCGTTGGAGATGTCCAGGCCGGTCTCGACGATGGTGGTGCACACCAGCACGTCGAACTCGCGGTTCCAGAAGCCCTGCACGGTGCTCTCCAGGGCCTCCTCGCCCATCTGCCCGTGCGCCACCACGACCCGGGCCTCGGGCACCATGTCGCGGATGTGCTTGGCGGCCCGGTCGATCGAGCTGACGCGGTTGTGCACGTAGAAGACCTGGCCGTCGCGCAGCAGCTCGCGGCGGATGGCGGCGGCCACCTGCTTGTCGTCGTACGCGCCCACGTAGGTGAGCACCGGGTGGCGCTCCTCGGGCGGGGTGAGGATGGTGGACATCTCCCGGATGCCCGCCATGCTCATCTCCAGTGTGCGGGGGATCGGGGTGGCGCTCATGGTGAGCACGTCGACGTTGGTGCGCAGCGCCTTGATGTGCTCCTTGTGCTCGACGCCGAAGCGCTGCTCCTCGTCGACGATCACGAGGCCCAGGTCCTTCCAGCGCACGCCGGTCTGCAGCAGCCGGTGCGTGCCCACCACCACGTCGACGCTGCCGTCGGCGAGGCCCTCGAGCACGGCCCGCGTCTCCAGCTTGTCGGTGAACCGGGACAGGCCCTTGACCGTGACCGGGAAGCCCTGCATCCGCTCCTCGAAGGTCTTCAGATGCTGTTGCGCGAGCAGCGTCGTCGGCACGAGCACCGCGACCTGCTTGCCGTCCTGGACGGCCTTGAAGGCGGCGCGGACGGCGATCTCGGTCTTGCCGTAGCCGACGTCGCCGATCACGACGCGGTCCATCGGGACGGGCTTCTCCATGTCGCCCTTCACGTCGCCGATCACCGTCATCTGGTCGACGGTCTCGGTGAACGGGAAGGCGTCCTCCATCTCGCGCTGCCACGGGGAGTCCGGCGCGAAGGCGTGGCCGGGCGCGGCGTTGCGGGCCGCGTAGAGCTGCACCAGCTCGCCCGCGATCTCGCGGACGGCCTTGCGCGCCTTGCGTTTGGTGTTCTGCCAGTCGCTGCCGCCCATCTTCGACAGTGCCGGCATCTCGCCGCCCACGTAGCGGGAGAGCTGGTCCAGCGACTCCATCGGGACGAACAGCTTGTCGCCCGGCTGGCCGCGCTTGCCCGGTGCGTACTCGATCACCAGGTACTCGCGGCGGGCGCCCGCGACGGTGCGCTCGATCATCTCGACGAACTTGCCGATGCCGTGCTCGTCGTGCACCACGAGGTCGCCGGCGGTCAGGGCCAGCGGGTCGACCTGGTTGCGGCGCTTGGCCGGAAGCCGCCTGCCGTCGCCGACGCCCGCGACCCGGTTGCCCGTGAGATCGGGCTCGGCGAGCAGCACGAGCTTCTCGGCCGGCACCGTCAGGCCCGTCTGCAGGCTGCCGCGCAGCACGCCGACGGTGCCGGGCTTCGGGGCGGCGCCCGCGTCCAGCTCCGTCGCGGGGACCTCGGCGTCGCGCAGCCGCTCCAGGATGCGGGCGCGGGTGCCCTGGCCGGCGACCACGATCACCCCCGTGCCGCCGGATGCGGCGTGGGCGCGCAGCGTCGCGAAGAGCTTCTCCGCCTCGGCGTCGGATCCCCGTGGCGCGGGCGCGTGTTCGGCGTGGACGGTGAGGTGGTCGGGGCCCTCGTCCGGCCCCGTCGCCAGCGGCGAGACGGTCCACCACGGACGCCCGGCGTCCGAGACGGAGGCGTGCACCTCGTCGAGTGGGCGGTAGGCGCTGGCGCCCAGGTTCATCCCGGACGGGTCCAGCGGCGCGGCCGAGCCGAGCGCGGCGGCGGTCCACGACGCCTCGAGGAATTCCTGGCCGGTGCGGCCGAGATCCGCTGCGCGGGTGCGGATCTTCTCGGGGTCCAGCAGCAGGGTGTGGGCGCCCGCGGGCAGCACGTCGGTGAGCAGCTGCAGTTCGCCCGGGATGAGCGCGGGGATCAGCGCCTCCATGCCCTCCACCGGGATGCCCTGCGAGAGCTTCTCCAGCATCTCGAGGAGGGCGGCGTCGTTCTGATGATCGGCCTTGAGCGCGGCCGCGCGCTCGCGGACCTCGGCGGTGAGCAGCAGCTCGCGGCACGGGTAGACGTGCACGGTGCCCACCTCGACCTCGGGCTGGGAGCGCTGGTCGGCGACGGAGAAGGCGCGAAGGTCGGTGATCTCGTCGCCCCAGAACTCCACGCGCACGGGCAGATCCGTGGTGGTGGGGAAGACGTCGAGGATGCCGCCGCGCACGGCGAACTCGCCGCGCTTGCCCACCATGTCGACCCGGGTGTACGCGAGCTCCACGAGGGTCTCGATGAGCTGGTCGAAGTCGTGCTCGACGCCCTCGCGCAGCGTGATCGACGGGGCGTCGCCCAGCCCGGGCGCCATCGGCTGCACCAGGGAGCGGACGGTTGCGACGACGGCCCGCAGCGGGACGCCGTACTGCGCGTCGTCGGGGTGGGCCAGGCGGCGCAGCACCTGCAGCCGCTTGCCGACGGTGTCGGCGCCCGGCGAGAGCCGTTCGTGCGGCAGCGTCTCCCAACTGGGGAACTGCGCCACGGCACCGTCGCCCAGCATCTCCCGCAGCTCGGAGGTCAGGTCGTCGGCCTCGCGCCCGGTGGCCGTGACGACGAGGACGGGCGCGCGGTCGGCGAGCGCCGAGACGAGGAAGGGACGCGCACCGTCGACCGCGGTGACGGTGAGGTCGGGCCTGCCCGCCGCCTCCGCGAAGGCGGCGATGTCCGGATCGGCGGCGACCGCCCTGGTCAGTCCGGCGAGGGCGGGGACGGGGGAGGGGGCGGCGTCAGGCACCGATCCAGTGTATTGGCGCGGTCCGACACGCGCCGACGGGCCCGAGCGCCCGCTCAGGCACCGGCGCCGGCCGGCGCGTGGCGGGCCAGGAACGTAGCGACCGCCTCGTCGGCGACGGCGTCCGATTCCTGCTGCGTAGGGCGCGACCGGCCGCCGGTGAGGGTGAGCCGGTTGAGCGGCGCCGCCAGGACGAGCCAGGTGAACTGCTCGGCCGCGGCGGCGGGATCGTCGATGCGCAGCAGGCCGCGGGCGGCCAGGCGTGCGAAGGCGTCGGCGAGGAGCTCCTGATTGCGATCCCAGCTGCGCCGCACGTAGTCGTCGGCGACCTCGGGGAAGCGCTCCGCCTCGGCCGCGACCAGGGCGCGCATCCGCAGGACGGGGCCGCTGAGGACGCCCGCCTGCAGCATGCCGGCGAGGGCGCGCAGCCCGCGGGCGGCGTCGTCGGTCGCGATGAGTGCGTCGAGGTGCGGCCGCATCGCGTCGCGGCCGCGGTCCACCCAATCCCGGACGACGGCCGCGTACAGGTCGTCCTTCGACGGGTACTGCCGGTACAGCGTCTGTTTGGAGATGCGGGCACCGGCGGCGACGGCGTCCATCGTCGTGCCCGCGAAGCCGCGGTCGAGGAGCAGGTCCCGCGCGACGGCGAGTAGGTCGGCGCCGCTGCGGCCGCCCGGGCGGCCGCGGAGCCGGGGTGTGCCCTGTGCGGTGTTCATGCCGAAATAGTACTGGACAGTACTCAGATGCGGGCGTAGGGTACTCATTAGTACTAAAAGGAGGACGTCATGATCGTCGCAGGTATCGCCGTCGCCGCGTTCGCGGCATTCGTGCTCAGCTCCGTCTACTACGTGCTCCTCTCTCCGGTGGAGCAGCGGGCGCTCGGGGAGCGGGCGCTCGACCGCGGGAAGCCCGGGCCGGCGAAGGTCGCCGCGGAACTTGTCCGCACGGCCGTGGTCGCGGCGGGATTCGCCTGGGTCGCCGACCGGGCCGGTCTCCTCTCCCTCCCGGCCTCCCTCTCGCTCGCCCTCGTGCTCTGGGTCGCGTTCCCCGTCGTGTTGCTCACCGGATCGATCATCTGGGAGCGCGTGCCGTGGCAGACCGCGGCGATCCACGCGGGCGACTGGCTCCTCAAGCTCGTGCTCATCGCCGTCGCGCTGGGCCTTCTCCACTGATCGAAGGGAAACGCCATGTCCGCCACTGCAGGTCCGCTCGACACCACCTTCACCGCCGTGCTCTGGCGGAGCGAGGCGAAGGGCGGGTGGACGTACGTCGTGCTCGACGGGTCCGCCGAGTTCTTCGGCACTCGTGGCCTCGTCAAGGTCTCCGGGACCATGGACGGGGTCCCGTTCACCAGCTCCTTCATGGCACTGGGCGACGGGACGCACAAGCTCCCGGTCGCCGCGAAGATCCGCCGCGAGATCGGCAAGGAGGAGGGCGACGTGATCACGGTCCACCTCGAGCGCCGCCTGAGCTGAGTCACAGCACCCCTTGACAGGTGACGGGGGTCACTTTAAGTTCCTTCTTATGGTGAATGAAACATCAGCGTTCCGGATAGGATCGCGTGTCCTCGCGGCGCTGATCGGCGCCGTCCTCGTGATCGCGACCGGGATCGCGACGGCCCCGAGCGCCCGGGCGCTGCCGCCCCTCGTCGAACCGGCACCGCCCGCCGACGCCTTCTACGACCGCCCCGCGGACCTGGCGTCGCTGAAGCCCGGCGAGATCGTGCGCACCCGCACCACGTCGATCCGCTCGCTGCAGGTGATGCCCCTCAACGTGGACGCCTGGCAGCTCGCCTACCGGACCACGGGCATGAACGGCGAGCCCGACCTCAGCGTCACCACCGTGATGGTGCCGCGCGGCAAGAAGCCCACCAAGCTGCTCTCCTACCAGGCGGCTGCGGACTCGACGCTGCGCATCTGCCAGTCCTCGTACTCGACCACCAAGGGCGGCCCCATCGACCTGGCCGCGAAGGAGGGCCCGCTCACGTTCGGTATGCCCGCCGCGGAGCTGCTGTTCGCCGGCCTCGGCGTGCAGGAGGGCTGGGCCGTCGCTATGCCTGACCACGGCGGCGGCGACGACCGCTTCCTCACCCCGCGCCAGCCGGGGTGGGCGGTGCTGGACGGCATCCGGGCGGTGGAGAACTTCTCCCGCCTCGGGCTGAACGCGAAGACCCCCGTCACGCTGTGGGGCTACTCGGGCGGCGCGATCGCCAGCAGCTGGACCATCGAGGAGCACCCGACCTACGCGCCCGAGCTCAACATCCGCGGCGCCGCCTTCGGTGCGCCGGAGCGCGACCTCGCGGCCTCGCTCAAGGCCGTGAACACCTCGCTGCTCGCGGGCCTCATCCCGCTCGCCCTCTCCGCGCTCGGCAAGGACTCCGAGGAGTTCCGCGGCGCCCTCGACAAGGTGCTCACCCCCGAGGGCCGGGCACGCGTGAACGAGACCCGTCGGCACTGCATGCCGCAGAACGTGGTGGCCAACCTGTGGTTCGACTACAACCGCATGCTCACCAAGCCGGTCGACGAGGTGCTGCGGATCCCGGTCATCGCCAAGACCATTCGCGAGCGCGGCGTGAGCGGCCGGGTCCCGACGGTGCCCGCGTACGTCTACAACGGCATCACCGAGGAGGTCGCCCCGATCACGGGGACCGACAAGCTCGTGGACTCGTACTGCAAGGGCGGCGCGTCCGTGACCTACCGCCGCGAGGAGTTCCCGCCGAACCCGGTCAAGCAGCTCATGACGACCCACGGCACCGTCGTGGTGACCGGCGCGGGCGGCGCCTTCGACTGGCTCAAGCAGCGGATGGACTCGACCGGGCCGGCACCGTCGGGCTGCGACATCCGGAACGTCTTCAGCAGCGGGCTCGAGCCCGCGGCGATCGGCACCTTCGGCCAGGCGATCGGTACCGTCCTCGCCTCGCTGGTCGGCGCGCCGATCGGGGCCGGGCCCCGGTAGTCAGTCGCCGGGGGCGGGCTCGACGGTGCCGTCGGGCTCGCCCAGCTGGCTCGGCTCGATGGCGACGGGGTTCTCCTTGAGGCCGATGAGGCCGTACCAGGAGAGGTTCACGATGTGGGCGGCCACCGCCTCCTTGGGCGGGTTGCGCACCTCCAGCCACCACTGCGCGGTCATGGCGACCATGCCGACGAGTGCCTGCGCGTAGAGCGGGGCCAGCTCGGGGTCGAGGTTCTTGTTCTCGAACTCGCTCTCGAGGTGGATCTCGACCTGGCTGACCAGGTCGTTGAGCAGCGTCGAGTAGCCGCCGGTGTGCTCCGCCGAGCTGTTACGGGTGAGGATCCGGAAACCGTCGGCCCGCTCCTCGACGTACGTGAGCAGTGCGAGGGTGATCTGCTCGATCCGCGTCTTGGAGCGGTCCTCGAGCAGTGCCCGGGAGAAGACCTCGAGGACCATCTCCATCTCGCGGTCCACGACCACCGCGTAGAGGCCCTCCTTGCCGCCGAAGTGCTCGTAGACAACGGGCTTGGAGACGCCGGCCTTCGACGCGACCTCCTCGATGGTCGCCGCCTCGTAGCCGCGGTCGGCGAACACCGAGCGCGCGGTGTCGACCAGCTGGTTGCGGCGCTCGGCCGCGGGCATCCGCTTCCGCGCCGGCGCGCCGGGCGCGCGATTCGGCTTGGCGGAGGAGGTCACGGTGTGTCCGTCGCGCCGGGCTCGGGCGCGGCATCGTCGGCGTCGTCGGCGGGCTTGCGCGCGGCCTCGGCCTGCGCGGCCACCTGCGCCCGGTACGCGGCCTCGGCCCGGTCGTGCTGCTTCTTGATGAACCGGCTCGCGAAGATCAGGCCCACGAAGAACAGCAGCTCGAAGACGATGGCCGCGACGTACAGCACCCGTGCCGTCGTCGTGGTGGCATCGGTCAGCCGCCAGATCAGTACGCCGAGCACCAGCAGCAGGACGGCACCCATCGGCTTCAACTGCAGGCCGTTGCTGAACGGAAGCGGCTTGTCACTCATGAGTGACGATTCTACTTACCGCCCGGTGAACACCGTGAGATCGGCGAACAGGTCCAGCAGGGGCTGTGGGAAGACGCCCAGCGCGACCACGGCCACCACGCCGAGCGCGATCGCGAAACCGGTGAGCGGATCCACCCGGGGAACGTCGGGCGCGAACTCGTCGGCGGGCGCGAAGTACATCGTCATCAGGACCCGGATGTAGAAGACCGCGGCCAGCGCGCTGGCGAGCACGCCGACCACGACCAGCCATCCTCCGCCGCGCTGTGCGGCCGCCGTGAACACCGCGAACTTGCCCGCGAAACCGCCGGTCAGGGGGATTCCGGCGAAGGAGAGCAGGAACAGGGCCATGGCACCCGCGAGGAGCGGGCGGGTCCGGCCCAGCCCGGCCCACCGGTCCAGGTCGGCCACCTCCGCGGTCGTGCCGTCGGCCCGCGTCTCGCGGACGGCGGCGGCCACCGCGAACCCGCCGACCGTGCTGAGCCCGTACACCGCGAGGTAGAAGCAGACCGCGCCCGTGCCGCGGACCGTCCCCGCGAAGACGCCGATGAGCAGGAAGCCCGTGTGCGCGATCGCCGAATAGGCGAGCAGGCGCTTGACGTCCGACTGCGTGACCGCGATGACCGAACCCACGACGACGGTGACCACGGCGACCGCCGCGATCACCGGACGCCACGGCACGTCCCGGAAGGCGACCAGGGTGAGCCGCACGATCACGCCGAACGCCGCGATCTTCGTCGCCGCCGCCATGAACGCGGTCACGGGCGTCGGCGCGCCCTGGTAGACGTCGGGCACCCACGAGTGGAAGGGCACGGCGCCGGCCTTGAACAGCAGGCCCACGCCGATCAGCGCGGCTCCGAGGGTGCCGAACACCGCGTCCTGCGGGACCGCCGCGATCGACGTGGAGCCCGTCGCCGCGAAGCGCAGGGCGATGCCGAACAGGAGGATCGCCGAGCTGAACGCGCCCAGCAGGAAGTACTTCAGCGCCGCCTCGAGCGGCAGCAGCCCGCGCCGTTTCGCCAACGCGCACAGCAGGTACAGCGGCAGCGAGAAGACCTCGAGCGCGACGAACAGCGTCAGCCAGTCCTGCGCCGAGACGAAGGCCAGCATGCCGCCCAACGCGAACAGCGTCAGCGGCACCGCCTCGGTGTGCGTCAGCGAGTCGTAGCGCGCCACCATCAGCGCGAGCGCCGGGAGCGTCGAGAGCAGGAGCAGCCCCTGCAGCGCGAGGGAGAGGCCGTCGTCCGCGACCGCGCCCGCCAGTACCGCGCGCGGGCGTTCGCCGGTGTCCGCGAGCACCGCCACCGCGATCAGCGCAGCCAGCACGGCGCCCCCGCCGAGCACCGCGTGCACCCGGGCGCGGAGCGCCGCGGGCGCGAACGACTCGACCACCACGCCGACGATCGCGGCCACGAAGACGATGAGCGCCGGCGCGATCTGCGCGTACTCGATCGACGGGTTCATCGGGCGACCTCCGCGACCGTGGGCGAGACCGACGGGTTGATCGCGTCCAGCGCGGGAGCGGGGAAGAAGCCCAGCACGAACAGGGCGACGACCATCGGCACGAGCACGAGCAGTTCGCGCGGCCGTGCGTCGTCGACGGTGCGCTCCACCTCCTCCGGCACGGGGCCCGTGAACATGCGCTGGTAGGTCCACAGCACGTACATCGCCGACAGCACCAGCGCGACCACCGCGACGATCGCGGCGACCGCCCACCGCGGGTAGGTGCCGACCACCACCAGGAGCTCGGAGACGAAGGGGCCGAGGCCCGGCAGCGAGAGGGTCGCCAGGCCCGCGATGAGGAAGATCGCGCCCAGCTTCGGCGCCCGCGACCAGGCGCCGCCGAAGTCGCCGATCCGGCGGCTCCCACGGCGTGCGACCAGGACCCCGGCGGTGAGGAACAGCGCCGCCGTCGCGACGCCGTGGTTGACCATGTAGAGCACCGAACCGGCCTGCGAGTCGCCGGTGCGCGCGAAGACGCCGAGGATGATGAAGCCGAAGTGGCTGATCGACGTGTACGCGATGAGCGACATCACGTCGGACTGCCCGATCGCGAGGATCGCGCCGTAGACGATGCCGATCACCGCGAGCGCCGCGACCCACGGCGCGAAGCGGGCCGCCGCGTCGGGGAACAGCGTCAGGCAGTAGCGCAGCATCGCGAAGGTGCCCACCTTGTCGACGATCGCCATCATCAGCACGGCCGTCGGCGGATTCGTCTTCACCGCCGCGCCCGGCAGCCAGGTGTGCAGCGGCCACAGCGGCGCCTTCACCGCGAAGGCGAACAGGAATCCCAGGAACATCAGGTCCTGCGCGATGCCGGGGCCGGGCCGCGCACCGTCGAGCAGGGCGCGCAGGTCGAAGGTGCCGGACGCGGCGTACAGCCCGACGACCGCGGCCAGCATCACGAGCCCGCCGGCGAGGTTGTAGAGCAGGAACTTCACGGCCGCGTGGGTGCGGACCGCCGAATCGCTTCCCGTGCCGCCGAACCCGGCCAGGAGGAAGTACAGCGGGATCAGCATGGCCTCGAAGACCAGGTAGAACAGCAGCACGTCGGTGGTGACGAAGCTGACGAGCACCATCGCCTCGACCGCGAGCGTGAGCGCGACGTAGGTGCCGGCGCGTTCGCTCTCCGGCGCGGTCTCGCGCCAGGCGGCGAGCAGCAGGACAGGTAGCAGGGCGGCGGTGAGCAGAACCAGCACCAGCCCGGTGCCGTCGAGCCCGAGGCGGTAGCCCGCGCCGAAGGACGGTATCCAGGACTGCGATTCGACGAACTGGAAGCCGCCCGCTGGGTCGAAGGCGAACGCCAGACCGATGCCGATCAGCAGCGCTACGAGCGCGGCCGCCAGCCCGATCCACCGCGCGGCGCGGGGCACGGCCGCGGCGGCGACGGCACCGACCGCGGGCGCCGCCCACAGCAGCGTCAGCCACGGCCCGCTCATGAGAGCCACACCGCCGCGGCGCCGATGAGCACCGCCGTCCCGGCCAGCATGGCCAGCGCGTAGCTGCGCGCGTACCCGGTCTGCGAGCGCCGCAGCAGGAGCGAGCCGAGGTGCACTCCGGCGGGGATCGCGTCGACCGCACCGTCGATGCCCTTGCGCTCGGCCACGAGCAGCGCCTCCGTGGCGGCCTGTCCGGGGCGCATGAAGACGGCCTCGTTGAGGGCGTCGCCGTACAGGTCCTGCCGGGCCGCGCGGGTCAGGGCGCTCACCGCCGACGGTGCCTGCACGGGCACCGTCCGCGTTAGGCGGAGCGCCACCGCGACGCCGATCGCGACGGCACCGAGGACCAGCAGCGTGACCGCCCAGGCGGGGATCGCGTGGTGCGCCTCGGGCGCGGATCCGACGGCGGGGGCGAGGAAGTCGGACAGCGTGCCCCCGATCACCAGGAGCGCGCCCGCGCCGACGCTGCCCAGCGCCAGCACGACCATGGGCGCCGTCATCACCCGCGGCGACTCGTGCGGATGCGTGCCCTCGCGCCAGCGGCGCGCGCCGAAGAAGGTCAGCACCATCACCCTCGTCATGTAGAAGCCCGTGATCCCCGCGCCGAGGATCGCGGCGCCGCCCAGCACGGCGCCCTGGAATCCGCCGCGGCCCAGCGCGGCCTCGATGATCCCGTCCTTGGTGAAGAAGCCCGACAGCGGCGGGACGCCGATGATCGCGAGGTAGCCAAGGCCGAAGGTGACCGCGGTGACCGGCATGACCTTCGCCAGGCCGCCGTACCGGCGCATGTCCGTCTCATCGTTCATCCCGTGCATCACCGAGCCCGCGCCCAGGAACAGGCCGGCCTTGAAGCAGCCGTGCGCCAACAGGTGCGCGATCGCCAGGGCGTAACCCGCGGGACCGAGCCCGGCGGCGAGCACCATGTAGCCGATCTGGCTCATGGTCGACGCTGCGAGGGCCTTCTTGATGTCGTCCTTCGCGCAGCCGATCACGGCGCCGAAGAGCAGCGTCACCGCGCCGACGGCGAGCACGACGCCCTGCGCCACCGGTGCCGCCTCGAAGACGGGGCCGGTGCGCACGATCAGGTAGACGCCCGCGGTGACCATCGTCGCGGCGTGGATGAGGGCGGAGACGGGGGTGGGGCCCTCCATCGCGTCGCCGAGCCAGCTCTGCAGCGGTACCTGCGCCGATTTGGCGCAGGCCGCCAGCAGGAGCAGCAGTCCGAGCCAGGTGAGCACGCCCTCGCCGGCGTCATCGGCGCGGGGGAGGAACTCACCGAAGGTGGTGGTGCCGAAGGTCATGAGGGTGACCGCGACCGCGAGCGCGAGGCCCATGTCGCCGACGCGGTTGACGATGAAGGCCTTCCGCGCAGCGGTCGCGGCTGAGGGCTTGTGCTGCCAGAAGCCGATGAGCAGGTAGGACGCGAGACCCACGCCCTCCCAGCCGAGGTAGAGCACCACGAGGTCGTCCGCGAGGACCAGCACCAGCATCGCGCCGAGGAACAGGTTGAGGTAGCCGAAGAACCGTCGCCGGCCCGGATCGGCCTCCATGTAGCCGATCGAGTAGACGTGGATCAGCGTGCCGACGCCCGTGATCAGCAGCGCGAAGCACACCGACAGCTGGTCCAGCCGGAAGGCCAGGTCCACCGAGAGGTCGCCGCCCGAGAACCAGTGGTAGAGAACGGTGCCCACCGATCTGTCCGCGCCGTCCCGGGCCAGGAGCAGGCCGAAGGCGACGGCCGAGACCACGAAGGACAGCGCCGCGACCGCGGTGCCGAACAGGTGCCCCCAGGCGTTCGTCCGGCGCCCGCCGAGCAGCAGCACCGCCGCTCCGGCGAGGGGGATCAGCGGCAGAGCCGCGATGAGTACGGTCACCGGTCACCGCCTCAGCAGGTGCGGCTCGTCGACGGACACGGACTTGCGGACCCGGAAGATCGCGATGATGATCGCCAGGCCCACCACCACCTCAGCGGCTGCCACCACCATGGTGAAGAAGGCGAGGACCTGTCCGTGCGGCACGGCGTGCATGCGGCCCGCGGTGACGAGCGCGAGGTTCGCGGCGTTGAGCATCAGCTCCACGCACATGAAGACCACGATGGCGTTGCGGCGCAGCAGCACCCCGGCGGAGCCGATCGCGAACAGCAGCGCGGCGAGGTACAGGTAGAGGTGCGGGTTCACGGCGTCACCTCCTCGTCGCGGAGCGCGTGCGGAACGTCGTCGTCGAGCGACGGGGAGCGGTCGGGGAGCGCCCGCCGCTCGCCCGGCACGCGCGGTGTCAGCGTGTGGTTCACGGAGTCGAGCGCGGGCGACCCGTCGGGCAGCCGACCGGGCAGGTCGACGGCGTTGCCCAGCGCGTACACGCCGGGGTTGGGCAGCGGCGTGGCGCGGCGGCCCTCGCGGAACCGGCGGATCGACTGCTCGCGCTGGCTGAGCGCGGTGGCGAGCTTCTCCCGGTGGGCGAGGATCATCGCGCCCAGCGTGGCGGTGATCAGCAGCGCGGCGGTGAGCTCGAAGGCCCACAGGTAGCGGACGAAGACGGTGTCGGCCAGGGCCTCCACGGAGTTCGGCGGGTACTCGCCCGATCCTGCTCCCCGCGCGGGCCCGGCGCCGAAGTCCCGGAGCGAGGCCCGGGCCACGAGGCCGATGAGCAGCATTCCGAAGGCGAGACCCGCGACGGCGGCGCCGATCCGGTGCCCGCGCAGGGTCTCGACGAGGGAGTCGGAGGAGTCGACGCCCACCAGCATGACCACGAAGAGGAAGAGCATCATCACGGCGCCGGTGTAGACCACGATCTGCACGACGCCGAGGAAGGTCGCGCCCTGGGAGATGTAGAGGATCGCGAGGAGGATCATGGTGGCGGCGAGGCAGAGCGCCGAGTAGACGGCCTTGGAGGCCAGCACGACGCCCAGGGCGAAGACCACGGCGGGCACCGCGACGATCCAGAACGCCCACTCCTCCCCGGTCATTCGTCCACCGCCCCCTTGTAGTAGTCGGTGGCGGTGAGGCCCTCGCGCATCGCGTGCGGCGGCGGCACCTCACCCTCGTGCAGCGGGGCGAGCAGATCGTCCTTGTCGTAGATCAGCGCGCCGCGATCGCGGTCGGCCATCTCGTAGTCGTTCGTCATGGTGAGCGCGCGCGTCGGGCAGGCCTCCACGCACAGGCCGCAGCCGATGCACCGCAGGTAGTTGATCTGATAGGTCCGGCCGTAGCGCTCGCCGGGGGAGTACCGCTCCTCCTCGGTGTTGTCGGCGCCCTCCACGTAGATCGCGTCCGCGGGGCAGCTCCACGCGCACAGCTCGCAGCCGATGCACTTCTCCAGCCCGTCGGCGTACCGGTTCAGTTGGTGCCGCCCGTGATACCGGCCGGCGGTGGGCGAGGGCTCCTCCGGGTAGTTCTCCGTGACCGGCTTGGTGAACATGGTCCGTAGGGTCACGCCGAATCCGGCGAGGCCGAGGGGATCAGCCATGGGACGCCTCCTTCGCTTCGGCCTCGCGCGGCAGGGCACGTCGGGCGGGCTCGGACAGGTACTGGCCCGGCATGGGCGGCACGGGGAAGCCGCCGGCCATCGGATCGAAGGGCAGCGAGAAGGTCTCGGGATCGGGGCCGGGCTCGGGGGCCTTCTGCCGACGGTGCCGCGCCACCAGGACGGCGAGCACCGCGAGGGTGAAGAGCAGCGAGACGACGGGCGCCAGCACCGTCGCCGAGTGCCCGGCGAGGGCCCACGCCTGCACCGCGCCGGCGACCAGCACCCAGGCCAGCGCGGTCGGGATCAGCAGCTGCCAGCCGAACCGCATGAACTGGTCGTAGCGCAGCCGCGGCAGCGTGGTGCGCAGCCAGATGAAGGCGAACAGGAAACACCACACCTTGCCCACGAACCAGATCACCGGCCACCAGCCGGAATTCGCGCCCTCCCACATGTTCAGCGGCCACGGCGCGTGCCAGCCGCCGAGGAACAGGGTGGTGGCGAGCGCCGAGACCGTGGTCATGTTCACGTACTCCGCGAGCATGAACATCGCGAACTTCAGCGAGCTGTACTCGGTGTGGAAGCCGCCCACCAGCTCGCCCTCGGCCTCGGGAAGGTCGAAGGGCGCGCGGTTCGTCTCGCCGACCATCGAGACCACGTACACGACGAACGAGGGCAGCAGCAGGAAGACGTACCAGGTGCCCTCCTGCCGCGCGACGATGCCCGACGTGGCCATCGTGCCCGCGTACAGGAAGACGGCGGCGAAGCTCAGGCCCATCGCGACCTCGTAGCTGATCACCTGGGCCGTGGAACGCAGGCCGCCGAGCAACGGGTACGTGGAGCCGGAGGACCAGCCGGCCAGCACGATGCCGTACACGCCGATGCTGGTGATCGCGAGGACGTACAGCACCGCGACGGGAAGATCGGTGAGCTGCAGCGGCGTCCACGTCCCGAACACCGACACCTGCGGCCCGAACGGGATCACGGCGAAGGCCATGAACGCTGGGATGGTGGCGATGATCGGCGCCAGCAGGTACACGGGCTTGTCGACGCCCGCGGGCGTGATCCCCTCCTTGAGCGCCAGCTTGATGCCGTCCGCGAGGGACTGCAGGATGCCGAAGGGCCCCACCCTGTTCGGCCCGTACCGGTGCTGCATCCGAGCCATCACCTTGCGCTCGATGAGGATCGCGGCGAGCACCGTCACGACCAGGAAGGCGAAGACCGCGACGGCCTTGATCAGGATCAACCACCACGGGTCCCGGCCGAACGCGGAGAGGTCGACGGGGTCGTGCGGTCCGAGGGCGAGCATCATCGGGCCACCCCGATCCCGACCACGGCGCCCCAGCCGACCCCCAGCGTCTCGCCGACGGTGCTGCCGGGCGAGTTCCGGGGCACCCACACCACGCCGTCGGGCATGTCGGTCACCTGGAGCGGCAGGGTGATCGTGCCGCGGTCGGTCGAGATCGACACGTCGGCGCCGTCCGCGGCGAGGATCCCGGTCGCGGTGGCCGCCGACATCCGCGCGACGGGCCGCCGCGCCGTCGCCGCGAGATCGGGCTCGCCGTCCTGTCCGCGACCCAGGTCGAGCAGCTGTCGCCACGTCGCGAGCAGGGCCTCGCCGTCGCCCGGGACGGCGACGGTGCCGGGGCGCCCGGCGACGGGGCGGCGCGGCGGCCGGACCGAGCCCAGCGTGCGGAGCGCGGCGGCGGCACCGTCTGCGTCGGTGAAGCCGAGGTCGGCGCGCATCGACTGCGCGAGGACGGCGAGGACCCGCGCGTCCGCGAGGGCGCCGGGCGAGGGGAGCGCCGCGGCGAAGGAGCGGTCGCGGCCCTCCCAGTTGCGGAAGGTGCCCGCGCGCTGCGTCACGGTGGCGACGGGGAGCACCACGTCGGCGCGGGCGGTGACCTCGGACTCCCGCTGCTCGAGGCTCACCACGAAGGCGGCGTCGAGGGCGCGGCGCGCGGCGTCGGGGTCGGGCAGATCGCCGATGTCGACCGCGCCGCACACCAGGGCGGGCAGGTCGCCGGACGCGGCGGCGGCGAGGATTCCGGCGGTGTCGCGGCCGGGGCCGTCGGGAAGGGGGACGCCCCACAGCGCCTCGACCTCCATGCGGTGGGCGTAGTTCGCGGTGAGGCGGCCGCCGGGCAGCATCCCGGCCAGCGCCCCCGCCGCGATCGCGCCGGGCTCGCCCGCGCGGCGCGGGATCCACGCCAGCCGGGCACCGGCGGTGCCCGCGAGCGCCGCCGCCGCGGCGAGCGCTTCGGGGGTCTCGGCCAGTCGCTCGCCGACGAGGATCACCGCTCCGGGCACGGAGAGCTGCTGCGCCAGCGCGGGGTCGGCGAGGGCGGTGGACTCGGCGCCGGGGGCGCACGCGAGGAGGGTGCCGTCGAGGCGACCCAGGCCGCGGGAGGCGAACGGGGCGATCGACAGCACCCGGGTGCCGCCGGCGCGCACCGACTTCCGCAGCCGCAGGTGCACGATGGGCGACTCCTCCTCGGGCTCGAAGCCCGCGAGCAGCACGACCGGCGCCGCCTCGAGATCGGCGTAGGTCACCCCGCCCACCACGCCGGAGGCCAGGAACGCCGCCTCCTCCGCGCTGTGCGGCCGGACCCGGAAGTCGATGTCGTTGGTGCGCAGCGCGATGCGCGCGAAGGCCGAATAGGCGTAGAGATCCTCGACGGTGCCGCGCCCGCCGGCGAGCACGCCAGCGCCCCGGCCGGTCAGCCCCTCTGCGGCGGCGGCGATCGCCTCCGGCCACGAGGCGGGGACGAGGGTGCCGTCGGCCCCGCGGACCAGCGGCGTGGTCAGGCGATCCGGCGCCGCGGCGTAGGCGAAGGCCCAGCGACCCTTGTCGCAGCTCCACTCCTCGTTGACCGCGGGATCGTCGCCGGCGAGGCGGCGCAGCACCTCCCCGCGGCGGTGGTCCACCCGCAGGCCGCAGCCGCTCGCGCAGTGCTCACACGCCGACGGGGTGGAGGTCAGGTCGAAGGGGCGCGCCCGGAACCGGTACGAGGTGTTGGTGAGCGCGCCGACGGGGCAGATCTGCACCGTGTTGCCGGAGAAGTAGGAGTCGAGCGGCTGGTCGCCCGCGACGCCCACCTGTTGCAGCGCACCGCGATCCATAAGCTCGATGAAGTCGTCGCCGGCGATCTCGTCGGAGAAGCGGGTGCACCGGGCGCACAGCACGCAGCGCTCGCGGTCGAGCACGATCTCCGCCGAGAGCGGGATGGGCTTGGGGTACGTGCGCTTGTCGGCGGCCGGGAAGCGCGACGTGGCGCGGCCGGCGGACATGGCCTGGTTCTGCAGCGGGCACTCGCCGCCCTTGTCGCACACCGGGCAGTCCAACGGGTGGTTCACGAGCAGCAGCTCCATCACGCTGCGCTGCGCGCCGGCAGCGGCGGCGGAGGTGGCCTGCGTGCGCACGATCATGCCGTCGGTCACCGTCGTGGTGCACGAGGCCAGCGGCTTGCGCTGGCCCTCCACGTCCACGAGGCACTGTCGGCACGCGCCCGCGGGGGCGAGCAGCGGGTGATCGCAGAACCGGGGGATGGCGATGCCGAGGTCCTCGGCGGCACGGATCACGAGAGTGCCCGGCGGGACCTCGATCTCGATGCCGTCGATGGTGGCCTTCACGGGCTCCGGGGCGGTCATCGGGCACCTCCCGGGACCGGGGCCTCGCGCATCGAGGCCGCGGGGTCGAAGGGGCAGCCGCCCTCGGCGACGTGCCGTTCGTACTCCTCGCGGAAGTACTGCAGCGAGCTCTGGATGGGGCTGGCGGCACCGTCGCCCAGCGCGCAGAAGGCCTTGCCGAGTACGCCGTCGGCCACCTCAGCGAGCGTGTCCAGGTCCTCCGCGCGTCCCTCGCCCTCCTCCAGCCGGCGCAGGAGCCGCACCAGCCAGTACGTGCCCTCGCGGCACGGGGTGCACTTGCCGCACGACTCGTGCGCGTAGAACTCGAGCCAGCGCAGCACCGCCCGGACGACGCAGACGGTGTCGTCGAAGATCTGGAGGGCCTTGGTGCCCAGCATCGATCCGGCGCCGGCCACGCCCTCGTAGTCGAGCGGCACGTCGAGGTGCTCCGCCGTGAGCAGCGGCGTCGACGATCCGCCGGGCGTCCAGAACTTCAGCTCGTGCCCGGGCCGCACACCGCCGGCGAGCTCCAGCATCTCGCGCAGCGTGACCCCGAGCGCCGCCTCGTACTGCCCGGGCCGCACCACGTGGCCCGAGACCGAGTACAGCGTGAACCCGGGCGACTTCTCGCTGCCCATGGTGCGGAACCACTCGGCGCCGCGGGCGAGGATCGCGGGCACGCTGGCGATCGACTCCACGTTGTTCACGCACGTCGGCGAGGCGTAGAGGCCCGCGATGGCGGGGAACGGCGGCCGCAACCTGGGCTGCCCGCGACGGCCCTCCAACGAGTCCAGCAGCGCCGTCTCCTCGCCACAGATGTACGCGCCCGCGCCACCGTGGACGACGAGGTCCAGGCTGAATCCGCTGGGGCCCATCGGCTTGCCGAGGTAGCCCGCTGCGTACGCCTCGGCGACGGCGGCGCGCAGCCGTCGCTGCACGCCCAGCACCTCGCCGCGGACGTAGATGAACGCCTGGCGTGCTCGGATCGCGTACGAGGCGATGATGACGCCCTCGATCAGCGTGTGCGGCGTGGCGAACATCAGCGGCATGTCCTTGCAGGTGCCGGGCTCGGATTCGTCGGCGTTCACCACGAGGTAGTGCGGCTTGTCGGCGCCGGGCTTGGGGGCCTCGCCGTCGCGCAGCTGGGGGATGAAGCTCCACTTCAGGCCCGTCGGGAAGCCGGCGCCGCCGCGGCCCCGCAGGCCCGCGTCCTTCACCAGCCCGATCACGTCGTCGGGCGCCATCGCGAGCGCGCGGTCGAGACCCTCGTACCCGCCCGCCGCACGGTAGGAGGCGAGGGTCCAGGGCTCGGGGTCGCCCCAGCGGGCGGAGAGCACGGGGGTGAGGTGCGCGGTCATGACTCCGCCTCCCGCACGGCCTGCAGGCCGGCCATCGTCGGGGCACCGCCGGCACCGGAGGCGGACACGGCGCCCGGCCGGACGTCGTCGAAACCGGCCAGCAGGCGGGCGGTCTCGCGGAAGGAGACGAGCGGTGCGCCCCGCGTCGGCGACGGCGGCCGGCCGGAGCGCAGCGCGTCGACGAGGTCGCGGGCGCTCGCCACCGTCTGGTCGTCGAAGAACTCCCAGTTGACCATGACGACGGGGGCGTAGTCGCACGCCGCGTTGCACTCGATCCGCTCGACGGTGACCCGCCCGTCGGCCGTGGTGCCGCCGGGGGCGATCCCGAGGTGATCGCACAGGGAGGAGAGGATCGCGTCGCCGCCGAGGACCGCGCACAAGGTGGTGGTGCAGACGCCGACCAGGTACTCGCCGGTGGGTCCGCGCCGGTACATCGAGTAGAAGGTGGCGACGGAGACCACCTCGGCCGCGGTGAGGTCCAGTGCGCCCGCGCAGAATTCGATGCCGGCGGGGGTGATGTAGCCGTCCTCGGACTGCACCAGATGGAGCAGGGGCAGCAGCGCGGACCGCTTCTCGGGGTACCGGGCGATGAGCTGTGCGGCGTCGGCGGCGAGGCGCTCCGCGACGGCCGCGGGGTACGCGGTGGGCGCACCGGGCCGGTACAGCTGCACCTTCTCCTGCGCCCGCGCGCCGAACTCGAGGAAGACGGGCTCGCTCATCGGTCCACCCCTCCCATCACCGGGTCGATGCTGGCCACGGCCGCGATGACGTCGGAGACCATGCCGCCCTCGCACATCGCCGCCACCGCCTGCAGATTCGTGAACGACGGATCGCGGAAGTGGACGCGGTACGGGCGGGTGCCGCCGTCGCTCACGGCGTGCACCAGGAGCTCGCCCCGCGGCGCCTCGACGGAGACGGCCACCTGTCCGGCGGGGACCGCGAAGCCCTCGGTCACCAGCTTGAAGTGGTGGATCAGCGACTCCATGGACTCGCCCATGATCTCCGCGATGTGCGTACGCGAGTTGCCGAGACCGTCGGGGCCGACCTTCAGGTCCGCCGGCCAGCCGAGGCGGGCGTCCTCGACCATCACCGGCCCGGGCGTCAGCTTTTCGAGGCACTGCTCGACGATGCGCAGCGACTGCGTCATCTCCAGCACCCGGATCAGGTAGCGGCCGTAGCAGTCGCACCCGCTGTCGGTGATCACGTCGAACTCGTAGTCCTCGTAGCCGCAATACGGTTCGCTGCGGCGCAGGTCGTGCGGCAGGCCCGTCGACCGCAGTACCGGGCCCGTGATGCCCAGCGCCATGCAGCCGGTGAGGTCGAGGTAGCCGATGTTCTTGGTGCGCGCGATCCAGATCGGGTTCTCGGTGAGCATCGACGCCATGGACGCCAGCTGCGGCGGCAGTGTCCGCAGCAGCTCGCGGATCTGCGGGATCGCCTCGTCCGGCAGGTCGGCCGCGACGCCGCCGGGACGGATGTAGGCGTGGTTCATCCGCAGTCCGGTGATGGTCTCGAAGACGTCCAGGATCTGCTCGCGGATCTCGAAGCCGCGCAGCATGGGGGAGACCGCGCCCAGTTCCATGCCGCCCGTGGCAAGCGCCACGAGGTGACTCGTGACGCGGTTGAGCTCCATGAGGAGCACGCGGATGACCGTCGCGCGCTCGGGGATCTCCTCGGTGATGCCGAGCAGCTTCTCCACGGCCAGGCAGTAGGCGGTCTCGTTGAACAGCGGTGCCAGGTAGTCCATCCGGGTGACGAAGGTGGTGCCCTGCGTCCAGGTGCGGAACTCGAGGTTCTTCTCGATGCCGGTGTGCAGGAAGCCGATCCCGCACCGTGCCTCCGTCACCGTCTCGCCGTCGAGCTCGAGGATCAGGCGCAGCACCCCGTGCGTCGACGGGTGCTGCGGGCCCATGTTCACCACGATCCGCTCCTGGCCGATCGCCTCGGCGGCGATGTCGTCCCAGTCGGAGCCCATGGCGGTGAACTCGGTGTAGTCGGTGGTCACGAGTACGACCTCCGGGTGTCGGGCGCGGAGACCTCGGCGCCGTGGAACTCGACGCCGATCCCGCCCAGCGGGTAGTCCTTGCGCTGGGGGTGACCCTCCCAGTCGTCCGGCATCTCGATCCGGGTGAGCGAGGGGTGCCCGTCGAAGACGATGCCGAAGAAGTCGTAGGTCTCCCGCTCGTGCCAATCCGTCGTCGGGTAGACGGGGAACAGTGACGGGATGTGCGGATCGGCGTCGGGGCAGGAGGTTTCGAGGCGCAGCCGGCGCCCGTGCGTGATCGACTGCAGGTGCGTGACCGCGCGCAGCTCCGCGCCGGCGTCCTCGGGGAAGTGCACGCCCGAGGTGCCCAGACACATCTCGAACCGCAGCGCGGGCTCGTCGCGCAGCAGTCGCGCCACCGCCACCACGTGCTCGCGCGGCACCCGCACGGTGACCTCGCCGCGGAACACGACCACCGCGCGGAGGGCCTCCTCGAAGGACGCACCGTCGGACCGATCCAGCGCCGACCGCAGGACCGCGACGACCCCGTCGTAACCCGCGGGCAGGGGCTCCTCGCCCGGCCCGGGCATCGCGACCGGGCGGCTGATCCGCCCGTAGCCGGAAGTGTCTCCCGTGCCGCCGCTGAACATGCCGGTGCGCGTGCGCACGACGTCGGGCTGCTGCGGCGCAGCGGGTTCGACGGTGCCGGATTCGTCGGTCCGGCCGGGCTGGGGCAGTTCGGGGGAGTCGGTCATCGCAGCAGGCCCTTGAACTCGATGGTGGGGCGCGAGGCGAGCGCGGCCTCCTCCGCGGCGCGGCGCGCCGCCTCGCGGTTCACGCCCATCGGCGTCTCCGCGACCTTCTCGTGCAGGGCCAGCAGGGCGTTGAGCAGCATCTCCGGGCGCGGCGGGCAACCGGGGAGGTAGATGTCCACGGGCACCACGTGGTCGACGCCCTGCACCACGGCGTAGTTGTTGAACATGCCGCCCGAGCTGGCGCAGACCCCCATGGCGAGGACCCATTTCGGCTCCGCCATCTGGTCGTACACCTGCCGCAGCACCGGCGCCATCTTCTGGCTGACCCGGCCCGCGACGATCATCAGGTCGGCCTGCCGGGGCGAGGCGCGGAAGGCCTCCATACCGAACCGGGCGATGTCGAAGCGGGGACCGGTGGTGGCCATCATCTCGATGGCGCAGCAGGCCAGGCCGAACGTGGCCGGCCACAGCGATCCCTTCCGCGCGTAGCCCGCCACCCCCTCGAGCGTCGTCAGTAGGAACCCGCCGGGAACCTTGTCTTCTAATCCCAACTCAGTCCCCCTCGACGCCACTCGTAGACATAGGCGACCGTGACGTTCACCAGGAACAGCGCCATCGCGAGCAGGCCGTACGTGCCCAGCACGTCGAAGTGCACCGCCCACGGATAGAGGAAGACGATCTCGATGTCGAAGATGATGAACAACATCGCCGTCAAGTAGAACTTCACCGGGAACCGGCCGCCCCCCGATGCCGGCGTGGGCGACGGGTCGATGCCGCACTCATAGGCCTCGAGCTTCGCTCGATTGATCCGGCGCGGCCCGACGAACCGGGCGACACCCACGGAGAACACCGCGAAGGCGGCCGCGATCGCCCCGAGTACCAGGATGGGCACGTACAGGTTCACGGCGGTGCTCCCTTCGCGGCGTATGCGAAATCCCAGTCAGCAGAACCGGTTAGGTTCCCCTGAGTGAAGTTGTGAGCTACATCACGACTATATGTCCAACGTTTGATCGGGGTGGGCTTTTGGGGCGAGCGTGTCTGTTTCTCAGAGCGTCGCGGTGGCGAGCAGCTGCCCGGCGGCGCCCGCCAACTCGAACGGGTCCAGCGGATGGCTCACCCAGTCGTCGGCCTGGGACCACCGTGCCAACCAGCCGTCGGCGCGGCGGGCTGTGATGACCAGCAGGGGCGGGCACGGCTCGATCTCGTCGCGCACCTGCCGGGCCAGGCCCAGCCCGCCCGCGGGGGCGGCTTCACCGTCGAGCACGACCAGGGCGACCCCACCCTCGTCGAGCCGGGCGATGACGGCGGGCGCGGTCGCGACCTCGAGGACGGTGATCGGGGGTCTGTCCGGGGCCGGGCGGGAGCCCAGGGCGGCGGTGATCTCCGCGCGGTGCCGCGCGTTGGAGCTGTAGACGAGGACGAGCGGGGCTGCGCCGGTCATGGTCCCCACACTAGGGACGCCGGTCGGGTTACGAAGCGGATTGCGGGTAGTGCCGCGCCGCGACGTCCGGGTGCGCCCGCAGGCGGCTCTTCCAGGCGTTCGCGCCGTAGGTGTCGAAGATCGGATTGTCCGGGTCGACGGTGACGCCCGTCCGCAGGTCCGCGGGGAGTGGCAGATGCGGCATCCGCGCCGTGACGGAGGGGTTGAAGAAGTAGGGCACCGAGATCCGGTCGTCGCCGGTGTTCCGGTTCAGCACCCGGTGCTCGGTGGCGTGCAGGTAGCCGTCGGTGCCCACCTCCAGCATCTCGCCGAGGTTGACGATGAAGGCGCCGGGCAGCGGCGGCACGTCCACCCACTCGGCCGCGCCGGGCGGCAGCACCTGCAGGCCCTGCGACGCGGGGTCCACGAGCAGGAGCGTCAGCACGCCCGAGTCCTTGTGGGCGCCCACACCCTGCTCGGAATCCGTCCCCGCGGGGTAGCGGACGATCTTGATCAGCGTCGCCGGGTGGTCGGCGAAGGCCTCGTCGAAGACGTGCGGATCGGCGCCGAGCGATCGGGCCCACGCCCGCAGCAGCGCGAGCGAGATCCGCGACAGGTCCGCGTCCCACCGCTCCATCACCGCGCGCAGCGCAGGCAGGGACGCCGGCCACTGGTTCGAGCCGAGCAGGTTCCGGTAGTCGGGCCCCGGGCCCGACGGTGCCGCATCCTCCCGACCCAGGTCGATCTGCTCACGCCAGTCGACCTCGCCGCGGGTGAACTCCCCGCCCAGGCGGGTGTAGCCGCGGAAGTGCGGCGAGTTCGTCATCGCGATCGCGTCCTTCTCGACCTGGGGCAGCGCGAAGAAGGCGCGGGCGACGCCGAGCACCTCGTCGATGCGTTCCGGCGGCAGGCCGTGGCCCGTCAGGTAGAAGAAGCCGACGTCGTGCGCGGCGGCGCGGACGGCACCGTCGAACTGCGCGGGGTCGGTGTCGAGGAGGGCGAGGTCGAGCACCGGGACGGACATGACCGCAGGGTAGCGCCGTCGGCTCCAGGTATGAGCGGATCCGATCAGTGTGATCGGGACTTCGTGCGCGCCGGGCTTCGTGTCGCGGGTGCCGGGCACTAGGCTGGCTCCTGAGTTGCCCCCGAGCTCGGCCAGTGCATAAGGAGAGACCGTGTCCGAAATCATCCAGGTAGGCGCCCGCGAGATCCTCGACTCCCGTGGTAACCCCACGGTGGAGGTGGAGATCGTTCTGGCCGATGGCAGCTTCGCTCGCGCGGCGGTGCCCTCGGGTGCGTCGACCGGTGAGCACGAGGCCGTGGAGCTGCGCGACGGTGGCGAGCGGTACGGCGGCAAGGGCGTCACGAAGGCCGTCGAGGGTGTGCTGGATGTCATCGCGCCCGAGGTGATCGGCATCCCCGCCGATGAGCAGCGGATCATCGACCAGACCCTGCTGGATCTGGACGGCACCCCGGACAAGAGCCGCCTGGGTGCGAACGCCCTGCTGGGTGTGTCGCTGGCGGCGTCGAAGGCCGCCGCCGAGTCTGCGGCGCTGCCGCTGTTCCGGTACTTGGGTGGCCCGAACGCGCACATCCTGCCGGTGCCGATGATGAACATCCTCAACGGCGGCGCGCATGCGGACAGTGGTGTGGATGTGCAGGAGTTCATGGTCGCGCCGATCGGTGCGGAGACCTTTAAGGAGTCGCTGCGCTGGGGTACCGAGGTGTACCACTCGCTCAAGTCGGTGCTCAAGAGCAAGGGGCTGAACACCGGCCTGGGCGATGAGGGTGGTTTCGCCCCGTCGGTCGCCGGCACCCGGGAGGCGCTGGAGCTGATCTCGGAGGCCGTCGCCAAGACGGGCCTTAAGCTCGGCTCCGATGTGGCGCTCGCGCTCGATGTGGCGGCCACCGAGTTCTACAGCCCGGAGGGCTACAAGTTCGAGGGCAAGGTGCTCACCGCGGCGCAGATGGGTGAGTTCTACGCCAAGCTGATCGGTGAGTTCCCGCTGGTCTCGATCGAGGATCCGCTGTCGGAGGACGACTGGGAGGGCTGGGTCGACCTGACCGACGCGATCGGCGACAAGATCCAGCTCGTCGGCGACGACCTGTTTGTCACCAACCCGGAGCGGCTCGAGGATGGCATCGCCCGGGGCGCCGCGAACGCGCTGTTGGTGAAGGTCAATCAGATCGGCACGCTGACGGAGACGCTGGATGCGGTGGCGTTGGCGCACAACAACGGCTACAAGAGCATGATGAGCCACCGCTCGGGCGAGACGGAGGACACCACCATCGCCGACCTGGCGGTCGCGGTGGGGTCGGGGCAGATCAAGACCGGTGCCCCGGCCCGCAGTGAGCGGGTCGCGAAGTACAACCAGCTGCTGCGCATCGAGGAGGAACTGGGCGACGCCGCACGGTACGCCGGCGACACCGCCTTCCCCCGCTTCGAGTTCACCAGCTAGTCCCCGCAGTACATCGAGAGTCGAAGGAGCACAGCCGAAGTGAGCAGTAGGTCCCGCCTCGTGCGCAGCCCGTCGGGCGGCGATGCCCGTGCGGACGGACGGAGCGCGGGGCGGACCGTCGTGCTGTTCCTCGTGCTGTGCGTCCTCGCCCTCACCCTCGCCGTGCCGGTCCGGACGTACATGTCCGAGCAGGCACGCGAGGAGAAGGTGGCGGCCGAGCACGCCCAGTTGCTCGCCGACATCGCGCGGCTCGAGGAGCAGAAGCGCCTGCAGGACGATCCGGAGTACGTCAAGGCGCAGGCCCGGATCCGGCTGCAGTACGTGATGCCCGGTGAGACGCCCTACCGCGTACAGGTGCCCGGCGCGCCGAAGCCGACGCCCGAGCAGGTGGAGGCCGAGCAGGCGAAGCAGAACCCCTGGTACACCAATGTCTGGCGCACGATCGCGGTGCCGCACTGATGAGTGACGCAGTAGCTCAGGAGGATCTGGACCGGGTCGCCGCGCAGCTGGGCCGGGAGCCCCGTGGCGTGCTCGCCATCGCCTACCGCACCCCGGACGGCGAGCCCGCGGTGGTCAAGACCGCGCCGCGGCTGCCCGACGGTACGCCCTTCCCCACGCTCTACTACCTCACGGACCCGCGGCTCACCGCCGAGGCCAGCCGGCAGGAGAGCGCGGGGGTCATGCGCGAGATGGAGGCGCTGCTCGCCTCCGACGAGGCCATCGCCGAGAACTACCGCGCGGCGCACCGGCATTACCTCGAATCCCGCAACGCCCTGGAGGATCTGGGCACCGACTTCACCGGCGGCGGCATGCCGGACCGGGTGAAGTGCCTGCACGTGCTCATCGCCTACGCGCTCGCCGAGGGCCCCGGGGTCGTCCGGCTGGGCGACGAGGCCGTAGCCCTCGCCGCGGCAGCGGGCCTGCGGGGGAGTGCGATCCCGGCCGACTGGCCGGAGCCCCGGTTCCCTTGGGGCGGTGAGTGAATCCCCTGATCGTCGCGGCGATCGACTGCGGTACCAACAGTATCCGCCTGTACGTCGCGCGCGCCTCCGACGCGGGACTGGTGGAGCTGCACCGCGACATGCGGATCGTCCGGCTCGGTCAGGGCGTGGACGCCACGGGCGAGTTCGCCGCCGAGGCACTCGAGCGCGTCCGGGTGGCGCTCGACGACTACGTCTCCACGGCACTGGAACTGGGCGCGACCCGGGTTCGCATGGTCGCCACCTCCGCCGCCCGCGACGTGTCCAACCGTGATGCGTTCCTCGACCTCACCGGCGCCGCGCTGGGCCGGATCACGCCGGGTGCGCGCGCCGAGGTGATCGCCGGCACCGAGGAGGCGGAGCTGTCCTACCGCGGCGCCACCGCCGGGCTGTCGGCCGACGACCCGGCCCTCGTGGTCGACCTCGGCGGAGGCTCGACGGAGCTCGTCGTCGGCTCCGGAGGCGCCGTCGCGCGCGCCTATTCGGCCGACATCGGCTGTGTGCGGATCACCGAGCGTGCGCTGCACGCGGACCCGCCGACCGCCGCCGAGGTGGCGGAGGCGACCTTCCACATCGACGCCGCCCTCGACGAGGCCACCGCCGCTGTGCCGCTGGACGGCGTCCGCACCTGGATCGGCGTGGCCGGGACCTTCACGACGTTGGCCGCGCTGGCACACGGCCTCACCGAGTACGACCCCGTACTGATCCACGGCTCGCGGGTGCCGCTGGGCGATCTCGTCGCGCTGTGCCGCCGGCTGGTCGCGATGACCTCGGCGGAGCGCCTGGCGCTGGGCCCGATGCACCCCGGTCGCGCGGACGTGATCGGCGGCGGCGCGCTGGTGGCGATGCGGCTGGCCGAGCGGCTGGCCGCCATCGGCGTGACCGAGCTCACCGTTTCCGAGCACGACATCCTCGACGGCGTGGCCATGGGGCTCGCCGAACCCGGGAATTAACGCACTGTTGACGAACTCACAGCCTTTCGGCAGCGCACGAAGCGGTTTCGCAGCCTAACGTCTTCGTCAGACGGCGAAAGGAAGTCGATGATGACGAAGGCAACCGAATGCGTGATCGTGGTGCTGGACGGCACCGACGCAACGGCACGACTGGTCGCTGAGCTCTCCGCGGCAGGGAACCGGGTGACCGCGGTGGGCACCAACTTCCGCGATGTGGTCTCCGTGCTCTCCGGTGACGTCTACGCGCTCGTGGCGGACCTCGCCGATCCGGAGCAGTGGTCGACGGCCGTCGACCGCGCCGAGGCGCGCCACGGCGTCGTTGACACCGTGCTCGACCCGGCCGGCCGGCTGGCCGCCTCCGCCGCCTGACCCGCACCGTCGTACCCCTGGAATAGGGGAGGATATCCGGGCTTTCACGGAGGCGGGCGCCGGTCGAACCGTCATAGCTTTGCCGCATGACGACGACGATCCCGTCGGTGCCGCGGATCGAGGCGCTCGACGCCCTGCGCGGCTTCGCGCTCGGGGGCATCTTCGCGGTGAACATCGCGATCATGGCGAACCCGGCGGGATTCGCGGAGGGCCCGGTGCGGTCCTTCGAGGAGATCTTCCTGCACAACCGCTTCTACGTGCTGTTCTCCTTCCTGTTCGGGTACTCGCTGACTCTGCAGTTCCGCTCCGCGGAGCGCGACGGTGCGAACGCCAGGGCTCGCACCGTGCGTCGCCTGCTCGCGCTCCTCGCGATCGGGCTGTTGCACACTGTTTTCCTGTTCACGGGCGACGTCCTCTTCGGCTACGGCCTGATCGGCCTGGCACTGCTCGCGTTGCAAGGGCTGGGGCCGCGGTCGGCGCTCCGGCTCGCCGGTGTCCTGTACGGAGCGTGCCTCCTCCTGTTCGTGGCGCTCACCGTCGCGCGGATCACCCAGTCCCCGGCAGATGCCGCGCAGACGGCGACCGACAACGCCGCGGCCCTCGACGCCGTCCGCGCGGGCTGGGGCGAGGCCGTCGCCTATCGGTGGAGCGACTGGGTCGGCCGCTTGGGGCCGACGGTCGCGTTCGGGATCCTCAACGTGCTGCCGCTGTTCCTCGTCGGCCTCGCCGCCGGAAAGGTGCGCCTGTTCGAGGACCCGGCCCGCTACCTCCAGCACCTGCCGCGGGTGCAGGCGATCGGATTCGGACTCGGCCTACCGCTCTCGATCCTCCCGGTGCTGCTGCACATCCCGCACACCGAGGCTCTCGGCTACGTCTCCGGACCCCTGCTCGCCGCCGCGTACGCCGCCACCTTCCTGCGGATCATCCACGCCCGCCCGGTGGTGTCCGAGATCTTCGCGCCGGCGGGCCGGATCAGCGCCACGGTGTACCTCTCGCAGTCGCTGATCGCGGCCCTCGCCTTCACGGGCTACGGGTTCGCGCAGGCCGGAAGGTGGTCCGACGGTGCGGTGCTCGCCTTCGCCGCGGCCGTCTTCGTCCTGCAGCTCGTCGTCGCGCGCTGGTACACCGGGCGGTTCCGGTACGGCCCCGTCGAATGGGTGCTGCGGGTGGCGACGTACGGCGGCACCGCCCGGATGCGGGAGCACGCCCGCGCGACGGTCAGTGGGCCAGCTTGAGCCCGACGACACCGCCGACGATCGCCATGATGCAGACGACCTTGACCAGCGATGCGGTCTCCTCGCCGGTCGCCATTGCGTAGACCACGGTGAGCGTGGCGCCGATGCCGACCCAGACCGCGTAGGCGGTACCGGTGGGCAGATCGCGCATGGCGTAGGCCAGGCCGGCCATGCTGGCGACGAGCGCGACGCCGAACACGATCGACGGGGTGAGCTTGGAGAAGCCCTCGGACTTGCCGAGTGCGGTGGCCCAGATGGCCTCGAGAACGCCGGAAACGATCAGAACGATCCATGCCATGATGCGAACCTCCTCAGGTTCGCACCGTCTTTTCGCTCGCCGGGTACGGTGCGCCTCGTCCGGATGTCCTTTGCGACGCCACTTACGGTACTCGACGGAGTTCGATGGTCAAGTGACGGTGACGAATCTGACCCGCGCACTAGGGTGAGCTGCATGACGCGCGAACTGGTGTACACGGGATTCATCTCGCTCGACGGGGTGGCTGACTCGCCCGGCGGGACCGTCGAGGGTCATCGCAGCGGCGGCTGGGTGGCGCGGCACGACTTCCTCCCCGAGGCCTTCTCGCTCAAGGGCGAGGAGCTGGGGGAGACGACGGCGCTGCTCTTCGGGCGCCGCAGTTACGAGGCCTTCGGCGCGGTGTGGCCGCAATCCGAGGACCACGCCGCCTACCGCGAACTGCCGAAGTACGTCGCCTCCACGACGATCGGCGAGGGCGACCTCGTCGACGGCTGGGGTGGTACGACGATCCTGCGGTCGGCGGACGACGTCGCCGCATTCAAGGAGACCGACGGCGGCGCGATCTTCATCCACGGCAGTTGCGAGCTCGCGCGCAACCTCGCCGACGCCGGCCTCATCGACCGGTACAACCTGTTGGTCTTCCCGTACCTGCTCGGCGCGGGCAAGAGCATCTTCGGCCGCGAGGATCGGGACGCCACGGCACTGCGGCTGCGGGAATCGCAGGCGTATCCCAACGGCGTTCTCAAGGTGATCTACGACGTGATTCGTTGACCGGTTCGCCGCGCATCCCCGGTTTCGGGAACTTGCGCGTGTGGCAGTCGTCCGTACCGTCGGAGGCATGTCCGATCTAGCCTTCCAGCTCAATGAGAACGGACGACAGTGGCTGATCCACACGCCCCTGGAGATAGGCCTCTACGTCGTCCTCGCCGTCGTCGTCCGATATCTGCTGCACCGCGGCATCGATCGGCTGGTCCGCGGCAACCGGCGCGACGGCGATTCGGCCCCACGGCGATTCGGCCTCGGCAGACTCGGTGGCCGGCTCAACGGTAGTCGACTGCCGGCCGTGCGGCGGCGCACCGTCGACGATCCGGCGAAGGCGCAGCGCGACCGGGAGGCCCGGGCCCGGCGGGCGCAGCGGGCCGAGACCATCGGCTCGGTGCTCAAGTCCGCGGTGTCCTTCCTGGTGCTGATCTGGGTGGTGATCCAGTCGCTCGCGATCGTCGGGGTGAACGTGGCGCCGCTCATCGCCTCCGCCGGCGTCGTCGGCGTCGCCCTGGGCTTCGGCGCGCAGAATCTGGTGCGGGACTTCATCTCCGGCATCTTCATGCTGATCGAGGACCAGTACGGCGTAGGCGACGTCGTGGACCTCGGGGAGGTCACCGGCACCGTCGAGACGGTGGGCATGCGGATCACGACGGTGCGCGACGTGCAGGGCACGCTCTGGTACGTCCGCAACGGCGAGATCATGCGGGTCGCCAACTTCAGCCAGGACTACGCGGTGGCCTTCCTGCAACTGCCCATCTCGTACTCCGCCGACGTGGATCTCGCGTGCCGCGTCGCCCTCGAGGCTGCCCTCGAGGCCGTCGCGGAGGAGCCTTTGTCCGAGGACGTCCTGGGCGCGCCCGACATGCTGGGCGTCGACGGTGCCACCGCCGACCGGGTGAGTATCCGGCTGACCGTGCGGGTGCGCGCGAACCGGCAGTGGGCGGTGGAGCGCGAGCTGCGCCGCCGGATCCTGCGGGCCTTCGACGAGCACGACATCGCCCCGCCCTACCGCAGCGGACTCCCGGTGGCCGCCGGGGTGCAGGACTGACCTGGGTCTCTACCGGGAGTGCCGCGGGGACCGGACGATTCGGTCATCATGGACGGATGCGCAGTGTCACCTACTCCCTGAGCACGTCGGCGGACGGGTACATCGTGGGGCCGGACGGGGCGTTCGACTGGTCGCAGCCCGACGAGGAGGTGTTCCGCTTCGCCACCGACGAGGTGCGCGGGCTGGACGTGCACCTGATGGGGCGGAAGCTCTACGAGACGATGCTCTACTGGGACACCGCCGCCGAGACCCAGCCCCTGGACGCCGACGAACGCGTCTTCGCCGCGCTGTGGAAGGACCTGCCCAAGGTCGTCTTCTCCACCACGCTCAGCGAGGTTCAGGGCGCCAACACCCGCCTCGCCGACGGTGACCTGTCCGAGGAGGTCGCGCGACTGCGTGCCGAATCCGGCGAGGGGAACATCGGCATCGGCGGCGCCGGCCTCGCGGCGGAGGCAGCGCGGCTCGGCCTGGTCGATGAGTACCGCGTGCGCGTCTATCCCGTGCTCGTGGGCGGCGGTATCCCGTACTTCCCGCAGCAGGGGATCGCCACAGGTTTGGAGCGGGTGGGCGGCCGATCTTTCTCCTGCGGGGTCGATTTCGTGCACTACCGCGTCCTGCGCTGATCGGTGCCCCCAGTCGGACTCGAACCGACACTCGGCGGATTTTAAGTCCGCTGCCTCTGCCAATTGGGCTATAGGGGCGCGTGGGGAAGCCTAGCGCGGCGACGTACCGTCGAGCCTGTCAACATGCGTTGACAGACCGAGTGTGTCAACGTAGATTGACATGCGTGAGCTCACCACCCACCCTCGTCGGATCGGCGGCATCGGAGGACCCCGCGGAGGGGCTCCGGGCCGTCGTCGCACTGCGGAAGCTGGCCGACCAACTCGAGGCGGTCCAGGTGTCCAACGCCAGGAATCTCGGCTGGTCCTGGCAGGACATCGCGGAACACCTCGCGGTCAGCCGCCAGGCGGTGCACAAGAAGTACGGCAAGTAAGCCGGGAACAGGATTGCTGTGTTCGAACGGTTCACCAAGAGCGCCCGCGTCGCGGTCGTGCTCGCCCAGGAGGAGGCGCGGGAGAACGGCGCCGACAAGATCACCCCCACTCACCTACTGCTCGGCGTGCTCGGCACCGTCGACGGTCCGCTGCAGCACGAGCTGACCGACGTGGGGCTCACGCCCGAAGCGGTCCGCGCCTCCGCCGCCGGCCGCGTGCTCACGGACAGGGACGCCGAGGCCCTGCGCGGCATCGGCATCGACGTGGGCGCCGTCGCGGACGCGATCGAGAAGCGCTTCGGCTTCGACATCCTGCGGCCCATCCGCAAGAAGTTCCGCGCCGGCCACATCCCGTTCGACCCCGAATCGAAGAAGACGCTGCAGCTCGCCGTGCGGGAGGCGGCGCACCGCAAGGATCGGAGCATCGAGAGCGCCCACATGCTGCTCGGTGTGCTGCGCAGCGACGACGCCGACTCCCTGGCCGCGGTGGAATCCGTCGTCCCCCGCGACGAGCTGCGCCGGCGCCTCTACGACCTGCTGGATCGTCCCGCGGCATAAGTTTCGGCACGTCCGCCGCGACACGGTTAAGCTGTTCGTAAAGAACGTTGCCGAAACTGGGAACTTCGGCCGCGGGCTCGAGCGTTGAAGAGTATGTACAGGTGCACGACCAGGGAAAGGACCCCACGGTGCGCGAAAGCAGCAACCCGATCTTCCGCGGGCTGACCAAGGAGACCCGCCAGCAGGCGCCCGCCGGCTATCAGCAGGGCTACCCGCAGCAGGGCTACGGTCAGCAGCAGGGATACCCGCAGGGCATGAACCTGGGGATGGGTGCCGCAGGCGCCGCCCAGGGCATGCAGTTCCAGCAGTACCAGCAGCCGCCGCAGGCCCCGTACCAGCAGGGCACGACCGGCGGCACCATGACCATCGACGACGTGGTCACGAAGACCGGTGCCACGCTCGGCGTGCTCATCGCCTTCGCGGTCGCGGCGTACGCACTCGTCGCCGGCGGCATCGTCGGTCCGATGCCCTTGGCGCTCGTCGGCGGTATCGGCGGCTTCATCCTGGTGATGGTCGCGAGCTTCGGCCGCAAGCAGGACAACCCGGCCATCGTGCTGTCGTACGCGGCGCTCGAGGGTCTGTTCGTCGGTGCCATCTCGTTCGTCTTCGCGAACTACATGGTCAGCGGCATCAGCGCCGGCGCCCTCATCGGTCAGGCCGTGCTCGCCACGGTCGGCGTGTTCATCGGCATGCTCGTGGTCTACAAGACCGGCGCCATCCGCGTGACCCCGCGCTTCACCCGCATGCTCTTCGCGGCCATGATCGGTGTCCTGGTCATGATGCTGGGCAGCGCCGTCATCGGCATGTTCGGATCGGGCCCCGGCCCGCTGCGCAACTTCCAGGAGAACCCGGTCATCGCGGTCGGCTTCTCGCTGGTCGTCATCGCGATCGCGGCGTTCAGCTTCCTGCTGGACTTCGACCAGGCGGATCAGCTGATCCGCGCCGGCGCACCTTCGAAGGCGGCGTGGGGCGTGGCCCTGGGCCTGACCGTCACGCTCGTCTGGCTGTACGTCGAGATCCTGCGCCTGCTGAGCTACTTCTACAGCAGCGACTAGTCACCACCGTCCGAACGCCCCGCAGCCCCGGCTGCGGGGCGTTCGGCGTTCGCGGCCGGTTCAGTCCCGGTGCAGGGCCCGGGCCAGGCGCACCGTGAGGCGGTTCGCGTCGGCCGCCTCGGACACCTCGGGCGGCGACGGGAGCGGCCCGTGCCACTCGCCGAGCGCGGCCAGCACCTCGGGGAGCAGCAGCCGCGCAGCCAGCTCGTAGCCCGCGGCCGACGGGTGGAAGTTGTCCGGCGAGAACATCCGCTCGGGCGCCTCCAGGAACTCCGGCGTCAGGGTGTCGGCGAAGGGCACGGGGTGTCCGCCCGCGGCGAGCACGTGCGCGCGCTGCCGCGCCGCCAGCTGCAGCCCGTACCGGCGGATCACCGACCGCAGGGGCTGGGGGATGGACTGCACGACGCCGATGTCCGGGCACGTGCCGACGACCACCTCGGCGCCCGCGCCGCGCAGCTGGGCCACGGCAGCGCCGAGGCGCCGCGCGGAGGGCTCGATCGAGTTGAGCGCCGTCACGTCGTTCGCGCCGACGATGATCACCGCCACGTCCGGGATCTGCTTCGCGATGAACGCCGCCTCGATCTGCGCGGCCAGCCCCTTCGACGTCGCGCCCACGATCGCCTTCACCGCGAGCCGCACGGTGCGCCCCGTCTCCGCCACGACGCCGCGCGCGAGCAGCACGCCGGGCGTGTGCTCGGCATCGTCGACCCCAAGGCCGGCGGCGGTGGAGTCCCCGAAGACCATGAGGCTCACGTCGGCGGGATGATGCGGCCCGGGCCGCTCGACGACGGTGGTGCCGGGGACGTAGACGCCGTCCTTCGACGGTGCCTTGTCGGTGCGGTGGGGGATGACGGTGCGCGCGGTGCGCGCCTGCTTGGTGAGGAGCGCGTAGGCGCCCCAGGTGGCTCCGGCGCCGCTGACGGCGGCGGCCGAGGTGTACAGCGCGTCACGGGCGAGCCGGTTTCGGGAGTACCCCATGAGACCAATCTAGACGGCCTGGCGTGGACCGGGCGTGAGGCGTACCGGGCGCTCTGGGACGATGGAGGCATGCGTATCGCAGGACACGTCAGCGAGTTGATCGGCGACACCCCACTGGTTCGACTGAACTCCGTGGTGAAGCCCGGATCGGGCCTGGTCGCGGCCAAGATCGAGTACCTCAACCCCGGCGGGTCCAGCAAGGACCGGATCGCGGTGAAGATGATCGACGCCGCGGAGAAGTCGGGCGAGCTCAAGCCCGGCGGCACCATCGTCGAGCCGACGTCCGGCAACACCGGCGTGGGGCTCGCGATCGTCGCGCAGCAGCGCGGCTACAAGTGCGTCTTCGTCTGCCCGGACAAGGTCAGCGAGGACAAGCGCAACGTGCTCAAGGCCTACGGCGCCGAGGTCGTCGTGTGTCCGACCGCCGTCGCGCCCGAGCACCCGGACTCGTACTACAACGTCTCCGACCGGCTCACCCGCGAGATCCCCGGCGCCTGGAAGCCGAACCAGTACTCCAACCCCAACGGCCCGGCCTCGCATTACGAGACCACCGGCCCGGAGATCTGGCGCGACACCGAGGGCAAGATCACCCATTTCGTGGCGGGCGTCGGCACCGGCGGCACCATCACCGGCACCGGCCGCTACCTCAAGGAGATCTCCGGCGGGAAGGTCAAGGTCGTCGGCGCCGATCCCGAGGGCTCCGTATACTCCGGCGGCACCGGCCGCCCGTACCTCGTCGAGGGCGTGGGCGAGGACTTCTGGCCCACCGCCTACGACCCCGACATCCCGGACGAGATCATCGCCGTCTCCGACGCCGACTCCTTCGAGATGACCCGCCGCCTCGCGCGCGAGGAGGGCCTGCTCGTCGGCGGCTCGTGCGGCATGGCCGTCGTCGCCGCGCTGCGCGTCGCCGAGCGCGACCCCGACGCCGTTGTCGTCGTGCTGCTGCCCGACGGTGGCCGCGGCTACCTGTCGAAGATCTTCAACGACAAGTGGATGTCGAGCTACGGCTTCCTGCGCGCCCCGCTCGACCCCAACGAGCAGGAGGCCCTCGTCGGCGACATCCTGCGCGGCAAGAAGGGCGAGCTGCCCGACCTGGTGCACACGCACCCGTCGGAGACCATCCGCGACGCCATCGAGATCCTCGCCGAGTACAACGTCTCGCAGATGCCGGTCGTCGGCGCCGAGCCCCCGATCATGGCGGGCGAGGTGGCGGGCGCCGTCACCGAGCGCGAGCTGCTCTCGGCCGTCTTCGAGGGCCGCGCGAACCTCGCCGACCCGGTGAGCAAGCACATGGGCCCGGCGTTCCCGCTGATCGGTGCGGGCGAGCCGATCTCGGCCGCCAATACGGCGCTGCGGGAGTCCGACGCCCTCATGGTCATCGACGACGGCAAGCCCGTCGGCGTGATCACCCGGCACGACGTGCTGAACTTCCTCTCCCACGGCAAGTAGAAGGGCCAGCGACATGAGTGAGCAGAAGAGCGCCATCGACAAGCATGCGGCGCAGGGTTTCTCGACCCGCGCGATCCACGCCGGCTACGAGCCCGACCCGCTGACCGGCGCCGTCAACGTGCCGATCTACGCCAGCTCCACCTTCGCCCAGGACGGCGTCGGCGGCATGCGCGGCGGCTTCGAGTACGCCCGCACCGGCAACCCGACCCGGCGCGCCTACGAGGCCAACCTCGCCGCGATCGAGGAGGGCACCTTCGGCCGCGGCTTCGCCTCCGGCATGGCCGCCACCGACTGCCTGCTGCGCGCCACCCTGCGCCCGGGCGATCACCTGATCATCCCCGATGACGCCTACGGCGGGACCTTCCGTCTCATCGACAAGGTCTTCTCGCAGTGGGGGATCGAGCACACCCCGGCGCCCGTCACCGACGTCGACGCCGTGCGGGCGGCGATCCGCCCCAACACCAAGCTGGTGTGGATCGAGACGCCGACCAACCCGCTGCTCAACATCGGCGACATCGAGGCCCTCGCCGAGGTGGCCCACGCCGGCGGCGCGAAGCTGGTGGTGGACAACACCTTCGCCAGCCCGTACCTGCAGACCCCGCTGGCCCTCGGCGCCGACGTGGTGCTCCACTCGGTGACCAAGTACCTCGGCGGGCACAGCGACACCGTCGGTGGCGCGCTGGTGACCAACGACGAGCAGCTCGACACCGACTTCGCCTTCCTGCAGAACGGCGCGGGCGCGGTGCCCGGCCCGTTCGACGTCTACCTCGCCCTGCGCGGCATCAAGACGCTCGGCGTCCGGATGGACCGGCACTGCGACAACGCGGAGAAGATCGTCGAGTTCCTCTCCGGCCGTCCCGAGGTGTCGACGGTGCTGTACCCGGGCCTCGAGAGCCACCCGAACCACGCGGTCGCGGCCAAGCAGATGAAGCGCTTCGGCGGCATGATCTCCGTCCGCCTCGCCGGCGGACGCGAAGCGGCGCAGCGGTTCTGCGCGCGGACCGAGATCTTCACGCTCGCCGAGTCGCTGGGCGGCATCGAGTCGCTCATCGAGCACCCCGCCGCGATGACCCACGCGTCCACCGCCGGCTCGCAGCTCGAGGTCCCCGAGGACCTGGTGCGGCTGTCCGTCGGCATCGAGGACATCGGCGACCTGGTCGCCGACCTGGAGAACGCGTTCAGCTGACGCCGCAGTACCGCCACATCCCGGACTCGTAGCGGAACTGCAGCAGCGTCTTCGCCCGGACGGGGTCCTCGTCCGGGTCGCTCGGGACACCCTGCGGCGAGTAGTGCACGACCATCGTGGCGGCCTCGCCGTCGACGGTGACGTCGCCGGTGGATCGGGGGCCGGGCGGGAACCAACGGGTGCTCCCGGCACCGTTCTTCAGCCGCGTGCACCACATGCCCGACACGTCGCGCGACGCGTCGACGTCGTCGGCGTAGATGCTGAACCGCGCTCGCACCGTGCGCTCGTCATGGGCGTCGACGGGGACCGGGTCGGACAGCGCGTGCACGAACAGCACGGCCAGTCCGAGGAGCAGGCCGGCGCCCACCGTGAGGATGACCAGGACGATCGCCGTCACGGTCAGGACGACGAAGGCGGCGGGGTGGCGCCGATGCCACGGCTCGAAGTAGTTCGGATGCACGGCACGATGGTCCGCTGCCGTCCTTGTCGGCTCCTTGTTCGCGCCTTAGGTGGGCGCGGCCGCCTCGAAAGATGTCCGATCCGCGACCGCACAGGTGGTCGCCCGGAGTAACGACTCGGTCACCATCTAAACCTTCGACTTCCCCTTCAGGGTTCGTGGGACTAAAGTGGCTCTTGTTGTAGAACATGACACAAGTGGCTGGAGTGAGTTCTTGAGGCCGAAGCAGAGCCGGAAGGTCCGCAACTACGCGGTCGCGGGGAGTGCCCTCGTGATCGCGGCTGCCGTCGCGGTCGGGTGCGGCGTGACCGGCGGCGATACGAGCCGACTCGGGTCGAGCCTCACCTTCGACCCGCTGCCGTCGGCCCCGTCGGGCGCCTCCTCGAAGCCGAGCGCCGGGGTCAACCCCGGGGCCGTGCCGCCGGGGCAGACCACCGCGCCCCCGTCGCCGCAGGCCCCAGCCACGATGACCGTGGTGGTGCCGCCGCCGAACGCGCCCGCGAAGCCGCAGCCCACCGTCGCCGGACCCACTGCGCCCGCGGTCCCGCCCGCCCCCGCCACGGCGGCCGGCGGCGACGCGAACCGGGGCGAGGGCGGACCGTCGGGCCAGGGCGGCGGCACGTCGACCCCCGCGCCCGCCCCGCAGGCGGCGGCGAAGCCGGTGACCAAGCCCGTGTACCTGCCGGACGGCAGCGTCGACTGCGCCAAGAGCAAGTGCGTCGCGCTCACCTTCTCCGGCGGCCCCGGGCCCGCGACCAGGCAGTTCCTGCAGATCCTCGACAATCACGGCGCCAAGGGCACGTTCTTCGTGACCGGCGCGCAGGTCAACCTCAACCCCGACATCATGACGGCGATCGCCGGCACCGGGAACGAGGTCGCCAACGGCACCTGGACCCAGCCCGACATGACGACGCTGTCCGAGACCGACAGCACCGCGCAGTTGCAGCAGACCAACGACGCGATCCGCAGCTCCGTGGGAAGCGCGCCCACGCTGTTCCGACCGATGGGCGGGCACACGTCGCCGTCCGTCGTGGACGCCGGCAAGCGGCTGGGCCTCACCCAGGTCCTCTGGGACCTGGATTCGATGGACTACAACTACCAGGGTGATCCTGACGGCCTGACGCAGGTGCTGCTGAAGGTGAAGCCGGGACAGATCGTGATGCTGCACGACACCTTCGTCTCGTCGGCGACGGCGATGGACCGCATGATGACGCAGCTCGGCGACCAGGGCTACGCCTTCGTCACCGTCAGCCAGCTCCAGAGCAGCCGCGCCGGATAGCAGCGACGCCGACACGCGAAAGCGGGCCCGTCCCCACTGGGGGCGGGCCCGCTTTCGACGGTGCCGGGGAGCTCAGGAGTGGTACGGCTCCGCGCTGACCAGGGTCACCTTGACGACCGCGCCGCTGGGGATCGTGTACTCGCGGGTCTCGCCGACCTTCGCGTCGATCAGGGCCGCGCCGAGCGGGGAGTTGGGGGAGTAGATCTCCAGTTCACCGTCGCCCCCGCCCTCCTCGCGCGTGGCGATGAGGAAGGTCTCGGTGTCCTTCTCGTCGCCGTCGTAGTAGACCTTCACGACCGAGCCGGGGAGCGCCACGCCGGACTGCGTGGGGGCCTCGCCGACCTTCGCGTTGTTGAGGAGCTCCTGCAGCTGGCGGATACGCGCCTCCTGCTGGCCCTGCTCGTCGCGCGCGGCGTGGTAGCCACCGTTCTCCTTGAGATCGCCCTCTTCGCGACGCTCATTGATCTCGGCGGCGATGACGGGGCGGTTGGCGATCAAGGCGTCCAACTCGTGCTTGAGGCGCTCGTGGGACTCGGGGGTCAACCACGTCACCTGAGTGTCCGTCATTTCTTCGTCCTTCGTCGTAGTCGGCGGCCCGCTGCGGCTTCACCATCCCACAGCCGGCCGGCCCCGAAACGGTGCCCGGGGCCCGTAAATGCAGCAATACACGGCTCCATCCGGAACCGTGTATCCGCTGATTCTAGCATGGGAAACGGAAACGGGTATTCGGATCAGGCGGCCTGGAGCGCCTGCTGGTAGGTGGGCTCCCGGCGTTTGAGGAAGCCGCACAGCGCGTAGCTCAGCGGCATGATGAGGATCTCGACCAGCGTCTTCCACACGAATCCCAGGATCAGGTAGTTGAGGAACTGACCCGGGGTGGTGAAGCCGAGCGCGGGCGCGGCGATGGAGCAGAAGACCAGGGTGTCGAAGAACTCGCCGACGACCGTGGAGCCGAGCAGCCGCGACCACAGGTGCTTCTCACCAGTCCAGGCCTTCATGCGCACCAGGACCCAGGAGTTCATGAACTCGCCCACCAGGTAGCCCGCGAGGCCGGCGATCAGGAACCGCGGGACCACACCCGCGACGGTCTTGAAGGCCTCGTCGTTGGGCCAGCCCGGGGCGGGCGGCAGCAGCGTGGTCACCCAGAAGCACAGCGCCGCGAGCGCGAGGATCGCGAACCCGGTGAGGATCACGCGACGCATGGCCCGGAAGCCGTACACCTCGGAGATCACGTCGCCGAGGACGTACGCGAGGGGGAAGAGGTAGAAGGCGCCGTCGGTGGCGATGCCGTCGATCTGCAGGCCGAGGATCTCGACGTGCAACGACGGGGCGAACAGCACGGCCTTGGTGCCGGTGATGTTGCTGATGATCATGACGCCGACGAACAGGCCGACGAGCATGGGGAAGTAGTAACTGCTGACTGTGGCGAAGGCCGGACCGCGGTTGCGGGCCGGCTGCCCAGACTTCGGGGTGGGGGAGTTGTCAGTGCTCACGCACGGTCAAGATACGCGGGCACGTTCGTCCCGCAACCGAAGACGTCGCCGACGGCGGGCGGTTCCGTGGTGCGCACCTCGCTGCTGACCACCACGACGGGGTCCGGTGACGGGGCGACGTAGAACTCGCGGCGGCCGATCTCGTCGCCCGCCTTGTTCTTGGCGTAGACGATGCAGCTGACCGCCTGCTGCGGGTCGGTGCGGGTCACGGTGACCTGCACATCCACCGCCGAATCGGACAGCACCTCGTAGCCCGCGGTCTCGCCGGTGACCGGCTGCCGCGAGAACTTCTGATAGCCCATCCACGCGAGGCCCACGCCGAGGATCACGACCACCACCAGCCCGATGAGTCCGATACGACGGGTGCGCGCGGGATCGCGCTCGTCGGGGTAGCGATCGGAGGGGCGGACAGGGGCGGTCGACATGCTTCCATCGAAGCACACCCGGCGCGGCGGGCCCGCGCCCGATCGTGGAACACTGGGGGTCATGACCGGATACCGCCTCCTCGCCGTTCACGCGCACCCGGACGACGAGTCGAGCAAGGGCGCCGCCACCATGGCGCGGTACGCGGCCGAGGGGAACGACGTGCTGGTCGCGACGTTCACGGGCGGCGAACGGGGCGACATCCTCAACCCCGCGATGGACGTCGCGGGCGTCAAGGACCGCCTGCCCGAGGTGCGCCGCGAGGAGATGGCCAAGGCCGCCGCCATCCTGGGCGTCGAGCACCGCTGGCTCGGCTTCGTCGACTCGGGGCTGCCCGAGGGCGACCCGCTGCCCCCGCTCCCGGACGGCTGCTTCGCGCTGGAGCCGGTGGAGGTGCCCACGGAGACGCTGGTGCGCCTGATCCGCGAGTTCCGCCCGCACGTGATGATCACGTACGACGAGAACGGCGGCTACCCGCACCCCGACCACATCATGACCCACACCGTCTCGATGGCGGCCTACGAGGCCGCCGCCGATCCCGCGCAGTTCCCCGACGCCGGCGAGCCCTGGCAGATCTCGAAGGTCTACTACAGCCACGGCTTCCTGCGCGGCAAGTTCCAGGCCTTCGCGGACGAGTTCGAGAAGAACGGCCTCGAGAACCCCTACACCGAGTGGCTCGCGCGGTGGAAGGACGAGAAGAACGACATGATGGCCCGCGTGACCACGCAGGTCGAATGCGGCGAGTACTTCCCCGTGCGTGATGACGCGCTGCGCGCGCACGCCACCCAGATCGACCCCAACGGGCCGTTCTTCGCGGTGCCGATGGAGTGGCAGCAGCGCCTGTGGCCGACCGAGGAGTACGAGTTGGCGAAGACCACTGTGAGCAGCAGGATGCCTGAGAAGGACCTGTTCAGCGGGATCGAGAAGTGATGGGACCGCTACTGCAGCTCGCCACCGACGTCGCGATCCTCGCGCAGGACCCGCAGAAGCCCAAGGGGCCGGAGTTCGGCAAGTCGGGCCCGCTCGGCCTGGCCGTGATCGTCGCGCTTCTGGCGGTGACCTTCCTGCTCATCCGCTCGATGAACAAGCACGTCAAGAACCTCCCCGAGTCCTTCGACGACGAGGCGCCCGGCGAGGGCGACGAGGCCGGCGGCACCGACCACGCGGGGATCGAGGCCGACGGGGCCTCGCTCACCAAGGGCGACGGCGGACCGTCGAACAGTGCTGACGGTGCCGGGGGCGACGAGCCCCGGTAGCTCGACGCACGCCGCCGGATCGGCGGGGCGGTTCGCCCGCTACTACTGGAAGAATCCGTAGACGGTGCTGATCCGGCCGTTCTCGACGACGGCCACATCGCGGCCGTTCCCCGCCGGCGGGTTCCCGGGCGACCCGAAGCTCCACTCGAAGTACACGACGTGGTGATGGCCGTGCAGCGCGCCACGCGTGAACTCGGAATCGGGGAACTGGGCCTGCCAGCCAGCCACGTAGGCATCGATGGCAGCGATTCCCCGCGCCGCGGAGTTCGGGTCCACGTAGTACGCGTCGGGCGTGAACACCGCGGCAGCCAGCGCATGCCGGGCCCGCGGGTCGCGTTCGTTCCACATCGCGAGGTACGCCGCGACGAGTGCGGCGAAGCCGTCGTTCTCATCGGGCGTCCGGTCACCTGGGGAGGGTGTGTAGGAGTTCATGCGACCATGGTGAACGTTGAGGCCGGTCTGAAGGTCAAGGGGCTGACGAATGCACATCGGAGATCTGAGTCGCCGAACGGGTGTCAACGCCCACCAGCTGCGGTACTACGAGGCGCAGGCACTGCTGGATCCGGGGCGCACCGCCGCGGGGTACCGGGTCTACAGCGAGGACGACGTCGTCACGGTGCGGCAGATCCGGCACCTGCTCGCCGCCGGTCTCTCGACGGACGACATCGCCTACCTCCTGCCTTGCGCCAGGGGTGAGGCCCCGCAGCTCTTCGGCTGCCCGGAGCTGATCGAGGCCATGCGAGGCCGACTGGACCGCCTGGACGATCAGATCGGCACGCTGACCCGATCACGAGCGGCGCTCGCGCACTACATAGACGAGGCTGCGCGACTCGGAGCCGAGACCTACGGGCCGTTCGGTGCGGGCGCTGCGGAGCAGCGCCCGACGGCGGCGCGCCGATGAACCGGTCGGCCTACACGCGCGACCCCGCGCCCACCCCCGCACGCGGCGGACCGTCGGGCGGATCCGACGGTGCCGGGGCCGACGAGCCCCGGTAGGGGACCTCACAGCGACTTCCCAGGCTCAGGGCCGGGGGCGCGCAGTTCCGCCCGCGACGGTGGCTTCCGTGAAGTACATGACTCCGCGGCGCTGTGCCGTGACCGCACTGCTCGCCGCCACGGCGCTGCTGTACTGCTGGAACCTGTCGATCAGCGGCTACGGCAACGACTTCTACGCCGCCGCGGCGCAGGCCGGCGGGCTGAGCTGGAAGGCCTGGCTGTTCGGCTCGCTCGACCCGGGCAACGTGATCACCGTCGACAAGCCGCCCGCGGCGCTGTGGGTGACCGGCCTGTTCGTGCGGGTCCTCGGTCTCTCGTCCTGGTCGATCCTCCTACCGCAGGCGCTGATGGGGGTCGGCACCGTCGGGCTGGTGTACCTGACGACCCGCCGGCTCCTCGGCTCGCTTCCGTCGCGGATCGCGATCGGAGGGGCGCTGCTGGCGGGCGCCGTGTGCGCGCTGACCCCCGCGGCGGTGCTGATCTTCCGGTTCAACAACCCCGATGCGCTGCTGGTACTGCTCATGACCGCCGCGGCCTACTGCACCGTGCGGGCATGCCAGGCGGCGTCGTGGCGCTGGCTCGTGGCGTGCGGCGCGCTGCTCGGCTTCGCCTTCCTCACCAAGATGCTGCAGGGCCTGCTGGTGCTGCCCGGGTTCGGGCTCGCGTACCTGTTGTTCGCGCAGACCTCCTGGCTGCGGCGGGCTCGGGATCTGGCGCTGGGTGTTGTCGCCGTGGTCGTTTCGGCCGGCTGGTACGTGCTGCTGACGGTGCTGTGGCCCGCGTCGTCGCGGCCGTACATCGGCGGGTCGAAGGACGGCACCTTCATGGATCTGGTGCTCGGCTACAACGGTCTCGCACGGATCGTCGGGAACAGCGGCGGCTCCGGTTCCGGCGGCTTCGGCGGCGGCGGGCCGGGCGGAAACGGCGCCACGGGCACGTCCTTCGGCGGCACGCCGAGCCTCGCGCGCCTGTTCAGCAACGAGTTCGGCAACGAGATCTCGTGGCTGCTGCCGGCTGCGCTGCTGGTGCTGGTGATCGGTCTCGTGCTGGTGGCGCGGCGTCGCTTGGATCGTGATCTCGCGCTGGGGCTCACCGTCTTCGGCACCTGGCTCGTGGTGACCGGCGTGGTCTTCTCGTACATGAGCGGCACCGTGCACCCGTACTACACCGTGGCACTCGTCCCGGCGATCGCGGTGCTCGTGGGCGGCGGCGCCGCCGTCGCGTGGAGCCGCAGGTCGACGGTGCCGGGCACGCTCGCGCTCGCCTCTCTGGTGGTGGCCGCTGGTGGCTGGGGCATCGTCCGCGCGTGGCGAGCCGGGTATGCCTGGCCATGGCTGGGGATCGTCGTCGGCGTCCTGATGGCGGCGGCGATCGTCGCGCTGGTCGTGACCCGGCGCGGTTCCGGTCGGGCGGTCGCCGCCGCGCTGGTGCTCGCGCTGCTCGCCGGTGGCGTTGCGACGGCGGCGTTCTCGGTCTCGACGTCGAGCACCGCGCACAGCGGCGGCGTGCCGACGGCCGTGAAGACCGCGAAGTCTGGCGACATGTTCGGCGGGCCGAGTGGGCGTGAGGGGAAGGCATCGTCGGGCGGCGGAGCGAAGGTCGAGCTGCCCGCGGGCGTGGAGCTCCCGGAGGGCGTGAGCGCCGACGACATCAAGGCCGGCAAGGGGCCCGGCGAGCAGAAGGCCGACCCCGAGCTCATCGCCCTGCTCAAGGACACCACCACGCAGTGGGCGGCCGCGGTCAACGGAGCGCAGAGCCAGGGTTCGCTGCAGCTGAACTCCGGGCGGCCGGTGATCGCGATCGGCGGGTTCAGCGGCTCCGACCCCGCGCCCACGCTCGCGCAGTTCCAGCAGTGGGTGAAGGACGGGAAGATCTCGTACTACGTCTCCTCCGGCGGCTTCCGCCCCGGCGGCGGGAAGTCCGAGATCCAGAGCTGGGTGGAGAAGAGCTTCACCGCCACCAAGGTCGGGGGCGCGACGGTCTACGAGTTGGTGACGTAGTCATGCATGGAGATCGATGGATACCGGGAAGGGGACAGCGGTGCTCACCGTGCCGGTGAACACGTCTCCGTCGCGGTAGGCCTGGGCCGCCGGGTCGAGCACGTAGGTGTACACGATCGGGGGTTCGTCGGCGGCCTGCTCGACGCGCCAGTAGAACCGGATTCCGGCCTTGGCGTACTGATCCGCCTTGACGACGCGGTCCGTTGTCTCCGAACCCGGGGAGACGACCTCCACCACGAGTAGGACGTCACGGGGCCGGGTCGGGGAGACGTCGATCGACTCCGCGCGGTAGACGATCACGTCGGGGCGCCGATTGGTCAGCGGTACGTCCTGCAGGCGGACGTCGAAATCAGTGTCGGCGTTCCACTCCTCGCCCGCCGCGGCATCAAGGGCGTTCGCCAACAGGCGAGCGAGGCGGTTGTGGCGTTTCGATGCGCTCGGGCTCACGACGACCATCCCGTCCACGATCTCGATGCCCGCGCACTGCTCCTCGGACCAGGAGTCGTATTGCTCGGCACTGATCTGCGAGCGCATCCACGACGGCGCGACAAGTTCCGTCACGAGCGCCTCCTTCGCGGATGAAATGCGACTACTTCGAGGATACGTCGGTCGAGGGCCGAATCAACCGCGGCCCGGAGCGGTCCGCGGGGGAGATGAGCGGCGGTCACGCCGGACAGGCGCCCGCGCCGGTGGGACCGGCGCGGGCGGCACCGTCGGGCTAACCGACGGCGGTGCCCTCCAGCTCGACCTTCTGCCCCGGGATCGCGAGCCGGGTCACCCCGAGCATCGTGGTGGTGGGGGCGACCCCCGCGGCGCCGAGGCGCGCCGCGAGGACGCCGTAGTGCGAGAACAGCTCGTCGATGTCGGTGCTGTAGACGTTCAGGCGCACCAGGTTCGCGAGCGACATCCCGGCCGCGTCGAGCACGGCCTCGAGGTTGTCGACCGCGAGCGCGAGCTGCGCCGCGACGTCGTCCTCGTGCTTCGGCCGGCCGTCGGGGCTCATCGCGGTCTGCCCCGAGACGTACAGGGTCCGGGACTGTCCGGTGACCAGTTCGCCCTGGTTGAATCCGAGTTCCTGCGACCAGGACACCGGGTTGATCGCCGTGCGTTCCATGGCACTTCTCCGTTCGGTTCGGCGGGCGTGCGGCGGCCCCGTGGCCATCCGTCGATACCCGTACGACCAGGCTCGCAGCGAATCACGTCACCTCATGTCGTGATTTTCGGAGACAATCGAGCCATGCGCGCCGATCGACTGGTTTCGCTGGTGCTCCTCCTGCGCCGGCGCGGACGGATGACGGCAGACGAACTGGCCGCGGAGCTGGAGGTGTCGCCGCGCACCGTGCAGCGCGACATCGACGCGCTCTCGACCGCCGGGGTCCCCGTCTACGCCGATCGCGGGCGCCGTGGCGGCTACTCCCTCCTGCCGGGCTTCCGTACCGAGCTGACGGGCCTGACCCACGACGAGGCCCTCGCTCTGCTCACCGCCGGGTCGGGCACGGGCCGGAAGGTGTTCGGCCTCAACGCTGCCCTCGCCTCAGCGATGCGCAAGGTCGTCGACGCGCTGCCGGAGGGGAACCGCGCGGACTTGGATCGGGCCGCGTCACGCTTCCTCGTCGAGCCCGAGACGGACCTGCTGTCCCGGCGCGCGGCGGCCGAGGAGTTCGACCCGGCGGTCATGGGCGAGGTCCGTCGCGCCGTCCTCGCGGGGCGCGTGCTCCGCTTCCGGTACGCCGCGCCGGAGAAGGAACCGCGGTGGCACACCGTCGATCCGATCGGCCTGGTCACGGTGCGCGGGCGCACGTACCTGCTCGCGGCGAAGGCGGGTGACGACCGCACGTACCGGGTGTCGCGGATGCTCGCGGCCGAGGCGCTCGCGGACTCCGCGCAGCGACCGGCGCAGGTCGACCTCGACCGGATCTGGGCCGAGCGGAGCGCGCAGTTCCTCTCCGAGAACCACCTTCCGGTCCTCGTCCGCGTCGAGGCGGCGCGGCGCGACGAACTGCTGAACCACGCGCGCGCGGTGCGCGCCGAAGTCACCGAGCCCGACGGGCGCATCCGCCTCGACGTCTCCTTCGAGGACCTGCGTCACGCGGTGTGGGCTGTGTGGCAGCTGGACACCGCCGCCGAGGCTCTCGCGCCCGAGGAGTTGCGGGCCGCCCTGCGTGCTCGGGCGATCGTCCTCGCGGACCGCTACCCGCCCACCTGACGATCAGGCCCCGTGGTCGCGGACGTCCGTTCCCTGCTCGGCGAAGGCCTTGAAGTCCTCCATGTGCTGCAGTTGCTGCTTGCGGAAGACGCCGGGAATCAGGAGCGCCATCAGGCGCATCAGGGGATTGCGGAAGCGGTACTCGTTCTCGCTCTCCCATAACGTCCGGTCCGGGCCGGCCTCCGTCAGCCGCTCGCGCGCGGCGTTCCACATCCCCGCGCCCTCGATCTCCCGCTCGTACCGCACGACGGTCCCTGCGGGGAGCGTGCGCAGGTCCGCCGGTTCACGGCGGGTGATGGTCTCGGTGAGCTCCATCGTCTGCTTCCCCGACCGCAGTACGACGCGCGAGACCGTCCCGACCTCGCCGTGCGTCCCGCTCACCGGTTCGTGGACCTCCATGCCCCGCAGCCACATCGGCAGGTGCGCCGGGTCGGAGAGCAGCTGCGCGACCTGCTGCAGTGGCAGCGCGATCTCGATCGAGGTCGTGCACTTCATGACCTTGGACGGTAGTCGCTTCGCGGATTCGACGAGTGTGACTGCGGTGTCATGCGGTGGCGACGGTGAAGGGGGCGAGCGCGTCGGCGATCTGAGTCTCAACGGGCGGCCAGGCGTAGTCGCCGCGCATGCCGACTGAGAGGCGCAGGTGCACGATGCCGTGGAGCGTCGCCCAGAGCGTGGTAGCCGCCCGCCACGGGTCGCGCTCGAGTCGATGCTTAGTCAGGTGAGCGCGCATGGTGCCGACCAACAGCTCGAGGGCCGGGGTTCCGAGTATCTGCTTGTCGTCGGGCACGACGCGCTCGGGGTTGAGGGGCATCGCGAACATCAGACGGAATCGGCCGGGGTTCGACAGCCCGTATCCGACGAAGGTTTGAGCGAACGCCGACAGTCCGTCGTCGCTGTTCTCGACGTGGTCCCTCAGTACCTCGACGAGCTCGAGATAGTGCCGTCGCTGCACCTCGTCGACGATCGCTTCGAGCGTGTCGAAATGTCGGTACAGGGTCATGGGGCTGACACCCGTGCGTCGAGCGATCGCCCTCAGGGACAGGTCGGACCCGCTTCCGGCTTCGGTGATCAGTTCATCGGCGGCGGCGAGGATGTCGCCGCGAAGGCTCTCACCTTCGCCGCGCGGTGATCGTGGGCGCTGCGTCCGGTCGGTGTCCATGTGCGCTTCTCCGTAGTGGATAAGGTCGTCGGAGTCATTGACAGGTGTAAGCATACAGATGTAAACCTACCGGTGTGGGGGTGGAGTAGGCGTCGGCGAGATCGTCCGCAACGAAGGAGCTCGACCATGAAGTTCACGTCCGACCAGATCCTCGACATGGTGCCGTTCGCCCGGACCTTGGGGATGGAGTTCACGTCCATCTCCGATGGGAGCGTCGAGGCGAGACTGCCCTATCGCGGGGAGTTGTCGACCATGGGAGGCGGGCTGCATGGCGGCGCGATCATGGGCGCATCCGACGTGGTCGGAGCGGTGACCGCCGCGCTCAGCTTGAACGACGGTGATCTGTGGACGACCGTCGAATCGACGACGTACTTCTTGAAGGCGGGCAAGGGCGAGTTCCTCGTCGCGCGAGGGTCCGTGACGAAGGAGGGGGAGTCGCTCGTCTTCGTGCAGGTCGATCTGTACTCCGATCAGGAAGTGCACGTGGCCCGGACCGGTCAGGTTCTGGCGGTCCGGCGGCGGGGCTGACCGCGGTGAAGGGGTGAGCCGTGGCCTCGGGGCTGCAGGGGTTCGGCTCCGGGGAGCCTGAGGGCATGATGGAAATCATGAACCGTCTCGGCGAGTCGACCAGCCCCTACCTGCGCCAGCACGCGGACAACCCCGTGCACTGGCAGGAGTGGAGCGAGGCCGCGCTGGCGGAGGCGGCGGAGCGGGATGTGCCCGTCCTGTTGTCCATCGGCTACGCCGCGTGCCACTGGTGCCACGTGATGGCGCACGAGTCCTTCGAGAACGAGGCCATCGCGGCGCAGATGAACGCCGGCTTCGTGTGCATCAAGGTCGACCGCGAGGAGCGCCCCGACCTCGACGCGATCTACATGAACGCCACCGTCGCCATGACCGGCCAGGGCGGCTGGCCCATGACCTGCTTCCTCACCCCGTCCGGCGAGCCCTTCTACTGCGGCACCTACTACCCGCCGGAGCCTCGCAACGGGCAGGCGAGCTTCCCGCAGCTCCTCGAGGCCATCACCGACACCTGGCGCGACCGGCGCGACGAGGTGAGCCGCGTCTCCGGGCAGGTGGCCGCGCACCTGCGGCAGGCCTCCGCCGGCCTGCCCGACGGTGCCGCCCCCTCCGCCGAGGACCTGGCCGGGGCGGTGCGCGCGATCTGCGCCGACGAGGACCCGTCGGGCGGCTTCGGCCGCGCGCCGAAGTTCCCGCCGTCGGCCACCGTCGAGGCCCTGCTGCGGCACCACGAGCGCACCGGGGACCCGGCCTCCTACGGCGTCGCCGTGCGGTGCGCCGAGGCGATGGCCCGCGGCGGCATCTACGACCAGCTCGCCGGCGGCTTCGCCCGCTACGCCGTGGACGCCGACTGGGTGGTGCCGCATTTCGAGAAGATGTTGTACGACAACGCCCTTCTGCTCCGCTTCTACGCCCACCTCGGGCGCCGCACCGGCTCACCCCTGGCGCTGCGGGTGGCCGACGAGACCGCCGACTTCCTGATCCGCGACCTCGGCGTCGACGGTGGCGGGCTCGCCTCCTCGCTCGACGCGGACACCGTCGTCGACGGGCACGGCGTCGAGGGCGCCACCTACGTGTGGACGCCGGCGCAGCTCGTCGAGGTGCTCGGCGAAGCCGACGGCGCCTGGGCCGCCGAGGTTTTCGCGGTCACCGCGGGCGGCACCTTCGAGCACGGAACGTCCACGCTGCAGCTGCAGGGCGAGCCCGACCCGGTGCGCCTCGCCGACGTGCGACGCCGGCTCTACGACGTCCGGGCACGGCGCCCGCAGCCCGGCCGCGACGACAAGGTGGTCACCGTCTGGAACGGCCTCGCGATCACCGCGCTGGCGGAGGCCGGCCGGGTCGACGAGGCCGCGTCCGTCGCGCGCTACGTCCTCGGAACCCATTGGGACGGTGCGCGACTGCGCCGCAGCTCACTCGGCGGCGCGGTCGGCGAAGCCGACGGCATGCTGGAGGACTACGCCGCCCTCGTCACCGGCCTGCTCGCGCTGGCGCAGCACGCGGGCGCCGCCGACACGGACGAGTCGCATTGGGCCGCAGCGGCAGCCGCGATCCTCGACGCCGCGATCGTGCGCTTCGCCGACCCCGCGGCGGACGGGAGCTGGTACGACGCACCGTCGGACGGCGAGACGCTGTTGACCCGCCCGCGCGACCCCGCGGACGGCGCCACCCCCGCCGGCGCGAGCATCGTCGCCGAGGCCCTCACCTACGCCGAGGCGCTGCTCGGGGAGCGCTACGCCCCGCTCGCCGCCGCCACCCGGGCCCGCTCCGGGGAGCTGATCCGCCGGGTGCCGCGCGGGGCGGGGCACCACCTCGCCGTCGCCGAGCAGGCCGCGGCGGGGCTCCAGATCGCCGTCGCCGACGGGACGGGCGCCGCCGCCCTGGTGGCGGAGGCGCGCCGCCTCGCCCCAGGCGGCGCGGTAGTCATTGCCGGAGCTAAGGATTCGCATCCGCTGCTGGAGGGGCGCGGCCCCGTCGACGGTCGGGCCGCGGCGTACGTCTGCCACGGCACCGTCTGCTCCCTGCCGGTCACCGACGGTGAGACGCTCGCCACAGAGATCGCGCGATAGCTGTGCTATGTTCGGCTCGTGGGTATGAACGCGTATTGGCGCTTTACCGAGGCTCCGGGTGGAGCCGGCGGTGATGCGCGCATGCGCGGATAATCCCGACCGTACGAACCCGGAGCCGAAGGCAGCGAGATCACTCGCTGCCTTTTTCTATGGCACCGGAAGGGATCTGGTGCCGCCACCAGGAAGGTTTCTCATGACCATCGAACTCGATACACCGGCGTCGACATCGAACCGTCGGGTTTCGGCGTTCCACGCGATCCCCTCGCCCGCGCAGCTGCGCGACGAGCTGCCGCTCGCACCCCGTCTGGCCGCGCAGGTCGAGGCCGATCGCGCCGCGGTCGCCGACGTCATCGCGGGCCGTGACCAGCGGCTCCTCGTCGTGGTCGGCCCCTGCTCCGTGCACGACCCCGAGGCCGCGCTCGACTACGCCCGCCGGCTCAAGCCGATCGCGGACGAGCTGGCCGACGAGTTGCTCGTCGTGATGCGCGTGTACTTCGAGAAGCCGCGCACCACCGTCGGGTGGAAAGGCCTCATCAACGACCCCGGCATGGACGAGAGCTACGACGTGCCCCGCGGCCTGCGCACCGCCCGGCAGCTGCTGCTCGACATCCTGGAGATCGGCCTGCCCGTGGGCTGCGAGTTCCTCGAGCCGACCAGCCCGCAGTACATCGCCGACACCGTCGCCTGGGGCGCGATCGGCGCTCGTACCACGGAGTCGCAGGTGCACCGCCAGCTCGCGTCCGGGCTGTCGATGCCGATCGGCTTCAAGAACGCCACCGACGGAAACGTCTCCGTCGCGATCGACGGGGTGCAGGCGGCCGCCGCCCGGCACGTCTTCTTCGGCACCGATGACGAGGGCGCCGCCGCCGTGGTCGAGACCGTCGGCAACGACAACTGCCACGTCATCCTGCGCGGCGGCCGCGGTGGGCCGAACTTCGACGCCGCCTCCGTCTCCGCCGCCGTCGGCGCGCTGGAGAAGGCCGGCCTCGCCCCGTCGGTGATGGTGGACTGCTCGCACGCCAACTCGGGCAAGGACCACGTCCGTCAGGCCGAGGTCGCGCGCGAGATCGCAGGCCGCCTCGCCGCGGGGGAGAAGGGGATCTCCGGCGTGATGCTCGAGTCCTTCCTCGTCGCCGGCGCGCAGCAGCCCGGCCCCGGCCCGCTGGTCTACGGCCAGTCCGTCACCGACAAGTGCATGGACTTCGCCACCTCCGATTCGGTGCTACACGACCTCGCCGCCGCGCTGCGCTGAGGGGATGGCTCACGAATTCGCGTTCTAGCGCGGTACGCGTGCGCCAGAGCAGGTGTACCTGCGCAGACCCCGAAATCGTGAGCCGTTGGAACGGCGTTGCACGCTGCTCGCGGTGGTCGTATCGTGGAGATGTAGCCGCCCCATCGCGGTGGGGTTGGAAGTGAGCCGCAGGATTACTCGCCGTATGGTGAGGCCTGCGGCTCGCGCATGTGATGCCGTGCTCAGATCACGTGCACCTCGACGGAGCCACCCAGACGAGTCAGGTGTTTCGGCTGGCCGATGCGGCTCTGAACGATCGCGCCACAAACTGCGTCTGCCACCCAGAGTGCGGGCTCGTCTCGTCCGACCACGTGACTGATCCGCAGATTGGACTCGATTGCCCGGCGTGATCGCAGTAGCTGCAGCGTCGCGATGTCGCTGGCGTCCAGATTCGCCCGTGATTCGAAGGTCATCGCTGCGCACGGCATCGCGGCGAGATGTGGGAGCAGGAACTCCAAGCACTTTCGGCGGTGTCGTCGATCGGTCGCCCCGATCTCTTCATGGACGACGCAGAAGGCTGCGACGGGCAGCGATGCCACAACCTCGACCAGCTCCGATCGGCGAGCTGCGTCCCGGGAGTACCAATGGACCTTGTCCTCGTTGCCCTGCTGTTCCAGCATCGTGGATCGAACGACGGGCAGATCGGCCTCTTCGATCAACGCCGCGGCGAGCAGGTACGCGCCCGGATCAAGGTCGGGCCTGGACCCGCTCTCGTCTCCCCACGCAGTGAGCACTCTCGGACGATAGCGGGCGGATCCGACAGGAAACCGGGGCCGAAGTAGATTGAATCCCGTGGCGATCACACCGGACACCAAGGACTGGACGTGGGTCATCGAGCGGGCCTGCCCGGCCTGCGGATTCGACCCGTCGACGGTCCGTCGCGAGGACGTCGCCGATCGCATCGCGCGGTCGGCCGTCGGCTGGGACGCCGCGCTGGCGCGGCCCGATGCGCGGGTCCGGCCCGACGAGCAGACCTGGTCGGTGCTCGAATACGGCTGCCACCTGCGCGACGTGCACCTCATCATGCGCGAACGGCTGAACCTCATGCTCGCCCGCGACGGCGCGACCTTCGCGAACTGGGATCAGGACGTGACCGCGGTCGAGGACGAGTACGACACCCAGGACCCGAGCACCGTCGCCGACGAGCTCGCGGACGCGGCGGCGGCGTTCGCGCAGGCCTACGCCACCGTCGGCGAGGAGGACTGGGCGCGGACGGGCCTGCGCTCCAACGGCTCCGCGTTCACCGTCGAGTCCTTCGCCGTCTACGCCCTGCACGACCTGGAACACCACCGCATCGACGTGGGAATGGAGAACACGCATGGCTGAAATCGCCGTCGTCACCGGAGCGAGCAGCGGGATCGGGGCCGCCACCGCGCGGCACCTGGTGCGCGCGGGGTTCGACGTGGTGATCGGAGCCCGTCGCGTGGAGCGGCTGGAAGACCTCAAGCGGCAGCTCGAGGCCGAGTACCCCGAGCGGATCGTCACCGCGCTGCCACTCGACGTCTCCGACGTGGACTCGGTGAAGACCTTCACCGACGCGATCGAGAAGGTCGACGTGCTGGTCAACAACGCCGGCGGCGCGCTCGGCGTCGACCGGATCGAGACCGCCGACGAGGCCGACTGGTCCCGCATGTACGACATCAACGTCCTGTCGATCCTGCGCGTCACCCAGGCGCTGCTGCCCAAACTGCGGGCGTCGCCGGCCGCGAGCGTCGTGACCATCGGGTCCGTCGCCGCGCTCGAGGCCTACGAGACCGGCGCCGGCTACAACGCCGCCAAGCACGGCGCCCGCGCGGTGACCCGCGTGCTGCGCCTCGAGCTCAAGGGCGAGCCGATCCGCGTCATCGAGATCGATCCCGGCCTCGTGGAGACCGAGTTCTCCGTGGTCCGGCTCGGCGGCGACCGGGCCGCGGCCGACAAGATCTACGAGGGCGTCGACAACCTCACGGCCGACGACATCGCCGACGCCGTGACCTGGACCGTCACCCGCCCGCCGCACGTGAACATCGACTCGATCCAGATCATGCCCCGGGACCAAGTAGCCGCTCGCAATGTGCACCGGAGGAACGTCTGAGCCACCCCGATGCCTCCCGACAGATAGCCGCCCGCAACGTGCACCGCACCTAACGATCACCACGATTCGAACGGTTCCGATGCGAACCGCGGCCTGACAGAGTTTCCTTTTCGTGTGCCCACTGGGGCGCCGGAGAGGAATTCATGGCCGGGGAGCCCCCGCTACTGAGGGTCAAGAACGCCGTCATCGAACCGCTGCCGCTGGCGGTCAGGTCGTGGCTCGTCCGCATCATCGCGCTGCTCGTCTTCGTCGCCGCCTGGTGGCTGGTGAGCGGGCTGCGCCTGATCGACGAGACCTTCCTGCCCACGCCGAAGGCCGTCTGGGACGCCGCGGTGCGCGCGAGCACGTGGCACCAGGTGGCGCCGGGCGTGCCGCGCGAGGTGCTCGGCGAACAGAACTACTTCCTCTGGGAGCACCTGGTCGCCAGCCTGCAGCGGATCTTCGCCGGCGTCGGCGCCGCGATCATCATCGGCCCGCTGCTCGGCTTCGCCATGGGCACCTCGAAGACGATCAACACGATCATCGAGCCCTACCTGAACTTCCTGCGCGCGCTGCCGCCACTGGGCTACATCGGCCTGCTCATCGTGTGGTTCGGCATCGGCGACACGTCGAAGATCTGGCTGCTCTTCCTGGCCGCCTTCCCCGCGATCGCGATCTCCACCGTCAACGGCGTGCAGGGCGTGAGCATCGATCAGATCAACGCCGCCCGCGCGCTCGGCGCGAACCGGCTGCAGACCATCCGCGGCGTCATCGTCCCGGCGACGCTGCCCGAGGTCATCAACGGCATCCGCATCGCCGTCGGCTTCGCGTGGACCACCGTCGTCGCGGCCGAGCTCAACAACGGCATCCCCGGCATCGGCGGCCTCGCCTACCTCGCCGGCCAGCAGCTCAACACCCCGCTGACGATCGCCTGCATCATCGTCATCGGCGTCACCGCGCTGCTGCTGGACTCGCTCATCAAGTGGATCGGCCTGCTGGCCGTCCCGTGGAAGGGGAAGGCATGAACCGCCTGAAGCGCCTCGCGCGCACGGCGCTCGTGGTCGGCACCGTCGGCCTCACCCTGACCGGCTGCATCGTCGAATCCGGCCGCGCCGAACAGTCCCGCTCCATCGGCGGGACCACGGCGTGCCCCGTCGACCCGGACCCGACGGTGACGGGCACCGTCCGGATCGGCTGGCAGGAGATCCCGAACGGCGACCTCGTCGTCAAGGACACCGGCCTGCTCAAGACCTGCCTGCCCAACGTGAACGTCGTGTGGAGCAAGTTCGCCTCCGGCGGCGACGTGATCCAGGCGTTCGGCGCCAACAGCCTCGACGTCGGCCTGCTCGGCAGCGCGCCCGCCGCGAAGGCGCTCAGCGCGCCGCTGAACATCGACATGAAGGTCATCTGGATCCAGGACCGGATCGGGGCCGCGGAGTCGCTCGTCGCCCGCGGCGACGGCATCAAGACCGTCGCCGACCTCAAGGGCAAGCGCATCGCCGTGCCCTTCGCGTCGACCGCGCACTACAGCCTGCTCACCGCCCTGGACAAGGCGGGCGTCACCGACGCGCAGGTCATCAACCTGGCCCCGGACGCCATCCGCGGCGCGTGGGGCGGCGGGCAGATCGACGCCACGTACATCTGGGAGCCGACGCTGAGCCAGCTCAAGGGCACCGTGCTCACCACGAGCGCCCAGGTCGCCGAGCAGGGCGCGCCGACCTACGATCTCGAGGGCGCCCGCGGCGACTTCGTGAAGAACAACCCGGCCTTCCTCAAGATCTGGACCGCCGCGCAGGGCTGGGCGGCGAACCTGCTGAACACCGATCCGAACAAGGCGGCCGAGCACATCGCGGGCCAGCTCGGCGTGCCGCTGGACCAGGTCCTCACGCAGATCAAGGGCTACGCCTACTTCGACGCGAAGACGCAGGGCGGCCCCGACCATCTCGGCGGGCAGCTCGGCGCCGACATCCGCCGGACCGCCGAGTTCCTGCTCCAGCAGGGCCAGGTCCAGGGCGTCGCTCCGGCGCAGCACTACACCGACGGCGTCTACGCCGCCGCCGCACAGGGGGTTTCCAAGTGACCGGGACCGAACGCGTCGAGCTGACGGGGGTCGGCAAGACCTACGACACCGCGAGCGGGCAGACCATCGCGCTGCAGCCGACGGACCTCACGATCGAGCCGGGCGAGTTCGTCTCCATCGTCGGCCCTTCGGGCTGCGGCAAGACGACGCTGCTGCGGCTCGTCGCCGGCTTCGAGGACCCGACCGAGGGCGTCGTCGAGGTCGGCGGCGCGCGGGTGACGGCACCGTCGGCCGACCGGGGCGTGGTCTTCCAGGCCCCCACCCTGTACCCCTGGCTGACGGTGCGCGGCAACGTCGAGTTCGGGCCCAAGGTGAGTGGCGTGGGCAAGGCCGAGCGGCGTGAGCAGGCGCAGAAGCTGCTGGACCTCGTGGGCCTCGGCGACTTCGGCGACAAGCGGCCCTACGAGCTCTCCGGCGGCATGCAGCAGCGCGCGCAGATCGCCCGCGTCCTGGTCAACGATCCCGCGATCGTGCTCATGGACGAGCCCTACGGCGCGCTCGACGCGCTGACCCGCGAGCGGCTGCAGGTGGACCTGCTCAAGATCTGGCGGGAGGCGGGCAAGACCATCGTCTTCATCACCCACTCGGTGGAGGAGGCGGTGTTCCTGAGCACCCGCGTGCTGGTGATGAGCGCCCGCCCGGGACGCGTGGTGATCGACCGCAAGGTCGAGCTGCCGGGCGACGGGCCGGACACCGTGCGCGACCCGTCGGTCACCGCGACCGCCGAGTTCCAGGCTCTGCGGACAGAGCTGGCGGCCGCGATCTACGCGGCGCACGACTGACGCCGACCGTGCCGGGGACGGCACCCGCCCGGCGGGCGCCGTCCACCGCGCGCGAATGAGGCTGGGTCTCAGGTTCCGGTTGTAGGGTTGCAGGCGTGGTGAGTGCCCCCAAACTGCCAGTGTCGCTGCCCACGGACGCGGCCCGCAAGCTCGTCTCGCCGGCCTACGCGCTCTACGAGCGACGGCTGGTGAACGAGCTCACCAACGCCTATCGCGATGGGGCGCAGCGCCCCCGCCACGTGGCGGTGCTCTGCGACGGCAACCGGCGTTGGGCCCGGGCCGCCGGGTTCAGCGACGTGAGCCACGGCTACCGCATGGGCGCGAAGAAGATCGCCGAGATGCTGGAGTGGTGCGACGAGGCCGGCATCGAGCTCGCCACCATCTACCTGCTCTCCACCGAGAACCTGCAGCGCGACCCCGACGAGCTCGCGGCGCTGCTGGAGATCATCACCGACGTCGTCGAGGAGATCTCGGGCCCGGACAAGAACTGGTCGGTGAAGATCGTCGGCGCGATGGACCTGCTGCCGCCCGACGCCGCGCGCCGGCTCACGGCCGCCGCCGAGGGCACGAAGGGGCGCACCGGCACCCACGTGAACGTGGCCGTCGGCTACGGGGGGCGCAAGGAGATCGTCGACGCCGTGCAGTCCCTGCTGCGCAGCGAGCTCGCCGACGGGATGTCGGGCCAGGAACTGGTGGACGCGGTCACCGTCGAGGGGATCGACCAGCACCTGTACACCAAGGGGCAGCCCGATCCGGACCTGGTGATCCGCACGTCGGGGGAGCAGCGGCTCTCCGGCTTCCTGTTGTGGCAGAGCGCGTACAGCGAGATCTGGTTCACGGAGGCCTACTGGCCGGAGTTCCGCCGCGTCGACTTCCTGCGCGCGCTGCGCGACTACGCCGCGCGGCACCGTCGCTTCGGCGCCTGACGGCCCTCCTCGCCTGCGGTGATCGCCCGAATGAGCGGCGATCGCAAAGTATCTATCACCAATCCCTGGTGACGCGCGCCACATGCTGTTACGATTCAATCAACAGTCGTAACAACGAGGAGGCGGCATGACCCAGTTGGCGGAGCCCGAGGGCCGTACCGAGACCGTTCGTGCACCCGAGCGCTACGGGCCGCGATCGCAGTTCGTCGATCCGCTGGGGATGAGCGGCACCGTCGCCGGTCAGTGGGCGTTCCTGCCGATCAACGGCGCGGCGTTCGTGATGCAGCTGATGCATCCCGTGATCGGCGACATCGTGGGGGAGTTCAGCGTCTCGTACACCGATCCGGTGGGGCGCGGGATCCGGTCGATGGACTCGGTGCAGCGCTGGTACTTCGGCGAGGACGCCGCCGTCGAGGAGGGCTACCGGCTCCGCGCGCAGCACCAGCCGCTGCAGATGCGCAACGCCGAGGGCAAGCACATCAGTGCGCTCAATCCGGAGGCCTACGGCTGGGTGATCGCCACCGGAACGATCACGGGCATCGACTCGCTGCCGCGCAGCCTGGGTCGTCCGCTGACCGACGCCGACGTCCTCGAGATCTTCGACGACTCCCGCAAGATCGCCGACATCGTCCAGGTGCCGGACGGCGCCGTCCCGTGGGAGCCGGAAGCCTTCGGCCGCTACTACGAGGACATGCTCACCAAGCTGGTCGCGCATCCCGGCGCGCTGCAGTTCCTCGACGACTTCGCCCACGGCAACCCGCCGCTGCCGCCCGAGGCGGGCCCGTTCCTCCGGGCGATCGAGCCGGCGCTCAAGCCTCTCGGGATCGCCAACAACCGCGCCATCTACCTGCTCACGGTCGGGGTGCTGCGGCCCGAGGTCCGCGAGATCCTCGGCGTGTCGTGGAGCAGGCGCGAGGAGTACTCCTATCGCGCGGTCTCCGCCGCGATCCGTCACGCCTACAAGGTGATCCCGGAGCGGGTCGGCTACACGCCACTGGCCTACTACGCGCGCGGCAAGGCCCGCGCGTTGCGGGCGATGAAGGCTCGCGACAACACGGACTTCACCGCCTTCCAGCGCGAGCGCACGGCGACGTCGTCGTCCGCCGGCTGCCCGTTCGGCTGATCACTGCACGAGGGGGACGAGCGCCGTGCGCGCGTAAGCGCGCGCGGCGTCGTCGTCCTCGAGATCGAACGGTGCGGGGGAGACGGCGAAGCACGCCGTGGTGAGCCGCACGAGGGCGTCGGCGCGGACGTCGGTCGCGTCCCCGGGCATCGTCCCGGCCTCCTGCTCCTGGACGATCATCGCGCGCACGAAGCCGATGCCGTGCCGCACCGTGTCCAGGCGCTCGTCTGCGAACAGCTCCGCGCGTTCCCGCGGATCCGAGGGCATGAGGCCGCGCCCCGCCCGACAGCACAGCACGAAGACCTCCTCGATCCGCGTCGGGACGTCGGGGGTCGTCGCGACCACCTCGGCCGTCTGGGCGAACAGTCGTCCCAGCGTCCACGCCAGCGCCGCCGCCAGGATCTCGTCCTTGGAGCCGAACTTCCGGAACAGGGTCATCCGGCTCATCCCCGCCTCCGTAGCGATCTTCTCCACCGTCGTGAGACGGGTGCCGTTGCGGCTCAGTGCGCGCAGGGCGGCCCGGTAGACGTGCGCATCGGCGTCGTCGACGTCCGCGCGTGCGCCCGCCTGCAGTAGGAGTTCGGGCAGCGAGGCCCCGGGACGGGTCATGGTGATCGATCGTAGGCCCGACGGTGCGCCGCCGGGCGCGGACCGTCAGAGCTTGCGCAGCCGAACGCGGTTGATGGAGTGGTCGGAGTCCTTGCGCAGCACCAGCGTCGCGCGCGGGCGGGTCGGCAGGATGTTCTGCACCAGGTTCGGGCGGTTGATGCCCGCCCAGATGCCCTCCGCGCGGTCGCGGGCCTCGGTGTCGGAGAGCCCGGCGTAGTGGTGGAAGTGCGAGGACGGGTCCGCGAACGAGGTGGTCCGCATCGAGAGGAACCGGTCGACGTACCAGCGCTCGATGTCCTCGATCCGCGCGTCCACGTAGACGGAGAAGTCGAACAGGTCCGAGACCATGAGTCGCGGCCCGGTCTGCAGCACGTTGAGCCCCTCCACGATGAGGATGTCGGGCCGGCGCACGTGGATGAACTCGCCGGGAACGATGTCGTAGAGCTGGTGCGAGTACATCGGCGCGGTCGCGTCCTCCGCGCCCGACTTCACCGTGGTCACGAAGCGCAGGAGGGCCCGGCGGTCGTAGGACTCGGGGAAGCCCTTGCGGTGCATGATGCCGCGACGCTCGAGCTCCGCCGTCGGGTGCAGGAAGCCGTCGGTGGTCACCAGGTCCACCCGGGGGTGCGAGTCCCACCGCGCGAGCAGCGCCTGCAGCACGCGGGCCGTCGTCGACTTGCCGACCGCCACCGAGCCGGCGACGCCGATGACGAAGGGGACCTGCGCGTTGTGCCGCTGCTCGCCGAGGAAGGTCGCGGTCGCGGCGTAGAGCCGCTGCCGCGCCGCCACCTGCAGGTGGATCAGGCGGGAGACGGGGAGGTAGACCTCGGCGACCTCGGCCAGGTCGATCTGCTCGCCCAGGCCGCGGAGGTCGGACAGGTCGGCCTCGGTCAGCGACAGCGGCGTCGACTGCCGGAGCTCGCGCCACTGAGCGCGGTCGAGCTCGATGTACGGGCTCGGTTCGCTCACCGGACGAGGCACCCCGCGTCAGACATGCCCTCTAGTCTGGCACGCATGGAGGAGCTGAGCGTCACCGACCGTTACCTGCGGCTGGGCCTGCGGTTCGACCGCATCGAATCCGGTTTCGTGGACGCCTACTTCGGCGACCCGGCGCACCGTCGGGCGGTGGAGGCCGAGGACGCCCCCGAACCCGCCCGCCTCGCCGCGGAGGCCCGCGCCCTGCTGCACGACGTCGCCGCCGACACAGCGCTCAGCGCGCCGCGCCGCGAGTTCCTGGCCGGGCACGTCGCCGCGCTCGAGTGCTCGGCGCGCAAGTTCGACGGTGCGCCGATCGGCTTCGTCGACGAGGTGAAGGCCTACTTCGACGTCGACATCGCCATGGGCGACACCGCCGACTACGAGGCGGCGCACGCCGCGCTCGACGAGATCCTGCCCGGGACGGGCCCGCTGCAGCCCCGCATGCAGGCCCAGCGCGATCGCTTCCTGGTGCCCGCCGAGCGCGTGCCCGAGGTGGTGGACGCGCTGGCCGGCGCGCTGCGGGACGTCGTGCGGGGGCGCTATCCGCTGCCCGAGGCGGAGACCGTGCGGTTCGAGATCGAACACGACAAGCCCTGGTCCGGCTTCAACTACTACCTCGGCGACTACACCTCGCGGGTCGCGGTCAACGGCGACCTGCCGCAGTACCTCTCGTCGCTGCCGCACCTCATCGCGCACGAGGCCTACCCGGGCCACCACACCGAGCACTGCCGCAAGGAGCAGCTGCTGGTCGCGGGGGAGAACCAGCCGGAGCAGGCGATCTTCCTGGTCAACACGCCGCAGTGCCTCATGGCGGAGGGCCTGGCCGACCACGCGCTGCACGCCGCGATCGGCCCCGGCTGGGGCCGCTGGGCGCAGGAGATCTACGCCGACCTCGGCCTGCCCTTCGACGGGGAGCTCGCCGAGCGGATCGCGGCGGCCTCGTCGGGCCTGCTGCACGTGCGGCAGGACGCCGCGCTGCTGCTGCACGACCGCGCCGCGAGCGAGGACGACGTGGCCGCCTACCTGCAGCGCTGGGGCCTCATGGCAGAGCGGAGCGCGCGGCAGTCGCTGCGCTTCGTCGGCTCGCCGCTGTGGCGGGCGTACATCAGCACCTACGTCGAGGGTTACGCGCTGCTCGGCACCTGGCTCGATCGCGCCGATTCCGGGCCGGCGCGGCTGGACCAGTTCGGAAGGCTGCTCGACGAGCCCCTCACCCCGTCTGCGCTGCGGCGGGAGCTCGCGGCTTAGGATGACCGCATGAGCGATTCCAGCGTGAACTCCGCGTCCCTGGCCGAACTCGATCCCGAGGTCGCGGCCGCCATGAACGGCGAGCTCGCGCGCCAGCGCGACACGCTGGAGATGATCGCCTCGGAGAACTTCGTGCCGCGCGCCGTGCTGCAGGCGCAGGGTTCCGTGCTCACCAACAAGTACGCCGAGGGCTACCCGGGTCGCCGCTACTACGGCGGCTGCGAGTACGTCGACGTCGTCGAGGACCTCGCGCGCAACCGGGCCAAGGAGCTGTTCGGCGCCGACTTCGCCAACGTCCAGCCGCACTCCGGCGCGCAGGCCAACGCCGCCGTGCTGCAGGCCTTCATGGAGCCGGGCGAGACCCTGATGGGCCTCGACCTCGCGCACGGCGGCCACCTCACGCACGGCATGCGCCTGAACTTCTCCGGCAAGCTCTACGAGAACGTCTTCTACGGCGTCTCCAAGGAGGACCACCGGGTCGATATGGACGAGGTGCGCAAGATCGCCCTCGACTCCAAGCCCAAGGTGATCGTCGCCGGCTGGTCGGCGTACCCGCGGCAGCTCGACTTCGCCGCCTTCCGCTCCATCGCCGACGAGGTGGGCGCCCACCTGTGGGTCGACATGGCGCACTTCGCCGGCCTCGTCGCCGCGGGCCTGCACCCGAGCCCCGTGCCGCACGCCGACGTCGTCAGCTCCACCGTCCACAAGACCCTCGGCGGCCCCCGCTCCGGCATCATCCTGGCGAAGCAGGAGTGGGCGAAGAAGCTCAACTCCGCCGTCTTCCCCGGCCAGCAGGGCGGCCCGCTCATGCATGTGATCGCCGCCAAGGCCGTCGCGCTCAAGGTCGCGGGCACGGAGGAGTTCCGCGAGAAGCAGCAGCGCACGCTCGACGGTGCCAAGCTCCTCGCCGACCGGCTGAACGGCAAGGACGTCGCCGACGCCGGCATCACCGTGCTGACCGGCGGCACCGACGTGCACCTGGTGCTCGTCGACCTGCGCAACAGCGACCTCGACGGCCAGCAGGCCGAGGACCTCCTCCACGAGGTCGGCATCACCGTCAACCGCAACGCCGTGCCCTTCGACCCGCGCCCGCCGATGGTCACCTCCGGCCTCCGGATCGGCACCGCCGCCCTCGCCAGCCGTGGCTTCGGCGAGAAGGAGTTCACCGAGGTCGCCGACATCATCGGCACCGCGCTCGCGCAGGGCAAGGCCGCCGACACCGCCGCGCTGCGCGCCCGCGTCTCCGCGCTGGCGCTCGAGGTCCCGCTGTACGAGGGCCTCGAGGACTGGGGCCTGCTCTCGCGCTGACCGGCGTCGCCGGGGGAGGAGCCGTCGGATGAAGCGAACGGGAGTGATCGCCGGGATCGCGACCGTGGTCGCTGTGGCCGCCGTGGCGGTCGTCGTGTTGCTGGTCACCCGGTTCACCTCCGACGAGAACGTCGAGTGCGGCGGTCGCGTCTACAGCGGGGCGCATCCGGCCGTCGTCTACGGACAGGGCCTCACCAGTCGCGCGACCTCGACGCCCACGACCGGACCCGACGGGGTCCCGGCCACCCGGGCCATCACGATGAAGGTCGGCGGGTCGGAGCAACTCCTCGGAAGGGCGAGCGACTACACCGTCGTCGGCCCGCCCGGGGTGGTGCGGCTGACCGACGAGGAGACGGCGTCCGCCTCGGACGGCTGCCGGGTCACCCAGACCGACCGCTACGTCGAGGTGACCGCGACCGCGCCCGGCGTCGTGGCGGTCGCGGGGGTCGTCGTCACCGTGGTTTGAAGGCCGGGTGGGCGCTGCCTTACAGTGTCCGGGTGACTTCCAGCACTTCAGAGGACGACCTGACGCTCGCCATCGACAAGGCGCTGCCGGACATCCGCGCGGCCTACGTCGAGGCCGGCGACGCCTGGCAGCCGCACGACTACATCCCGTGGGACGACGGCCGCAACTACGCCTTCCTCGGTGGCGAGGACTTCGTCCCCACCGACGTCAAGGTCGACGCGGTGGTCAGCAACGGCCTCATCCTGGGCCTGTTGACCAAGGACCACCTGCCGTCCTTCCACCGCCTGCTGGCGCAGCACCACCTCATCGAGTCGGACTGGGGCAAGTTCGTCGGCCACTGGACCGCCGAGGAGAACCGCCACGGCATTGCGCTGCGCGACCACGTCGTGGTCAGCCGCACCTGCGACGTCGAGCAGCTGGAGATGTGGCGCCTCGAGGCCGTGACCCGCGGCTACCGGCAGTACGAGGGCACCCGCGACGAGATCCACATCGCCGAGCAGATCGCCATGGTGATCGTGCACGAGGCGCTCTCCGCCGACTACTTCGACCGCCTCGCCGATTACGCCGAGAACGCCGAGGGCACGCCGCCCGGCCTGGCCACCACCCTGCGCAAGGTCGCGAACGACGACCGCGTGCAGCAGCAGTATTGGACTGAGCTGCTCACCGTCGCGCTCGACGTCAACGAGGGCCACGTCAAGGACGCCCTGCTGAGCCAGGCGCGCGTCGCGTCGCCGATCGGCGCCGAGACCGCGGACGGCTTGGACGAGGCCCGCCGCATCGTCACCGAGGCCGGCATCAGCTCGCCCGAGCGTGATCGCGAGATCCTCAACGGGCTCCTCGCGACCTGGGGTCTCGCCCTGTAACAACGGTCCCCGGCCCGTAACGAAGTGTTCACGAACGCGCCGCGCAGCCTCCGGGCCGCGCGGCGCGTTCGGCGTTAGTTTGGCGGTGACGGATTGCGGGGAAGCAGTTCGTCCCGGGAGGTTCCAACCGTGACTCGACTCATCGTCGCGAGAGGGCCGGCCCCGGTCCTCGTCGTCGGGGCGTAAACCGCGCACCGAGGGCGTTTGGACCGGCCGGCCGCAGCTACACGCTTGCGTGGGCGCCGCGCAGGCTAGGAGCGTCACCGTGTCTTTCCGTGAGACCCCCCGCACGTACGTGCTCGACACCTCCGTCCTGCTGTCCGATCCCTGGGCCATCACCCGCTTCGCCGAGCACGACGTGGTGCTCCCGCTCGTGGTGATCAGCGAACTCGAGGGCAAGCGTCACCACGCCGAACTCGGCTGGTTCGCCCGCGAGTCCCTGCGCATGCTCGACGACCTGCGGCTCGAGCACGGCCGACTCGACCAGCCGATCCCCACCCCGGGCGGCGGCACGGTCCAGGTCGAGCTCAACCACATCGATCCGACGGTGCTGCCGGTCGGTTTCCGCACGGAGACCAACGACGCCCGCATCCTCGCCTGCGCGCTGAACCTGCGCGCCGAGGGCCGCGACGTGGTGCTGGTCTCGAAGGACATCCCGCTGCGGGTCAAGGCCGGCGCGGTGGGGCTGGATGCCGACGAGTACCGGGCGCAGGACGTGGTGACCTCCGGCTGGACCGGCATGGAGGAGCTCGAGGTCTCGCGCGAGGTGATCGACGCGCTGTTCGCGGGCGGGGTCGTCGATCACGACGCCGCGCGGGAGCTGCCGTGCAACACGGGCGTGCGGCTGCTGGGCGGCACGTCCAGCGCGCTCGGCCGCGTGACCGCGGAGAAGCAGCTGCAGCTGGTGCGCGGCGATCGGGAGGCCTTCGGGCTGCACGGGCGCAGCGCGGAACAGCGCGTCGCGCTGGACCTGCTGCTCGACGAGTCGGTGGGGATCGTCTCCCTCGGCGGCAAGGCCGGCACCGGCAAGTCCGCGCTGGCGCTCTGTGCGGGGCTCGAGGCCGTGCTGGAGAAGCGCACGCAGCGCAAGGTGGTCGTCTTCCGCCCGCTGTACGCGGTCGGCGGCCAGGACCTCGGCTATCTGCCCGGCTCCGAGAACGAGAAGATGGGGCCGTGGGCGCAGGCCGTCTACGACACCCTCGACGGGCTCGCCTCGCCCGAGGTGATGGACGAGGTGATGTCGCGCGGGATGCTGGAGGTGCTGCCGCTCACGCACATCCGCGGCCGCTCGCTGCACGACTCCTTCGTGATCGTCGACGAGGCGCAGTCGCTGGAGCGCAACGTGCTGCTCACCGTGCTTTCGCGCCTCGGCTCGGGTTCGCGGGTGGTGCTCACGCACGACGTCGCCCAGCGCGACAACCTGCGCGTCGGCCGGCACGACGGCGTCGCCGCGGTGATCGAGAAGCTCAAGGGCCACCCGCTGTTCGCGCACGTCACGCTCACCCGCTCCGAGCGCTCGCCGATCGCGGCCCTGGTCACCGAGATGCTGGAGGAGTTCGCCCCCGGCGCGTAGCCCGTTCCGAAACCGGCCTCCTGCACGACCACGATGGAAATACGTCGCCGTGCGGCCCCAGGAGCCCGGCTTCGGAACGTGCCCCGTTGCTATACCTAGAACCGCAAGGTATATCTGTACCTAGTGGTTCTAGGTATGGAGGGTCGATGCACATCGATAAGGATCTGGTCGCCGCGTCGGCGACCCCGCTGGTGCTGAGCATCCTCAGCAGCGGCGACAGCTACGGCTACGCGATCCTCACCCGCATCCGGGAGCTCTCGGGCGGGCGGCTGGAGTGGTCCGACGGCATGCTCTACCCGTTGCTGCACCGCCTCGAGCGGCTCGGGCACGTCGAATCGCGGTGGGGCGTCGCCGACACCGGCCGCAAGCGCAAGCACTACGCCATCACGCCCGCCGGGCGGGAGGCGCTCGCGGACCGTCGGGACCAGTGGCGGGTCGTGAGTGCCGCCCTCGACGGCCTCTGGTCCGACGGTGCGCCGCAGCCGGGGCTCGCATGACCGGCCCGGTCGACGCGCAGATCCGGCAGTGGCGCGGCTACCTGGAGGGCCGGCGCCGGATGCGGGCCGACGAGGTCGACGAGCTCGAGTCCCATCTGCGGGATCAGATCTCCGACCTCGAGGCCCGCGGCCTCGACGGCGACGAGTCCTTCCTCGTCGCGGTCAAGCGAATGGGTGCCGCCGACGCGGTGGCGCACGAGTTCGCCCGCGAGCACTCCGAGCGGCTGTGGAAGCAACTGGTGCTGGGCAGCGCCGAGGACGAATCCGCACGGCGCGGCGAGCTGCCGGTGGTGCTCGCACTCGGCGGCGCGGCGGGATTGTCGCTGCTCGCGGTGCTGCACCTGCTCGGTGAGTCCGCGCCGCGCTTCGTCGGGTTCGCGGTGGCGCCCTTCCTCGTCGGGTACTTCGCCTGGAAGCGCGCGATGCCCCGGCGGGCCGTGGCGGTGGTGCTCGGCGGCTTCGCGGTGATGGCGGGTCTCCTCGCCGCGTACCCGTTCGAGTCCGGCGGCTCCACAGAGGTCCTGGCCGTCGTCGCCGCGCCGGTGGTGCTGTGGTTCGGCGTGGGCGTCGCCTACACCGGCGGCGCGTGGCGTTCGGCGCCCCGGCGGATGGACTTCGTGCGGTTCACCGGCGAGTTCGTCATCTACTTCCTGCTCATCGCCCTCGGCGGCGGCGCGATCACGGGCCTGACGATCGCGGCGCTGGGCGCCGTCGGGCTGGACGCGGAGTCGCCGGTCACCGAGTGGGCGCTGCCGCTGTGCGTCGGCGGCGCGGTGCTGGTGGCCGCGTGGCTGGTCCAGGCGAAGCAGGAGGTGATCGAGAACATCGCGCCCGTGCTCACGCGGATCTTCACCCCGATCACGCTGGTCATGCTCGTGGTGGTGCTCGGCGCCTTCGCGTCGCGCCCGGGCCTGATCGGCGCCGACCGCGACCTGCTGGTGCTGATGACGGTGGTCCTCGTGCTCGTCGTCGGGCTGCTGCTGTACGCGGTCTCCGCCCGTGACCCGCGGCGCCGGCCGGACGTCTTCGACCGGCTGCAGGTGGCGCTGGTCGTCGCGGCGATCGCCGTCGACCTCGTGGTGCTCGTCGCGATGGTCACCCGCACCGCCGAGTTCGGCACGTCGCCGAACAAGGCCGCGGTCCTGGGCTTGAACCTGGTGCTGCTGGTGATCCTCGCGGGCGCGGCCCGGATGGGGCTCGGATTCGTCCGGGGGAGCAGGGACTTCGCCGCGATCGAGCGCTGGCAGACGAGCACGCTGCCCGCGTACGCGGCGTGGGCGGCGGTCGTCGCCCTCGCCTTCCCGCCGCTCTTCGGATTCAGCTGACGGCGGCCTCGCGGGCGCGGAACTGCGACGGGCTCAGGCCGTGGTGGCGCTTGAACGCGGCGCTCAGCGCGAAGGCGGAGCCGTAGCCCACGCGCCGGGCGATCGCCTCGAGCCCGTCGTCCGACGAGGTCAGCGCGTCGGCCGCGAGGGTGAGCCGCCACAGCGTGAGGTAGCGGCCGGGCGGCTCGCCGACCCCGGCGCGGAACCGCGCCGCCAGGCCGGCCCGGGAGACGTGCAGCGCGCCGGCCAGGGAGGCCACCGTCCACGGCTCGTCCGGCGACTCGTGGATGAGGTCCAGCGCGCCCGCGACCACGTCGTCGACGGTGCCCGACAGCCACCCCGTCGGGGCGGTGCGGGCGGCGGAGCGGATCGCGGCGCAGACGACGACGTCGAGGAGCCGGTCGATGACGAAGCTGTGGCCGGGGCGCGGATCCGCGAGCTCGCGGCGCATCAGCCCGATCAGCGCTTCGTCGACCTCGCCGGGCGGCAGCACCGTGAACTCGGGGAGCTGCGCGACGAGGTGCCGGCCCACCTGGGAGGCCGAGGCGTAGGTACCGACCAACAGCTGATCCGGGCCCTCGTCGTGGTTGCCCCACGTCAGCAGGCCGCGGTGCGTGGTCGAGCGCATCGACTCGGTGAGCGGCACGCACGCGCCGCCCTCCTCGATCCGGACGGTCGGCGGGCGATCCGGCTCGTCGGCGACGACGTAGTGCGGCCCGTGCGCGACCAGCGCGACGGCGCCCGCCTCGAGCCGGATCCGGGTGTCCGCTCCGGCGATCCAGGCGGCGCCGCGGTCGACCGCGATCACGCTCAGCGGCGCACCGTCGTCGATGTCCACCGACCACGGCGGAACCATCGAGATGCGCAGCGAGAACAGGCCCTGGGCGCGGAGCCCGGACACCATCCGGAACAGCGGGTCCACCCCGTCAGGTTAGACGAATGCGTATGCGATCCGGGGTCTGAACCATGGATCGCGCCACGCTCGGGCGCGATCCTTGATCCATGACACTCAAACTCCTCCTCGGATCGGCCGCCCTGCTCAGCGCGGTGCTGGCCGGCTTCTACTTCGCGTACGCCACGGTGATCACGGCCGAGCGGGGCGCCCCCGACGGTGCCGACGCAATGCGCCGGATGAACGTCGCGGTCGAGCGGCCGCCCTTCCTCGCGCTCTTCATGCTGGGCGCGCTGCTGCCGGTCGTCGCCGCCGTCTGGCTGGTGATCGCGGAGGGCTTCGACGCCCGGACCCTCGCCGCCGGGCTGGGGGCGCTCTGTGCGGTCGCGGCCTTCGTGTTCACCATCGCGGTGAACGTCCCCTTGAACCAGCGGCTGATGGCGGGCACCGTCGAATGGGCCGAGTTCGCGCGCACCTGGGGAACGTGGAACCTGGCGCGGCTGTGGCTCAGCGTCGTGGCCGCCGTGGGCCTCGCGGTCCCGGCCCTGCGGTGACGGCACCGTCGGGCCCGGGTCGCCGCAGGTAGGGCAACCTAACCCGGACCGGCGATCCGCCGGGGAATACTCTCGATACGTGACTTCGAACAGCCCCGAATTCATCTATTCCGACCTGCTGCCCATCGGCCCCGACACGACGCCCTACCGGCTCGTCACGGCCGAGGGCGTGGAGACCTTCGAGGTCGACGGGCAGAAGTTCCTCAAGGTCGCGCCCGAGGCGCTGCAGCAGCTGACCGCGGAGGCGATGCACGACATCAGCCACTACCTGCGGCCCGCGCACCTGCAGCAGCTGCGGAAGATCATCGACGACCCCGAGGCGTCGGGCAACGACCGCTTCGTGGCGCTCGACCTGCTCAAGAACGTCAACATCTCCGCGGGCGGCGTGCTGCCGATGTGCCAGGACACCGGCACCGCGATCGTCATGGGCAAGAAGTCCGAGGGCGTGCTGACCGGCGTGGACGACGGGGAGTGGGTCTCCCGCGGCGTCTACGACGCGTACACCAAGCTCAACCTGCGCTACTCGCAGAACGCGCCGATCACCATGTACGAGGAGAAGAACACCGGCACCAACCTGCCGGCCCAGGTGGAGATCTACGCCACCGAGCAGGGGCCGAAGGGTCCGGAGTACAAATTCCTGTTCATGGCCAAGGGCGGCGGCTCGGCCAACAAGTCCTTCCTGTTCCAGGAGACGAAGGCGATCCTCAACCCGGACCGCATCCTGAAGTTCCTCGACGAGAAGATCCGCTCGCTGGGCACCGCGGCCTGCCCGCCGTACCACCTCGCGATCGTCATCGGAGGCACGTCCGCCGAGTTCGCGCTCAAGACCGCGAAGTACGCCTCGGCGCACTACCTCGACGAGCTGCCCGAGACGGGATCGATCTCGGCGCACGGCTTCCGCGACAAGGAGCTGGAGGAGAAGGTCTTCGAGCTCACCCAGTCCTTCGGCATCGGTGCGCAATTCGGCGGCAAGTACTTCTGCCACGACGTGCGCGTCGTGCGCCTGCCCCGGCACGGAGCCTCGCTGCCCGTCGCGATCGCGGTGTCGTGCTCCGCGGACCGCCAGGCGCTCGGCAAGATCACCGCGGACGGAGTCTTCCTGGAGCAGCTGGAGACCGACCCGGCGCAGTACATGCCGGATGCCGGTGTGGCGGAGGACATCGAGGGCGGCGCGGTCGTCGAGATCGACCTGAACCGGCCGATGTCCGAGATCCTCGCCGAGCTGTCGAAGTACCCCGTGAAGACGCGACTGTCGCTGACCGGACCGCTGGTCGTCGCGCGCGACATCGCGCACGCCAAGATCAAGGACCTGCTCGACTCGGGTGCCCCGATGCCGCAGTACCTCAAGGATCACCCGGTGTACTACGCCGGACCCGCGAAGACGCCGGAGGGCATGGCGTCCGGCTCCTTCGGTCCCACCACCGCGGGCCGCATGGACAGCTACGTCGATGAATTCCAGGCCGCGGGCGGATCTCTCGTGATGTTGGCGAAGGGGAACCGGTCGAAGCAGGTCACGCAGGCGTGCGACACGCACGGCGGCTTCTACCTCGGCTCCATCGGCGGCCCCGCCGCCCGGCTCGCGCTCGACTGCATCAAGTCGCAGGAGGTCATCGAGTACCCCGAGCTCGGCATGGAGGCCGTGTGGAAGATCGAGGTCGAGAACTTCCCCGCGTTCATCGTCGTCGACGACAAGGGCAACGACTTCTTCACCGATCCGTCGGGTGAGGTCGCCTTGCCGCTCAGCGGGATCCGGGTGCGCTCGAAGGAGCGGTAGGCCGTCCGGCGCACCGCCGTCGGGTTCGACGGTGCGCCGCTCGTTCCGTCAGGCCGGGCGGAGGATCGTCACGGCGAAATCGGCGCCGTCGTGCCAGGGCTTGACGTCCCAGGTGGACAGGCGCAGGTCGGTCCGCAGGCCGGCTTCGGCGGCGTGGGCGTCCAGCTGCTCGGGACTCAGGCCGCGGTCGGTGTGGAAGCCGACGACCGCGAAACCCTCTGGCGTCAAATGCTTCCGGAAGTTCGCGAGCACCGTCGTCTCCGTGCCCTCCGCGACGAAGACCAACACGTTCCCCGCACAGACGATGGCGTCGAAGGTGCCGTCGAGGTCCAGTTCCGCGAGGTCCTGCACGAGCCACCGCGGGCCCGGATGATCCTCCTGCGCCGCGGCGATGAGCTTCGGGTCCACGTCCACTCCGGTCACGTCGTGGCCCACCGAGTGCAGGTAGCCGCCGATCCGGCCCGGCCCGCACCCGGCGTCCAGGATCCGCGAACCGCGGCCCACCATCGCGTTGACGAGCCGACCCTCACCCGCGAGGTCCGCGCCCTCGCGCGCCATCGTCCGGAAGCGCTCGATGTACCACTCGCTGTGGCCTTCTTTGGTGTCCGTGAACCAGCGCGGCGTGCTCATACCGTCCAAGTTACCCGCAGGGGTTCGTGCCGATCGCGACGCCGTTGCGGAGGGTGCGTACGTACGCTCCACTCCTGTGCTGCACCGCATAGCAGGCGGCCCCGAGGTCGGTGCCGTAGTCGATGTACGGGGTGTAGAAACGTTCGCCGTTCGCATCGACCGCGTTGATCGAGCCGCAGTTGAGGGCTCCGCTGTAGAAGTACTGCGCGGTGGGCTCGGCGGTGAGGCGCGCGGTGACGAGGGCGCGCAGCGACGGGTTGCTCTCCTCGATCGAGACGAGGGCCAGGATGTACCGGCCGTCGCACGCCGGCGTGCTCACGGGCTTGCCGAGCCCGAGATCCGCCGAGGGCCGCGGCGGCGGCGCCGTCGTCGTCGCGGTGGGCTGGACCGTCACCGTGGACGGTGCCGCCGTGACCGTGGCCGGTCCGGCAGTGGTCGATACCGTGGCGCTCGGTGGTGGATTTGTAGCGGCGGTAGGGATGTCGGATTCGGGGGAGCGGGTCAGGAGTACCGCTCCGGCGACGGCTGCTCCGAGCAGTACGACTGCCGTGGCGGCGGCAGGTAGTGCCCACCGTCGACGTGGACTACTCGCTGCGGGCGTCGGCGCTCCCGCGATGTTCGGCGCCGACGCCGGTGGCGGCGTGGGGGTGGGCGCGATCATCGTGCGGTCGTACTGGTGGCCCGTGGGCGCCGGGCGGAGCACGGTGGAGTCGCTCGCGCCAGAGCGCGTCGCGGCCAGTTCGGCAGCGAATCCGCCCGCCGTCGAGGGACGGTCGTGCGCCGCGCGGGACATTCCGCGCGCGAGGACCGCGTCGATGCTCGGTGGCAGGTCGGGACGGGCCGCATGCGCCGATGGGACCTGGCCGTCGAGCGCGGCCGCGACGACCGCCACCGGGCTGCTGCGATCGAACGGGCGGAGGCCGGTGAGCAGGGCGTAGGCGGTGGCGGCGAGCGAGTACGTGTCGGCCGCAGGTCCGATGGGTTCCCCACGGAGTTGTTCCGGCGCGGAGTACGCAACGGAGCCGATGGTGGTGCCCGTCGCGGTCAGATCCGACGCGTCGTCGGCGGCGCGAGCGATGCCGAAGTCCGTGAGGAGCGCGCGAGACCCGTCGAGCATGATGTTCGCGGGTTTGACGTCGCGGTGAAGTACCCCGCGATGATGGGCGAAGTCGAGCGCGGCGGCGGTGTCGCGGATGATGGCGATCACCTCGTCGAACGGAAGGCCGTTCGGTGACCGGCCGAGGCGGGCCGCCGCATCGATACCGTCGATGTAGGGCATCGACAGCCACAGCCGGCCCGAATCCTCGCCGCGGTCGAGCACGCTGACGATGTTCGGGTGGTTCAGGCCCGCGGCGAGGTCCGCTTCGCGGAGGAATCGCTGGCGGAAAACCTCGTCGGAGGCGAGCTGCGGGGGCAGGACTTTGATCGCGTCCTGCCGGGGCAATCGTGGGTGCTGCGCGAGATAGACCTCGCCCATACCGCCGGCGCCGAGCTGTCGAACGATCGTGTAGCCGGCGAAGATCTCGCCCGATACCAGTGTCATGCTGACCTCCCCGCGAAGAACCTACCGCGACAGGCTCCGGCGGGCGGGTGTTGTTCGGCTGAGAGCTCCTCGATCAGTTCCCTGCGGTTTCGGCGGCGCCGACCTGCGATTCGGTCGCCGAAACCCGCAGGGAATCGGTCGTGCGCCGCGCGACACGGGTCTACTACGCCCAGTAGTGGGTACTGTCGAGGAATGACCGACATCATCGACCGGATCGGCACCGCCCCGATCGCCGCCGCGGGTCTCGTGGGCGGCTACTACATCGCTCGGGAGACGGGGATCCGCCCGCTCGGCGGCGTCGTGCTCGCGGCGGCGGGTGCCGCGGCGGCCCAGGGCTGGCACGCGAAGTCGGGAGCGGGCACGGCGGCCGCGCTCGGGGCGGTCTACCTGGGCGGATTCGGTGCGTCGCATCCGCTGGCGAAGAAGATCGGCGCGTGGCCGTCGGTGCTCGCCGTGGCGGCGGCCGCCGCGGGCGCGTCCTATGTGCTCGTCGATCGTCGCTGACCGGTTCCACGGGCCCGGCGACGGGCTATCCTCAGCGGGTGAGATTGAGAACAAGTTTCACTGCAGCGACCTGTGCAGCCGCCTTCGCCATCGCCGGCTGCGGGGCGCAGGCGGCACCGCCGAACGAGGCGCACCCGGGCTCGCACAGCGTGGAGGCGAAGACGGCCACGGCCTCGTCGCTCACGGCGACGGAGGACGTCAGTCCGACGCCCACCGGCACGCCGCTCTACGCCCGCCTCGCCAGCTCCAGCGCCGTCGGTGACACCGGCCAGGCCCTCACCGCGACCCTCGCGGGCACCACGTACCGCAGCGCGACCGGCGTCTGGATCGGCTGCGAGGGCACTGCGGCGACCGCCGTCTACCGGCTCGGCGGCGAGTTCACCAAGCTCACGGGCGTCCTCGGACTCCAGCCGCACACCCCGCGCGACCTGCGGGTGCGCGTCTCCTTCATCGTCGACGGCGCGACCAAGCTCGCCGCTGTCCTCGCGCGCGACGATGCGCCGCAGACCATCGCGATCCCGCTCGACGGTGCCCGGTCGGTCACCGTCTCCGCCCTCGCGACCGACGGTGAGTGCGCGCCCGCCCCGGCGCCCTACGGCGCCATCGGCGCCGCGAGCCTCACCTGACCCGGTCGACGTTGGCCATCGCCAGCACGTCGAGCCGGCGGTCCAGCTCCTCAAGCGTGAGCTTCTCGCCGATCAGGCCGCGGTCGATCACCGTCTGCCGGATCGTCTTGCCCTCCTTGAGCGCCTGCTTCGCTACGGCCGCCGCCTCCTCGTAGCCGATGAGCGAGTTGAGCGGGGTCACGATCGACGGCGAGGATTCGGCGAGCGTCCGCAGCCGGTCCTCGTGCGCGACCAGCCCTTCGATGCACTTGTCCGCGAAGAGCCGGGAGACGTTGGCCAGCAGTGTTATCGACTCGAGCACGTTGCGCGCCATCATCGGGATGTAGACGTTGAGCTCGAAGGCGCCGTTGCCGCCGCCCCACGCCACCGCGGCGTCGTTGCCGATCACCTGCGCGGCCACCTGCGTCACGGCCTCGGGGAGCACCGGGTTCACCTTGCCGGGCATGATCGAGCTGCCGGGCTGCAGGTCGGGGAGCGCGATCTCGCCGAGCCCGGTGAGCGGCCCGGAGCCCATCCAGCGCACGTCGTTCGCGATCTTGGTGAGCGACACCGCGATCGTCCGCAGCGCGCCCGACAGTTCGACGAGCCCGTCGCGCGCGGCCTGCGCCTCGAAGTTGTCCTTCGCCAGCCGGATGTCCTCGACCCCCGTGAGCCGCACCAGCTCCGCCACCACGAGCGAACCGAAGCGCTCCGGCGCGTTGAGGCCCGTGCCGACGGCGGTGCCGCCGATCGGCACCTCGCCGGCGCGGGGGAGCGTGGCCCGCACCCGCTCGACGCCGGCCTCGACCTGGCGGGCGTAGCCGCCGAACTCCTGGCCCAGCGTCACGGGCACCGCGTCCATGAGGTGCGTGCGGCCCGACTTCACCGTCGTGCGCCAGGCGGAGGCCTTCGTGGCCAGCGCCGCCTGCAGGTGCTCCAGCGCGGGGATCAGAGTGGTGACGGCGCCCTCGGTCGCGGCGACGTGCGTCGCCGTGGGGAAGGTGTCGTTCGACGACTGCGACATGTTCACGTCGTCGTTGGGGTGCACCTGGACCCCGGCGCGTGCGGCGAGCGAGGCGATCACCTCGTTGGCGTTCATGTTCGAGCTGGTACCCGAGCCGGTCTGGAAGACGTCGATCGGGAACTGGTCGTCGTGCAGCCCGTCGGCGATCTCCTGCGCGGCGGCGATGATCGCGGCGGCCTTCTCCGGCGCCAGCAGCCCCAGGTCCTGGTTGACCTGCGCCGCGGCGGCCTTGAGCAGCCCCATCGCGCGGATCTGGGCGCGCTCGAGCGGGCGGAAGCTGATCGGGAAGTTCTCCACGGCGCGCTGCGTCTGCGCGCGCCAGAGGGCGTTCACGGGCACCCGGACCTCGCCCATGGTGTCGTGCTCGATGCGGTACTCGGTCTCCGGGGTGTCAGCGTTGTTAGCCATACCTTAGAAACCTACTCGGGCCCCGGGAATGTTCCCAGGGCCCGAGGAGAAGATCACTCTCAGTCGAAGATCTGCGCGTAGGTCTTGAGCTTGGTCAGGCGGTGGGTCGCGTCCACGGTGCGGACGGTGCCCGACTTGCTGCGCATCACGATCGACTGCGTGGTGGCGCCGTCGGCGCGGTAGCGCACGCCGCGCAGCAGGTCGCCGTCGGTCACGCCGGTCGCCGCGAAGTAGACGTGCTCGCCGCGCACCAGGTCGGTGGTGCCGAGCACCTGGGTCGGGTCGATGCCCAGGTCGGCGAGGCGCTGCTTCTCGACGTCGTTCGACGGTGCCAGGGTGCCCTGGATCTCGCCGCCCATGCAGCGCAGTGCGGCCGCGGCGATGATGCCCTCGGGGGTGCCGCCGATGCCGACGAGGATGTCGGTCTTGGCCTCGGGGCGGGCGGCGGCGATGGCGCCGGCCACGTCACCGTCGGAGATGAGGCGCACGATCGCGCCGGTCGCGCGGATGTCGGCGATGAGCTGCTCGTGCCGGGGGCGGTCCAGCACCGTCAGGGTGACGTCGGTGACCTTGATGCCCTTGGCCTTGGCGACCTTCGCGATGTTGTCCGCGATCGGGGCTTCGATGTCGATGACGCCGGCCGCCTCGGGGCCGACGGCGATCTTGTTCATGTAGAACACGGCGGAGGGGTCGTACATCGCGCCGCGCTCGGCGACCGCGAGCACCGCGATCGAGCCGGGCATGCCCTTGGCCATGAGCGTCGTGCCGTCGACGGGGTCCACGGCGACGTCGGTCGACGGGCCGAAGCCGTTGCCCACCTCTTCGCCGTTGTAGAGCATGGGCGCCTCGTCCTTCTCGCCCTCGCCGATCACGACCACACCGCTCATCGACACCGTCGAGACCAGCTGGCGCATCGCGTCCACGGCCGCGCCGTCGCCCGACTCCTTCTGGCCGCGCCCCACCCAGCGGCCCGCGGCGAGCGCGCCGGCCTCGGTCACGCGGACCAGCTCCATGGCCAGGTTCCGGTCCGGCGCGATGGGGTTCTTCTCAGCGTGGGTATCGGACATGGATTCCTCCGGATCTCGATGCGCGCGGGTGGGCGCGGCGGGCCTCGCTCGATTCTTCCATGCCCTACCGGTCGGCGACGGGGCCGGTCGGGCCACGGCCCGTCGCGCCATGCCCGCCTCCACCGCCGGACGTCGCGCGCGGGATACTGGACGGCGTGGCTGACAAACCCCGGATCCTGCAGAACCGTCGCGACATGGTGCTCACGATGGTTCCGCTGCTCGCTCTGTGCCTGATCGTGCTGTTCGCATCCGGCAACTTCAAGCTGGGCTTCGGCGCCGACCCCAAGGACGAGACCGTCGAGCCGATCAACCCGAAGGGCGTCTACCAGGTGTCGGCGGACACGCTCGGCTTCCCGGTGCGGATGCCCGGCGGCGCGGGCGTGGTCGACGGTGTGCCGGAGGGCTGGAAGGCCACCGCCACCCGCGACGACGACGTGGTCGGCGGCAAGGTCTTCTCCGTCAATTACGTGACGCCCGAGAAGAACTCGCTGCAGCTCTCGCAGTCCGGATCGCCCGCCGACGTGGTGCTCGAGTCCGTCTACGGCGCGAAGGCCAAGCCCTCCGGCACGGTCCCCGTCGAGGGCCGGACCTGGGACGTCTACGGCCCGAACGACAAGAACCGCAGCGCCTGGGTCCTCCAGGTCGACGGTGCCGTCCTCGTCGTCTTCGGCGGCGGCACCGTGCCGCGGTTCACCGAGCTGGCCGCCGCGGTCCAGTCGCAGCAGCCGCTGCCGCGGTCCGGGGCGCCGGCCCCCGCCCCGCCCCGGTAGGCGGCGCGGCCCGTCCGCTCACTCCTCGGCGGCGATCGCCTTCTCGATGCGCTCCCGTGCACCCGCGAGGTGCTCCTCGCAGCGCTTGGCGAGCGCCTCGCCGCGCTCCCACAGGTTCAGCGACTCGTCCAGGTCGATCCCGCCCTGCTCCAGCAGCTTCACCACGACCGCGAGCTCGTCGCGGGCCTGCTCGTAGCCCAGCTCGGCCACCGGTGTCTGCTCGGTCAACGGTTCTCCTCCTGTTCGGGCCGGGCTCCGCCCAGCGGGACCATGCCCTTCTTCGGCGCTGTGGCGCCCAGCTTCGTCACGCCCATGACGGCAGCGGTCGCGGCACCGTCGGGCAGCCGGACCCGCAGTTGCGAGCCGGGCGCGAGTTCGTCGATGCCGCGGACCACGGGATTCTCGCCGTCCGGCGTCACCTTCTGCACCACGGCGTAGCCGCGCGCCATCGTCGCGGCGGGACCGAGCGACGTCAGCCGCGCGGCCAGGTGCGCGGTCCGCTCGGATTCCCGTTCGACGGTGCGCCGCACGTCCCGCCGGACGTCGCGCAGCAGGCGCGCGACATCGTCGGCGCGGTCGTCGACGAGGCGCAGCGGATGCGCGAACACCGGTCGCGACCGCAACGCGTCGAGCGTGTGCTCCTCCCGGCGCACCCACCCGCGCAGTGCCGCCGCCGCGCGCCCGCGCAGCTCGGCGATCCGCTCCAGCTCGGCGACCACGTCGGGCACCACGCGCTTCGCGGCGTCGGTCGGCGTCGCGGCGCGCACGTCGGCGGCGAAGTCGCAGAGCGGGTTGTCGGGCTCGTGGCCGATCGCGGAGACGATGGGGGTGCGGGCGGCGTGCACGGCGCGGCACAGCGTCTCGTCGGAGAAGGGCAGCAGGTCCTCCACGCTGCCGCCGCCGCGGGCCATGATGATCACGTCGACCTCGGGGTCGGCGTCGAGGGCGCGCAGGGCCGCCACCAGCTGGGGGGCCGCGGTCGGGCCCTGCACGGTGGCGTACTCGGCGCGGATCCGCACGTCGGGCCAGCGGCCCTCGGCGATCGATCGCACGTCGCGCTCGGCGGCGCTCGCCCGCGCGGTCACCAGCCCGACGGTGCGGGGCAGGAAGGGCAGCGGCCGCTTGAGCCGCGGGTCGAACAGGCCCTCGGCGTGCAGCAGCTGCCGGAGCCGTTCGATGCGGGCGAGCAGCTCGCCCACGCCGACGGCACGGATCTCGGTGATCCGCAGCGACAGGCTGCCGCGGCCGGTCCAGTAGGTGAACCTGCCGCGCACGATGACCTGCGTGCCCTCGGTGAGCGGCACCTCGGAGCGGTCGAGGACCGCCGGCAGGCATGTGACCTGCACCGAGACGTTCGCCGACGGGTCGCGCAGTGTGAGGAAGGCGGTGCCCCCGCCGCGGCGGTTGAGCTGGGTGATCTGCCCCTCGACCCACACCTCGCCGAGGCGATCGATCCACTGCGCGATCTTCATGGAGACCACGCGCACCGGCCACGGGTGCTCCGCGGTCGACGGGCCGCCCGCGCCGCCGGCGGGCGCGTTGGTGGAAGCCGGTCCGGTCACCGCGTGATGCGGTTCTCGAGCATCGTGAGGAAGGGCGGCCGCGCCTTGTGGCCGCGCTCGTACTCGACGAGCGACTCCACCTCGGGCGTGGTCAGGCCGGGCAGCCGGCCGCGCAGCTGCGCCAGGGTGAGCTCGGGGTAGTCGATGCGGAGCACCGCGGCGGGCAGGTCGTCGGGGGTCTCGGCGGGCGCCGCCGCGTCCGACGGTGCCGGGGCGGGGGAGCTGTACAGCGCGTACCGCCCGGCGCCCGACGGTGCCTCCTCGGCGGCCGGCTGCTCGTCCGCGGCCGGCGGGGCGGTGGCGACCGAGGTGGACTTCGCGGCACCGTCGGCCTGCGCGGCGTCGGCCTGCGCGGCCTCGGGGGAGAGGGCGGGCTCGGTGGCCGGCCGCACCTCGCCGTAAGCGGGCTTCGCCGCGGGCAGGTCCACGTCGACGTCCTCGTCGTCGTCGAAGGTCGCCCAGGCGGCCTGCTCCTCCTCCTTGGCGGGGAAGACGCTCTCGAGCGCGCGGTCGCCGCGGACGGCGAGGTCGGCGAGGTCCTGCTGGACGTGGATGAAGGCCTGCGCGGACTTGCTGCCCAGCGTGAGCGGGGCGCTCACGGCGCCCCCGACGAACTCCTGGCCCTTCTCGGCGGCGAGGGCGACGGCCCCGACGGCGACGCGGACCACGAACGGTAAACGGCTCATGTGTCCAGGGTGCCTCATCGCGCTCACCGGCACACCGTCAGGTGCCGTAGCCTGGAGGCATGAGTTCTGGCAAGCGTGTCCTGCTGGCCGAGCCGCGTGGCTACTGCGCGGGCGTCGACCGTGCGGTGGAAACGGTCGAGAAGGCCCTCGAGAAGCACGGCGCCCCGGTGTACGTGCGCAAGGAGATCGTGCACAACCGGCACGTCGTGGAGACGCTGCAGGACAAGGGTGTGATCTTCGTCGACGAGACCGACGAGGTGCCCGAGGGCTCGCTCCTCGTGTTCTCCGCGCACGGCGTCTCGCCCGCGGTGCACGAGGGCGCCGCGCAGCGCAGCCTGCGCACCATCGACGCGACGTGCCCGCTGGTCACCAAGGTGCACCAGGAGGCCAAGCGTTTCGCCCGCGACGATTTCGACATCCTGCTCATCGGCCACGAGGGGCACGAGGAGGTCGAGGGCACGGCCGGCGAGGCGCCGGAGCACGTGCAGCTCGTCGACGGCCCGGACGCGGTCGACAACGTCACCGTCCGCGACGAGGACAAGCTGGTCTGGCTCTCGCAGACCACGCTCTCGGTCGACGAGACCATGGAGACGGTCCGCCGCCTGCGGGAGAAGTTCCCCAAGCTGCAGGATCCGCCGAGCGACGACATCTGCTACGCCACCCAGAACCGGCAGGTCGCGGTGAAGGCGATGGCCCCGGAGTGCGATCTGGTGATCGTCGTGGGCTCGCGGAACTCGTCGAACTCGGTGCGACTGGTGGAGGTGGCGCTGCAGGCCGGCGCCCGCGCCGCGTACCTCATCGACTTCGCCCGCGAGATCGATCCCGCCTGGCTCGACGGCGTGGAGACGGTCGGCATCACCTCCGGCGCGTCGGTGCCCGAGATCCTGGTCAAGGGCGTCGTCGAGTACCTGGACGGCGAGGGCTTCCACGACGTCAAGGCTGTCACCACTGCGAACGAGACGCTGGTCTTCGCGCTTCCGCGCGAGCTGCGTCCCCGCGCCAAGGCCTGACCGCACCCGCGACGACGAAGGGCGCGCCACCGGATCCGGTGGCGCGCCCTTTCGCGTGCTGTGGGAGGAGTCAGTCCTTGTAGCGGTGCCGGCGGATCTGCCGGGGCTCGTCGGCGGGCTCCGTGAAGTCGTCCCGGAAGTTGGTCTCCACCGCCGAGTCCTCGCTCTGCGGACGGTAGCGCGGGGGCCGGTAGTGCTCGTAGCGTCCCGGGTTCGACGGTGTCTCGCCCCGGCGCGCGGTCCGCTCCTCGCCGGTCAGGCTGGGGAGGTCGGGCTGCGCGGCGCGGCTGCCGGAGATGCGGGGGAGCGAGGCGAAGTCGTCGCGCGGGATCTGCGAGCGCTCCCGCCCGGCGCGGGGCGCCGCGGGGTCCACGCCGCGGGCGCGGTCGATGTCGCCGGCCTCGCGCCGGTAGTCGCGCGAGTCGGCGGGGGCCGCCGCGCGCGCGGCGGGGGCGTCCGGGCGTCCCTCAGGACCCCGCGGAGTGCGCCACCGGGGCTGGGGCTCACCGATCCGGCGACGCTCGTCGTCGTGCCGCAGTTCCCGTGAGTCGTGGATCCCGGGCCGCGGCCGGTCGCCCTGCGCGACGGCGGGGCGGGGCCGGGCGCCGCGCGGTACCGCCCGACGGTCGTCTTCGCCGGGACGCCTCGGCATCGGCGGTCGCGGGATCTGCCCCGAGTCGGGCCGGATGACACGGTTGATCTGGGTCGCGGGTGCTCCGGCGTCGCGCGCGGCGATCTCTTCGCGGGTCCGCGCGAGGCGCGCTGCCGAGTCCCGGCGCTGCTCGTCGCGCCGCACCTCGTCGCGGCGGAGATCCCGGCGCGGGTCCTCGCGGCGCGCGGCCGAGCTGCGGCCCCGGACCGCGGCGTCGGCCTCTGCGGGTTCGCGACGGTCGGCCCGATCCGCCCGGTCCCGGACGGCGCGGCTCGAGTGGTGCTCGGTGGAGCGGCTCTGGTGCCGCTCCGAGCGGTCGGCGCCGTCGCCGACGAGGGCAGCGGCGCCCACCGCGCCCGCCGCGGGCGCGGGGCGCAGGCGGGTGAACGCCGCACGGATCCGCTCGCCCAGTGGCAGCCCGGCGGACTCGGCGGGCCGTTTCCCGCCGGCCGCGGCACCCGTGGCTCCAGCGCCTGCAGCGGGCTTCGCAGCGCCGGCGAGGGCGGGCTTCGCCGTCTCCGGCTTCGCCGCACCGGCCTTGGATCCGACTTTGGCGCCCGCCTTGGCGCCCGCCTTGGCGCCGGCCTTGGCGAGCGAGGCCTTCGTCCCCGACGTCGCTCCGCCGCGCTGTGCGCTGCGGGCGTTCGCGGTGAGCGAGCGGTACTGCAGCAGGCGCGCGCCGCCGATGACCAGCACGATCACGGTGGTCCAGAACATCCACGGGAACAGCGAGATCATGGGGAACAGCACGTCGGTGAGGATCTGGCTGGTCTTGCGCGGGCTGGGGAGGGAGAACCAGCGGTACAGCGGGATCGCGGTGGCGATGATGAGCGGGGGCTGCACCATCGCGGTGAACAGCGCGCGGTTGCGCACGGCGAGCACGGCGACGACCGCGCCGACCGACATCGCGAGCACACCGGCGTTCGCGCCCGCGAACTCCCCCGAGGCGAGGGCGCCCGCCGCGGTGAAGACCAGCATGGTCAGGACGGCGCCCCACCACGGCAGTCCGGGCACCGTCGCGAGCACGGAACGCTCGTCGACGGGCACCTGGGAGCGGGACGGTGGGAACTTCGACACAGGTGAACCGTACCGGTTAAGGCTGTGAGAACCGAGAATCTGCCGCCGTGGGGACGGCCCGCGGCGCGCGGTCGAGCTCCAGCGGATCGTCGCGCGCACCGTCGGGCATGGAATCCAGATCGGCCAGACGGCGGGCGGTGACGCCCACCCGCGAGTTGTACGAGCCGACGGTGGCGTTGAACGCCTCGACGGTCCTGCCCAACGCCGTACCCAGTGAGGAGAAGTGGCTGTTCAGAACGTCGAATCGCTCGTTCAGTTCGCGGCCGAGGGCCTGGATCCGCGCCGCATCCTCGCCGAGGGCGTGTTGCCGCCAGCTCAGCGCGACGGCGCGGAGCATCGCGACGAGGGTGGTCGGTGTGGCGAGCACCACATTCCGGTCGAGGGCGAATTCGAGCAGCTCGGGGTCGGCCTGCAGCGCGGCGTCGAGGAAGGCCTCGGCGGGCACGAACATCACCACGAGCTCCGGCGAGCCGACGGCCTCCCAGTACCGCTTGCCCGCCAGCTGCACGACGTGGGAGCGGAACCGGCGGGCGTGGTCGGAGAGCAGGGCGGCGTGCTGCGCCGGCGGCGCCTCGAGCAGCTGCAGGTACGCGTCCAGCGGCACCTTCGCGTCGACCGCCAGATCGCGTCCGCCTGCGAGGTGCACCACGACGTCGGGCCGGACCCGCGCGTCACCGACCGTGCCGCCCACCTGGGTGGAGAAGTCGCAGTGCCGGCTCAGCCCGGCCAGCTCCACCACCCGTTCCAGCTGCAACTCGCCCCAGCGGCCGCGCACCGTGGACGACTTCATCGCGGAGCGCAGCGTCGCGGTCTCGGCGCGCAGGGCCTCGCTCGTGCGCGCGACGGTGCCGATCTGCTCCCGCAGCCCCGCGAACGCCGCGACGCGGCTGCGCTCGGCCACGGCGAACTCGTGGCCCAGCGAATCCAGGGTCTGCCGCAGCGGCGCGAGCAGCGCGTTCACCGGCCCGGCCACCGCGTCGGGGGTGGGCCCGGCACCGTCGGACCGGCCGGGCGGCGCGGGTAGGGACCGGGCCAGGATGATCCCCACGGCGCCGCCGACCAGCAGCGCCAGCAGCGCGACGATCAGATGCGAGAGGTCCATGCCGTCAGCATGGACGCCCCCACTGACAAGTTTCAGGCCGTCTCGGCCGGGGTGTCCTTCGCCGGGTCCGCCGCCGGTGCCGCGGGCTTGCGCCGGAACTTGTCCCAGAAGCTGGGCTTCGGTTCCTCCTCGGGCGGTGGCGTCTCGCCGGTCTGTTCGTCGACGAGCTCGCCGAGGTACCGGAACAGCACCGCGATGGCCGCGGCGACGGGCACCGCGAGGAAGGCGCCGATGATGCCGAACTGGGTGCTGCCGAAGGCGATGGCGAGCAGCACGATCGCGGGGTGCAGCTCCATCGAGCGGGACTGCAGGATCGGGGAGAGGACGTTGCCCTCGAGCTGCTGCACGGCGATCACCACGGCGAGGACGGCCAGGGCGGTACCGGGACCGTTGGTCACCAGCGCCACGACCACCGCCAGCGCGCCGGCGACGAAGGCACCGACGATGGGGATGAAGCCGCCGAGGAAGGTGATCACGGCCAGCGCCCCGGCCAGGGGCACCTGCAGGATCACCAGGCCGAGGCCGATGAACAGGGCGTCGATGAAGCTGACCAGCGCCTGCGTGCGGATGAAGCCGCCCAGGGTGGTCCAGATGCGGCTGAGCAGTTCGGCGAAGTGCTCCGAGACGGGCGTGCCGGAGTGGCGTCGCAGCCACGGCATGAACTTGTCGCCGTCCTTGAGGAAGAAGAAGGTCAGCATCGCGACCATCACGATCGCCACCACGAAGGAGCCGGCGGCGCTGACGCCGGTGAAGACGCCCGACGCGATGGTCTCGGCGCTCTCCTGCAGCTTCTTGGTGATCGACGTGACGAACTTGCTGATCTGCTCGTCCTGCAGGTTCAGCGGCGGGCCCTGCGCCCACTTCTGCACCTTGCCGACGCCCTCGACGGCGCGGTCGGCGATCTCCTTGGACTGCCCGCCGATGGACGGCGCGATGGCGCCGATGACGCCGCCGAGGAGGCCCAGGGAGAGCAGCAGGACGAGCGCGGTGGCGAGCGCGGGCGGCAGGCCCTTGCTGCGCAGCCAGCGCACGGGCGGCCACAGCACGGTGCACAGCAGGATCGCCAGCAGCACGGGCAGCAGGATCGTCCAGAACTCGCCGATGATCCAGCTGAGTACGAACAGCATCGCCGCGACCGCGACGGTTCGCCAGCTCCAGGTGGCCAGCCAGCGGCCGGCCTCGCCGTAGACCTCGCTGCGGGTCTTCTTGCCCGGCGGCGGGGTCGTCGTCTCTTCGCTCACGTCGCGATCGTATGTGCCTCGTGGTCCAACAGCCACTCCTTCACGGCGAGTCCCCACCGGAATCCGCCGAGGGAGCCGTCCAGCCGCAGTACCCGGTGGCAGGGCACGAACAGCGCCGCCGCGTTGCGCGCGCAGGCCATTGCCGCGGCACGGACCGCCGCCGGGCGCCCGGACAGGTCGGCGTACTCCGTGTACGTCACGGGCTTTCCGGGTTCGACGGTGCGCAGCACGTCCCAGGCGTGCTCGACGAAGGCGCCGGAGCGCTGGCGCACGACGATGTCGTCGATCGCGGTCACCTCGCCGGTGTGGAAGGCCGCGACGGCCCGGGTGACGGCGCCGAGCTCGGCGCGCTCGTCGACGGCGATGGGCCGCAGCGTCGCGTGGATGACGGGCAGCAGGTCGCCGGGGTCCGCGGTCCAGCCCGAGGCGAGGACGGCCCCGTCGGCGTCGACGACGGCGGTGAAGGGCCCGGCGGGCGTGGAGACGGTGGCGAAGTGGGCGGTCACGGCGTGATCCTCCGGTCGGTGGTGAGCGAGTGGTTCCACAGGTGCAGGGAGACGTAGCTGCCCCACGGGCTCCACCGGTTCTCGGTGATGTCGAGCCCGAGGGCTTCCGCGCCCTTCGCCACGACGAGGTCGGACGCGAGGAGGGTATCGGGGTCGGCGAGCAGGCGCATCGCCACGTAGTCGGCGGTCCACGGCCCGACTCCCTTGAGCCGCAGCAGCTCCGCGCGCGCCTCCTCCCTGGGCATGCCGCCGTGCAGCACGAGCCGCCCCTCGGCCAGCTCGGTCGCGACGCTGAGGATCGCGGCGATCCGGGTTCGCGGGCCGGTGAGCACCTCGCCGCCCCGCTCGGCGACGGCGGCCGGGGTGGGGAAGGCGCGCCGCACCCTGCCCGACGGGTCGTCGACCTCCGCCCCGAGCGCCTCGACGAGCCGGGCCTGGTGCGTGGCCGCCGCCGCGATGGAGATCTGCTGCCCGATCATGGTGCGCAGCAGTAGCTCCGCCGGGTCGACGGTGCCGAACAGCCGGATGCCCGGCGTCGCGGCGACGAGCGGCGCCAGCTGCGGATCGGCGGCCAGCGCCTCGTCCACGGCGGTGGGGTCGGCGTCCAGGTCCAGCAGGTGCCGCAGCCGCGCGACTGCGGTCGACAGGTCGCTCATCGCGGCGAGCGAGAGAGTGGCGCGGACGTACCCGTCCGGGGCGGGCCCCAGATCGATGCCGGCGATCCCGTTCCCGCCCGGCAGGCTCAGGACGCGGGTGTAGCGGTCACCGTCGGCGTGCTCGAGGCCCGCGACGGCGTGCGCGGCGAGGAACCACCGCACCCAGCCGGTGGCGTAGGGGCCGCGCAGCGCGAGGCGCAGGCTCAGCTCCCCGGTCGACGGGGCCGCCGGATCGGGGCCGCGCTGCGTCCGCAGCTCCGACGGGGTCCGTGCGAAGACCTCACGGATCGTGTCGTTGAACTGGCGGATCGACGTGAAGCCGGCGGCGAAGGCGATGTCGGAGAAGGGCAGCGTCGTGCCGGTGATGAGGATCCGCGCGGTGGTGGCGCGGTGCGCCCGCGCGAGTGCCAGTGGGCCGGCGCCGAGTTCCGCGGTGAGGACCCGGGTGAGCTGTCGCGAGCTGTAGCCGAGCCGCTCCGCCAGGCCCGTCACCCCGGACCGGTCGACCACCCCGTCGGCGATGAGGCGCATGGCCCGCGCGGCGAGGTCGGATTCGAGGTTCCACCGGGGCGAGCCGGGTACGGCGTCGGGAAGGCAGCGCCGGCACGCCCGGTAGCCCGCGGCCTGCGCCGCGGCGGCCGTGAGGTGGAAGCTCACGTTCGCGGCCTTGGGGGTGGTCGCGGGGCACGACGGGCGGCAGTAGATGCCGGTGGTGGCGACGGCCGTGTAGAACTGGCCGTCGAACCGGGGATCGCGCCCGGCGATCGCCCGGTAGCACCGGTCGAAGTCGAGGTGGGGTGAGCTGGTGGTCACGCCTTCGACTCTGGCATTGCACAGGCGACCGCGCTAGCGGCTTTCGGACATCACCGTGGCGGTGGGCTCAGCAGCAGCGGGCCTGCACCGTCGCGCCGTCGTGGCGCGCCTTCCAGTACTCGCGTTCCGTCATCACGGGCTCGCCCGGATGCGTCGCGCGACGGTGCTCGACGTACCGCTGGTAGTGGTTGTCGCCCATGACCGAGCCCACGTACCAGCGGACCGCCTTCAGTGCCCGGATGATCGGGTCACTCCCAGGGCGTCCCATTGCTCCTGCACCTTCCTCTCGGCGGCGGTGGGGATGAGGCCGCTCGGCGCGAACAGCTTGCTGGGCACCGGTTCCTCCTCGGTGAGCGGGCGGCCGTTGCCGGAGACCGTGCGGTAGACGGTCCACACGCCCATGATCACGACGATGAGCACCATGAGCGCGAAGACGATCGACAGCGTGCCCTGGATGAAGGTGTTGCGCACCACCGCGTCGATGGCCTCCGGCGTCTTGGCGGAGCCGAACGAGGACTTGCCGGCTTCGGCGGCGGCCTTGAAGTTGCTGTGCTGCTTCCAGTAGCCGACCGCCGGATCGGAGCTGAAGATCTTCTGCCAGGAGGCGGTCATGGTCACGATGAGGTCCCAGACGAGCGGGATCGCGGGTATCCAGACCCACTTGTAGTAGCCCTTCTTGACCACCACCACGACGACCACCGTGAGCGCCATGGCGGCGAGCAGCTGGTTGGCGATGCCGAACAGCGGGAAGAGCGTGTTGATGCCGCCCAGGGGGTCGGTCACGCCCATGAGCAGGATGCTGCCCCATGCGGCCACGACGAGCAGCGAGGCGACCCACGCGCCGACGCGCCAGCTCGGGTCCTTGAGCCGCTGGAAGGGGCCGCCCAGGTTGCTCAGGGCGTCCGAGACGAGGAACCGGGCGACTCGGGTGCCGGCGTCGACCGTGGTGAGGATGAACAGCGCCTCGAACATGATCGCGAAGTGGTACCAGAAGGACTTCATGGACGAGCCGCCGAACACCTGGTGCAGCACCTCTGACATGCCGAAGGCCAGCGTCGGGGCGCCGCCCGTGCGGGAGACGATGGACTCCTCGCCGACGTCCTTCGCCGCCTGCGACAGTTGCTGGCCGGTGACCGGATCGCCGCTCAGGCCCAGCGAATTGACGTAGGTGGCGGCGGTCTCCGCGGTGCCGCCCGTCTTGGCGATCGGCGCGTTCATCGCGAAGTAGAAGTGCTGGTTGATGATCGACGCGGTGATCAGCGCCATGATCGCGACGAAGGACTCGGTGAGCATGCCGCCGTAGCCGATCAGCCGCATCTGCCCCTCCTTCTCCAGCAGCTTCGGCGTGGTGCCGGAGCTGACCAGGGAATGGAAGCCGGAGAGGGCGCCGCACGCGATGGTGATGAACAGGAACGGGAACAGGGACCCGGCGAAGACCGGACCGTCGCCGCGGGTCGCGAAATCGGAGACGGCGGGCGCCTCCATGAGCGGGCGGGCGATGAGGATGCCGATGGCCAGCAGCACGATGGTGCCGACCTTCATGAAGGTCGAGAGGTAGTCGCGCGGCGCGAGCAGCAGCCACACCGGGAGCACGGAGGCGGCGAAGCCGTAGATGATGATCGCCCAGCTCAGCTGGACCGGGGTGAGCGTGAACAGGTCCTTGCCCCAGCTGCTCTCGCCCACGTAGCGGCCGCCGATCACCGCGGCGAGCAGCAGCACGCAGCCGATGAGCGAGACCTCCGAGACCCGGCCGGGGCGGAGGAAGCGGAGGTAGACGCCCATGAACAGGGCGATGGGGATGGTCGCGGCGATGGAGAAGACGCCCCACGGGCTGTGGCCCAGCGCCTGCACCACGACGAGCGCGAGCACCGCGATGAGGATGGTCATGATCGCCGCGATGCCGATGATCGCGGCCGCGCCGCCGACGGGGCCGAGCTCGTCGCGGATCATCTGGCCGAGGGAGCGGCCGCGGCGGCGGGTCGCGACCCACAGCACGAGGTAGTCCTGGACGCAGCCGGCGACCAGCGCGCCGACGATGATCCAGATGGTGCCCGGGAGGTAGCCCATCTGCGCGGCGAGTACGGGGCCCACGAGCGGCCCGGCGCCGGCGATCGCGGCGAAGTGGTGCCCGAACAGCACGCGCCGGTCGGTGGGCAGGTAGTCGGTGCCGTTCTCCAGCACCTCCGCGGGCGTGGCGTGGTCGTCGCGCGGGCGGACCACCTTGAGTTCGATGAGGCGGGCGTAGAAGCGGTAACCGACGACGTAGGTGCAGATCGCGGCGAGCACGAACCACACGGCGTTCACGGATTCGCCGCGGGCGAGGGCGATCATCGCCCACGCGCCGGCGCCGATGAGCGCGATCACGCCGAAGATCACCTTGTGCTTGGTGGTGATCGGGCTGCGATCGATCACGGCGACGGGCGGCAGGTCCGGGTCCGTCCGGACGTAGGTGATGTCGCCGTCGGTCTCCGTGGTCGACGGAGCGGTGGGAGCTGACACGAGGCCTCCTGGATGTCTACGCCACGGTGGTGGTTCGCAGGGATCATCGTTTCATCCGGGTGGCGCGGGCGTCGCGGAATCGCTCGCGTTGGTGCGGGCGGGCGAAGGGTGGCGTCGGCGCGCGGTCCGACGAGCAATGACACGAGAACATCTGATGTGTTTGCGTCTGCGCTCGCCATTTCGTCGCGTTTCGTGCCGGTGTGCCGACTATTGACATGCAAACATCCGATGTCTAATGTGACTCAGCACACAGGGTGGTCGCTTGTCCACCCTGACCGAAGGACCAAGGACGCCGCCTGTCGGCGCCGGATCGGGCGGTGAGTGCATGAGCGTGGAAGCGATGTCGCAGGGCCCGGGCGCATCGGCCGCACGCGTCCCGCTGATCCGCATGAGCGGCGTGACCAAGCGCTTCCCCGGCGTCGTCGCGCTCGATCACGTCGACCTCGAGGTGTATCCGGGGGAGCGGATCGCGCTCGTCGGCGAGAACGGCGCCGGCAAGTCGACCCTCATGAAGCTGCTCAGCGGGGTCGAATCGCCCGACGAGGGCACCATCGAGATCGACGGTGCGCCGGTGCAGCTGACCTCGCCCGGGCAGGCGCAGTCGCTCGGCGTGAGCATCATCCACCAGGAGCTGGGGCTGGTCCCGGATCTCACTGTGGCGCAGAACATCACCCTGGGTCGGGAACGCACGCGCTTCGGCGTCGTCGACGGCCGCGGCGCCGTCCGCAGCACCACCGCCCTGCTCGAACGGCTCGGCATGGTCATCGACCCCAATGCGCGGGTCCGGGACCTGACCGTGGGTAAGCAGCAGATGGTGGAGATCGCTCGCGCGCTCTCGGAGGACGCTCGCCTCCTGATCCTCGACGAGCCGACGGCGGCGCTCAACGACGCCGAGGTGCAGACCCTGTTCGAGCTGATCGGCCGGTTCGTCACGGATCGGACCGGCGTCGTCTACATCTCGCACCGGATGGACGAACTGCCCCGCATCTCCGACCGCATCGTCGTGCTGCGCGACGGCACGTACGTGGGCGAGCGGCCCACGGCGACGACGCCGATGCGCGAGATCATCGAGATGATGGTCGGTCGCGAGGTCGCCGACGAGCAACGCCCGACGGTGCCGGAGACGCCCGGCGAGGTGGTCCTGAAGGTCGACGGGCTCAGCAGCAGGCATCCGCTGCACGACATCTCGTTCGAACTGCACCGCGGGGAGATCCTCGGCTTCGCCGGGCTCATGGGCGCCGGCCGCACCGAGCTGGCCCGCGCGATCATCGGCGCCGACCCGATCACCGCGGGCCGGATCGCGGTGAACGGCACCGAGCGCACGATCGACTCCCCGGCGACCGCTGCCGCCCTCGGCATCGGCTACCTCTCGGAGGACCGCAAGCGATTCGGCGCCGTCGTCGACCAGACGGTCCGCGACAACATCGCGCTCTCGTCGCTCGACGCCCATTCGCGGTTCGGCGTGATCCGCGACGGCGAGCTCAACACCCTCGCCACCGACATGGTGTCCCGGTTGCGGGTCAAGACGCCGTCGATCCGGCAGGCCGTGCGCAACCTGTCGGGCGGCAATCAGCAGAAGGTCATCATCGGCAAGTGGCTGGCCCGCGACTGCGACATCCTCATCGTGGACGAGCCCACCCGCGGCATCGACGTCGGCGCCAAGGACGAGATCTACCGGCTCCTCGAACAACTGGCGGCGTCGGGGAAGGCGATCATGGTGATCTCCAGTGACCTGCCCGAGGTGCTGCGCCTCTCCCACCGCATCGCGGTGATGGGGGAGGGGCGCCTCGCCACCATTCTCGACAGCGACGAAGCAACCCAGGAGACGATCATGGAGAACGCCACCCGCTTCCACGAGACGGCGGTGAAGTGATGACCGCGACCACCGCGCCCCCCACGCCCGACAGCGACAGTGCCGGCGGGTTCGCGCTGACGTCCTGGATCCGAGGGCAGATGCAGCAGTTCCTCGCCTTCGTCAGCCTGATCGTGATCGTGATCTTCTTCTCGTTCGCGAGCCCGAACTTCCTGACCGCCAGCAACCTCACGGGCATCCTGGTCGCCTCGGTGACGATCGGCCTGCTCGCGCTCGGCACCACCATCGTGATCATCACGGGCGGCATCGATCTGTCGATCGGCACGGCGATGATCCTGTCGGGCATCATGACCGGCGTCTTCCTCGTGCATTGGAACCTGCCGCTGTGGATCGGCGTGATCGGCGGCGTGCTCTTCGGCGCCTTCGTCGGCCTCGTCAACGGCCTCGTCGTCGCGTATCTCGGGATACCGCCGTTCATCGCCACCCTTGCCATGATGCTGGTGACGATCGGTGCGTCGCTGGTGATCTCGGGCACCGAGCCGATCCGGTTTACCTCGGTCGAGGGGTTCAGCGCCATCGCCAACAAGTCGCTGGTCCCCGGCGCCCGCATCCCCTTCAGTGTGGTGCTGCTCGCGCTCATGGCGGTGATCGCCGGCATCGTGCTCGCGAAGACGAAGCTGGGCCGCTACGCCTACGCGATCGGTAGCAACGAGGAGGCGACCCGGCTCTCCGGCGTGAACGTCAAGAACTGGAAGGTCATCGTCTACACCTTCTCCGGCGTCTTCGTCGGCCTGGCCGGCGTGCTCGCCGCCGCGCGGCTGAACTCCGCCCAGCCCACCGGCGGCCAAGGGCTGGAACTCGAGGCGATCGCGGCCGTCGTCATCGGCGGCACGTCGCTCGCCGGCGGTCGCGGCACCGTCACCGGCACGGTGATCGGCATCCTCATCATGAGCGTTCTCACGAACGGCCTGCGGATCATGTCGATCCCGCAGGAATGGCAGTCCATCGCGGTCGGCGTGGTGATCCTCGTCGCCGTCTACATCGACATCGTCCGCAAACGACCCTGAGTCACCGACGCCCGTCGGTAACCACCTCCCACCCAACCAAGGAGAAACGCGTGTTCACCAAGGCTTCGACGCCCCTGCGGCGCATCTTCCGGGCGGCGACCGTCACCGTCGCCGCGGTCACGATGGTCACCACCGCGACCGCGTGCTCCAGCGGCGGCTCGTCGGGTGGCGACGGTGAGATCGCCATCATCTCGAAGGGCTACCAGCACCAGTTCTGGAAGGCCGTGAACAAGGGCGCCGAGGAGGCGGCCAAGGAACTCGGCAAGACCATCACCTTCGAGGGGCCCGACAACGAGACGCAGGTCGAGAAGCAGGTGCAGCTCCTGCAGACCGCGCTCGACCGCAACCCGTCGGCCATCGCGATCGCGGCGCTCGATTCGGCCGCTGTCGCGCCGATCCTGCAGCAGGCCAAGGACAAGGGCATCCCGGTCGTCGCCTTCGACTCCGGCGTCGACAGCGACATCGCCGTCACCACCGCGTCGACCGACAACAAGGCAGCGGCGGCCGAGGCCGCGAAGCGCATGGTCGACCTGATCGGCGGCAACGGCGAGATCGGCGTCGTCGCGCACGATCAGACGTCGCGGACCGGCGTCGACCGGCGGGACGGCTTCACCGAGTGGATCAAGGCGAACGCGCCCGGCGTGCGGATCGTCGACATCCAGTACGGCGGCGATCCGGCCAAGGCGGCCGACCTGGCGGCCACGATGATGCAGGCGTACCCCAACCTGGCGGGCCTGTACGGCACCAACGAGGGCGCGGCCACCGGCATCGTCAACGCGGCGCAGCGCGCGAACAAGCCGGCGATCAAGATCATCGGCTTCGACTCGGGCGCGGCGCAGATCGACGCGATCCGCTCGGGCCTGATGGCCGGCGCCATCACCCAGAACCCGGTGGGCATCGGCCGCGAGACCGTCGCGGCGGCGGTGAAGGCGATCAAGGGCGAGTCGCTGCCCAAGACCATCGACACCGGCTTCTACTGGTACGACAAGACCAACGTCGACGACCCCAAGATCGCGGGCAGCCTCTACCGCTGACCGACGGGCTTTCCGACGGTGCGGGCCGGACCTGGGTGAGGGCGACCTGCACCGTCGGGAAGTGCACCTCCCGCACCGTCGGGAGGCGCACGTGCGACCACGTAGAATGAGGCCCCGTGAGCCTTACCCTCGGAATCGTCGGACTGCCCAACGTCGGCAAGTCCACCCTGTTCAACGCCCTCACCAACAGTGAGGTGGAGGCGGCGAACTACCCGTTCGCCACCATCGAGCCGAACGTCGGCGTGGTGAACCTGCCGGACCCGCGGCTGAACCGCCTGGCCGAGATCTTCGGCTCGGAGCGCATCCTGCCCGCCACCGTGTCCTTCGTCGATATCGCCGGCATCGTCAAGGGCGCCTCCGAGGGCGAGGGCATGGGCAACCAGTTCCTCTCCAACATCCGCGAGGCCGACGCGATCTGCCAGGTGGTGCGCGTCTTCTCCGACGAGGACGTCGTGCACGTGGCCGGCAAGGTCGACCCGCTCGCCGACATCGAGACCGTCGCGACCGAGCTGATCCTCGCCGACCTGCAGACCATCGAGAAGGCGCTGCCCCGGCTCGAGAAGGACGCGCGCAAGAACAAGGAGCTCGTCGAGACGCTCGAGGCCGTGAAGGCCGCGGAGGCGATCCTGACCGACGGCAAGACCCTGTTCGGCGCCGGCTTCGACACCGCGCCGGTCCGCGAGCTGCACCTGATGACCGCGAAGCCCTTCCTGTACGTCTTCAACGCCGACGAGGGCGTGCTCACCGACGCCGCGCGCCGCGAGGAGCTCGTCGCCGCCGTCGCCCCCGCCGACGCCGTCTTCCTCGACGCCAAGATCGAGTCCGAGCTGCTGGAGCTCGACCCCGAGGACCAGGCCGAGATGCTGGAGTCCATCGGCCAGGACGAGCCGGGCCTCGACTCGCTCGCCCGCGCCGGCTTCCACACCCTGGGCCTGCAGACCTACCTCACCGCCGGCCCCAAGGAGTCGCGCGCCTGGACGATCCGCAAGGGCGACACCGCCCCCAAGGCCGCCGGCGTGATCCACACCGACTTCGAGAAGGGCTTCATCAAGGCCGAGATCGTCTCCTTCGCCGACCTCGACGCCAACGGCACCATGGCCGCCGCGAAAGCCGCCGGCAAGGTCCGCATGGAGGGCAAGGACTACGTCATGTCCGACGGTGACGTGGTCGAGTTCCGCAGCGGGGTGCCATCTGCGAGCAAGAAGTGAGCGCCACCATGAATCACTCGGATGACCGCCTGTATGTCGACACGATCCTCGAGCCGCTGCAGAAGTCAGCGGAGTACCTCCCCAAGATGGGCGGCTCCGACGAGGTGGATCTGGCCGGGTTCACCGCTCTCTACGGCGCCGACCCGCTATACCACTGGATGGGTCTCGATTCGCCCCTCATGTTCGCCGCTCACAAGGCCGCGGGCGGGATGACGTCCGTGTACCGCCAACTGGGGATCGGGTGCGAGAGGCTCTTCCGGCAGGTTCTTCGCGACCGACTGGGGCTGGGCGCCGACCAGGTTATGTGGTCGTACGATATCGTTCCGGAGCTGAAGGAGGGGCAGGACCCGGCGAAGGTCAAGCCGCGCAAGCTCTCGCTCGACGGTCGTGTGGAACTCGCCGACGTTGGGGACGCGGACGCGCGCGACCGTGTGGCAGCCTGGGTCGATCGCCAACGCCAGCGGCTCGACATCACAGCGCCACTTAAGGGTGCGGTCTTCGAAGTTCGTCAGGGGTACAAGTCGGCGGACAGCAAGCGTCAGAATGGGGACCTTGCGAACGCGGCGCAGGCGCTCGGTCATGGGTACCTACCCGTCCTCGCGATCATGTCCACGCAGATCAATGCTGCTGTCCGCCTGAGGTACACCACCGGGAACTGGTCAGTGCTTATGGGTACGGTAGGCAACAACGATCCCCTCGGAAGCACCTTCGACTTCGTCGATCAGGTCGTTGGTTACGACCTTGCGGGCTTCTTCCGGCGCAACACGGATGACCTGCGTGCGGGTGTCGAGGATGTTCTGAGAACGCTGTTGGAGGCCAAATGACGATCGACCGTGCGGCGCAGGCTCGTAACGAGCACCTCACATTCCGCGCCAACATGGGGAAGGGGCGACACGGCTGGTTGCGACTCACGCCTGCCTACGGCGTCCGTGTCGTGCGTGACCGACTGGCCGACCTGCCCCAGGGATCGATCATCACCGACCCGTTTTCTGGTACCGGGACGACTCCGCTGGCCGCGGCCGAACTCGGTCACATTGGCCAGAGCGTCGACGTGAACCCCTTTCTCATCTGGCTCGGCAACGCCAAGGTTGGACACTATTCGGCAGAGACGTTGTTCTCCACCACCGATGCCGCGCAAGCCGTGCTTGCGGATGCACGGAAGCACAACGAGGACAACGATCTTTGGCAGCCCAACCTGTTCAAGATCGAGAAGTGGTGGTCGCCCGGCGCGCTGCATGCGTTGAAGGCACTCCGGCGCGCTATCGACGGGTACGACGGTCAGGTGAAAGACCTGATGGAGGTTGCGCTTTGCCGCTCACTTATCTCCTGCTCGAACGCAGCCTTCAACCACCAGAGCATGTCGTTCAAGGATTCACCGGCAGAGCCCGCTCTCTTCGACTTCGACGATGCCGAGCGCACGTTCGCTACGTTCGCTGAAGAGGTGGCAACCCTTGTGGAGTCGGCGCGCTACGACCTCGTCGGGTCCGCGACCGTGTACAGCGGTGACTCGCGCACCGGTGTGGCGGCGCTTGCCCCGGCCGATCTTGTGCTCACATCACCCCCATACGTCAACCGGATGTCGTACATCCGCGAGCTGCGCCCGTACATGTACTGGTTGCGATTCCTCGATCAGGCCAGTGACGCCGGCGATCTTGATTGGCGCGCGATCGGCGGGACTTGGGGGACAGCAACCAGCAAACTCAACACGTGGACCCCCGAGACGGCCACGCCTGTCGACGACCCCATGTCCGCGGTCTGCGACCGTATCCGCCGAGACGGGGAGAAGAATGGTCCGCTGCTCGCGACCTACGTCCACAAGTATCACCACGATATGTGGCTGCACTTCCAGGCCATCACGAAGCAGGTGAAGCCCGGGGGCGCGGTCTCTTACATCATCGGCAACTCGACCTTCTACAAGCACGAGGTGCCCGCGCACGAGTGGTACGCCGCGATGCTCCGCGAACTCGGCTACACCGACGTGAAGATCGAGGTCATTCGCAAGCGCAACAGCAACAAGGCTCTCTTCGAGTACGACGTGACCGGCCGACGCCCGTGAAGCTCATCAAGGAGCACGACCGGGCTGGAGTCCGCTGGGAGCTGAGCGACGAGGGGAAGCACGTGGTCACCGCTGCAGGCGAGGTGCTTGTCATTACCGTGGTAGACACTCTCGCCGAAATGACCTACGACGAGGCAATCGAGGAACGTGACCCGGTACGCCGGTTACGTGAACGTGAACGTGCGCACTATGACATGCAGGCGGTCCGCTCCGATTCCTTCGCGCGTCGAGCAGCGAACTCTCGGAAGAAGGGCGGCAAGGGCGGCCGCGGCGGGGTATAGCGCAGTAGATTCGCGTTCCGTAACAGGGGGTCATCTGGGCGATAGTATGGCGCCATGCCGGAAACGCGCTGCGCCATCTATCTACGAATCAGTCAGGACCGCGAGGGCGACGGCCTGGCCATCGACCGGCAACGTGAAGCCTGCGAACAACTCGCGGCCTACCGACGCTGGACGGTCGTCGAGACCTACGTCGATCAGTCGCGCTCGGCCACCGACAAGACCAAGGTCCGGCCCAGGTACGACCGCATGGTCGCCGACTACCACGCCGGCATGTTCACCGCGATCGTCTGCTACGATCTCGACCGGCTCACCCGTCAGCCCCGGCAGCTCGAGGACTGGATCGACGCGGCCGAGGAGCGCGGCCTGGCCCTGGTCACAGCCAACGGCGACGCAGACCTGAGCACTGACGGCGGCAGGATGTACGCGCGGATCAAGGCGGCCGTGGCCCGCGGCGAGGTCGACCGGAAGTCGGCGCGGCAGAAGGCGGCACACCAGCAGCGCGCCCGTCAGGGCCGCCCTCCGAAGGGCGTGCGCCCAATCGGCTACGACCTGGCCGGCGACGTGATCGACAGCGAGGCCGCGGCGGTCAGGGCTATCTACGCCGCCTTCTTGGGCGAGAAGGGCACGCTGCGCGGCATCGCCCGTGCCCTGTCCGGCGAGCCGGACGAGCACCATGCCGCCGTGCCGAAGACACCGCGGCACAGCCGCACGCTCATCCTCGAGCGCAACGAGCGCCGCCGCCGGGAGAACCGCAAGCTCCCGAAGGAGAAGCAGCAGAAGCTCCGCGAGGTCCCGCCTGCCGACCAGGCGTGGCCGGAGTCGAGCGTGCTCGAGATCCTCCGCAACCCCCGCTACGCCGGGTACTCGGTCTACACCGAGACCAAGGCCCGCTCGGCGGCCGTGGCCGCGAACGCCGCTCGCCGCCAGCGCATTGAGGACGGCACCGCGCGGCCGGAGGACGCCAAGCGCGGCAGGCGCCGGGCCTGGCGGGACCAGATCGTCGTGGACGAGGACGGCCGGCCCGTGCTCGGCCAGTGGGAGCCGCTCGTCGACGAGGACACCTGGAAGGCCGCGCAGGCGAAGCTCGACGACCCCACGCGGGTCACCAACCACGGCACCACCGGCCGCAAGCACCTCGGCTCGGGCCTGTACCTCTGCGGCGTCTGCGGGCTGCCGGTGCGCGGCACCGCCCGCGGGTACCGCTGCCGCACGAACGGTCACCTGAACCGCACGGGCGGTGACATCGACACCCTGGTGCGCACCGGGTGCGCGGAGCTGCTCTCCAAGCACGGAGGCGTCCCCGCCGGGGACGGGCCCACGGCCCAGGCCGCGGGCATCGAGGCCGCGCTCGAGGAGCAGCGTGGGCGGATCACGCGCGCGGAGAGGGACTACGGCGCCGAGCTGATCGAGGCCGCGGACCTCAAACGAGTGCGCGACGGCGCACGGCAGCGGATCGACGACCTCGAGCGCCAGCGCCTCGCCCAGCGGCGCCCCGATGGCGCTGCGCTGCCGCTCCTCGGGAAGGAGCCGGACCTCGTGTTCTTGACCGGCGGCCTGGAGCTGCAGCGGCGGGTCATCGACGCGCTGATCACGGTCACACTGCTGCCGGCACCGCGGGGGCGCAAGGGGTTCGACAAGGAGTCCGTGCGGATCGAGCTGAGGCATCCGAGGTGACGCAGGTCACATCTCGGCTCCCTTATAGTAATAAAGGGATTGGCGCCAAGGCTTGCGGCGCTACTAACTCCTGTACCCGGGATCAAATGTTCGCAACTCGCATTACAGTGCGAAGGATATTTCTATATTCGTACAGTCTGTCATAGTCCAACCCGATTTCGTCGCCCACAGAATAGGCCGTGTTTCCTGAATCGTTCAGTCTAGTTACCGCACGCTGGTCTAAAATCATTGATTTATGCGCGCAGCAATTTCTTGCTACTGCGGCCTCGACGAGGAATGCCTTACCTCCGAACTTTTCTACATGGCCACGACTGTCCACGAAGTGATCGAGATTCTCCCAGGACCTCCCGTTCGCCGTAAGCAGGCTCCCGGCCCATGATTCCACGCCGCCGGCGTCGCGCGAGTCGATTCCCAACACGTCGCACGCGGTCGCCTCGCACAAGGCGTAGGAATGAATCAAAATGGATCCGTACAGAAGGCTGCGATCGTTGATCGCGTCGAGGTGTTCTCCCAGGCTTGTCTGGTAATTCCGGCCCCGCGACCGATCGGTTAGAACAACGTTACTCGGATCGTCTAGTTTCAATCCGTTCCAGATCTCCCTCTCGCGGCCTAGGGCGATTATTACCCCTTCCGTGTGTTGGGTTAGGTCTTTCCATTGTTTCCAGAAGCTCATTTGTCCCCGCCTTGTTTGCTGGCAATTATTTACGTGAGCATAACTGGCGCACCTCTGGGGTGCTGGTTATCTTGCAAATCCTCGCAGGGGCGGCCCGGCGCAGCTGGCCGGCCTCCTACGTCGGCAGGCCACCCGCACCGGCTGGGGGCCTGCTGTTCACGCTGAGGAGGCTCAGGACCTGCACCCGGCGCAGCCGGGCCCGGGTGGATGGACGACACATCCATCCGATGCAGGGGGACTTCCAGCCATGACCTTCACCGATGACGAGCTGTGGATCGAGCGCATGATCGCCCGTCGTGTCCTCGCACCCGGGGCGCGCGGCATGACCCGCGCCCAGGCCGCTGACCAGCACAACCAGGCCAACGCCCTGGCCCCCGGCGACGACGGCTACCTCACGCCGGCGGAGGTCGTGACGGGCACGCCGATCACCGTGGTCGATCGCCAGGTGTCCACCGCGCCAGCCGTGTGGATCGGCTGTTTGCAGTGCTACAACGCGGGTCGGCTGATCGGGGACTGGTTCAAGGCCGCCGACGCCGCAGGCGTGACCACGTCGGCCCTGCACGGCCGCCCGATCCCCGCCGAGACACACGAGGAGCTGTGGGTGATGGACCATGAGGGCATCCCGGTCAGGGGCGAGATGAGCCCCGCGACCGCTACCGAGTGGGCCGAGGTCCTCGAGCTGGTCCCCGAGTGGCAGCGCCAGGCCTTCGATGCATGGCTGCTCGACCGCGACTGGATCACCGATCCCGAGACCTCGCTGGTCAAGGAGTTCGAGGACGCCTACGCCGGCGAGTGGTCGAGCTTCCGCGACTACGCCGACGAGTACCTCGCCAGCACCGGCCTGCTCGACCACGTCCCCGACGAGGTCAAGGGCTACTTCGACCTGACCGCCTACGCTCGAGACCTCGAGCAGGGCTACAACGTGATCGACGGGCCGGAGTTCACCGTGTTCGTGTTCCATGAGGCCTGAGGAGGCGTCCGTGATCTACCAAATCCGTTGGTGCGCAATGCACCAGCGCGAGACGTTGCAGCTCACGGATCGCGACGGGTGCACGGCGTGCGTGGGATGCCTAAGCGGCCCAGTCGATCTCGCTCGAGCAAAGGAGCTGCTGCACTCCTTCGGTATCGTGACCGAGGTGCACGACGAGCCCCCGTTCGAGTGACCTGAGCCCCGTGCCGCCAACGCGGTACGGGGCTCTTCTTCTCACCATCTGGGACACGCGACAGAATTGTGACCATGATTACCCTCAGGTGCTGTTCGTGCCTGATGTAGAGGGTAGCAGCCGCCTCCAAATCGAACCCCGCGGAATCCCTTGCGCTCCCACGCTGTCCGCCATAACGTGCTGGTCACAGGGTCGATGACGACGCGGGCGCGAGCCCGGCGACGGTGTCCGGTAGCCGACTCGGCGGCGTCACGGGATGCCGCGCGAATAACTCATGTGACTAACGCATGAAGGTGTCGTCGGTTACCCTTTGCCGCAGTACTGCGTCATCGAGTCTGGGGAGGTTCATGGAGAAGATCGACGTGCGAAGATTCGGGGATGCCCGCATCGAACTCACGCCTGACGCCCGCTCAGCGGGCGGTGCGTGACGTGCGCCGGGCAGCGCTCGGCCGCGCGATCCGTGCGGCCCGCCGAGACGCCGGGATGACCCAGGGCGAGCTGGCCGCGGCCAGCACGACGTCCAGGGCGACGATCAGCCGCCTCGAGCTGGGCGACGGCGCCATCGGCTCCGACGCCCTCTGGGAGCTGGCCTCAGCGATGGGCACCACCCCGTCGGCCCTGTACGAGCGCGCCGAGCAGGATCACGCCGTGCTCGCCGCCGAGCAGCACCCCACCAACTAGCGCCGCCCCGCCCTCGAGCGGGCCGCGCCATTGCTCACGACCGCCCGTGCGCGGTCGACACCACGTGTACCCAGGCCCGATCAGCGCTGCCGCTGGTCGGGTGGAATGGAGGATCCCATGAACTACCCGAACCAGCGCGGACCGCAGTTCCCGCCCGGCCAGCCGCCGCAGTCCCCGCAGCAGCCAGGTCGCAACAAGAACATCGTCGTGCTCCTCGGCGGCGCCGTCGCTCTGCTCCTGGTGCTGGTCCTGGTGCTCGTGATCGCGATGGTCGCCAAGGACGACACCCCCGAGAGCACCGGTGCCGGTGTGGCCACGACGGGCGTCCCGACCAGCGGCGCGGCGACCAGTAAGGCGCGCACCCCGCAGGAGGCGGGCATCACCATCAGCAACCGCAAGCACCTCACGCAGGCCATGTTCCGGAGGGAGGGCGACACCAAGACCGGGCTCAAACTCGTCATCACCCGATCCGTTGAGCTCCCGAAGCTCGCGGCCATGGTCGCAGCGGATCCGCACGTGATGAGCTACCCGGGCGAGGGCACGATCGTCCAGTTCACGAGCAAGGACGCGTGCGTCCACTACACCGACGGGGTCTACGGACACCCGGAGGAGGGCAGCGCCCTCGTCTCACAGGATCTGACAGTGCGGGTGGTGGAGACCTGCACCGACAGGCGCCAGATGCAGGACACTGCGCAGGCGGGCTCGGGGTACTTCAACGTCGAGGTCGGCAGCGAGAAGGTGCCCGACGTGGCGAAGGGCGGGCAAGACAACAAGATCGCGATGGTATCCGTCGTGGGCGACGCATGGGACCCGCTCAAGGCTTGGGGGCTCATGCAGGGGAGCCCGCGGTTCTACGAGATGAAGCTCGAGTGGGCGTGAGCACGGTGAGTCGAGCTGCAGCACCGTCACGGATCCCGGTGGCAGCCGTCCTCGCCCTGCTCGCAGCTGTGCTCCTCGCCCTGACGAGCTGCAGCGACGGCCAAGCCGAGCCCGTGGCCGGCGCGACCGTCTCGGCGGCCGAGTCGACCCAGGGGGAGGCCTCGCAGGCCCCAGCGTCCACCACCGCGGCACCGGCAGGCGCGCCGGTCCCGGGCGCCTACGCCGGCGCCGGTGGGCCGCGGCCTGCGGACGCTGAGCCGCTGCCGACCTACGTGGCAGGCGGCGTGAAGTCCGCGCACCTCTCCACGCCCTCGGGCGGGATCAAGTGCGACTTCCAGGTCGCCGACGGCACCGGCTACCAGGGCCAGTGCGGCGTGCGGAAGTACGCGAGCAACAGCCCGTTCGGGTGCACCACGGTCGCGGGTGGCGTTTGCAAGGGCAAGTGGCTGTTCCCGTTCATCAACGACCGCGTGGGCGAGGTCCGCACGACCCAGGGCACCACCGGCTGGATGAACGTCACCCCGAGCACGGGCTACGCCATCCCCACGGTCGCCTACGGGAAGAGCGTCTACTTCGGCGAGTGGGTCTGCGCGTCGGCCTACACCGGCCTGACTTGCTGGAACACCAAGAGCCTCAGCGGCGTGTTCCTGTCCAACGAGCGGTCCGAGACCTTCACCGGCCCCGGGAGCGCAGCCCCGTCGCCCACCACGGCTACCACGGCCGCGGAGACCGAGGCGCCCAGCCGCGCGGCGATCGTGCTGGGCTCCATGCCGTCCAACGGCACCGGGTACGGCACCGAGCGTCCGGCGGAGGTCTACAACGGCGGCTCGATCACGGGCCGCGTCACCGGGATCGCCTGGTCGAGCTGGGGCGGCGAGCGCGCCGAGGGGCGCGGCACCGGCTACAACGCGATGGGCTCGGTGATGGACGGTGCGCCCGAGACCTATCCGGTGCAGCTGATCGCGTTCGACCCCGGCACGTGCAACGGGAAGCGGGCCTACCGGAGGCTGTTCGTGGGGACCGCGAACCAAGCGTTCAACCCCGCGTCCGCTATAGACGTCTGCAACGCGTAGCCGCCCGCAACACGAGGGAGCCCGGACCAGCTCGATGCTGGTCCGGGCTCCGCTGTATCAGCGCTAGTTCCCCTCCGTGTCCTTGGCCTCGGTGCCCTCGTCGGCGCTCGGCTCGCTGCTCCCGCCGACCTCCTCGACCACAGCGCGCATCAGCACCCCACCGGCTACCAGCCACACGACGTCCTTGGTCGCGCCGTCCCGCTTGATCACCGAGACCTTGACCGAGTTCTTGCGCTTGCCCTTGGCGGCCACCGGGACGTCGCCGCCCTCCACCCGGTACGTCACCGGCTTGCCGCTGTCCGGGCCGGTATCTCCCTCCGGGCTCCCGTCCACGTTGACCAGCTCCGACGAGTCGTCGACGTTCTCGCCGCTGTTCTCGCCCACGACCTTGGGCGCGCCGGTGACGTCCACCGTCGACTCCGCCCAGGGCTTCGTCACGGCCGCCCGGCCCACGGTCTGCACCGTGATCCGGCCCGGGGCGGTCGCGGCGATGTCGCACCACGGAGCGAATCTGTCGAATGCCTGCGACACGTTGGCGTTCCACAGCCCGCTGCTGCTCGGCAGCTTCACCGAGTCCGTCACCCGCAGGCGCACCGACGGCGCGCTCAACGCGGTCGAGGGCCACTTGGCGCCGGTGTACCTAGAGCTGTCGACGGCCACCGGCGCGGTGTTCTCCGACGTGCTCGACGGTGCCGAGCTGCTCGCGCTGGCCGACGTCGTGGCCGCCGCGGACGACGGCTCCGAGCTGGTCGCCGTGGCCGACGGTGCGGCCGCCACGGTGCTGCCGGGGGCGATCCACCCGGCCTTGTACGCACCGACCCCGGCCGCACCGAGCACGAGCGCAGTCACGACCACCGCGCCGAGCAGCTTCGGGCCGGTGCCACCACGCGCAGGCGCGGGGGCGCCCACCGGCGTGGCCGGCCGTGCGGCAGGCCCCGCCGCGGCGGGCGCGGGCACCGTCTCGTACTCGTCGAGCGAACCCGGGTCCACCGGGTTGCCGTCCTCATCGACGTAGCGCGGCTGATCAGACATTCTCGTTCTCCTTCGGGGTCTTGCGGCGCACGACGATCGGCGCCGGCTGCACGGGCGAAGCAGGCGCCGGTGCGGGGGACGTGGGTGGAGTGGGGGCAGGGTCCGGTGCGGCGGGTGCAGGCTTGGACTTCATGGCCGCCGCGATGCTGGGGAACAGCCGGGGCGCCACTAGGAACGCACCCACGATGGCTCCGACGCCACCGGCGATCCACGGGTTCGAGAAGACCGTGAGGCACTTGATGACCCCGGCCCGGAGGGCCAGGAACCCGATCGCGTAGGCGATGCTCAGGAGCACGATCGCGGGCACCGAGGCCCGGCCCAGGAACGCGGCCCACTCGGCCGTCAGGCGCTTCATCGTCGACCGGGTCTCGGCCAGGCCGTCGGCGCTGGCCGACTGCTCGGGCACGACGATCATGCCGCGCTTCCAGAGCAGCTTGGCCGCGGTCACGAGCATCACCGCGAGGCCGCTGCCTGCGAGTTCAGCGTATCCGGTGCGCGCCACCGCCCAGGCGACGCTCATGGCGCCGCCGACCAGCATCATGGTCGCCACGAGCCTGACGATCTCGCCCGCGCCGCTCTGGACGTGCACGCTGACCTGCGGTGTATCAGTCATTGCCGTGCTCCTGCCGCCGCCACCAGACCCACAGCGCCGGGACTACGACGCCGACGCCCAGCGCGATGCTGGTCCACGTCGAGACCGACCAGTCGGGCAGGTGCCACTCCTCCTCGGGCCGCCGCGCCGGCGGCTCGTGCGTGAACCCGTACCAGAACATCCACACGTACAGCCCGACGAACCCCAGCAGCATGAGCCCCGCCACCCACTGGTGCCGATACACGAACTCCCGGAACGCTTCGGTGGCGCGCTCCTGCAGGACCTCGACGCGGTCGAACAGTCGCTCCATAGCGGCGAAGAACCGCTCGATCGCCTGGTCGGTGCGGCTCAGGCCGCCCTTGCTCCCACTCATCGGTCACTCCCTTTCCCTCGCCTGGACCGACCGTCGGCCCAGGTCATCCCGATCAACGCGCTGCCGCAGCTCGCGGCCAGCAGCGCCCACATCCAGCTCTCCATCCCCGTCCTCCTCCCTGGTGGCCCACCAGAGGCCGAGCGCCGCCATCCACATCAGCCGTCCGACTTCTCCCGCATCACGACGACGGTGGGCGGCACAGGCTGGGGAGGCGCCTCCGGCTTCGGGGTGCGGACCACGATCGGCGCGGGCCGCGCGGGGCCGGTGCCCGCACCGCCGCTGCTGCCGCCCGTGACGGCCTCCCAGCCGTACGCCCGGGCCAGCCAGGCGACCCGGCCGGCGCCGACCATCGCCTGCAGCGCGGCGTACTTGGCCGCGAACGGCACGGGGCCGCCGAACCAGCCGATCGACAGCACCACCAGGAGCACCAGCGGGACGACCACGCCGGCGACGACCGCCAGGCGCCGCCACCGCAGGGGGCCTCGGGTCGGCACCAGCTTGTAGAGCACGCCGTACGCGGCCCAGCCGATCGCCAGGCCGGGGCCGACGGCGAGCGCGCGCCCGGCCTCGACCAGGCCGTAGGCCACGGCCCACGCGACCCGGCGGTCCTCGTGCTTGTGCCAGCGCCTGCTGAACCGGCCCCGCGTGACGACCTCCGCCACGCCCGCGTCCCCTGCACCGGCCTCGTCGCGGGTGATGCGCCGCGCGCGGGCGGCGAGCTTCTCGCCCCGGCGGCGCGCGCCGGGGTCGCGGCCGGCGCGGCTCAGGACCCAGGCCGACCGCTCGCGGGTGCTGTGCGGATCAGCCATGCCGGATCGCCCCCGCAGCGGCCGGGGCGGTCGCGTCCGGGGTCTCGCACGACGGCGGCGCGGTGATCGTGGCCCGCCCGGCGCCGCCGAGCACCAGCCCGGCGACGAACAGCAGCCCGGCGACCACCGCCTTGATCGTCAGCGCTGAGCTGCGACGACGCCCGTTCTCTCGACCCCTGCCCATGCGGCTACCTCCGTGTGAAATGGTTGATCGGTAATAAATACAACGCTACTATAGTCCCGTAACGAATACAACGAGACTAGGGAGGAACGATGCTCGATGAGCGAAGGAGCGAACGAGGGGACAGTGCGCGTGGCTGTCACCCTTAGCGAGACCGACGCCGCGAAGCTCCGCGCGTCCGCCGGGGCCGCCGGCATCGGCCCGGGCCTGCTGTCGAGGGCCCTGGTCCGCTACGGCCTGGACCACCTCGACGACCCGGGCATCCAGGCCGTCATCGAAGCCGTGACCACTGCAGACCGCGAGCGCCGGGCCGAGACCGGCCGCCGCGCCATGCAGATCCGACACCACGGCGGCGAGCAGCCGCCAGACAAGGGGTAGGCAATGGCCCTGTACCGCAAGGACTCCGGTCCGTTCAAGCCGCAGCAGACGCCGTTCGGCGGGTTCATCGACGGCCGCCCCGCGCGGACGGGCCCGCACTGCTTGGTGACCGGGCTCACGGGACTCGGGAAGTCGAGACGGGTACTAGGACCCGGGCTATTGATGTGGGACGGCCCCGCCGTCGCCATCTCGTCCAAGCCCGACCTGATCGACCTGTGCTTGGAGCGGCGCCTCGAGTGGGGCGGCCACGACAAGACCTACGTTCTCGACATGTCCGGCCAGGTGCCCGACGACGTCCTGCCGCCCGGCGTGATCCGCGTGTACGCGGACCCCGTCGCGCTGATCGCCAATGACGACGACGCGCTCGACATCGCGGGCGAGCTGTTCAAGTCGGGCACCGCGGGACAGTCCGGCGGGGGCAAGGACAGCGGCGGCGACTCGTTCTGGGAGAGCGCCACGATCGCGGTGCTCGCCGGGGTGCTCCGCGCCGCGGGGGAGGACGGCGTGAGGTGGGCACGGTCCGCCGTCGGGCGCATCCAGCCGCCCACCGAGGAGGACACGGAGACCCCCTGCTGGATCAATGCGATCGACCGGCTCGAGAGGATGGGCTCCGACGACCTCGCCGACGAGATCGAGGAGGCGATGACCGGCGAGGAGAAGTTCCGCGACTCCGTCCGGATCACCGCGAAGACCGGACTGGTGCCCTGGCTGCGCACCACGGTCCGTGGACGCCCCGGCGAGGTGCCCTTCCTTCCGGAGATGCTCGAGGAGGGGTGCGCGACCCTGTTCATGGTCGCCCCGGCCGACGGCGTCGCCGCAGGCGCCGCCGTGGCCACCGTGGACGCGATCTCCAACCACTGGCGCCGCGGCCAGACCCGCAAGATTCCACTTCCGCAATTGCTAGTTGTGGCTGACGAACTTTGCAATACTTTACCCTGGTCAAAGCTCCCCACGGTCGTCACGGAATCGAGGGCCATGGGTCTCGCACTGCTGGTCGCGGTCCAGTCCACGACCCAGTTCGCACGCCGGTACGGGGAGGCCGGGATGGTCGAGCTGCGCGCGGTGTTCCCGTCGATCCTGTGCCTGGCCGGCACCGGCACCACCGAGCCCGAGATCCTCAAGGCCGCCGCCTGGGCGCACGGCCAGAGCGAGTGGCAGAAGATCACCGTCGACCACAAGGGCAACCAGTCGCAGACCAGCGAGCGCGTGGACACGATGCACGGCGCCGAGCTGATCCCCGACAGCATCGACCACGGACGCCTGCTCCGGGGCTCGCACCCGGACTCGACCGGCCCTGCCCTCAGCGAGGCCGGGCTGCTCGTGGACCTGTTCGACATATCGACGATCCCGTTCAAGACGGCCACCGCGACCAGCACGCCCGCCGCGGCCTAACGCAGCACAGCAGAGAGCCCCGGTGACCGTGATGGTCACCGGGGCTCGGTTCTGCCGTCACCGGCCGCGTGAGGCGCCCTGCCGGGCGCGCTGCTCCTGACGCTGCTTCTCCTGGGCCAGCACCCGGTCCCGCGCCGAGGGCTTGGCCGGGGCCTGCGCGCCCTGTCCGGCTGCGCGCTGCTCGCGCCGGCGCTCACGGCCCGCCACGGCCGCTCGTTGGCCAGCGGCCTTGCGGTACTCGGGCGAGTCCTTCACCGCCTCCCCGTACCGGTGCTCGACGGCCTTGTCGCCGCTGTTCATCAAGCGCCGGATTTCTTTCGTCTTCTTCGGGTCAACCCGCTGTTCCGCCATGTCCTACCTCCTCTATCTCGACTCAGCTCCGGTCGAGCCAAGTCACGTCGATAACGCGGTCGTCACGGCGGATCTCCGCGACCATCGCCTCGTAGCACCCACCGCACGCAAGGCTCTGTACCCACAGCGACCGCCCGCCCCAGATGCCACCGTGCGTGATCTTCGCGGCGGCCGGTCTCGAGCACCGCTTGCACAGCATCCGGTTCCGCAGCCGGTCCAGGCGAGCGCTCACGGACTCCGACTCCTCGATCATCGGATCGCCTCCTCGTACTTGCCCGCCAGCCACTTGCCGCCCCGGTAGACCGCGTACCCCACACCGGCGATGACGGCGAGCACCGCCACGACGATCGCCCCGCGCCCCCACGCCGAGTCGGCGGCCCCGAAGCTCTCCCACGCCCACGCGCTCAACGCGGGGATGCCGAAGACCGCCGACACCGGCACGACGAGGGCGAGCAGCATCACCAGCACCACCGCGTACGGCAGCCCCAGCAGCGCCGCCTTGAACCAGCTGCCGCTGTCCCAGGACAGGCGCTCGGTGACGACCTCGACCCGCTGGGTCAGCGCATCCGACCGGTCGAGCATCGCCCTCAGCTCCTTGGCCGCCTCGCGCTCGCTGTCGGTCCGGACCGGGGTGCGCACCCGACCGTCCTCGCTGACGACGGGCTCAGTCGCCGATCTGACGGCTTCCCTTATCCGCTCGAGCTGGGTTTCCGACAAGCCGGCGTCGGCGGGGGGTTCCGGTGCCGGCTTGGCCGCCAGCGCCTCGACCGCCTTGCTCAGCTCCGCGATCTTCGTGCTCAGCTCCGCGACCTTCGCGCTCGGGTCCACCGGCGCCGGAGCCTCCACCAACAGGTTCACGGCGTCCGTCGTCGAGTTCTGCACGCTCACGAGCTTTTCGATGGAGCGCTGCTGCGCGTCGAGCCGCGACACCAGCACTGTCAACGTCGTTGACAGCGACTCCGCCGGCTCCGGCGCCGGTGTCGTCGGATCGCCCGCCTGCAGCGCTGCCAGTCGTTCCTCGGCTGTCGTCATTCCTGGTCCTGCCCTTCGTCTTGATCCACGCGTCCATGTCATCGGCGCCGTACCCCGCGCCGAGCTGCCTGTCCTCGAACCTCACCGCGCCCTGGCCGTCGATCGCGGCCACGCTCACCTCGACCTCGCCAGTGCGGCCCTCCACCTCGACGCCGTGGTCCGGGGCCTTGGCGATCAGGTGGTCCCGCGAAACGACAAAGCTGTCGTCGAGCGCCGCATCGAGGCCGGCGCGGGCACGCTGCTCGTAGGTGCCGCCGGCAGCCGCCACCCGCCCGGCGAAGTCCTCGTGGCCGCCGTCGCGCTCCCACGGCGGGCGACCGTCCGGCGTCAGGAACACCGGGCGCGGTCGCGTCGCCGGGTCCGGGGGAGCGGGCAGCGGGTCCGGGTCCGGCGCGACGAGCTGCTCGCCCCGGGCGATGGCAGCGCTGTTCTCGCGACACTGATCCTCGACGCTCGCGCGGGTGAAGTCGTTGCCGAGCTTCCTCGCACGAGCGCGGTGCTCCACACCGTCGTCGCCGACCCAGGCGTAGCTCGCACCGCCCTTGCCATGGGTCTGCACCGACACCGCATCGGCGCCGAGGCGCGCGGTGTAGTCGTCCCAGTCCGTCGCGAGCGCACGGGCGCCGCGGAGCTTCACCCGAACCTCGTCGTGGCTGCTGTAGCCCGGACCGTCCGGGTCGGCGCGGTCCGCGTAGTCGCGACTGTCGGGCCGGTCGCCGCGACCCTTCGCTGCTTCGCGGCACTCAATCACGAACCGGGCGTTGTCGTAGCCGAGCCGCTCGGCAACCACCGCGTCCACCACGGCGCGGAGGCGATGAACGTTCTTCATGTCGCCGTCGAAAGCCCGGCCCGCCTCGTAGCTCTTGGAACGCGCGACACCGTTTTTGTCGACCCACTCGATCGTGCCGGCCGCCTCCGCGACATTCGCGAACTCGTAATGAGCGTGCAGCTTGCCCTTCTCCCGGACTGGAACGCCGCCGCGCATCACCGTTCGGCCATTGTCGGCCTCGATCCAGATGCGCGCCTGATGCCCCGGGACTCCCTGTTGCGCGATCTCACGGGCCACGCCGTGGGCCAGCGCGACGTGCTCGGGGTTGCTCGGATCCAGCTCCTCGTTCGTGAACGACAAGACACCGTGGTATGTCACGACCTTCAGATGGTCCTTGCCATAATCCAGCCGGGTCTGCTTCACGTCCCGGAGGAACGTCGGCACCGAGCCGGTCCCGACCACCGACACCGCGAGATTGCGCTGACCGCTGCCGTCGCCGCCGTGCCCGTCGTGGGCCCGGCCGCCGCCGTCGAGGTAGTGCCCGAGGGCGTTCGAGTCCCCGGTGGCCGCGACGTTAAAGATCGCCATGTCACGCCACCGCCCGGTCCACCGCGGCACGCAGCTCGGCGATCCCCGCCGCCAGCTTGTCCACCGACTCGCGCACCGCGGCCAGCTCGTCGGTGATCGAGACCGGCAGCTCGCGGTACGTCCCGAGGTACCGCGCGATCTGGTTCAGCAGCCGCCCGGCCGCGCGCAGCTGGGACTCGAACGACGACACCGCATTACTCGCAGCGATTAGTTCCGCGGACAGGGCGCGTCGCGTCGAGTCGGGCACCGCGGCGCCCGCGCCCCGAGAGCGGCGTAGTCCCAGCTCGATCACTTCGAGTAGTGACTTAGTGATCACTTCATCACTCGCGCGCTGCAGGACGGCCCGGTGCAGCTCGAGCGGCAGCCGGATCGACACAGGCTTCGAGCGGGTCGTGGCCCGCGGGCGCCGCACGACCGTCTCGGGCGCCGCTGCGCGGCACCAGGACGAGACGCGCCGCGGCTGCACCCCGAGCGCGCGGCCGATGGCCGCGAAGCTCTCGCCCGCCGCACGGCGGCGCACCGCCTCCGCGACCACGGTCGCGGAGGGCACCGGCTCCGATCGCTTCGCGGCCTCCACCGGTGCCGTGGCGGCCTCGGACAGCGTGCCGGAACGAGCGGCTGCCGCCGCCCTTCCGTCCCCGCTGGCCTTCGCCGCCATGCTCGCTCCGCTCGCCGTTGCCCCGTTGTATCAACAACGACATTACGTCCTGATTCGGAGCCTCGCAACGACGGCAAGCATCCCCCGCCGTAAACGCGAGTGTGTTCGCTCCGCTCACACACCGCACGGCGGGGGGCTTGCCAGGGGGCCGCTCCGCGCCCCCTGGACCCCCAGGGGCGGCCCGGCGGGCCGGAGGGCGAGGGCTCCTGCGTCACTCGCCCTTATAAGCGCGTCGCCGACCAGCGCCGACGCCGTCGGCACAGGCGCTCGCAGCCCTGCTCGCGGGCGAAACCGCTCCCACCTGCGGCGGCGCGGTTGATCGCCCAGGTCGCGGATCGCCGCCGAGGCGGCTCGGCGACCGCGAAGCCCCAGGTCGCGGCCCGCTGTGCCGTGACGCAGGGTTAACCGCGAGCGCGGCACGCGAAGCCGCAGGTCAGCGACCTGCTCCTGAGCGCCCTGAGCGTCCTGAGCCGGGGAACGGCTCCGGCGTGCCGTGGCCGGCGCGTACACGCACCGGGCCGGCCGTGCGGCAGGCCCGGTGCTCCACGGCCACGCAGCGGACGCAGGGGAGGCCGGCGTGGCCGCCGCCGGGCTCGAGGCGCCGAGGCGGCACCGAGGCCTGGATGCCCGCGGGTGCGAGAACGTGTGATCCACACCCGTCCACAGCCACGGGAAGGGCGGCGAGAATCTGTGATTAGCCATTCATCCAGGCGACCGGTATCTAACCACTACTGGTCGGTTAGTGGTCGTTTCAAGAACCGCTAAGCGACTGCTAGGCGACCGATTGCGGACCGCAGTCCGACCGGTACTGGTTCTTGAAACGACCGGTACCGGTTCCTGATGCGACCACTATCGGTTAGACCGCGGTCGCACGGTTCGAGGCGCGAATCATCGGCCCCACGGATGAATCGTGGAATCGCATTATTCGGCCGAGCTATTCGGAGGCTGATTCTCGGGACACAGGACATGTCGGAGGCACACCGGGCTGTCGTGAGAATGCTCCGCAGACGACAGCACCCCTGCCGCGGAGTTCGCGACAGGGGTGCGGGTCTGGACGGGTCAGGCGGCGGGATTCTCCGCGACACGCTCGGGGCCGTCCTGAGCCACCGGGGCGTCGTTCTCCGCGACACCGGCGTACAGGGCCGCGGCGGCCTTCATGAAGGCCGCCCGGTCACCGGCGTGCTCGAGCAGGGCCGCGCCCAGGTCGCGCTCACGCTGCACGCGCTCGGCCTCGACGGCCACCTTGCGCTCGCGCTTGAGGGCGGTCATCCGGGTAGCCAGGGCCGCGCGCTTGTCCTCGATCTCGGCGATCTCGGCGTCGATGGCGGCCACGGTACGGGTGGTGCTGGTCATGTTCTTCTCCTTGGTTCTGATGATCGTTGTCGTGAACTTCTCTGCTGGCTGCGGCTATCGGTCTCGGTAGAGCACCTCCAACCCGCCCTCCGTGGGGAGCGCCGCGGCGATCCCGCGCTCCGCGCTGAACTCGTCCCAGAACTGCTTGATCGACAGGTCGCCGCTCGGGTCCCCGGCGACCGCCTTACGCAGCTCGGCGCTGAACTCGGCGAGGGGCAGCGGCCCACGAAGCTGAGCCCGACGCTGACGGCGGTTCATCACTCCACCCCCCGGAAGTCGTCGGGTGACGTCGGTCCTGATCCGGGCGCCCCGCTGGCGCCCGGCGCTGGCTGGGAGGGCTGCGGCCCAAGAGCTCTACGGTGGGGGATGTAAGCCCCGGGACGCCGCAGCAGCCCGCGCTCGGTGGACTTGACCTTGTCGGGGCGGACTCGATCACCGCTCCAACCGTCGATCCACGAGTCCAACCGGTAGGCGCCCAGCAGCGGCTCGGCCCAGCAGCTGATCCGGCCGTCGGTCCTGTACTTATGACGAGGGTCGGAGTGGCAGGCGAACACCTCGTCGAGGCCCTCGCTGGTGATGGCGCTGAGCAGGTCGTCCCGGAACTGCCGACTGCTCAGCACCTTGCCGCTGGGGTTGGTCCGCTTGCTCCACGCCTTGTACATCTCGTACAGGAACGTGAACGGCAGCAGGTCCCAGGTGAACTGATAGAGGTGCTCCGTCCAGAAGTCCAGGACCGGGTTGTTCTTCTCCGAGAACTCGACCCTCAGCCGCGCGCACGCTGCGGGCTCCGGGAGCGAGTCGTACGGCTCCATGTTCAGCACTCGGTGCAGGACGTACTGCAACACCGCCGGGCGCTCGAGGTAGTCGTCCTTGATGCGCTTGTTCTCGACGCTGCCGAACCACTTGTCGAAGGGCACCATCAGCATGCGGCGCACGAGCGACTCGGTCCGGTCGCGGAACTTCGGCAGATCGTTGACGCACTGGACCATCACGCCGTTCCACACGACAGACAGCTTGTCGACGCCTTTGCGCTCAATCGAGAGCGCGTCGTGCGTGATCGCAGCCTTGAGGTTGTCGGCCCGCTCGACGTAGACGCCGACCGGGTTCTCATCGGTCAACACTGCCTGAGGCAGTCCGGCGTCGAGCAGCTCCGCCAGGCCGAACTGCGCGCCGAAGGAGACCAGCGGCAGGTTGATCCAGTTCCCCGGACCCACCAGGGTGCGCATCAGCGAGAGCAGCGTGCCCTTGCCGTTGTTGCCCCGCGTCGAGTAGAAGCAGATGACCTTGTTCCACTTCACGTGCGGCCGGGCCAGGGCGCCGATGGCCTTCCAGAGCAGGTCGACCACCTCGGGATCGTCCGACAGCCCGTCCATCCAGGACGCCACGTCCCACGTGCTGCCGTCGGGCTCCGCGATGATCGGATTGGTCGCGCCCGCCACGTAGTCCACGCCGATCTTGGACGTGAAGACGTGCTCCGGGTCGAGCGGGTGCAGCACCTTGGTGTCGAAGTCGAAGACGCCGTTGTTCACCGCGACCAGGTTCGGCGCGGTGAGCGCGTTGCGCCGCGGGGCGAGACGACCGAGGGAGCTCACGACCTCCCGCAGCACGCGCGTGTCCATGCCCTGGCCGTACCGCGTCGCTAGCGCCATCAGCTCATCCGGCGCCACCCGGTAGGTGCCGTAGGTCCTCGAGTTCTCGTTGTCGTCATAGATCGCGGGAAGCGGCTTGCCCTTGCCTTCCGCGGTCAGCAGGCACCCGTAGTGCAGGTTCACCAGGAGCATCACGACCTCGAACACCCCGAGGTCACTACGAAGAGCGATCTTCGGGTGCACGCTCCCGCGCTCCCCGGCGTGCAGGCGGGCGTTCTGCACGGCGATCACCTCGTTCTGCATGGCGAGCACGCCGGCGGCCACCCGGTCCGGGTCCTGCCGGGCGAGCTTGCGCAGCGCCGTGCGGTCCTGCCCTTCGAGGTACATGCGCAGCCCCTGCTTGCGCAGAGCCGTCTCGGACAGCCCGGGGCTGGTAGAGTCGTCTACGTGGTTGCCCGCCACCTGATGCTCGTTTGAAGCCTCGCTGTTACCAGCAGCGGGGCTTTTCTTTGCGCTCATGCGATCGCCGCCCCACGGTGCAGCTCTCGGTCCACGGCGTCAGCGAAGGCGGCCGCGATCGTGTCGAGCTGCTCAGCGCTCAGGGGCGGCGCCGTGGCCACGAGCGCTCGCGCCGCCGACGCGATCGCCTCCTCGGTGCTCACACCGCCGCGGGCGGGGACGGTGAGGGCTTCGAGGTCGGCGCGGCGGATGCGGATGCGGCCGCCGATTTTCACGGCCGGCAGCTTCCCGCTGGCGATGTAGGCGCGCAGCGTCGACGGAGCGCCGTAGTTGAGTTCCGACGCCTCGCGCAGGGTCAGCAGGGCGTCAGCATGGTTCGGGTCGTTGGTACCCACGGGACAGTCCTCCGGTGCAGTACCACCCCGTCACAGGATGGTGCACCCGGAGGCAATCGGCCCTCCGGCCCGGCAGCAGCGGCGCGGTCGTCGCGCCCGTCATGCGGCCTCGAGTCAAGTGGCGGCAGGAGTGCTCCGTCGCGCACTCCGGGACAGCAGCAGAGCCACCGTCGCCGAACGATCCAGAATCGGCCCGGTCAACGTCCGAGGCGGCCAAGGATGGTGGCCCATGGTGAACGAGTGCTCACCATGCGGACGCCTCCAGCGTAGCGCGGCTCAGCGCCTCCCGCCACCGACGAGCGCAATTCGGCGTGAAGCCGTGCGCCTCAGCGCGCCTCAGCACTTTCGCATCGCCGCCGCATCGCTCCTCCGCTGTTGTACCCAGTTCGGTGGGAACAGCCACGGAGGGCATCGTCGCAGGTACGAGCACTCGAGGCTGGGCTGTTCCCACTGTTCCCACTTTGCGGCGGTCCCCGCAGGCGCGCCTGTGCGCGGGCGCGGGCGCGGGCACGGGACCCGTCAGAAGTGGGAACAGTGGGAACATGACCGGAATCTCGTAGAGAGATATCGCTCTATGCAGCAGGAATGCACCCGAGGGGCCTGTTCCCACTTGGAAGAGCGTCTGGGAACACCGCGGTCCACGACAGCGTCAAACGGCCTCGGTGCCTGCAAAGATGCGTGTTCCCAGTTGCCGGGAACAGCCGCCAGCACTGAGGCCAAGAACGCCTGTGGATGGGGACGTGCAGACCCACGCGGAGCTCCACGCGGAGCACCGCGCAGGACACCATCGTGATGATCACCAGGTGTCCTTGGCGTCAGGACTCGCGCCAGGGCTCGCGTCCTCCTGTGGCCGAGCCTCACGGCCCTGCCGCACATCTGTAGCGAAGCTAAACACCCGGCGACTCTGAGCCTCCGCGCCCTCGTCAATGAACTGTGATGCATCTCACATCTGTACTATGATGACACACACTTACGGAACGCGGTCGAGTTCCGCTTCAATGTGTAGACCTGCAGGTCAGGCCCGGTAGAAGGGGTCTCAGTCCGCAGTCAGTCCGCAGTAGCTTTCGCAGGCCGTTCCGCGAACACCGATGCCATCAGCGTCTTGGTCGCTTTCCTGGTCCGGTCCGAGGCGTCCGGCCAGAGGTGCGAGTACGTGTTCAGCGTGACCGACGCGGACTTGTGGCCCAGCGCCTTCTGCACCGTCACCACGTCGCACCCCGACGCGATCAACCCGGACGCGAAGAAGTGCCGCAAGTCGTGCAGGTGGGGCGCCCAGTCGAGGCCGGCGTCGACACGGGCTTTCCGCCACCGGTAGCCGACGCTGTTCTGGTGCATCGGGTGCTCACCCTCGCCGGGGAACATCCACCGATTCGGATCCTTGCCCGGCACGCGATCGGCGACATGCCGCGCGAGGATCCGCATCAGGCCCTCGTCCGTCGCGACGGTGCGGACGCTGTCGTACTTCGGAGCACGGATCTCGACGGCCTTCCCGTTCGCCCGCTGCACCTGCTGCTCGACGTGGATCTCCAGCTCGAGAAACTTCACGTCGGACACACGGAGCGCCGCCGCCTCGCCGAGGCGCAGGCCGGCGAACCCACACAGGGCGACAAACGCCTCAAACTCCGGGCCCGCGGCCGACAGCAGCGCTCGAACCTCGGCGGGCGTGGGAATCCGAATGCGGCCCGTAGCGCGGGGGAGTTTCACATCATCCATCGGATCGAACGACAGACAGCGGTTGCGTCCCCGCATGGCCGCCCGGATCACCGTTCGCACGTTGGCGTAACGGGTGCGGATAGTGCTCGCCTCGAGCCCGTCGTCGGCCATCGACTTGACCCATCGCTGCACGTCGGACTCGTCGAGCTTGGCGAATGCCTTGTCGCCGAACGTGACGCCGTTCGCCGCGAGGTTCATCGCCGCGCGCGTCCCGTGCGTCCAGTGAGCCTGCTGTTGCGACCACTCGCGGTAGTAGCTGGAGAAGGTGATGATGCCGCGTTTCGGATCGACGTACGTCCCGTTGACTAGAGCTGCCGACTGGTCATCGACCCACGTCTTGGCGTCGATCTTCCGGGCGAACGACCTGGTGTGCTCGCGGCCTTCGTCGTCAACGTAGCGGCCCATCCATCGGAGCCCCTTGCCGTGGCGTGCGGTCGGCTCGCCGTCGGCGCGGGTCCAACGGTCCTCGACGCCAGAGCGCCGGTTACGTGTCTGCATGGCGGTCCTCGAGCTTGATAAGCCACCGTTCTTCGTCGGTGATCTCATCGCCAGCGTGTCGCGCTGCGAACAGCTCTCCGCGGAACTTCGGATCGTCGATGATCCTGTCGACCCGTGATGGCACGCTCCTCACGACCATGCCGGGAAAACTCTCCGACAGGCCGATCTGTTCGTCTGCTAGCGGGAGACCCGCCTGCTTGGCTCGCTCGCGCGCTTCCAGTAGGTCGCGGCGGGCAATCTCATAGGCGAACATCGCGTGCGAGAACTCAACCGAACGCCGCTTCAGCGCCTCCTCGGACTCATCCAGATGGGTTGCAAGATCGTTGATTTCAGGCTTCTGCATCAGCGTCCCTAGAGGCACATCCAAAGCTGCGGCCATCAGCCGAGCCTCGCCCAGCCTCGCTGGACGTTCGCTGTCCTCAATACGCGTCAGCGTGGTCTGGTGAGCGGAACCCCACCCCAGGTCAGCGAGACGGCGAACAAACTCAGCCTTAGAGAGGCCCATGGCTTCCCGTCTCGCCTTTACGTTGGCCGCGAAGTTGCGGTCGGTCACCTGTTCCAAGTCGCTCATGGACCCAACAGTATCGCAGAAATCACATGACGTGTAGACAAGTCTCCGCATTTGTGCGTACTCTCAAATCGTGCCAACGACACACACGAGAGGTGACTCGGACATGGAAGACATCGACCCCATCATCAGAATCAAGGAAGTCGCCGCCCTGACCGGCGCGGCCGAAGGAACTCATCGTTACTGGGACAGCATCGGCACCGGCCCAAAGAGCTTCAAGCTGAACGGCCGGCGAGTGTGGCGCCGATCCAGCGTCCTGGCGTGGATCGAGCAACAGGAAGCCGCCACCACTCACGGCGGTGCGGCGTAGATGACGACCACAACATCCGGCGGACCGAGCGCCGGGAAGCGGGACATTCATGCCCTCAGGGCAGAGATCGCACGACTTGTTGCCGACGTCGGTGTCACCTGGTCAAGCTCAAAGATCAGCCGAGTTGCGAAAGCGTACGAGTTCCGCGCTCAGTCAGCGGGGCAGCCACTCGGTATCTACTTGCAGGGCGTCTTGATTGAGCAAGGCCACCGACAGGCAGCAGCCCGCATCCCCGTCGCCGACCGTGCCAATGCCGCCGGGCACACAGACAAAACCGGTGAAACCGCCACATGGAACGTCCACTTAGAAGAAGGAATCCACCCATGAGCACCATCTACGACAACAACCTCCGCTCCG